>CAWHDV010000020.1:0-63957 GCA_963828185.1 uncultured Alphaproteobacteria bacterium | reverse complement strand
TCCGGCCACCTATTCCGACGCGAAGCCGGCCATGTATTCCGATTTGATGTCGGCCACCGTTCCGATCTGAAGCCGGCCACCATTCCGACGTGAAGCCGGCCACCTCCGCCGGCGGTTTTTTCGGAAACGGAGAAGTGTAAGAACGACGCCCCAAGGGTCAGCTGATCAGGCATTGCGGAAGCTTCCAACCAGGAGGCCCCGGATGCCGGCAAAGAGATAGCTGACCATGAGACAGATGCGAGCATTTGCTGCGTCTTCATTCGAACGGCGCGAGCGCGCGCGAAATCTGCCGCACAATCGGCGTGGCGCGCTTGACGGTTCAAGACGAAATCAACGCGCGGCGGCGGCTGGCCTTTCCTGGCCATTGCCGGCGGAACTCACCGACGCGGTTTTGGAGAAGATTGTTTGCGCGGGCCGGCGTGGGCGCTGGCAAAGCGCTTGCGCCGCATCCCCATTGGGGCGGCGCTGGCGCGGGAGTTGAAGCGGCCTGGCGTCAACCTCCAGATTTTATGGGAGGAATATCGCGAGGCTCATTCGGCGGGCTATGGCTATTCGCGGTTTTGCGATCTGTTTCGCGAGTTCGAGCGGCGCCTGTCGCCGACCATGCGCCAGCGTCATGAGCCCGGCGAAAAAGTCTTCGTCGACTATTCCGGCAAGAAGCTTCCGATCGTCGATCCGGCCACCGGCGAAATCCGCGAGGCGGAGATTTTCGTCGCCGTGCTCGGCGCCTCGAACCTGACCTTTTCCGAGGCGACCTGGACGCAACAACTGCCGGACTGGATCGGCTCGCATGTGCGCATGTTCGGCTTTTTCGGCGGCGTTCCGAAGCTGATCGTACCCGACAACCTCAAGAGCGGCGTCAACAAGGCCTCGTTCTACGATCCAGAGATCAACCGCAGCTATGGCAAGATGGCCGACCATTACGGCGTCGGCGTGTTGCCGGCGCGGCCCTACAAGCCGCGCGACAAGGCCAAGGTCGAGGCCGGCGTGCGCTTCGCCCAGAGCTACATTCTCGGCCGGCTGCGCAACAGGACGTTCTTCTCGCTGGCCGAGGCCAACGCCGCCATCGGCGAGGCGCTTGCGCGGATGAACGGCGCCGTCATGCGCCGGATCGGCGTCAGTCGCCGGCAATTGTTCGAAACGATTGAGAAAGCAGCGCTTCATTCTCCGCCGGCGGAGGATTTTGTCGCCGCCGAATGGCTGCTGGCGCGCGTCGGCATCGATTATCACATCGAGGTTCACGGCTTTTTCTATTCGGTCCCCTATGGCCTGATCCGCGAGCAGGTCGACGCGCGCGTCACGCAGCGCACCATCGAAATCTTCCACAAGGGCCGGCGCGTCGCCGCTCATGAGCGCCGTTATGGCGGCGCGGCGCATGGAACCGATCCGGCGCACATGCCCAAAGACCATCGCGGTTATGCGTCCTGGACCACCGAACGCTTCCGCTCCTGGGCCGCCGCGACAGGGCCGAACATGGAGGCGCTGATCCTCGCCGTCATCGCGTCAAGACGCCATCCCCAGCAGGGCTTTCGCACCTGTCTCGGCGTGCTCCGCCATATCCGCGGCCTGCCGAAGGAGAGGGTCGAAGCAGCTGCCGCGCGCGCGGTGGCGATCGGCGCGCTCTCCTACAAAGCCATCGTCGGCCTCATCGACGCCAAGCCGCGGCGACCGCCGGCGAGCGAGGAGGCGCCGCTGCTGTTCCATGAAAACCTGCGCAAACCCGACTACTTCCAATGAAAGGGAACCTTATGTTGAACCACCCCACGCTCGATCAGCTGCATGAACTCGGCCTCCATGGCATGGCCAAGGGCTTTACGGATTTGCAGGCCAGTCCGGAAGCGGGCGCGCTGACCCACGCCGAATGGCTCGGCCTGGTGCTCGACCGCGAAGTTCTTCTGCGCCGGCAGAAGCGCTTCGAGGCGCGGGCCAAGGCGGCCAATCTGCGCCACGCCGCCAGCGTGGAGGACGTCGATTATCGCGCCGCGCGCGGCCTCGATCGCGCGCTTTTCCTCAAGCTCGCGGCATGCGATTGGATCCGCGAGCGGCGCAACTGCCTGATTACCGGGCCAGCCGGCGTCGGCAAGAGTTGGCTTGCCTGCGCCCTTGGCCACAAGGCGTGCCGCGACGACCTCTCGGTGCTTTACCGCCGCTCGCCGCGGCTCTTCTCCGAACTCGAAGCCGCCCGTGAAACGGGGCGCTACAACAAGGTCTTGCGTTCGATCGCGCGCTCCAAGCTGCTCATTCTGGACGATTGGGGGCCAGAGCCGCTCACCGCCGACCAGCGGCGCGATCTGCTGGAAATCGTCGAAGATCGCTACGATGTCGGCTCAATCCTCATCACCAGCCAGTTGCCGGTCGACCGCTGGTACGAAATTATCGGCAGCCCGACCCACGCCGACGCCATCCTCGACCGCGTCGTGCACAACGCCTATCGCATCGCGCTCGACGGCGAGAGCTTGCGAAAAGCCAAGCGAAAAGAGATCGCCGCTTGACGCGCTGAACAGGAACCAGCAACTTCAACCAACGACCCAAAGGGCGCTTCCAAGGTGGCCGACTTCGCGTCGGAACACCCGGCCGGCTTCAGATCGGAATCCTGGCCGGCTTCAGATTGGAATAGGTGGCCGGCTTCGTCGGAATCCGCAGCCAGTTACTGTTTCACCTGATCAGCCGGCTTTACGAATGCACGTCGACCATCGTCACGACCAACCTCGCCTTCGGCGAATGGCCCTCGGTTTTCGGCGCCGAGCGCTGCCCGACGGCTACGCTGCGCGTTCCAAGCTTCAATATCGCTGGCCGAGGGCGAGGCGATCGGCGGCGGCCCCATCGCTTTTGCCGAGAGTGACTTAATTCGGAAAACTCTGAGCAAGATTTCAGGAACCGACCGCAAGTCGGGAAAGAGCGTCCTGCCGGCCTCCCGGATACGTTATCTCTCCCGCCGGACCAGTCGACCGACCAATATCGACAACCATCATCTATTGATCTTTTCAAAACGCCAATAGTAAAGGCGCCTCCGCTGGGCAGAGGCGCCTGAAAGCCTATTCCTGCGCGACGGCTTCCCCGACTTCCAGGTGATCGTAGCCCTTGACGCGGTAGATCACGACGGAGACGATCCAGCTTGCTGCGAACACGCCGATGATCGCATAGCCGAGCACGCCGAAATTATCGTTGAGCGCGCCGATGAAGCGCCAGAACGGCCCTTCCAGCTTGAACGTGTCGCCGATCAGGCCGAGCGTCTCGATGCCGCCGATCAGCACCGCGACGACGACCGAGACGGCGGTGATGGTCAGGTTGTAATAGAGCTTGCGGATCGGCTTCATGAAGGCCCAGCCATAGGCGCCGAGCATGAGCACGCCGTCGGTGGTGTCGATCAGCGACATGCCCGCCGTGAACAGAGCCGGGAACACCAGCAGCGTTCCAAACGATACGCCATTGGCCGCCTGCGTCGCCGATATGCCGAACAGCGCCACTTCCGTCGCCGTGTCGAAGCCGAGGCCGAACAGGAAGCCGATCGGGAACAGGTGCCAACTCTTGGTCACCATGCGGAACAGCGGGCGGAACATCCTTGCCAAAAAACCGCGGCTGTTGAGCAGAATGTCGAAATCGTCGTCGGAAAAGGGCTCGCCGCGCTTGACGGCCTGGAAGGTGCGATAGACCGAGATCATGACGATCACGTTGAAGGCGGCGAGCAGGAACAGGAAGATCGCCGAGGCGCTGGTGCCGATGATGGAGCCAACCGCCTTGAAATCCTCGAAATGCGAACTGACCTGCGATGTCGCAAAGCCCACGGCGATCGACATCAGCACGACGACCGCCGAATGGCCGAGCGAAAAATAGAGGCCGACGCCGACCGGCCGCTGCCCTTGCTGCATCAGCTTGCGGGTCGAATTGTCGATGGCCGCGATATGATCGGCGTCGACGGCGTGACGCAGACCGAACGTATAGGCCAGGAAGGCCGAGCCAAGCAGGACGGGATGGCCATGCAGGGCGACGAAGGCCCAGATCCAGATCAACACATTGGCGCCGATCAACAGGCTGTAGACGCCGATCAGGCGGGTCCGCAGATCCGCGTCGCTCTCATTCCAGATACGTGACAAAAACCCTAACATGACACCCTCGCATGTTCAGCGAAAAAGGAGTCAGCGCGATCCGAAGGGTCGGAAAACAGGACATCGGTTCACCTCGCCCGAGATCGGCTGCACGGCGATGGCAGGTCTCCTGGCTCGCGGGTCAAAGCTTTCCGCCGACCTTCCCAGGTTGCCCCAGTGGTCGTTAATGGCGAAAGGCTCACCGCTTACAGTTGCGGGGGCAGCCGCGGATTTGGGCGTTTCAGCCCGCGCCGCGTTCCCTTTTGATCCCCGAAGGGAACCATCGCGGCGCAGGTTATAGGGGGGCGACGCAAGATGCAAATCGTTCAGCCAAGGCTTGCTCGAAATCGGTTCGATCTTCGCCGACAATATTGGTGGCTCGATTTGCCATCGTTTACCGAAGCAAACGCAGTTTCCCTGTTTTGCGCGAATAAGTCCGTTCCGCGGAACAGGATTCTTGAGCCACCCCACGCCCCACGCAGGGGTGGCAAGGATATTATTTTCGGGCTTGCGGCGTTCTCCGCGACGGGAGTGACCGCCTTCACAGCGCGTAACCAAGCTGCCCATATAAATCATCGACATGAGAACTCGCCGGTTCGTTCGACCACGGTGGACCCCTCCTGCCAGATCCCAGCGTCTCGTTCTGTCGCTGCCAACGGCTTCGTCAATAAATGACTCCGGGAGGTAGCGGTGACCGATCAACTTTATAAAGCGGAAGCTTGGGTGTGATCGTCCAGGCTGAATCAATAGGCGGGGTCAAGCAGCAGCTCATGAGTGCGGCATGAACGGATATTTCAACCGCGAGACGCCCAGGAAGGCGCCGCTCGTCGTCGCGTCGCTCCGGGAAGACCGGCTTCGACGCTGGCCCAGCTCAGTCGCCGTTGGGAACGAGCTCCTGGAACTGATCGGGGGTGAGATAACCGGTCACCTTCGCGCCCCTGCGGCGCTGGTAGCCCATGATCGCCTCGCGTGTCAGCGGCCCCATGATGGAATCGATCGGGCCGGTGTAGAGGCTCATGTCCCGCAGGCTTTCCTGGATGCGCTGGCGTTGCCTCTGGCCAAGCTGCTTCTCGTCGACAGGCGCGGGGCCGAACGCGGCGGGCTGCGCCGACGCACCGGCGGTCTGCGCTTGCTGCTTCTCCGCCTGCTCCTTTGCGAGCTGCGTCTTGGCCTGTTGCAATTGCAACCGGGCGGCCGCCAGTTGCGCGGCCTCTTCCTGGGCGCGCCTTTCGGCCGCGGCTTCCGCCTGCGCGTTCGTGGTCGGAGCTATCGCAGGCGCCGGGGCCGGCTTCGCCAGACTGACTTCGGCGGTTGCGCCAAAGACCGCGCCGACGCCTCCCGACGCCGCCCTTACAATATCGGCGAGACTGGGGGCAGGCGACTGCAGCGACTTGACGACGGCGTCGGCCGCCTGCGCGCTCACGGCGTCGATGCGCGACACCGGCAATTTTGCCGAGGACGAGAAGACAGTGACAACAGATTTCGGATTTTCGGCGGAATATTCGGGGCGCGGGTCGAGACCCGGGACCGCCGGCTCGAAATTCGGCGTCGTCATCAGCACGATTACAGCTCCGGCCCTGGCCTTGCCTGCGACCTGGGCGACGGAGGCGATCAAGACGCCGCGCGAGAAGAGGTCCGTGGACGAACCCAAATCAGTGTCGATGGGCAGGAAATAACTCTGGCCGCGCGCAGCGGTGGCGTGACCCATCAGGAAAGCGACGGCGAGATCGGCGCCGTTCGCTTTCTGGGCGAAATCGAGCAGGATGGCTCTCGCGCGCGAGTTGGAAGGATTGACGCCGAGGAGGACCTCGAATCCCTTCGCTCGCAGCGCCTCGGCGATGTCGTTGGCGTCCTTTGCGCTGATGCCCGATCTTGGCAGCTTTTGGTAGTCCTCGCCATCAATGACCAACGCCACCCTGCCGGCGGCCTCGGCCCGCAAGGGCGCCCAGATCGGGGCCAGCGCGACCAGCGCTGCGATCAGTCGCCTTCGGGACCCGCCGCGGGCGCTCGCCAATCCGAGCCTCTCCGGCCATTGCCAACCCCACGACTGTGTGATTCCCGATCCAAAAGAATCCATCGCACTGGCGCCCGATTTGGATTAACCTTCACGGAAGGTTTTATCCGGCCAACCTGCTACTCAGTGGGTGCTAAGATGGGACTGCGACTGCGTTTCAACATCATCCTTGCGGCCTGTTATTTTGCTGGACTCGCCCTGTCCCTGTGGCCATTCTACCAGCTTTCCCGGCGTGAGGCCATAGAACAACTGCAATCGCAGATCGACGTGCTGCGCGACGAGGCGATTGCCGTGCGCAAATACACCAGCGATGAAATCCGGCCTCTGCTCGACGATCAGTCCGCGATCCAGTTCCTGCCCCAGACAGTTCCATCGTTCTCGGCCCAGACCGTTTTCCGGAAATTTCGGAACTTTTACCCGCAATATTCGTACAAGGAGGCGGCGCTCGATCCAACCAACCCGGCCGACCGCGCGGAAGGCTGGGAGCAGGCGCTCATCGAAAAATTCGACGCCAATCCCCAGCTCGAAAAGGATATCAGCATCCGCACGACGGAGGAGGGGGAGCAGTATACGGCAAGCTATCCAATGATCGTCAAGGACGAGAGCTGCCTGGCATGCCATTCGACGCCCGCGGCGGCCCCGGCGTCGATGGTGGCGATCTACGGCGCCAAGAACGGCTTCGGCTGGAAGTTGAACCATACCATCATCGCGCAAATCATCTCGATTCCGATGAGCGCCACCCTGGCGAAGGTCTGGCGCAACCTTTTGCTGTTCGTGGGCGTTTCCAGCGGCATCTTCCTGGCGTTGCTCATCCTCCTGAACGTTCTGCTCAACCGCTACGTGATTTCGCCGGTGAACCGCATGGCCAAGATCGCGGAGGCTTACAGCATGGGCGACACCTCGATCCCCGAGTTCGAATATCCGGGCTCGGACGAAGTGTCGTCGCTGTCCCGCTCGTTCAACCGGATGCGCCGCAGTCTCGATTACGCGATGAAATTGCTCGATAAGTGAGCTGGTTTATTCGACAGGGCCGGCAAAGAGAGAAGAACCGCGATGAACGGCGAGGCAGTTCCCAGACGGGTCGGAAAGTACCGCATCGATCAGGTGATCGGGCGGGGAGCGGTCGGCATCGTCTACAAGGGATATGACGAACAGATCGATCGGCCGCTCGCCATCAAGACCTTGCGTTCGGAGATCTTCAGCGACGTCAACGACTTCGGAAGCGTTCCTCAAGCGCTTCACCGCCGAGGCGCAATCGGCGGCTCGCTGCCTGCATCCGAACATCGTCACGGTGTTCGACCTCGTGGAGCATGAACGGCGGCCTTACATCGTGATGGAGTACGTCGACGCCGGCACGCTGGAGAACGTGATCCAGGCCGGCGTGCTGATCCCTTTCCGGCAAATCGGCGAGATCATGACCCAGATCCTGCTGGCGCTCGATCACGCCCATTCCAAGGGCGTGATCCACCGCGACGTCAAGCCGGCCAACATCCTCTGTCCATCGGCCGCGTCCGTGAAAGTGGCCGATTTCGGCGTCGCGCGACTCGACCCGCTTGAACTGACAAAGCCAAACGGCCTCGGGGCGGCGGGCACGCCGAACTATATGGCGCCGGAACGCTTCCTGGGGCGTCCCGCCGACTTGCGGGCCGATCTGTTTTCGGCCGGCGTCATCCTTTACCAATTGCTCACAGGCGCCAAGCCCTTCATTGCGCTCGACCTGCCGGATCTCATGCGCAAGCTCCTCAACGAGCTCCCGCCTTCCATCCTGACGTTGCGGCAGGAATTGTGGAGCGAGATCGACGCCGTCGCGCTCAAGGCGCTGGCGCGAAACCCCGAAGACCGGTTCCAGACCGCCGAGCAATTCATGGAGGCGCTGAACGCGGCGATCGAGGCCCGGCATCATGACAATCAGGCGCCGATTGATCTCATCAAGCTTTCCCGCGCGACGGCCGAAAGCGCTGCGGTCGGCCCTGACCCCGCGCGAGCGGACGTGACCATGGCGGGACAGCTATCGCTCACCGCCGTGGACGCGCTGAGCCGTTCGCTGGCGCGCTGGCTGGGTCCAATGGCGCGAGTTGTCGTCAAGCAGGCGCTCGAGGAGACGAAGGACGTCGACGCGTTGCTGGCGTTGCTGAGCAGCCAGATCCGGACCGAAGCCGATATCGCGCTGTTCCGCAAGGCCGCCGAAAGGCTGCTCAGGGATGATATCGGCATGGCCGCCGCAAGAGCTCAGGAGATGATTTCGGACGCCGAGATCAAGGCCGCGGCCGATATGCTGGTTTCCGTGGTTGGGCCGGTCGCCAGCCGCCTCGTCATCCGGGAGGCGCGGACGGCGGTGGGCCGCGATGATTTTTATCGCCGGCTCGCCGACCGAAGCCCCGACGAGCGCGCGAAAGCGCATTTTCTGGCGCTCCGCGAACAGCCGGCGGCGAGGACCCACTGACGTGCAGGATGGATCGAGATGAGGCAGACACAAAGCCCCGGCCCTGGCGTTTCCGGCCCTCCACCATCGCGCAGCGAGCGTCGCATTCAAAGACGCGCGAATGGCGCCAGGCGCATTCCCGAACCGATGGCCCCGCGCCGGCGCTTGCGCGCGGTTTTCGCCGCCGACATCGCCAATTTCGGCGGACTGGTGTCCATCGACGAGACCAGGACCCTGGACGCGCTCCTGATCACCCGCCGGCTGGCGATCGATGAACTGGCGGCCCATGGCGGGTGGCTCTTCGGCCTGCCCGGCGACGGCATCTTCGCGTTGTTCGAAAGCACGGTCGACGCCGTGCGCTGCGCCTTGCGCGTCCAGTCCCGTTTGGCGGAATCGCCGAAGCTTTATGCCCTCAAATTGCGCATTGGCGTGCACCTCGGCGAAGTCCTGTTCCAGGACGAGCTTCCCTGTGGCGAGACGCTGGTCATCGCCTCCCGTCTCGAGAGCCTGGCGGCGCCCGGCGGCGTCCTCGTTTCGGCCTCGGTGATGGAGGCGGTCGCCTCGCATGTCGCGGCGACTTTCACCGACAGCGGCGTCCCCACGCTCAAGCACAGTTCGCGACGGATCGAGACCTATCGTGTGCTGGCTCCGCCGCCGAGAAGCGAGGCGAGCCCGGCCGCTGACCTGCTCGATCGCACGGTCGCGCCCATCCCGGCGCCGCGGCGGGAATTCACGCCGCCCACGGAGCCCGGCGATGTGTTGGCGATCCCCCGGCTACCCAAGGCGGCGCCGCTGATCATGCCGGCTGAAACGCCAGCCATGGTCGAAACGCCGCCAATCAACGCTCCGCCCTCGATAGCTCCAGTTGCGTCGAGGGCCGACATCGCCCCGCCGCCGCCCGACGAGCTGGCTGCGGAAACAAAGCCGACCAACGCCGCCGCCACGCTCGACCGTGCAAGCCTCGATCAGCTCGCGCATCTCCTCGCGGTCCATCTCGGACCGGTCGCCGGGTTGCTCGTCCGTCGCGAGGCGGCGGAGAACCCCGACGCGGGGCGCCTCATCCGAACGCTCGCGCAGGAAATTCCCAACGACGAGGAGCGGCGGAGTTTTGTCACCCGCGCCAAGGCTATTTTGGCCGGGCCGCACTGAGCGTCACTCGCCTGACTCCGCCAAGTCCTCGAGCAGGTCGGGTTTGCAGATCGTCAGCACGCCCTTCTCCTGGAAGACGACGCCATCGTCGATCCAGCGGTTGAGGAGCTTGTTCAGGCTTTCCCGCGACATCGCCGTCCATTGGGCGAGTTCGCCCTGCGTCAGCTTGATGGTGATTTCGCTGCCTCGCGGCGTCCGGCGGGCATGTTCCTGGGCCAGGTGGCCCAGCAGCCTGGCCAGCCGCTGCGGCGCCGGGCGCAGGACCGCGTCCTCCACACGGGCCGTCGTCCAGCGCAACCTCTGGCAGAGCAATCCGATGACGTTGCGAGCGAGCTGGGAATCCTGGTCCAGCGCGTTGAAGAAGGTCTTGCGCGAGATGCTGATGAGTTCGGTCGGCGTCATCGCCGAAGCGCCCGCCGTGCGCATGCTTCCGTCGAGCATGCCGATTTCTCCGAAAATGGCGCCGGCGATCTGCACGTTCAGCGTCACCTCCACGCCGGCGGCCGAGACGGTCCAGATCCGCATTCTCCCTGAGGCGATGACATAAAGGGCGTCAGACGCATCGCCGAGATTGAAAAGCAATTCGCCCTTTTGCAGCGTCCGGCGCTGCGCGCGGCGGGTCACGTGCTCCATGACCTCGGCGGAGAGGTTCTGGAAGATTTCCAGCCTGTCCAGGCGCAGGAACTCAGGCTCGACGGGCTTCTGCGACATGCGGCTCTCCTGGCAGGCTCCGGATATCTTTCCTGCCCGCAGGATACGACAGCACGCGAAAAAAGTCAGGGGACGAGAGGGCCGCCGTTTGTCGTCGCCCTCAGAACGGCCACCGAAAACAATGCGCCTGTGGCCCACTTCACAGCGAGACCTGCTCATTCAGGGCAAGGTGTCCCCATCGCTGATCGAGATGAACCGACGCGATACCAACTGAAACACCGGACACACCTTAACTCAAGGAGATGAACTCATGACCGACAGCACCTGGCAGAACGCATTCGGCTCCGAACTCAACAGCCAATCCAACTCCACTTCGTATGGCGGCGACACGGACAGCTACAAGAACGGCCACCAGAACACCGGCTACGACTGCGGCAAGGACGGCGACGCGCACCGTGGCTTCCCCACCGGCTGCGACCATGACGGCGGACATTACGGCAGCGACCCGCATGGCTGCCACGGCGGCGAGCCTTCCGGCTGCGGTCACAGCCCCGTCATCCACCCGCTCTGACGCCGCGGGGCGCCATCCTCTCAAGGGAAGCGTCCATCCAAGGCAATGAAATCGAGACCAGATCACACACCTCAACTCAAGGAGATGACTTATGACCGACAGCACCTGGCAGAACGCCTTCGGCTCCGAACTCAACAGCCCGTCCAACTCCACTTCGTATGGCGGCGACACGGACAGCTACAAGAACGGCCACCAGAACACCGGCTACGACTGCGGCAAGGACGGCGACGCGCACCGTGGCTTCCCCACCGGTTGCGACCATGACGGCGGACATTACGGCAGCGACCCGCACGGCTGCCACGGCGGCGAGCCGTCCGGCTGCGGTCACGGCCCCGTCATCCACCCGCTCTGACGCCGCGGGGCGCCATCCTCTCAAGGGAAGCGTCCATCCAAGGCAATGAAATCGAGACCAGATCACACACCTCAACTCAAGGAGATAGCTTATGACCGACAGCACCTGGCAGAACGCCTTCGGCTCCGAACTCAACAGCCCGTCCAACTCCACTTCGTATGGCGGCGACACGGACAGCTACAAGAACGGCCACCAGAACACCGGCTACGACTGCGGCAAGGACGGCGACGCGCACCGTGGCTTCCCCACCGGTTGCGACCATGACGGCGGACATTACGGCAGCGATCCGCACGGCTGCCACGGCGGCGAGCCGTCCGGCTGCGGACACGGCCCCGTCATCCACCCGCTCTGACGCTGCGGGGCGCCATCCTCTCAAGGGAAGCGTCCATCCAAGGCAATGAAATCGAGACCAGATCACACACCTCAACTCAAGGAGATGAACTCATGACCGACAGCACCTGGCAGAACGCCTTCGGCTCCGAACTCAACAGCCAATCCAACTCCACTTCGTATGGCGGCGACACGGACAGCTACAAGAACGGCCACCAGAACACCGGCTACGACTGCGGCAAGGACGGCGATGCGCACCGTGGCTTCCCCACCGGCTGCGACCATGACGGCGGACATTACGGCAGCGACCCGCACGGCTGCCACGGCGGCGAGCCGTCCGGCTGCGGACACGGCCCCGTCATCCACCCGCTCTGACATCGGAGCCGCCACTCGTGGCTGGGAAGGCCGCCGTTTTCGCCGCCTTCCTCCTCGGCCCCGCCAACCGGCGGGGCCGTTTCGCATCGCACGAGCGCCGAAGCGATTGTGGCGCGCTTCACAGCGCCGCGCGGTGTTTTCGTCGATGCTGCATAACGACAGGCGCGCGTCGCGACCGAGAGACTGGGAGGATGAAGGCCATGGACTCGAGTTCGAACACGAGCACGCCAGCGAGAGGCTGTGACCTGCAACTTCGCCAGGCCCTCCGCGGTCTGAGGACGCCGCTCGTGGGCGTCAGCGGCATCAGTTGCCTCGGCAACGTGCTCATGTTGACCGGCCCGATGTTCATGATGCTGGTCTACAACAAGGTCCTGACCAGCAAGAGCGTGCCGACCCTCGTCGCGCTCTGTCTCCTGGCGCTGTTGCTGTATTGCTTTTACGGCTTCCTCGAGGGTCTGCGCGGCAAGCTCATGGCCCGCGTCGGCATCACCTTCGACCACAAGCTCGCCCCCTCGCTTTTCTTGGCGACGCTGCGTCTGCCTCTTCACTTCGGACCGCACGCCCGGCAGCATGATCCGCTGAAGGATCTCGCGACGATTCGCAATTTCCTGATGGGCGGCGGTCCCTCGGCCTTGCTCGACCTGCCCTGGATTCCCCTCTATTTCGCCATTCTCTACATGGTCCATCCCCTGCTCGCGGCCATGGCCGTCGCAGGCGCGGCCGTGCTCGTGGCGCTCAGCGTCGTGAACCAGACGCTCGCCAGGACGCCGCCGCGCGACGCAAGCCAGTCGTCGACGATGAGCCTGCTTTTCGACGCGCGCCGCAACTTCGAGGCGGCTGCGGCGATGAGCATGGGCGAAGACCTCTGCAAGCGCTGGGGCGCCGGCTATGTGAACGCCATTTCGCACGCCCGCGACCAGGCTGACCAGGCCAGCCTTTTCGGCGCCATCTCGAAGGCGTTGCGGCTTGTGCTGCAATCAGGCATCCTGGCCCTTGGCGCTTATCTGGTGATCGACGCGACCATGTCGCCGGGGGGCATGATCGCCTGCTCGATCATCTTTGCGCGCGCGCTCGCTCCGATCGACCAGGTGATCGCCTATTCCCGCGCGACCGCCGCAGCCTGGCAAGCCCTCAAGCGCCTGAGGGCGTTGTCGGCGTCCTTGCCGGCGGCGCAGGAGCAGCAGCACGTCATGCCGCGTCCCCGCGAAAACCTCTCGGTGCGCGACGTCGCGATCACGCCGCCAGGCTGGACGACGGCGACGGTGTCCGGCGTGTCCTTCGAAATCGAATCCGGCGATGCGCTCGGCGTCATCGGGCCGAGCGGCTGCGGCAAGTCGACGCTCGTCCGTGCGCTTGTCGGCGCCTGGCCGACTTCGCGCGGGGAAATCCGTTTCGACCAGGCGATGATCTCGCACTATTCGCCGGAGATTCTTGCCGACGCCATCGGCCACCTGCCGCAAACGATCGAACTCTTCGACGGGACGATCGCCGAGAATATCGCGCGCTTCCGCAAGGGCGCGACCACAGGGGATGTCATCGAAGCCGCCCAGCTCGCCGGCGTGCACGAGATGATCCTGTCCTTTCCGAAGGGCTATGACACGCCGGTTGGCGAAGGCGGCATGACCTTGTCGGGCGGCCAGCGCCAGCGCATTGGACTTGCGCGCGCCGTCTTTGGCGACCCATTCCTCGTCGTGCTCGACGAGCCCAACTCCAACCTTGACCCCTGCGGCGAGCAGTCACTCAACGAGGCGATCCAGCGAATGCGCCAGAAGGGCCAGATCGTCGTCATCGTCGCTCATCGTCCCAGCGCCATCTTCGCGGCGAACAAGATCCTGTCCTTGCGCGACGGCCGCGCTGAGATGTTCGGAAGCAAGAAGCATGTTCTCGCAGCCCTGTTCCCCCGCGCCGGCCAGCCGCACAAGCCTGCAGAGGTCGTGAACGCAGGCGAGGGCGCCGCGCTGGCGCCGACCGGGGCCGAGACGGCCAGCGTCCACGTGTTGCGCGGCTGCGAGAGCGGCGCGTTCGCCAGCTAACCGGCGCCGCCGGGCGCAAAGTATCGGCGGCCACCGGCCTGTGACGGGATTCACAGCGCCGGCCGACCCGGGCGCGCATAGTTCTGGCCAAGGCGGCGCCAAAACCCAACGGGCCGCCGCCAGCGCCGACAGGAGCACGAGATGACCGACTTCAGCGCCGAATTTGCAGCCAACGAGCATTCCATTCGCAATCTGATGCGCGCCTTCCTGGCAAGCGTGGCGCTCGTCGGCGGCGGCGTCACGGCATGGGCCGTGACGACCAGGATCGACAGCGCGGTCGTCGTTTCTGGCGCCTTCGCCGTGAAGTCGAACGCCCAGACCATCCAGCACCCGGAGGGCGGCGTCGTCGGGGCCATTTTCGTCCATGAGGGAGAACTGGTGCAAAAGGGCCAGATCCTGATCCGCCTCGACGCCGCGAAAGTCGTCAGTGACGCCCGCATCGTCGAGCGCAGGCTCATCGACCTCGTCGCCGAGCGCGCGCGGCTTGAAGCGGAGGAGCGTGACGCAGCCGAAATCGCCATTCCCGCTTCCCCCGTCGCGAGCGCCGAGGCGCAGGCGACGCTGAGGGCGAGCATCAGGGCCCAGCAGAATCTTCTCAGCGAAAAGCGCTTGGCGCGGGCGAGCGAACTGGCGCAACTCTCCGAACGCCATACCCAGATCGAAACGCAGATGCGCGGGCTCTCCGATCAACTCCAGGCCGTCCAAGGCGAGATGGAGCAGGCCGCCGCCGATCTGCGCGACCAGCAGACGCTGGACAAGGAAGGACTGATGCGCCGTCCGGTCCTGCGCCAGACGGAGCGGGAGGTGAGCCGTCTGCGCGGGCAAATCGGAGAAACCGAATCGCGCGTCGCGAGCGCTCGCTCGCAGTTGACGGAGACAGAGTTGAAGATCGCCGAGACCAGAAGAAGCGGCCAGTCGGAAGTCCTCACCCAGTTGCAGTCCGTCGTCGAGAAGATCGCCGACGCCGAGCAGGAGCTGGCGGCTTCCCGCGACCGGTTGCAGCGCCTGGAGATCAGGGCCCCGCGCATGGGCTACGTCAACGAACTTGCGGTGCACACCTTGGGCGGGGTGATCGCCCCGGGGCAAGCGGTGATGTCCATCGTTCCCAAGGATGACCCGCTCGTGGTCACGGCAAAGGTTCGCCCCGACGAGGTCGATGAAGTCCATCTCGGTCAGCCGGCGACGGTGCGGCTGAGCTCGCTGAAGCTTCCCACGCCGCCCGAGCTCGAGGGCGTCGTCGCCAACGTGTCCTCGGACCAACTGAACGACGAGCGCACCGGCCAGCCCTATTTCAGGGTGAGCATCAACATTCCCGTTGGCGAGGCGACGAAGCTGCCGGGTGAACAGCCGTTCCCGGGCATGCCCGCCGAGGTGTTGATCCGCGGCAAGGCGCGGCGCGTGATCGCCTACCTCACCCAGCCGCTGACGGACAAGCTCGGACTCGTCTTCCGCGAAAAGTGAAGCCGTTCGCGGACGAACGCGGGTTCATGAGTTCTTGCGGAGGCATGCGAAACAGTGGAGTCTTGGCATAGAAAGCATGGCGAGCCGCACCCCATAGCGCTATCGGCGACAAGCGGCCGATAGCGCTCGTCAGTCGCCCATCGGACAGCCGGCCGCGGTGAGCCGGAGGTTCCGCGGGAACGACAAGCGGACCGGTCCGGGGATGGGGCAGGCTCATGGCGAGCATCGGTCGAAACATGCATTCCTCGGTGAATTTGGAACGAATTGATGCGCTGACGGCCGATATCAAACAAAGATATTGGCTGCCGCGCGAAGCCGACTATCGACCCGGCGCGTGGAGTGAACTTGACGCGCGCTACCGCGAAGCGCATCGGGCCTACCACACCTGGCGGCACATTGCTGAAGTCCTGGCGAGACTCGAGGCGTTTTCCAGCGCATCGACACGGCGGGACATCATTGTCGCCGCCGCCCTCTGGCACGACGCGGTGTATGATCTGCGCAATGACGATGGCAGCCCGCGAGCCGACCGTGACAACGTTCAGGCGAGCGCGGCGCTGTTCAGGCGCTACGCGCTCCATTGCGAAACGCAAGCCGGCGCGGTCGAGGAGATGATCATGGGCACAGCCGCTCATCTCCACGCAAAACCCGGCGGCGAGCGATATCCGGGATTTTGTGGTGATTTTGACCTGTTCCTCGATCTCGATCTCGGGTCGCTCGCCTCGCCTTGGGATCAGTTCGAGGCTAACCTCGACAGAATTCAGTTCGAAAATCCGTCGGCGTCGACAGCGGATTTTTATCGCAGCCAGATCGCCATGCTCACGAGGTTCAATCAGCCGACGACCTCGCTCTTTCGCCGCCTGGAAACACGTCGCGAATGGAGCGCCGCCGCCGCCGCCAATCTCGGTCGCTGCATCGACGAACTGCGCGAAAGGCTCCAGAAAATAGAGGATGTCGCGCGCTAATTCAGAGCGCGACGTTGTTCCAAGTCCGCCCTGACCGGCGCGGCGGCCGTCACGTCGCCTGCATAGGCTTGAGTTGTTCGGAATCCAGCTTTTCGATTTGCCGCATCGTCGATTCATAGCCCTGGCGAACGGTTTCGTCGTAGCGGCTCCAATCGAACCAACCGACGCCTTCGATCCTTGGCGTCACGTGGAAATCAAGTCTTGAACGCATCGCTCTCTGTTTCGCCTGTGAGCCAAGCAGCGTGGCGCGAAACAAGGTTTCATGCAGCAACGGAAGTCGATACTTTCGCGCCGCGCGACGTTTCCATCGATCCATGAGGAGGCTGGCGGCGTTTGGCAGGCGGTCGAGATCGATCGTGTCGTCGTTTTGGACCAGCATATCCACGCCGATTATATATGCCGCGCCTTGCCGCTCCATGACGTCCACGGGGAAATTGTTGAAGGTCGCTCCGTCGAAAATCAGGCCGTTATCGATGATCTGTGGCGGAAAGATCCCGGGAATGGCGGCGCTGGCGACAAGGTTTCGCCATAACAGACCGCGCCGAAGGACCACCTCGCTCGCCGTAGTGTAATTCGACCCGATACAAAAATGCGCCTTCCATGTGTCCTCGCTGCAAAGATCCGCGACGCCGACGGCGCGATTTATAAGGCTTCTCACGGCGTGCTGAACTTTTAGTCCTTTGACAAGCGACATGAGGGGCATCACATTGTAATCATTTGTTAATTTGTGCTTGAATGCAGACCTTCCGGCTTCGACCAGCGCCTCGCCGCGAATTTCGATGGCGTCGAGCGCGGAAATTATAGCTCCCATGCTTGTGCCGCCGACGTAATCCGGATTGACGCCGGCTGCGTAAAAAGCTTGAAGAACGCCGATTTGCGCGAGACCCCGCGCGCCGCCTCCGGACAAGACGAGGCCCACCGCCTGGCCCGCCAAAATGCGAGCCAGGCGCGACCAATCGCGGTCGGCGTCTTCACGCACGTGAAAATGCCTTTGGACTTTGCGTCGAGCGAGCCAGTCGTCCGTCGCGCGCGGGTGCGCGCAGCAAGGCGGATGCAACAGGACAAGGGTTTTACTGGCGCGCGGAAGGTCCTTGTCTCCCTCGATGATTCTTGCCTCTATCGACGATTTCTGCGGAGCGTCGAGATCGGACGCGACAAGCAGAATTTCATCGGCGATTTGCAGGCAATGCTGCGCATATTTCGACGGGCCTGCATCGATGACCAGAAACAGCGCCTCGCTGACAGCCGCGCGGTGATTGAGGAATTCCGCCGCCGGACCATTTCGCGCATAAAGGTCGGCTTCGGCTCCGCCAGCACAGGGAATGTCGCCGATGGTCACGACATCGGCGGGTCCGCCGAACTTTGACCGGACGCTCGCCAAACGGTTGGCGAAGCCAAGTATGTCGATCCGCGGCGATGCTTTCACGACCGCGATCACCACCGGTCGCCATATGGCCGATCGAATTCGTTCCTGGTTGCGAAACCTCTCGATGGCCAGGCGCATGACCGCAGTCGCCAACTGGGGCTTTTCAGCCAGCAAGGCTTCGAATGCGGCGCGGGTGAAACGAGCCACGCGCGTCTCGCGGACAGCCACCACGCTGGCGGATCGTGGCGTGTTGAGGAGGAAGGCCAGTTCGCCAACAGTCTCGCCTCGACCGATCTCGTTCAAGATTTCAACGCCCTTGGGGGTCCTGCGAAAGGCTCGCAACCTGCCGTTCAAGACGACGTAAACCTCCTGGCCCAGATCGCCCTCCTGGAAGAGCAGCGCCTCAGGCCCCAGCACGAGCAATTCGAATCGCGCATCCAATCCCTCGAACCCTGCGCCAAACTTCGCTCTGAGGGCGACCTCCAGGATTGCCAGATCCGCGCCGCAAACACTCGATCCGGACTCTGCGGCCCTTTCCATGAACGCCTCCCGCAGCCGCCCAACAAGCGGCGAAGAGCCAAGGCCTGGCAGTTCCCACGACGCGTCGCCAACCCTCCGCTGGCTCGACGGCGCGTCGAGGTCCAGTTGCATCGCAATTTCCGAGTGTGAACCGATGAAAGGTTGCATCGTTCCGCCGCGCGGAATTCGGCCGGCAGGATAATCTCAGCGTGGTCGTGCGCGACCAAGTCGGCCATCGGCGGAAGGTGAGAGTGTCAATTCGCGCAAAGTGAAGGTCCTCACGGACCGAGTAAATAAATGAACGACCCGGCGGAACCCCACAAACTGGCGTCGTCATGACGGGGAAAGGCGAACGCAAACATGACCGCGAGAGCTATCATCCCTGCGAGAACAAATGCGAACCGGTTTTGCGCGCCCAGTGAGTGCGTGCGACGAGCGGGTAGTGCTTGCGGCATTGTAAACTCCTGTCGAACGAGTTCCACAGCAATACACACGGCATCTGATCGCAGCTGTTAACTCGGTCACAGGGCGGACGGCCCTTCTGGCTTTGCGATTGCAGTCTGCCGGCGCGGAGTCGACAGATAGCCGGGCGGCCCAAAGGCGGCGGTGATTTCTGAAAACGGGAACCCGCAACAATTTTCCTTCGCGCACGTGACGGCCTTCACAGCCTTGGCCGGCTCCAACTGTTGAACTATTGGCCGGGTCGCATCGATCTTGGGCCAAGCCCTTATCGGAGTTGACGCCAGGCAGATCAATGGAGGAGCTTGTGATGAACGCTGATATAAATCTTCGCGCCGTCAATTTTTCGCCGCTTGAGTTCATGATTAGTCTCGGCGCAGATCGATCCTTCGTCGTCCGCGAAATGCGCGGGCGCGGCAGCGGCGTGTTCGCTGAACTTTCCAGCGCGATCCTGTTTGTCCGAGACCAGTGCCGAGCAAGTGGATGCGCGACGGTCATGAAATTTGACCGGAACCTTGCTTGTATTCGCGCGGCGGGATAATTTTTTCGCGACGATGAGGCGTCCTCTGAACGCCCCGCGAATCCGGGCCATTTAGTCGCTGGAAGGATCCGCCAAGTCGGAAATGCGATTGTCGGCGCGGCGGAGCCGCCGACAGAGCTCGCGGTTGATATTCAAGATCACCAACACATACGCATGGATGTCGGCCTTGTAATACGCATAGAGGTTTCGGGCCGTGAGTTCATACAGCACGGTTGGGCTCTCGGCGACGACCGTGGCGGATCGGTTCTGCATTTCGATCAGCGTCATTTCGCCGAAAAAATCACCAGGCCCGAGACTCGCCATATGGATCATCCGGCCCGAATTTCCGAGCCGGCTCACAGCGAGTTCGCCAGCGTGAACGATATACATTGAGCGCCCTGGTTCTCCTTCGGATATGACAGGGGCGCCGACGTCGAACCTGCGCTCGACCAGCATTGAGACCAGGAGATCGAGACTCGCGTCTGAGAGGCCCCCGAAGAAAGGTGTGGAGACCAAGAATGCTTTCAGATCGGGCGAGCTGGCAGCCATACGCCCAATATACTCCCACTCCCGAGACTTGAAAGCCCCCATTCTTTTCGGCTTGCGGCGCGACACACTACCTCCCCGTGCGCCAGCGACGCGCTCCGAATGTTCCGCCTCGCTTTCCCCCGCTACCACTCATTCTTTTCGATATCGGCAACCGCTCAACACTATTCGGCGCAGAGTTTCGCGGCGTTGCGGATTGCGAATTGTTCCGGCGTGTCAAGGTCCAGCAACACGCCGTCGTGGTCCACGTCGATCTCGGCGACCCATTCGGCGTATTCGCCGATCAGATGCCGCGCGCCCGTGTCTCCCGACGTCCGCTCGATCAGGGCGGGGAAGAATTCGCGTCCCCACAGCACCGGGTGGCCCTGTCGGCCAAGCCGTTTTGGCACGACGATGGCGCGCATTGCGGCGGGATCGAAAGTTGCGATCATCCGATCGACCAGCCCGGCGCTGATATCCGGCATGTCGCCCAGAAAGATCATCGCCGCGTCGGTATCCGCCGACAGGGCGGCGACGCCGCGCCTGAGCGAGGTGGACATGCCCTGGAGATAATCGTCATTGACGACGAAGGTGATGTCGGGCGCGGCGAAACGCTCGCGCATCGTGTCCTTGTCGTGGCCGATCACCATGAAGATCGAGGCGACGCCGGAAGCGCGGATCGCGTCGAGGACATGCTGCAACACGGCCTTGCCTTCCAGTTGCAGCGTCAGCTTGTTGGCGCCCATCCGGCTCGAGCGTCCCGCCGCCATGACGATTGCGCTTATGCGCGGCGCCGGCTTGGCCTCGGACGCGACGCGCGGGTGGGCGAGGGCGCGCGAGGTCGGGCGTGAAACCTGTTCGCGCAGCAGGCCGCCGACGCCCATGCCGACGATCTCCTCCCGCCCGACCGGCAGGCCCGCCAGCAGGCGGCGCAGCACATGGTCGAAGCCGTTGAGTTGCAGCGTCCGCGCGCATCCGGGCATGCCTATGACCGGAATGTCGCCGACCGCCCCGAGCAGCAGCAGGTTGCCCGGCTCGACCGGCATGCCGAAATGCGCGATGCGTCCTCCCGCCTCGACGATGGCCGAGGGAACAATGTCGCGCCGGTCCGCCGTCGAACAGGCGCCGCAGACGAGGACAAGTTGGTCGCCGGCGGCGATGCGCGCGGCGATGGCGGCCGCAAGGGCGTGTGGCTCGTGCGGCGCGCGCATTTCCGCCGCCAGCGCGCCGCCGAGCGTTTTCAGCCGCTCCTGCGTCGCGTGCAGCGCTTTTTTCAGCACGCTGTCCTTGAGCGCGGCGTCGAAGGTCTGGATCAGTGAGGTCTGGCGCGGCATGAACGGCAGCACGCCAAAGGCCGCCGCCGCGCCTTCCCAGGCCGTGACGATTGTCTCGGGAACGGCATAGGGATTGACCTTGATCGTCGCGACGACTTCCCCGGCCTCGACGACATCGTGCAGCGCCAGCGTGGCGATGGTGATGGATTCGTCAATGCCGTTGAGCGCATGCACGGCTTGCGGCTCGAAGGTGACGAGGCCGCGTCGGGCGGCGCAGAGATTTGCGCGCCCGGCGCTCGCGGCTTTGGCGATCACGCCGTCGCCGGCAAGCGCGCGCGCCGCCCTTTCGGCGGCGTCGTTTTCCATCGCGTCGCCGGGTTCGATCCTCGCCGCCGCGACCGTGCGAACGCCCGCGGCGCGCAATTGCGCCAAGAGCTGAGCATCGAGCCGCCGGCCCTTGGCGATCACCAGGCCGGGCAGGCGCAGCGTATGCGCCAAAAGGGCGCCTTCCGCTTCAGTCAGCGGCAGGGTTGCGAACTTCATTCGGCGGCGCTCCGTGTCGCGGCGGTCCGGTGGAGGCGCAGCGTCGCGGTCATTTCCGCCATGATCGAAATGGCGATCTCGGCCGGCGTCACGGCGCCAATGGCGAAACCGGCGGGACCGTGAATACGGGCGAGCGCGTCCGGCCCAACCCCTCGCGTCACTGAAGCGCTCCAGGCGCTTTTCCGCGGTTTTGCGCGAGCCGAGCGCGCCGATGTAGAAGGCGGGGCTCGCCAGCGCGAGGACGAGAGCGGGATCGTCGATCTTGGGGTCATGCGTCAATGCGACCAGCGCGCTGCGTTCATTGAGCGGAAATTTCGCCAGGGCGACGTCGGGCCAATCCGCGATGAGTTTTTGGCCGGCGAATCTCTGCGCGGTGGCGAAGGCGGCGCGCGGATCGATGATGGCGACTTCATAGCCTGAAGTCGCGGCCATCGCGGCCAGCGCCTGGGCGATGTGCACGGCGCCGATGACGGCCAGGCGCAGCGGCGGCCGCCAGTTCTCGACAAAGAAAGAACCTTCATCCGTGGCGACGACGCCGTCCTCGCCTGCGCGCAGGGCTTCGACCAGTTCCGCGCTGCGGGGGGAAAGGCGCTGCTCGCCCGGCGGCCCGCCTGAGCCGAGCAGGCCCCTCGCGCCGGTTTCGAGCGAGACGATGGAGGTGATCGAGCGCCCTTGCGCGACCTTGTCGAGGATATCGCGAAAGAATTCCGGCGCGACGAGGCGCTCGACGAAAATGCGCACGGTTCCGCCGCAGGCGAGCCCGACCGCCCAGGCCATCTGGTCGGCGACGCCGAACTCCAGCACGGCGGGGCGGCCGGTCTCGATCGCCTCCATCGCCGCTTCGATCACCGCGCCTTCGACGCAGCCGCCCGAGACCGAACCGATGAAACCTCCGTCCTCGTCGACCACAAGACGCGAGCCTTTCGGGCGCGGCGACGAGCCCCAGGTCGAGACGACCGTCGCCAGGGCGAGCTTGCGCCCTTCCGCCGCCCATTCGAGCGCCTGGGTGATGAGCGCGTTGGTGTCATGCATGGCGATAATCCCTGTCAGGCGTCAGACCGCGCCGAGCCCCGATCCGCAAATCGCCAGACGGAACAAATCGTTCCCTTCGTGGTGATGGCCGTTGACGCAGCATAGATTGGCGCTCGCCTCCAGGAGGAGGACGGCGACGGAAGCGACGCCGAACCAGCGTTTTATTACGCGCAGCATCCGGGCCATCCAGCCGATATCTTCCGCCGCGCCGGTGACGGGTTCGGGCTCCGCCGCGCCGACGATGGCGCCGAATTTTTCGAAAAAGTCGCCCGCGAGCTTTTTCGCCGCGCCGTCGATCAGGCGGCTGCCGAGTTGGGCGATCTTGCCGCCGATTTCGGCGTTGACCGTATAGCGCAGGATCGTCGCCCTGCCGTCCGGCTCGAGGCTCACTTTCGCGCCGCCCTTGGCGAAGCCGGCCATGCCGCCGGAGCCCTCGCCGGAAATCGTGTAGCCGTTGGGCGGATCGAGATCGGACAAGGTCACCTTGCCGGTAAAACTGGCCTTGATCGGTCCAATGCGCAAGGTCGCCCTGGCGTCCATATTGGTGGGCGAGTTTTTCTGGATTTCCTCGCAGCCGGGAATGCACTGGCGCAGGACGTCGACGTCATTCAGCGCGGCATAGACTTTTTCGCGCGGGGCCTCGATGCGCTGGGAGCCGTTCATGTCCATGTCTTGTCCCTATCTGGCTTTCTGAATCTGGCCATTGCGATGGATGGCGATCATTTCGGCGATGATCGACAGGGCGATCTCGTCGGGCGTGATGGCGCCGAGATCGAGCCCGGCGGGCGCGCGGATCTTCGCCAGCTCCGTCTCGGCGCCGCCGCCTTCGAGCAGTTCGGCTTTCAGCGCCGCGGCCTTCTTGCGCGAGCCGACAAAGGCCAGATATTTCGCCGGCGCGGGGATGGCCGCCTTCAGCGCGGCGCTGTCGCCGCTGCCTTGCGTGGCGACGACGAGATAGCCGCGCTCCGAGCCGTCTGAAGCGATCGAGAAACCATCGACCAGGCGGTCGACCTCGCGGAAGGCGGCGTGGTCGCTGGCGGGCGCGCAAACGGTGACGAAGAACCCCATGCGCCTGCCCAGATCGGCGAGCGCGACGGCGACGGGCGAGGCGCCGAAAATGGTCAGGAACGGGCGCGGCAGGACCGGCTCGATGAAAATGTCCATGGTTCCCTGGCTCGGGCACATGTTGCGCGCATAAAGCACGCCCTCGAGGGTTTCCCCCGCCTTGACGTGATGCGCCTCGAGCAGGTCTTCCGGCTGGACGCTGATCAGGCGCGGCGCGCCGTCGGCGATCGCCAGGCGCGCGGCGCGCAGCACCGCTCCGCGCGCGCAGCCGCCGCCGATCCAGCCGCAGGAAATGGCGCCGTCGGCGGTGATGATCGCCTTCGCGCCGGCCTTGGCCGCCGTCACCGACACCGTGCGGACAACCGTCGCCACCGCGAAGGCTTCGCCGCGGAGCTTGCAGTCGTGCGCGAGATCGAGAACGTCGGGCGGCCCGGACATGATCAAATCCTCATCAGATATGGTTCGAGAGCTTGCAGGCTGGCGAGATTATGCGCGGGGGCGAAGAGATCGACATAGGGAAGCGCCGCCTTCATACCCGCGGCTTCGGGCGCGTAATCGCGCCAGCCGATCATCGGGTTCAGCCAGGCGATGCGGCGACAGCGCCGGCGCAGGGCCGCCATTTCCTCGCCGAGTTTTTCCGCCGGGCCGGTGTCGATAGCCGTCCGAGACGATCATCACGCAGGTGCGCGAATGGATGACCCGCCTGGCGTGATTGTGGTTGAAGGCGGCCAGGCTCTCGCCGATGCGCGTGCCGCCGCCCACGCCTTGGCCAAGCAGCGCCAGCCGGTCGACCGCGCGCTGGACGTCGGGGTCGCGCAGGGCGGGCGCAATGTGAATCAGGCGGGTGTGGAAGACAAAGGCGTCAGCCTCGTGGAAACAGGCCAGCACGCCGTGCATGAATCGCAGGAAGAGCGACGAATAGAGGCTCATCGAGCCGGAGGCGTCGAGCAGCACCACCAGGCGCAGGGGCTTGTCCCTGCGCCGGCGCCGCGCCAGCTCGAGCGGCGTTCCGCCAAAGGCGATGCTCTTGTGGATGGTCTTGCGCAGGTCGAGCCGCGATCCGCTGCGCTGCGACCGCATCCGGCGGGTCAAGCGCGCGCGCATGCTTTTGGCCAGACGCGCTGCAAGCTCGTGCGCGGCCGCGAGGTCTTCCGCTCGCGTCAGATGGCGGAAATCCGTCTGGGTGAGCCATTCGACGCGCGAGGCGCCTTCGCGCCGGCCCTGGCCGGCCGAAGCTTCGTCTTCGCCTTCGCCGCGCTGGACGTGATCGGCCTGCTGGCGCCGGGCTCCCGCCTCGCCGTCCGTCGGTTCGCTTCGCAGTCCTGGCGGCGCATTTTTGGGCGCGCCCGTCGTGCGGAGCGCGGATTTCACGCCGCGCCCGAGCCAGAAGGCGTCGAAAATTTCATCGAACCTGGCCCAGTCCGAGGCGCCGCCGCAAAACAGCGCCCGCAAGGCCGGGCGCAGGCGCATCGCGCTCGCGGCGCAGGGGCCGCTCAACACCTGCAGCGCGTCGCGAGTTTCCGCGAGGCCGATGACAAAACCGTGCGCGCGCAGATCGCGAACGAAAAAGCTCAGATTTCGCCGCATGTTTTCGGCGAGGTCCGTGTCCCGTCCGCGCTGGGGCTGCAGGTTCGCCTCCATTTTTCACGCCACCTTTCCCAGCAGGCGGTCGGAGACCTGGCGCGTCAGCCGTGACTTGTCGACTGCGGTCTTGATCAGGCAGGTGAGCGTGTCATGCACGCTTTCCGGTTCGTCGCCGAGATGGCGGATGTCGAGGGCGGCCAAAGCCGCCGCCCAGTCCAGGGTCTCCGCGACGCCGGGCTTCTTGCGCAAATCCTCCTTGCGGATCATGCCCACCATGGTGGCGATCTGCAGGGCGAGCGCCGTGTCGATCCGTGGAAGGCGCGCGAGGATGATGCGCGCCTCGCGATCGACATCGGGAAAATCGACATAGTGATAGAGGCAGCGTCGCCGCAGCGCGTCGGAAAGCTCGCGCGTGCCGTTCGAGGTCAGGATTACGCGCGGGATGGAGGTTGCGGTGATGGTGCCGAGTTCGGGAATGGAGACCTGGAAATCCGACAGCAATTCGAGCAAAAACGCCTCGAATTCCTCGTCGGCGCGATCGACTTCGTCGATCAGCAGCACGGGCGGGCTCGCCTGCCGGATGGCGGCGAGCAAAGGCCGCTCCAGCAGATAGCGCTCGGAGAAAATGTGCTCTTCCACGGCGTCGGCGTCCGCGCCTTCGCGCGCCTTGATCGCCAGCAATTGCCGCTGGTAGTTCCATTCATAAAGCGCGGCGCTCTGGTCGAGCCCCTCATAGCATTGCAGCCGGATCAGCTTCGCGCCATGCGCGAGCGCCAAAGCGCGCGCGACTTCCGTCTTGCCCACGCCGGCCTCGCCTTCGAGCAGCAGCGGCCGCGACAGGCTTTCCATCAGCCAGATCGCCGTGGCGAGGTCGCGGTCGGGAATATACCCGACCGCCGCCAATTGCGTGGCGACCTTGTCATAGGGAATCGTCATCGACGCGGCCCCAAACCGTTCGAGCTACTTGTGCAGTCCCAGCCGCTCGCCGACCTTCCACAGCCGCCAGGCGTCGTGCGGCATCTGGATATGGCCGGCGTCCAAAAACGCGTAGGCGTCGTTGACCGCATTGGAGAAGCAGGGCACGCCGCCGACATGCGGGCTTTCGCCGACGCCCTTGGCGCCGATCGGGTGATGCGGCGAAGGCGTGACCGTGAAATCGGTTTCCCAGCGCGGCGTCTCGACGGCGGTCGGCAGGAAGAAGTCCATGAAGCTCGCGCCCATGACGTTGCCGCGCTGGTCATAGGTGATTTCCTGCCCCATGGCGCAGGCGAAGGCTTCGGTCAGGCCGCCATGCACCTGTCCCTCGATGATCATCGGATTTATGCGCGTGCCGCAGTCGTCGAGCGCGTAAAAACGTCGGGTCTTGGCGACGCCGGTGTCGACGTCTATGTCCATCACGCAGAAATAGGCGCCGAACGGATAAGTCATGTTCGGCGGCTCGTAATAATTGACCGCCTCGAGGCCGGGTTCGAGACCGGGCGGCGGGCTGTTGTAGGCGGCCCAGGCGATCTCCTTCATGGTCTTGCACTTTTCCGGCAATCCCTTGACGCGGAAGCGATCGACGTCCCATTCGAGGTCGCCTTCATGCACTTCGAGCATGTGCGCGGCGATCATCTGCGCCTTGGCCCTGATTTTTCGCGCCGCCACCGCCGTCGCCGCGCCGGCCACCGGCGTCGAGCGTGAGCCATAGGTGCCCAGGCCATAGGGCGCCGTGTCGGTATTGCCCTCCTCGATGGTGATGTCGTCGGCGGGAATGCCGAGTTCGCTGGCGATGATCTGGGCGTAGGTGGTCTCGTGCCCCTGGCCCTGGCTCTTGGTGCCCATGCGTGCGATGGCCGAGCCGGTCGGGTGGATGCGGATTTCGGCCGAATTGAACATGGCGATGCCCAAAATGTCGCAATTTTTCGACGGGCCGGCGCCGACGATCTCGGTAAAGAAGGAAATGCCGATGCCCATGATTTCGCGGGTCTCGCCGCGCTGGAAGGCGGCGCGCATTTCCGCCTGTTGCGCGCGCAATTGCCGGTAGCCGATGGCCTCCATCGCCTTGTTCATGGCGGTGGGATAATTGCCGCTGTCATATTCCCAGCCCAGCGCCGCATGGTAGGGAAACTGCTCCGGCTGGATGAAGTTTTTCAGGCGCAGGTCGGCTGAGTCCATGCCGAGTTTGTGCGCCAGCACTTCGATGGCGCGCTCGATGGCGAACACCGCCTCGGTCACGCGGAAGGAGCAGCGATAGGCCACGCCGCCCGACGCCTTGTTGGTGTAGACGCCGTCGACGACGAGATGCGCCACGGGAATGTCATAGGAGCCCGTGCAGATGTTCATGAAGCCGGCCGGCCATTTGGACGGGTCGGCGCAGGCGTCGAAGGCGCCGTGATCGGCCAGCACATGCACGCGCATCGCCTGGATCTTGCCGTCTTTGGTGGCGGCGAGTTCGGTGGTCATGTGATAGTCGCGGGCGAACGAGGTGGTGGAGAGGTTCTCCATCCGGTCCTCGACCCACTTGACCGGCACGCCGAGCACGATCGAACCGACGACCGAACAGACATAGCCGGGATAGGCGCCGACCTTGTTGCCGAAGCCGCCGCCGATATCCGGGGCGATGACGTGGATCTTGTGCTCCGGCAGGCCCGAGATCAGCGACACCACGGTGCGGATCACATGCGGCGCCTGGAACGTGCCCCACAGCGTCAGTTCGCCCTTGATCTTGTCCATCGACGCCACGCTCTGGCAGGTCTCCAGCGGCGAAGGATGGGTGCGATGATCGACGAACAATTCCTTGATCGTCACATCGGCGGCGCGAGCGAAAACGTCGTCGGTGGCCTGCTTGTCGCCGATCTCCCATTCGAAGATGTGATTGGGGTGTTTGCGCGGGCCATGCGCGCCGACCATCTTGTCCTTGATGTCCTCGCGCAGGATCGGCGCATCCGGCGCCATCGACTTGAAGGGATCGACGATGCAGGGCAGGGCCTCATAGACCACATCGACCAGTTCGGTGGCGTCGGAGGCGATATAGCGGTCCTCGGCGATGACGAACGCGACTTCCTGGTTCTGGTACAGCACCTTTTCTTCCGCCAGCACGGCGGCGACGTCGCCGGCCAGCGTCGGCATGTAATGCAGGCCGAGCGGTTTCAGGTCGGCCGCCGTGAGCACGGCGACCACGCCGGGCAGCGCCTTGGCGCGCGTCGTGTCGATGCTGACGATGCGCGCATGGGCGTGCGGCGAGCGGACGAAATCGCCGAACAGCATGCCCGGCAGTTTCAGGTCGTCGACGTAATTGCCCTTGCCCTGGGTGAAGCGGATGTCCTCGACCCGCTTGCGCTTGCAGCCCAGGCCCTGCAGTTTCTCGGTCCGCGCGGCGCGGTCGGTTTCGACGGCGGTTTGCTGGTTCATTGGGCGGCCTCGAGAATCTGGGTTCCATTGAGTTTGGCCGCCGCATACTGGATGGCCCTGACGATATTGACGTAGCCGGTGCAGCGGCAGAGGTTTCCGGAAATCCCGAAGCGGATTTCCTCTTCGGTCGGGTTGGGGTTTTCCAGCAGCAGCCGATGCGCGCGAAGAATCATGCCCGGCGTGCAATAGCCGCATTGCAGGCCGTGCATCATGCGAAAGCCTTCCTGCAGCGCGCTCAGCGCGCCGTCGGGATTGGCCATGCCCTCGATCGTGGTGATGTGCGCGCCTTGCGCCTGCACGGCGAAGGTCATGCAGCTCTTGACCGACATATTGTCCATTTCGACGGTGCAGGCGCCGCAATGGCCGGTGTCGCAGCCGATATGCGCGCCGGTCAGGTTGAGCTGCTCGCGCAGGAAGTGGATGAGCAGGGTGCGCGGCTCGACCAGAGCCTCGACCGGCTTGCCGTTGATGGTCAGCGTCAGGTGGGTTTTCGGCATGGTTCGTCCCTCGGGAAGATGGATCAGGTCCTGGCGCGGGACGCGGCCCGCTCGAGCGCGCGGCGCAGCATCACGCCGGCCATTTTGGTGCGGTATTCCGCCGGACCGCGCAGGTCGGAGGCCGGGTTGGTGATGGCCTCCGCCGCGGCGACCGCGCGATCGACGCTCGCCTTGTCGAGCGAGGAGCCGACCAGGTTCGCGCCGACCAGAATCGCCGAAGCCTCCCCGGCCCAGAGCGGGGTTTCCGAGACATTGGTCAGGCCGATCGAAGCGCTGGCGCATCTGCCGCTGGACATGGTCACGATGACGGCGGCGGCGGCGGTGGCGTAGTCGCCGATCTTGCGCTTGAGCTTTTCATAAGCATAGCCGTGGCCCGCGGGCGGCACGGGAATGCGCACGGCGGTGAGGATCTCGCCCGGCTCCAGCGCGGTGAAATAGGCGCTTTGGTAAAAGTCGCGCGCGGCGACGCGCCTTTCCCCGCCGGGACCGGCGAGTTCGAAGGCCGCGCCGAGACATTGCATCAGGCCGGGCATGTCATTGCCGGGATCGCCGTTGGCGACATTGCCGCCGAGCGTTCCCTTGTAGCGGATCTGCGGGTCGCCGATGAGCAGCGCAGTTTCGCGGATGATCGGCAGGTCGCGGGAGATCAGGTCCGAGCCGATCATCTCGAACTGGGTGGTCATCGCGCCGATGACCATGTCGGCGCCGTCGCGCCTTATGCCTTTCAACGCGGCGACGCCGGCGAGATCGACAAGGTGCTCGGGCGCGGCCATGCGCGTCTTCATCATGGGAATGAGGCTGTGGCCTCCCGCGAGCGGCCGGGCGTCCTCGCCAAGCCTGGCTCAGCAAAGCCAGCGCTTCCGAAACGGATTCAGGGCGGTGATAATCGAAAATTGCCGGAATCATGGACGCTCCTCCCAGAGCCGCCGGACTTTTTTCGCAAATCAAGTCTGCAAGTCCCGGTCAACCGATGCAGGCTTTTGTCCAGGGACGTCAGCGCTCGGTCTGCCAAAGCTGATAGGTGGTCTGTCGCGCGGCAAGTCGGAAGGCACGAATTGCGGCGACGCGAATTAAGTGCGGCTGGAGCGCACGAACTGCGGCTTTACGCACCAATTGCGGGTCGTTTGCACGAACTGCGGCAGGCTGTTTGACCTGGATCAAGGCAGTCTTTTGCCCGCCTCGTCTCCCGCAAGCTTGATCGGCGCGGCGACAAGCAGTCGGTCAGACCAGCCTCGAATCCGCGCCGGCAGTCTGGAACCGGGCGAGGTCGTGTCTCAAGGCCGCGAGGCGGCCGCGGCTGATGGGCGCGGTCCGCCGCAGGGGCGAGTTGAGCTCCACCACGCCGGCGTCGCCGACCTTTCTGATGTTGGCTATGCGGGACAGGTTGACGATATAGCTGCGATGGATGCGGAAAAAGCGACCCTTGGGCAGGCGATCGAAAATTTCGGATATCGACAAGGGGCAGAAAAGGTCTTCGCGTCCGTTGAAAAGATAGGTGTAATGCGCATTGGCGTGGATCGACATGATCTCGCCGACGCCGATGTGCAAGCGGTTGCCCTGCCTTTCGATGGGAAGCGTTTCTTCCGGCGCCAAGAGGCCGGGGACCGGGACGGCGACCGGCGCCGCGACAGTCGTCTCGACGGCGGTCGAGGCCAGCAAATCCGGCCCGACAGCCGCTGCATGTCGCGGTTCGCCCGCTTCCTTCCATTTGGTTTCGTCCGGCGTTTCCTGTCTTGCGACGGGAATGAGCGTGAGCATGAACACGCCGGAGACCGAAAAAGCCACCAGGCTGACGATCACGGCAAGGACATTGGTCGAGATGGCGCCGCTCGCCAGCGCCAGTCCGGGCTTCGGCGCGAGCGTGGTTCCCGCCATGGCGGTATAGTGCATGCCGGAAATGGCGCCGCCCTGGACGACGGCGCAGAGCCAGAACGGCAGTTTTCGCGGGGCGTCGAACGCTAGCCACAGCGCCAGTCCTGACGCGGCGATGGCGACGGCGATGCTGGCCAGCACGAAAACCGGGTCATGCGTCATGCGGACGCTGACGTGGACGGCCATCATGCCGATGAAATGCATGGCGGCTATGCCGAGGCCCATGATAACAGCCGCATAGACCATCGACCTGAGCGGGCGCAGGGCGGCGAGGTAGATCGCGACGCCGACGACGAGCACGCAGATCAGGAAGGAGATCAGGGTCGGCAACACGGCGTAGTCGATGGCGACGGGCGCGACGACCGCCAGCATGCCGATGAAATGCATGCCCCAGATGCCCACCGCCAGCGAAAGCGCCGCCCCGGCGATCAGCAGCCGGCGATTGAGGGCGAATGCGCCGGGAATGAGCCGCGCCAGATTCAAGCCGACATAGCTGGCCTGGACCGCGACGAAGATGGAGAGGGCGACCAGCGGAATATCATAGCTGAAATTCACGTTTCGCGCCTTCCGCCATCGCGTTCCGCATAGGCGCCGCCGCCGCTTGTGCGAAAGGACGGCTTGAGCGCCGTCCCGCGCCAGCCCTTGAGGAGCGAATTTCAGTTTCCCTTGCGAACGATTAAAGCACCAAATGGCGTTTCAACAAAAGGCCTTGTTGCGCCGGCAGTCGAGGCGTCGCGGCGTCGCCGTCGCAATTGTCCATGCCGTCGCCGGACACGTCCATGACCACGCGGGCGGAAAGAAAGGCGCACGCCTGGCGAAAGCTTTCGCCGGCATAAGACCTCTGGTCCACGCCCGCAGACAGAGCCAAGCCAGAGCAATGAGACAACGCCATTTCAAGCGCGCCAAAAGCGATGCGAGCGGCATGGTCGCGCGGGCGATCGCCAGCGAGAGCCGGGGCCGGGCGGAGGATGCGGCCGCGCTGTTCGAACTGGCGCTGGCGGCGGCGCCGACCCATATCGAGGCCTTGTTTCACCTGGCGTCCCTGCGTTTCCGCCAGGGGCGGCTCGAGGACGCGCTGCGGCTGTTCGACCGGGCGGCGACGGCGCATCCCGGCGAGCCGCTGGCTTGGGGGAACCTGGCGATCGTCCTGCGGCTGCTGGCGCGACACGAGGAGGCGCTCGCCTGCTGCGACAAGGCCCTTGCGCTCCGGCCCGATTATCCCGAAGCGCTGAACAGCCGCGGCGTCGCGCTCCTGTCGCTGTCGCGCCCCGCCGAAGCGGCCGAATGCCTCGCCAGGGCGCGGACGTTGCGGCCGGATTATCTGGAGGCGATCGTCAATCACGGTTGCGCGCTCAGAGAGGTTGGCCAGCTCGAAAAATCGCTGGCCGCCTTCGACCAGGCGCTCGAATTCGGACCCGACAACGCTGCAATCTTCACCAATCGCGCCGCCATCCTGATAGACCTCGAGCGCCCGGCGGAGGCGCTCGCCAGCGTCGACAGGGCGCTGGCGCTCGCGCCGGATCACTTCATCTCGCTGAACAATCGCGGCAGCGCGCTGAAAATGCTCAAGCGGCCGCAGGAGGCGCTGGCCGCTTGCGACGCGTCGCTGGCGGTCAACCCGCACAGCGCGGAGACCTGGAGCAATCGCGCGGGCGTCCTCGCCGACCTGAACCGTTGCGAGGAAGCGCTTGCCGATTACGACCGGGCGCTCGCGCTCAAGCCCGGCGATGTCCTGAGCCACCAGAACAGGAGCATCGTCCTCGGCGAACTCGGCCGCTTCGAGGAGGCGGGGCAGGCGATCCGGCGGGCGATCTCCCTCGTCCCGGATTGCGCCCGCTTTTATTACAATCTCACGCAGATGGAGCGTCTTTCGCGCGAGGCCCCCGAAGTCGCGGGCATGGAGGCGCTGGCGCAAAAGCCGCACGACGCAAGGGACGAGATCTTCCTGCATTACGCTTTGGCCAAGGTCTACGAGGACGCCGGCAACTCGGAGGCGGCGTTCGCGCGCCAATGCTCGGGCGCGGCGTTGAAACGCGGCCTGACCCGTTACGACGAAGCCGCGACGCTCGGCGCGATGGAGCGAACGCAACGGGTGTTCGACGCCGGGCTGTTCGCAAAAAAATTGGCGGGACGCGGCGACGCGTCGCTGGCGCCGATCTTCATCGTCGGCATGCCGCGCAGCGGCAGCACATTGGTGGAGCAAATCCTCGCCAGCCATTCCGGGGTCGCCGGACTTGGCGAAATCGACGCCTTCAGCAAAGCCATGGCCGGACTGGGGCGCCCCTTCAGCTTTCCCGACGCGGTCGCGTCATTGACGGAAGACGACTTATCGCGAATGGGCGAAAACTATATCCGGCGCGTCCGCGCGCTGGCGCCAGTGGCCGGGGTGATCGTCGACAAGCTGCTCGACAATTTCCGCTTTCTCGGCCTGATCCATCTGGCCCTGCCGAACGCGCGCTTCATCCACATCCGCCGCGATCCGCTCGAAACCTGCTTGTCCTGCTTCTCGAAATGGTTCTCGGACGGTCTCGATTATTCCTACGACCTTGCCGAACTCGGCCGCTATTATCGCGCCTATGACGGTCTGATGGCGCATTGGCGCGAGGTTCTCCCCGGCGGCGTCATGCTGGAGGCGTGGCATGAGGACATCGTCGCCGATCTCGATGGGCAAAGCCGGCGGCTGGCCGATTTCTGCGGCCTCGTCTGGGACCCGCGCTGCCTCGAATTCCACAAGACCGAAAGGCAGGTGCGCACCGCGAGCAAGACGCAGGTCCGCCAGCCGCTGTTCAACCGGCTGGGCGAACGCAAAACGGCGCTCGAGCGGCATCTCGCGCCGCTGAAGGCGGAACTCGAGGCCGGCGGCGCGCGCCAAGGAACACGCCAAGGAGAATGAGGGGCGGTTTTTGTTCTCGCGCAAAGTTTTTGGCGCCCGGACTGGTGTAGCAAGCGCTCCGGGCCGCCAGACGCGCGGCCGCCACGAGGAACGCATGAACCTGCCCCGATACCCGCTCGGCGTCGCCGTCATGGACGAAGACCATTACACGCTGGAACAGATGTTCGCCGGCGCGAGCAAAATCGACGATGCCGCGTTGCCGGCGCATTTCGAGGCCATCGTCGCGGAAATCCGCGCCCATTTCGCGCGCGAGGAAGCGGCGATGGCAAAGGCCGGCGTGCCGATCCTGCATTGCCACAAGGGCCAGCATGCGCTGCTGCTGGGCGAGGCGGAAAAATTGCGCGAAAACTTCGCCCGCGCCGACGCGCCGATGCGCCGCCATCTCATCGGCTTCACCCTGGCGCAGCTGGTCGCCAACCATGTCGCCGGCATCGACCAGGTTTCCTCGACTTTTTTCGACCACAAGGCCGATCTTGCGGCGGCAAGCGATCGCGGCGCGCCTTGAGACGCCCGGCGATGGCGCCGCCTTCGCCTTGCTGCTAGATTGCGAATGGGCCGCGCCGCGCGGCCGTGGCGGAAGTTTCGTGCAATCTGAAAACCTGATCGGCGCTGGCGAGAACGCGCTCGTCCAGATCCTCTATCGCAGCCGCTGCCAATTGCGCGGCGGACGCGCGAAAAAATCGGCCGGGATCGGCGATATCCTGCAAACGGCGCGTCTGCACAATCCGCGCTTCGCCGTCACGGGCGTGCTGTTCTTCGACGGCGCGTATTTCGTCCAGACGCTCGAGGGGCCGCCCCGGACCATCGCCGCCCTTTACGCCAACATCCAGCGCGACCCCCGCCACGGCGATGTCACCTTGCTGAGCCATGCGCCCCTCGCGACGCGCTGTTTCGATGGCTGGGCCATGGCCTATATCGGCGGCGAGGACGAGCCGGGATTCCGGATTCCCTCCGGCTATCTGAGCGAGGTCGTGGCCGACGGCGACGACGCGGCTGGACCGATCCTGGCGGCAATGCAATATTTTTTGCGCGCGAAGTGAACGACGCTAGCGCCAGAACGGCTTGAGTTGCTTGAATTTCTTCCAGTCTTTCGCCAGATTTTCGTCGGCGATGACGGCGCCACGGGCGAACCAGCCGGTGACGAGGCCGGCGGCGCGCGCGGCTTCATAGTCATGCGGCAGGCTCAGGAAATGGTCGGCGCTCGCCGCGTCATTATGCGCGCCGAGCAAGCCTTGCAATTGCGCCGTGGCCTTGATGAAGGTCGAGGCGGCGCGCGGGTCGCCGAAGCAGGGGGCGAAGAATTCCGCGCCGTAGCGCAGATTTTTGAGCGCGATGCGCGCCCGGTGCCGCGCCTCGTCGGGCAGCGAAGCAATATCCTTGCCGCGCCGCCGGACGCGCTTGTAAAGCCGCTCCAGCGCCTCGACGGCGAAAGCCTCGACCGAACCGGTCAGCACCGCGAGGTCCTCGCCGGAGAGCGCATTGCGCCAGCCGCGCCGCGCGGCGAAAGCGCTCAGCCGGAGGATGAAAAGCGTCGGCTTGCCCGAGGCCATGAGGACGCGCGCATGGCCATAGGCGTCGTGGCGGCGCGCTTCGAGCGCGTCGAGCAGCGGCGAAAAATCCTTTCTTTCGCCGAAATGCGCGAGCGGGCCGGCCGCGACCATTTCGCGCAGGGCGTCGCAATCGCGCGCCGGCCCGAGGGCGGAGGCGAGCGCCTGGGCCTCGTCGCGGAATTGTTCGAATTCGGCGCAGGGAATGGCGCGACCGAACATGGCCAGCGCCGCGCGCAGCCGCCGCAGCGCCACGCGCATCTGGTGAATTGCCTCGGGGTCGTCGCTTTCGCGCAGGGGCGCCCAATTGGCGATGTAATGGTCGCAGGCGCCGCTGACGATGCGCGAGATCGCCTCGTCGAGGATGATGCCGGGCGGCAGGGCGGCCGGGCGCGCCTTGACCGGAACCGGCGCCGTCTCATTCGCAAAGTGACAGGCGCGCTCGGCCTTGCTGGCGATGTCGAGGACGAGCGGCAGGTTTTCCGCGAGATCCGCGCCAAGTTCATAGAGCGCGCGCGGCGGGCCGGATTTCAGCTCCAGCTCCAGTTCGCACAGGGGCCGGCTGCGTTCGCCCGATAGACTGGACGAAGTTCCGCTCGAGGGGCCGCCGACCAGGATGACGCCCTCGTCGCAGGCCGCCTCGATCCGCGCGGTTCCCTGGTCGACGAGCCGCGTCACGCGCCAGACGCGGGTCTCGTATTTCGCCTCGAGGCGGCTTTCGCCCAGGATGAGCTTCAGCCTTTCCGCCATTTCGCCGTGAAACAGCGCGAGATCGGGCTCAAATCCCGCGACCGGGAGTTCGATCTCGCCGCGGACAAAGACGCCTTCGCCGCCCTCCGGCGGCCATTTCAGCGTCATGACGGGCGCGCCCCGGCCGGCGCGGCGCACGCGCAGCGCCATGCGGTTCTTGTGCAAATCCCATTCAGGCGTGTCGAAATAGACCGACGTCAGCTTGCGGCCGGGCGTCGCGACGGCGGCGCGCAAAAAAGGCGAGGCGAGCGTGGCGGCAAGGCCGTCCGGATCGGTGATGAACTTGATCTCGACTTCGCGCGGCGGGTCAGGACTACTTTCATCCGTCGCGCTGTCGACGCCGCTGCGGCCCTCGCCCGCGGCGACAATACGCAGGGCGGCGGGAAGCGGCGAAGGGCCTGTTTGTGTCAAGACGCGGTCAACCCGGTTACTTGTCAAAGGAGTGGCAAAGCGGTTCCTTATGCGGAGATTGTAAAACAGTTCCGTGAAAAAGGCGCTGAAATTCGACGCCACGCGCAGGAGCCGTCAAAATCCTTTGCCGCGGCAAGTCGGGAACCGGCGGCGATGCCGAACGGTTATCTGACGTAATTACAGTGACTTGCGGTCTGGGGGCGCCAATGGCCGATACAGCATTTGAGGCGCGGCGGCGCATACTCTGTGTTTTTCCGCATTACGAACCCTCGCTCGGATCGTTCGAATACGCCTATGACGTCACCGCTGGATTGCGCGCCTTCATGCCGCCGCAGGGGCTTCTGGTGATCGCCGCCGCCTTGCCCGAAGGCTGGGAAGCGCGGTTCGTCGACGAGAATATCGCGCCCGCCGGAAAAGCGGATTTCCTGTGGGCCGACGCGGTCTTCGTCAGCGGCATGCACGTGCAGCGCCGCCAGATCGCCGACATCTGCGCCCGCGCCCATCGACGCGGCAAGCCGGTCGCGCTCGGCGGGCCGTCCGTCACCGCCTCGCCGGAATTCTACCCCGACGCCGACATCCTCCATCTCGGCGAGATGGGCGACGCGACGCAAGCGCTGTTCGCGCATCTCGCGCGCGATTGCGCCCGGCCGCCGGCGCAGTTGCGGTTTGAGACCGACGAGCGATTGCCGCTCGATCGCTTTCCGATCCCCGCCTATGAACTGGTCAGTTTCGACAAATATTTCCTGGGCTCGATCCAGTTTTCCAGCGGCTGTCCCTATGAATGCGAATTCTGCGACATTCCCGGCCTTTACGGCCGCGTTCCCAGGCTGAAGCCGCCGCGCAAAATCATCGCCGAACTTGACCGGCTGATCGCCTGCGGCCTGAACACGGCGGTCTATTTTGTCGACGACAACCTGATCGCCAATCGCCGCGCCCTGCGCGAACTGCTGCCGCACCTGATCGAGTGGCAGGAGAAAAATTCCTTTCCGGTCAGCTTCGCCTTCGAGGCGACGCTGAACATCGCCCGCTACGACGACCTGCTCGACCAATTGCGCTCGGCCTGCTTCACCGCGATCTTCTGCGGCGTCGAGACGCCGGAGGCGGAGGCGCTGCACGCCATCTCCAAAGACCAGAACATCAGGCTGCCGATCGAGGAGGCGGTGCGCAAGCTCAACGGCCGAGGCATGGAGGTCGTCGCCGGCATCATCATCGGGCTCGACACCGACGGGCCGCAGACGCCGGCGCGGATCATCGAGTTCATCGAGCGGACGCAGATTCCGATGCTGACGCTCAACCTGCTGCAAGCCTTGCCACGCTCGCCGCTGTATGACCGTCTGACCCGCGAAAACCGGCTCAGCGCAGACGAAAGCCGCGAATCCAACGTGGTCTTCAAGCGCGATTACAACCAGGTGATCGCCGACTGGCGTGCATGTCTCGCTTATGCGTACGAGCCAGCGCGGCTTTTCGCCCGCTACGACCACCTGACCCGCGCCACCTATCCCAATCGCCGCCCGCGCCCGCGCAAACCAGGGCAGATCAAGGGCAAGGACGTGCGGCGCGGCCTGACCATGCTGTTCATGATCGTCTGGAAGCTCGGCGTAACAGGCGATTACCGCCGGGTGTTCTGGGCCTTCGCCTGGCCGCGCCTGAAGCAAAGGCGGATCGAGGAGGTGATCGCCTGCTGCACCCTGTCGAAACATCTGATCACGTTTTCACGCAAGGCCTGCGCGGGCGAACTGAACGCCTCGCATTATTCGACCAGGGTGCGCGGTGAGGCGATGAGCCCGCGGGCGCGGCTCGGCCGGATCGTCCGGTTGTTCGGCGATCCCGTCAATTGACGCCTTTGTCCTGCTTCAAAGGCCTTGCGTCTGCTTCAAGCTCCGCTCCGCCTCGATCCAGGCCAGCGTGGCCGGCGGAAATTCGGGCGAGGACAAGGTTGCCCCCAGCGCTTGCATCACCTCGGCGGCGTTGACAACGCCCCGCGGACCGACCACCGCGCCCTTGGTGAGGCCCTGGGCCATGATCTGGCCGGCGACCAGGAATTCAAAGCGCATATAGCTCCACTTCTCGTCCCAGCATTGCATCGCGAAGCGCAAGGTGTAGGCCTGGAAAGGCTGCAGGCCGCGGCGAAAGGAAATCATGCCGCCCCCGAGCATGGGACGCCATTTTCGCGCGCGCATGACGCGCAACAAGCCGAGGCGGGAAAAATATTCGGTCAGCGCGAGGTCGACGAGGGTCATGTAGCGGCCGTTGTTCACATGGCCATTGACGTCGAGATCATTGGGCCAGACCCGAAAGCGCATTTCGATCACGTCGCCAACACTTATGCGCGGCTTGAACTGCGCGGACAAAAACACCCAGAGCAGGCGGAAATAAAGGTTCATCTTGAGGAAACGGCTTTCTCAAATGCTGGCGCCCGATTCGCGGCGGCCCCTGCGTTCATTTCGCGAGGTGGATGCTGATCCGCGTTTCGCCTTTTTCGGCGACCTTGAAGGCCGCTTCGGAGAAGGTCGGCGCGCGCAGCGCCGGGCGGGCATTGTTGGAGACGCCCCAGGGCTGCTCTGGCCGGCCGAGGTAATCCAGCTCGACATTGTTCAGGTTTTTGGCGAGGTTCGAGGCGGCCACCGCATAGGTTCCCGGCGCCACGGAATGGAAGCGGCAGGCCTGGCCGGCATGCGCGGGCGCGCGGAATTTCGCCGCCGCCTCCGAGGCGTGCAGCGGAAAGCCCGTCGCGTTGGCGAAAAGCGCGCAGGCGATGTCGCCCGAGCCGTTCGCCCCCGAAACCGAGACAATGACGTCGCCGGCGTGGGCCAGGCCGGGAGTGGCGAGCAAAAGGACGAGCGTGATGGCTGGCGAGAGACGGGGCATGACGAAACCTCAGGGCTGACGCCCCTATTTAACCCAAAAGAGCTCGACAGTCTCTCCCTTCCGCCTGCGCCGCTTGCCATGACGGCCGAAGTGAAGGAGCCCGACGCCCCCCGATCGCGCCGGGCTCCCCAGATCTCCTCCGGAGGAGCAAGGCGAATTTAACTGAAGGCGGTCGGATGAGTCTTGCGGATTTGGCGCGAGGTCACGCGATTGCCGCCGACCGTTGCCTTTCGGCATTCGCCAAGGTTGTCGTGCGCCTTTTGCCTGAAAAAAGTCCCGACGCCTCCGCTATCGGGGGGCGAAGAACGGAGGCGCCGGGCAAGGCCGCTGCGGACACGACCGCAGGTTGCATTTCCTTGATTGCATTCGATCTACGGTGAATTCGTGGCGCGAGGAGATCGGAATCGTGGCCGGTCGGGCTCAGCGCTCGCGACGTGTGGCTCAGGCGGGAAAATCCAGCATGCCCGCCTGGCCGCCCTGCGTGCCGAAAACCATGCGTGCGCCGGTCGCGTCGAAAGCCAGGGCGGTGACGGCGTCGCGCTCGTCCTCCCTGCGCCGGACCAGGATTTCCGCGCCGTCGGTCAGCCGCACCAGCAGGATCCAGCCGTCGTCGTAGCCGATGGCGACGATCAGCGCCTTGGGATGGAAGGCGACGCGGGTGGCGAGCACGTTCGGACGCACGCCGCATTCGCGCGGCGGCTGGCCCATCGGCCCTTCCTTGCCCGAGAAGGGCCAGACGATGCAGCCATCGGCGCCCGAGGTGGCGAGCCAGGCGCCGTCATGCGACCAGGACAGCGAACGCGACTTGGCCGGATAGCCGGACATGCGCATGTTCTTCTTGTCGGCGAGCCGCCAGCCGTGCAGCATGTTCTCCTGCATCGAGGTGACGACGAAACGCCCGTCCGGCGACACGGCGGCGTCGAGATGCGAGCCCTTCCATTCCACCGCCTCCGGTCCGGCGGCGGTGTTGGGGAACCACAGGCTCGCGCCATTGTAATGGGCGATGGCGAGGCGATAGCCCTTGGGAAAGAAGGCGAGGCCGCGCACGCTCGACGGCGCCTGCCAGCTTTTCAGCTCGCCTTTCGCATCGCGCGCCCGGACGGTCTTGCCGCTCGACCAGGCGAGCGCCGCGTCGTTGCGGACGGCCAGCGCGTCGATCCAGCCTTTCTCGGTCGCCAGGATCTCGGTTTTTCCCGCGGCGTCGGTGGCGATCAGGCGGCCGTCGTCGCCGCCGGTGAAGATTTTCCTGCCGTCGCCGGCGGCGACGAGAATGGCGCCGTCCTCATGCGCGGCAATGCGCCGCTCCTCGCCGATCTCCGCCAGCAGCACATGACCGTCGGCCAAGGCGAGCGCCGGCGTGCGGCCGAGGAAGCAAGCGTCGACGACGCTCGACTTCGCCTCGATCGGCGTGACGTTTTCCGTGAGGGAGGACAAGCTCATCAGGGTCAGCGGCGGAACGGCTCATGCGCCATCGCCGCGCGCATAAAATAGTACAGGCCGACAAAGCCGATCACGATGAAGACGATTTCAAACACATGGCCGATGGTCGCGCCGAGGTCGAACATGCCGCCGAGCGCCCAGCCGGCCGCCCAGGAGGCGCCGACGAGTTCGGTCCCGACGAGAATGCCCAGGGCGATGAGGGTGCGCGCGTTGGTCCAGTTGATCGGTTTTTTCTCGGACATGGTTTTATTCGACCTTGTTTGCGGTCTCTGGTCTAGACCATCGCAACGCGCGGCGCAAACGTGGCGGCGTTCTGGCGGCGGCGCTTGTGGCGGCGCGCGTTTTGGGGCAGAACAACGCGCCAGTTTTTGGCCGCGCGGCCTCGCCTTCCCGCTATCGAGGGAAGGCGGCCGCCTGCGCCGACGACCTAACCGGAGCTTCGAGCGATCAACATGGTGCTTCTCAAAACTTCTTTCGCCGGCGCCCGCCGCGCCGCCCTCGCCCTTTCCCTTGCCGCCATGCTGCCGCTCGGCGCCGCGGCCCAAACTCCGGCTCCTGCCCAAGCTCCGGCTCCTGCCCAAGCTCTGGCTCCTGCCCAAGCTCCGGCGAAAACTCCGGCGCCGACCACCGTGCTGGCGACCGTCAACGGCTCGGACATCACCGAAGCCGACATGGCGCAGGCGCGCGAGGACGTCGGCCCGACGCTGCCGAAGCAGATGAACGACAAGGCGCGCGACCATGCGCTGCTCGATTATCTCGTCGACGTGAAGCTCGTGACGCAGAAGGCCCTCGCCGACAAGCTGGACCAGACTCCCGAGTTCAAGAAGAAGATGGCCTATCTCCGCGACAAGGAGCTGATGGAAAGCTTTCTCGGCGATGTCGCCAAGAACGCGACGACCGACGCCGCGCTGAAGGCCACCTATGAACAGGCCCAGAAAGCGCAGAAGCCGGAGGAAGAGATCCACGCCCTGCACATCCTGGTCCCGACCGAGGACGAGGCCAAGAAGGTGGAAGCCCGCCTGAAGGCCGGCGAGGATTTCGGCAAGGTGGCCGACCAGCTGTCGAAGGATCCGGGCTCGAAGGGCGGCGACCTCGGCTGGTTCACCAAGGAGCGCATGGTGCCGGAATTCGCCGAAGCCGCCTTCAAGCTGCAGCCGGGCGAGGTGTCCGAGCCGGTGAAGACGCAGTTCGGCTGGCATGTGATCAAGGTGCTGGCAAAGCGCCAGACGCCCTTCCCGCCGATGGCGCAGGTCAAGGACCAGCTCGAACATTACGTCGCCCAGAAGGCGCAGAGCGAGGCCATCGTTAAGCTGCGCGAAGGGGCCAAGATCACCCGCGTGGACGAGGACAAGTCCGCTCCGCTGGTCGCGCCGGCCGCGCCGGCCAAACCGGCGGATGCGCCGAAGAAGTAAGCGTTATCGAGCTTTGCCGGAAGGCGTTCGAGACGACAGGCCCCGCCGGGTTCCGGCGGGGTTTTTTGTTGCGCCGGGCGCCCTGGCGAGCGGAAATAATGGCGCCTCGGCCGGAACGGGCTTGGCCGCGCGTGGTTGTCGGGGAGCGCGACGTCCGCAGGATTTCGCGACTCCGTTCCGTTTTTTGTAAAGGTTCACGCAAATGGCCGCACAATCCCGCCTTTTCGACGCCAAGCCCAAGACCGAGGATGAAAATGTCGGCATCGACAAGAGGACGACCAGCGAAGTCGCTCTCGGCTTGAGGGATATTCTCACCAAGACCTATGCCTTGACTGTGAAGACCCACGTCCATCACTGGAATGTCGTCGGTCCGCTGTTCTATCAGCTGCATCTGTTGCTGGAGGTCCAGTACCAGGAGCTGTTCCAGGCCGCCGACACGCTGGCCGAGCGCATGCGCGCCCTGGGCGTTCCCGCGGCGTTTCCGGAGATCCGGGCGAAGCCCGAGGTCGAGACGATGAGCGTCGAGGACCTGCTCGCCGACTTGATCACCGACAACCAGGCCCTGTGCAGGGTGATGCGCGACCTCGCCATCAAGGCGGAGCAAAAGAAGGACATCGTCACGCATGACCTTCTTGTCGCGCGGCTCGCGGCGCAGGAAAAAGCCATCTGGATGCTGAAGGCCACCGTCGCCGAGTGAATTGCTGTGTCGCGATGGGGGCGCCGGCGCGATTTTTGGTCGCAGGGCGCCAAAGCGGCTTGACGCGGGCGGCGAGGCCAACGCAAATCCGGCCTGAACGAAGCAATCGTCAGGACAACGCCATGGCCGCCGCCCCCGTATCGCCGCTTGCGCCGAAAACCTTCGCCGAACTGCCGCCGGTCGACGGCGTGCGACTCGCGACTGGCGCCGCCGGCATCCGTTACCAGGGCCGCACCGACGTGCTGCTCGCGGTGTTCGACCAAGGCGCGACGGTCGCCGGCGTGTTCACCACGTCAAAATGCCCGTCCGCGCCGGTGGACTGGTGCCGCAAGAACCTGCGTCGCGGCACGGCGCGGGCGCTGGTGGTCAATTCCGGCAACGCCAACGCCTTTACCGGAAAAATCGGCAAGGCGGCGGCGGAGCTCACGGCGAAACTTGCGGCCAAGGCGGTCGGCGCCGAGGAGGACGAGATATTCCTCGCTTCGACAGGCGTGATCGGCGAACCGCTCGACGCCATGAAATTCGAGGGCGTGCTCGATGATCTGGCGGCGCAGGCGCGTCCCGACGGCTGGCTCGACGCGGCCAAGGCGATCATGACCACCGACACCTTTCCCAAGGTCGCCACGACGACGGCCAGGATCGGCGACGTCGAAGTGACGATCAACGGGTTCGCCAAGGGCGCCGGCATGATCGCGCCGGATATGGCGACCATGCTGTCCTACGTCTTCACCGACGCGGCGATCGGCGCGGAAGCCTTGCAGAAACTGCTCTCCAAGGGCGTGAAGCACACGTTCAACTCGGTCACGGTGGACAGCGACACCTCGACCTCCGACACGTTGATGCTGTTCGCCACCGGCGCGGCGGAGAAGCGCGGCGCGAAGAAGATCAGGAAGGCCGGCGACAAGCGGCTTGACGATTTCCGCGAAAAGCTCGACGCGCTGCTGCTCGATCTCGCCCAACAGGTCGCCCGGGATGGGGAGGGGGCGCGGAAGTTCGTCGAAGTCCAGGTCACGGGCGCCGACAGCGACAAGGCGGCGAAGAAAGTGGCTTTCTCCATCGCCAATTCGCCGCTGGTCAAGACGGCGGTGGCCGGCGAGGACGCCAATTGGGGCCGGGTGGTGATGGCCGTCGGCAAGGCTGGCGAAAAGGCCGAGCGCGACCTGCTGTCGATCTGGTTCGGTCCCATCCGCGTCGCGCATGAAGGGCTGCGCGACCCGGACTATGACGAGGCGGCGGTGTCCGAGATCATGAAGGAGGACAAGATCGTGATTCGCGCCGACCTTGGCCTCGGCAAGGGCGAGGCCAAGGTCTGGACTTGCGACCTCACCAAGGAATATGTGGCGATCAACGGCGATTACCGCTCATGAAACTTCTTCTGGTTGTCGCTGTGGCGCTCGTCGACGCCGACAACCGGATTCTTCTCGCCCAGCGGCCCCAGGGCAAGCAATTGGCCGGCTTGTGGGAGTTTCCCGGCGGCAAGGTCGATGCGGGCGAGAGGCCTGAGGAGGCGCTGATTTGCGAGTTGCGCGAGGAGCTGGGGATCGAGGTCAAGGAGCCCTGCCTGGCGCCCCTGACCTTCGCCAGTCATGGTTACGAGGATTTTCACCTCTTGATGCCGCTCTATGTCTGTCGCCGCTGGCGCGGCGTTGTCACGGCGAAGGAGGGGCAGGCGCTGAAATGGGTTTATGCGCGGCAGTTGCGGGATTTCCCGATGCCGCCGGCCGACGCGCCGCTGATTCCCGCCCTGATCGACCTCGTGCCATGAATAGGCCTGAAATCAGGTTCATATGACGTTCATCCGTCAGCGCGTAAAAGCCATGGTGCAGCGCAATATCACGGACATACCTTAAATATTAACAGCTTTGGCACAGCAACCCGCGCTGCGACATTTTTGCCTATTGTGTGATCACGAGAACGTGACTAATGGCAGATGCACAAAGTTCGGGCTTGAACTAATTGCTGCAATGCAGCATATAGGGATCAACAAGGAAACGTCCCCGGAGGCTGAGCGCAACAGCGGCGCGTGCGTCGCGGAACGATAAAGGAATAACCCACATGGAACAGACCATGATCCATGGCGGCGTCATACGCAGATTATGGCCGGCCGATCTCCCGAACTTTCGGGATCACCTGCTGCGCCTCGACGCGCAGAGCCGGTTCGATCGCTTCGCGATGGCGGTGAACGACGATTTTCTCATTCGCTACGCCGAGCGCTGCTTCGGCATCGACGACGTGATCTACGGCTATTACGTCGACGGCACCCTGCGCGGCGCGGGCGAATTGCGCGCCGTCGGCAACAACATCATCGGCGGCTCGGTCGAGGCGGCGTTTTCAGTGGAAATGGGCTGGCGCCGTCGCGGCGTCGGTTCGGAACTGATGTCGCGCATCGTGCGCGCCGCGCGCAACCGTCGCGCTGACGCGCTCTACATGTCCTGCCTGGCGCGCAATGTCGCCATGCAGGCGCTGGCGCGCAAGTTTTCCGCCGACCTGCGCTTCGAGACCGACGACCTGACGGGCAAGCTGGTGGCGCGGGCGCCGTCGGCCGCCTCGGTGTGGGGCGAACTGGCCGACAACGCCACGAGCTTCGCCACCGCCATGCTCGACCTGCAGACGCGCGTCTTCTCGATGCAGCCGCGCGTGTAACGATTTTCTCCGGCCCGTCCGCGACGGGCCCATCCGTTCCTCCCCGACTGGGCGCGCCGCCAATGGCGCGCCCATTTTTTTTCGGGTCAAAAGCAAAGGGCGCGCCGTTTCCGCGACGCGCCCTTGCTCGTTGCGCCAGTCGGCGCCGGCAGACTACACCTGCCGGGCGATCATCATGTTTTTGATTTCCGCGATCGCCTTGGCCGGGTTGAGGTTCTTCGGGCAGGCGCGGGCGCAGTTCATGATCGTGTGGCAGCGATAGAGCCGGAACGGGTCTTCCAGGTTGTCGAGGCGCTCGCCCGTCGATTCGTCGCGCGAATTGATCAGCCAGCGATACGCCTGCAGCAGGGCGGACGGTCCGAGATAGCGCTCGCCGTTCCACCAGTAGGAGGGGCAGGAGGTCGAGCAGCAGGCGCACAGGATGCACTCGTAGAGGCCGTCGAGCTTGCTGCGGTCGCCGGGCGATTGCAGCCATTCCTTTTCCGGCGCCGGCGTCTGCGTCTTCAGCCAGGGCTCGATGGCCGCATGCTGGGCGTAGAAGGTCGTCAGGTCCGGCACGAGATCCTTGACCACCGGCATGTGCGGCAGCGGATAGATCTTCACCGGCGCCTTCACGTCGTCTGTCGCCTTGGTGCAGGCGAGCGTGTTGGCCCCGTCGATGTTCATCGCGCAGGAGCCGCAAATGCCTTCGCGGCAGGAGCGGCGCAGGGTGAGGGTCGGATCGACCTTGTTCTTGATCCACAAAATGGCGTCGAGGATCATCGGCCCGCAATCCTCGCGATCGACCCAGTAGGTGTCGATCGACGGGTTGCGGCCGTCGTCTGGGTTCCAGCGATAGATCTGGAATTCCGTCAGCTTCTTCGCGCCCGCGGGCTTGGGCCAGCTTTTGCCCTTGCCGACCACGGAATTCTTGGGCAGTGCGAGTTCGACCATCAGGCTTGCTCTCTCTTGTCCGCCCGCACGGGGCGAAAAATTCCTCGCCGGCGCACAGGGCGCGCCGGCCGAAAAACCTCAGTACACGCGCGCCTTCGGCTCGATGTAGCTGACTTCGTCGGTCATGGTGTAGGTGTGGACCGGGCGGTAATCGATGTTCACCGCCTTGTTGGCGTCGTCGATCGTCGCCAGCGTGTGCTTCATCCAGTTTTCGTCATCGCGGGCCGAAAAATCCTCGCGGGCATGCGCGCCGCGCGATTCCTTGCGGTTGTTGGCGCCATCCATGGTGACGACGGCCTGGACGATCAGATTGTCGAACTCCAGCGTCTCGATCAGGTCGGAGTTCCACACCAGCGAGCGGTCGGTGACGCGCACGTCGTCGCGGGCCTTCCACACCTCGTGGATGAGCTTGGAGCCTTCCTCCAGCACCTCGCCGGTGCGATAGACCGCGCAATTGTTCTGCATCACCTTCTGCATGCGCAACCGCAGGTCCGCCGTTGGCGTCGCGCCGTTGGCGTTGCGGAAATGGTCGAGGCGCGACAAAGCGAGATCGGCGGAGTTTTCCGGCAGGTTTTCCTGCTTGGCGCCGGGCTTGACGATTTCCGCCGCGCGCAGGCCGGCGGCGCGGCCGAACACCACGAGATCGATCAGCGAGTTCGAGCCGAGGCGGTTGGCGCCATGCACCGAGACGCAGGCGGCTTCGCCGAGCGCCATCAGGCCGGGAACCACCACGTCCGGATTGCCGTCCTTCTTGGTCAGCACTTCGCCGTGATAATTGGTCTGGATGCCGCCCATGTTGTAGTGCACCGTCGGCAGCACCGGGATCGGCTCGCGCGTCACTTCCACACCGGCGAAGATTTTAGCGCTTTCCGAAATGCCGGGCAGGCGCTCGTGCAGGATCTTCGGGTCGAGATGGTCAAGATGCAGGAAGATATGGTCCTTGTTCTTGCCGACGCCGCGTCCCTCGCGGATTTCCATGGTCATCGCGCGCGACACCATGTCGCGCGGCGCGAGGTCCTTCACCGAGGGCGCGTAGCGCTCCATGAAGCGTTCGCCCGAGGCGTTGGTCAGGTAGCCGCCTTCGCCGCGCGCGCCTTCGGTGATCAGGCAGCCCGCGCCGTAGATGCCGGTCGGATGGAACTGCACGAACTCCATATCCTGCAACGGGAGTCCGGCGCGCAAAACCATGCCGCCGCCGTCGCCGGTGCAGGTATGGGCCGAGGTCGCCGAGAAATAGGCGCGGCCGTAGCCGCCGGTGGCGAGGATCACCAGTTGCGAGCGGAAGCGGTGGATGGTGCCGTCGTCCATCTTCAGGCAGACCACGCCGCGGCATTTGCCCTCGGCGTCCATGATCAGGTCGATGGCGAAATATTCGATGAAGAACTCGGTCGCGTTTTTCAGCGCCTGCCCATAAAGGGTGTGCAGCATCGCGTGTCCCGTGCGGTCGGCGGCGGCGCAGGTGCGCTGGGCCGGCGGCCCGCGGCCGAAATCGGTGGTCATGCCGCCGAAGGGGCGCTGGTAGATCTTGCCGTCCGCGGTGCGCGAAAACGGCACGCCCCAATGCTCCAGCTCATAGACGGCGGCGGGCGCGTTGCGGCAGAGATATTCGATCGCGTCCTGGTCGCCGAGCCAGTCGGAGCCCTTGACGGTGTCGTACATGTGCCATTTCCAGTTGTCCGGCCCCATGTTGGCGAGCGAGGCCGCGACGCCGCCCTGCGCCGCCACCGTGTGCGAGCGCGTCGGGAAGACCTTGGAAATGCAGGCGGTGCGCAGCCCCGCCTGGGAGCAGCCGACGGTGGCGCGCAGACCCGCGCCGCCGGCGCCCACCACCACGACATCGAAAGTGTGGTCCACGATCGGATAGGCCGCGTTCTTGTACGCTTGGCCGCCGATGGCGGCGCTGGCCGGGGCGTCGTTGGATGCCATTGGATGAACCCTTAAGCCGAAGAGAAAGACCATTTGGCGCGGCCGTTCGACTGCGCCGGATGTGGATTTGTCAGGTGAAGCTCACGCGCAGCACCGCATAGACGGCGGCGAGCGCGACGGCGGCCGAAAAGCAGGCGTTGGCCATCAGCGCCAGCACCTTGAGATGCTCGTGATGCACATAATCCTCGATGATGACCTGCATGCCGAGCATCATGTGCCAGGCGCCGGCGCCGATGAACAGCAGCATCAGGATGGCCGGGAAGGGCGAGGCGAGCAGATGCCGCGCGCTTTCGAAATCGCGCCCGACGAGCGACAGCAGGATGATCACGAAGGCGATTGTCAGCGGCAGCAGGGCGAAGGAGGTCAGGCGCAAGCGCCACGCATGCCGCGTGCCGGATTTCGCCGAGCCGAGGTAAGAGATGCGGGCGCGAGGCGTTTGCAGCTTGGTTTGCTGGGTCATCTCGAATTCCTCAGCGCAGGATGAACACGGCGATCCAGATCAGGACCGTCAGGACGGCGGCCGCGACGCCCGAGCCGAGGGCGATGCGGTCGCGCGATTTGGGATCGAAGCCGTGGCCGGCGTCCCAGATCGCATGGCGTACGCCGCCCATCGCATGCAGCATCAGCGCGAACGTATAGCCGAACAGGATCAGCTGTCCGAAGAAGGAGCCGAAAAAGGCCGAGGCCGCGCGATAGGACGCGGCGTCGCCGGCCAGCGCCAGCAGATAGATCACCAGCAGCAGCGTGCCCACGTAAAGCGCCGCGCCGGTCACGCGATGGGCGATCGAGGCGGCCATGGTGGGCGACCATTGATAGATCTGCAAGTGCGGCGAGAGCGGGCGGCGCTGCTCCAGCGGGATCTGGCTGGGATCGGCCATGAAAATCACCCTTCCTGTTCGACGAATGGCTAAGGGCCGCGAGCGCGAGGATGGCGGCGCCTAAAAGGTCGGAAACCCTCACTAATCCAATCCTGGGTGCGGTGCAATGGAGAGCGCGTAAACCCTTCGGGGGAGGGGCGGCGATGGCAGGCGCCGGCGAATTTTGAGCGCAACCTTCGCCGGACGTCTTGCTTTCGCGCCGCAAAGAGGCGAAACCTAAGGCGGCGCCCGAAAGAGCGGCATCCGGTTTTGCGCTGCAAAGTCGCGAAATCGGAGGAATTCGGCGCCATAGGCGATTTTGGCGAATTGCCCAAGACCTGGTCGTCTCGTTCGCCGGACGGATGGAGAATTCGCGCTTGAAACTTTTCTGTTCGAAAAAAGCCGCGGCGGCGGCCGCCGGCCTGGCCTTCGCAGCCAGCCTCGTCGGCCTTCCCGCGACCGCTTCGGCCGCCGCGCGCCTGACCATCCAGTCGGGCGGCATGGCGCGCCACGCCGTGGTGGTGCTGCGCGACCGGCTTAAACTGCGGCGCCGGCCGCTGATCATCGTGCTGCATCGCGGCGGCGGCCTCGGCGCGCGCGTCCGACGCGGGCTCGGACTGGAGGAGGCGGCGGCGTCCAACGGCCCGATTTTCCTTTATCCGGATGCGATCAAGGGCGACTGGCCGACGCAAGCGGGTCCCGACGCCAGCAGGGACATCAAGTTCCTGCATGATCTCGTGCAGCATTTCATCAACCAGGGCGAAGTCAATCCGCGTCGAATCTTCCTGGTCGGAGTCTCCTCCGGCGGCGCCTTCGCCTATCGCGCCGCCTGCGCCGGCATTGGCCGCCCGCTGGCCGGCCTTGCGACGCTGATCGCCGCCATGCCGGCGGACCTGGCCAGCTGCGCGCCGCCGGCGCCGCTCGCCTATGTCGCCATCAGCGGTCAATCTGATCACAGCATTCCCTACGCCGGCGGCGAAGCGACGCTGGCAGGCGCCAAGTTCAAGGTCCTGCCGGCCGAAGACGCGCTGGCCATCTTCGCCAAGGCCGACGGCTGCGGCGCTAAAGCCACGGAAAAAGCCATACCCGATCGCGACAAGCGCGATCATTCCAGGGCCTTCATCCAGTCCTATTCGGGTTGCAAGGCGCCGGTGGAGCTTGTTCGCGTCGAGGGCGGCGGACACCGCATTCCCGGCCGCAACACGGCGGGGCTCAAGGACGAGGCCTCGGGCGGCGCGAATTACGATTTCGACGCCAGCTATCTGATCTGGGACTTCATGAAGCGCAGCGGCGCGTGAACGGCGCCGGCGCTTGGCGTCGGCCGTATCTCCCTGACGCAACGGGAGTAATTCCGCCTAAACCCTGATCAGGTTTTTTGCGGCGCGCGCCAATTGCCTTCGCCAGGATTTTGATCTAGGTCATTGCCGACTGCTGCGATTGGCATTTGCGTGCGCCGGAATTTGGCTGTTCGAACGTCGTTTTTCGGCGTCACAGCTGATCTTAGCCCAAATCTTGCTTCGAAGCGGCCGCGCGATGCGTGGGGTGACCTCGCATGCGTCACAAAACCGCATGTCTTCCCCCGCATGGACAGGAAGGCGCCGGAAACCCGAACGGCGGCGCTTGCGCCCAAAACCGAGGATCACATGAGCATCAACACCACTGTCGCCGATGTTGCGGACAATGTCGCGGTCGAGACCAATTCCCAAGGCCGCGCCGAGGCCGTGTTCTTCGTCATCGTTGCCGCCGTGCTGGCCACCATGGTCGTCGCCGGCGCGCTGTTCGGCCTTGGCGGCGTTGGCGCCGTGGCGATCGCCGAAGCCGGCGCGATGCTGGTTGTCTGCCTTCTTTTGACGCGCGGCTGATCAGCAAGTCGGCGGCAAGACGAGAAAAAAGCCCCCGCCGGCCTTGGCCAGCGGGGGCTTTTTCTTGACCTTGAGTCCGCGACGGATCAGCGCGGCATCAGCGCCCAGTAATCGAGATCGAGAATGACGCTCGGATCATAGCCTTCGCCCTGCTTCAGCGGATGGGCGCTGGTCGGCTGGTCCTTGGTGGCGATGGTGCGCAGACGCAGCGCGCCGACATCGGCGCGGCCGCGGATCTCGGCGCGCTCCAGCACTTCCGTCCAGGCGAACACCGTCAGTCCGGCGAACAGCGGCGCGACATGTCGGCCGCCGTTGATCGCCGCGATGTGGAAAGCGTTGCCGAGGCCGTTGAAACTCAGCGCGCGCGCCAGCGAGATGACGTGGCCGCCATAGATCAGGCGGCGGCCAAAGCGGCCCTGGCCCTCGGTGAACTGGTTGAAATGCACCTTGGCCGTGTTCTGGTAGAGGCGGGTGGCGAGCTGGTGCTCGGCCTCCTCGACCGTCATGCCGTCGACATGGTCGATACGCTCTCCGGGCAGGTAATCGCCCCAGCGGTGCTTCGAGCCCGCCAAGGCGACGTCATATTTGCGCGCATCGATGATCGGGCAGGCGTCGCCGAGCTGGTCGGGCGCGAGCGCGCGCGGCAGCTGCGGCGTGACTTCCGCCGGCGCCGGCGCATTCGGGTCGCGCTTGCGCACCATCACCCAGCGCACATAGTCCAGCACCACAACGCCGCGCTGGTTGACGCCGCGCGAACGCACGTAGACCACGCCGGTCTGGCGGTTGGAGTTTTCCTTGTGGCCGATGACCTCGGAAGTCGAGGACAGCGTGTCGCCGGGATAGACCGGCGCCAGGAAGCGGCAGTCGGCATAGCCGAGGTTGGCCACGGCGTTGAGCGAAATATCCGGCACCGTCTTGCCGAACACGATATGGAAGACCAGCAGGTCGTCGACCGGGCTTTTCGAATAGCCGATCGACTGGGCGAAGGCGTCCGACGACTGCACCGCGAAGCGCGAGCCGTAAAGCGCGGTGTAGAGCGCCACGTCGCCCACCGTCACCGTGCGCGGCGTCGCATGGACGAGCACCTGTCCGAGCTTGAAATCCTCGAAGAAATTGCCTGTGTTGGTCTTGCTCATTTTTTCGCCCCCGCGGCGTGGAAACAGGTGAAAATCGGTTGGCGAGCGTTTAAGCGCGCGAGGCGCCTTTGGCAAGACAGGCCAAACCGTCGAGTTTCGCCTCCAACTCCGCCGGATCGCCTTCGAGCGTCAGGGTCTTGTGGCGCGATGTCGCGCCCGAGGCGATTTTCATGCGCGACGCGGGAATTTTGAGGGTCTTGGCCAGCAGGGCGACGAGCGCGTCATTGGCCTTGCCGTCTTCGGGGACCGCCCGCACCCGCGCCTTCAGCACGCAATCGCCGTTGGCCAGCATCTCCGCGCCTTCCAGCGCGTCGCGCCCCGACTTGGGCGTCAGGCGGACATGCAGCGTCGCGCCGCCTCCTTTTTCGCGCGCTGACCAGAACCTTCCGGCGGAGGCGGTCACGGCTTCGCGCCAGCGGCGCCGCTCACATCGAAGCCATCAGCAGCGAACGCACAACCTCGTTCAGCTCCATCTGCACGAAGGAGAGCAGCAGCAGCAGGATGACCGGAGAAATGTCCATGCCGCCGACGGAGGGCAGGAAGCGGCGGATCGGCCGCAACGCCGGTTCGGTCAGGGCGTTGACGCCGTTCCACACCGAGCGGACGAATTCGTTGCGCATGTTGATGACATCGAAAGCCAGCAGCCAGGACATGACCGCCATGACGATGATGACCCACCAATAGAGGTCGATGGCCATGTTGAGCACCCGGAACACGGGGAGGATGAAGGATGCGGCGGCCATTGCGACTCCAGAAGTTGGCGGGCTGAGAATTGTTTAAGCCGTCACGCGCGCTTGAACAAGTTTTGCGAGCGATTTCGCTCTCGCCGATTGACAGGAAGGCGCCCGCGCCCTAAACACCCGCTCCGGAACGGGGCTGTAGCTCAGATGGGAGAGCGCTGCAATCGCACTGCAGAGGTCAGGGGTTCGATTCCCCTCAGCTCCACCACCCAATCCCAAGTCGTGCGTGACCGTCGCCGAGGCGTCTCGCCTGATCGAGTCTCCTGGTTCGCTCGGGGAAGGATCCGGCTCGACCGACTCCGGTGGATAAGTTTTCCGCCTCCGCAAGCCCGCGAGATCGCAAAGTCCTGAAAAACCGGCGGCGAATCAGCCCAGTCCCGCTGCTTTCGAGTCAATGGACATTAGGGAGGGGCGGCGAACGAAAAAGTTCAGCATTGTCGACGACGGGGGCAATAGTTAATGTGCCATCCCGAGCAGCGGACGCGGCCCGTAACGTTGAAAACGCTTGCGGAAATGTCGATGAACGATTTGAAGCTTGTTCTTTGCTGTAATGCGCTTCGGCGAGTCTGAATTCAGTTGGTTTCAGTACGAGGGCGGATCTTGACCACACCTTCACATTCCCAGAATTCGCCGGAGTCGAGCCTGGCGAGACCAGTGTGGCCGCGCGCCTTGCCCGCGGCCTTCGTCCAGATATCCGCACTGGTCCTGGCGCTGTTGCTCGGCTTCGCCATCGGCGTGACCTTCCAGTCCGATCACGACGCCAGGGCGCTGGCGGACGGCGGCCTGGCGTCGCGCAGCCCGGCGCCTCAACCTGCGCTTGCTCCCGCCGCGCCGCCTGCGCCGGCGCCGGAAAACGCTGCGCCAGGGCTGGCGGCGGCGCCACAAGCGACATCGGCGCCGACGTCCCGCGAACCGCTCGCGCCGAGCCGAGCTGCGGAACCGCTGGCGCCTGCGCCGATGGCGACGCCGGAGGCGCGGACGCGCAACCCGCTCTCGTGCCCTACGCCTATGTTTATCGCTACGAGAAGGATGGCGAGTTCGCCTACCACACCAAGTCTGGAAAATTCGAGACTGTCGCCGCCGCCCGGACCGCGGCGATTTCCGAGTGCCAGGCGAATGGCGGCCGCAATTGCAAGTTCAATTTCGCGCCTTCCGGGCCTCGGCGAGCTCGCGCTGGAGCGCGGCCATGTCCGGAGCGGCGGGCGCCGCCGGGGCCGCTGCAGCGGCAGGCGCCGCAGGCGCGGCCGGAGGAGTTCCCGATACGGTCAGCGATGGACTCACAGCTTCAAAACCTCGCTCCCGAATTGCGTCCCCTGGAAGAGGTCCTTGCGCTTGGGCAGGTACTTCGCCACGCACGGCTTGCAAGGAGCCTGGTAATTTCCGTCCTTCATGACTACCCACATCCGTACTTCGACGCCCGGCGCGGAATCGCGAGCGTCTCCCACGTCGAGCCGCAGCCCTGGCCGCTGGCGCGGGGCCTGGCTGCCGTCGAGAAAGGCGCTCACGTGCGCGTGCCAGTCGAGGCCGTCGCTTCGTGACGGGCGCAAACCGCGGCCTTGGGCGCGCGTTGACCGAAGAGCTTTTGAACCGCGGCGCGAGGAAACTATATGCGGCGGCTCGCAATTCTGCACACCTTGCGGACCTCAGGACGATCGATCGTCGTCTTGCGGCTCGATGTGACTGACGCCGACAAGTGCGCGCCGCGATGGAGGCGGCTTCCGACGTCGAGATCGTGTTTAGCAACGCCGGCTCGCGCTTGGGACCGCGCTGGTGGGCCCAACGTTCTCGACCACGCCCAGCGCGAAATGGAGGTGAACTACTTTGGGGCGCTGCGGCTGCTTCAGAGCCTGGCGCCGACGCTCGCGAGGAACGGGGGCGGCGCCTTTGTCACCGTCGCATCGGTGGCCGGCCTCACCAATATTCCGTTCCTGCCGACCTACGCGCGCGTCGAAGGCGGCGCTGCATTCGCTCACTCAGGCCGCGCGCATGCTTCTTCGCGGACAGGGCACGCGATCTTCGGCGTCTATCCTGGTCCGATCGACACCGACATGTCGCGCGCGCTCTCGATACCGAAGACTTCGGCGCGCGACGTGCGATCGAGATTTCTAACGGCGTCGAAGCCGGACAGGAAGACATTTTCCCCGACCGTTTCGCTGGACTTCGGCCGATCGTTCGAAGCTTCCCCCAAGGCCTCTGAGCACAGATCGCCGCGATGATGTTGGCCGCCGCCGCGTGAGCGAGCAGCGAAGGCGCAATCCCTGAGCCTTCAACGCCGGCAAACCTCGCCCTCCTCTCAAACAATGAAATAGGAGAATTCATGACCAAGCAACACTTCACCGCCGCCTTCACGGTGGACAAGACCCCGGACGAAACCTTCGCCGCGATCAACAATGTTCGCGGCTGGTGGTCCGGAGACATCGAGGACCTTACCGACAGCTTGGGCCAGTGGACATGGAAGATACCGCTACAAGAACATTCATTACAGCAAGCAGAAAATCGTCGAAATGATTCCGGCCAAGCGGTGGTCTGGCTCGTTTTGGACAGCTATCTCAGTTTCATCAAAGACAAAGACGAATGGAACGGGACCGAATCACGTTCGAGATCGTCGCGAAGGGCGACCAGACCGAAATCAAATTCACCCACGTCGGCTTAGCGCCTAGTGACGAATGCTTCGAGGCGTGTCTCCGACGCCTGGGGCGGCTATATCAAGGGGAGCTTGCGCAATCTGATCGCCCACCGGCAAAGGCCAGCCCAACGTGAAGGAAAGTTAGACTTTGGCCGCGAGGAGGATAGTTCCGGATCCCCACCACATCCGAGCGTCCCTCGGCTTGATCAGATCATCTCGCCGACGCGGCGCTCGAACTTTCCCCCGATGCGAACCGGCGGCGCCAACGGCGCCGAGATGCGCCGAGGTACATTCGAACCCAATTCATACGGATGACAGCTTTCGGGGGCGACAGCCCTATGTTTGAATGACGAGGGAGGGCGCGTGGACTTGTCACGCGCACGTTGCGCTTCCAGCCAAGTGGGAGCGCCAGGCGTCAGACTTTCATCGCTACGGCTTGGCGGACTTCGGCTGGGCGTGCGGCAGTGGGGGCGAGGCGCTGGGGTCAGCGGGCAGCATCATTGTCGCTGCTTTTCAGGCTGAGGCTGCCGCCCGGTTGCATTTCGAGGCAGGTCCACAGCTCGACGTTGCTCGACTGCGACGCCGCCGCCGTCGCCGAGACAGGCTGAGCGGGCGGCAGCCGAATAATGCGGCCAGCGCCCCGCCAATTTTTCGCGCGCCGCCTGCTCGTCGCGCACCAGCTGTCGAAGGCGACCTTCGCGTCCTCGGGCAGCGCCGAGGCCTGCGCATCGTGGCAACTTGGCCGCGTCGACCGCGGGAGGCGCGCCGGCCAGCGCGATCAGCATCGAGAATCTGCGATCATCGTCCGACTTTCCCATCCTCGCGGCGCGGCGCGCGCGCTGATCGGTCGATTATGGCGCGCGTCGCGACGGTGCGCCCACGGCGCGAGGCGACGCTTCACGCAATTGTGGTGGAATACATTTTGGCGACGACGTCGCCACCGCGCGCGGCGCGGTCCGCCTCAAAGGCGCTTCTCGAACCATGATCGGCGTAGGGATTGTCGTTGTAGCGCGCGATCTCGACGTAGCCGAGCTTGCGATAGAGCGCGTGCGCCTCTTCAGCGCGCGATTGGTGTCGAGCCGCAGCGTCGTCATGCCTGCCTCGCGCGCCGTCGCCTCGATCGCGGCGACGATGCGGCGCGCGACGCCGAGGCCGCGCGCCTCCGGCGCCGTCCACACGCGCTTGATCTCGCCCGCCTCGCGCCGAGCCGCGCAAGCCCGCCGCAGCCGACCGGCCGGCCGTCGAGCCGGGCGAGAAAGAACCAGCCGTGCGGCGGGTTCATCGCCTCCGCGCCGGCCGCCGCGCCCTTTCCGGGATCGAAGCCTTCCTCGAACCGCCGCGCCAGCTCGGCGAAATACTGATCGAGGCACCAGGCCGCGTCGGCCGAATCCGCCGGCTCGCGCGCGACGACGATCGCGCCGGCGCGCATCAGCCGCTCGACCTCGGCCATCGCCGCGAGCAGGCGCTCGCGCTCGGGCGGCGCGAGCGGCGCGAGCATCGAGCGCGCGAGCTCGTCCGACAGCCGCTCGTAGGCGGCGAGTTCGGCGCGGCCTTTGGCGGTCAGCGCAACGCGCCGGACCCGCGCGTCGCCCTGCCCTTTCAACCTCGATCAGCCCTTCCGCGGTCAGCGCGCGCAGCAGGCGGCTGAGATAACCGGAATCGAGGCCGAGCGCGGCGCGCAGCTCGCGCGCGTCCGCGCCGTCGAGGCCGATCTCGAACAGCAGCCGCGCCTCGCCGAGCGGCCGGCCGCGACTGAGATAGCTCTGGTCGAGCGCGCCGACCCGGCGGGTGACGAGACGGTTGAAGCGGCGGACTTGCGGGATGGCGGCGTCGGACATTCTCTGACTCTAGTCAGATATAGTGGGTTGCAAGCGCCGCCGCGCGCCGGACTTCCCAGGGATCCGCCATTGACGTGTTTCCCCCGGCCTGAAGCCGGGGGAATTTCTCAACCCAGGTTCCCCAGGCCGGAGCCTTGGAATTCTCGGCGGGCGGGAGCGTGCCGCCGGGGCGCATTTCACCCGGAAGCGCATTCCCTCCCTTAAGGTCAGGGCATCATGGTGAACTTGTATCTCCCCGAGCGATACGCCGGCCATTTTCTCGAATTCGGCGCGGCTCATGACGACCCATTGGTCGCCGTTCGCGTCCTGGAGCATCTGGAACGTACTCATGTGCCCGCCCATCTTCATTTCGACGACGGGGCCGAAGTTCGGCACCGACGGCAAAGCGAAACTTGGGACTGCAGCGCCGAGCAGGCCGATTACAAGCATCGGCATCAATAATAGCTTCTTCATTTTGCACACCTCTTGGATTATACGCAAGTGTAACACAAGCGTATAGGCTGGTTGTACTCCGTTAGACGCCGCCAGTAAGCGCTTGTTCGGCATCGCCCCTATAGTCTCTCCAGCAATCCGTCTTGTTACGCCGAGCAATAGATATTTTCACCGATCGCCCCCAGCTCGATGTGCGGGTCGCGATCGGACCAGCCCAACCAAAGCGGGCGAGGGTCGGCTTGGGGGTTCCAAGCGCCGGCTTTTGACGACAGCGCGCGCCCGCGCGCAAAATGGCGCCGAAGCCGCTGATATCGTTCGTTCGTCGAACGGACTTGTCGCCGCCCGCGAACCCGGAGACCTGCCCTGCCCTCGCGCCTCGCCCGCCTCGTTCTCGCCGCCGCGCTTGCGCTTTGCGCCAGCGCCGCCGCGCGCGCCGACGACGACGCGGCCGCCTGCCTGTGGCGCCCGCGGCGCCCGAACGCCTCGCCCACGCCGACGCGGTCGCCGACTATCGCTCGACGCTGCAGGCCTGCCACGCCGCCGACGGCCGCGAGCGCGATCGCGATCCGCGCGATGAGCGTCGGCGGCGAGCCGCTGCTGCTCCTCGCCGACCCCGACAAGCTGACGACCCGCATCGAGCGCGCCGCCTGCTGGACCTGCGCGGACGCGACGAAGACTCGCTCGCCTCGACCCGGATGATGCGGGCGATCGAGCAGTCGGCCGAGGCGCCCGGCCTCATCCATCGCGGCTTCCTGCGCAACGCCGGCCTCGATCCACGGCGACGCGCCCGGCGCCTTCGTCACCGGCGACCTCTGCCCGAGCCTGCAAGCCGCTCGAGCGCGGCTTCCTCGAACAAGCTCGCCGCGCAAGGGCCGCATACGCCGGTGGCGCTGTCGATCTCCGGCCTGTGGCTCATCCACCATTTCGCCGACTATCGCTGGCTCGTCGACCAGCAGGCGAGCGGCGCGCTCGACATCCTGTGGGTCAACCACACCTATCATCACCCCTATGCGCGCGGCGCGCCCGACGAGCACAATTTCCTGCTCGAGCCCGGCGTCGACGCCGACGCGGAGATCCTCGAGGTCGAGCGGCTGCTGATCGCCAACGGCCAGACGCCGTCGCTGTTCTTCCGCTTTCCCGGCCTGATCTCCAGCGCGCCGCTGATGCAGGCGGTGCGCCGCCATCATCTGATCTCGCTCGGCGCCGACGCCTGGCTGGCGCTCGACCAGCGCCCCAGCGCCGGCTCGATCGTGCTCGTCCATCCCAACGGCAACGAGCCGCTCGGCATCAAGCTGTTCGAGCGCGACCTCGCCCACGACACGCTGCCGCGCCCGTTCGAGCCGCTGACCGCCGCGCCGGACTGAGCGCTTCACCCGCGCCCGACGAAAGGCATCTTGGTCGCCATCAGCGTCATCGACAGGACGTTGGACGACAGCGGCAGGCTCGCCATGTGGACGATCGCCGCGCCGACCTCGGCCGCGTCGATGCGCGGTTCGACGGCGACGCGGCCGTCGGCCTGCAGCACGCCCTCCGCCATCCGCTTCGGTCATCTCGGTCTCGGCGTTGCCGACGTCGATCTGGCCGCAGGCGATGTCGAAGGCGCGGCCGTCGAGCGCGATCGACTTGGTCAGGCCGGAGATCGCGTGCTTGGTCGCGGTGTAGGGCGCGCTCATCGGCCGCGGCGCATGGGCCGAGATCGAGCCGTTGTTGATGATGCGCCCGCCCTGCGGCCGCTGCCGCTTCATCAGCGCATAGGCGCCCTGCGCGCAGAGGAACGCGCCGTTGAGGTTGACGTCGACCACCGCCTTCCACTGTTCGTAGGTCGAGCTCTTCGAAGGCGACCGCCGGCGCGCTGACTCCGGCGTTGTTGAACAGCAGGTCGAGCCGGCCGAAGGCGCGCTCCACCGCCGCGTAAAGCCCGTCGACCGACGCCGGATCGACGACGTCGCAGGCGTGCGCGAGCGCGCGCCGGCCGAGCCGCTCGATCTCGCGCGCGACCGACGCGAGCGGCGCGCGCGCTGCGCCCGGCGACGGCGACGTTCCAGCCGGCCGCGGCGAGCGCCAGCGCCGCCGCGCGGCCGATGCCGCGACCGCCGCCGGTGACCAGCGCGAACTTGTCCTGAGCCATGCGGCGCCCCCGAGACGATCGCCGCGATCTTATCCGCGAACGGCGCCGCTCGTCACCGTCGCTCGACGAAGCGCCGCAGTTCAGCCGTGCGAGCCGCGCACGCCGGCGCGGCGCAGCTGCGGCGCGAAACGGCGAAGCCCGCGCCCGACATGCTCGCCGAAGCGCACGAACGGCATGCAGATAGTTGCGCGGCACGGTGCTGAATTCGCCCTCGGTCGGGCCGACGCCGAAGCGGATCGTTCTCGCGCTCGACGCCCGGAACGTAGAGCGTGCCGAACGCCCAGTCCCACACCGCCAGCGCGAAGCCGAGGTTCTTGTCCCAGTGCGCGGGATTGTCGGAATGGTGGATCTGGTGATGCGCCGGGCTCTGCAGGATACGGCCGGCGACGCCGGTGAACGGGATCCACATGTGGCTGTGGCGCAGGTGGCCGTAAGTGACGAGGAACAGCATCAGCAGGATGTTGCCGTTGAGCAGGGTGAACGGCTGCACGCCGGGACCGAAGACGTAGGTCATGACGCCGAACACCGCGCCGGTGGCGATCGCGATCAGGTTCATGAAGGCGAGGATCTCGACCGGATGCTGGCGCAGCTCGGTGAAGGTCGTCATCACCTCCGCCGAATGGTGCACCTTATGGAACTCCCACAGCGCCGGGATGCGGTGAAAGAGGAAGTGGCCGAACCAATAGGCGAGTTCGTAGGCGAGCAACTCGAACAGCGTCGCCATCGCCAGCACCGTCCAGGCGGGCCAGGCGGCCGGCGCGCGCGCGCCGAAGCCGGCGTCGAGCCCGGCGAGCGTCGCGTCGCGGCAGAAGACATTGCCGAAGGCGAGATAGCCGTAGCCGCCGGCGAGCACCAGGCCGTTGAGCGACCCACATCTTCACGTCGACGATCGACGACGGGTTCCAGACGATCCGGCCGGCGAAGATCGTGCGCACGAAGCCGCGCGCGCTGACCGGACGGCCGCGCGAGCGCCGCCGCCAGACATAATAGGCGAGCGAGCAGACGAGCGCGCCCGCCATCGCCGGCGCGCCATAGGCGCCGGCGGCGCCGAAGGTGAGGTCGAAACGGTCGACGATCGCCGACCACAGCCAGCTCAGCGAACGCCATGACCCGCTCTCCTTGACGGAAATCCGGGTCAGAGCTAGCGGGTCGCGGCGTTCAGGAACGGTTAAGCCGATCGCGCGCAACGCGGCTCAGCGCGCCGCCTTTTTCGGCCGGATAGAGCGCGCGGTACCGCTTGAGCCGCGGCGCCAGCAGCGCGGCGCGCGCCGCGTCGGGGGTGAACACGCGCTGGGTCGGCGGACGCTTGCACACCGTCGCCTCGTCGCCCGCCCCGGCCGCCAGCATGGCCAGCCGCGCCGCGCCGAGCGCCGCGCCGGCTTCCGCGCCGGCGGCGAGGTCGATCGTCAGCCCGGTCGCGTCGGCGATAAGCTGCCCCCACAGAGCCGAGCGCGCGCCGCCGCCGACCAGCATCGTCGCCTTCGGCCGCGCGCCCGCTTCGGTCAGCACGTCGACGCCGTCGGCGAAGTTGAAGGCGACGCCTTCGAGCACCGCGTAGATCAGCGCCGCCGCTCCGTGTTCGGCCCTCAGGCCGGCGAACACGCCGGTCGCGTTGGCGTCGTTGTGCGGCGTGCGCTCGCCGCTGAGATAGGGCAGGAACACCGGCGCGGTCTCGACCGCCTTGGCCGACTTGGCGAAGGCCTCCGCATCGGCGACGCAGCCGCCGACGTCGTCGCCGCGCTCCAGCAGCTCGGCGATCCAGGTCAGCGCCGCGGCGGCCGACAGATTCACCGCCATGCCGTGCCAGCGGTTGGGCAGCGCATGGCAGAAGGCGTGCAGCGTGCGCTCCGGCAGGCAGACGAAGCGGTCAGTGACCGAGAAGACGACGCCCGACGTGCCGATCGAAACGAAGCCGGCGCCCGGCGCGGTCGCGCCGACCCCGACCGCGGCGGCCGCGTTGTCGCCGGCGCCGCCGGCGACCGGAATGCGCTTGCCGGCGAGGCCCCAGGCGGCGGCAATTTCAGGCGAGAGATAGGCGGAGACTTCCGAACCTTCGACCAGGCTCGGCATGTGCGAAACGTTGAGGCCGGTGGCGGCGAGCAGTTCGTCGTCCCAGCGCCGCTTGCCGACGTCGAGCCACAGCGTGCCGGCGGCGTCGGACATTTCCGAGACCGCCTCGCCGGTCAGCTTCAGCCGCACGTAGTCCTTCGGCAGCAGGATGCGCTTGGTCGCGGCGAACACCTTCGGCTCGTGCGTTGCGACCCACAACGCCTTCGGCGCGGTGAAGCCCGGCATGGCGATGTTGCCGGCGCGGCGGCGCAAGTCGGGGACGCGCTTTTCCATTTCCGTGCATTCGGCGAACGAGCGCACGTCGTTCCACAGGATCGCCGGGCCGCAGCGGCTTGCCGGCGGCGTCGAGGAACGTCGCGCCGTGCATCTGGCCGGAAAGGCCGACGCCGGCGAGCCGGGCGAAAGCGTCGGGGGCGCTCTTGCGTAGCGCCGCGACGCCGGCGGTGACCGCCGTCAACCCAGTCGTCGGCGTTCTGCTCGCTCCACAACGGCTGCGGCCGCGACAGCGACAGCGGGACGGAAACGTCGGCGATCGTGCGCTGTTCGGCGTCGATCAGCAGCGCCTTGACCGACGAAGTGCCGATGTCCAGCCCAAGAAAGGTTTCGCCCGCGCCGACAGCCATGGTTTTCTCCTCCTGACGCGGATCGCGTCGCTCAAAACGGCGGCACGATAGGCGAAAGGCTCCGCTTGTCGCTATGGCGAGGCGCCGCGCATCCGCCCTTGCCCGCCGCCCAACACGCGCCTAAGTCAGGCCGCACGGCAAGGAACCCCATGCGATCGCCGTCGAACCCCGAAATCTCCGCGCCGCCCGCCGTCGCGGTCGGCGGACCGGCTCGCCTTCGCCGTCGGCGCCGGCGAGGGCGGCGAACGGCTCGACCGTTTCCTTAGCCAGGCCGCTGTCGCGCGCGGCTCGCGCTTTCTCGCACGCGGCTGAAGGCGCTGATTGAGGCCGGCCAAGTGACGGTCAACGGCGCCGAAGCGCGCGATCCGGCGGCTCGGGTCGCCGAGGGCGCTCAATCGCCCTAGCCGTGCCGCCGCGCCGAGGAAGCGGCGATCGCCGGGGAGGACCTGCCGCTGACGATCGTCTTCGAGGACGAACATCTCCTGATCGTCGACAAACCCGCAGGCCTTGTCGTCCATCCCGCGCCGGGCCACGCCGCCGGGACGCTGGTCAATGCGCTGATCCGCCATTGCGGCGACAGCCTGTTGGGGGTCGGCGGGGTCAAGCGGCCGGGGATCGTTCATCGCCTCGACAAGGACACGTCCGGCCTGCTGGTCGTCGCCAAGAGCGACGCCGCCCATCACGGCCTCGCGGCGCTGTTCGCCGACCATGGCCGCAGCGGATCGCTCAGGCGCGAATATCGCGCCGTCGTTTGGGGCGCGCCGGACCGGGCGGCCGGAACGGTCGAGGCGGCGCTCGGCCGTCACCCGTTCAGCCGCGAGAAGATGGCGGTGGTCGCCGACAAGCGCGGCCGGGCGGCGGTGACCCACTGGCGGGTCGAAGAACATTTCGGCCCGGCGAGCCTGATCGCCTGCCGGCTCGAGACTGGACGCACCCACCAGATCCGGGTCCATCTCGCCCATATCGGCCATCCGCTGCTCGGCGATTTGGTCTATGGGGCTGGTTTCAAGACCAAGGCGAGCCGGCTTTCGGCGGCGCGCGAGCGGCGCTCGACGCCCTCGGCCGCCAGGC
>CAWHDV010000019.1:0-607452 GCA_963828185.1 uncultured Alphaproteobacteria bacterium | reverse complement strand
CATTTCCTCGCCCGTGTCCATGTCGACGCCCTTGATCGCTTCGCGATCGATCGGGCACGGCAGGAAGTCCACGACGGCGTCAAGCAGGGGCTGCACGCCCTTGTTCTTGAAGGCCGAGCCACAGAACACCGGATGGAACTTGATGTAGCGGACGGCCTTGCGGATCATCCGCTTCAGGGTCGCCTCGTCCGGCTCGACGCCATCCAGGTAGGCGGCCATGACGTCGTCGTCCATTTCGACGGCGGCTTCGATCATCATCTCGCGGTATTTCTTGGCCTGCTCGAGCAGTTCGGCCGGAATTTCCTCATCCTGAAACTTGGCGCCTGGGCTATCGCCGTCCCACACCACCGCCTTCATGCGGATCAGGTCGATGACGCCCTTGAAATTGTTTTCCGAACCGATCGGCAGCTGGATGCACACCGGACGGCCGCCGACGCGGGTCTTGATGTCTTCGACGCACTTGAAGAAGTCGGCGCCGATCTTGTCCATCTTGTTGACGAAGCAGATGCGCGGAACGGCGTATTTGTCGGCCTGGCGCCAGACGGTTTCCGTCTGCGGCTCAACGCCCTGGTTGCCGTCGAGCACGCAGACCGCGCCGTCGAGCACACGCAGCGAACGCTCGACTTCAATGGTGAAGTCGACGTGGCCGGGGGTGTCGATGATGTTCAGGCGCTTGCCGTTCCAGAAGGTGGTGGTGGCGGCGGACGTGATGGTGATGCCGCGCTCCTGCTCCTGCTCCATCCAGTCCATCGTCGCAGCGCCTTCGTGCACTTCGCCGATTTTGTGGGACTTGCCGGAATAGTAGAGGATGCGTTCGGTCGTGGTCGTCTTGCCCGCATCGATGTGGGCCATGATGCCGAAGTTACGATAGTCTTCGATCGGATGACTGCGCGGCATGGTCGAGTTCCTTACCAGCGATAGTGCGAGAAGGCGCGGTTGGCTTCCGCCATGCGATGGGTGTCTTCGCGCTTCTTGACCGCGTTGCCGCGATTGTTGGAGGCGTCGAGCAGCTCGGCCGAGAGACGGTCGACCATGGTCTTGTCGTTGCGGTCGCGGGCCGCGGAGATGATCCAGCGGATGGCGAGCGCCTGGCGGCGCTCGGTGCGCACTTCGACCGGCACCTGGTAGGTGGCGCCGCCGACGCGGCGCGAACGGACTTCGATCGCCGGCGCGACGTTTTCAAGCGCCTGCTTGAACACGCCGAGCGGATCGGTCTTGGACTTGGCCTGGACGATGTCGAAGGCGCCGTAAACGATCTGTTCGGCGGACGACTTCTTGCCGTCGTACATGATGGAGTTCATGAACTTGGCCAGGACGGTGTCGCCATATTTGGCGTCCGGGATGACTTCGCGCTTTTCGGCGCTGTGACGACGCGACATGTTCGCTCCTCGATCTCTTACTTAGGACGCTTCGCGCCGTACTTCGAACGGCGCTGCTTGCGGTCCTTGACGCCCTGGGTATCAAGCACGCCGCGCAGAATGTGGTAGCGCACGCCGGGCAAATCCTTGACGCGGCCGCCGCGGATCATGACCACGGAATGCTCTTGCAGGTTATGGCCTTCGCCCGGGATGTAACCGATGACTTCGAAGCCGTTGGTGAGGCGAACCTTCGCCACCTTGCGGAGCGCCGAGTTCGGCTTCTTCGGCGTGGTCGTGTAAACGCGCGTGCAGACGCCGCGCTTCTGCGGGCTGGCCTGCAGATGGCGGGCTTTCTCACGATAGGTTTTCGGTTGCCGCGGCTTGCGGATCAACTGGCTGATTGTCGGCATCCATCGCCCTTCCGAAGCGAATAGTGAATCGGTTTTTCCCGTAGCCGGCGATTGCCCGCCGGCCCGGCCGCCCCGCCCGAAATCCCGCGACCTGACGGCCGGGGTCCTCGTGACGAAACAAACAGCGCCCTCAGCCCAAAGGGCTTCCGGCGCTAAAAGACAGAGGATCAACGCCTTGGCGCCGTTCGTGTCGATAAACGATTCCCCGGGGGGAATCGGATGACTGTTCAAGTCGTAATGCTGGTCGACAGCGTTTAGACTGCTTGGGTTTCCGGCTCGGCGCCAGAAAACATGCCCGTCTACGGCCTGTCTGAGTGGCGCGATGTATAGGGTCGCGAGTTCGAAGCAGTCAATTGTTTTTTGACCTGCAAAGCGATTTCTTCGCGGCGCGGAGCGCGGAAAAGCCGGCGCGCCGGTCGCCCGACGCGCACCAGGCGATGAAATGCGCCTGATCATGTTCTAATATTGGCAAAGTGGATGAGCCGCCAAAGCCAGGAGCCCGCATGAAATCCCATCGCAAGGAACTGTGGTTCGAAACGCCGGGCCGGCGCGCCTTTGTCAACATCACGCCGCAGGTCGAAGCGGCGCTCGGCGAGAGCGGCGTGCGCGAGGGACTCGTGCTGGTCAACGCCATGCACATCACCGCCAGCGTCTTCATCAACGACGACGAAAGCGGGCTGCATCACGATTACGAAGCGTGGCTGGAAAAGCTCGCGCCGCACGAGCCGGTGTCCGGCTACCGCCACAACAGAACCGGCGAGGACAATGCCGACGCGCATATGAAGCGCCAGGTCATGGGCCGCGAAGTGGTGGTGGCGATCACCGGCGGCAAAGCTCGATTTCGGGCCGTGGGAGCAGATTTTCTACGGCGAGTTCGACGGCGGGCGGCGCAAGCGCGTGCTGGTGAAGATCATCGGCGAATGAAGTGTTTGCGCGGACCTTGCGCGAAAGGCCCTTAAAAACTAAACCTCGCGCCAGCGAGGACAAGATGACCGACTTCCAGCCCAAATCCGAATTTCTGCGCACGCTCACCGATCGCGGCTTCATCCACCAGTGCTCGGACCTGGAAGGACTCGACCAGAAGGCTTTGTCCGGCGACCTCATCGCCTATATCGGCTTTGACTGCACCGCCGCCTCGCTGCATGTCGGCTCGCTGCTGCCGATCATGATGCTGCACTGGCTGCAGCAGAGCGGCGGCAAGCCCATCGCGCTGATGGGCGGCGGCACGACGCGGGTCGGCGACCCCTCCGGCAAAGACGAAAGCCGGAAAATGCTGACGGTCGAGCAGATCGAGTTCGAACAAGCTGTCGATCCAGAAGATTTTCGAGAAATTCCTCAAATTCGGCCCCGGCAAGACCGACGCTGTGATGAGCGACAACGCGGAATGGCTGTGCAAGCTCAACTACATCGATTTTTTACGCGACGTGGGGCGGCATTTCTCCGTCAACCGCATGATGGCGATGGATTCGGTCAAACTTCGCCTGGAACGTGAGCACGAGCTTTCTTTCATTGAATTCAATTATATGTGCCTACAAGCTTATGACTTTGTTGAGCTGAACCGACGCCATGATTGTTTGTTGCAGATGGGCGGTTCGGACCAGTGGGGCAATATCGTCACCGGCCTCGACCTGGGCCGCCGCATGGGCACGCCGCAGCTTTACGCCCTCACCTCGCCGCTGCTGACCACGGCGTCCGGGGCCAAGATGGGCAAGACCGCCGCCGGCGCGGTGTGGCTCAACGCCGACATGCTGCCGGTCTACGACTACTGGCAATACTGGCGCAACGTGGAAGACGCCGACGTCGCGCGGTTTCTGAAACTTTTCACGACGCTGCCCCTCGACGAGATCGACCTGCTGGCGTCGCTGCACGGCGCCGAAATCAACGAGGCGAAGAAGGTGCTGGCCAATGAGGCGACCGCCTTGCTGCACGGCCCCAAGGCGGCCGAGGCCGCCGCGGAGACGGCGCGCAAGACCTTTGAAGAAGGCGTCCTGGCGCAGAGCCTGCCGACCGTCTCCATCGCTTCAAGCGAAGTCGCCGCCGGGCTCGGCGTGCTCCTGGCCTTCGTGAAGGCCGGGCTGACGCCCTCGACCGGCGAGGCGCGGCGCCAGATCAAGGGCGGCGGCTTAAAACTCAACGACGCGACGGTGACGGACGAGAAATACGTGCTCGGCGCGGCCGATTTCGCGCAAGAAGGCGTGGCCAAGCTTTCGGCCGGCAAGAAGAAGCATGTGCTGCTGAAGCCAGAGTGATGGCGGCAGCCGCGCAGGGGGCGCTGTCCCTTCTCCCGCAAGGGGAGAAGGGAGGCCAGCGGCTTGCGCTCACCCCAAAAACCGCTTCAGCCGCCTGAGCGCCTCGAGCATCTCGGCTTCCGCGCCCGCATAAGACAGGCGCAGCGACAGATGACCCTGCGCCTGATCGAAATCGACGCCCGGCGTCGCCGCCACGCCGGCGCGGTGCAAAAGGTCATGGCAGAAGGCGGTCGAATCATCCGAGAATCGGCTGATGTCGGCGTACAGATAAAAAGCGCCGTCGGCCGGCGCGAGATCGCCGAGGCCGAGCCCCGGCAGGCCATTGAGCAAAATTTCGCGGTTGCGCCGATACCCCGCCTTCACCGCCTCCAGCTCTTCGAGCGAATCGAAAGCGGCCTCGGCGCCGATCTGCGACAGGGTTGGAGCCGATATGGCGAGCGATTGCTGCAGCCGTTCGATCGGCCGCACCAGTTCAGGCGGCGCGACCAGCCAGCCGATACGCCAGCCCGTCATGCAATAATATTTGGAGAAGGAATTGACGATCACCGCCCGGTCGGAAAAGGCCAAAACCGTTTGCGCCGGCCGCGCATAGGTCAGGCCGTGGTAGATTTCGTCGGAAATCAGCTTGACGCCATTGGCGTCGCAAAACGCGACGATCTCGCGCAGGCCCTCGTCGTCCATCATCGCGCCGGTGGGATTGGCCGGGCTCATCAGCAGCACGCCGTCGAGCCGGCGCTCGGCGTGCGTTTCCCTCAGCGCAGCCGCCGTCATGGCGAAACGGTTGCTCGCATCGACGCGCACATCCACCGTCTCGATGTCCAGCGCGTGGAAGATATTGCGATAGGCCGGATAGCCGGGACAGGGAATCGCCACCCTCGCCCCGGCGTCGAACAAAGCGAGGAAGGCCATGATGAAGCCGCCGGACGAGCCGGTGCTGATCGCCACCCGCTGCGGATCGAGCGCAATGCCGTAAGCGTCTCGGTAATGGCGGGCGATGCGCTGGCGCAACGAGAGGAGGCCGAGCGCGTCGGTGTAGCCGACGGGGCCGCCGCCAAGCGCGGAGATCGCCGCCTCGCGCACGCGGCCTGGCGGCGGCGCGCTGGGTTCGCCCACCTCCATGTGGATGATTCGCTCGCCCGCCCGCTCCAGCAGCGTCGATTCGCGCTTCACGTCCATGGCGATGAACGGCGCGATGGCGGCGCGCCGCGCCGGCGCGAGTTTCTTGATATCGGCGAACGTCAAAGCCAGTTTCCTGCTGCAACAATTCAGGAGCGGCAAAATTGCGCCGCAATTCGACCCCAAGCACGTTTTAGTGCATAAGCAGCGTTAGATTTTTCCCTCGGAGTTGTCCATGTTCGATCGCCGCAGCAAGGCTATTCTCGTCGCCGCCCTTGGTTTCGCCGCTTACGCCCTGCCCGCCCGCGCGCAATTCAACACCGCGCAGAAAAGCGAAATCGAAACAATCGTCCATGCCTATCTGCTCGCGCATCCCGAAGTTTTGCGCGAAGTCTCCGTCGAGCTGGAAAAGAAGCAGCAGGCCGAGGAAGACAACCTGCGCAGCGTCGCCATCGCCGGCAACAAGCAGGATCTCTACAATTCGCCGTTCCAGGCGGTGATCGGCAATCCCAAGGGCAAGGTCACGCTGGTCGAGTTCTTCGATTACAATTGCGGCTATTGCAAACGCGCGCTCGGCGATCTCGTCAGCCTCGTCAAGGAAGAACCCGACCTGCGCGTCGTATTGAAGGACTTTCCGGTGCTCGGCCCCAATTCGGTCGAGGCCGCCCGCGTCGCCTCCGCCGCGCGCAAGCAGATGTCCGGCGAGAAATTCTTTGAATTCCATCAGAAACTCTTGTCCACCCACGGCCCGGTCGGTCGCGAACAGGCGCTGGCCGTCGCCAAGGAAATGGGGCTCGACATGGACAAGCTTGAACGGGACTCGAAGGATCCTTCGATCCACGCCGGCATCGAAAACGTCATGAAGATGGCCGACCAGCTCAACCTGACGGGCACGCCATCCTATGTCGTGGGCGACGAGGCGGTGGTCGGCGCGGTCGGACTGGCGCAGTTGAAATCCAAGGTCGATTCGCTCGGCAAGTGCGGCAAGACCGTTTGCTGATCGGCGAGCGCATTCACTTCGCGCGCCTTCGGTTCAAGCAAAGTGGATAGCGGCGGCTAGGTTTGATTTTCCGCTGACGACCCGAGGGCGTCAGCGGCGTCACACGATGGATGATCGCGGCGCCAATCCCGTTGATGCCGCGACCCCGAACCAAATCGGCGACGGAATTGATGCGGCGGCCAGTTTGTCAATTGCAGACGACTGCGTAGTGACGACATCGCGCGCATTGCGGGGTTGGCGGCGCGGCGAGGGCCCATAGGGAGGCCGGTTTCAGGTCGAACAAATTTCATGATCTCCGTCGCTTAGCCCGTCGAAACCGCGCCGCCCAATAAGCGAATATTAAGGGGCCTGGACCTATAGTTACCTGACGAGCGCTCACGCGTGCGCCGGGCGGAGAGTTATATCAATGACAGCAATCGCGGCTGTGGAAAAAACGGGCTGCTCCGAATTTTCCGGTTCAGTCACGCCAACGACGCGGAGGGTCAGCGCACCGCCTGCGGTACGCCCCGTCGCGCACGGCCGGCTCGATCGAAGGCGATTTCGGGACGCCGCCGAGTTGCCGCGCGCGATGGCTGCCGCTTATGTGGTTTTCGCATTGTGTCTTTCCGGCATCCTGCGGGCCTTCACCTACGACATGGAAGCGCAAAATAGCGCATTTTACGCCGAAGTCGGAAAGCTCTGGCTGGAGGGCCAAATTCCTTACGTGGGCGCATTCGATGTGAAGCCGCCGGGCCTGTTTGCGCTCGTCGCATTGGCGGAAGCTGTTTTCGGCTATAGTTCTTTCACCATCAACGGCGTTCAGGTGTTCGCCGAGACGGCCGTGGCGCTCGGAATGTATCTGATCGGTCGGCGCATGGGCGCCACGAGCGCTGGCGCCTGGGCGGGCGTAATGTTTCTGGCTTTTTCCGAGCTCTGTTACCACGGCAACAACGTCGGCTACGCGCCTTTCGTCGCGCTTACGGTTTTCGGTTTTTTCGCAGCCACGCGAGCCGGCGGCGACAATCTCCGGGCGGTCGCCATTGCCGGCCTGTGTTTGGGCTGCGCCTTCACGATCAAGCAGACGTCCGCCATCGAAGGTTTCGCCCTGTTTTGCATGTTGGTCGCCTCGGATCGCGCCGCGGGGCGCCGCGTGGCGGTCGGCGTCACATATGTAATATTGGCCGCCCTGCCGACATTGGCCTTTCTCGCATATTTCGCTGCTCACTCCGCAGCCTATGCCCTCATGGACGCTGTCGTCGTAAAGGGATTCGCGAGGTCCGCCGGCGGCCCGGCGCCGTTCGACTATATCGACGGCTTGGTGCTTTTCGCTCTGCAAGTCAGGCTGTTTCTTCCGGCGGCCGTTCTGGCCGGCCTCGCTCTTGTTCGATCCGATACGATTCGCCGTCGATTGACCGAGACGCAAATGCCCCTTCTGGGCGTGTGGTTGGCCGCGAGCGTCGCGACGGCCCTCTTGCAGCGCTCGGTAAGCGTTATGTATTTCTCGCCAGTCATGCCGCCGGCTCTGCTTTTGGCGTGTCTGGTGGCCGTGGCCGACACGCAATCGCAACGCGCCGACACGCCTAACAAGCGCCTCGCCTTGGTTTTTGGCGCCGTCCTGATCGCGCTCGCTCCCTGTCTGGGCGACTGGCCTGATCGTTACAGCCCGGCCATCGATCAGGTCGCAGCCGCCATCAACGCGCGCAAATCACCCGGGGACCGCTTGCTGGTCCTCGCCGATGGCCTGAAACTCTATTCCTTGACCGGCTTGCATCCGCCGACTGCTTTTTTCCACCCGATGCACCTCACCTGCACATTCCCCGGAGCGGGCGAAACAGCCCTCAACGACGCGTTGTCGGCGAGATCGCGCTTCGTTGTCGTGCGGCGCTTCGCTGTCGTGCCGCCGCAACCTGACCAAAACCGCGGATGCCATATCGCTGAGAGCTTGGGTATGGCGGATCGTGCGCTCAGCGCAGGATATCGACGGCTCCGGCGCTACGAACTGGCGGATGGAAGCTTCGACTTGTACGAAGCTTTGCCGCAGACGGCGACGCGCGAAACGCGCCCCGTTTCGGACCAGGTCCGTCAAGGTGCAAGAATTTGAGCAGGGGTCCTCACGGGATCGTCCAAAATTCTGGATAGTGCCCAAATCGCGACTGCGCTGGCTCTTTACTACGCGCTAAAACAGAAACCTTCACGCCGTGCGGAAAACCTGATCGGCGCGCGCCTCGAAGGCCGAGGCGAATTTGCGGAAGGCTGTGTCGAACATGTGCCCCATCAGCGCCGCCAGCGTCCGGCTGCGGAATTCATAGGCGATGAAAAATTCGACGCGGCAGCAGCCGTCCCCCGCGTCGGCGAAAGTCCATTTGTTTTCCAGATGGCTGAAGGGACCATCGACATATTCGACGTCGATTCTTCGCGAGGCGCGGTCGAGCGTGACCCGGCTGGTGAAACGTTCCTTGATCGCCTTGTAGCCGACCTCCATGTCGGCGAGCAGAGTCTCGGCGCCGTCTTGAGCCTCGAAGCGGCGGCGGATTTTCAGCGACTGGCACAAAGGCACGAATTGCGGATAGGATTCCACATCCGCGACCAGATCGAACATCTGCTGCGGCGAATGCTTCACGACATGGCTGGTGCGAAAGCTCGGCATTTTTCCGCGCTCACGGCCGCGCGGCGCGGCGTCTCAACCGCAATCGCTGAAAATCCTCGCCGGCATGATGCGAGGAGCGCGTCAGCGGCGAAGCGGAGACCAGCGCGAAACCCTTGGCGTAGGCGATGGCCTCGTAGGCCTTGAACGCATCCGGCGTGACAAAGGCCTCGACCGGATGATGCTTTTTCGTCGGTTGCAGATACTGGCCGATGGTCAGGAAATCGACATCGGCCGATCGCAGGTCGTCCATCAGTTGCAGCACTTCGTTGCGCTCCTCGCCCAGGCCGACCATGATGCCGGATTTGGTGAAAATGTCACCATCGAGCTCTTTCACCTTCTGCAACAGGCGCAGCGAATGGAAATAGCGGGCGCCGGGCCGCACCTTCAGATAGTTCGACGGCACGGTTTCGAGATTATGGTTGAACACGTCGGGCCTGGCCTCGACCACGATCTCCAACGCGCCCGGCTTGCGCAAAAAATCCGGCGTCAAAATCTCGACCGTCGTCGCCGGGCTCGCGGCGCGGATCGCCGCGATCACCGCCTTGAAATGACCGGCGCCGCCGTCCGCGAGATCGTCGCGATCGACCGAGGTGATGACGACATGGGTCAGGCCGAGCTTGGCCACGGCCTCGCCGATATGGCCGGGTTCGGCCGCGTCGAGCGGTCCCGGCAGTCCCGTCTTGACGTTGCAGAAGGCGCAGGCGCGGGTGCAGACATCGCCCATGATCATGAAGGTGGCGTGCTTCTTTTCCCAGCACTCGCCAAGGTTCGGACAGCCGGCCTCCTCGCATACCGTCACGAGCTTGTTGGCCCTGACAATGGCGTTGGTCTCGGCCCAGCCGGCCGATCCAGGCGCCTTTACGCGAATCCACGCAGGTTTGCGCGCGATGGCCTGGTCCGGCCGGTGCGCCTTCTCGGGATGGCGCGGCCGCGCCTCGTCATTTGTCTTGCGAGGATCCGAATTGAGAGTGTCGAGCACCACGGCCATGGGTTGTTTCCGAACAAGATTTATCTTCACATAGGCTTTTATACGCCGAGCCGCAATTCATCGCCTGAGTCACCAAATCTTCGAACCCAGGTTAACAACAACCGTCATGACCGGGCTTGTCCCGGTCATCCACGCCGAGCCGCTGCTTGAACGTCGCAAGGCTGGACTTGATCCGTCGCCCATTTTTGCCGCTCGCCACGCGCCATTCCGGCGTGGATGGCCGTGACAACGTGACAAGCACGGCCATGACGACCAATTGGTGAAACTTCGGATCGCGCGTCGATCCTGTTCCATTCGCCTAGATCGTCAACCCTATGGGGTTCTCGGCTAGATGCTTGAAGGCCGCGAGCAGCATGGCGCCGGCCATTTCATCCATCGCGTGGCGGTCGATGGTCAGGGTGACGCTCAACATCGTCGCCACCTCGGGCGCTCCGTCCTCGACGATGACCCGCTTTTCCGCCGCGCCGATCGCCAGCACCGAGGTCCAGGGCGCGACGACCACCGGAAACACGCGCTTGACCCCGAAGGCGCCGAGATTGGCGATGAGGCTCGAGCCGCCATAATAGGCCGCGGGCGCAAAACGACCGGCCATGAAATCGGCGCGCGCCGATGCGATTTCGGCAAGCGTCAGGCGTTCCGCGCCCGGCAGGGCCGGCGCCACGATCTTTTCATCAAGCGAGAGCGCCAGGGCGATGTCGCTACGCCGCGCCAGGGCGTAGCCGTCTTGTGCGTAATGGACATTGCCGCGCGGCGCCCGTTGCAGCGCCAGGGCGAAGGCCTTGACCAGGCAATCGACCAGCGAAATTTTCGCGGTCTTGCCCTCGCGCGCGGCAAGATTAAGCTTTTCGCGGAAAGTTTCCAGCGCGTCGATGCGGCAATCGGCCTCGAGATGCACCTGCGGCGTCCATTGCGCCGCGCTCATCAGGGCGTGCAGTTTTGGCCCGCCCTCGCCCGGCGGCGCCTTGACGCGCAGCGCATCTTCCCCTTGCAGCCGCGCCGCCAGCGCCGCCCGCACGTCGCTCTCGACAATGCGGCCGTTGGGACCGCCCCCTGCCACCTGTGCAAGATCGAAACCGGCCTCATGCGCCAGCCGCCGGGCGCGCGGCGACGCCAGCACGCGGCCGGCTTTTTCAGGCGCCGGATCCACGGCGCGAACCGGATGCGGCGCCGGGCCCGGCTCGATCAGGCCGATCTGCTGGAACACGGGGACGTCGAGATCGCCGGCCTCGACGAGAATGCGGGTGAGCACGCCGGTTTGCGGCGCCTCGACATCCATGGTGGCGCGATCGGTGGCGATTTCGGCGATCGGGTCGCCCGCCTCGACGAAATCGCCCTCGCGCCGCAGCCAGCGCGTCAGACGTCCCGTCTGCATCGACGGTTCGACGGATGGCATCAGCACATCGGTGGCCACGACCCCTCCCCGGCAAGCGTTTCCGTCGATTTCAACTGATCGCGCATTCTAGTTGACCGCGCCCCGATCGCCGTCGATCCGGTCGAAGGAGACTTCGAGCGCCAGACGGATTTCAGCGAGCGCCTCCTCGGCGCACATCGGCGTTTCCCGGGCATAGACCTCGGCCACCTGGCGCGCCAGTTCGGCCAGCAATTGCCCCCACATTTCCGGCGCTGCGAAAGCGCGCTGCATCGACAGCGACAGGGAGCCGTCGGTCACGAACAGCCGCAGGATTTCCGTGCCGCCATGCTCGGCGACATCGGGAGGGGCCGACAATTCCTTGAGTTCTTCGGTCATTCTTGTTTTTAAACCCTCGCATTAGCTCGGCGTCGCGTTCGCTCCTAGCATCGGCTCTGCCGATGCGGGCTCCTTTTCGCCGCCAGCAGGAGATGCGCCCCCTGCGCGCGTCACCCCTTTAGATAGAGAACCGATCGCACCGCCGCCACCACGTCGGCGGCTTTTGGCAGCGCCAGTCTTTCCAGATTGGCGGCGTAGGGCATGGGAATGTCCCGGCCGGTGACGCGCAGCACCGGCGCGTCGAGGTCGTCGAACGCCTGTTCCATCAGTCGGGCGCAGATTTCCGCGCCTATGCCCGATTGCGGCCAGCCCTCCTCGACGATCACGCAGCGCCCGGTCTTGCGCACCGAGGCGAGAATGGTCGGCATGTCCAGCGGCCGCAAGGTGCGCAGATCGACGATTTCCGCCTCGACCCCCTCCTCGGCCAAAATTTCCGCCGCCTTCAGGGCGAGGCCGACGCCATGCGAAAAAGCGACAACCGTAACCTCGCCGCCGGCGCGCAGAACGTTGGCGGACCCGATTTCGACCAGATGATCTTTTTCGAGCGGCGCGGCGAAGCTCTGGCCGTAGAGCTGTTCGTGCTCCAGGAAGATGACCGGATTTGGGTCGCGGATCGCCGACTTGAGCAGGCCCTTGGCGTCGGCCGCGCTATAGGGCGCCACGACCTTCAATCCGGGGATATGGGCGAACCAGGCCGAAAAATCCTGGGCGTGCTGGGCGCCGACCCGCGCGCGCGCGCCGTTGGGGCCGCGAAAGACGATCGGGCAATTGAGCGCGCCGCCCGACATGTAGAGCGTCTTGGCGGCCGAATTGACGATATGGTCCATCGCCTGCAGCGCGAAGTTGAAGCTCATGAACTCGATCACCGGCCGCAAGCCCGCCATGGCCGCGCCGACGCCGAGCCCGGCGAAGGCGTGTTCGGCGATCGGCGCGTCAACGACGCGCCTCGCGCCGAATTCCTGCAGCAGGCCCTGCGTGACCTTGAAGGCGCCCTGGTAATCGCCGATTTCCTCGCCGAGCAGGAAGACATTGCCGTCGCGCCGCATTTCCTCGGCCAGCGCCTCGCGCAAGGCCTCCCGCACCGTGATCTTTCGCGCAAAAAAGGCCTGTTCTTCCGGCGCTTCGTCGCGGCCGGCCGCCGCCGTCGCGGGTGAAGCGCTTTCGAAGATCCTGGGCTCGATCACGGCGATGGGCGAATTGACCGCGACATTCTCGGTTCCCTCCGGCGTCAGGATACGCTCGAGCACGCCGGTTTCCACCGCCTCGACTTCCATCGTCGCCTTTTCGGTCTCGATTTCAGCCAGGATCTCGCCGGCTTCGACGCGATCGCCCTCGCGCTTCAGCCATCTCGCCAGTTTGCCGAATTTCATTTCGGGCGAAAGCGCCGGCATCAGCACATGGGTCGCCATAAGATTCTCCAGACTCCCTCCCGCCAAGGCGGGACATCAGATCAGCACGTCTGTTTCCAGATCGCCGGCGTCCGGCTCCGGACATTGCGCCGCGAATTCCGCCGCCTCCAGGACGATCGAGCGGATGCGCGCGTCGATTGCTTTCAGATCGGCCTCTTGCGCCAGACCCGCGCGCAGGATGTTTTCGCGCATCCGTTCGAGCGGATCGGGCGCCTGGCTGGCGCGGCCCTCGTCCTTGCGCCGGTATTTGGCCGGATCGGCCATCGAATGGCCGCGGTAACGCTCGGTGCGCATTTCGAGGATGAAGGGACCGTTGCCGTCGCGCGCCCACTGAATCGCGCGGCCGCCCGCCTCGCGCACCGATTGCACGCACATGCCGTCGACCTGCTCGCCGGGAATGTTGAAGGCCGCGCCGCGATTGGCCAGGATCGCGGCGGCGCTGGCGGCGGCGCTGGAATGCTCGCCGTCCGGCTGGGCGCGGTTGTTCTCGATCACGAAGACGATCGGCAGGCGCCAGCGCGCCGCCATGTTGAAACTCTCCGCCACCTGGCCCTGGTCGGCGGCGCCGTCGCCGAAAAAGGCGACGCAGACGCGACCGTCGTCGCGATAGGCGTTGGCGAAGGCCAGGCCCGCGCCGAGCGACACCTGCGCGCCGACAATGCCGTGCCCGCCGAAGAATTCGTTCTCCGGCGCGAACATGTGCATCGAGCCGCCCTTGCCGCGCGACATGCCGCCGCGCCGCCCGGTCATTTCCGCCATCACCGCCTTCGGGTCGGCGCCGCAGGCGAGCAAATGGCCATGCTGGCGATAGGAGGCGATGAACTGGTCGGACTCTCCAGCCGCCAGCCGCATGCCGACGACCACCGCCTCCTGCCCGATGTAGAGATGGCAGAAGCCGCCGATCAGCCCCATGCCGAACAATTGCCCGGCCTTTTCCTCGAAGCGGCGGATCAGCAGCATGGCGCGATAGAGCGAAAGCTCGTCGCCCGAGCCCAGAAAATCCGCCAGACGCGGATTGTCGCCGACAAGCGGCGAAGACGAACCGACGGCCATTTTACCTCCGGAAGGACCTGACGCCTTTTCCGCGCGCAGAATCGCCACGTGAATGCGCGGTAAAACTAGCTTGAAGCTCGTGAAAAAGCGAGATAGCGCGGGCCTGCGCTCAGTTCGTCCGGCTCGGCGCCGGTTCGGAGGCGGTTTCCGGGACAAAGACCAGCAGATCGTTCTTGGAAACGCGGTTGAGCAGGTTGCGCGCCTCCTCGTCGAGCAGGTCGCGGTCGACGTCGGGGCCGCGCAGCAGGTCGATGCGCATTTGCCACTGCGCCTTTTCGGCGCGCACCACCTTGAGCTTGGATTCGACCTCCGTCATCTCCCGCCGATGCTGGATTTCGGCTTCGATGCCGCGGTCGCCGTGGAAGGCGTGCCATACGAAAAAACTGCCTACCGCCGCCGAGAAGGCGTAGAAGGCCAGCGGAAGGAGAATGGCGGAGAGACGCGTACGAACAATCATGGCCGCAGTGTCGCGCGATAAGGTTAGACGCCGGTTAAGATCGAGCCGGAAACGATCGCAAGCGGGAAACGATCGTCAATGGCACGCGATTTGAAGCCTGGTAAGCGCAGCCGCCATTTGTGTCCCATTCTGGCGCAAATGGCTGAAGGCGGCGCCAAACCGGGACCATCTCAATGTCATCTCTGGGATTCTTCATCGAACGCGACTATGCTGCGACCCACGCCCTGCGCCGTCCGCGCAATGGACTCGCGTCCGTCGCGCAGGACAAACCCGGCCAGCTGGCGCGCGCGCCCAGGCGGACATCGGCGAATTTTTACCTCGCGCTCGCCGTCCCGCTCATCCTGGCAGCGCTTTACGCTTCCCCCGAACTGCACAAGATCGCCGCGCTGTTCTGAACGCGGCGCGAGAGTGCGTAACCGCTGGCAGCCGAAGGCGCTTTCGCTCTCGCCTTGCGGATTCTACGTAAATTTACTTCCTATTAATCGGCGCCGATCCGAGATATTCCTGTCCATAAATTGCAGCGCTGCGTCATTTTGGACAAGATTTTATGGACCAAAGCCGGAATGACCTGCCGACGCATAAAACGGTCAGCTCCGATTTTTTCAGTCTTTTCCTGACCTTCACGCGATGGCCGCTCGGGTGGCGTCTATTCGCCGCTGTCGTCGCCGTCCTGCTCGGCGCCGGCATGCGCTATGCCTTCCTGGGCGCGCTGGAAGGGCGGCTGATCTATCTTACCTTTTCTCCGGCGGTAGCGGTGGCCGCCGTGATCGGCGGCGTTTCGGGTGGCGTTCTGGCGACCCTCCTGTCGATCGCGGCGGCGCATGCGCTGACCGAGCCCTTGCGCATGTTCGCCGATCTCATCGGCCTCGTCGGCTTCTGCATCAGCAGCGCCATCATCATCGCCATCACCAAGCTGCTGCGCCTGGCGCTCAAGCGCATCGCCGACGACGACATGATCCGCCGCGGCGCAGAGCAGCTCGGCCAGTTCGTCGAGCACGCGCCGGCCGCCATGGCCATGTTCGACGCAGACATGCGCGCCCTCGCGGTCAGCGCCCGCTGGCGCGACGACTACCAACTCCAGCGCGACCTCGTCGGCAAGTCGCTTTACGAGATTTTTCCGGAGATTCCAGATCATTGGAAGGATATCCACCGGCGCGCGCTGGAGGGGGAGACGGTGCGGTCGGACCGGGACTGCTTAACCCGCCTCGACGGCTCCGTGCAATGGCTGCGCTGGGAGGTCCGTCCGTGGCGGCGGCTGCATGACGGAATCGGCGGCGTCATCATCTTCAGCGAAGACATTTCGGCCTGGGTCGCGGCGGAAGAGGCGGCGCGCCAGAGCCGGGAGCGCCTCCAGATGGCGCTCGCCGCCGCGGGCGCCGGCGTGTGGGAGTGGGACCTGCGAAGCAACAGGAATTTCTGGTCGGATGAATTATGGAGCCTCTACGGGCTCGAGCAAGGTATTGTCACGGCCTCCTACGATCTGTGGCGGCGGACCATCCATCCCGACGACCGCGCCGCCGTCGCCAAGGCGGTGAACGACGCGGTGGCGAAGGGCGGCGAGCTTTCCGTCGAGTGGCGGGTCGCCCATCCCGACGGTGACGAACGCTGGCTGCTGTCGCGCGGCGGCCCACTGTCATGCGCCGACGGCGATATCGCCAACTACGGCGGCGTGGCGATCGACATTACCGCGCGCAAGCAGGCCGAGCGCGAGGCGCTAGGGGCGAAGGCCAAACTCAAGGCGGCCCTGTCGAGCATGATGGACGCCGTCTATATCCTCGACACCGGCAGCCGTTTGATCCACGCCAACGAGGCTTACGCCCGGTTTTTCAGGTTCGCCAGCAGGAAGGATTGCCCGAGGACACTGGAGGAATTCCTGCCGATCGTCGAAGTTCGCACGATGGATGGGCGGATCGTGCCCCAGGAACAATGGCCGCTGCAAAAGGGCCTCTGCGGCGAAACCGCGTCGGGCGCGGAATATCGGCTGCTCCGCAAGGACACTGGGGAAGAATGGCTGGGAAGCGTCAGTTACGCGCCGATCCGCGACGCGGGCGGCGCGATCGTCGGTTCGGTCGCGACGGCGCACGACATCACGGCGCAGCGCGAGGCGGAACTGGCCCTGCGTGACAGCGAACGGCGGTTCAAGGCGGTGTTCGACACGTCGATGGACGCGATCGCCCTCATCGACCACCGCGGCGTGGTCCTCGCGGTCAATCCCGAATTGCAGGCGCAATTCGGCTATGCGCCGGACGAGGTGATCGGCGCCAATGTCAAGATGCTGATGCCTGCCGGCAGAGCCGCCGAACACGACCGCTATCTCGCCGATTACCTGCGCACCGGCGTGGCGAAGATCATCGGCCAGCGCCGCAGGGTCGAGGGTCGGCGCAAGGATGGTTCGACCTTCCCGCTGGAACTGGCCGTCGCGCGCGCCCAGAACGGCGATTTGATGTCCGGCGACTCCTTATCCGGCGATCTCCTGTTCATCGGCTCCATGCGCGACCTGACGCAGATCGAAAATGAAAAGCGCAATGTCGAGGCGGCGCGGGCCGAGTTGCTGCATGTCGCGCGACTGAGCGACATGGGCGAAGTGGCGGCGGGCCTCGCCCATGAGGTGAGCCAGCCGCTCACCGCCATCCTCGGCCTGGCGACGACGAGCCGCCGCCTGCCGGAGGTTCCGCCGAATTCCTCGCTGGCGCGCAGCCTCGGCCTGATCGAGACGCAGGCGAAGCAGGCGGCAGGCATCCTCCGGCGGCTGCGCGGCTTCATCGAAAAGCGCGAAAGCCAGCAGCGCGGCCGGGAAAGCCTGGCGAAACTGGTCCAGGACGCGCTCGCCCTCGCCTCCCTGCACGCCGGCGCGCGAGCCATCCGCGTCGTGGAAGCGCTGTCCCGGCAAGCTATCGACGTGGACGTCGACCGCGTCCAGATCCTTCAGGTCCTGGTCAATTTCCTGCGTAACGCCTCGGACGCGCTGGCGGAAAGCGACGACGCGGAAGTCCTCGTCGAAACGGAGCTGGATGAGCGCGCATTCGCGCGGGTAAGGATTTCCGACAATGGGCCGGGGCTCGATCCGAAAATCGCGGAAAGACTTTTCACGCCCTTCGTCACCACCAAGGCGAACGGCATGGGGGTCGGCCTGTCGCTGTGCAAGACGATCATCCGCGCCCATGGCGGCGAAATCGGCTGCGACGCCAACAGCCCGCGCGGCGTCGCTTTCTGGTTCACACTGCCCGTCGCGGCGCCCCCGCGGAAGCAGCGGGGCCGGCGCGCGACTTTCATCAGGGCGCGTGAACGCCCCAGCGCAACTTATTGCCGGACGAAGGGCAGCGTCGGCGGCTCGGAGCGCGGCGGCGGCGGCGACGCGAGTCCATCTTGCCGCCCCGACGCCTGGGCGAGTTCGGCGCCCTTGATGGCGACATCGGTGCGGTTCTTGGCGTGGAGCTTCTTCATGATGTGCCGCACATGCACCTTCACCGTGCTCTCGCACATGTTCAATTCATAGGCGATGACCTTGTTCGGCTTGCCCTGGCGGATCGCCTGGATCACCGCCAGCTCGCGGCTGGTGACGCCGCTGGCCGAAACCTGTTCGGGCAGCGCCGCCGGCGCCTGCCTGGCGGCGAGCAGGCATTGCGCCGGAACGTAGGTTCCGCCGGCGCCGACAAAGCGCAAGGCCTGGATGAACACCTCGAAACCGGCGCTCATGGCTATATAGCCGTTGGCGCCCTGCCCCAGCGCGGCCAGGGCCTCGTTGAGATCATCGGTGCGCGAAAGGACCATCGAGCGCGCGGGAGGATCGAGCTCCATCAGCAGCGCGAATTCGGCGTCCGCCTCTTCCTCGCTCAACGACAGGATCGAAAGGAGCACGACCAGCTGGCCGGCGCCGGCTGGAGCTTGTTCCAGGCCCGCAAGGGTTTCGCACCCTGCGACCACGCCCGGCCAATGATTAGCCACGCTGCGCTGAAGACAATCGCGAAGAAAGGCGTTTCGCTCGACGATGACGACCCGGTGCGGGACGCTGGATGCTGTGCGATCGGAGGTTCTTGCGCTGGACGCCCCGTCCGCATCCTCGTCGCCGAGCAATGCATCCCCCCTGTCGTGGACCGGTCCAGACAAATCACCATTCGTCATCGACGCCCTCCCTCTCAACGCACAACGATTTACATTCGCCTGCCAAGACATGCTTGCAACGTCAATACGAATGCATACAACTTCTAGCTACGCTTAAGCATGCATGCGCTCGATGGAGCCACGTGTCAGCGCATCTTGTCCGCAAACGTGTCCATTCGAACATCGATACCAATTAACCGAATTCATTATCTCGCTGCCCAAACGTCATACTATTAAAGTGCATACGCCTGGAATTGGAAATATACGGAAACTACGTATTCCGCCGCGAAATGCTTGCGTTCAAGCAGCAATTCGACCTGCCGCCATTGGCGGCAAGACCCTCCCGCCGGGGCCGTCCCGGCGCCCCAAAAACCATCTGTTAGACCAATGTGTTAGAGCGCCTAGAAACGGCCTGGAAAAAGTCGAGTTCAAGACGAAAAAAATGCTGCGGCGCCGCAATGGAGGCCGCAAGCTCTCGAGTTTTCAAACTTTTGTGATAACCGCATCGCGCCGGAACGTCGAGGAGGCGTGGTCCTCGACGTCGCGCGCAAATAAATTGTTTCAGGCCAAGGCCTTGAGCGCCGAGCGGCCGGCGTAGATCGCCTGCTTGCCGAGTTCTTCCTCGATGCGGATCAACTGGTTGTACTTGGCCAACCGGTCCGAGCGGGCGAGCGAGCCGGTCTTGATCTGCCCGCAATTGGTGGCGACCGCCAGGTCGGCGATGGTCGCGTCCTCCGTCTCGCCGGAGCGATGCGACATGACCGCGGTCCAGCCGGCGCGCTGCGCCATGTCGACGGCGGCGAGGGTTTCCGTCAACGTGCCGATCTGGTTGACCTTGATCAGCACCGAATTGGCGACGCCCTTCTTGATGCCTTCGCTCAGGATCTTCACATTGGTCACGAAGATGTCGTCGCCGACGATCTGCGTCTTCTTGCCGATCAGGTCCGTGGTGATCTTCCAGCCGTCCCAGTCCTGTTCCGCATTGCCGTCCTCGATCGAGACGATCGGATAGGCGGCGAGAAGCTTCGCCAGATATTCCGCCTGTTCCTGGATCGAGCGGATTTTTCCCTCGCCCTCGTAATGATAGGCGCCGTCGTGGAAGAACTCGCTGGCGGCGGCGTCGAGGCCGATGGCGATATCCTGGCCCGGCTTGAAGCCCGCCGTCTCGATCGCCTTGACGATGAAGTCGAGCGCCGCCTCGGCCGACGGCAGGTTGGGGGCGAAGCCGCCCTCGTCGCCGACATTGGTGTTCTGGCCGGCCTTCTTCAGCGCCGATTTCAGGCCGTGGAACACTTCCGCGCCCCAGCGCACGGCTTCCCGGATCGACTCCGCGCCGATCGGGATGATCATGAATTCCTGGAAATCGATGGGATTGTCGGCATGGGCGCCGCCATTGATGATGTTCATCATCGGGGTGGGGAGGACGCGCGCCTGCGTGCCGCCGATATAGCGGTAGAGCGGCAGGCCGGAAGCGTCGGCCGCGGCCTTGGCCACCGCCATGGACACCCCGAGGATGGCGTTGGCGCCGAGGCGGTCCTTGTTGGGCGAGCCGTCGAGTTCGATCATCGCCTCGTCGATATGCACCTGGTCTTCGGCGTCAAAGCCCGAGATGGCGTCGAAAATCTCGCCATTGACCGACTCGACCGCCTTGAGCACGCCCTTGCCGCCGTAGCGCGACTTGTCGCCGTCGCGCAGTTCGACCGCCTCGCGCGTGCCGGTGGAGGCGCCCGACGGCACGGCGGCGCGGCCGAACGAGCCGTCTTCCAGCGTCACATCGACCTCGACCGTGGGATTGCCGCGCGAATCGAGAATTTCACGGGCGACAATGTCGATAATCTCAGTCATGCGGCTTCCCCTGGCAATGAACGCCCTTGCGGCGACGGAATGCGGGTTTCTACGCCGGATGAATGAAATAAAAAAGATGGCCAAAGGCCGCAGCATGGCTTTTCCTTGCCGTCCCCGGCGTTGCCGCGTAAATCGTGGCCGGCAAGGGATGATGGACATGGTCAAGACACATGACGGCGCCGGAATGCTCGGCGAAAAGGCGCAGACGCCGCAAAGCCCCGACGAGGCGACGCTCGACCGGGTGGCCAACCCGCACCCCGACGTCGATTATGTCGCGCGTTTCACCCAGCCGGAGTTCACCTCGCTGTGCCCCGTCACGGGACAGCCGGATTTCGCGCATCTCGTGATCGATTATGTTCCTGATAACTATCTCGTTGAATCAAAGTCTCTAAAACTTTACCTCACCTCGTTTCGCAACCACGGCGCCTTCCACGAGGCCTGCACGCTCCGCATCGCCAAGGATCTGGTGGCGGCGCTATCGCCCCGCTGGCTGCGCATCGGCGGCTACTGGTATCCGCGCGGCGGCATGCCGATCGACGTGTTTTATCAGACCGGCGAGCCGCCCAAGAGCCTGTGGCTGCCCGACCAGGGCGTGGCGAGCTATCGCGGGCGGGGGTGAACGTTGTCCGGCCCATCCTTCGAGAGACGCCTTCAGCGGCTCCTCACGGATGAGGAGCGGAATCGCCCATCATCGAGCTTCCCCCTCATCCGCCGCTGACGCGCCGCGCTTCTCCCGCAAAGGGCGATGGGCAAGCACGCCAACGCCAAATGACTTGCCCTCGCCGCGCGCTCGCGTAAAAAGCCTCCATGCTGCAAGTCACCGATCTCACCTACCGGCTCGGGCCGCGCCTTTTGTTCGATTCCGCTTCCGTCGTCATGCCGGAGCGGGCCAAGGTCGGCTTCGTCGCCCGCAACGGCGCCGGCAAAACCACGCTGTTCCGTCTGATCTGCCAGGAGATTGCCGCCGAGGGCGGCGAAATCTACATTCCGCGCGGCGCCCGCATCGGCCGCGTCGAGCAGGAGGCGCCGGGCGGCGACGGCAAGCTGGTCGATTTCGTGCTCGCCGCCGACATCGAGCGCGCCGCCCTGCTCGAAGAGGCGGAGGTCGCGCATGACCCGCATCGCATCGCCGAAATCCACACCCGCCTCGCCGATATCGACGCCCACGCGGCGCCGGCGCGGGCGGCGGAAATCCTCGCCGGCCTCGGCTTCAATGAGGAAGCGCAAAATCGCGCGCTAAAAGAGTTTTCCGGCGGCTGGCGCATGCGCGTGGCGCTCGCCGCCGTGCTGTTCTCGGCGCCCGACCTGCTGCTGCTCGACGAACCAACCAATTACCTCGATCTCGAGGGCTCGCTGTGGCTGATCGATTATCTGTCGCGCTATCCGGCGACCATCGTCGTCATCAGCCATGACCGCGACCTCCTGAACGACGTCTGCGACCACATCGTCCATCTCGATCGCGGCAAGCTCCAGCTCTACAAGGGCAATTATTCCGGCTTCGCCCGCCAGCGCGCGGAAGCGCGGATGCTGCAAGCCAAGTTCCTCAAAAAGCAGGAAGAGAAACGCGCCCATCTGCAGGAGTTCGTCGACCGCTTCCGCGCCAAGGCCACCAAGGCGCGCCAGGCCCAGTCGCGCCTGAAAATGCTGGAGAAGATGGAGCCGGCGTCGGCGCTGGTCGATGACGAAATCCTGCCCTTCTCCCTGCCCTCGCCGGAAAAGCCGCTGTCGCCGCCGATCATCGCCATGGAGAACGTATCGGTCGGCTATGGCGAGCGGGTGGTGCTGTCGAAGCTCAGCCTCACCCTGTCCAACGACGACCGCATCGGCCTGCTCGGCTCGAACGGCAACGGCAAGTCCACTTTCGCCAAGCTGCTCGGCGGCCGGCTCGAGCCCATGTCCGGGCGCCTGAGCAAATCGTCAAAACTCGAGGCCGGCTTTTTCGCCCAGCATCAGGTGGACGACCTCGATGAGCGCGACACGCCCTATCTCGCCATCCAACGGCTGATGCTGGACGCGCCGGAAGCGAGGATCCGCGCCCGCGCCGCGCAGATCGGCTTTCCCAATGTGAAGGCCGACACCAAAGTCGCGCATCTCTCGGGCGGCGAAAAGGCGAGGCTCTTGATGGGGCTCGCCACGTTCAACGGCCCGCATCTGCTGATCCTCGACGAGCCGACCAACCATCTCGACATCGACAGCCGCACAGCGCTGATCGAGGCGATCAACGATTATGCCGGCGCGGTGATCCTCGTTTCGCATGACCAGTATCTGCTGGAAGCCTGCGCCGACCGGCTGTGGCTCGTCGCCGACGGCGCGGTGAGAAATTTCGACGGCGACATGGCGGATTACCGCAAGCTGGTGCTCGACGGAACGACGGGAGCAGAAGAAGCGCGAGCGCGAGGCGCCGGCGGCGGCAAATACCACCGAACAGCGCCGCGACGCCGCCAGGGCGCGCAAGGACGCAGCGCCCTTGGCCAAAAAGGTGCAGGCGGCGGAAGAGAAAATGACCCGCTTCACCGGCCTCATCAGCCGTATCGACCTGGCGCTGGCTGATCCGCGCGCCTTCGAACGCAGCCCGGGAGAAGCAAGCAAGCTGTCGCAGCAGCGCGCCGAACTGGAACGGGCGCTGACGGGCGCGGAAGAGGAATGGCTGGAGCTCTCGGCCGAATACGAGGCGCTGGTCGGAGCATGAACCGTCACACAAACGGGGTTAAAAAAACCGGCCTCGCTTTTTTTTGGGATGATTGCATGCCAGCTGACCGGTCCAGACGCATCAGTCTTTTTGTCGCCGTCGCGGTGCTGTGCGCCATTCCGCTGAGCGTGGAGTTCGCCGACCGTCCCGTCGCAAACTTCATGTACCTGCACGTGCACGCCCAGCGGGGACCGTTCATCGCGCTGTCGCATCTCGTCGATGCGCTGGAACTGCTTGGCGCGGCCGCGCTCGCCTGGAGCGCCTGGAATTCTGCGCGCGGCAGGGGATTTGGCGAGCATGGCCGCATCGCCGCGCGCACGGCGCTGGCGCTTTTCTCGGCCATCGGCGTCAAGGACATGCTGAAGCTCGCGTTCGGGCGCACCTGGCCGGTGACCTGGGTCTGCCACAACCCATCCTTCATCCGTGACGGCGTGTTCGGCTTTTCGCCCTTCCATGGCGGCGCCGGCTGGGGCTCCTTCCCTTCCGGCCACGAGACCATGACCTGCGCCATAGCCGGCTGCCTGTGGACGCTGCTGCCGCGCCTGCGTTGGCTCTGTTTGCTGGCGGTCTTGCTGGTGGCGACGGCGCTGCTGGTCGCCGATTTTCACTGGCTGAGCGACATTCTCGCCGGCGCCCTGCTCGGCTGGACGGTTGGGATGTTCGTCGCCAAAATCGACCTGGCGAATGCGGAGCAGCCGGGCAAAGGCGTCAAGGTTTCGTAAGCGCGACGCTTGATGTCCGCCCAGTCCCGCGCCGCCCGCGCGCCCGGAAAACGCCGCGTCACGCGGTCCCTCTGTTCGGGCGCGACGCGGATTTCGAACAGCGCCCCACCCTCTTCGTCCGCCTGGCGCGACATGACTTCGGTATGCGCGTGCAGCCAGGCCTGCCCTTCGCCATCAGCCGCCTCGATCGGCACCGACAGCAAGACGCGGCCCCGCGCCAGCCGCGTCTCAATCGCCTGCAGCAGATCGCCGATCCCGTCGCCGGTCACGGCCGAGACGACGCACGGGCGTTCGTCTTCCGGGCGGTGGGAGGCGCTGGTTTTCAGCCTTTCGCGCTCCTCGACCGGCAGGATGTCAACCTTGTTCCACACTTCCAGCAGGCGATTGTGGTCATGCGCGTCAATGCCGAGCTCGTCGAGGATCTCCTCGACGTCGGCGCCTTGCGCCTCCGCGTCCTCATGTGAAATGTCGCGCACATGCAGCACCACATCGGCTTCCAACACTTCTTCCAGCGTGGCGCGGAAGGCCGAGACCAGCATGTGCGGCAGGTCCGAGATGAATCCGACCGTATCCGACAGGATGATCTTGCCGCCATGCGGCAGTTTGACGCCGCGCAAGGTCGGGTCGAGCGTGGCGAATAGCAAATCCCTGGCGAAGACTTCCGCCTTGGTCAGCAGGTTGAACAGCGTCGATTTGCCGGCGTTGGTGTAGCCGACCAGCGCCACGACGGGGAAAGGCACGTCGCGCCGGCTCTTGCGGTGCAGGCCGCGCGTCTTCTTCACGCCTTCGAGGTCGCGCTCGATGCGCGTCATGCGCTCCTGGATCAGCCGCCGGTCGGTCTCGATCTGCGTTTCGCCGGGGCCGCCCAAAAATCCGAAACCGCCGCGCTGGCGCTCAAGATGGGTCCATGAGCGCACAAGGCGCGATTTCTGGTAGGTCAGATGCGCCAGCTCGACTTGCAGCGCGCCTTCGCGGGTGCGCGCGCGCTCGCCGAAAATCTCGAGGATCAGCCCGGTGCGGTCGATCACCTTGGCGGAAAACGCCTTCTCTAAATTGCGCTGCTGCACGGGCGACAATGCGCAATCGACGACGACGAGATCGGCCTCGCGCTCCTTGATCAGGGCGGCGAACTCCTCGACCTTGCCCTTGCCCAGGTATGTGGCGGGGCGGATCTGGCTCAAGCTCGCCAGTTCGCGCCCGACGATCTCGACGTCGATGGCCAGGGCGAGCCCCTCGGCCTCGTCCAGTCGCGCCTCGGGCGAACGCAGCGATTTGACGCCTTCGGCGTAAGCGGCGGCTCGGTCGGTCAGATAAGGACCGATCACCAGAACGCGGGTTTTCTCAGCCCGCTTGCGGGACTGATCGCCCGATTCGAACGCCCCGGTTCCGTTCAAGCGGGCCTCGACGCGTTCAAGTCACGAGAAAAAAAACTCACTTATCCTGCGCCTCTTCCGCCGGGTCGAACATCTGGATCGGGTGGCCCGGCATAATGGTCGATATGGCGTGCTTGTAGACGAGTTGCGAGTGCCCGTCGCGCCGCAGCAATACGCAAAAATTGTCGAACCAGCTGACAACGCCTTGCAACTTAACGCCGTTCACCAGGAAGATGGTGAGAGGAATCTTGTTTTTGCGCACAAAATTGAGAAAAGTGTCCTGAAGATTGGGAGTGCGTTCGACCGCCATGTTTTTTCCTATTCACTTTTTTTTGACGCCCGCCTGGAGGCACACGAGCATCATTAGAGTCTCAAGCGCATCATATAGGCAAGGCTTTCTTTTAGGCGTTCTAATGTGAATTTTTGCAGACGTTTTTTTTCAGTTGCTTGCCGGCGCGAAGTCATGGAAGGCGGCGCGCAGCATGAGAGCCACGTCGCCCGGTTCGCCCGAGCCGATTTTCTCGCCGTCGATCGCCACCACCGGCAGCACCAGCGTCGTAGCTCCCGTGACAAACGCCTCGCGCGCCGCCTTGGCTTCCGCGACGGTGAAACACCGCTCCTCGATCTTCAAACCCTTGGCCGCCACGACCTCGAACAGCCTTTTCCGCGTAATGCCGCGTAAAATGCCGGACCCGGCCGGATGCGTCACAATGACGCCCTCCGTATTGACGATCCAGGCGTTGCTTGACGAACCTTCCGTCACATGGCCGGCCTCGTCCACCAGCCAGGCCTCATAGGCGCCCGCGTCGCGCGCCTGCTGTTTCGCCAGCACGTTCGGCAACAGGCTGGTGCTCTTGATGTCGGGCCGCTTCCAGCGGATGTCCGGCATGGTGATCACCTTGATTCCGGCCCGCGCCTTGGCTTCGGCAGCCGCGCGGTCGGCGGAATGGGCGAAGGCGACGAGCGTGCAAGGCGTCCCGGGCTTGGGGAAGAAATGATCGCGCTTCGCCGCGCCACGCGTGACTTGCAGATAGACATGACCGTAAGCAACGCGGTTGCGGGCGACAAGTTCGCGCAGGATCAGCTTTAACGCGCTTTGGCCGACCGGGATGGTCAGCCGCAACTCCCGCGCCGAACGCGCCAGCCGTTCGAGATGCGCCGCCTCGTCGATCAGCCTGCCGCCGAAAATTTCGATGACTTCATAGATGCCGTCGGCAAACAGGAAGGCGCGGTCGTCGATCGAAACGGCGGCGTCGGCGTGGCGGACGTAGCGGCCATCGACGTAGGCTACACGGCTCATTTTTGATCCCTTTTTGCCGCCTTGCGGCGGCGCCCTCGCATAAGCTCGGCGTCACGTTCGCTCCTAGCGCCCTGCGGGCGCGGGTTTTGTTTTACCTGCCGCCTTGCGGCGGCGCCCCTCGCATAAGCTCGGCGTCGCGTTCGCTCCCAGCGCCCTGCGGGCGCGGGTTTTGTTTTACCTGCCGCCTTGCGGCGGCGCCCCTCGCATAAGCTCGGCGTCGCGTTCGCTCCTAGCGCCCTGCGGGCGCGGGTTTTGTTTTACCTGCCGCCTTGCGGCGGCGCCCCTCGCATAAGCTCGGCGTCGCGTTCGCTCCTAGCGCCCTGCGGGCGCGGGTTTTGTTTTACCTGCCGCCTTGCGGCGGCCCCCCTCGCATAAGCTCGGCGTCGCGTTCGCTCCCAGCGCCCTGCGGGCGCAAGCGCCCCTCAAATTAATCCCAGACGCCCCGCGACCACCGCCAGAGCCGCTCCCGCCGCCATCGCCCAGAGTGGGCTGCGCGGAGAAAGCGCGACGAAAGCCGCCGCCGCGAGTGTGACGCAGGCCGCGAGCGCGCCTGAATTGGCGCCGCGCGCCAGAAGATAGCCGTTCGCCGCCATCAGGCCAATGGCGGGCGGCGTCAGCGCCTTTTTCAGCCGCGCCAGCCAGGCCGCCTGCCCCGCTCGCCGCATCACCCGCTCGGCGCCGAAGGCGAGAGCCGACGCCGGCCCGAGAAAGCCGAGCGTGGCGACGAGCAGTCCGGCCAATCCGGCGAGCTTCCAGCCGAACAGACTGAAGACGATGACGTTCGGACCGGGCGAGGTCTGGGCGATGGCGAAGTTTTGCGCGAATTGCTCCGGCGTCATCCAGTGCAATTGGCCGACGATCTGGCGCTGCGCCTCCGGCAAGGCCGCCGTGGCGCCGCCCACCGCCAGCAGCGAGATGCCGGCGAAGCGCAGGAAAATCGAGCCGAGCAGATCGTCCTTCATTTTTCGTCCCCAGGCCGCGCTCCATTGAGCAGATAGCCCGTCGGCAGCAGCACGGCGAGGATCAGCGGCAGCGGCAGGCGCAACAGCGCGGCGGCGATGAATGTTACGCCCGCCAGCGCCAGCAGGATGGGGTCCTTGGGCAGCTTTCGCGCCATCTTGATCGCCGTGCCCAGGGCGAGGCCGGCGCCGGCCGCCGTCGCGCCGAACAGGGCGGCGCGCACGTCGGAATTGGTCGAGAAAGTGGTGAAGAAGGTCGCCACCGCGACGAGGATGGCCAGCGGCGCCAGCAACAATCCGGTCAAAGCGACCAGCGCGCCGCCGGCGCCAAAAAAGCGGTCGCCGAGCATGACCGCGAGATTGCAGGTATTGGCCCCCGGCAGGGCCTGGCACAGGCCGAGCAGCCCGGCGAACTCCTTGTCATCGAGCCAGCGCCGGTCATCGACGAGGATCGCCCGCGCCAGCGGCCCCGTGCCGCCGAAGGCCAGCGCGCCGAGTTTGAAGAAACCGAGAAAAAGATCGATTCGCCGCATGTCTCAGGTCATAGCAGAATGACTTTAGATCACGAACTCCAGGCGAGTTGACGCATCGTCCGAATGTCCCAAAACGCCGAAGCGGCCATCTTCGCAAACGCAGACGCGATTGCGGCCGAGATTTTTCGCTTGATACAATCCGACGTCGGCGAGACAGACGATCTTTTCGATCTTGTCGTCGATGGCGGGCAAGACGGTCGCCCGACCGATTGAAGCGGTGACGTGAGGCCCGACGCTGCTCAACGGGTGACGCAGCGCTCGCGTCTCGATATTGGCGCGGATTTTTTCGGCGACAAGCGCCGCGCCTTCCGCGTCCGTATCGGGCAGGATGACGACGAACTCTTCGCCGCCATAACGCGCCGGGAAGTCGCCCGCCCGGGGAAGGCTCTCGGCCAGAGTTTGCGCCACCGCCGTCAGGCACTGGTCGCCGCCCTGATGGCCGAAACTGTCATTGTACTGCTTGAAATGGTCGATATCGACCATCAACAGCGAAAGCGGCGAGCGGGCGCGGATCGAGCGCCGCCATTCGCTGGCGAGCGCCGCGTCGAAAGTGCGCCGATTGGCCAGCCCCGTGAGGCCGTCGAGGCCGGCAAGATCGCGCAACCTGGCTTCGACGTCCACGACGCGCGTATTGTCGGTGACTGTCTCCATGACGCCGATCAACTGCCATTGGTCATCGTAGATGGGCGTCGCGACAATTGTCAGATAGGCGCGTTTGCCGATCAGGGGCAGGTCGCACCAGATCTCGACAGAAATCGCCGTCTCACTCGTCGCGCATTGCGAGAACGCCGAGTAAAGCTCCGTGGCCAGTTCGATCCTGTCGGTCAAGACGAGGTCGGCGAGGCATGGGCGCGCGGCCGGATAAAAGCCCTTCCAATGGTCGGCCGTGCCGATGACGGCGGCGGCGTCGAGACCGGTGAGCATCGCGCAAGCCCTGTTCCACACCGAGACACGCCCCGCCTGGTCGAGACAGAAAGTCGGGGTGACATGGTGTTCCAGCAACACGGCGGCGTTCAGGAGCGGGTCGGACATATCTCAACCTTTGGTTGCCGCGCAGACTGCGCAACAACCGTTAATACACCGCTCCTTTTCGTTGTCCACTCGGGCTACACCCGCAACGGAAGCCCGGCGCGCAATAAGCGGGAAATTCGAAACAGGATGAAACCTTTTTCATCCTGCGTCGTCAAAGGGATGCAGAGAGCGGAGACGACTCCGCGTCTCCCGGGGAAAAGCCAATGACACGCATCACTTATGCAATCGCGCTGGCGGTCGCGCTCTCGGCCGCGGGCGCCAACGCTTACGCCGGCGATTACGCCATGCAAGGCGGACGCCCGACCTCCGGCTACGGCGTGCCGGGCTGGGTTTTACGCGACTGCCACCCCGCCACCGGCGCGCAAATGCTGGCCCGCATGGCTGGCCCGGGCCAATGGTTTTATCGCGGCTCGGACGATCTCTGTTACCAGGACCTGCGCCCCGGCGTGGATTGAGGGACGCCCTCAGTCGATCGCCAGCGACTTAAGCTTTCTGTGCAGCGCCGAACGCTCCATGCCGATAAACTCGGCCGTGCGCGAAATATTGCCGCCGAAACGGTTGATCTGCGCCACCAGATATTCGCGCTCGAACACTTCGCGCGCCTCGCGCAATGGCAGGCTCATCAGCTTTTCGCCGCCCGTGCCGTTCGGCGTCGAAGGCACCAGCGCGCCGATCTCGCGCGGCAGCATTTCGGCGGTGATCTCCGCCTCCGGGTCGCCGCCGGTCAAGATCATCAACCGTTCGATATTGTTGCGCAACTGGCGGATGTTGCCGGGCCAGTCGTGCGATTGCAGCACCGCCATCGCGTCGTCGCCGATCTTGCGCTTCGGCAGGCCGGAATTGGCGGCGAGCTGGTCCATGAAGAAGTCGATCAGCTCGGGAATGTCCTCGCGCCGCTCGGCGAGCGAGGGCACGCGCACCGGCACCACCGACAGGCGGTGGAACAGGTCCTCGCGAAAAGCGCCCTCGGCGATGGCGCGCGGCAGGTCGCGCGCCGATGACGAAATCACCCGCACATCGACGTGCACGCGCGTCGAACCATCTACGCGGGTGAAATTCTGGTCCACCAGCACGCGCAGAATCTTGGCCTGCGTGTCGCGCGGCATGTCGGCGACCTCATCGATATAGAGCGTGCCGCCATGCGCCTCCTCGAGCGCCCCGGTTTTCCGCGCCCGGCCGTCCCTGGCCTCGACGCCGAACAGCTCCGTCTCCATCGTCTCGGGCGAAATCGCCGCCGCGTTGATGACGACGAAAGGCCCGGAGGCCCGCGCGGACGCCTCGTGGATGGCGCGGGCCGCCAGCTCCTTGCCGACGCCGGGCATGCCGGTGATGAGGATGCGCGAATTGGCCGGCGCGACCCGTTCGATGGTCTGGCGCAACTGCTGCAGCGCTGTCGAATGGCCAACCAGCGTGCTGGAGCCCGCCGCGCGCGCCTTGAGGTCGCTCACTTCGCGGCGCAGGCGCGAGGTCTCCAGCGCCCGTTCGGCGACCAGAACAAGCCGGTCGGCCTTGAATGGCTTCTCGATGAAATCATAGGCGCCCTGGCGGATCGCCGTCACCGCCGTCTCGATATTGCCGTGACCGGAAATCATCACCACCGGCAGGGTCTGGTGATGGCGCTTGATCGCCTCGAGCAATTGCAGCCCGTCGAGCTTCGACCCCTGCATCCAGATGTCGAGGAAGATCAAGTGCGGCCGTCGCGCCTCGATCGCCGCGAGCGCCTCGTCGGAATGGCGCGCGGTGCGGGTGGAATAGCCCTCGTCCTCGAGAATGCCCGAAACGAGTTCGCGGATGTCGGCTTCGTCGTCAACGATGAGGATGTCGCTCGCCATGTTCAACCTTCAGTCAAATTTTGCACGCGGGCGTCGCCATCCGCATGAGCCGCCGGTTTCTGGTCAGAAGCCCGGGCGACCGGAAAATGCAGGCGCACCAGCGCCCCTTGTCCGGAGGCGGCGTCGAGCAATTCGATGCCGCCGCCGTGATCCTCGAAAATCTTGGCGACGATCGGCAGGCCAAGGCCGGTGCCTTCCTTGCGCGTCGTCATGTAGGGTTCGAGCAGGCGGTCGCGGTTTTCGCGCGGAAACCCCTTGCCATTGTCCTCGACGTCGATGATCGCCGTTCCCTCTTCGACCCGTAACGACACTTTTATACGCGGCGCCCGGCCTTCCATTTCGGTGGCGGTTATGCCCTCGGCGGCGTTTTTCACCACATTGGTCAAAGCCTGCGACACCAGCCGGCGGTCGAAGCGCAGCACCAGCTTTTCGGGAGGACAGGCGGTGGTGATTTCGATGTCGGGATGGCCGACCCGCATCAAGAACAGCACCTGCTCGATGCAGGCGCAGAGATCGTCCGGCGCGAGCTGCGCCTTCGGCATGCGCGAAAACGACGAGAACTCATCCACCATGCGCTTGATGTCGTCGACCTGGCGGATGATCGTGTCGGTGCACTGGTCGAAGATCTCCTTGTCGGCCACGATGACCCGGCCATACTTGCGTTTCAGCCGCTCGGCCGAGAGCTGGATCGGCGTCAGCGGATTCTTGATCTCGTGCGCGATGCGCCTGGCTACGTCGGCCCAGGCGGACGTGCGCTGGGCGGCGACGAGGTCGGTCATGTCGTCGAGCGTGGCGACAAAGGTGCGCTCGCCGCGATTGAGCGGCCCGTGGGTGACACGGGCGTTGTAGGTGCGCTCGCGGCCTCCGCGATTGAGTAGGATCTGCTTCTGCGTCATGCGGGCGTGGCCGCCACGCGCCTCCTGTAGCGGACCCTCGAGTTCCGGCACGATCTCGGCCAGCGGCCGGCCGATGGCCTTTTCCGCCTCGACGCCGCCCATGCCGATCAGCTCGCGCGCCGAAGGATTGAGCACCGTGACGTCGCCGCGCGCGCCGACGCCGATCACCGCCGCCGGCACCCCGGACAGAACCGCCTCGGTGAAGACGCGGCGCTCATCCATGATGTGGTTGGCGGCGACGAGGCGGTTCTGCTGCAGGCGCAGTTCGGAGGTCATCTTGTTGAAGGTTTCGCCGAGATGGGCGAGGTCGCCCTCGGCGGCGCGCACCGGCACCTGGACATAGAAATTGCCGGTGGAAACCTGGTCGGTCGCGGCGATCAGCCGGCGGATCGGACCAACGAGCAGGTTGGTGAAGGCGAGGCCGAGCCAGACCGCCGAAAGCAGCATGATCGCCGCGAGCAGTCCGAACATGATGGCGAGCTTCAGCTGGAAATCATGGCGGTGCTGCTCGAAGGCGCCGAACAGTCGGACGAGCGCCGTGGCCTGCTTGGGAAACTCCAGCGTGAAGGGATCGACCGGCCGGCTGGCATAGAGAAACGTGTCGTCGAAGGCCGGCATGGGGCGCAGGGCGACGAAGGTCTTGCCCTGGTTGAGGATCATGCACAGCGGCTCGTTCCTGGCCGAATCGGCGAAGTCGCTGTCCTGTGGCTTGACCACGGGATCGTGGACGCTCGAGCCCGTATCGACCTGCTCGACGATGCCGCCGTCGCGCTTGATCATGGCGGCGGCGGAAAAGCCGAGGAAATGCGCGCGCGAGGCGAAGAATTCCTTGAACAGCCCGCGATCGGCGTCAAACATCGGCTTGCCGCGATCGAGATCGGAGGCGGTGAGCTGCGATTCCTGCAACAGCCAGCGGCACTGGTCCTCGCGGAACAGGTTGGCGGCCTCCGTGGCGCCCATGATGAAGCCCCGCACGTCGCGCATGAAGGCGGGGTTGAGCACCTTGTCCAGCGTCACCGAGCCGACAATGGCCATGGACAGGGTCGGCACCGCGGCGATGACCGCGAACAGAGCGACAATGCGGATATGCAGGCCAGCGGCCGCCGTCTTCGCGCGCCAGGCGCGGATGAGCAGCATCGCCTCGTAAGCGACAAAACCGAGCAGCGCCAGCACGATGGCGAAATCGGCCAGGAACAGCGCCGAAACCGTATCGTCGGTCGGCTTGATCGGCGTCAGGCCGACGAAGACCAGGAAGCTGCCGATGGCGCAGACGATCGCGAAGGCGACGACGAAAGGCCCCAGCCGGGGTAGCAGACGCCGCTCGCCCCGGCGCTCTTTCTTGCGGTCGAGCTTCTTGTGATCAGGCTGATTCATTAAACCCGCGGGTTGCGATTTTCGCCCGTCGCATTGATAGCCGAGCGCAGGGTGAGTTGCAATATTGCAACGCTGTTGCAGGATTGCGACAAGAATTTGGGTTTTTAGGGGCAGCGAGCGCTAGCGCAGAAGCAGCCGCAAATCGCTCGCCGGATCGGCGACTTGCGCCGGATCGGGCGTGATCCCGGCGTCGAGCAGTTTTCGCGCCAGCAGGTGCTCCCCGGGTCGATTGATCGAATCCGCGGCGATCAGCCTTCCGGCGCGATAGTAGAACAGCGAGAAGGCGCCGTCGCCGCCCGGCCGCTCGACGCAGGCGTCGAAGCCCTCCGAAAGCCCCGCCATTTGCAGCTTGACGTCATATTGATCCGACCAGAACCAGGGCGCGGCGCCAAAAGGCTTTTCGCGGCCGAGCAGCGCCGCAGCGGCGGCCTTGCCCTGCTCCACCGCCGCCTGCACGCTCTCAAGCCGCAGCATCCGGCCGTCCTCGCGCCGCCAGACCGCGCAATCTCCCGCGGCGACAATCCTTTCGTCCGATGTCCTGGCGCAGGCGTCGACAATCACCCCCCGAGAGCATTCGAGACCCGCCGCCGCCGCCAGTTCGTCATTGGCCTCCGCGCCTATGCCGAGGATCACGAGATCGGCGGGGCGTCTCGCGCCATCCGCCGTTATGACGGCGGAAACGCGCCCGTCGACGCCTTCCAGCGCCCCGACCTCGGTCGAAAACACCAGGCCGACGCCATGGGCGCGATGCAGGTTGGCGAAAAACTGCGAGATTTTCGGCGTGACCGCGCGAGCCATCAGCCGGTCGAGCGCCTCGATCAAGGTCACCGCGCGTCCGCGCTTGCGGGCGGCGGCGGCGACCTCCAGGCCGATGAAACCGCCGCCGATCACCACGACGTTTTCCGCGTCCGCCAAGCGATGCGAAATGTCCCTGGCGTCTTCCATGTCGCGCAGCACGCAGACGCCGGCGAGCTTTACACCCGGCAGCGCGCCGGGGCGGCGCGCCCGCGCGCCCGTCGCCAAGGCGAGGCCGGACCAGGAAAGCGTCGAGCCATCGGCCAGGCGCACGAGGCGGTTCGTCCGGTCGATGGCTATGGCGGCAGCGCCGAGGCGCAGGTCGATTTTCTTCGCCGCAAGGAATTCCGGACCGCGAAAAAACAGGCGTTCGTCCGCGACTTCGCCCGCGAGCCAGGCTTTCGACAGCGGCGGACGCTGATAGGGCGGATGGCTTTCGCCGGAGAGCAGGACGACCTCTCCGCCGAACCCTTCGACGCGCAGACTTTCAGCGATCTGGAGACCGGCCTGTCCGCCGCCGACGATGACAATGGACTCGCTCATGTGACGTCCTGCGATTGCGAAAAAACTCCGCGCTTCTATAGCGCAAATTTCAGATTGGCGATGGCGATCGCATGCTAGCCTGCGCGCCGGATGAGTTGGAGCCTTTCCCCGATATGCATAGAATCATCTTTCTCGACGCGGCGACGCTGGCCGGTGACATCGTCCTGCCGACGCCCGGCTTTCCGCACGCATGGCGCAATTTCGCCGCTACCACGCCTGCGGAAATCATTTTTCGCGCGAAGGACGCGGATATCCTGGTTGTCAACAAGGTCCGCCTCGACGCCGCGACCATCGCCGCCCTGCCGGACCTGAAGCTGATCGCCTGCGCCGCCACCGGCTACGACAATGTCGATCTCGAAGCCGCGCGCAAAAAAAGCGTCGCGGTGGCCAATATCCGCGCCTATGCCGTGAACGCCGTGCCGGAACATGTTTTCGCGCTCATCCTTGCCCTGCGTCGGCAGATACTGCCCTACGTCGCCGACGTGCGGGCCGGCGTGTGGCAGGATTGCGGCCAGTTCGCCTTCCACAGCCACAGGATCGAGGACTTGGCGGGCAAGAGGCTTGGCCTGTTCGGTTCCGGCGATCTCGGCCGCCGGGTGGCGGAAATCGCCCGATGCTTCGGCATGGAAGTGGTCTTCGCCGGACGCAGGGGCCTGCCGCCAAAACCAGGCTTCGTCGATTTCAACCAGGCGATCGCCGATTGCGATGTCCTGTCGCTGCATTGCCCGCTCAATGCGGAAACTCGAAACATGATTTCCTGGCGGGAATTCTCTGCCATGCGAAAAAAGCCCATACTGATCAATACCGCGAGGGGCGGACTGGTGGACGAGGAGGCGCTTGAGCGGGCGCTGGACGCCGGACTTGTGGCGGGCGCCGGACTGGATGTCACCACGCCGGAGCCGCCGCCCGCCGACAGCGCCATCATGCGGCTGGCGCGGCGGCCGGACGTCGTGGTGACGCCGCATGTCGCCTGGGCCAGCCGCGAAGCGCAGCAAGCGCTCGCAGACCAACTCGGCAGGGTGCTCGAAGCCTTCGTCGCCGGGGCGAGCATGAACCGGCTGGATTGACCCGACTGGACTAAGAGCGGGGATCGTCCTTCCGCTCAAGCCAGAACTGGAGATGCAGCGCCTCCGACAGGAAGGAATAAATCGCTCGCGTCCAGGCCAGCGTGAAGCCCGCGGCGCCGCACATGAACATTCGTTGCAGGACATAGACGCGGAAAAAATACAGCGGCGGATTGAAAACCAGTTTCAAAAGGCTTGGCTTCTTGCCCGCGGCAAGGCGTTGCCGCGCCTTCAGCGTGGCGTAGACGACCTCCTTGCCGATCTGGGCGTCAAGCCGCAGCGCGCGCTCATGCCGCAGAAAGCCGTGACGAGCGTCGGCGACCTTGCCGCTGACGATCAACCCCTCGTGCACCAGCGCGGTCACATCGAAACGCACGCTGTCGCGCCGGGCCAGCCGCAGGATGCGCTCGGGCCTGGTCGCTGGCGGCGCGGGCGATTTCCGGCCAAACAGCGACGGCGTGCGCTTCAGCCGCCAGGCCGCCACATCCGGGGGCGCCTGCAACAAGCGGGGCAGATCCCGGCGCAGATCGTCGTCGAGCCATTCATCCGCGTCGATGCTCAAAACCCAGTCTCGTGTCGCCTGCTGTAACGCAAATTGTTTTTGCCCGGCATATCCGGGCCATTCGCGCTCGATCAGCCTAATTGGCCAGCCCCGAGCGACGAAATCCTGGACGATCGCCAAGGTCGCATCGGTCGAACCCGAATCAACGACGATGATTTCCGCGCAAACTTCAAGACTGGCGAGACATGCGCTGATGCAGGCCTCCTCGTTTTTGCAGATGATTGTCGCGGAAAGGCTTGGTTTTTCGAACACGGCGGCAACCGCAAGGGAGGACGAAAAGAGAGCGAACGACCGTTTCCGGCCATTCTGCCCGCCTGCTATAAAGCCCGTCAGGGCCACGGTTTTGTCGGCTGTCGCACTTTCGCAAGCCCGAGTTGTCGCCGAATAACCTCCCCCCGAGGCTTTGTCAAAAATACCGGTGAGGCGCGCGAACTGCAGGATGACAGAACCCTAACAGGACGTTACGTTTGGCGTCCCTCTGCATTCTCGAGTTTTGCGTGTCCGGACCCAAGGCCTTCATCCTGCATCTCGATCGGGCCGTCCAGCGAAGGCCCCAGGTCGATCGCTTGCGCGCCGGACTTCCGTTCGCCAGTGAAGTCATCACGGCAACGGACGGCGCGATGTTGACGGATTTTGAAATCGGGGCCGCCTATTCGCGCCAATTGTACCGGCCGCGTTACTCTTTCTCCCTCAGTCGAGCTGAAATTGGCGTTTTTCTCAGCCATCGCGCGGCTTGGCGGCAGGTTGTCGCGCAGAGTCTCGATTATGCCGTCATTTTTGAAGACGACGCTGAAATCGTCGCGCCAGACTTCGCCGAAGCCTGCGCCTTCATGCAGGAGAATAGAAACGACTGGGAGTATGTCCTGGCGCCTGCGTCGCGGAACAAGATTGCAGGAACGGTCCTCACCAGCAAGAAGCATGGCGGTGCGCTGATCCGTCCCAACAATCCGCCGCTGCGCGCCATCGCGCAATTCGTCAGCGCCGAGGCGGCGCGGAAGCTGCTGGCCGCCACCGAACGTTTCGATCGGCCAATCGACACTTTCCTGCAGATGGGCTGGGTGACGGGCGTGGAATTGCTGGCCCTCACGACTTCCGGCGTCCACGACTCGTCGTCATTCCTCGGCGGCTCGACCATCCAGCGCAAGCGGATGAGTTTCGTCGAACGCCTGCATCACGAGATCGCCCGGCCTTTCTATCGCGCGCAGGTGCGCGCCTGGCACGCTTTCGCCAGAAAGCCAGCCGAGTAAAACCTTCCCGCCAAACCGAAATCCCTTCCGACAGTCAATACCATCTGTCGTGCGTCCACATCATCCATTGTTCGGGATGCAGTCGGATCGTTCTTTCAAGTTCCGCCTGCACTGCGGCGGTGGCGACGAAAATATCGGCGTTACGGTCGTCGGTGCGCGGCGTTTCAATTTCCGTCGCCTTCAACTTGAACCGCACGCCCGGCAGGCGCTCGCCGGAGAGGACGACGAGGGGAATATTGCATTGCCGCGCGACCATGGCCGGGAAGGGCGTGGACTTGGCCGGACGGCCGAAGAATGGCGTCTCCAGGCCCATATACATCATTTGATCGACAAGGAACGCGAGCGAGCCGCCGGCCCGGGCGTAGCGGATCATCGCCACGGGCGTTTCCGGATCAAGCTTGTTGGTCAGGCCGCCAGGATTATATTTCAGCCTGCGCTGCTTGAAATCGGCATCCACGAAAGGATTGCTCATCGGGCGATAGACGGTGAGCGGCTTGAGGCCGAACCCGGCGAGGCCGGCGCCCCGGCCTCCCAATTGGTCTGGTGTGCGCCGCAAATCACGGCCCCCCTGCCGCTACCGGCTATGGCGTGCAACAACTCGCCGTTTTCGACCTCGACCCGATCGCGGACAATCTCGTCGATATGAGCGAACTCCCCGACGACGTACCCGATATTGCGCCAGACCTCGCGCGCCAGATGTTCGCGCTCGGCATCACTCTTTTCGGGAAAGCCGACGGCAAGATTGCGCAGCAATCGCGGATGGCGCTTCCGAGACTTGGGTCCAAGCCAGGCGACGAGGGCGCCGCCGACCTTTGACGCCGTCTCGACCGGAAGCAAGGAAAAGAAAAGGCCAAGCAGGCGATAGCCGGCATATTCGAGCCGGTACAGGAATTTGGGTGGTTTGGGGGCCATGTGGCCGCGACCTCGAGTTTCTGGGCGCCGACGCCAGGAACACAACAGCAATTCGCTCGAATCGCTTAAGCTCCCGTTTCCTTGATGTTGCGGCTTGCATTGCGAAAAACCGGCATCCGCCTTCTTGCACGCCGCTCTAGTCTACCCACCCCGGGCGCGTCAAGTCGGAGGACATTTTGGCCACAGTCCGCCGATATTGCCGTGCACAAGGTTGCCAGGCCCTTATCATCGGCAAAGAGCCCCTTTAATAAAGACTGAACAGCGACCGGGTGCTTGAGTCCCGGGTTTTTCGTATCCTCTTCTCGCGGATGACTGTCGCAAGCCAGATGGATGGCGGAATGGAATGGAGCTTTGATGTCGGCCAGCAAACGACGGGGCGAGCAAAAAGCTGGGCTTGATCTCCTGCCAAAGCGGGGGCATTGATGCGGCGCGCTTTTTCGTCCAGTTCGGCCAAAAAGGCGTCGCTTGCCTGGGTCGCGACATTTTGTCTCTCGGCCTGCACGGTCGGGCCGGACTATCTGCGGCCTTCGACGCCGACGCCGGTGGCCTACAAGGAGTTGAAGGGCTGGAAGGTGGCCACGCCGCGCGATGGATTTGACCGCGGCGTCTGGTGGTCGGTCTATCGCGACCCCGAACTCGACCATCTCGCGTCACAGGTCGCGATCAACAACCAGACCGTCGCCGCGGCTTTGGCCGCCTACGAGCAAGCGGTGGCGCTGACGCGCGAATCGCAGTCGAGCCTGTTGCCGGGCGTCGCCGCCGATTATTCGGCGACCCGCTCCGGCGAGGGCGCGAACCTGAGCGCCACGGGCCGCGCCTTCGCCGTCACGAACTACTACCCGCAGGCGACGGTCTCCTGGACGATCGACGTTTGGGGCAAAATTCGCCGCGAGATCGAGAGCAATGTCGCCGGGGAGCAGTCGGACAAGGCGCTCTACTCAAACGCGAAACTCTCGGCCCAAGGGCAGCTCGCCATCGATTATTTCAATCTGCGCGCCGAGGATTCGCTGAAGAGCCTGCTGCTGCGCACGGTGAAAATCTACAAAGAAACCCTGAAAATCACGCAAAACCAGTACAATGGCGGCACGGTATCGAAGGCCGACCTGATCACCGCTCAGACCCAGGTTCTCTCGACCGAGGCGCAGGCGATCGCCGTCGACGCCGTCCGCGCCCAGTACGAACACGCCATCGCCGCGCTGGTCGGACGTCCGCCGGCCGAGCTGACGATTCCAGTTGGCGCGCTGCCTCGCACGCCGCCGAACGTGCCTGTCGGCCTGCCGTCGACGCTGCTGGAGCGCCGGCCCGACATCGCCTCCGCCGAGCGGGTGATGAAAGAGGAGAACGCGCTGATCGGCGTCGCCGTCGCCGCCTATTATCCGCAGATCACCTTCAACGCGGCCGGAGGCTTCGAGGGTCCCAACGTGCTGCCCCTGCTGGCCGCCAACCAGATCTGGTCGATTGGCGGCGCCGCAGCGGATCCGCTGTTCGACGGGGGGCTGCGCGCCGCGCAGGTCGACGCCGCCAAGGCCGTCTATCGCCAGGCCGTCGCCAATTACCGTCAGACGGCCTTGACCGCTTTCCAGCAGGTCGAAGACGAACTGGCCGCCCTGCGCGTGAATGGCCGCGAATTGAGAGTGTTGGTGAAGGCGCGTGACGCTGCGGCCGAGGCGGTCAAGGTCTATCTCAACCAGTATCGCGCCGGCACCGTCGCTTTCACCACGGTTGTCGTCGCCGAGGCCACTTTGCTCACCGAGGAAGAAGCGGTGCTGACGACAAGCCAGAACCTGTTCGTCGCCAATGTGACGCTGATCGAGGCGCTGGGCGGCGGCTATGACGCGGCGAGCCTCGCTTCTGTAACCGCGCCGCCGCTGATCGAGGCGCTCGAACGGTCTTCGCCCCTGCCGCCGCCATAATTTCTCCGCGCGCGCGGAATAGTCGGGACTCGACCGAGTCCCGCTCGGGTCGGCGGCGCCGCGCAAAACTACCGGATCCGAGATCGAGATGGACGAAACCAAAATGACGCTCACTCCGCGCCAGACCGTCGGCGAAGCACCGGGCTATCAGGGCGTCCCAGGGGCGGGAACAGACGCAGGCGTCGGCCGCCTGCCGCCGCCCGGCCGTGGTCCCTGGCGCTGGCTGGCGCTCCTGGTCGTCATTGGCCTGGCCTATTGGGGCTGGCGCCACTACATGCAGCCGGCGGCGACAAACAAGACCGAGGCGACCGATGCCGGCTCGACCGGCCACGGCAGCGGTCGCGGCGGTCGCCAGCCGGTCGGCGTCGCCACAATAGCGCCGCGCGACATCCATGTCGTGATCGATGCGCTTGGCACGGTGACGCCGCTGGCGACTGTGACTGTGGTCAGCCAGATCTCGGGATACCTGCAGCAGGTTGTCTTCACCGAGGGCCAGCGGGTGAAAAAGGGGGATTTCCTCGCGCAGATCGACCCGCGCCCCTACCTGGCGCTGAAAGCCCAATACGAGGGCCAACTGGCGCATGACCAGGGGCTGCTCGCCCAGGCGAAAGTGGACGACGCGCGCTACCAGAACCTGCTCAAGCAGAATTCCATCGCCCGCCAGACGGCGGAGGACCAGAAGTATATCGTGCAGCAATATGTGGGCACCGTGGCCGCCGACCAGGCGCAGATCGACGCCCAGTCGCTGAACATCACCTATTGCCATATTGTCTCACCCGTGGATGGGCGCGTCGGCCTGCGCCAGGTCGACGCCGGCAACTTCGTCCAGGCGGGGGCCGCCAGTTCGGCGACCGCCATAGCTGTCGTCACGCAATTGCAGCCGATGTCGGTGATTTTTTCCGTGCCCGAGGACGCAATCCGCAAGATCGCGCCGAAAATGCGCGACGGCGGCACTCTGGCGGTGACGGCCTATGATCGCGCCAATGTGAAAAAGATCGCCACCGGCGCCACCACGGTGCTCGACAACCAGGTCGACACGACCACCGGCATGGTCAAATTACGCGCCATTTTCGACAACAAGGACGAGGTCCTGTTTCCGAACGAGTTTGTCAACATACGCCTGCTGGTCGACACCTTGCAGGGCGTGGCCGCCGCTCCGACCGCCGGCATCCAGCACGGCGCGCCGGGCGATTACGCCTATATCGTCGGAGCGGACGACAAGGCCAGCGTACGCGTGGTCAAGCTCGGGCAGACCGACGGCGATTATGTCGCCATCACCTCTGGCTTGGCCGCGGGCGACCGCGTGGTGGTGGACGGCGCCGACCGCCTGCGCGACGGGGCGAGCGTGCGCATCGTTGGCGGCTCCGGGCAACCTTCTTCGGCTTCCGCCGCCGCGACATCGGCCACGCCTGCCGCGCCCGCCAATGGAGCCCCGCCCCCTGCGGCCGCGCCTGCCGTCGATCCGGCAGCCGCCGCCGATCCGGCGCCGGGCCATCATCATCATCGACGTCAACAGGACGGTTCGGCGCAAGAAGGCGCGGCGACCAGCGGCGCTTCGAAATGAACATCTCGGAGCCTTTCGTCCGACGGCCGGTCGCGACGACGCTTTTGATGATCGCGATCCTGCTGGCGGGCTTTTCGGCCTTCCGCTTCTTGCCCTTGGCCACCCTGCCCGCGGTCGATTATCCGACCATCCAGGTCCAGACCTTCTATCCCGGCGCCAGCCCCGAGGTGATGACCTCATCCGTCACCGCGCCTCTCGAGCGCCAGTTCGGCGAAATGCCGGGCCTGAGTGAAATGACCTCCGCCTCGTCGGCCGGCGCCTCGATCATCACCTTGCAGTTCGGCCTTGCCCTGTCTTTGGACGTCGCCGAACAGGAAGTGCAGGCGGCGATCAACGCGGCCAACAACCTCCTCCCCTCCGACCTTCCGGCGCCGCCGATCTATGCCAAGGTCAATCCAGCCGACGCGCCGGTATTGACCCTCGCGGTGACTTCGAAGACCTTGCCGCTGACCGCGCTGGAAGACATAAGCGAGACGCGCCTCGCCCAGAAGATTTCGCAGCAGGCCGGCGTCGGCCTCGTCAGCATAGCCGGCGGCCAGCGCCCCGCCGTGCGCATCCAGATCAACCCCAGCGCGCTGGCGGCGCACGGGCTCAATATCGACGACGTGCGCACCATCTTCGGCAACGCCAATGTCAACACGCCCAAGGGCAGTTTTGACGGGCCAGCGCAAAGCTCGACCATCAACGCCAACGACCAGATCACCAGCGCCGACCAGTACGGCGACGTGGTCATCGCCTATCGCAATGGCGCGCCTGTGCGGCTCAAGGACGTCGCCTCCGTCGTCAGCGGGCCGGAAAACACCAAGCTCGCCGCCTGGGCCAATCACACGCCGGCCATCTTGCTCAATGTCCAGCGCCAGCCGGGCGCCAATGTCATCGCCACGGTCGACCAGGTGCGCAAGCTGCTGCCGAAACTGCTTTCGGATCTGCCGGCCGCGGTCGACGTCAAGGTCCTGACCGACCGGACCGTCACCATCCGCGCCTCCGTCGCCGACGTCGAATTCGAACTGCTGCTGGCGATCGCCCTGGTCGTGGCGGTGATCTTCATTTTCCTCCGCACCCTGCCGGCGACGTTGATCCCGAGCCTTTCCGCCCCGCTGTCACTCGTTGGCACGTTCGGGATCATGTATCTCCTGGGCTTCAGCCTCGACAATCTGTCGCTGATGGCGTTGACCATCTCGACCGGCTTCGTCGTCGACGACGCCATCGTGATGATCGAAAATATCACGCGCCACGTCGAAGGCGGCATGAGACCGCTCGAGGCGGCCCTGCACGGCTCGGCCGAGATCGGCTTCACCATCATTTCGCTGACGATCTCGCTGATCGCGGTGCTGATTCCGCTGTTGTTCATGGGAGAGGTGGTCGGGCGGCTGTTCCACGAATTCGCCATCACGCTGGCCGTCACCATCATCATTTCTGCCGTGGTGTCGCTGACGCTGGTGCCGATGATGTGCGCGCGGCTGATCCGCCATCGTCCCGACGCCGAACGCAGCCGCTTCGACCTCGCCGCCGAAAAGGTCTTCGATCGCGTCATCGCCGGCTACGCGCGCACGCTCGACGTGATCCTGCGCCATCAGCCGGCCACCCTGTTCGTGGCGGTCGCCACCCTGGTCCTGACCGCCTTTCTCTACGTCGTAATCCCGAAGGGCTTCTTTCCAACCCAGGACACAGGCGTCATCCAGGCGATCTCGGAAGGGCCGCAGGACGTCTCGTTCAAGGAAATGGTCCGCCTGCAGAGCGAGCTGGCCGACGCCATCCTCAAGGACAGGGACGTCGCCTCGATCTCGTCCTTCGTCGGAGTGGACGGGACCAACCTTACCCTGAATTCCGGCAATTTCCTCATCAACCTGAAGCCGCTGGACCAGCGAGAGGCAAATGTCGGCGACATCATCCGCCGCCTGACCCGGGAAACCTCGGACGTCGTGGGCGCGAAACTTTTCATGCAGCCGGCGCAGGACCTGACCATCGACGCCAGCGTCACCCGCGCGCAGTACAAATTCGTGCTGGAGAACGCCAATCCCGAGCTTTTCGCCGAATGGGCGCCGAAACTGACCGCAAAACTGCGCCAGGCGCCGGAGCTGGCCGATGTCGGCAGCGACATGCAGGCGCAGGGCGCGGCGCTCGATTTGACCATCGACCGCCAGACGGCGGCGCGTTTCGGCATCACCCCGGCGACGATCGACAATGCGCTCTACGACCTGTTCGGCCAGCGCATCATTTCGACCATCTACACCCAGTCGAACCAATATCGCGTTATCATGGAGGGCGCCCCTGCGATCCAGGAACTCGGTCAAGGGACTGGATACGATTTACCTGCCCTCGAACGCCTCTTCCACCAACGGCCAGACGCCGCTCTCGGCTATCGTCCATGTAACGAAGCGCAGCGGACCGTTGGTCATCACGCATTTCGGCCAGTTCCCCGCGACGACTATTTCCTTCAATCTCGCCAGAGGCACGTCGCTTGGCGCGGGCGTGGACGCGATCGAAAAGGCGCGCGCCGAGATCGGCCTGCCGGATTCCTTTGTCGTGGCTTACCAGGGCGCGACCGCCGCCTTCCAGTCCTCGCTGACCAACGAGCTGCTGCTCATCGCCGCGGCCATCGCCACCATGTATATCGTACTGGGCGTGCTCTATGAGAGCTTCATCCATCCGGTGACGATTCTTTCCACCCTCCCCTCGGCCAGCGTCGGCGCGCTGCTGACCCTGCTGCTGTTCGGCTATGACCTCGACATTATTGCGATTATCGGCGTCATCCTGCTGATCGGCATCGTCAAGAAAAACGCCATCATGATGATCGACTTCGCGCTTGAGGCGGAGCGCGTCGAGGGCTTAGCCCCAGTCGAGGCCATCCGCCAGGCCTGCCTCCTGCGCTTCCGGCCGATCCTGATGACGACTTTCGCCGCCATCCTCGGCGCCCTGCCGCTGATGCTGGGAACCGGCGTCGGCTCGGAGCTGCGCCGCCCGCTTGGCTACGCCATCGTCGGCGGCCTGATCTTCTCGCAGGTGCTGACGCTCTACACCACGCCGGTGATCTATCTCTATTTCGACCGGCTGGCGGCGCGCCTGCGCGGGCGGGGCGACGAGGCCGGGCTGACGCCGCAGGCGGGGCCGGCGGAATGAACATATCCGCCCCGTTCATCCGGCGTCCGGTGGCGACCATCCTGCTGACGCTGGGCATTGTGCTCTCCGGGGCCATCGCCTTTTTCCAGCTGCCGGTGGCGCCGCTGCCCAACGTCGACATCCCCACCATCACGGTCAACGCCAGCCTGCCCGGCGCCAGTCCCGAGACGGTGGCCAACAGCGTCGCCGAGCCGCTGGAGCGCCATCTCGGTGAGATCGCCGACGTGAGCGAAATGACCTCGACTTCGAGCCTCGGCCAGACGCGCATATCCATGCAATTCGGCCTCGACCGCGACATCGACGGCGCCGCGCGCGACGTGCAGGCGGGGATCAACGCCGCGCGCGCCGACCTGCCGACCGCTTTGCGCTCCATGCCGACCTACCGCAAGGTCAATACGGCGTCGGCGCCGATCTTCATCCTTGGCCTGACGTCGAAGACCCTTACGCGCGGCCAATTGTATGACGCCGCTTCCAACGTCCTGCAGCAGCGCATCTCGCAATTACCCGGCATTGGCCAGGTGATCATTGGCGGCTCGACCCTGCCCGCCGTGCGGGTCGAACTCAATCCGCAGGCGTTATTCAAATACGGCATCGGGCTCGAGGACGTGCGCGCGGCGCTGGCCTCGGCCAACGCCAACGCGCCCAAGGGCGCGATCGAGCAAGACGCCCGGCATTTCCAGATCTACACCAACGATCAGGCTTCGCACGCGGAGGACTACAAGCCGCTGGTTATCGCCTATCGCAATGGCAGCGCTGTGCGGCTATCCGACGTCGCCAACGTGATCAATTCGGTCGAGGACCTGCGCAACGCCGGCTACGCCAACGGCAAGCCATCGGTCCTGGCGATCCTTTTTCCCGAACCGGGCGCCAACATCATCGATACGGTCGATGCGGTAAAGGCGGAAATCCCCTATCTGCAAGCGGCATTGTCCGGCGACATCGTGATGACGACGGCGATGGACCGTTCGTTGACCATCCGCGCCTCGCTCAAGGACACGGAAACAACGCTGGTCATCGCGGTCACGCTGGTGACCTTGGTCGTCTTTCTTTTCCTGCAGAACTGGCGCGCGACGCTCGTGCCGACCATCGCCGTCCCGGCGTCGATCATCGGCACGTTCGGCGTGATGTATCTTTTCGGCTACAGCCTCGACATGCTGTCGCTGATGGCGCTGACCATCGCCACCGGCTTCGTCGTCGACGACGCCATCGTCGTGCTGGAAAATATCGAACGGCACATCGAGGCCGGCATGGACAAGTTCCAGGCGGCTTTGCTCGGCGCACGCGAGGTCGGCTTCACCGTCCTGTCGATCAGCCTCTCGCTCATCGCGGTTTTCACGCCGATCCTGTTCATGGGTGGTCTTGTCGGGCGGCTGTTCCGCGAATTCGCCATGACGCTGACCGTCGCCATCCTGATCTCGCTTGTCATATCGCTGACGACGACGCCGATGCTCTGCGCCCTGCTGCTGCGTCGCCAAAGCGAAGAAGAAAAGAAAGCGAGAAAAGCGAACTGGCTGCAACTTGGCTTCGCCCGCCTGCATGCGGGCTACGGCCACGCCCTGTCCTGGGCGCTTCGCCATTCTCTCCTTACCATCATCGCTTTATGCCTGACCGTCTGGTTCAATTTCTGGCTGTTCGGCCATATTTCCAAAGGCCTGTTCCCGCAACAAGACACCGGCAGGCTGATCGGCAAGCTGCAGGCCGATCAGAGCATCTCCTTCCAGAGCATCAGCCAGAAGCTGGCGGAAATGATCCGCATCACCAAGGAAGATCCGGCGGTGGCCAATGTCGTCGGCTTCACCGGCGCGGGCAGCGGCGGCGGCGGCGGCTCGACCAATACGGCGACGGTTTTCGCTGCGCTGAAACCACTGAACCAGCGCGACGTCAGCGTCGACCAGGTGATCGCCCGCCTGCGTCCGAAACTCGGGCATGTGCCGGGCGGGAGGCTGCTTTTTTACGCGGCGCAGGATTTCCGCGCGGGCGGTCGGTCGAGCGCGTCGCAATACCAATACACGCTGGCGGCCGAAGACACCAAACAGCTCTACGATTGGGCGGAAAAGCTGACCGACGCCTTGCAAAAGCGCGGCCGACTGAAAGATGTCATCTCGGACCAGCAGGTCAGCGCCCTGCAATCCAACCTGGTGATCGACCGCGATACGGCCTCGCGCCTCGGCCTGACGGCGGCGATGATCGACAACACGCTCTATGACGCCTTCGGCCAACGCCAGGTCTCGACCATTTTCGCCGCCATCAACCAGTATCACGTGATCATGGAGGTCGATCCGCGCTACACGCAGAGTCCGACCATGCTCGACCAGATCTATGTTTCGACCGCCGGCGGCGCGGCCAATGGCGTGGCGCTGAGCAACCTGCCGGGGGGCTCGGTGACGAAAAAAGGCGCGTCCGCAACGGCTGCGGGCTCCCTCAGCCTGGACACGGCGCGCAACGCCGCGACCAACGCGCTGGCCGCCTCGGGCAAGAGTTCGGCCTCGTCAGGTTCCGCCGTCTCGACGGTGCAGGAAACGATGGCGCCCCTTTCCGCCGTCACCCATTTCGAGCGCGGGAACGCGCCGCTGGCGATCAACCACTCGGGACCTTTCGTCACCACCACCATTTCCTTCAATCTCGATCTGCACGACTCGCTTCAGGACGGCCTCGCCGAAATCCACGCCGCCGAGGCCGAAATCCACATGCCGACCTCCGTGCACGGGTCGCCATCCGGCACGGCGCAGGTGTTCGCCAAATCGTTCAAGAGCATGCCCTTGCTGCTGGGCGTAGCGCTCCTGGCGATCTACATCGTGCTGGGCGTCCTTTACGAGAGCACGATCCACCCGATCACCATCCTGTCCACCTTGCCTTCGGCGGGCGTGGGCGCGTTTCTCGCCCTGATGCTGTTCCATATCCAGTTCAGCATCATCGCGGGGCTAGGCATCATCCTGCTGATCGGCATCGTCAAGAAGAACGCCATCATGATGGTGGATTTCGCTATCGTCGCCAAAAGGGACCACGCGGCCACGTCGTACGACGCCATTTACGAGGCTTGCATGCTGCGCTTCCGGCCGATCATGATGACCACCATGGCGGCGATCCTTGGCGCTGTGCCGCTGGCGCTGAGCTTTGGCGAAGGCGGCGAGATCCGCCGTCCGCTCGGCGTGTCGATCGTCGGTGGCCTGATCATCAGTCAAATGCTGACCTTGTTCACGACTCCGGTAGTCTATCTCTATCTCGACCGCTTCAGCGTGTGGGCGAACGCAAGACGGCGCGGAGCGGCTCCGCGCGCAGCCGACGCTGTGCAAGGCGGCTGACAACAAAGACCGACAGGATCCGAGGGCATTGACGCCCCCCGGTCTGGCGCCCCGAAGAAACCTCCCTATCTAACGGGTGAACGCATTTTTGATGGAATCGCCCGAAGGGCGAGGCGGCAGGCGAGGCTTCTGATAGGCGCGACCTATCAGTCCTTCGAAAAAAATCATTTGCGCGCCTGATGGATTTAGCGCCAGTTTTGCGTTCAACCTGCGGCTTTTTAACGCAGGGCGGGAGAAAACGATGGCGACCCCAGATCCTTGGGACGAAACCCTAGCCCAGAAGACAATCGACGAGTTGTGCGGCCTCGAAGGTCCGCTCCTTCCCATCCTGCACGCTCTGCAGGAAAGATTTGGTTACGTCGATGCGCGCGCGGTGGCCATGATCGCAAGGTCGCTCAACCTGTCGCGGGCCGAAGTCTTCGGCGCGATCTCCTTTTATCACGACTTCAAGCGCCAACCGCCGCTTGGCCATGCGATAAAATTCTGCCGGGCCGAGGCCTGTCAGGCGCGGGGCGCCGAAAACCTGGCCGGCCATCTCGAAAAGAGGCATGGCGTCAAGATCGACGGCGACTATCAGAACGGCCTGAAGGTTGAGACGGTGTATTGTCTCGGCAATTGCGCGCTCGGTCCCAACGCCCTCTATGACGGAGAGATTTTTGGCCGGCTCGACGAGGAAAGTCTTGACGCGCTTTGCTTCCGTGCGGCCGGAAAAGTCGGAGCGGACGCATGACCATCCGCCTGTTCATCCCCTGTGACGCCGCCGCGCTTTCGGTCGGAGCCGAGTCCGTCGCGGCGGCCTTCGCGCGCGAAATTTCCGCGCGAGGGCTGGAAGTCGAGATCGTGCGCAACGGCTCGCGCGGCATGCTTTGGCTGGAGCCGCTGGTCGAGTTCGAGACGCCGCAAGGCCGCGTCGGCTACGGACCTGTCGCCCCGACGGACGTGGCCTCGCTGATAGACGCTGGCGCAGCGCAAGGCGGCGCCCATCCGCTTCGCCTCGGCGTCGTCGACGATCTCGACTGGATGAAGCGACAGCAGCGATTGACTTTCGCGCGCGTCGGCGTGACCGACCCGCTCTCGCTCGAAGATTATCGTGCTCACGACGGGTTGAAGGGTTTGCAGGCGGCGCTCAGGATGACTCCGGCCGAAGTGGTGGAGCAGGTGCGCCTGTCCGGCCTGCGCGGGCGCGGCGGCGCCGGTTTCCCGGCGGGTATCAAGTGGAAGACCGTGCTCGACGCCAAGGCGCCGCGGAAATACGTCGTGTGCAACGCCGACGAGGGCGACAGCGGCACATTTGCCGACCGCATGATCTTCGAGGGCGACCCCTTCGTGCTGATCGAGGGCATGGCCATCGCCGCCTACGCCGTAGGGGCAGACAAGGGCTTCATCTACTTGCGCTCGGAATACCCGCACGCCGCGACGACCATGCGCAACGCCTTGCACCTTGCGCGGCGCGACGGCTGGATCGGAGCCGACGCCTTTGGCGCGGGCAAGCATTTCGACCTCGAACTGAGGATCGGCGCGGGCGCCTATATCTGCGGCGAGGAGACCTCGCTGCTCGAAAGTCTCGAAGGCAAGCGCGGCCTGGTGCGGGCCAAACCGCCGATCCCGGCGATATCAGGCCTGTTCGGCAAGCCGACCCTGATCAACAACGTCTTGTCGCTCGCCGCGGTCCCGTTCATCCTCGACAAGGGCGGCCCCGCCTATGCCGACTTTGGCATGGGCCGCTCGCGCGGCACCCTGCCCGTCCAGCTCGGCGGCAATGTTTTACGCGGCGGCCTGATTGAACTCGCCTTCGGCGTGTCCTTGCGCGAAATCATCGAGGATTTCGGCGGCGGCACGGCGAGCGGACGTCCCGTTCGCGCCGTCCAGGTCGGCGGCCCGCTCGGCGCCTATCTATCTGCCGGCGAGCTCGACCTGCCGCTCGATTACGAGGCGCTTGCCGCCAATCGCGCCATGCTCGGCCATGGCGGCGTCGTCGTGTTCGACGACACCGTCGACATGGCGAAAATGGCGCGTTTCGCCTTCCATTTCTGCGCCGCGGAAAGCTGCGGCAAATGCACGCCCTGCCGCATCGGCGCGGTGCGGGGCGAGGAAACCGTCCAGAAAATCATCGACGGGATCAATGTCAAAGGAAACATCGCGCTGATCCGCGACCTTTGCGAGGTCATGACCGACGGATCGCTGTGCGCGCATGGCGGCCTGACCCCCATGCCCGTCTTGTCCGCCATCGACCGTTTCCCGGAAGATTTCTCGGCCGCCGTGCATAAAACCGCCGCCGAATAGGAGCGCCTGATGAGCCTCGTCACGGATATCGACTTCGGCACGCCGATCCGGCTGACCGAAGAAAAAGTCACCCTCACCATCGACGGCGAGCGCGTCAGCGTTCCGAAGGGAACGTCGGTGATGGCCGCCGCGATGAGCCGGGACGTGAAGATCCCGAAGCTCTGCGCCACCGACAGCCTGGAGCCGTTCGGCTCCTGCCGACTCTGCCTGGTCGAAATCGAGGGACGGCGCGGGACGCCCGCCTCCTGCACGACCCCGGCGGAAGAGGGCATGGTTGTCCGCACCCAGAGCGAGAAGCTGGCGAGGCTGCGCCGCGGCGTGATGGAGCTCTATGCTTCCGATTATCCGCGCGACGTCCTCATTTCCCCTGACGGCGGCGGCGAATTCCGCGACGCCGCGGCCGAAGTCGGCTTGCGGCAGGTGCGCTACGGGTTTGACGGCGAGAGCCATCTCGACGACGCCAAGGACGAATCCAATCCCTATTTCGCTTATGACCCAGCCAAATGCATTGTCTGCAGCCGTTGCGTGCGCGCCTGCGAAGAGGTGCAGGGCACATTCGCCCTGACCGTCGAGGGGCGTGGCTTCGATTCACGCATCGCGCCAGGCCCGACCGATTTCGTCAATTCGGAGTGCGTCTCCTGCGGCGCCTGCGTCCAGGCCTGCCCGACCGGATCGTTGATCGAAAAAAGCGTCATCGAGCAGGGAATGCCGGAGCATTCCGTCGTCACCACTTGCGCTTATTGCGGCGTCGGCTGCTCGTTCAAGGCGGAAATGCGCGGCGACAAGCTCATCCGCATGGTTCCTTACAAGCAGGGCAAGGCCAATGAAGGCCACTCCTGCATCAAGGGGCGTTTCGCCTATGGCTACGCCACGCACAAGGACCGCATGCTCAAGCCGATGGTCCGCGAAAGGATCACCGACGCCTGGCGCGAGGTTTCCTGGGAAGAGGCCATCGCCGCCGCCGCCAATGGGCTGAAGGGCGTGCAGGCGAAATACGGGCGCGAGTTGATCGGCGTGATCACATCGTCGCGCTGCACCAACGAGGAAGTCTTCCTGCTGCAGAAGATGACGCGCGCCGCCTTCCGCAACAATAACGTGGACACCTGCGCCCGCGTCTGCCATTCGCCGACCGGCTACGGCTTGAAATCGACGCTCGGCACATCCGCCGGAACCAATGATTTCAAATCGGTCGATCAGGCGGACGTCATCTTCGTCATCGGCGCCAATCCGACCGACGGCCATCCGGTGTTCGGCTCGCGGATGAAGAAGCGCCTGCGCGCCGGCGCCAAGCTGATCGTCGCCGATCCGCGCGGCATTGACCTGGTGCGCACGCCGCATGTCCAGGCGGCTTATCATCTGAAGCTGAAGCCGGGAACCAATGTCGCCCTGCTCAACGCCATGGCCCATGTCATCGTCACCGAGGGACTGGTGGACGAGGATTATGTGCGGACGCGTTGCGACGTCGAGGAATTCGAGGCCTGGGCGCGATTCATGGCGCTCGAGGAGCATTCGCCCGAGCAGAGCGAGACATACACCGGCGTGCCTGCGGCCGATCTGCGCGCGTCCGCGCGGCTTTACGCCTCGGTGAAGAATGGCGCCATTTATTACGGCCTCGGCGTGACCGAACACAGCCAGGGCTCGACGGCGGTGATGTGCCTCGCGAATCTCGCCATGGCCACCGGCAATATCGGCCATGTCGGCGCGGGCGTTAATCCGCTGCGCGGCCAGAACAATGTCCAGGGCTCCTGCGACATGGGCTCCTTCCCGCATGAGTTTCCCGGCTATCGCCACGTTTCCGAGGACAGCGTGCGCGAAAGCTTCGAGGCCCTGTGGAACGTCAAGCTCGACGACGAGCCCGGCCTGCGCATTCCCAACATGCTCGACGAGGCGGTCGCTGGGAACTTCAAGGGCCTGTTCGTGCAGGGCGAGGACATCGCCCAATCCGACCCGAATACCCAGCATGTCACGGCGGGCCTCGCGGCCATGGAGTGCCTGATCATCCAGGACCTGTTCCTGAACGAGACGGCAAAATACGCCCATGTCTTCCTGCCGGGCGCCTCCTTCCTCGAAAAGGACGGCACCTTCACCAACGCCGAGCGGCGCATCAACCGCGTGCGCAAGGTCATGGCGCCGCTTTGCGGCAAGGAGGAATGGCAGGTCGCCCTCGATCTGTCGAAGGCGCTCGGCTACGAGATGAACTATTCGCATCCGAGCGAAATCATGGACGAGATCGCCAGGCTCACCCCGACGTTCAAGGGCGTGAGCTATGCCAAGCTCGACGAACTCGGCTCGGTGCAATGGCCGTGCAACGATGCGGCCCCCGAGGGCACGCCGATCATGCATGTCGAACGCTTCGTCATCGGCAAGGGGCAGTTCATGCTGACCGAATTCGTGCCGACCACCGAACGCGTCGGTCCGCGCTATCCGCTGATCCTCACCACCGGACGCATCCTGTCGCAGTACAATGTCGGCGCGCAGACGCGGCGCACCGAAAACGCCTTCTGGCACAAGGAGGACGTGCTCGAAATCCATCCGTTCGACGCGGAACAACGCGGCATTCTCGACGAGGACCTGGTTTCGCTCGCCAGCCGCAGCGGCAATATTTCGTTGCGTGCGAAAATCTCGGAACGCATGCAGCCGGGCGTTGTTTACACGACCTTCCACTATCCCGGCTCCGGCGCCAATGTCGTGACCACCGACAATGCCGATTGGGCGACAAGTTGCCCGGAATACAAAGTGACGGCGGTGGAAGTGCGCCGCGCCAACTCGTTGTCCGCATGGCAGGAACGCAACAACGAGGAAGACGTTACGCTCAGGAAGGTCCTGGAGGTCGCGCCGGATGCCGCGGAATGAGTCCATCCCTGCGTCGAGACTGACGCGGGCTCAAAAAGTCGAGGCCGCAAGCGGCCTCGTTTGCCCTTCCCAGCGCGCCATCGCCGTCGAAATCCCGGTCAGCTTTGTCTATGGCGACGCGCCCTATGCGGTCATGATGGCGAGCCCCGGCGATGTCGAAGATTTCGCTTATGGCTTCAGCCTTACCGAGGGAATTGTCCGCACGGCCGATGAAATCCGCGGCGTCAAGGCGTCGGTGCAGGACAGGGGCCTGGCGCTGGAGATCGAACTCGCGCCCGGGCGCTTTCGCGAGCATCTGGCGCGCCGCCGCGTCCTGACCGGCCGCACGTCTTGCGGCCTGTGCGGCGTCGAGACCGTGGAGCAATTGCCTCAGGCCGGGGTTGTCGCGCCGACCGCGCCGATTGCGCGCAAAGCGCTGTTCGCGGCGTTGTCCAATCTCGAAAAGAACCAGCGGCTCAACGCCCTTACCCATGCCGTGCACGCCGCCGCCTTCTGCTCGCGCGACGGCGCGATCCTCGCCCTGCGCGAAGACGTCGGCCGCCATAACGCGCTCGACAAGCTGATCGGCGCGCTGCTGCGGGAGAAAATCTCGCCCCGCGACGGATTCGTCGTCGTCACCAGCCGCGCTTCTTTTGAAATGGTTGAAAAGACGGCTATCTTCGGCGCGACGACGCTGGTCGCCATCTCGGCGCCGACCTCGCTGGCGATTGACAGGGCGCAGGCCTTGGGCCTGACATTGGCGGCCGTCGCCCGCGCGGACGGCGTGATGCTCTTTACCGGCGCACTGGCGTCCGGAGACGGTGTCGAAAAGGAGGCGGCTGCGTCATGAACATCGAAACCAATCATTTCCCCGGCGCGGAAGGACCGGGAAAACTGATCCGCATGGCGCAGGAAATCGCGGCCTATTTCAAATCCTATCCAGAAGAGAAAGCGGCAGCGGCCATCGCCGACCATATCAATCATTTCTGGACGCCGAAAATGCGCGAGGAATTCCTCGCTGCGCTCGACGAACCGGGCCGGCAGGCGCCGCCGCTCCTCGTGGCGGCGCGCGGGGCGATCAAGAGAAGAAAAAATACCGACCTATAAAACAACGATAAAACAATGATATGGGAGGCAAATATGACCGCTGGAGTGAACATGGGTCCAGTCCCATCTGTGGGGCTGCTCGACCGACAGGCCACCGTCGCCGGGCCAAATTTCAATCGCTGGCTGGTTCCGCCCGCCGCGCTTGCGATCCATCTGTGCATCGGCATGGCCTATGGGTTTTCGGTGTTCTGGCTGCCGATGACGCGCATCCTTCCGGCGGCCAATGCGCAGGCCTGCCAGAACATCGGCTTCTTCGGCATGATGTTCACCACGACCTGCAACTGGACCGTGCCGATGGTCACGCCGACCTTCGAAATCTTCATCGCCATGCTCGGCGTGTCGGCGGCGCTGTTCGGCGGCTGGCTCGAGCACGCCGGGCCGCGCAAAGCCGGCTTCATCGCCGCCTTGTGCTGGGGCGGCGGCCTCATCGTCGGCGGCGTCGGCGTGATGGTCCACCAACTCTGGCTGCTCTGGCTCGGCTGCGGCGTCATCGGCGGCGTCGGACAGGGACTTGGCTATATCAGCCCGGTTTCGACGCTGATCAAGTGGTTCCCCGACCGTCGCGGCATGGCCACCGGCTTCGCCATCATGGGCTATGGCGGCGGCGCCATGATCGGCGCCCCCATCGCGGTGGCGCTGATGAAACATTTCGCGCCGGACGGCGGCGGCGACGCCATCGCATGGACGCTGATGGCCATGGGCGTGCTGTATTTCGTCGTCATGTCGCTCGGGGCCTTCGGGTTCCGCGTCGCTCCCTCTGGCTGGATTCCGCAAGGCTGGACGCCGCCGGCAAAATCCCAGATGAAATCGCTGATCTCGCACAAGGACGTGCATCTCGACGTGGCCTGGAAGACGCCGCAATTCTGGCTGGTCTGGGCGGTGCTGTGTCTGAACGTCACGGCGGGCATCGGCGTGATCTCCATGGCCAGCCCGATGCTGCAGGACGTGTTCGGAGCCAAGTTGATCGGCGTCGACAGCCTCGCCGCCTTGACGCTTTCGCAAAAGGCCGGCATCGCCGCCGCGGCCGCCGGCCTCGTCGGCCTGATCAGCCTGTTCAACAGCCTTGGACGCCTGTTCTGGGCGTCGATGTCCGACCATATCGGACGCAAGATGACCTATACGGTCTTCTTCGTACTCGGCATGGGCGTCTACATGTTGCTGCCGGTGCTCGGCCACCATCAGGAGGCCGGCCTGTTCGTCGCGGCGATCTGCCTGATCCTCACCATGTATGGCGGCGGCTTCGCCACCGTGCCCGCCTATCTGGCGGATCTCTTCGGCACCCAGATGGTCGGCGCGATCCATGGCCGCATCCTGACAGCGTGGTCGGTGGCGGGCGTGGTCGGGCCCTCGCTGATCGCCGAATTGCGGCAGGCGCAGATCAACGCCGGCGTGGCGCACAACCTCGTCTATGACGGAACCCTGCATATCCTCGCGGGCATGCTGCTGCTCGGGCTGATCTGCAACCTGCTGATCCGGCCGGTCGCCGACAAGAACCACATGACCGACGAGGAGCTGGCGCGCGAAAAATCGCTGCAACACGAAGACTTCATCAAGGGCGATCCGCAGCACGCCGCGCGTGGCCGATTTGGCTTCGCCGGCGGCTTGGCCTGGGCCGCCGTTGGCGTCCCCTTCCTGATCGGCGTTGTCATCGCGCTTGGAAAAGCGTGGGTGCTGGTGTGATCTGGTCGGGATGAACTGCGCCCTGGCGGAATTGCCGGCCCGAAAGGCCTCAGCCTTTCGGGCCGCTATTTTTTTCGCGCGTCGTTGCGCCGTCGCAGTTTAGAAACAATCTAATGCGACACGAATTTCTTTCCTGGCGTCGAGGCCGCCTGTTTACTGTCGCCTGAACAGTGAGGGAGTTTTTCACCGCAATGATTCTCTGCTCGTGCAATGTGATATCGGACCGGGATGTCCGGGCCTGCGTCAAGCCCTGCGGCGCTTCCGCCGAAAAAGCGCGCGATGTCTTTCGCAGCATTGGACGCGCGCCGAAATGTGGGCGCTGTGTGCGCAATATCCAGTCGATTTTCGAACGCGAGACGGAGAAGGATGCGCAGGCCGCCGCCGCCACTGAAAGCGGAGAGTTTGCGCTAGCTACCGCAGCCGAATGATTTTACTCTGATCGCGGAACGATTTCCGGCGGCTCCTGTTGCCAAGCTGCGCCGACATGGTCCGGTGCGGGGTGCAGGCTGTCTGAGGCGGCGACAGAGGGAGTAAGGTCATGCGCGGCGATACAAGGGTGATCGAATACCTCAACAAGGGTTTGCGCAGCGAGTTGACCGCCATCAACCAGTACTGGCTGCACTACCGAATTCTCGACAATTGGGGCTACAAAGGGCTCGCCAAGAAATGGCGCGAGGAATTGATCGAGGAGATGACCCACGCCGACCGGTTCACCACGCGCATCCTTTTCCTCGAAGGTTTTCCCAACATGCAGGAGCTGAACGCCCTGACAATCGGCGAAAATGTGCAGGAAGTAATCGGACTGGACCTGGCTTCCGAAGTTTCAGCGCGGGCTTTGTATCTTGAAGCCGCCGCCTATTGCGTGTCGATCAACGATCGCGTCAGCAAGAACCTGTTCGAGGACCTTGCGCACGACGAGGAAGAACATATAGATTTTCTCGAAACGCAGCTCGAGCTTATCAAGCAGGTCGGCCTGCCGCTCTACGCGCAAAAGCATATCGGCGAACTGAGCTGATAAACCGAGGCCGCGCCGCGCGTCGCGGCCTCACGTCGCCGCTCATCGCGTGCGTGCGCGCCAGCCGAACGCAGCGATGGGGCGCGCCCTTTCCTCGACGAAGACGCAGTCTTCCCGGCCGGGCCCACGCTGTCATAGCCATCCAGCAGAAGTATCAGACAGCCATTCATCAGTCGAACGGCGCCTGGAAGCAGGCAATCCAAGCATAATTCCTCTCAGACGCGCCGGCCAAAGACCGCATCGGCGCATGTGCGACCAAAGTACACTTGCGACCCATCGGGGCTGCGCCGCATTGAATACGTCAACGTCTTGAACATGCGACTAAACAAGCGAAAATCGATCGCCAGGGAGCTTTTTGGCATGCGTAAACTAACGGGTTTGGCTGGTATGGCCGCGACTTTTTTGGCGCTGGCTTCCGCGCAGGCGCTGGCCCACGGCGATGTGACCCCGCATCCCGTGGACACCACCGGACTGCCGTCGCTCGGCACAACGTGGCTCCCGTCCAATCCCTGGCGCGGCAACGCCAAGGCGGAGGCCATTGGCGCCGTCGGCTATTTGCACAATTGCGCGGGATGCCATGGCTTGAACGGCGAGGCCGGCGGCATGGCCCCCGATCTGCTGCAGGACGCCAAGGAATGCGTGGGCGACGCTCCGGGAAAGGAGAAGGACTCCTGCTTCAATGACTCCGACAGTTACTTCAAGCAAATGGTCCTGAGCGGTAAACAGAATTCCGAGGGTCGCGTGACCATGCCGAGCTACAGCAGCGTCTTCACCCAGGAGGCTGTGTGGGCGATCAGGGCCTACCTCGACAAGCGCACCGCCGAGGAAAACAAATAAAACCCGATTCTCGCGGCGACGGGAGCGTGAGCCCGTCGCCCCCTCGATCATTCGATCAGGCGTTTCGCGACGTCGGGCGCGGCCAGCGCGCCCGAATTTTCCTTGAGCTCTACCCCGGTCACGCCTCGTCCGAGCGCCTCGCGTAAAAGCCAGACGAGCTTCTCGACCGCTTGGAAAATGGTCAGCCCGCCATTGGCGTGAATGTTGGAGATGCAGTTGCGCTCGCTGTCGCGCCGTCCCGGACGCGGATCATAGGTCAGGTAGACGCCGAGGCTGTCCGCGACGCTAAGGCCCGGCCGCTCGCCAACGAGCAGCACACAGAGCTTTCCGCCTAGACAGGCGCCAATTTCGTCGCCCAGAGCGACGCGCGCATGGCGGGCGATGACGACAGGGCCGATCGCCAGGCCATCCAGCGCCGGCAGGCAGGCGGCGAGCAGCGGCGCGGCCTGCGCCTCGACCGCGCCCGCGGAAAGCCCGTCGGCGACGACGAAGACGACATCCGGTTTTCCCGCGACAGCGGTCAGTTTTTCGCGCGATTCCTCGTCAAGCCGGCGTCCGAGATCAGGCCGGCGCAGATAGGACGAGGCGTCACCGACGCGCGATTGCACGCAGATCGTCGGCAGGGGCTTGAGCGCCCGCGCCAGAGCCTGCGCATCGAAGGCCGCATGCACCGCGTCGCGGGCGCGGGCGTGAGCGGCCTGGAACTCCAGCAGCGCCCGCGTCGGCAGCGAATTGCCCGCGCGCCCCAGCCCGATTCGCGCCGGCGTCGAGGCGCGCAGGGCGGCGTAGGGGTCGGCCGGGCCGATCCTGCTCTCGCTGTCGCTCACGCCAGCCTCCCCAACCTGCCGAAACCGGCGTGCCGCACATCGACGAGGCGGCCTTGCCCGTCCTTGAGGTTCATCCGCTGCAGCCAGTCCTCGAATTCCGGCGCGGGCCGCAGCCCGAAGGTCGAGCGCAGGAATAGCGCGTCATGGAAGGACAGGCTCTGATAATTCAGCATGATGTCGTCGGCGCCCGGCACGGTGATCAGGAAGGCGCAATTGGCCGCCGCCAGCAGCACCATGAGCGTGTCCATGTCATCGGAATCGGCTTCGGCGTGGTTGGTGTAGCAGGCGTCGCAGCCCATCGGCAGGCCGAGCAGTTTTCCGCAAAACAAATCCTCGAGCGCCGCGCGAATGATCTGCTTGCCGTCGTAAAGATATTCGGGGCCGATGAAGCCGACGACCGTATTGACGAGAAGAGGTTTGTAGCGCCGCGCCACCGCATGGGCGCGCGCCTCCATGGTCTGCTGGTCGACGCCGTGATGGGCGTCGGCGGAAAGCGCCGAGCCCTGCCCCGTCTCGAAATACATGACGTTCTGGCCGACGGTTCCGCGTTGCAGCGACAAGGCGGCGGCATAGGCTTCGTCGAGCACGGCAAGGTCGACGCCGAAGCCGCGATTGGCGGCTTCGCTGCCGGCCACCGACTGGAACACCAGATCGACCGGCGCGCCCCGCCGCATGATTTCTAGCGCGTTGGTGACGTGGGTGAGAACGCAGGTCTGGGTCGGAATGGCGTAGCGCTGGCGCAACTCATCCAGCATTTCAATCAGGTAGATGGCGTTGCGCGGATTGTCAGAGGCGGGATTGACGCCGATGACGGCGTCTCCCGCGCCATGCGCCAACCCGTCGAGCGTCGCCGCCGCGATCCCCTTCGCGTCGTCGGCCGGATGGTTGGGCTGCAACCGCGTGGACAGGCGCCCTTCCAGCCCGATCGTGTTGCGGAAGGCCGAGACGACCCGGCCCTTGCGCGAAACCGCGATCAGATCCTGGTTGCGCATCAGCTTGCTGACGGCCGCGGCCATTTCCGGCGTCAGCCCCGCCGCCAGCGCGGTCAGGGCCGTGGAATCGACGTGATAGGAGAGCAGATGATCGCGCAACTCGCCGACCGTCATGGCGGCGACCGGGGCGAAGGCCTTGATATCGTGGCTGTCGAGGATCAGCCGCGTCACCTCGTCCTGCTCGTAGGGGATGAGCGCCTCATCGAGAAAAGTCTTCAGCGGCAGGTCGGCGAGGATGAATTTCGCCGCGACGCGCGCCGCGTCGCTTAAAGCCGCGATCCCGGCCAGTTCGTCGCCCGAGCGGCGCGACGAGGCCGCCGCGAGAAGCGCCTTGAGATCGACGAAGGAGAAGGTCTCGTCGCCGCAGCGGCCCGAATAAGACATGGATTCCTCTCGTTTTCCGCTTCAGGCTAAACGCATCGGCCGAAGCGAACAAGCCGGCCGCCAAGGCTGACCGCGCCGCGAATTTGTGACATTCTCCGCCGCCCTTTCCGGGACCAGAGGACGAAATCGGCATGAGCGACGAACGACTGCGGCAATTGGCGGAACAGGCTGGCGTTTCCGCGCATTGGCGCGACCAGGCGGGCCGCGAGCGCGCGGTTTCGATCGAATCCCTGCGCGAAATTCTCGCCGCGCTCGGCCTGCCGGCCAGCCACGAGTCGGAAATCGCCGATTCCCTCGCCCTGCTGCGCCAGCCGCCGCAGAACGCCGCGCCGCTGGTCACCGCGCGCGTCGGCGAGGTTTTACGCCTGCCCTGCCCCCGCCCCGGCGCGGGTAAAATCGCGGCCACACTCGAAAGCGGCGAACAAACCCATCTGACGCCACTCGAAGTCCTTTCCGACGCCCTGCTGCTGCCGCCGTTCGCGACGCCGGGCTATCATGTCCTGCACCTGCCCGACGGCGACGTGACCGTCGCGACGGCCCCGAAGCGCTGCGTGACATTCGCTGATCTCAAAGGCAAAGCGGGCTTCGGGCTGGCGGCGCAAATCTATTCCCTGCGCAGTCCGAATGACGGCGGCATCGGCAATTTCTCCGGCGTCGCGGCGCTCGGCCGCTCAGCGGCGGCGCTCGGCGCGGACCTCCTGGCGATCAGTCCCGTCCACGCGCTGTTCGGCGCGGACGCCGGCCGCTTCAGCCCCTATTCGCCATCGAGCCGCCTGTTCTACAATCCGCTGCACGCCGATCCCGAAGCCGCCCTGCCGGAAGATCTTGTCAGCCGAGCGATCCGGCAATCGGGACAGGCTTCGGCGATGGCGCGCCTGGCCGGCGAAAGCCTGATTGACTGGCCGGCGGCGACGGCGGCGCGTCGACAGTTTTTGCGCAGCTTGTTCGATCTCGTGCGCACGTCCGGGCAGGACTTGGAGTTCCGTCGTTTCCGGGACAACGCCACGTCACGCTTGCGCGACCATGCCGTGTTCGAGGTCCTGCACCAGAAAATCTGGCGCGAGCAGCAAATCTGGCGCTGGCGCGACTGGCCCGCCGCCCTGCGCGATCCGCGCGGCGCCGAGATCGCGGCTTTCGCGCAAAAAAACGCCGACGAGGTCGATTTCCAGGTCTTCCTGCAATGGCTGACCGAAAAATCCTTCGGCTCGGCGCAAAAAGCCTGCCGCGATGCGGGCATGAAGGTCGGGCTCGTCGCCGATCTCGCCATTGGCACGGACGCCGACGGCAGCCACGCCTGGTCGCGGCCGTCGGAAATCCTGTCGAGCCTGTCGATCGGCGCCCCTCCGGATTATTACGCCGCGGACGGCCAGAACTGGGCGCTCGCCGCCCTCTCCCCACGCCGCCTCGCGGAAAACGGTTTCGCGCCGTTCATCGAGACCCTGCGGGCCAGCCTGCGCCATTCGGGCGGCCTCCGCATCGACCACGTCATGGGCCTCGGCCGACTGTGGCTGATTCCGGAAAGACGCGGCGCGCTCGAAGGCGCCTATGTCGCCTTCCCGCAAGATGACCTGTTCCGCCTGCTGGCGCTGGAATCATGGCGCCATAAGGCGATCGTCATCGGCGAGGATCTCGGCACGGTCCCCTGGGGCTACCGCGACTTCCTCGCCAGCCAGGGCGCCTACGGCATGCGGGTGCTGCGCTTCGAGCGCCACGACAATGGCTATGTTCCCCCGCGCGACTGGTCGCATGACGCGGCGGCGATGACCACGACGCATGACATGATCGCCACCGCGGGCTGGTGGAAAGGCGCCGATCTCGAAGGGGCGGCGCAAGCGGCGAAGGACTCTCGCGACCGCGATCGAGGAATGCTTTGGCGTTGTTTCCGCGACGCCGGCGTGGCGCAAGGCGACGTTCCGGCTGACTGGGATAGCTGGCCCGTGGTCGAGGCGGCGATCGCCTATGTCGCGGCGACGCCTTGCGCGCTGAAGATCATCGCTGTCGAGGACGCCGTGGCAAGCGAAGCGCAGCCGAACGTGCCGGGCACGACGATTGAGAAGCCCAATTGGCGGCACAGGCTCGACGGCGACGCCGGCCGCCTGCTCGACAATGATTCGACGCGGCGGAGGCTGCGCCCGCTCGCCTGTTGAGTCCCGATGCCGAAATAAACCCTAGTTTCCTTGACCCGCATCATGGCGGCGGCGAGGAACGCGCCCTATCTTGAACGGCAGGAAGGGGGAAGGAAGGGAGCGCGGCGCCCAAGCGAAGCGCCGCTCCGGCAGCTGTGACGGCGCCGCGCGACGGTAAACGACCTCGACGGCGAACCGCCCGAACATCGGGAGTTTTATCGTGCACAAGCTTTCTGTTCCGCATGACGCCTTCGTCTTCGTTGGAGACGGCCGCAAGGCCCTTTTCCTCCGCAACGAGGGAGATGAAAAATTCGCCAATTTTGTCACGGTCAGCGTTCTCGCCGACGAAAACCCGCCCACCCACGAACAGGGAACCGACCGGCCCGGGCGCACGCATTCCAGCGCCAACTCCAATGGCCGCAGCGCCGTCGAGACGACGGACTGGCATGAGATCGAAGAGAGCCGTTTCGCGCAGCGCGCCGCCGCGGCGCTGGAAACGGTGGTGCGCAAACGCGCCGCCCCCGCTCTGGTGATCGCCGCCCCGGCCAAGACGCTCGCCGAATTGCGACGCGTGCTGCATGCCGACGTCAAGGGCAAGGTCATCGCCGAAATCGACAAGGATTTCACCAAGTTCCCGGTCTGGGACATTGAAAAGCACATTGTCGGCTGACGCAGCCGAAGCGCGCCGTACGCCAGACGGCGCGCTTTTTCAGTTGGCGGCGCTGTAAATTCAACCAGGTAAAGATTTATACAACTTATAGTTGTTATTTTCCCATCCGGCACGCGCGTGCATCGTGGCGAATGGGGAAGAAAATGAATTTCTGGCGCGATCTGAGCATGAAAACAAAGATCCTGACCGCCTTCGGCAGCCTCGTCCTCGCCGTGCTCGGGCTTGGCCTTCTGGCCATCGTGCAAATGTCGCACATGGCCGGCAAAGCGGCGGACGTGCGCGACAACTGGCTGCCCTCGGCAACCAAGATCGGCGTCCTGCACGCGAATGTGAATCTGTACCGTCTGGCCGAAGCCAATTCCATGCTGGCGATTTCCACCAACACCAACGCCGAGGCCGTCGACGACACGATGAGCGCGGCTGCGGCGGCGGTGGACAAGGCTTATACCGGTTACAAGCCGTTGATCGTCCCCAACAGCGACGACGCCAGGCTGATGGCGGAATTCGCCAAGCAATGGCCGATTTTTCGGCAATCGGCCCTGGATACGCTCGACATCGCCCGCAGCGGCAACATGACCGGCGCCATGAACGCCTTCAACAATGGCGACGAGAGCTCACGCATCGCCCTTTCCGAAGTTCTGCGCAAGGACATCGAATTCAACGAAAGCGAGGGCGCCCGGACGGCGGACGCCGAAGAGGCCATCTATCGCTTCAGCCGCATCATCGTGTTTGCCGGCCTCGGCCTCGGCGTGGCGATCGGCGCCGCAATGAGCGTCGCCCTGGTTTTCGGCCTTGTCGCGCCCTTGCAGCGCGCCACCGGCGCCGTCGAGCGACTGGCCAGCGGCGACCTGAACGTCTCCGTCGATGGCGGCGAACGCCGCGACGAGGTCGGAGCCTTGGGGCGCGCGCTCGATATTTTCAAAAGCAACATGCGCAAGGCGCGCGAACTCGAAGCCGATAGCGCCAGCGCCCGCGCCGGCCAGGAGACGCAGCGCCGCGCCATGGCCGAAAAATTGGCGGGACAATTCGAGCGCTCGGTGCATGCCATCGTCGCCGGCGTCTCTCGCTCGGCCGAGGAATTTCAGGCCACGGCGCGCATGATGAGCGATACGGCGGTCGAGACCGCCGCCCAGGCGAAAACCGTCGCCGACGCCTCGGAAACCTCCTCCGGCAATATCGGCTCGGTCGCTTCCGCCACCGAACAATTGTCCTATTCCGTCAAGGAAATCAGCGAACAGGTGCGCCAGTCGCAACTAATCGCCGGGGAATCCGCCAGCCAGGCGGAAAAAACCGACCTCCAGATGCGCGAACTCGCGCATGCCGCGGAAAAGATCGGCGGCATCGTCAGCCTCATCGCCGATATCGCCGGCCAGACCAACATGCTGGCGCTGAACGCCACGATCGAGGCCGCCCGCGCCGGCGAGGCTGGACGCGGCTTCGCCGTGGTGGCGCAGGAGGTCAAGAGCCTGGCCGAGCAGACCGGCAAGGCTACCGCTGAAATTTCCGCGCAGATCGGCGACATCCAGGCGACCACAGCGCGCGCGGCGGAAAATATCTCTTCCATCGTGCGGACCACGGAGAAGGTCAATGGAATCGCCCAGGCCATCGCCGCCTCGGTCGGCCAGCAAGGCGACGCGACCCGCGAAATCGCCCGGAACATTCACAACGCCTCGCAAGGCGCGCAACAGGTGACGGAAAATATATCCGGCGTGCTGGAGGCGGCGCAAAGCGCTTCCTCGGCCTCGAGCCAGATCCTCGCTTCCGCCGGCGACCTCGCCCAGCAGGCCGGCAGGCTGCGCGTCGAAGTCGAGGGTTTTCTCAACTCGGTGCGCGCGGCCTAGAGAAGACCCGCCCCGGCCAGCCGCGCGATCTCGATTTTCGGGCAGCGGTCCATGATGACGGTCAGGCCCGCGGCCCGCGCCTTGGCCGCCGCGGCGTCGTCGCGGACGCCGAGCTGCATCCAGACGACTTTCGCGCCGACGGCGATGGCTTCGTCGACGAGCGGCGCGACCGCGTCGGAACGACGGAAAATATCGATCATGTCGACCGATTCGGTCAGAGCGGCGAGGCTCTCGACGACGGTCTCGCCGAGCAGGGACTGCCCGGCCACGCCGGGATTGACCGGGATGACGCGATAGCCCCGCCGCTGCAGGAACCTCATCACTTCATGGCTCGGCCGGTTTTCACGCCGGCTGGCGCCGACCATGGCGATGGTCCTGGACGCGCGCAGCACGGAGGCGATCAGCGCATCGGGGTAATCGAGTTCGTTCATATATGACATGGGCTAAGCTTCGGTCGAGGCCACGTTGCGGTCTGCAAATGCTCGCATATTGCACAGAAATTGCCTACGGCGCGCGCGCTCATCTTGACAGCCAAGCCATTGCCTCATCGAATAGACAAGCGCCAGATTTTGCGCGGGAGAGGCCTATGCGTGAGTTTACCGGCGCCAAGGCCGAGGATGCGCTGCAAGCGACGACGGACCTGTTCCGCCTCGGTTTGCAGGCGCTGCCAGCACACATCGCTGTGGTGGACTCGGTCGGGGCGGTTCTTCTCGTCAACCGCGCCTGGATGACCTTCGCCGCCTTGAACTGCGAGACGCCCGACTGCAAGCTCGCCGTCGGCGCCAATTATCTCGAGGTGAGCCGCCGCGCCTCGGCCGGCGACGAATACGCGCATCGGGCGCTTGCGGGCATCTCGGCCGTGCTCGAAGGCTCCATCGAGCGCTTTTCGATGGAATATCCGTGTCACAGCCCGTCGCAGCAGCGCTGGTTCGTCATGGACGCCGCCGCGCTCGATGTTCTGGGCGGCGGCGGCGCGATCATTTCCCACCTCGACATCACCGCGCGCAAGCTGGCGGAACTGGCGCTGGGCGCGAGCGAGACGCGCTTTCGCGCCATGTTCGACAAGGCCGCCGTCGGCATGGCCGAAATCGCGGCGGACGGCCGCTGGCTGCGCGCCAATCCGGCGCTTTTGCGGATTGCCGGGCGCAGCGAAGGCGACCTGCGTTCGAAAACCGTGCAGGACGTCACCTTTGCCGACGACATCGACGCCGACGCCGCCCATTTCGAAGTGTTGCGCTCGGGCGGCGCGGATTCCTGCATGATGGAAAAGCGGCTGCGGCGACCGGACGGCGCGCTCGTCTGGACCGAAGTGACCCTGAGTTGCGTGCGCGCCGAAAGCGGCGGCGTGGATTATTTCATCGCCGTCGTCGAGGACATTTCCGAGCGAAAGCTCGCCGAGGAGCGGCAATTGACGATGATGCGCGAACTGGCGCATCGCGGCAAGAACCTGCTGGCGGTCATCCAGTCTGTCGCCCACCGCAGCCTGACCGACGACCGCCCTCTCGCCGAGTCGCGTGACGCCTTCAACGGACGGCTTTCCGCCCTCGCCTCGACGTACGGCGTCCTGACCGACGAGGCTTTCGACGGCGCCAACCTCGAAACCATCCTCCACAATAACCTGGCCGCCTTCGGCGCGCGCGCCGGGCTTCAAGGGCCGAGCGTCATCCTGACGGTCAAGGCGGCGCAGACCTTTGGCCTCATCGCCCACGAATTGTCGACCAACGCCGCTAAATATGGCGCGCTTTCGGTCGCCGCCGGCCTGTTGCGGGTCAGTTGGCGCATCGAAAAAGCTCCGGACGGCGACAAATTCGTTTTCGATTGGAGCGAACAGGGAGGCCCGTCTTGCAAACCGCCGAGCCGACGCGGCTTCGGCACGGTGATCCTCACCCGCATCGCCGGCGCCGAATTCGAATGCCAGCCGCGACTTGTCTATGGCGAAGACGGTTTCCATTATCGCATCGAAGCGCCGCTGGAACGGGTCGGCGTCGAAATGACGGTTTCGCCACTGCGCCGAAACCTGAAAAACGACCTCGTTTGCTCGCTATACGACCAATGGGCGCGGTTGCGCGGCCCAAACGGCGGGTTGCCGCAACTCGCCAATTTCGACTGGAGCCGGTTCGCGGCGACCGGGGCGCTGACCTTCGCCACAATCGACGCGGCGGACGCCGTGCGCTTCATCGAAATCGGCCGCGCGCTGATCGGCGAACTCGGCCATCCCATCACCGAGGAGGACTTGGCCAGCGGCGAGGCGGCAAGTCTCGCGGACATTTACCGGCGTTGCGCGCGCAAGGCCGAGCCTTGCCATGAATTCCTGCGCTTTGACTTTGGCGACGGCGATCCCCTGACCTTCGAGCGCCTGCTGGTCCCCTTCTGCGCCACGCGCGGGCGTGAGGCGAGCCATGTCGTCGGCATCGCTATTTATGATGGCCAGACGCGCCTGCCCGAAAAGGCTTGACCGCGCGCGGGCGCGGAACGTTCACGCCTCGGCATGCGATCGGTCAATGACGAGAACGCAGCCGGTGCGCTGTTCGGCCTCGCCTGTCGAATCGACGAAGCCGATCTCCAAGCAAAAGCCGTTGGCGCGGGCGTAATTCTGCAACGTATGGATATTCGGGCTCTGGCGGCCGCTTTCGAGCCGCGCGATCGCTGTCTGCGTCGTGCCCATCGTCGCCGCGACTTCCGCCTGGGTGCGACCGGAAAACGCGCGCATCTGCGTCAGGGCGGCGGCGATATTTTCAGTCGTCGTCATGGACTTGATTGAATTTGCCGGCAATCACGCCTCCGTTCGTCGTGTGACGAATTGCTATAGCGCCGATGCTATGCGAGAACTTTACAAAAGTTGCCAAAAACTTTTATCTTTTCGCGAAAGCAAGCAGCAAGCGGATTTTCAACTCAGAGGCGAGTTATGGACACATTGCCCATGTTCGATACGCCCAAACTCGCGGAAGCGGTGGAAGCTCTCTCAGGCGAGCAACTTGACCTGCTGCCCTTCGGCGTGACCGGTCTCGACAAGAACAATATCGTGCGGGTGTTCAACAAAGCGGAAGCTGAACTCTCCGGCTACGGCGAGCGAGCTTCGCTGGGCCGCTTGTTCTTCACCGATGTCGCCCCTTGCATGAACAACGGTTATTTCAAGGGCCGCATCGAAAAGGCGCTTCGCGAGGGAACGCTGGACATCCGTTTCACCTTTCTTGGCGATTTCAGCGACAGCGATCGGGAGCTCACTGTCCGCGCGCAATCGGCCAGCGACGGGGGCTGCTGGATTTTCATCAAGCGCGGCTGATTTGATGACGGCAAAACGAATTCAGGCAAAACGCATTTTACTGGTCGATGACGAAGCTCTCGTGGCGCTTGACGCCGAAGACGCGCTCATCGCCGCTGGCTACCGCGTCGTCGGCCCGGCGGACCGCCTCGGAACAGCGCTCGACCTGCTGCAAAACGAAGACGTCGACGCCGCCGTGCTCGACGTCAATCTTGCCGGCGTCCTCGTCTGGCCCTTGGCTGACGCGCTGTACGCGCGCAAAATTCCCTTCCTTCTGTTGACCGGCTTCGGCAAGGGGCTGGACGTTCCCCTCTCCTGCCGGAAGGCGCCGCTCATCGCCAAGCCGCTCAGGCCCGAGGAAATGCTGGCGGCGCTGGCGACGCTGCTGATTCGTCGGACAGCGGCCAGTCACACGGCTTGCCCTGCGCGTTCACCGGAAGCCGCGGCCCAAAACTGAAGGCGCGCGGCCGCTGCGCGACGGTCAGGCGCTCCGCCAGCCATGCATCCAGCTCCTGCTCCAGCGATACGACGCAAGACGCTGGATTGCGCGGCGCGACAAAGGCCTTCAGCCTTTCGCCTTCATGCGGCCGCATCAGGCGCACGGCGGCGTCGGCGACAGCAGGATGGGTCTTGAGCACCGCGCATACGAAATCCGGATAGACGTTGACGCCGCCGACCTGCACCGCGCCGTCACGCCGGCGCATGGGCAAGAGGACGCGATCGCCCGCCCAGACGACATGATCGGGCAGATCGAACACTTGCGCCCCGCGCCCGAAATTTTTCACGATCCGATCGTCATTGTCCCTGGACCAGAAGGACAGGAGTTGGAACCCGTCATCCTGATCGTCGCGCCAGCCGATGCCGCCGGTCTCGGTCGAACCGTAGATCTCCACCAGCCGCGCCAGGTTTTTCGCGACCAAGGCGGCGCCCAGTTTCGATGGCGTGGGCGCGCCCGATGATACGCCCTGCACCCGGTCCGGCCACGCGGCGCCCGCCTCCGCCGCCGCCTGCCAGAAGGTCGGAAACGCGACGATGAGATCGCCCGGCCTCAGCCGCCCGCCGAGCGAGGCCCCGCGCGCGTCAAGCACGGGCGCGTCCAGCCGCCGCGGAAGCAGGATGGTGAACAGGAAACCGTAGATATGGTGCGAGGGGACCAGCGTGACGATCCGCGTCACGCCAGCGAAAATGGCGGCCAGCGCATCGATCTCCTGGGCCAGCGCCGCGAAGTCATGGACAATCATTTTCGGCTCGCCGCTGCTGCCGGACGTCTTGAACGCCAGCGCGCCAGGGTCCCCGCCGGAGACGCGGCGGCATTCCGCGACCCATTGCGCAAAAGTCCGCATCTCCTGCAAACGGTCGGGCCGGCCATGTTGCGGAAATTGCAGCGCCGCCGCGACGGCGATGGCGAGACGCAATTGCTCCAGCGAATCCGTGCCTATATCAACATTGATCCAGTCCGCGCCGCCCGCGCGCAAACGCGACCACAGCGGCGCCGAACCCGGCCGCGACTGGGCCTGTTCCGCCGCCATCAGATCGGCGAGGAAACGCGGAAAATAGTCGTCGAGCCGCCAGTCGGTCATGGTTTCCGGACCGAAGGTTCGGCGTAGGCGCCCGTGCCTCACGCCCGGGTGTTCCTGCGCGCGCTCAGTATTTGGCGACGACTGCCGTCGCCGGCGCCGATTCCGGCGCGTCGAACGTCACCCGCACGCCGCCATAGACGGAAAAGGGCTGGGCGGGAGTGACGGCTTCCGCATTGGTAAAGTTCCCGAAAGGACCGGGAGTGTCGAAGTACCCGCCGTAGATGTAGTAGTGACGATCAAGCAAGTTGTCGATTTTACCGTAGATTTCGACCTGGTCGGTCAGCTTGTAGGAGCCATTGAGCGAGACGGTGAAATAGGCCGGCAGCATGGGTTCCTGGTTGGAATTGTCGCCGGCGTAACGTTGCGGACCGACAAACAGCACATCCACGCCGACGCGCGCCTTGGACGAAATGTCCCAATCGCCGCCCAGCTTCACGCGATGACGCGGGATCATCGGAATCTGGTCGCCGGGCGTCACGTAAATCAGGCCATTGGCGTCGGCCGCGGGGCTGTTGGATTGCAGCACCAGCGAGCTCCGATAGGTCGCGTCGACATAAGCATAGCTGACGTGGAGGTCGAACGGCCCCTTCTTGTAGTTGACGGAGGCTTCCAGGCCCTGACGTAGCGTGTCGCCGACATTGGCGAAATAGCCGAAGCCCGGCTGGGCCGGATCGTTGATCTGCTGGATGTCGTTGGAGCTGAGCGTGTGGAAGGCGCCCAGCTTCCAGCCGATCGAGCCCCAATCGCTGCCCAGATCGTTCTGGCCGCGCAAGCCGGCCTCGTAGGTGCGCGCCACGACCTGTTGCAGGTTGGGATCGTTGACCAGGAAGGTTCCTATGATGCACGGCTGGAGCGGATTGGAGCAGCCCAGCTCCAGAGGCGTCGGAGCGCGGTTGGATTCGGCGTAGGACGCGTAGGCCTGGAGGCCGGGCGTGATCTTCCAGGTGAGGCCGACCACCGGATTGGTGTGGGTATATTCATGCTCGCCGGTGACGCCGCCGCCCAGTTCGTCGAACAGCGAGATGGAGGCCATGTTGAGCCGCGCGCCGCCGGACAAGGTCAGCTTGTCGGAAATGTCGAAGGCGTCGAGCAGGTTGAGGCCAAGGTAACGGTTGATCGATTGAACGTCGACCGGCCCGTCGGAGACCGGATTGCCCGAGGGGCCGAGATAGACGCCCGACCCGGCGATGACATAATTCGGCTGGATGACGCCCAGTTCGGCGTTGGCGCCGAAGGAGGTCATGCCGTAATCATAGCTCGCGCCGAAGCTGAGATGGTTCTTGTAGCCGAACAGCGAGTCCGTATTGGACAGCTGGACGCTCGCGCCCGTGCTGGTGGTGAGCGTGCTCGTGCGGTCTATCTCGCCCAAGGGCAAGTTGTTGGGATTGGGTATGGCGCTGACTGGAAGCTGCTGACCATTCAGCCCGTTGGCTGGCGTGACAGTGTCATTGAAGCAAAGATTCACGCCGTCGGCGCAAACCTGCACGTCGGTCGGATTGCCGTCCTGCGTAGCCTGCACGAAGCGGCGGACATAGGCGGAGGAAGACAGGCTCCAGGTCGGAGAAAGCGTGAACTTGCCCGAGAGGCTCGCCATGCCCATCTCGTTTCGCGTGGTCTGCGGCGTCGTATAGACCGCGCCCCAGCCTTGCTGCTGCAGCAATTGAACGGGAGACGTTCCGGCGGCGCCGAAAAGATTGTCGGCCGCGCTGATGCTCAGGTGTATCTCGTTGCCCTCGGCGCGATAGCCGAGATCGCCATAGAAACGCTGCACCAGGGAGGAGCCGAAGTCGCGGTAGCCATCGTCATGCGCGGCTTCCAGCGCGGCATAGAAGGCCCAGTTGCCCACCTGCTTGCCATATTCCAGCCCGGCCTGGACGCGGCCATAGGAGCCGCCCATCAGATCGAACTTGCCGCCGGAAAAGGTGAAGCCGTCCTTCATCTTGATGTTCAGCGCGCCACCGAGCGCATTGAGGCCGAAGGCTGGATTGTTGGAGACCAGATCCATCGAGGCGATGGCCAAGGTCGGGATCATGTCAAAGTTGACCTGGTCGCCGAAGGCCTCGTTGATGCGCACGCCGTTCTGATAGACGGCGAAGCCCTGCGGCGTGCCGGAGACCGGCGAGGCGACGAAGCCGCGATATTCAAGGTCCGGCTGGAACGGATTGCCGGAAGGCGCCGCGAGGGTGACGCCGGGCACGGCGCGCTGCAACGCTTCAGTGACAAAGGGCGATCCGGTGCGGGCGATCTCAGTCGCGTCGACATGCTGGTTGTCGGATGGGCTGGTGTCCTGCAAGAAATTGTAAGCGCCGCCGCCGGCTGGCGCTGTCGCGGCCGTCGTCGGCGCGCTGGTGGTGATGTCGATATCGGGAAGCTGCACCACTTCTGCGCGAAGGCCTCCCGGCGCCGCGACGATCACGGCCATGGTGGCGACCGACAGGTAAAGACGCTTCATCACTTTCCCCGAAATTCCAGTTTCCGCTTGGCGTCCAAATGCGCCCTGAACCCGAACAGAGCCAATACGAGCGGAGAGCTATTCAACTCACCGCGCCTTATTTGCACCATAATCAAGCATTGACGATGAGTGAAGTTCAAATATTCACATTATTTCGGGACTTTTTCCCGAACCCGACCGGGAATATTTCCCGACACGACGACGATTCCGGTTTGTTACTCAAAGGACCCCGGTCGCGAGGCGGCCGTTTGGTTGGCCAGAAGGACATTGCTCGCCGTCCCGCTGCGCGCGCAAACGATCTTGGCGTATTCATGGTCTGGCGCGGGCTTGAGCGCCGAGCGGCCAAACAGGGCCTGCGCTTCAAGGCCGCAAGTCATGACGCTGGCGGTCTCGCCGCCGCGCAAAGTCACCAACGCATGCGATGCATCACAATCGCGGGGGACGTCGCAAGCGAACAAATCAGAACAACAACAGAAAGCATCTCGACCTCGATTGGATTGGCGATGTGGCGCGACGCCGTCGGACGTTGCGAAACCGCGCGGCGGCCCCTTGCAACGGCGCTGAGGCGCGTGGGGCAGGCGCATGGGTCGGGTCGCGGCGGGTGGGAATTTGGGAGGGAAGGATGGGAGGCCTTGTCTCAAGGACCCGCCGCGACCTGAAATCACCTTAGCGGGCCGCTCCGCGCTGGTTAATTTCAATGATTCACCAAATGACAGGGACTGCGTCCCTGCGAGCACGGGAGTTTTCCCGCGCGGAGCCGGTCGCTAGTGATGCAGGGGAATGACGGCTTCGATGATCGCGCCGCCGCCCGGCGCCGTCCCATAGGAAAAGCTCCCGCCAAGGCCGCGCACGCGCTCGCGCATTCCGGTCAGACCGAGGCCGGGACGGGAGTCGGCCGACATGCCGGGCCCGTCGTCGGTCACCGTCACGCTGAGCGTACGCATGGCATCATCGGCCGAGCCATGCCGGACGATGGCGACGGAAGCATGTTCAGGTTTCGCATGCCGGAACACATTGGTGAGGGCTTCCTGAACCACCCGATACAACACCAGGCTCAGACGGGCGTCGCAATCATCGAGCTGGTCCGGCAAGTCCAGATCGAGAGCGACCGAAGGCTCGCTCTCCCGCCATCCCTTGACCAGCACTTGCAGCGCTTCGGCAAGACCGAGATCGTCGAGCGCCGCCGGCCGCAGGCGCCGCAGGATGCGCCGGTTATGCCCCTGGAGCAATTCGATCTGGCCGCCGATCGCCCGCGCGTTGCGCATTTGCCCCTCATTGCCGTTCTCCCGCAGGCTTTTTTCGAGAACGGTGGCATTGGCGCGGATGGCGAAAAGATGCGGGCCGATCTCGTCGTGCAATTCGTTGGCGATCGCCTTGCGTTCGTCGTCCTGCAAATCCATCATCCGCCGGATCAACTGCTGGTTGGAGCCGCTGAGGTTTTCCAGGGCCTCGGCCAAAGTATTGATCTTCGAGCAGATATCCAGAAGCTCGGGCGAGCCGGCGGGCTCGGCGCGCGCCTGGTAGTCGCTGTCGCGCAAGCGCCCGAGCGTCGCGCCATAGGCGGTCAGCGGCCGCAACGCGCGGCCAATCAGCAGGCTGGCGCCGAGCAAGGCGGCCAGCGCCATCGCGCCGCCCGTGACCGCCAGCGTGCTGACGGCCTGCCAGACCTCGTTCACTTCATCGGCGGGATCGCTGGCGATAATGATTTCGCCAAGTTTTCGGGCATCGAAGACAACGGGTACGATAGTCGTGCGGCCGGGGGCCCGAACGAGAGCCGAGAACCACTCTGGCGCCCTGCTCCCGAGCCGGCTCGACAGGAACGATCGCGGAGGCAATGCCGCCCTGGCTGGGCGCATAGCTGATCCTTATGTGGCGCAAGGCGCCCAGGCTGGAGATCAGTTGCGGCAATTTGGCCTCGGGGTCGGGGACGCCATTGAGGTTGACGAGCGCCGCGATCACGAAGTCCCGGGAAATCCGCGTCATGGCCTCACCCTCGGCGCGCACGCGGGGGCCGGCGTCGGAAACCATCCGGCCGATGTCGGCCGCGAGCCCCAGGAACAGCAGGAGCCCGAACAGCAGGTCGAGCCGGACCTTGAGCGATATGGCTTGTCCCATCGGCGAAAAACTCCGGCGCGGGCAGCCTCTTGCGCCCCCCCGAGACGCACGCCATTATCGGCTTCGCTCCTCGTTGAAAAGGTCTTCACTTGCGCGTCTTGATCGTTGACGATCATCCGATCGTCGTTTCCGGCTGCAAGGCGCTCGCCTCCGGTCATCCCGATATCGAAATCTTCGACGCGGCCGATGGCGAATCCGGGTTCGAGGCCTATGTCGCGCGCGCGCCCGATGTCGCCGTGATCGACATCAATCTGCCGGGCCACTCGGGCCTGGAACTGACCCGCCGCATCCTGCTGCGCGATCCCTCCGCCCGCATTGTCGTGTTCAGCATGAATGACGATCCGGCCTTCGTTTCGCGCGCGATAACGGCGGGCGCCAAGGGCTTCATCGCCAAGAACGATGATCCCGGCCTGTTCGTCGAGGCGTTGCGCCAGGTCGCCGCCGGCGGCGTCTATCTCCCGGCCGATCTCGCGCGAAAACTGGCGTTCGAGAGATCCGACAATCCGCTGGCCAACCTGACCACCCGCGAACTGGAGATCGTGCGGCTTTTGGCGAATGGCGAAACGATGAACGGCATCGCTGACGCGCTGGGCATTTCCTACAAGACGGTCGCCAACAATTGCACGGCGCTGAAATCGAAGCTTGGCGCGAAAAATTCCATGGACCTCATGCGCGCGGCGCTGGAAACGCTTGCGAAATAGCGGCGGAGGGCCGGCCGACCTTCCGCTTATTTTTTCGATTCGCAGCCCTGAAGGTCCTTCTCCTCGATCGAAACAATCGAGCCCGCATCGATCTTCAGATTGTCGACATGACACCGGCGGCCGCCTTTGAGGCCGATAAGGGCGTCGTAGCGGCCTGGCGGCGTGGCGCGCAACGCCAACCTCTCGTCAATATCGATCTCGCCGTCCTTGTCTTCCTTGGTGAGATTTGGCCCGAAAGCCTTGGAGCCGGCCGGAGCAAGCCGGAAGTCCAGGATGACGGCCGCCGTCAGATTCCAGATGCGGACCGGTTTTGTTTCGGCGCTCGCAACCTCCGGCGCGGCAAGTCCGAGAACGAGAATAGCGGCGAGAAAAGACTTCATGGTTGGTCCACCTTGGGCAGGAGCGCGCGACTTGAACATAGCGACCCCGCGTCCGACGGGCGAGCCGTCCTTCCGGCCATGCCCTAGCCCCCTTCTCGCCCCCGCCGCATTGGCGACATAACCTTGCGCCAAGTTTGAATTCACGCGGTTTCGGGAGGCGGCGCACATGCAGCGGGTGACAGTGACGCTGGACGAAAATCTCGTCGCAAGAGCTCGATGCGTTCCAGAAAGAGCGAGGCTATCAGAATCGTTCCGAAGCGCTACGCGACCTGACCCGCGCGGGCCTGCAGCAAGTCCGCCCGGAAAATGGCGAAGGCGCCTGCGTCGCCGCTCTGGTCTATGTCTACGACCACGAAGTGCGCGCGCTCGCCCAGAGACTGGCGAGCGCCCAGCACGATCATCACGATCTCTCCGTCGCGACGCTGCATGTCCATCTCGACCACGAATCCTGCCTTGAAGTGGCGGTATTGCGTGGCGCCCACGCCGATGTGCGGCATTTCGCCCAGCATGTGATCGCCGAGCGGGGCGTTCGCCACGGGCGCCTTGTGGTCGTGCCCGTCGATGTGGCTGCCGAGGCGCATCAACACGGCGGCGAGGAACCGCACGCCGATTCCCACGCCCATTCCCACACTCATGTCCGCGAGGCGGGCTGACCAAACCTGTTTTGCATGCGGCTCGGGGCAATTTCAACGGAAATCGGACCGGCGACGACCGCTGGCCGTTTCTGCAAATCATTGTTGCAAGAGAAATGGTCGGAGTGGCGGTCCGACCACCTATGGTCCGCAGAAAATCACTGTCGCTCATTAATCCTATATTTTTCAGGTGTTTTGCAGCGCCATTGAACTTGCCGGTTCGCCAAAGTTCGCTATAATCCGCTCAATTCTGGGGGACTGTCTGGGGGACTAGCAGGTGAGCGGAAATCTGAATGCCCGAAAGGTCGCGACGGCGGGACCGGGTTTCCATCTGGACGGACAGGGCCTTTATCTCTGCGTCTCGCCCTCGTTGGCTCGATCTTGGGTCTATCGGTTCTCTTGGAAGGGCAAGCGCCCAGAAATGGGGCTTGGATCGTTTGATGAAGGCGTGAGCCTTGCTGACGCACGCGCCGCGCGCGATGACGCTCGCCGCGTCTTGCGCTCGGGCCAAAATCCGATCCGCGTTCGTCAAGACGCTGCGCGCGCTGAAGATGCGAAACAGACCTTTGGCGAGATTGCCGATGAGCTTCTCGCGGCCAAGGCCGGCGAATGGCGGAACGCGAAGCACGCAGAGCAATGGCGTTGGTCCTTGGTTGAGGGGTCGGCGGCGCTCCGGCCCAAGGTAATAGGCGAGATTGACACCGAGGCCGTCCTCGGCGTCGTCAAACCTATTTGGTTGGAAAAGCCGGAAACGGCTGCAAGGCTTCGTCAGCGCATTGAGGCCGTCCTCGACGCCGGCAAGGCGAAGGGACTGCGAGATGGCGAAAACCCCGCGCGCTGGCGCGGACATTTGGCGCACCTTCTCCCCAAGCGGACAAAACTCTCACGCGGCCATCACGCGGCGATGCCCTATGCGGACCTGCCAGCGTTCATGGCGCGGCTGCGCGAAGACGGCAACTCGGCGGCCAGGGCGCTCGAATTCTGCATTCTGACCGCTGGTCGCTCCGGCGAAGTCTATGGCGCTCTCTGGTCTGAAATCGACCTTGAGGCGAAAGTCTGGACGATCCCACCTGAGCGAATGAAAGCTGGCCGCGTTCATCGCGTCCCCCTATGCAGTCGCACGGTCGCGATGTTGGAGGTTTTGAAGTCGCTGGCCATCAACAAATTCGTGTTCCCCGGTCAGCGGCCCAAAAGCCCCTTGTCGCACGTTGCCATGGCCAAGGTCATAGCTCGAATGGGCGTCGAGGGAGCGACGCCTCACGGTATGCGGTCAGCCTTCCGGGATTGGGCTGGCAATGAGACGGGTTTTCCGCGCGAGGTCTGTGAGGCGGCGCTGGCCCATACGGTCGGCGACAGCGCGGAGCAGGCTTATCGGCGCGATGACGCCCTGGAGAAGCGCCGGCTGCTCATGGACGCATGGGCGACCTATTGCGGGACCGAGCCGGGCGCCAATGTTGTAAAGCTGCGTTCCTCCGATGTTCGAGGACGCGCGCAATGAAACGACAAAAGGACACGAAAACCAGCGCCCCTTTAGACGCGCTCGACGAACCCGTCGTGGTTCCATTTCGCGGGGACGGCTGGAAATATCCAAGTCTACTGGACGGCGATCCACCCGATGCTCAACCTGTTGCCGATGAAAGAGCGATTGAGCAATTGGCTTCTGATGTTGCCACGGCGCGGATAGCGAAACTCAGGCTTCTCGCAGAGCGCTACGGGATCAACATCGACGATCCAAATGCCGGGCTCGAACTCGCTCTCCGCATAGCGATCGATCATCATCCAGGCTTCAAGGTTGTCTACGACGACTGGCAGGCCAGGATGGTCCACCGGTTGCATGGCGCCACGCCGTTTCACCCGCTCAGGGGGGCAGCGCCAAAACAGATTGAAAACAAGAAAAATCGGGGAGAGGACAAGTCTTCCGACTTTTTCGAGCCAGAGCTTCTGGCCATCATGATACCGCCCAAGGAAAATCGCAAGAGTAAGAAGGCAGATCGGGAGCTTTGCGAAGCCTTCGTCAAAGCCGCCGACCCGGAAATGAATAAGCGCAAGAATGCAAAGATCGCCGATTCGCGCGCAGAGACGCTCAATCGCCGCCTGACAGAAGGTCGGCGTAGACTTAGTAAAAACAAATAGTTCCTACTGGCAAAAAAATGGGGCGTTTGATCCGCCAGAAGTTCTCGTGGTTCGTCTTTGGCGTTCGCAGGCTTGCGCCTACGCCAATGGAGAACCGCCGATGTCCGAACGCAGCAAAAAGAAGTCGCCTATCTCAATCGAAATGCGGCTCGATCACGGCAACCTGACGGTCGATGAGGTTTGCGGCCTCAAGCCACGCTCCAAAACTGGTTTTTACTCAGACCTGAAGGCGGGCCTCGTCACCATCCGCAAAATCGGACGCAAGACAATCGTTCCCGGCCATGTGGCGCGCGCGTACATCGCCGGTGAGCCTCTTCCCCCGGAAACGCGCGCGGCATGATGAGCCGCGCCCCTGACAAACCCGTGCTGTCCAAATGAGCGGGTCCATTGCGCAGCGCACGGCCCGGACGCTGGCCGACGTGAAAAAGGTTTTGCTCACGCTCCAGAGAAACGGCGAAATCCCGAAGGCGGAACCGTGCCTCAAGGTGCTGGCGAACATCCTTTCGTCGCGGGCGGCGGGGATGGTCAAGAAGCCAAAAGCCGGCGGTCCTGATTGGTGGGGCCTTAACCGCGACACGCTGGCAGTCGCGGTGACTGCTTGCGGCGTGGAGGCGACGCCGGAGCAAATTGCGGATCAAGTCGCCGAGACGCTTGCATGGCGAGAGCGCGAGTTGCAGCGCATCGGCAGGCCACACCTCGTCATGATGCGCCCCGACACCATCGGCAGGATGCTCGGCATTAACGAAGAAATCCGGCGCGAGGCTGAAGCGTGCTCGGTTGGAACTATCGACGGCTCGCCGGAGCAGCGGAAGGCGGCGCGCAAGGAGCGGGACCGAGTTCGTAAGCGCGACGACAGGCGCTCCAAAGGCGTCCAGCCACGACCAAAGGTAAGCCAAGAGAAGGCGAAGCCGTGGAAAGCGGCTGGCTGCTCCCGCCCCACGTGGTTCAGGCTGCAGGCGGAGGGGCGTGAGACTACCGTGTCCACAGCCAATAAGGTGAGACTGGAGTGTCCGAGACTGGAAAATCTACAGCCAATAAGGGCGCGTGAGACTGGAAAATCCACAGCCTATATTCCTTCAACCTCAGGTTTCGGAATTGCCGACCAGGGCAAGGATCAATCCCTCTGTGCCCCGAACATCTTCCCCAGCGGCATTCGCGCTCAGGCGCTGGCTTCGTTGCTGTGGTCAACTCCGGCGAGCGAGGCGGGCGGCGAGATTGACCAGCCTACCAGGGAGGAGAATTCCGAAGCCGGGTGGGCTCAGGCCACTGCCGACAGCAACGGGGGGCGCGACGCCAGCCAAGACGATCCTGCCTTGGATGGATTGGCGCGCGAATGGCGCGACGGCGTTTCCCGGTTGTCTGAGACGGGCGTCCATCCCGACTTCGGATCGTGGTGGCCTGTGATCTTGGCTGACGCCGAGCGCTTCTTAGCAGACTGGGCGACCAAGGCGGCGCGGCTAGGCTGGGCGACGCGCGACCTATTCGGCGTTCATCGCGTCGCGCCCGCAGCGCGCCATGACTGCAAGGGGCTCGTCGCCGCTCTGCACGGCGGACGGATCGAGGCGTTGACCTCTCGCGCAGCCACGATCCACACGGTCAGCGGCACCGTTCAGAGCTTCCAGCGTGGCGGTGGCATTCCGGCTGAGACGGCCCTTCTTTGGGAATCCGGCGAGGCGGCGATGCTCCGTGGTCCCGTTGCCGAAAACGACACCGCGCCCCCGCCTGACAGCGCGGCTGACGGCGATCTTTACGACGCCTGGGCCAGAGAGGCTGGTGAGCTGGTCGCCGCGCCGCACACTTTCCGTCCAAAACCAAATGAAGGAAACCGATATGCTACTTGGCATTGATCTTGGCGCGGGTGGCGCGCTCGCCCTGCTCTCGGACACGGGCGAGTTGATCGACGTGGCCGACATGCCAATCTTGCGCGACGGGCCGAAGTCGCGCCCAACGGTGAACGGGCCGCTGCTCGCGCAAATCATCCAGCAGTGGAAGCCGGACCGCGCCTTTATCGAGTTCGTCGGCGCGCGCCCCGGCGAGGGGCCGACCGGCGCTTTCGCCTTCGGGCGCTCGCGCGGCGTCATTGAAGGCTGCTTGGCGGCTTTCGGAGTTCCAGCCACCTTCATTGCGCCGGCGGCTTGGAAGAGAATTATAGGGATTCCTCCGGGCAAGGACGGCGCAAAGGACGCGGCGAGGAGCCAAGCAATCCGCCGCTGGCCCGCCAAGGCCGGACTGTTCGCGCGTGTGAAGGACGACGGGCGCGCGGAGGCGGTGCTGATCGGCCTCGCCGGCATCAAGAAAGGCGGCGCGTGATGGCCAGCGATTGGATGACGCGGAAAGAGGCCGCCGCATACTTGTCGAGCGTCGGCTGTCCGGTCGCGCCGAAGTCGCTGGCGAACATGGCTTGCAGCGAACGCGAGAACAAAGGCCCCGCCTACGCCGTGCTTGGCTGGCGCACAGTTCGCTACGACCGCGCCGAACTCGACCGCTGGGCAAACGCCCGCAGGCGGATCGTGAACGACTTTCATTAATCCCGATTAATCACGGAAAGGACACGCAAAATGGAACTCGACAGCCGGCAACATCGCAAAATGTATGACAATCAACTTTCGCTCGCGCAGGCCGAGGTTGGCCGACGCAACGACGCTGAAGCGGCGCGACTTGCGCCCACGCGTGAGCGTCACAGCAAGGAGGCCGCCGCGCTCGCCACCAAGCACCGCACGGAAAGCGCCACGCTTGCGAAGGGCCACAACCGCGAACTCACCCGCTGGGCGGAGCGCCCCGTGGAGCCGGCAGGCATGCGCGACCGCCACGGCAAGGAGGCCGCCGCGCTCAAGGAGCGCCACGCCAAGGAGAAGGCCGCACTTGCCGCCAAGCACAAGACCGAGCTTTCGCGCCTCCAGGCCGCACGCTGACGCCTCTGGCGGCGAGAAAGGCTCTCGGGCCGGTTCCCGCCGCTCCCCCAAATTGGGGAGCAAACAACTTCTGCTCAATCCTGAGCAGAACCACTCGAAACCTGATTGAGCCGATCAAATGACGATCCTAAAAAACTCCAAGCACGAGAAATTCAGTCAAGAACTGGCGAAGGGCATGACGAATGAAGCGGCCTATGTGGCGGCTGGATATGCGCCAAGCGCCTCCAATGCGCATCGTTTGAGGCAGAATGAGAAAATCTTGGCCCGAGTTACCGAAATACAAGCCCAAGGCGCTGAAATTGCGGGCGTCACCGTCGCTCGTGTGCTGGAGGAACTCACCAAGATCGCGATGGCCGACATTACCGACGCCGTGGAATGGGGCGAGGCAATCCCCACGCAAATCCCGGACACGGATGACTTGGCTTTCGTCCAAGGCGTCCGCATGAAGCCGTCCGAGAGCCTGCCGCAGCATGTCCGCGCCGCAATCTCCGAGATCCGCAAGACCAAGGAGGGAATTACCGTCAAGTTCCATTCCAAGACGGCTGCGCTCGAACAGCTTGGCCGGCATCTGGGCATGTTCAGCGACAAGCTCGCCGTGACCGCGACCATGACGCTGGAGCAGTTGGTGCTAGAGCGGGTTCGCCGTTTTCCGAGTCAAGAAGGGATTCCCAATCGGCTTTAAGAATGCGATTCTTCCTTCGTGATTGCGAGGGAGGCATCCCATGGCCCGGTCTTACAGCCAGGATTTGCGTGATCGCGTTATCGCCGCCGCGTTGTCTGGCAAGTCAGTTCGGGGTTCCGCCGCTCATTTTGGGATCGGCGTTGCGACCGCCATCGTCTGGGTTCGTCGCGCTCGTGAAACGGGCGGGCGCGCAGCTCTCAAACGCGGGCAACCGCCGCACAGCAAGTTGGACCCGCATCGCGAGTTTCTGATCAGGTTGATCGAAGCGACGCCCGACATGACCATCAGCGAACTTCTGGAGCGCCTGACGGCGGAACGGGGCGTGACAGTGGCCCGCTCGACATTATGGACTTTCCTCGACCGCTGCGGACTGACGTTTAAAAAAAACCGCGCACGCATCTGAGCAGAGCCGTCCCGACGTTTTGAAACGGCGCGAAGATTGGTTCGACGGGCAGCTGGACTTCGATCCGCAGCGCCTTGTGTTCATTGATGAAACATGGGCATCGACCAATATGGCGCGCAAGTGCGGACGCGCACCAAAAGGCGAGCGGCTACGCGCCAGCATCCCGCACGGTCACTGGAAAACGACGACGTTCATTGGCGCTCTGCGATTGACGGGAATGACCGCGCCGATGGTGCTCGACGGACCCATCAACGGCGTCTGGTTCCAGGCCTATGTCGATCAGGTGCTGGTCCCAACGCTCTCGCCCGGCGACATCGTGATCATGGACAATCTCGGCAGCCACAAGCGCCCCGGCATTCGCGCCGCCATCGAAGCGGCTGGCGCACAGTTGTTCTATCTGCCGCCCTACAGTCCCGACTTCAATCCGATCGAGAACGCATTCTCAAAGCTCAAGGCGCTCCTACGAAAGGCCGCAGAACGAACGGTTGAAGGCTTGTGGGCGACATTCGCCGCGCTCCTGCCGGCCTTCACGCCGCAAGAATGCGCTAATTTCTTTGCTGCCGCGGGATACGACCCGGATTAAATCGAATCCGCTCTAGCGAGCTACCAGCCGAAGGCTCCATCTGGCGCGTGAGGCGCAAGGAAAACGTGGACTTCCATGAAGCCTGGCGAAAGCGATCAGCAGATTCTTGATAAGGCCTTTGATCGCGCATAAACTCTGACCATGAAATATGTCCTCGTTACGCCAGAGCGGGCCGCAGTAGTTCGCGAACGCCTTAAAGAAATGCTGGCGGAGCGTCGGGCCGCTGAGGAGGCTGTCGAGCGCATCATCGCGGACAAGGACAAATTGTCGTTTGATGAGTTCATTCGCTCATTAGCAGAGACGCCTTTGGATAACGGCTTCATTTGAGTGGATAGCATTTCTTGACCGATAGCCATAAAGCGTCGTGGTGTTCCCCTGCCACGTCCGCTTTGGTCTCACCCGCCGCACACAACCACTCCCCTTGCTTCAAGTCCAAGCCATCTTCATTCATATCGCTTTCCGCTTGAATGGCTGTAATGAACCCGATTGTCCGTACCTTTCCATTTGCCGAGAAAGTAGCCCCCAGGGCGATTTGGGACGGTGGAGTGAAATCATCGCACGGACCGAGACTCGTTGAAAAAAATCCTTCATGTCGAACGAAGCAAAGAATCCTACTATTAAGCGCGTAAACTTGTCGCACCGAATAATCTCCGCCAACTGATTTAGAAGTTTCCCCGAGTGACATAGCGACGAACATTATACATATCGCAGCAACGCGAGTTACTGAAGGCAGCGGGCGCATTGTATATTCCTTCGTCAGTTCCTGCTCAGCGTGATCAGCGCGCCACGGGTGCAATCATTGGGTTGGAATCGCCAACTGGCTGGTCCCGCATGACGGGTGGCACCATCAGGCCATAGGGAGAGTTGCCCCACGTGTTCGGGCGCGATGGCATGTACGTGTCGCCTAGGCTTGATATAGGCGAAGGAGTTGGAGGAGCCGGCGCTTGCGTATCCAATGTGTAAGATGAGGCTGGCGCTTGGTATTGGGGTGCTGGCGCCGTCTCAATCTCTCGTGACAGACGGGCCGATTGTTGCAGCTCTTTGGCGAGCCGTATGCCATCCCAACAATTTCTTGCCGTCTGAAGATCGTAATTCGTGTCGTAAATTGCTTCCGCATCGAGTTTGGCCTGCACTGCCTTTTCGATAGCGTTCTGGCGGGCCTTCGGGTCGCTGTAGTTCCGGCTCGCCTCGGCAAGGTACTTTGCCCTTTTTTCCATCAGGCGATCATGACGAGCGATCATTTCCCCATCTGGGTGAAGCGACTTTCTCGCTCGCTCATCCCATGCTCGGCAACTATCACCGTTGAGAGCGCTGGTTTTCGGTCCTTCCGAGCCAACGCAGCCCGCCAAGCACATCGCACCGAGAATTGCTGAGGAAAGCAGAGACTTCTTCATCGTGGCACCGTTTCAAATCGCATGACGGCAATCGGCTGGAAAAATGGCGGCGGTCGAAAGGCTCGGAAACGGCTCTGCCTGGACCATATCGAAATTCTTAAGTTAGCGAAAGACGAATAGGAATTATCGTTCCTGGAATGATCCTGCCGACAACGGCCCCATGCCGCGATGGGCGATCTGAAGGAAACCGTTGCGGCAAACATTCGGCGACTGCGCAACGAAAAGGGCTGGACACAGGAAGACCTCGCAGAGCGTGTCGCCTTGAGCGCCCGCTACGTCGGTCAGATCGAACGCGCACAGGCGTCGATGAGCATTACCGTTCTTGGACGCCTCGCCGGCGCGCTGCACGTCGAGCCTTCAGAACTGGTGAGGCAGGCGCGAGAGAATTCGTAATGGCATTCTCCGACAGGGGTTGCGGTCTATTCGTCCAAACCGAATCCGCAAATCATTGGAGTTGATTTAATGGCCGCCAATGTCCGCCCGCGTTCGCCTCAATATCGCGAAATCTGGGGGACTGGCTGGGGGACCGCTCACTGCCATAGGTCAAAATTCATTGTAAAATCAATACGAATTTAGGAAAAATGGTCGGAGTGGCGGGATTCGAACCCACGACCCCTAGTCCCCCAGACTAGTGCGCTAACCGGGCTGCGCTACACTCCGACTGCCCGCCTTATAGACAAGGCTTGACGGGCTGGCAACGGCGTCCAGCAAAAAACCACATGGCGAAAACGGGGCGTCGCCGGAGAAGGTCATCTCCGCCTGGCGTCCTCGAGCAGACGGGCGCATTCGCTGAGTTCGGCGAGTATGGCTTCCATGCGGTGGCGATCCTGCGGAGACAAGATCGTGACCGTCGCCGCGGCGTCCCCCCGCGGCGATGTCGCGGAATCTGCGCGCGAAGCAGAAAGCCCGGCTGGCGAAGGCCGATGCTCGGCTGAAGGCGCCGCGTCGAGCGGCGGCAACAGATCGGAGAGGACCTCTGGTGGAGGCGCCTTCAACGCGCCCTCTGGCCGCGCGATCGTCGCCCGCCCGCCAGCCAGCGAGGCGGCGACCACGGCGCGCGCGCCCTGTTCCTTCAGGATGCGCTGCACGCCCTTGATCGTATAGCCCTCGCTATAAAGAAGGACGCGAATCGCCGCGACAAGCTGCACGTCGTCCGGTCGATAGTAGCGGCGCCCGCCGGCGCGTTTGACCGGCCTGATCTGGATGAACTTGGTTTCCCAGAAACGCAGGACATGTTGTTGAAGATCAAGAGCTTCCGCCACCTCGCCTATGGTGCGAAAGGCGTCCTGCGTTTTCTCCATCGCGCGCTCCGGTCATCCTTCGCAGCTTTCCTCTCGCGGCATTCACGCGGCGACGATGGACTGCCGCGATGATTTTCCGTTAAAACAGCGACTTGTCCAGCGCCTTCTGTGACATGACGTCAAAGAAGGCTGTGGATGACCTGAAATAGCGGCGCATTGACGACAGCGCCGCACAAGAAACGGAAATGGGGAGGAAAGATCAGGCTTCGTGCGCCTGATCGCCGTTGACCCGCGCGCGCATGATGTGGGACGCCTTGAAAATCAGAACCTTGCGCGGAGTAATCGTCGCCTCGACGCCCGTTTTCGGATTGCGCCCTATGCGCTCGCGTTTCGAACGTTGCAGGAAAGTGCCAAAACTGGAGAGTTTCACATTTTCGCCGCGCAACACGGCGTCGCTGATCTCCCCGATCACCATTTCGACCAGCTGCGCTGATTCGAGGCGCGACAGCCCGATCCGGCGAAAAACGGCTTCCGAAAGATCCGACCGCGTCACCGTGTGCTTGTGTCCGGCTTCGTCGTCCATGGTCGGCGGAAGAACAGTTTCCGCCCGTCTCGAGGCAATGTTGTCAGTCGTCATTGCGCCAACCTCGCAAAAAAATTCGGGTCAAATTGTAGCCAATCCTGGCCCACCGCCGGCATCGTCCGGTTCCCAGCCCGCTATTTATAATACTGCAATCACAGGATTTTAGCGCAAACTCCACCCTTGCGGCTTTTACGGAGGCCTTTGGCTCCGCGTCACAACCGCGCCCCGGCGACCGATTCGGTGGAACCGAACGCGAGGTTCTTCACCATCTTATGATGGCTGCGCCCCAAGTAAATCCCCCGCCGATCGCCTCGATCATCACCAGATCGCCGCGCTTGATGCGGCCGTCCTCGCAGGCGACGGCCAAGGCCAGAGGAATCGAAGCCGCCGAGGTGTTTCCATGCAATTGCACTGTCGTGACAACCTTCTCCGGCGCGATGCCGAGTTTCTGCGCGGAGGCGTCGATGATCCGGCGATTGGCCTGGTGCGGCACGAACCAGTCGAGATCGTCGGCCGAAAGCCCGGTCGCCGCGAAGGCGTCGCGCATCACGTCCGTCACCTGGCCGACGGCGAAGCGGAAGACTTCCTTGCCTTCCATGCGCAGGTGGCCGGAGGTCTGTGTCGTTGAGGGCCCGCCATCGACGTACAATTTCGCACGATGGCGTCCATCCGAGCGCAACTGGCTGGTCAGCACGCCGCGGTCGCCGTCGCCGGCTTCCGCTTCCTCGGCCTCGAGCACCATGGCGCCGGCGCCGTCGCCGAACAGCACGCAAGTGGTGCGGTCCTGCCAGTTGAGGATGCGCGAAAAGGTCTCCGCGCCGATCACCAGCGCGCGCTTGTGCGAACCGGAGGTCAGAAACTTGTCGGCGGTCGCCACGGCGAACACGAAGCCGGCGCAGACCGCCTGCAGGTCGAACGCGACTCCCCCAAGGACGCCAAGCTCCTGCTGGATCATCGTGGCCACAGCCGGAAAGGTCAGATCGGGCGTCGAAGTCGCGCAGATGATAAGGTCGATGTCCTCGGGCCTGCAATGCGCCTTGGCGAGGGCGGCTCGCGCCGCCTGGGCGCCGAGCGAGGCCGTGGTCTCGCCTTCACCCGCGATATAGCGTTGCGTTATGCCCGTGCGCTGCACGATCCACTCGTCGGATGTCTCGACCTGCTTTTCCAGTTCGCGGTTGCTGACGCAACGCCGAGGCAAAGCCGATCCGACGCCTTTAACGACCGAGCGCAGGCGCTTGTTTTGTTGCGTCACTTAAGGCGTCCCCTGGGCGTTTTTTGTTCTTTGGCGTCCACTTTGGCTTTTTTTCGTGCGTTTCGCATGGTGCGGTTCATGCCGGGTCGGCTTTCCGCTTGGCGTCCGCCAGCGATTCGCCCTGCTCCTGCGCGGCGACGCTATGGTCGATGGCGAGGCTCATCATGTCGCGGATTTTTTCAAGCAGGCCATGGCGCACCATGCCATGGCCAATTTCAATGGCGCCGGAAAAGCCGTGGGCGTCGATGCCGCCATGGCCCTTGATGACCACGCCTTCCAGACCGAGGAAGACCGCGCCGCCGGGCGGCGACAGTTTCGCCTTGAGCTCGCGGAAGGCCGGACGGGCGATGACGGCGCCCAGTTTCGTCATGAAATTCCTGGACAGGGCCTGCCGCAGATAGGCGGCGAACTGCTTGGCCGTGCCTTCCGCCGTCTTCAGCGCAATATTGCCGGCAAACCCTTCCGTCACCACGACATCGACGACGCCGCGCCCGATATCGTCGCCCTCGACGAAACCGTGATAGTCGAGCAGCGGCAAATCAATGGCCTGGAGCAGGCGCGAGGCGGCCTTCACTTCCTCGATGCCCTTGACCTCCTCGACGCCGACATTGAGCAAGCCCACCGTCGGGCGCTCCAGCTCAAACAGGCTGCGCGCCATGGCCGCGCCCATGATGGCGAGATCGACATAATGCTGGGCGTCCGCGCCGATGGCGGCGCCGACGTCGAGCACGATCGAACGTCCGCGCAAGGTGGGCCATATCGCCGCCAGTGCGGGCCGGTCGATCTGCGCCATCGTGCGCAGGCAGATCTTTGACATGGCCATCAGCGCGCCGGTATTGCCCGCGGAAACCGCGAAATCGGCCTCGCCGTTGCGCACGGCCTCGATCGCCAGCCACATCGATGAATTGCGCCGCCCGGCGCGCAAAGCCTGGCTGGGCTTGTCGGCCATGCCGACCGAAACGTCGGTATGGCGGAAATCGGTCGCGGCCGCGAGACGCGGATGGGCGGCGAGCAGAGGCGCGACTTTTTCGCGATCGCCGAACATCAGGAATTTGGAGTCGGGCTGGCGCTGAAGAAAAAGGTCCGCGCCGGGCGCGACGACCGACGGGCCGAAGTCGCCCCCCATGGCGTCCAGCGCAATCCGCACAGGTCTATCCATCCCCGCCTTCACTCCGATTCCAAAAGGCGTCGAAAGACGCCCGTCTTTCGACGGGTTATGGCGCCGCGCCCCGCCGTCCCCCGGTCGGCGCGCGACAATAGCTTTTGCGCCGCGCTTGGCAACCCCCGCTCAGTCCTTTTTCAGTTGCGCGAGCGCGGCGAACGGCGACGGCTTTTCCTCCTCCGCCCCGTCAGCGACCTCATCGAAGCGCGCGCCGGGTTTGCGGGGATGCGGATCAAGGCCGAGAGCCAGGAATTCGGCGGCGATCGCGCCAAGGTCGATCTTGCCGTCGATGATCGGGTCGGGCGGATCTTTCTGGTTGGCGAGCGCCTGCGCCTTGTCCTTGGCCGCCTCTATTTCCGCCATCGCCCGCTCGTAGGCCGCCTCGGCCTCCGCCCGCGGCGCAAATTCGATCTCGAAAGTCTCCTCGACCTTCGCTTCGAACGGCTCCAGCGTGACGACGCAAGCCTGGGTGACCACAGCCGTGACGCGTCCTCTGACGAGCAGATGCTCGCGGCCGCGGCGAAAAACCTCGGCTTCGACAATAAGATCGCGCAGCGCCACCAGCGCGTCCTGTTCCGCCAGCGCGGCGCATTCGGCTTCGCTCGCGCGGTATTTCAGGCGCTGGCCGCCCTCGCCGACGGAATCGACGGCGATCGGCCGCGAAAAAGGCGATGGTCCGTCGGCAAAACTCGCTTCAGTCATGGCTTTCCCCGTTTCGCAAGACGACGCCTTATAGGCTTTTCCCCGCCTCCGGCCAACCGCTGCTCACGGCTGCGGCAATGGCGCATCGCCGGCCAGGAGAACATCGAGCGGCGTATCGTCGAGCTTGCTCCGCGCCGCGAGCGTGTAGCGGGCCAGGGCGGAACCGTCGCCGGCGCCGCCCAGCACATTGCGCGCCAAGGCGGCGGCCAGCGCCGCATCGCCCTGCTCCATCGCTTGCGCATAGGCTCCGCCGCGACCCATGAAGGCGCGCGCGAGCTTTTTCATCTTTTTCGGCACGCCGACATCGGAAACGCCAATCTCGCGCAGCGCGTCGTCGAAATGCGTGAAAACCGCATCGGCCAAAGCCTGTGCGATCTCGGGCCCAGGCGCCGGCGCCTGGCTTAACCGGCTCAGCACCAGCCCTGCGTTCAGGGTGAGGATTTCGAACCGCCCCTCGAACGTGTCGGGCGCGCCATAAGGAGGCAGGAAGAAGGCCGGCAGGCGCGATTGCGCCACGATCGCCTCATGCAGGCGCGCGACCTTTTGTTCATGCGGTTTTCTGCGGAACAGGCCGAAAATCATGACATTTATTCCCCGCGCTTGAGCAGCGCCGGCCTTGCATTTGCTCTCGCCGGGGGTTAGGCGTGTGCGCGGCGGGATGCAAGGACAATCTTGCCGGGTAAGTGGAGAATTGCAAATGCAGGCCAACGCCAGAACGCGCCTTCGACGGAAAGCCCCGCGCCTCACGGGCGGCGGAAGCATGCTCGTCCTGGCCGCGACCTTGGCCATGGCGTCCCTTTCCGGCTGTGGCGTCATGCAGGATAGCATCGTGCATCAGGGCTATGTCTTCGACGACCAGACCTTGTCGCAGGTGCGCGTCGGCGGGGCGGCGGAACAGGTGCTGATCGTGCTCGGCAGCCCCACGACCACATCGACGGTCGGCGGCGACGCCTGGTACTACATCAACCAGAAAACCGAGCGCGCCATGCCGTTCCTGCCGCAAACGATCGAGGACCGCCGCATTTACGCGGTCTATTTCGACAAGAACAAGAAAGTGACGCGGACCGCCAATTACGGGCTGAAAGACGGCAGGGTGGTCGACTTCTCGTCAAACACCACCGTCACCGCTGGCGGTGAAAGCCGCATGTTGCAGACCCTGTTGAAGCAGATCGGCAAATTCCAGATGCAGCTCTGAGCAGGCGCCTTCGTCCGGGACGCCTTTTGCGAACGAAAAAAACCCGCGGAAAGCTTTTCGCGGGTTTTGCTTTGCCGGGAGAAGGCCGGGTTTTCCACCCGGCCTGGATTCTTACATGCCCTGATGCGCCAGAATGGCGAGCAACAGCAGCGCGACGATGTTGGTGATCTTGATCGCCGGATTGACCGCCGGACCGGCGGTGTCCTTGTAGGGGTCGCCGACGGTGTCGCCGGTGACTGACGCCTTGTGCGCGTCGCCGCCCTTGAGATGGGTGACGCCGTCCTTGTCGACGAAGCCGTCTTCAAAGCTCTTCTTGGCGTTGTCCCAGGCGCCGCCGCCCGAGGTCATCGAAATGGCCACGAACAGGCCGTTGACGATCACGCCGAGGAGCGAGGCGCCGAGCGCCGCGAAGGCCGAGGCCTTGCTGCCGGAAATCAGCAGGACGCCGAAATAGACGACCAGCGGCGAAAGCACGGGCAGCATCGACGGGATGATCATTTCCTTGATCGCCGCCTTGGTCAGCATGTCGACCGCGCGGCCGTAGTCGGGACGCTCGGAACCGTCCATGATGCCGGGCTTTTCCTTGAACTGCCGGCGCACTTCCTCGACCACCGATCCCGCCGCGCGACCCACCGCCGTCATGGCGATGCCGCCGAACAGGTAGGGGATCAGGCCGCCGAAGATCAGGCCCGCCACGACATAGGGGTTGGACAGGTCGAAATCGACGTGGCCGACGTCCTTGAAGTACGGCAGGCCCTGCTCGATGAACGAGTTCAGGTCGTTGGTATAGGCGGCGAACAGCACCAGCGCGCCGAGGCCGGCCGAACCGATGGCGTAGCCCTTGGTCACGGCCTTGGTGGTGTTGCCGACCGCGTCGAGCGCGTCGGTGGACTGGCGCACTTCCTTGGGCAATCCCGCCATTTCGGCGATGCCGCCGGCATTGTCGGTGACGGGGCCGAAGGCGTCGAGGGCGACGATCATGCCGGCGAGGCCGAGCATGGTGGTCACCGCGATCGCCGTGCCGAACAGGCCGGCGAGCTGGTAGGTGGCGATGATGCCGGCGATGATCACCAGGGCCGGCAACGCCGTCGATTTCGAGCGACACCGCGAGACCCTGGATGACATTGGTGCCGTGCCCGGTGACCGAAGCCTGGGCGATGGACACGACCGGGCGCTTGCCCGTGCCGGTGTAATATTCGGTGATATAGACGATGGCGCCGGTCACCGCGAGGCCGACCAGGCCGCACAGGAACAGGTTGGCGCCGGTCACCGCATGGCCGGCGACCTCGCCGATCGAGCCCCAGCCGAGATATTGCGTCGCGATGGCGAGGCCGACCACCGAAAGGCCGCCGGTGACGATCAGGCCCTTGTAGAGCGCGCCCATGATCGAGTTGTTGGCGCCGAGCTTGACGAAGCCCGCGCCGATGATCGAGGTGACGATGCAGACGGCGCAGATCGCCAGCGGATAGAGCATGGCGTGCATCAGCCCATCCGGCGTCGCCTTGGCGAAGAAGATCGACGCCAGCACCATGGTCGCCACGACCGTCACCGCATAGGTCTCGAACAGGTCGGCCGCCATGCCGGCGCAGTCGCCGACATTGTCACCGACATTGTCGGCAATGGTCGCCGGATTGCGCGGATCGTCCTCGGGAATGCCCGCCTCGACCTTGCCGACGAGGTCGGCGCCGACGTCGGCGCCCTTGGTGAAGATGCCGCCGCCGAGACGCGCGAAGATCGAGATCAGCGAGGCGCCGAAGCCCAGGGCCACCAGCGCGTCGATCACATCGCGATTGTCGGGGCTGAGGCCCATTGGGCCGGTCAGGATATAGAAATAGACGGAAACGCCGAGCAGGGCGAGACCGGCGACCAGCAGGCCGGTGACCGCGCCGGACTTGAAGGCGATGTCGAGGCCGCCCGCCAGCGACTTCGTCGCGGCCTGCGCGGTGCGCACATTGGCGCGGACCGACACGTTCATGCCGATGAAGCCGGCGGCGCCCGACAGGATCGCGCCGATCAGGAAGCCAATGGCGGTCTTGCCCCCCAGCAGGAAGCCCAGCGCCACGCAGATCACCACGCCGACGATCCCGATGGTGAGATATTGCCGCTTCAGATAGGCTTGGGCGCCTTCGGCGACCGCCGCGGAGATTTCCTGCATGCGCGCCGAACCCGCGTCCGCCGCCATCACGCTTTTGACCGTGACGACGCCATAGACTATGGAGAGAAGCCCGCCCAATATGATGAGCCAAATAGCCATTATTTCCGTCCCTTTTTATACCGTACGCTCTCAAGGCCCAGGACAAGTCCGCGATTTGACCGCGAGCGGCATTGTCCAGGATCAATCCCCACGGTTTCGGGCGCAAATCTTCCATAAAGGCCGCCGCCCCGCAATCCGCTCCTTGCCGGAACGTTCTCGTCATAAAGTTGGCGCCATTCGACGGCAATCGCACCTTTTGCACGCGTGACGGGCCGCTTTTTAGCAATGCTAAAAATGGCTGTAGCGATCGCGCTCGAATTTTTTCGGCTTCCCGTCCGTCGCGGAGAAGGATTCCGGCGCCCCGGCGGCGTCGACCAGGCCGATCGTGGCGACGGCGACGCCCGCGGCCGCCGCCAGCGCCTCGAAAAGTTCAACCTGCTGCGGCGCGACCGCGCACAAGATTTCATAATCGTCGCCGCCGCACAGGAGGCGGTCGAAAAGCGCCGGTTCCACGGCTAAGGCCGCGCTGGCGGCGCCGGACATTGGAACCTTGCCGAGATCGACTTGCGGCGAGACGCCGCTCGCCCGGGCCAGGGCGCGCAAATCGCCGACCAAACCGTCGGAAACGTCCATTGCCGCGCTGGCCGCGCGCAAGGCGGGAACGAGCGCGAGGCGCGGCTCTGGCCGCAGATAGCGTCCAATCAGCGTGCTCCGCTGGCCTTGCGAAAGGGCCGAAGCCCAGGGAGGCGCCGGGGCGTTCGCCAGTTCGGCTTCGCGCAGCAGCAGGCCGAGCGCCGCGTCGCCGATCGTTCCCGAGACATAGAGCGTGTCGCCCGGCGCGGCGGTCGAGCGGCGCGCCATGCGCCCGGCCGTGACCGCGCCGATGGCGGTGATCGACAGGGTCAGGGGTCCGGGAGTCGCCACGGTGTCGCCGCCGAGCAGCGGACAATGGAATTCCGCCGCCATGTCGCCGAGGCCCCGGGCGAAATTTTCCAGCCAGCCGTCGGTAAATTCCGGCGGCAGGGCGAGCGTGAGAAGGAAGCCGAGCGGATCGGCCGCCTTGGCGGCGAGATCGGAAAGGTTGACGCCCAGGGCCTTGGCGGCGACCTGTTCCGGCGGGTCCTGCTCGAAGAAATGCACGCCGGCGACCAGCGCGTCGGCGGTCAGCACGATTTCGGTTCCGGGAGGCGGCGCCAGAAGCGCCGCGTCGTCGACGAGACCAAGGCCGCCCGGACCCGCGAGCGGCGCGAAATAACGGGCGATCAGGTCCTGTTCGGTCAATCGAGGCATGATTCCCTCAAGCGAACATGGCTCCCTCAGGCGGAAAATTCCCCCGAGCGGGTTTTACGCGCCAGGGCGTCGAGCACCGCGTTGATCATGCCCGCTTCGTCGCGGTCGAAAAAGGCGCCGGCGACATCGACATATTCCTTGATCGCCACCCGCGCGGGAATGTCCGCGCGCCGCAGCAATTCGAAAGCGCCGCCGCGCAGGATCGCCCGCATCAGCGCTTCGATCCGCCGCAGCGGCCACCCCTCGGCGAGGGTCTGGTCGATGGCGCGGTCGATGCCGACCTGGTTTTCCAGCACGCCCGAGACGATGGAGCGGAAAAAGGCGATTTCGGCTGGCTTGTACTGGTCGCCCTCGACCTCCTGGCCGATCCACCAGGTCTCGAATTCGGCGAGGATTTCCTTCAAGCCCTTGCCCGTGACTTCCATCTGGTAGAGGGCCTGGACCGCGGCGAGGCGCGCGGCGGAGCGATTTTCGGCGGCCATCAGCGCGTTACCGCCTGTTGTTTGATGTGGAACATGGAGAGCGCGGCGCGCGCGGCGTCGCCGCCCTTGTCGAGTTTTTCGCGGTCCGCGCGTTCCAGCGCCTGCGCCGCGTTCTCGACGGTGAGAATGCCGTTGCCGAGCGGCAGGCGGCGCGCGACGGACAGGTCCATCAGCGCGCGGGCGCTCTCGCCGGCGACGATTTCGAAATGATAGGTTTCGCCGCGAATGACGCAGCCGAGCGCGATGACGCCCGCGTAGGGTTCGCCGGCTTTTTCCGCCGCGTCGAGCAGGATGGCGGCGGCGGCGGGAATTTCCAGCGCGCCCGGCGCCTGGACCACGCTCCAGCGCGCTTTCGCGGCTTCGAGCGCCATGGTTGCGCCGGCAAGCTGCAACTCGCCGATAGAGTCATAGAAACGCGCCTCGATGACGAGGAAATGCGCGCCTTCAACGGATTTGACGGATTTTGGCGCTCGACTCGGCTCGGCCATGGGGCTTCCTGTTTGAGGGGAGGCCCGAGTGAGTAATACGAGCAAGCGCGCCGCGCAACCCGGCAAACGCGTGTTGGCGAAAGGTCAGCGATTTTCGTCGCGTCTCGCCGCGGGAACGCTGGCGGCGAGACGGCGTTTATATCCAGCCGCCGCTATAGCTGGCCGCTGCCGGTGACGGTGCGATAGATCAGCAGTACGACGATGGCGCCGCCCGTGGCGATCAGCAGGCTCCAGAGATTGAGGCCGGAGACGCCGCCCATGCCGAGTTTGGTGGCGATGAAGCCGCCTACGAGGGCGCCGATGACGCCGAGCGCGATGTCCAGGATCATGCCCTGCCCCGTCTTGTTGACGAGCTTGCTGCCGATAAAGCCTGCGATCAGGCCAAGGATGATCCAGCTGAGGATACCCATGAATACATCTCCCCAAAACCGGCGCCAAGCGCCACTGCCGCCCAGTTTTTTCCCGTCTGCCGCATGCCGCATGCCGCCGCACGGAGTTGACGAACGCGCGACAGTAAAGCGTGGGCATGACTATCGCAAAGGAACAATTCGTCACTTGCGCAAAGGTTCCGGAGATTCGACACTGGAGCGCCCTCGCGGGCGAGGGCGATGCTTCGTCGTTTCCGAGCTTTAACCTGTTGTTTTTACCCCCTGTTCTTTGTGCGAAGCCGCTACACTTCACTGCAACCGGAGGCGAGCGCGGCGAACAGGCCCTGCCGAGGAGGTCATGATGGGGTTTTTTGACGATGCGGTGAATGAATCCGTGCCGGGCGGCGATCTCGCCAAGCCGTTGATGATCGCGGCCGGGGCCTTGATTCTTGGCCATTTGTTCGGCGGCAAGCACGAGGCGGCCGCGCCCCCGCCAGCGCCCGGCCAACGGGCGGCGGGCCAAGGACCGGATCGAGCGGCGGAGGCCGCTTCCGGCGGCTTCCTCGGCGGCGGGCTCGGCAATCTCGCCGGCTCGCTTGGAGGAGCGCTCGGCGGCGCAGGTGGAGGAATGGGCGGCGTGGGCGGCATGCTGGGCAATCTCGCCAGCAGCCCGATCGGCGGCGCCTTGGCGGGCGCGGGAGCGGCGACGGTCGTCGGCGGCGGACTGAATTCGCTGCTGCAGAAATTCCGCGACGCCGGCCATGGCGGGGCGGCCGAAAGCTGGGTCGGCCAGGGCGCTAACCAGCCGCTCAGCGCCGACCAGGTCAACCAGGCGATCGGCCAGGACAAAATAGCGGAAATCGCGCAACAGGCCGGGATCAGCCCGGACCAGATGTCGCAATTGCTGGCCCAGGCGCTGCCGAAACTGGTCGACAAGCTGACGCCGGGCGGCCAGTTGCCGCAGGGGTGAAGCACCGGACTTTTTCTTCGAGGCGCCCGTCATCCGGTTCGCGCTCCGCGCGATCCACCTTCGCCCGCCAGGGAAGAAGAAAAAGGCCCCTACTCCGCCGCCGCCTCCACCAAGCGCGCGGCGTAGCGGGCTATCGTGTCGACCTCCAGGTTGATCGCGTCGCCGGCCTTGCGGTCGCCCCAGATGGTCACCTCGAGCGTGTGCGGGATCAAAAGCACGGTGAAGCGGTTCTTTTCGACCTTGTTGACGGTCAGCGAGGTACCGTCGAGCGCAACCGACCCCTTTTCCGCGATGAACTTCGCCAGTTCCTTCGGCGCCTCGATCTCGAAATGCGCCATGCCGTCGAAATCGCGGCGCCCGACCAGCTTCGCCACGCCATCGACATGGCCGGAGACCATGTGGCCGCCCAGTTCGTCGCCGATCTTCAGCGCCCGCTCCAGATTGATCCGGTCGCCCGCGGCCCATTGCCCCGCCGTCGTCACCGCCAGCGTCTCCGCCGCGGCGTCCACCTCATGCCAGCTGGCGAAACCGTCGTTTTCCGCGCGATGACCGAATGCCACCAAGGTCATGCAGACGCCGTCATGCGCCACGGACGCGCCCAACGCCAGCGTCTCCGCTGGGTAATGCGAGGCGATCCGCAACCGCCTCAGATCGCCGCGCGCCTCGACCGACAGCAGCAGTCCGACATCCGAAACCAGACCGGTGAACATGGCTCAGCGCCTCTCGTAATGGGTGAAGGAATCGGCGCCGGCGAATCCCTGATCGATCGGGAGCCAGGCGTTCCGATTGGCGAGGATCGTCCGCGATTCCAGTGAAAGCGCCTCGACGCCCTTGCGGCCAAGCGGCTTCGGGCTGGTGAACAGCAGCATTTCGTCGGCGAAACCCTGCTCGATGAGTGCGGCGCCGACGCGCGGCCCCCCTTCGGAAAACACGCGGGTTACGCCGCGTCGCGACAAAACGCCGAGCGCCGCGCGCAGGTCGAGCCGCCCGGCCGCGTCGAGCGGACACAATTCGACATGGACGCCCAGCTCCAGCAAGGCCTCGCGCCTTTCGCGCAATGCCGTTTCGCCGCAAAGCGCCAGGACCGGCGCCTCGCGCGCGCTCACGACGAGGCGCGAGCGCAGCGGCAGCTCGAGCCGCGAGTCCAGCACGACCCGCAAGGGCCGCCGGTCGCAGCCTGGTAGGCGCACGGTCATCATCGGATCGTCGCCCAACACCGTGCCAACGCCCACCATGATGGCGTCGTGCATGGCGCGTAAAACATGGGTGCGCAGATTGGCGGCGAGGCCGGTGATGGCTAGGCGCCTGTCATGCTCGCCGCCCGCCGCCTGGCCGTCCGCCGTCTGCGCCATTTTCAGCGTCACCATCGGTCTTTGCTCGGTCACGCGCAGGATGTGGCCGCGATGCGCGCGGCGGCAAAGATCGGCGAAGACATTGGTCTCGACTTCCACACCGGCGTCGCGCAGCAGCGCGAAACCCTGGCCGGCGACGCGCGGATCGGGGTCCCTGAGGCCGGCCACCACTCGCGAAACGCCGGCGGCGACGATCGCCTCGGCGCAAGGCGGCGTGCGGCCGTGATGCGCGCAGGGCTCCAGCGTGACGTACAAGGTGGCGCCGCGCGAAAATTCGCCCGACTGCGCCAGGGCCAGCGGCTCGGCGTGCGGGCGGCCGCCCGGCGCGGTGAAGCCGCGCCCGACGACGGCCCCGTCCTTGACGACCAGCGCGCCGACCGCCGGATTGGGCGATGTCGCGCCGAGATTGCGCCGGCCGAGCGCCAGGGCGGCGTGGAAAAACCTCTCGTCGTCGCCGGAAAGCGCCATTTCAGCCGTCCTGCTTCGACTTTTCCGCCGCGATGGGCGAAGGCTGGGCCGCCGGCTGTCCCTGCCCTTCGTCGGAGGACAGTTCGTCCAGCAGCGGTCCGAAATCGCGCGCCTCGCGGAAATTGCGATAGACCGAGGCGAAGCGGACATAGGCCACCTCATCCAGCGGCTTCAGGCCCAGCATCACGAGTTCGCCGATCTTTTCGGACGGAATTTCCGCATCGCCCTGGCTTTCCAGCTGGCGCACCAGGCCATTGATCATGCGGTCGATGCGCTCGGGATCGACAGGACGCTTGCGCAGAGCGACCTGCACCGAGCGCACCAGTTTGTCGCGATCGAAAGGCGCGCGCTTGCCGGATTTCTTGACAACCGTCAATTCGCGCAATTGCACGCGCTCGAAAGTCGTGAAACGGCCGCCGCAATCCGGGCAGACGCGGCGGCGGCGGATCGAGGCGGAATCATCGGTCGGCCGAGAATCCTTCACCTGGGTGTCGAGACTGCCGCAATAGGGACAACGCATGAGATCAGGCCCCTTCCGGCTCCAAGCGACGCCCGCGCGAATCGATGACGCGCGGCGCAAGCTGGGCCGCATTGTGCATTTTCGCCGCTGGGGAACAAGAATTTGAGACAAAACAGAGACGAAGCTGAGCTATTTCGTGGCCCTTTTGCAGAGGATTTCCCCGCGTTGGCAGGCGACTCCCGGCGTCGAACACCTTCCCTCCCGTGCGCAAGTCAGACAGCCGCGAGAGCAAGTCACGCAGCCGTCGCTCCATTCGAGGCAGGCGGGATTTGCGGCGCCATAAGCCTGGATGGACACGGCCTTCGGCGGTTGCGCAACCATGGGCGCATCCTTGGCCGCATCCTTGGGCGCAACCTTGGGCGCAACCTTGGGCGCATCGCCGAGGGCCTGACCCGCGAGTCCGAGAAAAAACACGGCCGCCGACGTAACAAGCCGCATGATTTCCGCTCCGCCCGGATGAACATTCTAGCTGGAAGGCCGACGCGCGCAAGCCGCATCGACTTGAGCGCCGCCCCATGATAATCCCCGCCCATGCTCGAAGGATTGCCCCCCAATAACGCCGCCTTTGTGATGCGGCTGAAATGCGACGAGGACCAGGCCCGCTCCGTCGCGGACCTTGTCGTCGAGACGTTCGACCCGGCCGACACCGCCGCCGCCGCTTTCGAGGAAAACGCCTCGACCGCCTCCTGGGCGGCGACGCCGTGGGTGGTCGAAGTGTATTTCGGCCATTCGCCTGACGAGGCCAATGTGCGCGCTCTCGTCGCCTGCGCGGTCGGCGATGAATTGGCGGGTGAAATCACTTTCGGCCGGGTTGAAAAGAAGGACTGGGTCGCCTCCTCGCTCGAGGGGCTGTCGGCAGTGCGCGCCGGGCGTTTCCTGGTGCATGGCGGCCATGACCGCGCCGGCCGGAAAGCCAATGCCATCGCCATGGAGATCGAGGCGGCGCTGGCCTTTGGCACCGGCCACCACGGAACGACGCGGGGTTGCCTGCTGTTCATCGACGAAATCCTTAGAAAGCGCCGACCGAACAACGTGCTCGACATCGGCAGCGGCACGGGCGTTCTGGCCCTGGCTGTCGCGCTCGCCCTACATAAACCTGTCGCGGCCGGCGACATCGACGCGGAAGCGGTGGCTGCGGCGCGGAAAAACGCCATCCTCAACGGCGCCGGCCCATGGCTGCGCCCGGTCGTCGCCAAGGGCGTCGCGCATCCGTCACTGAACAAGACGCGGCATTACGACCTGATCCTCGCCAATATCCTCGCCAGGCCGCTGCGGCTGCTGGCGGCGTCGGCCGCGCCGCTCGCGGCTCATAACGCCGACATCGTTCTGTCGGGCCTGCTCGCGCGCGACGTCCCCGGCGTGCTCACGGCCTGGGCGGCGCAGGGCTTCCGTCTCGCCAGACGCCGCGACATCGACGGCTGGGCGACGCTTCTGCTGCGGCGTGGCGGCGCGGCGGCAAGACCTTTGCGGCGATAAGACCTGCGCGCAACCGCCCGCCGCGATTAGGCGTTTCCGTGAGCGGAAAATCGCTTTAGAGTTGCGCTTATGTTCGACTCGCATTTTCAAACCTTCGCCGAGACCGCCGACCCCACGCTCGGGGCCGCCCGCGTGAAAAAATTGCGCGCGGCCTTGGCTCCGCCGCGCCTTGACGGATTCCTCGTGCCGCGCGCGGACGCGCACCAGAATGAATATGTCGCGCCCTGCGAGGAGCGGTTGGCCTGGCTCACCGGCTTCACCGGCAGCGCCGGCTTCGCGATCGTCTTGCGCGAAAAGGCGGCCCTGTTCGTCGACGGCCGCTACACCGTGCAGGCGCGCGAACAGGTCGACGCCGACACGTTCGAACTGGTCCCGATCGCCGAGAAATCGCCGGCCGACTGGCTGGCCGGGCAATTGAAGCACGGCGCCCGCATCGGCTACGATCCCTGGCTGCATACCCCGGCGCAGATCGCCCGTTTCACCACGGCGCTGGAAAAGACCGGCGCCGCGCTGGTGGCGGTGGCGGAAAACCCGATCGACGCGCTCTGGACCGACCGCCCGAGACCGCCGCTCGGCCAGGTCACGCTGCATCCGCGCAAATTCGCGGGCGAAGCGGCCGAGAAGAAGCTCGAGCGCATCGCCGCGTCGCTCGAGGCCGATTATCTGCTCGTCAGCGATCCGCACGCGCTGGCGTGGGCGTTCAACCTGCGCGGCGCCGATGTCTCGCATACGCCGATCGCGCTCGGCTTCGCGCTGATCCCGCGCAAGGGAAGGCCCGAGCTTTACATCGATCCGGCCAAGCTGAGCGAAAAAGTCGCGAAAACGCTGGGCGGTCTGGCGGAGCTGGCGCCTCCCGCAGACCTGCACGCGCGCCTCAACGTCCTCGGCGCGAAAAGATACGCCCTGCTGGTCGACGCCGGCACGGCGCCGTCCAACCTGGTCCACGCCTTTACCGACGCCGGCGGCAAACTCGACGCCAGCGCCGAGCCGATCGCGCTGATGAAGGCCAAGAAAAGCGCCACGGAGCTGGCGGGCGCCCGCGCGGCGCATCTGCGCGACGGCATCGCCATGGCGCGCTTCCTGTGCTGGTTCGACGCCCACGCCGCGCGCGGGCCCAAGGAAGAGCCGCTCACCGAAATCGAAGCGGCGCAGGCGCTCGAAACCTTTCGCCGCGACGGCGGGCATCTGCGCGACATTTCCTTCCCGACCATTTCCGCCTTCGGGCCGCACGCCGCCCTGCCGCATTACCGCGTCACCGACAAGTCCAATGCGTCGATCGGCAGGGGCGTCTATCTCGTCGATTCCGGCGGCCAGTATTTCGACGGCACCACCGACATCACCCGCACCATCGCCGTCGGGCGGCCGGAAAAGTCGGCGCGCCATGCCAATACCTTGGTGCTCAAGGGCCATATCGCCGTGGCCAGCGCGGTCTTTCCGCGCGGGACCAGCGGCGCGCAGCTCAATTCCTTCGCCCGCCGCCCGCTTTGGGAGGCGGGAACTCGATTTCGACCACGGGACGGGCCACGGCGTCGGCTCCTATCTTTCGGTGCACGAGGGGCCGCAGCGGATTTCGAAGCTCGGCTCGGCGACGCTCGAGCCAGGCATGATCCTGTCCAACGAGCCGGGTTATTATCGCGAGGGTGAGTTCGGCATCCGCATCGAGAACCTCGTCATCGTCGAGGAACGGGAAATCGAGGACGCGGAAAGGAAGATGCTCGGCTTCGAAGTCCTGACCCTCGCGCCGATCGATCTGCGGCTGATCGAGGCCAAACTGCTGACGGCCGAGGAAAAAGCCTGGCTAAACGGCTATCACGCCGAAGTCAGGAAGGCGCTCGCGCCGCACCTCGATCCAATTGAGCGCGCCTGGCTGCAACAGGCGACGGCACGCATCTAGAATTGATGATTTGACGTCTGGAAAGCTCGGATTTAGGACCTATATTCGGTTGATGCGCCGCTTTTGCGTGAGACTACGCGGCGTCGGAAACGCTGAAACCCCGTCTGGCCGAGCAAATCGACTTGTCGGGTCAACGCAAACCGTTGTGCCGGCCCGTCACGCAGGAGATTGATTGTTGGACGATATTGCGCATTCCTCCCTGCCCCGTTCGCGCAAGCGTTCCGCGGTGAAGGCGAAGCCTGCCTCGCGCGAACCCGGCCCGGAAAAAGCCACACCCAAGCTCGTGGCGCTGAAGGGCGACCTCGCGCGGCGCCCCAGCCGCGCCGAGGCGGAGGCCGCCGTCGCGGTTCTGCTCGCCTGGGCCGGCGACGATCCATCGCGCGAAGGCCTGCGCGACACGCCCGCCCGCGTGGCCAGGGCCTATGAAGAGCTTTTCGCCGGTTACGCGGAGGATCCCGCCAGCGTCCTCGGCACGGTGTTCGAGGAAGTCGCTGGCTACGGCGAAATGGTGCTGGTGCGCGACATTCCCTTCGTCTCGCATTGCGAACACCATATGGCGCCGTTCTTCGGCAAGGCGCATATCGCCTATTATCCCGACGGCGGCGTGCTCGGCCTTTCAAAACTCGGCCGTCTCGTCGATATCTACGCCCGCCGCCTGCAAACGCAGGAAGCCATGACCTCGCAAATCGTCACGGCGCTCGACGCGCATGTGCATTCGCGCGGCGCGGCTGTCATGGTCGAGGCGGAGCACATGTGCATGTCCATGCGCGGCGTCAGGAAGCCCGGCGCCCTGACCGTGACGATGCAGTTTTCAGGCCCGTTCAAGACCGATCCCGCCGAGCAGGCGCGCTTTTTGAGCCTGGTTCGGGCGGGACGGTAACGCTCTTTCAACGCCACAGTCATGCCCGGCCTTGTGCCGGGCGTCCACGCCAGTCCGCTGCACTCGCCTTGATCCTTTTCGGCGGCGGCGCCGCGTGGATGGCCGGGACAAGCCCGGCCATGACGTTCCCTATCGACGCCACTTGAGCGGCCGTCATCCGCAGGAAACCCATGCCCTTCCCCGCCCCTCCCCACGACAAGAAGCTCCTCGAAGAAGGCGAATCTTTCACGCCGAAATTCGACGCGCACGGGCTGATTGTCTGCGTCACCGCGGAAGCCTCCAGCGGCGAAATTTTGATGCTGGCCTATATGAACGAAGAGGCGCTGGAAAAGACGCTGGAGACCGGCGTCGCCCATTACTGGTCACGTTCTCGCAACGAACTTTGGCGCAAGGGCGACACGTCGGGACAAGTGCAGCGCGTGGTGGACATGCGCGTCGATTGCGACCAGGACGCGCTGCTATTGCGCGTAAACGCGGGCGGCGACGGCAAGGCCTGCCATACGGGACGCAAGTCCTGCTTTTATCGCAGCGTCGTTGCGACGGACCAGGGTCCGCGCCTGACGATCAAACCTGACTAGGCCGAGCGCACCTGCGCCAGGAAGAGGTCGCATTCGCCGCGCAGTTTTTCCGTGTGGCCAGCGAGTTCGGTGACCGATCGCAGCACCTGTTCCGCCGAATTGCCCGACTGGCGCGACGCGGCGCGCACCTCTTCGATCACCTTGTTGAGTTCGTCGGTCCTGGCCGAGGTTTCCTGCGCGTTTTGCGCGATTTCGCGCGTCGCCTCCCCTTGCGAGCCGACCGAAGCGGCGATCGATGAGGCGATGGCCGAGACCTCGTGCGTCGCCTCGGTCATGGCGCCGATACAGGCGCTGGCCTCCTGCGAGGCCCGCTGGACGCTGGCGATCTGTTCGGCGACGTCGGCCGTGGCCCGCGTGGTTTGCGCCGCCAGCGATTTCACCTCCTGCGCCACCACGGCGAAGCCCCGCCCCTGCTCGCCCGCCCGCGCCGCCTCGATGGTCGCGTTCAGCGCCAGCATGTTGGTCTGCTGGGCGATGCCGGTGATCATGGCGACAATGCCGCCGATATGCTCGATCGCGCCGGCCAGATCGCCCATGCGAGCCCGGCTGGTTTCCGCTTCGCGCTCGGCGTCCGAGGATATCGCGTGCGAGCGCGACGCCTGCGCCCCGATCTCCTCGACCGAATAGGTCATTTGCTCGGCCGCCGCCGCCACTGATTGCACGTTGCGCGAAGCGGTCTCGGCGGCGGTGGCGCCTATGTCCGCCTGTTCGCCCGAATAGCGCGCCTCCTGCACCAACGAGCGAGCGATGTTTTCGAGGCTGTGCGTTGATTGGGTGACGGCCGTCACGACGCCGCCGATCGCCGATTCGAATTTTCGCGCCAGGCTCAGCATTTCGCCGGAACGCGCCTGCGCCGCCGCGCGCCGCTGTTCCGCGCGCTGGGCGCTTTGCGCCTGCGCCGATTCGCGCAGGCCGACCTTGAACTCCTCGACCGCGCGGGCCATGTCGCCTAATTCGTCCGCGCGATCTATGTCCGGCAGCGTGATTTCGTAGTCGCCCCGCGCCATCTCGCCCATGGCGGAAGTCATGCCCCGCAGCCTCGATGAAATCGAATGGCCGACCCAATAGGCGGCGGCGACGAAGAGAACCAGCAGCGGCGCGACATAGAGCGCAATGCGGAGCGCGGTATCCAGCGTCTGGCTTAAAATGTCGTCGATATAGGCGCTGGAGCCGATCATCATGCCGAGTTCGGGAATGGCGCGGACATAGGTGATCCTTTCGACATCGCCGCTCTGTCCGGGCTTCGTCCATGGATAGGAGAGAAAGCCGCCGCCTTCGGTTTTGGCTTCCGCCAGCAGCGCGCGGAAGGGAGCGCCGCCGCGCGTGTCCCGCAAGGAAAGCATGTCCTTGCCCTCGCGCTCGGGCCGGTTCGGCGTGAGCATGGCGACGCCATTCAGGTCGAGCGCGAAAAAATAACCGGCCTGACCAAAGCGGATCGGGCGCAACCGTTCGAGCGCGGCGCGAATGGCCGCCTCGCGGCCGGACCCGCCTTGCACGACGGCGTTTTTCACCAGCGCCGCCGCCAATTCGACCTCATGCTGCAATTCCGCCTTGCGCTGTTTTAGGGTCGAAGCATGGAATTGATAGAGCGCGAGACCGGTGCCAAGGCCCATGGTCGCCAAGGCGAGAAGAGCCATGGCCCAGACGCGGCGCGAAAGAGTGAGATGAAAATGGAGTCTGGACACGGCGCAGGTCCCGGGGTTCGAGGGAGCCGGCTCGAGCCAGGCTCCCAGCATCGCCCAGATTGATCATCGCCAGCTTGCGCGAGACTTTTCGCGCATCGCCAGAAGCCGCCGGAAAAGCAAAAGCGCGCCACAATCTGCTCGTGGCGCGCTTCGAACCTGAAGTTTTCGCGTGTCAGACCCGCGCCGGCGAGGCGATCACATTGTGCAGCGATTCGTCGCCTTCGAAGAAGCGCCTGATTCCGCGCGCCGCCTGGCGGATGCGCTGCTCGTTCTCGACCAGCGCCAGACGGACGTAATCGTCGCCATGCTCGCCGAAGCCGATCCCCGGCGCGACGGCGACATCGGCCTTTTCGATCAGCAGTTTGGAAAATTCGAGACTTCCCGAGCGGACGGTATTTTTCCGGCACCGGCACCCAAGCGAACATCGAGGCGGTCGGAGCCGGAATCTTCCAGCCCGCCTGGGCGAAGCTCTCGACCATCACGTCGCGCCTTTTCTTGTAAGTGGCGCGCATTTCCTTGATGCAGTCGTCCGGCCCGTTCAGCGCCGCCGCCGCCGCCACCTGGATCGGCGTATAGGCGCCATAGTCGAGATAGGATTTTACGCGCGCCAGCGCGGCCAGAAGACGCTCGTTGCCGACCGCGAAGCCGATGCGCCAGCCGGCCATGGAAAAGGTCTTCGACATGGAGGTGAACTCGACGCAAACATCGTTTGCGCCAGGCACCTGCAAGACGGAGGGCGGCGGATTATCGTCGAAATAGACCTCGGAATAGGCGAGGTCCGAGAGAATGTAGATGTCGTGCTTTTTAGCGAAAGTCACGAGATCGCGATAGAAATCGAGCGAGGCGACCATGGCGGTCGGATTGGACGGATAGCACACGACCACCGCGATCGGCTTCGGAATCGAATGCATCACCGCCCGCTCGGCGTGCCGGAAAAATTCCTCGTTCGGCTCGATCGGCACCGAGCGGATCACGCCGCCGGCCATCAGGAAGCCGAAGGCGTGGATCGGATAGGAGGGATTGGGCACCAGCACGACGTCGCCGGGCGCGGTAATGGCCTGCGCCATATTGGCGAAGCCTTCCTTCGAGCCGAGCGTCGCGACAACCTGGGTGTCGGGATCAAGCTTGACGCCGAACCGGCGCTCGTAATAGGCGGCCTGCGCGCGACGCAAGCCGGCGATGCCCTTGGAGGCGGAATAGCGGTCTGTGCGCGGCTTGCCGGCCGTTTCGATCAGTTTCTCGACGACATGGCGCGGGGTCGGCAGGTCGGGATTGCCCATGCCGAGGTCAATGATGTCGGCGCCGCCGGCGCGAGCCTTGGCCTTGAGACGATTGACCTGTTCGAACACGTAGGGCGGCAACCGCCGCACGCGATAAAAATCGCTCATCGACCTCGTCCTTTTTTATTCCCTCAACCCGGCGCCGCATTTGCCTCCGGCTCGATTCCACAGGGTCCCGCCCCGCAAAATCAAGCTCGCGTCTTAGCATGCGCGCGCGCGCCATGTCAGGGATTTTGTCTAAAAATCGGTTCTGGGCGGCGCCGTGGTCGGCGCGACCGGCTCCAACTTCTCGGCGCCCAACGTCTTCATTCGCGCGTTGGCCTTGTCGCGCGTGGCGATGAGGTCCGCCTTGTCCGCCTCGACCTGCGCCGGAGTCCTGACGGGGACGCGCTTCTTGTCGACGCCGGAGAGGCTCGAATAATGTGCCGTCTTGGCCGCGTCGGGCCGCGACTGGCGGACGAAATCAGGGGCCTCCCCCAACTCCGTGCTCAGCCCCATCTTGTCGGCCAGCGAGCGAAACAGGCTTTGTTGCGCCTGCGCGGCGGAGCATCCAAACGCCATAACCGCGCAAAACCCTGCCATAACAACGACAGCCGTTCTTTTTCGCGAGCGCCGCGATTTCGCCGTGCGGAGGACATTCATTTCGTCTTGGCTTTCGTCAATATCAGGGGGCATTATCCTTAGGACTTCCGCCCTTCGGATCATTGGTCAAACTGTCGCATAAAGTCTTATTATGTCCGAAACGGGACCAGAGCGGCTCGCGCCGCCGAAAAGCAAGCCCGAAAATCGCCAAGAATTGTATCGAGGGAACGTCATGACCGCCAGCCAGGATTCCCAGACCGGACGCCCTGTCAAGAGCAAGGCCTCGCCGAGAGGGAAGGCGCCCGCAGGCCGGGGCGGCAAGAACGCCCTGCAGGCTGCGACGAACGCCGCGAGCGACCCCGCTGAAAAGCCGGTTCAGGAAGCATCGCCGAAGCCGGCCGCGCCGCCGCCTGCCTCGGCAGCCGCCGCTCGAACCGCCGAACGGGCCGCCGAGGACCCAGCCATCTCCGCCATGCCCAATTTCGAACGCATGGCCGAAAACATGGCGCTGGCGATGGAGCAAGGCGGCAAGGCGCTTGCGGCCATGGTCAAGCCGGTGGAGCAAGGCAAGGTCAATTCGAGCTTCGCCGACGACATCGCCGACGCGCTCAAGACCTTCGGCCATGTCGCCGAATACTGGCTCGCCGACCCGCGCCGCACGATCGAGGCGCAAAGCAGCATTTCCAGCAATTTCCTCGGCCTGTGGTCGAATACCCTGCGCCGCCTCAACGGCGACGAGGACAAGCCCTACGTGCCCGTCGATCCCAGGGACAAGCGCTTCGCGTCCGCCGACTGGCAGGAAAATCCGTATTTCGATTTCCTGCGCCAAGCCTACAGCCTGGCCAACGACTGGGCCAGTTCGCTGGTCGAGAAGGCGGACCTCGACAAGCCGACGCATGACAAGGCCGATTTCTATCTGCGCCAACTCTCCGGCGCCCTGTCGCCGTCTAATTTTCTCGCAACCAATCCCGAACTGCTGCGCACGACCTGGACGGCCGAAGGCGAGAACCTCGTGCGCGGCATGAAAATGCTCGCCGAAGACATCGAGGCGGGCGGCGGCGCGCTGAAAATCCGGCAAACGAGCGGCGGCAAGTTCGAACTGGGCGTCAATCTCGCCACCACGCCCGGCAAGGTGGTGTTCCGCAACGACCTCATCGAATTGTTGCAATATGCGCCGACCACGCCGGAAGTCTTCAAGCGTCCGCTGCTGATCGTGCCGCCCTGGATCAACAAATTCTACATTCTCGACCTCAACCCCGACAAGAGCTTCATCAGATGGGCGGTCTCGCAAGGCCTGACCGTCTTCTGCGTCTCCTGGGTCAATCCCGACGCGCGCCATGCCGAAAAGGATTTCTACGCCTACATGCGCGAGGGCGTTTTCGCCGCGCTCGAGCAGATCGAGAAGATCACCGGCGAGCGCCAGGTCACGTCCATCGGCTATTGCGTCGGCGGCACCCTGAGCGCGGCGACCCTGGCCTATATGGCGGCGAAGGGCGACGACCGGATTTCGAGCGCCACCCTCTTCACCACCCAGGTCGATTTCGCCGATCCCGGCGATTTGAAGATCTTCGCCGACGAGGACCGCATCAAGAACATCGAATCGGAAATGGAGATAGCGGGCTATCTCGAAGGCCGCTCGATGGCCAACGCCTTCAACATGCTGCGGCCCAACGACATGATCTGGTCCTATGTCGTCAACAACTACCTCAAGGGCATCGAGCCGATGGCCTTCGACCTCCTGACCTGGAACGCCGATTCGACGCGCATGCCGCGCGCCAACCATTCGCAGTACCTGCGCAATTGCTATCTCGAAAACCGGTTCGCCAAGGGCGAGATGGTCATGGGCGACGAAAAGCTCGACATCGGCAAGATCAAGATCCCCGTCTATAACCTCGCGGCGAAAGAGGACCATATCGCGCCGGCCCGCTCGGTGTTCAACGGCGCCAAGATGTTCGGCGGCGAAATGCGCTACGTGATGGGCGGATCGGGCCATATCGCAGGGGTGATCAACCCGCCCGGCCCCAAGCCTAAATACCAGTACTGGACCGGGCCGGCGCCATCGGGCGCTTTCGAGGACTGGATCGCCAACGCCAAGGAGCATCCCGGCTCCTGGTGGCCGGACTGGCTCGATTGGATTTCCGCCCAGGCGCCGGAAAAGGTCGCGGCCAGAGAGCCCGGCGGCGGCAAGGTCACGCCGCTTTGCGACGCGCCCGGCGAGTATGTGCGCATCAAGGCCTGAGATCTTCGGACCAGAAACAACCGAGAGCCCCGATCCGATGGAACCGGATCGGGGCTCTCGGCCTTTCAAGGGCGCGCGGCGCCCTTCTTGCCCCGCCAAGGCCGGTCGCCCCGCCACGTCCCGAATCCAACCGCTTCGGGCCGCCGTCCGGCCGGGGCCGGTCTCGTTTCGGGACAGGAGAGCAGAGATGGTTCATTTTGCGAAACTGGGCGGCGTGTTAGGCCTCGCCGCGTTCCTCGCCGGGCCGGCGCCGGCTTCCGCCGCGGCGCGCCATGCGGGCTTCGCCTTCCGGCCGCACGCCGCGATTTCCGCCAATCGCCACGCCGACCGCTTCGACCGCCGCCGCAAGAGTTCCCGCTTCGGCGGCGACGGCCTTTTCGACGATGGATACATCGGCGGATTTGGCGTCCCGCTCGCTACCCCCACGCCGGACTATCCCGTCGCGCCCGAGCCCTATCCCGTCAATTATTACGGCTTGAGCGACACGCCGACCGGCTATGGCGTGGTCTATAACTCGCCGCCGCCGAGGCCCGCGCTCTGGGTTCCCGGACCGCGCATCATCTACCTGTCTGGCCGCCATTTCCACCATCGGCGCCACCGCCATTTCTGCGCACGGGGTCATGGCGTCACAATGGTGCGCGGCGGTTACGTGACGGTCGAGTAATAGCCCAAAAAGCTCCGCCGGCCATTCCCGGCGGAGGGGATACTTACAACCCCAGCATTAGTTGCAGGTTCTGCACGGCGGCGCCCGAGGCGCCCTTGCCGAGATTATCGAGCCGCGCCACGACCACCGCCTGACGCCGCGCCTCATTGGCGAAGACGCGGATTTCCAGATCGTTGGATCCGTTCAACGCCTCCGGCTCCAGCTTGCCGGACGCTTCCGCCGCGACGACGCGCACAAACTTCTGGCCGGCGTAATGCGCCGCCAGCGCCGCTTCGAGATCGCCCCCTTGCGGTCGCCCGGGCAGGTCGTCAAGCGCCAGCGGCAGGCTGACGAGCATGCCCTGGCGGAAATTGCCGACCGACGGGACGAACAGCGGCCGCGTCGATATCCGGCCATAGGCCATGATTTCCGGCACATGCTTGTGCTCCAGCCCGAGGGCGTAAAGCTCGAACGGCGGGGCGTTGCCGTTGTCATAGTCGGCGATCATCTGTTTGCCGCCGCCGGAATAGCCTGACACGGCGTTGATCGCCAGATGCGCGTCCGGCGCGATCAGGCCCGCGTCGACCAGCGGGCGCAACATGGCGATCGCGCCGGTGGCGTAGCAGCCGGGATTGGCGACTTTTTTCGCCGCGCGGATGGCGTCCCCCTGCCCTTGGCACAATTCCTCGAAGCCGTAGGTCCAGCCCGGCGCCACACGATGCGCCGTGGAGGCGTCGAGCACGCGCGGCGCCTTGACGCCGAGCAACTCGACCAGCGTCACGCTTTCCTTCGCCGCCGCGTCCGGCAGACAGAGGATGGTCAGGTCGACGCTCGCCAGAATTTGCGCCTTGGCCTCGACATCCTTGCGCTTTTCCGGCGCGATCGACACCAGTTCGACGTCATTCCGCCCGGTGAGTTTTTCGCGGATCTGCAAGCCGGTGGTGCCGGCCTCGCCGTCGATGAAGATTTTTTTTCTGGGCGCGATGGTCATCGAAAGGTCCCGGTCGAAGCGTTTTCAAGCGAAGTGGATGCCGGTTCGCGTGGAGAAACGCGTTGGAGCAAAAAACCGAAAAGGTTGGCTGCGGTTTACCGCAAGCTTGTGACAGCGCAAACAAAAAGGCGGACCCGAAGGCCCGCCTTTCCAAGATCCGGAGCGGAAAGATCAGCGCTTCGAGAACTGGAAGCTGCGGCGGGCCTTGCGCTTGCCGTACTTTTTGCGTTCGACGACGCGCGAGTCGCGGGTGAGGAAGCCGGCCTTCTTGAGCACGCCGCGCAGGGCCGGCTCGTAATAGGTCAGCGCCTTGGACACGCCGTGGCGCACCGCGCCGGCCTGGCCGGACAGGCCGCCGCCGGCGACCGTGACGGTGATGTCGTACTGCTCGTTGCGGTTGGCGACGCCGAGCGGCTGCTGCAGGATCATGCGCAGCACCGGACGCGCGAAATAGACTTCCAGCTCGCGGCCGTTGACGGTCACCTTGCCGGAGCCGGGCTTGATCCAGACGCGGGCGACGGCGTTCTTGCGCTTGCCGGTGGCGTAGGCGCGGCCGAACTTGTCGATTTTCTGCACATGGACGGGCGCTTCGACCGCCGGGCCAGCGGTTGCGCTCTTGAGGTCCTGCAGGGAGGAAAGGGTCTCGGCCATGATCAGTCGTTCCTGGCGTTCTTGGAGTTCAGGGCGGCGACGTCGAGAACGCTCGGGTTCTGCGCCACATGCGGATGTTCGGCGCCCTTGTAGACGCGCAGGTTGGACAATTGCTTCACGCCGAGCGGACCGCGCGGCAGCATGCGCTGCACCGCCTTTTCGACGACGCGTTCAGGGAAGCGGCCTTCGAGAATGAACTTCGCCGTACGTTCCTTGATGCCGCCGGGATAGCCGGTGTGGTGGTAATAGACCTTCTGCTCGCGCTTGCGGCCGGTCAGGACCACCTTGTCCGCGTTGATGACGATGATATTGTCGCCATCGTCCATGTGAGGCGTGAACGTCGCCTTGTGCTTGCCGCGCAGGCGCAGCGCGATGATCGAGGCGAGGCGGCCGACGACGAGGCCCTTGCCGTCGATCAGCACCCATTTCTTCTCGATTTCGGCGGCCTTGGTCGAATAGGTCTTGCCGTACATTGTCTCTTTTCCATTTTGGGAAGATGGCGGCTTTTACGGGCGCGCCAGCACTTTGTCAACAGCGGGATGGAGCTGGACGGGCTGCAAAATCAGGCTTTTTGCTTAAGTGGTATCATAATACCACTATTTGCGCGCCGCAGGGATGGAATAGGTCCCGACCGCATGCGCCACCGGTTCCTGCGCGCCCTCGGAATAAAGCGTCGCCTCGCCCACCGCCAGCCTCTTGCCGAGCTTCAGCAGCCGGCATTGGACCAGGACGTCGCCATGCGGCGGCCTGCGCAGGAAATTGATGTTGAGATTGGTCGTCACCGCCAAGGCTTCCTGCCCGATATGGGCGAGGATGACGACATAGAGGCCGACGTCGGCAAGCGTGAACATGGCGGGGCCCGACACGGTGCCGCCGGGCCGCAGATGCCGCTCGTGCGCCAGCAACCGCAATTGCGCCGTCATCGGCCCGACGGACTCGACCGAGATGGTGCGTCCGCCATGATGCAATTGCGGAAACACCTCGTCGAGAAAGCTCTCGATCTCGGCGACGGTCATGACGGGCTGGTGCGGGGTGGTTTTCGGGGCCATGAATCAAGCTCGCTTGTCTCGCGCCACAATAGAGAATAGGCGACGCTTTTGTCAGCGGGCGAAAGAACGATAGGTTAAAAACGCATAAATATCCCTATTTATTAGCGAGTTAGAAAAATAACATCACTTCAGATATGAAACATTGAGCAGGGCGCAAAATGGTGCGCCCCGCTCTACCGGGTTTGAAGCACTCACTCCGCCGCGGCTTCCGGCGCCATCAGCTGACCGCGTTCGAACTGCGTCCTGTGCAGCAAGGCGTAAACGCCGTTTTTCCTGAGCAATTCGTCCTGACGGCCGGTTTCCAGCACCTGGCCGCCTTCGATGACGCAGATCCGCTCGGCATTGGCCACGGTCGAGAGTCGATGCGCGATGACCAGCGTCGTGCGTCCCGCGCACAAGGTCTTCAGCGCCTCCTGCACCGCGCGTTCCGATTCCGTGTCGAGCGCCGAGGTCGCCTCGTCGAGCAGGATCAGCGGCGCGTTTTTCAGGAAGGCCCGGGCGATCGAGATGCGCTGGCGCTGGCCGCCCGAAAGCTGCATTCCCTGCTCGCCGCAAGGCGAATCGTAGCCGCGATCGAAGCCGGTGATGAACTCATGCGCATGCGCGGCGCTGGCCGCCGCGACGATTTCCGCTTCGCTCGCGCCTGGCTTGCCGAAGGCGATATTTTCACGGATCGAGCCTTTGAACAGGAACGTGTCCTGCCCGACATAGGCGATCTGGCGGCGCAGCGACTGGCGTGAAAAGGCCGAAATATCCTGGCCGTCGATGAGGATCTTTCCCGCCGTCGGCTCGTAGAAGCGCAGGATCATGCTCATCGTCGTGGTCTTGCCGCCGCCGGAGCGGCCGACCAGCGCCGTGGTCTGGCCGGGTTCGGCGACGAGACTGAGCTTGTTGAGCACCATTTCACCGGGGCGGTAGAAAAACTCGACATCGTCGAACTCCACCCTGCCCCGGGTGATGTGCAATTCCGGTTCGTCGGCCTTCTCGGCCTCGACCACGGGCTTGTCGAGGAATTCATACAGCATGCCGACGCCCATCAGCGATGTCGACAAATCGACATGCAGGCGGCCGATCCGCTTGGCCGGCTCGGTCGCCAGCAGCAGCGCGGTGATGAAGGCGAAGAAATTGCCCGGCTGCTGATGGCCGAAGATAACGCGATGGCCGCCATAGACCACGACCATGGCGATCGCCAGTCCGGCGAAAGTCTCCATCATTGGGCTCGAGCGCGACTGGATGCGCGCCAGCTTGTTGGCGGCGCGTTCAAAGCTTTGAATGGCGGTCAGCTGCCTCTGCCGCATGAACGGCTCGAGTGTGAAAGCCTTGACCACGCGGATGCCTTGCGCCGTCTCCTGCAGGGATTCGAGAATGGCGGCGAAACCGTAGAATTCGGTCATCATCACCTTTTTCGCGCGATTGCCGAGCTTTCGCACGCCGAAGATCGCCAGCGGCATGATCAGCACGGCGAGCAACGCCAGCACCGCGTCCTGCATGAACATCGCATAGGTGAGGCCGATGGTGGTCAGGATGTCGCGGCCGAGCGCCGTGATCAGCAGGTTCAGCGCGCCGCTCGCCGACTGGGCGATGAAGGCCTGCTGGGCGATGAATTCGGTGGAGTGGCGGGCGTTGTAGAAGCTTATGTCCATCGCCAGCATCTTGTCGAAAATGCGGGTCTGGATTTCGGCGACGATATTGTTGGCGACTTTCGTCAGCACCACCTGCTGGCCATAGGTGGCGAAGCCCTTCGCGACATAGATCGCCACGATCACGCCGCCGATCGCCCACATGGCGTGGATGCTGCGATCGACGAAAATCTTGTCGATGATGTCCTTCATGATGTAGGCGGTGAGCGTCGTCGTCGCGGCGATCACCCCCATCATCGCGAAAGCGATGACATAGCTTTTGACGTGCTTGCGCCCCTGGTCGCGCATCAGCCGCTCGATCAGGTGCAGCTGCCCGTCGGTGAACAATCTCGTGCGAAAGCGATGAATGACAGAAGAAATCAAGGACTGGTCTCTCGGCGGTCACACCGGCGCGGGAAGGTCCGTTCCGACCGCAAGGAACGAACGCTCAAACCGGAACCGGCCAAAACCGCCGGAGTCCGGCTCCTTCGCTTATTTACGGCGCAAGCCGGAAAGGCCAAAGGGCGGCCCGCGCCTCTAGTGGAAGGGAAAGCGCCGTCTGTCAATGACGCGGACGCAACTATGGCGCGCAAATCACGCCGCCAGACATACACTTGGCGGTTTGCGCTTCAGTGGCCATGCGCCGAAAAAATCTGGAACAGCGAAAGACCGAGTTCGGCCACGATCAGCAGGACGATGGCGAATTCCATGCGCGAAGAACGGTCGGCGTCGATGATGTCGGTGAGCGCGCGCACGGTTTCGACGATCACGTCGATCTTGCGCTGCAAAGTCTGGGCGCGCTCCTTCAGCTCGTATTCGTCCTCGAGGCGGGCGTAGAGGCGCTCGAGGTCGGGCCGATCCCACAGGACGTCCGGCTTGTCCTCGACCGCGACGCGACCGGATACGCGATGCTGCACGCCCAGCGCCTGGCCGATCAGCCGCAGCATTTCGCGCCGGTCACGCATCGGCCGTCCCTGCCGCGCGAGGGTGTTGGCGAGCGGCTCGACCTTGTCGAACACGCTGTTGACCTCGCGTTCGTCGCGGCCAAGCGCCACGCTCTTGGCCAGCGCGTCGGAGAAAACCAGAAAGCGCGGGTCGGACAGGTCCTTCAGCGCGATCGGGCCGCCGGGCGTAATGCGGTCCTCGCCCTCCCCGCCGATGGTCAGGATAGCGATTTCGTCTTCCTTGCGCAGGCGGGCGCCGACGATGCGGTCCTTGAGTTTTGCAAGGACGTCCTCTTCCTCGAGCGGCGACAGGCCGACCATGACCGCCACGCCGAAACGGTAGAGCGCCACGCGGCCGCCATGCCCGACATGGAAGGCCAGCGGCGCGGCGGAAATCGCGTCCGGCCGCTCAAGTCCGCTGATATCGATACGATCGCCCAGAAGCAGCGCGCGCGCCGTCAGCCGGAGCGCCGAGGAAAGAGGTTGCGATTCGCTCATGCGGCCCCTTTTAGCGGAAAAATGCGACAAATGCCCGGATTTAAAGGCGGGCGGTCAGGCGAAAGGCTTTTTTGCGAACCCGATTGACTGCCTCCGAGCCTTGCCATGCCAACCTCACGCCAAGTGCTTGACCGCGCCCTCGCAGTTTAGATATATTCAAAAATATCAATATAACGCGCACCCGTCCGCAGGAGCGAAATTCATGATTTTTTCGCCCGGCGACGTTCCCGCCCTGTTTTCCGGCGTGATCGTAGGCTTTGTGCTCGGCCTGATCGGCGGCGGCGGTTCGGTCTTCGCGACGCCGCTCCTGGTCTATTACGTCGGGCTGCGCGATCCGCATGTCGCCATCGGCACCGGCGCAACGGCGGTGGCGATGAACGCGCTGGTCAACCTTTTCGGCCATGCCCGCGCCGGAAATGTGCGCTGGCCCTGCGCGCTGTATTTCGCGGGCGCCGGCGTGCTCGGCGCTACGCTCGGCTCGTCGCTCGGCAAGGTGTTCGACGGGCAGAAGCTGCTCTTGCTGTTCGGCGTGCTGATGCTGGTCGTCGCCGCGCAGATGGCGCTGAAAAAGCAGCCGGCGGTCCAGCATGAAGTGCGTATGACCAAGGCGAATGTCCTCGGCATGGCGCCTGCGCTGACCTTTTTCGGCCTCGGCGCCGGCGCGCTTTCCGGCTTTTTCGGCATCGGCGGTGGCTTTCTGGTGGTGCCCGCGATCATCGCCGCGACGAAAATGCCCATTCTCGCGGCCATCGGCTCGTCCCTGGTGTCGGTGACGGTTTTTGGCGCGGCTACCGCGGCCAATTACGCCTTTTCCGGCCTGGTGGACTGGCGCGTCGCCGGCTTCCTGCTGGCCGGGGGCGTGGCCGGCGGCATTGGAGGCGGCATGCTGGCTGGGCGCATGGCGGTGCGCAAGCAGGCGCTGACGCAGATTTTCGCCATTCTCGTGGCCGGCGTCGGGCTTTACGTCATCTATCGCGGCGCGCACGCGCTGTTCGGCGCATGAACGCTTCGGCTTTTGCCGACACGGCGTCCGGGTCTATGCTGGACGTGAAACAAAAAGAGACGTGATAACAACAGGGGATGTCCGAAATGCCTTATACGCCTCATCCTTTCGCCCGGTTCATCGCCATCCTCGGGCGCGGCAGGAATCTGACCCGTCCCCTCACCGTCGAAGAAGCGGAAGAGGCGATGACCATGATCCTCGAAGACAAGGTGCAGCCGGAACAGCTCGGCGCCTTTCTCATGCTGCTGCGGGTGAAGGAGGAAAGCGGCGCGGAGATCGCCGGTTTCGCGAAAGCGGTGCGGAAAAGCATGCCGGCCCTGCCGAAGGGCCTCGCCGATGTCGACTGGTCGTCCTACGCCGGCAAGAAGCGGCAACTGCCCTGGTTCCTGCTGGCGGCGCTCTGTCTGGCGCAGAACGGCCACAGCGTCTTCATGCATGGCTTCGATGGGCACACGGCGGGCCGGCTTTACACTGGCGAGGTGCTGCGCGCTCTCGGCCTGCCGCCGGCGGAAAATTTCGCCCAGGCGACCGCGCAGCTGGCGCAGCAGAAATTCGCCTATCTCGACCTCGGCCGGATCGCTCCGCCGCTGGCGCGGATGATGGGCTTCAAGAAGATTCTCGGCCTTCGCTCGCCGGTGCATACGCTGGCGCGGATGATCAATCCCTTTGGCGCCCCCTGCCTGCTGCAGGGCGTTTTCCACCCTAACTACATGAAGACGCATCGCGACGCGGCGCTGCTGCTCGGGGAAAGAAACATGGCTGTGTTTCGCGGCGAGGGCGGCGAGATCGAGCGCCGCCCCGGCAAGCCTTGCGAAACACTTGGCGTCATCGACGGCGTCGAGGTCGAGGAACGCTGGCCGCCAATCATGGAGGAGCCGCGCCAGGCGCATGACGAGGAAATGGAAGTGTCGCGCCTGATCGCTGTCTGGCGTGGCGAGATCCATGACGCCTACGCCGAGGCCGCCGTGACCGGCACGCTGGCCATCGCCCTGCGCACGATGGGCCTGGCGAAGGACATGCAGGCGGCGCAGGCGCAAGCCGAAAAATACTGGGCCGCCCGCGACCCCGGCCGGCTGCTCGCCGCGTAAGGCGCCCCGAATAAAAACAATAAATCGCAATAAAAATGGAAACGCCATGGACCGCCTGCCCCTGTTTCTCAACCTGAAAGGCCGCCGCGTCGGCGTGGTCGGCGACGGCCCCATCGCCGCCCGTCGCGTCGAGACGCTTTTTCGCGCCGGCGCCGACGTCGTGCTGTTCGCCACAGGACTGAGTCATGAATTCGACGCGCTGGAGGGCGAATACCGCGCTGGCGACCTCAGGGATGCCCAGGCCTTCGCCGGCTGCGCCCTGTGCTATTTCGCGCCGGAAGCGGGCGAGGAGCCCGACGACGGCGTGCTGGCGCGGGCGCGGGCGGCCGGCGCGCTGGTCAATGTCGCCGACCACCCGAATATTTCCGATTTCATCGTTCCCTCCGTGCTCGACCGCAGCCCGCTGGTCGTCGCCATTTCGACCGGCGGCGACGCGCCCTTGCTCGGCCGCATGCTGAAGGCGCGGCTGGAGACGCTCATTCCCGCCGGTTACGGTCGCCTCGCCGCCCTGGCGGGCGCCGGCCGCGCCGCGCTGGCGGAAAAGCTGGCGAGCCACAGCGCGCGCCTGCGTTTCTGGGAGCGGATCTACGACGGCCCGATCGCCGAAATGGTCCTGTCCGGCGACGAGGCGGCGGCGCAGGCGGCGCTGGCGGCCGAAATCGCCGCCTGCCAGCCGGACGGTTCGGCCAATGGCGAAGCTCCGCGTGGAGAGGTCTATCTGGTCGGGGCTGGCCCCGGCGACCCGGATCTCCTCACCTTTCGCGCCTTTCGTCTGATGCAGCAGGCCGAAGTCGTGCTTTACGACCGGCTGGTCGAGCCGGCGATCATGGACCGGGTGCGCCGCGACGCCGAGCGCATCTATGTCGGCAAGCGCCGCGCCCAACACGCTTTGCCGCAGGAAGAAATCGGCGAGATGATGGTCAAGCTGGCGCTGCAGGGCAAGCGCGTGCTGCGGCTCAAGGGCGGCGATCCCTTCATTTTCGGGCGCGGCGGCGAGGAGATCGAAAAACTCGCCGAACATCGCATCCCCTTCCAGGTCTGCCCCGGAGTGACGGCGGCGGCCGGTTGCTCGGCCTATGCCGGCATTCCCTTGACCCATCGCGATTACGCGCAATCCTGCGTCTTCGTCACCGGCCACGGCCGCGATGGGCCGATCGACCTCGACTGGTCGAGCATTTTGCGCCCGCGACAGACTGTGGCTGTTTACATGGGCCTCGCTCATCTCGACTTCCTGACGCAGGAATTCCTGCGGCACGGCGCCGACCCGGCCCTGCCCGTGGCGATCGTTGAAAACGGCACGCGCGCCAACCAGATCACCGTCACCGGAACCATCGGCGACATAGCGAGGAAAGCGGTCGAGGCGGGGCTGCGCGGCCCGACCATCATCATCGTCGGCGAAGTCGTCACCTTGCGCGGCAAACTCAACTGGTATTCACCGAAAACCGAGGCGGAACATGGCGACCAATGAACAGATTCTCGCGGCCCTGAGCCAGATCCCAGGACCGGACGGAAAGACTTCCCTGCCCGAGTCCGGCGTGCTGTCGGGCCTCAACATCCGTGAAGGCAAGGTCTATCTCACCTTGACCGTGGCGCCCGAACAGGCGCAATCGCTCGAACCGCTGCGCCAGGCGGCGCAGGCCGCCGTCTCGGCCCTTCCGGGCGTGAGCGCCGCCTTTGTCGCTCTTACCGCTGACCGTCCCGCCCAGGCCGCCGCGCCGCAGCGTGCGCCACATGCGGCGCATCCCGAGGCGCCGCCGGAAGGCTCGGGTATCGCCAAGGTCAAGAAGATCATCGCCGTCGCCTCGGGCAAGGGCGGCGTCGGCAAATCGACCACCGCCGCCAACCTCGCCGCGGCGCTCGCGGCGAGCGGCCAGAAAGTCGGCTTGCTCGACGCCGACGTGTTCGGGCCGTCGCTGCCGCTGCTGTTCGGCATTTCCGGCAAGCCGCATTTCGCCGCCGATGGCCATAGCCTCGAGCCTTTCGAGAAATACGGCGTCAAGCTGATGTCGATCGGCTTCCTCGTGCCCGACGACGCCGCCGTGGTCTGGCGCGGTCCGCTTGTCATGACGGCGATCCGGCAATTGCTCAACGACGTCGCCTGGGGCGAGCTCGACATCATGGTGATCGACATGCCGCCCGGCACCGGCGACGTGCAGCTCACCGTGGCGCAGAGCGTCTCGCTGGCCGGCGCGGTCGTGGTCTCGACGCCGCAGGACCTCGCCCTGATCGACGCGCGCCGCGCCGTCGCCATGTTCAACCAGGTCAAGACGCCGATTCTGGGCCTGTTCGAGAACATGAGCTATTTCATGTGCCCGCATTGCGGCGGCCGCACGGACATTTTCGCGCATGGCGGCGCGAAAGCCGAGGCGGAAAAAAACGGGGTGCGCTTCCTCGGCGCGGCCCCGCTCGACATCAAGATCCGCGAGACCTCGGACACGGGCGCGCCGGTCGCGGCGGCGGCCCCGGAGTTGCCGCAGGCGCAGCCCTATATCGAGCTGGCCCGCGCCGTGCTCGAGGAAATGAACAAGAGCGGTCGCCGCGCGCCGGTCTTCACCGTCGGCTGAAGCCGAAAAAAAAGGAGCTTCCCGATGGATCGACGCAGCTTTCTTTCCGGCCTGGCCCAGGAGTTGCCGCAACGGGCCTTCTGGCGGCGGCTGGCTTCGCCCAGGCCGGAGATATCGATCTGGCGTCGCTGCCATCGGGACTCGACCCGCACGCCTGCCCCGGCCTGTCATGGGCCGGGTCGGGACCTGCGGCGATCGAGATCTTCGATTACAATTGCCCCTATTGCCGCGCGGTTTTCCGGGCGCTCGACGCGCGCGTCGGCCAAAGGGGCGGGTTGCGGCTCGGCTTGATCGACTCGCCGCAATTGTCGATCGGCTCGATCCAGGCGGCGAAATTGCGCCAGGCCGTGCTGAAGCTCTACGGGCCGTCAAAAGCCTACGCCTTCCACCGCCGCCTTTTCGCCAGTCGCGGCGCCATCGACGGCGAGATCGGCCTCGCCGCCGTGCGGGCGCTGAAACTGGACGTGACCCGGGTTACGAACACGGCCGATGGCGACGGCGTGCGCAATATCCTGATCGGCCAGTCGCGCTTCCTGAACCGGGCGGGCGCGCGCGCCACGCCCTCGTTCATCGTCGGGGACAAGCTGATGTCGGGCTGGCCCGGACCGGCGAAATTCGACGCGGTCCTTCGCGGCGCCTGACTTTTCGGCGCATCGCAGCGATCGCCGTCACCCCTGCGGCGCTGACGGCGATCATGGCCGCGCCCGCATGTCGTGCGATAACGCGCGCCTTCAGCGCGCGCGACAAGTCCACGACCGCCCACAAGGCGAGATTGACTCACGCGATTCCGATTGCCAGAGCCCCGCCACTCGCCAGAAACGGCTGCGGAAAACGCCGGCGATCTCGCGGCCAGCCTGAGGCAAGCCACTGACCGCATGGTTTTTGCAATCGCAGATGAAGTCAGGCGCTAGAACCTGGCTGAATGAATAGCGGCATTATTGCGCCAGCCCATGTCCGGCGATGCAACTTCAAGTCAATTCTTTTATTGGTGGGGACTCCATGAGCAATCATCAGGCCGAAGCGAACGCCGCACGTCTTAAATTCCTCCTTATCGACCCGGAGGCGCGCAAGCTTCTCGCCGAATTCTGGACACTCGTCGCACCGCAGCTGGACGATGTCCTTGCTGATTTCTACCGACACGCCGGCTCCGTGCCAGAGCTGGCCCAACTGATCGGCGACCAGAACGCGCGCCTGAAAACAGCGCAGCGCAAGCATTGGGAAAGGTTGTTTTCCGGCCGCTTCGACGAAGACTATTTCAGCGGCGTGCGCGCCATCGGATTGACCCACAGCAGGATCGGTCTCGAGCCCCGCTGGTACATCGGCGGCTATAATTTTGTTCTGGCCCGCCTGACCGCATTCGCCGTGGACGCCAACCGCTGGTCGCCGGGCAAATTGAAAGCCTTGCTGCGCGCGATGAACTGCGCCGTCATGCTCGACATGGACGTAGCCATTTCCGTTTACCAGGAGGCGCTTCTGACGGAGCGCATGGCGCGCGGCGAAAAGCTCGCCGGCCATCTACGCGATTTCGACGGCAAGGCGCGCGAAATGCTCGGCTCGGTCGCCGCCGCCAGCGCGCAATTGCAGGCGACGGCGCATTCCATGTCGAAAATTTCGGCGCAGACGCGCGGGCAGTCCGCGAGCGTCGCTTCCGCCTCGGAGGAGGCCAGCGTCAACGTGCAGACCGTCGCTTCGGCGACGGAGCAATTGTCGCGCTCGATCGTCGAGGTGCTCCGGCATGTTGCGCAATCGTCCGACAAGGCCGGCGCCGCGGTCGAAAAAGCCAATGGCGCCAATGAGACCATGAAGGAACTGGTCGAGAACGCCGGCAAGATCAGCGCCGTGGTGCAGTTGATCCAGGACATCGCCGCCCAGACCAACCTGCTGGCGCTGAACGCCACCATCGAGGCGGCCCGCGCCGGCGAGGCGGGCAAGGGCTTTGCCGTGGTCGCCAGCGAGGTCAAGAGCCTGGCCAACCAGACGGCGCGGGCGACCGAGGAAATCGCGCTTTCGGTCAACCAGATCCAGGGGGCGACGCGAAACGCCAGCGCGGCGATCGCGGCGATCGGCGCGGCGATCGAGGAGTTGAGCGGCAACGCTTCCGCCATCGCCTCGGGAATCGAGCAGCAAGGCGAAGCGACGCAGGAAATTGCGCGCAGCGTGCAGGAAGCGGCGCATGGAACGCGCGACGTCGCCAGCAATATCAGCGGCGTCAATCAGGCGGCCGACGAAACCGGCAAAGCGGCCGGCGAGGTGCTCGGCGCCTCGGAAAATCTCGCCCGGCAATCGAGTCAATTGAACGACGAAGTCACCAGTTTCATCCGATTGGCCATGGCCGTGTGATTTCGACTGGCCGATTTAAGGACATTCGTCACTTCGGCGAAAGTCAAACTAGCCATAATGTCGCCATAGAACGTCAAAAGTTTGATCTGGAATACTGTAAGAAGACCGATTGCTGCTTAGTGTCACGGGTTAATGTAGAATACAATGTATAAAAAAATATAGCTGAGGGGAAAAGACATGCGTGACGGGCTCAGGGCCTTGGTCGAGGTCGCCGGCATCGATCTGGCCTATGCGCGTGCGGAAATAGCCATGTCGCCACGATTGGGCGACGAAAAGCAGCGAATCGTTGAACACCTTGACTCAGCTGGTCTCACCCTCGGCAAGCTGCTGATGGCCGCCGACGAACTGGAACTCGTTGGCGGCGCGCGGCGGTTGACGCGAAAACATGTCGCACGGCTGCGCGCCGCCAAGAGCCATGTCCACAACCCAGGGCGCTGACAGTCGGGCGCTTGAGCCTTTCCCATCCCACTCAAATGTTCGTTTCCCGGCCCTTGACGACCAGGCGCAGCGAAATGGGCCGTCCGGCTATGGCGCCGCCGAGCGCGTCGGTGATCGGCGCCGGCAGGCAGCGATCCAGGGCGGCGGCAACGCCCTCGACGAAGCGGCGCTGCGCCTCGGCGTCGCGCGGAAGCCTCTTGTAGGTGATGTGCGGCCTGCCAAGCAGCGCGCCGTCCCGCCGCAGGCTGAAGCGCAGCGTGATTTCAGCGCCCGGCGCGCCGCCGGCCGAGCTGAGGCAGTGGTCAAGATTGTGCAGGAATTCGGCTAAGGTATTGGATGGCGCCGCTTGCGCCGGGGCGTTTGTGGCGGCCAGGATCGCTAGGGTGAGCGCGAAGCTCTGACGAAAACAGGCGCGGATCATGGGCCGGACTCTCTGCTCGATGGATCGGCAACTGGCGTAACGCCCGCCCATCATGCGCCAGACCGTCGCCCGTGACAAAACGCCTGCTTCGGCGTCGCGCTTTCCAAACAAGGACCAAAAGGCTATGTTCGGTTTATGTTCCGGCTGAGCGATTTGCCTTCGCGTCACGTCGGCGCGAACGAAGCCCCTTGCGGCTGCGACAGACCCCGGACCGGAGCCACAGGTTGAGCGCCGCGCATCTTGCAAAACTCAATCCGAACCAGCGCCGTGCGGTCGAACACGGGGTCGGCGGCGGCGCGACCATTGGCGCGCCATTGCTGATCATCGCCGGCGCCGGCTCGGGCAAGACCAACACGCTCGCCCATCGCGTCGCGCATCTGATCGTCAACGGCGCCGATCCGCGCCGCATCCTGTTGATGACTTTTTCCCGGCGGGCCGCCGCGGAACTCACGTCCCGCGTAAAACGCATCTGCGCCGAGACGCTCGGCGCCAAGGCCGGCGTTCTGACCGACGCCCTCGCCTGGGCGGGAACCTTCCATGGCGTCGGCGCGCGCCTGTTGCGCGAATATTCCGAAACGATCGGCCTCGATCCGGATTTTACCATCCACGACCGCGAGGACAGCGCCGACCTGATCAATCTCGTGCGGCACGACCTCGGTTTTTCAAAAATGGATAAAAGGTTTCCCGGCAAGGGGACGTGCCTTTCGATCTATTCGCGCGCCGTCAACGCCGAAGCGCCACTCGCCGAGGTGCTGGCGAAGAACTTTCCGTGGTGCGCCGGCTGGAACGAAGAGCTGAAACGGCTTTTCGCGGCTTACGTCGACGCCAAGCAGGCGAATGCCGTGCTCGATTACGACGATTTGCTGCTCTACTGGGCGCAGATGGTCGCCGAGCCCAATCTCGCCCGCCAGACGGCCGAGCGCTTCGATCATGTCCTGGTCGATGAATACCAGGACACCAACCGCCTGCAGGCGTCGATCCTGATGGGCCTGAAGCCGGACGGGCGCGGCCTGACCGTCGTCGGCGACGACGCCCAGTCGATCTATGCCTTTCGCGCGGCTGACGTCCGCAATATTCTCGACTTTCCTGAGCAGTTCGCGCCGCCCGCCTCGGTCGTCACGCTCGAACGCAATTACCGCTCGACCCAGCCGATCCTGGCGGCGGCGAATGGAATCATCTCGCTGGCGGCCGAGCGCTTCACCAAGAACCTGTGGACGGAACGGCAGTCCGCGCAGCGCCCGCGCCTGGTCTGCGTGCGCGACGAGACCGGCCAGGCCAATTACATAGTCGAACAGGTGCTCGAGGCGCGCGAGGCGGGCGAAAAACTGAAACAGCAGGCGGTGCTGTTTCGCACCTCGCATCACAGCGGGCCGCTGGAAGTGGAGCTGACCCGGCGCAACATTCCCTTCGTGAAATTCGGCGGGTTGAAATTCCTCGACAGCGCGCATGTCAAGGACTTGCTCGCATTGCTGCGTTTCGCGCAAAATCCGCGTGATCGCGTCGCGGGCTTTCGCGTCCTGCAACTGCTGCCCGGCGCCGGCCCCGCGCTGGCGCGGAAAACGCTCGACGCCATGGCGGACGCGGCCGAGCCCGTCGCCGCGCTCGCCGCCCTGCCCGCCCCCCAACGCGTCGGCGAGGACTGGAGCGCCTTCGTCGCCATGCTGCAAGCCCTGCGCGCTGGCGCCGCCGCCTGGCCCTCGGAACTGCACGCCGCGAAAAACTGGTACGCGCCGCATCTCGATCGCCTGCACGAGGATGCGGCGACGCGCCAGCTCGACCTCGCCCAGCTCGAACAGATCGCCGCGACCTATCCGTCGCGCGAAAAATTCCTGACCGAACTGACGCTCGATCCGCCCGACGCCACCAGCGCCGAGGCCGGCGTTCCCCTGCGCGACGAGGATTATCTTATTCTTTCGACCATCCATTCCGCCAAGGGGCAGGAGTGGAAAAACGTCTTCGTGCTCAATGTCGTCGACGGCTGCATCCCCTCCGATCTCTCGACGGGCGCCTCGGCCGAGATCGAGGAGGAGCGCCGCCTGCTCTACGTCGCGATGACCAGGGCGAAGGACTCGCTGCACCTCATGATTCCCCAGCGCTTCTTCACCCACGGCCAGCACAGGCAGGGCGACCGGCATGTCTATGCCGCGCGCAGCCGCTTCATTCCGCAAGACCTCGCCGGCCTGTTCGAGACCACGGCGTGGCCGCCCGCCTCCGCCGAGGCTTCGAGCCGCCTTCCCGCGGCGTCCGGCAGAATTGACCTGGGCGCCCGCATGCGCGGCATGTGGCGCTGAGGTTTTTTCGCGCCATGGACGTTGTGCGAAAAATCATCCATATCGACATGGACGCCTTTTTCGCCTCGGTCGAGCAGCGCGACAATCCGGACCTGCGCGGCAGGCCGGTGGCGGTCGGCTACGGGCGCGAGCGCGGCGTCGTGGCCGCCGCGAGCTACGAGGCGCGCACGTTCGGCGTGCGCTCCGCCATGCCCTCGGTGACCGCCCTGCGCAAATGCCCCGAATTGATCTTCACGCCGCCGCGTTTCGAGGTCTACAGGGCGGTGTCGCTGCAGATCCGCGCCATTTTCGCGCGCTTCACCTCACTGATCGAGCCCTTGTCCCTCGATGAGGCCTACCTCGACGTCACCGACCATCTGCAAGGCGAGACGACAGCGACCGATACGGCGCGGAAAATCCGCGCGCTGATCCGGGCGGAAACCGGGCTGACGGCTTCCGCCGGCGTCTCCTACAACAAGTTCCTCGCCAAGCTTGCTTCCGACCACAACAAGCCGGACGGGCTTTGCGTGATCACGCCCAAACAGGGGCCGCGCTTCGTCGAGGACCTGCCGGTCGCAAAATTCCATGGCGTCGGCCCGGCGACGGCGGAGAAGATGCGCCGGCTCGGCATCGAGACCGGACGCGACCTGAAAACCCACGGCGCCGAATTTTTGCGCGAGCATTTCGGCAAGGCGGGCGCCTATTATTTCGCGATCGCCCGCGGCGTCGATGAGCGGCCGGTGCGCCCGGACCGGCCGCGCAAATCGGTCGGCGCGGAGAAGACATTTCTGGCCGATCTCTTCACCTTGAAGCAGGCGGAGGAGGCGCTGCCGCCAATCGTCGAGAAGGTCTGGCGCGCCTGCGAAAGCGCCAATTTTTTTGGCCGCGCGCTCACCCTGAAGGTGAAATACGCGGATTTCCGGCAGATCACCCGCAGCCATACCGACAGCGCGCCGATGAAGAGCCGCGCGGACTTCGAGCGCCGCGCCCTCGCATTGCTCGCGCCGATCTTTCCGGCCGAACGCGGCGTGCGGCTGCTGGGCCTCTCCTCGTCGGGTTTCGACCCGCCGACCGAAAGGGACTTGCAACTGAGCCTGCGGCTCGACGAAAGCAGCGGAAGCTGAACGGTTTTTGATCTGAGCCCGTGACGGGCGGCTTGCCTCGCAATATGCTGTCTCCGTCCGATCCGGACATTTTACCTTCGCATCGGGGGGATGTGATGCTGATGGCTTTTCGCGCCGCCTGCGTGGCGCTGATGGCGCTGCTTTTCTCCGACCCGGCCTTGGCGAAAGCTTCCGACTGCCTGTTCGAACTCGACGGCCGGAAGATCATCGACGGTCCCTGCCAGTTCCTCGCGCAACGCGGCGGCAGTTTTCAGATCGTCACCCTGCGAGGCGCCGGGATCGATTATGTCGCGCAGGTCGACCGCATCGAGCCGGGAAAGGCGGTCGGCTCCTGGAACGGCGCGGAAGGGTATCCGCGTCCGCGCGCCCCCCTGGGGGAATTGACCTCGTCCGGCGCCTGCTGGACCAGCGCCCGCGCGCGCATCTGCGCGTGGAAATCGGGAGAGCCGCGCTATTTCGCCGAAACCCCTGCCGCTGCCCCGCAAGAAGCAGCGCCTCCGGCCGATGCGAGCCAAATCTCAAGCCAAGTTCCGACGCGGATCGGAATGTGCGTCCAGACGGTGATCGCCAATCTCGGCTCGCGGCTCGAAGGCGCGCCCGACAGCGGTTCGGCGGTCAGCTACGCCAACAATATCGCGGGCGTCAGCTACGACGTCGTCGATGCGGTCAGGGATTCGCGCGTCGGCGATCCGGTGACCCTGTGTCTCGTGTCGATTCCGCAGGACTGTCCCAAGGGCGACGATCGCGGCAAAGTCTACTCGGCCACAAATTTACGCACCCGGCAGGGGTGGTCCCTGCCCGACAGCGAACATATGTGCGGCGGGGCCTGACACCACGAAAGTAAAGGAAAGCGCGCATGAAACTGCTTCGCTATGGACCTGCCGGCCAGGAGCTTCCGGGGCTGCTCGACGCAAAGGGGCGCATCCGCGCGCTATTCCCGGCGATCGGCGACATATCGCCGAAACTGCTCTCGCCGGAGGGCCTGGCCGTCCTCGCCGCCATCGATCCAGAGCGCCTGCCACTGGTTGAGGGCCAGCCTCGGCTTGGAACGCCAGTGGCGGGGGTCGGACAAATCCACGCGGTCGGCCTGAACTATCGGGACCATGCCATCGAATCCGGATCGCAGCCGCCGAAGGAGCCGATCATCTTCAACAAGGCCCTGTCCTGCCTGTCAGGCCCCGACGACGACATCGTCATACCCAACGGCGCTGCGAGCGTCGATTGGGAGGTCGAACTCGGGCTGGTGATCGGAACCGAGGCCTATCAGGTCTCCGAAGCGCAGGCGCTCGACCATGTCGCCGGCTACATGACGGTCAACGACGTGTCCGAGCGCGACTTCCAGCGCACGCGCGGCGGCCAGTTCGTCAAGGGCAAGAGTGCGCCGAGCTTCGGGCCGCTCGGTCCCTGGCTGGCGACGCGCGACGAAGTCGCCGATCCGCAGAAATTGTCCCTGCGCCTCGAAGTGAACGGCGCAACCATGCAGGACGGCAATACGTCGGACATGATTTTCAGCGTGGCCTGGCTGATTTCGCACATCAGCAGTTTCTTCCGGCTGACGCCGGGCGACGTCATCATCACCGGCACGCCGGCCGGCGTCGGCATGGGACGCAATCCGCCAAAATATCTCAAGCCGGGCGATGTCGTGACAGCCGAAGTCACCGGCCTCGGCCGCCAGACCCAGCATGTCCGCGCGCAGGGGTGAAACAACAGCGGCTCATGCGCCGGTCGCTTGAAACCGCGGTCCCGTTCTTTGCTCGCGGGCGCCAGCAGGCGCGCGCGGGCGGCGATCCCAATTCGGCAGGCACATTTTCTTGCGCCGGCTCCGGCGATTTTTTCGTCGCGCCGATGACAGGCGCGAGCCGTTTTAGCATTTTAGACCAAATTGCCGAACCGCTTAACCTAGCGTTAAGTACGTCATGGTTAATATTTCCGTACTTTAAATGGTAAACAGTCCATTAAAGACGCATCGACCAGTCGGTGCGGGAAATGATGTTTTATTTATTTATATTCAGGAGGCGGGAATGCATTCGGGTCACAATTGCGACCACAATTACTTGACTCCCTCGCGTCTTCGCGCCCGTTTGCTGACATGTACGGCCCTGGTTGCAGCCGTCCTCACTTCGATAGGGCCCGCGGCGGCCAATGATATGACGCTCGGGGGAGCAGGCCCTTTCACGATCACGCTTCCGTTCTCAGGGACGCTGCTAACCGACATCGTCGTCAATGTCGACACATCCGGCTTCTCGTTCGGCTCCATTTCTCTCGTCTCGTCCAATCAATATTCGCAGACGATCAATGTTTTCGCAGGCTCGACGCTGGACGCGGTCGACTACGGCTACGGCATTTTGGCGACAGGAGGCAAGCAGGCCGCCGCCGAGATCGATGGCGCGGTGTTCGCCAGTTCGGGGATCGCCGGCGCCGGGGCGGGCGTGACCCTCGACACGGTCGGCGCCTCGCCAGGATCGGGCGATATCAGCGTAACCGGCGTCGGATCGGTGATTTCGACGACGGACGCGGCGGTTTCGTTGACGGCGGACACCGGAAACATCACGCTCAGCGGCCTGGATGGCGGGGTCAGTGGCCAAACCTATGCCGTCCTGACCACCGCCCTCACCGGCGCGACGCAGTTGACTGTCAATGGCTCGGTATTCGGCGGAAACTCGGGATTCGACTCCACCTCGACCTCCGGCAATATCACGCAAATCGCCAACAGCTCCGTGACCGCGACCACCGGCTCGGCCTTTTACGCCGCCAGCGGAACCGGCAATGTGACGCAAATCGCCAATGGAACGGTCTCCGCCGGCGCTTATGGTTTCTTCGCGACGACGACGACAGGGTATGTCGAGCAGTCCGGCGCGGGCGGCGCCGTGACCGCCGGCTCCGACGCCTATCATGCGACGACGACAACGGGCGCAATCGCGCAATATGCGGCGGGCGCCACTGTCGCCGGCCAGAACGGCTTTTACGCCAGCTCCTCTTCCGGCCAGATTGCTGTCGGCTCGAACTCAACGGTCAATGCCGGAGCCAATGGCGTGTATGCCGAGACAGGCGGCGCCGGGTCGGTGCTGGTCGCCACGTCCGGACTGGTGACGGCAGGCGGCAATGGCGTCCAGACGGCCGCCGCCAATGGCGCGACCAATATATCGACAGGCGCGATCAACGCCGGCGCCTATGGCGTTCTCGCGACAGCGACCGGCACGGGCTCCGTGAACGTGACCAACAACGGCGCCATCACCGCCGCCGCCGCAGCCATCTTCACCGATACGACCGCCGGCTCCGGCGCGACGACAGTCAATGTCGGCGCCGACGTCAACAATCCGGGAACCGGAACAAGCGTCGGCGTCCAGACCAATTCCGGTTCCGGCGACGCGGTCGTCAACATCGCTTCCGGCGCTACGGTTTCAGGCGGGCTCGCGGGCGTCATCGCCAGCGCCGGCGCGGGAACGACGGTTGTCAACAATTACGGCGTGATCACGTCGGCCCAGCCGGCCGGCGCGACCTATGCCTTTGAAGCCTTGTCGGGAACCGGGCAGACGATCCTCGACAACTACGGCGTGGTGACGGGCATCATCTCCTCGTCGGGATCGGACTTCACCTTCAACAACGCCGGCGTCTTCGCCGCATCCCCGGGCACGCACACGCTCGGCGCGGCGAGCAATGTGATCAACAATTCCGGCGTGGTTGCTCTCAACGGCGCCGGCTTGGCGACGCTCGCGGGCTCCGCCACCCTGAACAATCTGGCGGGCGGCGTCATCATCCTCGCCAATTCCGCCCAGGCCGGGACCAATTCGCTCGGCGTGCAGAACCTGGCGTCCTCGGCTGGCAGCACGATCGTCGTCAATTACAACGCCAACGCCGCCAACACGACCGGCCTCGGCTATGACAACACCAACACCGGCAAGGGAACGACGGACGCGCTCATCGTGACCGGCGTGGCGACGGCCGCCGCCGGCGCGAAAATCGATCTTATTTCCTCGACTTATGCGACGGCGTCGCTGACCGGCTCGGCGGCGATCGTCTATACCGGGACGAACCTCGCCGCGCCCAGCCCCAACGCGAAACTGGTGAGTTCCTCCTATTACTCTTTCAGCTCCGCCAACCCCTCATCCGGCCGGTCGCTGTTCTCCCTTGTCGACGACGGCGCTGGCGGCGTCTTCCTGCAATGGGTCCCCAATCTGTCGGCCCCATCCCTCGGCGGCTATCTCGGCGGCGCGCCCGGCGCCTCCTCGACAGCCGGGGACACCATCGCCATGGGCGCGGCCGGCTTCGCCGGTCTGGGCGGCGGCTTCGACGGCGTCACCACGGGCGTCGGCGGCCGTATCGCCGACGCGGCCTCGGCCAATGCGAGCGCGAGCGGGCTGTCGGCCGCAAATTGCAGCGTAAACGACGGTTGGAGCGCCTGGGGCCAGATCGACGCGGCGGGCCAGCAGTTTTCGGGCGGGGGCGTCGGCAGGTCCTATGCCGGGACGCTCGGCCTCGAGCGCGATTTGAGCGGCCTGTTCGATGCATCCTGCGGCCATCTCGCGGCGGGCGCTTTCGGCGTCAACGCCAAGAGCAGCTTCAATTACAACACGGGCGACGCGCAGATCGACAGCGCCGGCGGCGGCGGCTATCTGCGCGCCTCCTCTGAAAGCGGAATTTATGGCGACCTGATGGGTGCCGCGACCTCGTCCTCCAGCAACATCACCAACGCGATCTACAATTCGACCGCCAAGCAGGGCGGATTGAATTCCTTCGCGCTCGCCGACGCCGGCTTTGCGGCTGACGTCAGCGAACGCATCAGGCTCGACACGCGCGTCTTCGGCGCCTATGGCCAGGCCAACGGCGCAGCCTTCACCGACAGCTGGGGCGTCCGGGTCTCCGGCAGCGAAAACGCCTTGACCTCCGTTGGCGTGCTGGAAGGCGTCAGCTACATCTTTGCGCCGGGCAGCGCCGTGTTTGTTCGCGGCGGCTACACTTCGGTTGAGGACGCGCAGTCCATCACGGCTTTCGGCGTCAGGCAGGCCGGCACGGCGCACGCGACATACGAATCGGTTGAAGGCGGGTTTACCCGGGCCTATGGCGACATGCTCGTCCTGAGCGTCAGCGGCTTCGGCGCCTTCTCCTCATCGGCGATCACCTACGGCGGCCTGGGCCGCATGACGATGAATTTCTAGGCGCGAAAAGCCACGCGCCGACGCATGCGGCCGGTCGACGGGCGACGACGCCTCACGTTTTTCCGGCATAAAATATTATTTTTATATGGTGAGCGCGATGGGACTCGAACCCATGACCCTCTGATTAAAAGTCAGAAGTTATTTTGGATCATAGGAACTCAAGAGGCCTCACACCCCCTTTAATCATTGACATTTCTGCCACAATCTCTGATTTTCGGAAGCATAAATAATCACGAGGAAGCGAGAAGCTGCTTCCCATATGCTTCCCAACTCGGAGTTGAGCAATATGAAATTGACGCAGAAGAACATTCAGAGTCTCTCCCTCCCGATAGGAGTGAACGACAAAATCTTTTTCGACGCCGACCTGCCCGGCTTTGGTCTGCGTATCCGAGCAGGCGGCAAGCGAGTTTGGATCGCGCAATATCGGATTGGCACGACGCAGCGGCGCATGACTTTGCCCACGGCCAAAGCAAATGCGGACGAAGCGCGAAAATGGGCCAAGAGTGTGCTTGCAAAAGCCCAACTCGGACAGGACGCGCAAACGGAGAAGGCAACGGTTAAAGCGGATAGCGCCGTCACGCTCGACGCGGTGGCTGACCGTTATCTTGAACGCGCCGAGACGACTCTTAAGCCACGCAGCTATGTCGAAGTCGAACGCTATCTGCGCAAGAACTGGTCCGCCCTATCGAAATGGCCAATCGCCAAGATCGAACGTGAACAGATAGCCGCACAACTGACGAAAATCGGAAAAGAGAACGGCCCATACGCGGCCAACCGAGCAAGGGCGGCGCTCTCCGCAATGTTTGGGTGGGCGATAGGCGAAGGCATAGCCCATGCGAACCCCGTAATCGGAACCAATAAGGCTTTGGACAAGGAAGCTAAACGCAAACGAGTTTTGACTACCCAAGAATTGTCACTGCTCTGGTTGGAAGTCGGAGAAGGAGACTATGCCGATATTGTGCGACTGTTATTTCTAACAGGCCAACGCCGCGAGGAAGTCGCTGGTATGCTGTGGTCGGAATTGGACATTGAAAAGCACATGTGGAGCCTTCCATCCGATCGCACCAAAAACAAATTGCCGCACGACGTTCCACTTTCCGACGCCTCTCTCGCGATTCTGCAAAACAGAACGAAAAAAGAAAATCGTGACCTTGTTTTTGGCGCTGGTGAAGGCCCGTTCCAAGGCTGGAGCAATGCCAAGACCAAACTGGACGAACGCCTGCTTGAGCGATTGCAAGAAATTGACAAAAAGGCGCAACTTGAACCGTGGCGAGTGCATGACATTCGCCGGACGGTAGCTACGCGCCTGGGAGACTTGGGAGTCTTGCCACACGTTGTCGAGGCGATTCTGAATCACGTCAGCGGTCACAAGGCCGGAGTCGCCGGGATTTACAACAAGTCCACCTACGCTCCCGAGAAACGCAAGGCTCTGGACCTATGGGCAAAATACGTCGAATCGAGACTTAATGCAGTCAACTCACGATAATTTGATACATCCGATTTTAAGCGCAATATCTATTTTTCATAATAAAATTAAAAGCTTCGACCTTGGCTGGTGGCTGAGATTGTTAGACAACATGACCTGAGCCACACAGGCGTAAATAATTGCATTTTATAATAACTAATTAAAATGACGAAATATCGACGATTGCGCGAGTCACACCAATACGCATAATGGTCCGTGGAGCACATACGTAAGCACTAGTCATCACGGACGCATAGCAAATGACTGACCCGTTAGCAAACCTGCCACCTGACATGACGCGGAACCAACTCCTCAATACAAAGCAGGCCGCAGCATTGCTAGGGCTGTCCGTTGTTCATTTCCGACGCCTCGCGCACAACGAAACTTCTTTGCAGCCGATCCGCATAGCCGAACGCAAGCTGGGTTGGCGCTATGGCGCATTAATCGAGTTCATTGAAAGACGAACCGCAACCCGAGCCACATAGGCCAAATCCAGGAAATCATACACCGTTTTGAGGATGTTGGTTGCGGGGGGCGACGCATTGGTATGACGGCGAGGTATTTCCTACTCATCCTAGTGTGCGGAGTTAGTCAGAGGGTTCAGGTAGTCGCCTGAGCTTGGCAAGGATCGTTTCAGCGGGCTTGGTCCAGATGAAGGGCGTGGGATCGGCGTTTTGTCGCCGGATATAGGCGCGAATAGCGTCTTGAAGATCGGCCACGGAGTTGAAGACGCCGCGCCGAATAGCCCTTCGGGTGAGGACGGAGAAAAAGTTCTCGACGGGGTTGAGCCATGAATCGGAGGTCGGCGTAAAATAATGCGAGCCGTTTTACATGATGACGACGGCGCGAGCATGTATGGAGCGTTGATCGACAAACCTTTGAATTGGAAAACGCCGCACGACACGAAGTCATCACAGGAAATGTCGCCCAGGAAACCAAATGGATCGAAGCTATCAAAACATAGAAAATAACGTCATTCCTTGAGCAGAAACGCGAGTCAATTACCCCAGCGATAAATAATTAGTATTTAATGAAACATTTTATTTGCTATTTGCAGTTTCCGCAAAGTCCCGCGCGTCAAGCCGCAGTCATTGCTTCGTCCTCAATGAAACCACCCGAAGGTTGGGGACCAACTTGACCGAGTCTTCGCGCTTGCACAATCTCTTCGCAACTGCAACAAATTGGCGCGGATTTTGTTTAGCTGTGAACTGTCGCGTTGGAATGACGGTCATGGCGTATGTCGCGGAAGTTATCGGTCGGCCCGGCGTTTACCTCGTTATGTCGGATTCTTGCGAGCAACTCGGCGTCATCAACGGATCGGACGACGAGTGGTATTGGCAAATCTTTGGCCTTGGCGTGATCCATGAGACTTCATTATCGCGAGCAAAGGCAGCGGCACTGATTGAGGCTAAGAGGCTCGAACAAGGCCCACCGGCTGATTGACGTTCTGTGTTGCCGCCCCGGCTATGCCGCTTGGCCGATGCGCCGGACTTCTTTCATGAGCGCGTCGTCGTCGAAAGGCTTGTTGACCAGCGTTGCATCGACGAAGTTTTTGGGCAGGTGGTCGCGGCCATAAGCACTCACAAACATGAACGGAACGCCGCGACCCTCCAGAATGTCCGCAACGTGATCTACTCGGCCCCCGATGATGTTTACGTCGAGAAGGGCCGCGTCCAAGTCTACTCCGTTGGCAATATCAACCGCCTCGTTTAATGAGCCGACTGGGCCGACCACATGAAAACCGCCGTCTTCGAGAAGGTCGGACATATGTAGCCCCAGGAGGAACTCATCTTCTACGACCAAAATCCGTAGCATCGCGCTCTCCATCCCATTTTCTTGGGCGTGATTATCAGTCTGACGATCCGGCCTTTGTATTTCGTTACCGAGCAGCGGCTTTCTGTAGCATCTTGACCGTAGCCATTAGACAAACTTACGGCCGCGAATCCTGATATTTTACCGATCTTTGCGGCGCTCCATGAGTAGGTAAGCAAATTTATCCCCTGTAAGTTCCGCCTACGCTCCAAACAATGATAATTCGCGATCTTAGAGACAAAAAAAACCGCCGCTTGCTGAGCGGCGGGCAGGTAAGCTGGCAGGAGAACATTCAACCAACACAAAGCTTACGCCTCAATTATTGCGACGCAACACGAATTATGCTGCGTTGCGATCACGTTCATGTGACCAAAACTCTACGTGAAATCCCAAGTCTTTGATCGGAATGACGACATTTACGCTGCGTGCTTCATTCCAGGCAGAGCAAGAACAAAAGCGGGGCATCAAGCCGGATGAGGTTGTGGATCAGTGTGGATAAGTTAAATAAACCTATCGACTGTGACATTGCTGCCGCAGAAGTGAGAACATAACGAAGACGGCGCTCGGCTAAAATTCATGAAGAATCCGCGCCAGATTGCCAAAATTCGCGCTGAAGTCGGCGCTACTTGGCCTTGGCCGGTGCTGTTCTGCGCTGAGTTGCATGATCCGACGCCTCAATCAATGGGCCGCCCTCGATTCCAGAGCGCTGCCCGAGTCTCTGCCTTTTCCTATCATGAGCGCAGGGGCCGGGCCTACGACTGAACCCGGGGTAGTATATTTTTAGGATCAAAATTGGCGGTAAAAACGGGCCTCAAATACGAACCCAGAATTTTCTCTCTCCCAACTACGCCCTTACATTCCCGTGAGAAAATCGCCATGACCCCAGAGGCAGCCATTATGACAGGGGTGCGCAGCGATTCACGTTGGCGAGGAATGGGGATATCTACGGTTGAAACAGTGCAAAAAAACAGCGTATTAATAACATGCGATTTGTTTATCATAGCAACGTAGACGTTTTACTAAACTTACTGCGATGCAAAAGCGTTTATACGAGATTTACGCATTGACGAGTGGCGAGGAAAACCGTATAATGAATTGTGGTTCCGGAAATTTATCCTGGGTTATATGGATTATGTAAGTTATCTATGTAGTTATATTTTAATAAACATTGTTATTATATAGTTATTGTGACAGTATCTATCTGACTCGCGTTGGTGTGGCGTATATATGATTGTGAAATCGCATAGCTGGCATATTTTCATGATGCCGAGTTGACAGGTTGCGCGCTATTGACTTTAACCGCGTAAATTGTAGTATGATATTGTTGAGATTCACAGAGCATTGGCCGCGTTTATCTCGGCATCTTCCAGGTGTAGTGGAATGCATTCGCTGTCCGTTAACTCTTTGGCGATTTTTCCAGACACTTTTCGATCTCTTATTGCGCGTCACAAATACGTCCTACGGCGTGTCACGAACGTTTATAGCAATTTTCCAGAAATTACCAAAAGGAACATTTCGGGATTGCTGCGCAATCCATCCGCACTTCGTGCGGCTGTGACCTGGAGTCCCACCACGAACAAGCATCTCTAATTTAATAGAGACTGAAATCGTTCGTGTGGGGAGAAATACGTATAGTTCATTAAGCGCCGTTTGACTACCATAGGAGTATTATTCATCAATGCATACTTTTGACTTCAATAAAATGACAATCTCCGGTGACCATATTATTCGCCTGAATAAATGCCAAGCCGACGCCATCAAATATCCTAATGCTGCCGGTCGCACCAAGTTATGGTCTGATCTTCATGATTTTGAATTTGACGTAACCAAAGGCATTTACATTCCACTTGGTGATAAAGTTGAGCTGACCAACAAGATCCAAGACAAATTTGGTAAAGTTCCGAGTCCGCCTGCTGAAGGACTTGAAGACGCCTTTCCCTATCGATACTTCTGTAATGCCCTTCTCATTCCGCAAAAAGAAGCAGCGAATGCAAAACCACTTATGCGCCTAACAAACGCTGGATTCATTTATATAACGCATGAAATAGACAGTGAAGCCGTTGAGCAAGTCGATGAGATTGGGAATTGGTTCGCGGGCGATCCAGAAGAAAAGACATTGTTCTATCAAGTCCACGTGGCTTTGAAACGCTACATGGATTATAGGGGCTATTGTGTCGTATTCTCTGGTCGCCGTTCATTTCATATACATTTGAAGTTCGATACGAAACATCTTCTGAATGCGCCTCACAATGAGACTTTCGAGCAAAGGCTTGTGGGTTTTCAGGAAAAGGCCATGGTTTTGTCTCGCGCCGCCGGAATCGTTTGGGATGCGACCGGAGAAGTCATAACCGATCTTCTGAATCCCCCGATAGCTGGCGACAGAAAAATGCGTTCAGCCGTTCAGTGGCGTCCAGCGCCTTTTGCTCTTCGGCGAATTGAAACAAAGCCTATTTTCGGGCTTGAAGTCGGCGATTGCGTTCCGCAGCTTGTTATTCGCAAATCCATCAGCGGTCGCAAGTATCCTGGAGCGACCCAATATCTCAGCGACAAAAACCTGAGCGCTTCCCATTCCATTGGGAGGGCCAACAGCGGCAGACGCAAATCCTCAGGCCCATGTGAAGCATTCCCGGCCCTGTCGAACTGTGAGGCGCTGGTAGAGGCGATCAACAGCCATTGCGCCGAAACTTGGGCATCAGATTATCCGCGCCTCATGAGGATCGATCAGGTTCAAGGGGATTTCGTCCTCAATTTCGCCAACCGTTCGACCGACAAAAATCCATCGACATTGGTCCGGGGCGATTTTGGACAGCTTATCCTTCAAGGAAAACATGAGTTCGCCGAGAGGTCATTCTGGCTTCCGGACAATTTTTCAGCCAATGAAATTGTCGCCTTTTGGTCAAGCTATGTCGGCGTTAAAGCCATTGAAATGCAGTTTAGTTCCGCCAAATCGAAGGATGCGCTTAAACAAGTAGGAAGAGACAATGACAAGAGCGCTATTTTGCGAACAATGAATCACGTTATTTGCGGAGAACCGCTAAAGAACGCACTTTTAATTCAAGGCTGTCCGGGCGGCGGTAAAAGCACGACTGTCTTTACACTTGTTGAAGAGCTGTTTTCGATCGAGTTTCCGTGGGAATGTGAAAGCAGTGTATTACGTGTCGTGTTGTTCTGCTCAACGTCAAGAAAACAAGCGGCTAATAAGCTTGCTGAGTTCAAGACGATTACAAACGGTTGCGGCCAGGGCGTTCTTATCGAGGGATTTACGACAGTTTACATGACGATGTGTGAAGAACTTGGAATTGAGTCGATTGAGGATCATTTTGAGGGCGAGACGCCTTATGATGTTTGGCAGATAATTGCAAACGAGCAGCCGCAAGTCGCCAACGCTTTAATCGAACGTCATCGGAACATGTGGGCTGGAATTGATCGAGAAAAAATAGTGGTCGTTTTTACATCGTTTGCGACTCTGTATCATTGGGAATATACGGGCAAGACCAAGGTTTTCAATCACATAAATTTCGGCTGCTCAGTAGACAATATCTCAACCAACGCCTTGGCCAACAAATATCGCGTCGTGGCGTGCATTCTTGATGATTATAGCGCTCAAGATTTATTGATACAAATGCCCGCCAAGATCATCAATAAGATTGCCGAGCTTCAAAGTGAATACGCAAACTGGCGGAATATGTCCAGATTCGATAAGCGCGGTGCCTTTAATACTTATGGAAACGCCCTGGAATGCGAAAGTTTCGACGAATTTGACGGAAAAATGAGACTAAATCTGAATGACTTTACCCGCTTATCGGTTGATTTCGATGCGATTTCATTCGGCGTCGATAATACCGAGCGTGGCATGTATCGGAAAAAAAACGGGGAGACATTTGGGATCGCCGTCAGGGACTGGAACGCGAAAACTCACCTGCCCAAAAATCTTCCTGACAACTGAAAACCTCATGGCCAAGATTGTTCGAGCAGTCATTCATTCAGATCGGCTTATCGATTGTCAGTTGGCCCCCGTTCCTGGACTCCATCCTGTTCCTGTGCCTGTCGTTCGCGAAAGTAGGACGCGGAAAGAAAAACGGAAGGAATTGGTGTCAGAAATTTTAGCTAATGATGATGACGGAATAGTGATTTGTAACGGCGTGAAAGTAGGTGAACGTGTGACAAATTTTACGTTGATGAAAGGAGTGAACGAGTATTCCGACAACGACACTTATATCATTATGACAATGCTATCGAACGACCATTACGCGATTCTTAATACCCTCGGTCAATATATCGGAGACGCGGGGATTATAGAGACGTATTATCGAGATTTAGTGTCTCAGGCCATTGGTCGGAATACCGGATATCGAGACAGCGGCAACGGCCGACAAGCCTTCATCATCGCCGGGCCGAAACTCATCAGGGCTGGCTATTTCGAAAATGACGCGGGAGACTCGAATGATCTGACGATGATCCGGGAATTTATCACTTATCCCTGTCTGGAAAAGCCTTGGCTCAAGAATGCAGGCGAACCCGAAGCCGAAACGGTTGATGGCGAAACCGGAGCCGTGGTCGAAAGCGCGTTAATCGGTCCGGCGGAATCCGATGGCGAAACTGAATTTAAGGCAGTTCCCGTGCATGTCCAGCTAAGCACAAGCGTTGCGGCAAATGGAACAGGCTATTTAGGTTCGGTTTGCCGTTGAATTATTCGTGCTTAACCCCAAGGTTGTTATCATAGCGTGATCAGGTGTGAGCCATGACCGATGCGTTTCCCCTCCAAAAGCTTATTGAAAAACGCATGGCTGAGCTTGATCTTTACTGGAGCGACCTTTCGAGGGCTTGCGGGTTCAAAAACAACATCGGCCATGGCGCGCGGCAAATCGACTCCGTTGGCCATGGCAATTTGAATGGTCCCTGGTCGAAAAAAATCCTGGACGCGCTTCCTGTGGCCTTGTCCATCGATCAGGCAATGTTTGATGAGGCGATCAAGGAAACGGCCAAGATCGTTGCTCGGGAAGAAGAGGAAGCCGAGGCCGCACGCATAGAGGCTTGGAGCGCGGCGTTCAAACCTAATGCGTTCCTAATCGGCTCTTCCTCGCGGCCCAGTCAAATCGTAATTTTCGGAATCACTGGCGGGGCAAGTCGATGGTTGGAAATTCCGCTCGATTTATCGCTGCCGCCGATCACCTTTGCAGCGCAGGCCCATGCTGTCGTGAAGAAAACGCCGTTCGTTCCATTTTTCGGGGCCACGGTCGGTTCTATCGTCAATTTTTCGCCGGATCATGCCGTTCGATTTGCTCTTGAAGGCAATCCCGTCGAATCGTTTGCACGGGCATACGCGCCAGGACAGGTCAGTCTCCTGCTTCAAGGCCGACCAATTGCTGCCGAGGCTTTTGCGAAGATTGTTGGAACTCAGGGCGCGTAGTCTCGGACTGAATAGAGGGCCAAAGAAGCCACGCAATTAAAAAAGCGATATCGAAGCTGATCAATATGGACTCGATACGCTTGCTCCGCTCAATGGCCAAAAGGGGATAGACAAAACATTATCCCATTGATCTCTGGATAAGTTTGCATCAGCCCTGACAATTGCCAACTGTTGGTTTGTCCTTCTGCGTAAATTGGCGGGCGAAAATATGCGGAAGGCGTTGGTTTTAGAGCGTGAGCCTGAGTTCGCCCGCTTCGAGGTTGCGGCTTTTGAATATCTGGGTTTTGAGACGACCTTGGCGGAATCAATTGCTGACGTTAACGAGGCAATTTGCGTATTTGACGAGGTTGATGTGTTGTTTGTGAATGTGCCAGAGGATAGTGAGCGTGAATTTTTGGATATAGCGGCGGCTGCTACAAATAAGTGGCCTTCAGTCGTGCTGTTTATATCATCAGAGCGGCGAGAAATGCTGAAAATACTGCCCCCATGCGTATTTATAAACAGGCCGCTAAATCCAATAGCGCTCATATCGATTCTTAAATTATATGCGTTGAAATGCAAACTTCCGCCAAGGTCATAGTCGAGATTGCGGCAGTTCATGCAACGCAGCGTCAGGACCGTAAGGCAAGTTTGACGGACAACGCTAACATACTTCACCTCGTTTAGAATGCGGCTCTGGATCATCTTCGTAGCGCGTGGCGATGAAGCGTATACGTTCCTCAGCCAATTCAAGATGCTCGATGGCGCGTTTCCTGGCCTCGGGTTCATGACCGGCGGATACAATCTCGGCTTTGGCGTAGGCAAGGTCCACTAAGGCCATTTCAGCCCAAGCCTCAACGCTCTCCGCCATTTTCGCCCCTTTGCATTCTGCGACTAACATAATCTCGCAAGGTGGCGATTAAACGACTCCATTTAATGCTTGGCTTACGTTACCCATGCATCGCCCTGATTTCGTTGCTTCTCTGGGATTGCGCCTCTACTTCGTCGGCTTGAGCGAAAAAATAAGCGATCGGAGAATTGAGGGCCTTCGCGAGTTGTATGAAAACGCGCGCATCTATCCTGATCGCTCCGGTTTCGAAATCTCGTATCTCTGCCGTGCTGATGCCGATGGAATTTGCCAAAGCGGCCTGACTGAAACCCATGGCTACACGCCGAGAAGTGAAGCGTGATCCGATCCGAACATCAATCTGGCTTTGAGCGCTCGTCATTCTGTTTATCCCTGATCCGTGTGTTGCGTCGCAATATGTGCGCTAATGCTCTGATATACGAAATAAAAATGATGTGAAGTGTTTCCCTGTGGATATCTCAAGGCGCGGTCACAAAAGGCAAAAGCGCCCCCTCGTCTGAAAAGGAATCAATTTCCCCGGGCAGGCTACGCCAACGATCGTCCTGGAACTCGGATTGCGCTGGCCACTTTGCCTAAGCCTACGAATAGGCCCTGGTCATTTGAGAGGCCGGACGCCAAGGCCATATAGCTATCATATAAATGCGTATTGACTTTTGATAGCGTATAAATCACAATATCTTTGACGTCATTGATAGAGCGTTGGAGGCAGTGATGATCGTTGGTTACGCAAGAACCTCTACAATCGAGCAGATCGCCGGAACTCGAAGCCCAAGAGCGCGACCTAAGAAACGCGGGCTGTGAGCGGATATTCTCGGAACAGGTTTCGTCCGTGGCAGAACGCGCCCAACTCAATGCGGCAATTGATTTTGCTCGGGATGGTGACGTGCTTGTGGTTTCCAAGCTGGACCGGCTTGCACGATCTGTCGCCAACCTCCTGGAAATCGTCGCGCGCCTGGAAAAGAAAAACGTTGCCCTTCGGATTATGGCGATGGGGATAGACACGGCCACGCCAACGGGAAGGCTCATGTTGAATTTGCTGGGTGCGGTGGGCCAGTTCGAACGCGAGGTTATGCTGGAGCGCCAAAGAGAAGGAATCGCGAAAGCGGCGGCAGAGGGAAAATATAAAGGTCGCGCTCCAACGGCAAAGGCCAAGGCATCGGAAATTTTCCGTTTGGCCGATGAAGGCAAAACCCGTCAAGCTATAGCAGCGCAGCTTCAGATTGGGGTAGCGTCTGTTTATCGGGTCTTGGCGGAAAGAAATGCGGCGGCTTGAGGATGTATGAGTGGGCGACAACTCATATTCGGCAAAGGTCGCTACATCGGTTAAGGTCCTGAATCGCTCTTGCGGAGATTCTTGTTAAAATGGCGGCCCGCCCAAGGACGCGCGTCTGTCGGGAATAACCCTACTTGCCCTTTCATGGAAAATCATTATCGAACAACGGATAAGGACGCGCTTCGGCTCGGTCTCCACTTTTTGAACGAGCATCAATGCAAGGCGCGTTTACGATTCACATTGTTGACGACGATCTAATGCTCCGCCAAAGCCTCTCGATGTTGCTTGCGGCGGAAGGTTTCCGAACCTGCGAACACGGCTCCGTCACCGAATATCTAAACGGCGCTCACCTGCACCAGAAGGGATGCGTGATAACCGATTTGCAAATGGGCCTGGGCAATTCATCGGGCTTTGATTTGCTTGGGAAGGTGAAGGAAATCCGGCGAGTCAATCCGGTTCTTGTCATTTCGGGCGACAGCCGCATTGCAACGGCGGTCAAGGCGTTCAAACATGGCGCGTTCGATTTTCTTCTGAAACCTTTTTCGTCCGAGCATCTGTTTTCGGCAGTTTATTCGGCGTTGAATTTCGTCGAACATTCCTCTTTGCTGACGGAGGAGTTGCGGTTATATCGCCAGCGGCTTGCGACGCTCTTGCCCCACGAAATGGACATATTGACACTAAGATTACGTGGCGATTTGAACGCGAAAATCGCCGCCGCTCTCGGCATTTCAGAGCAACTAGTCAATTCCACTCACATCGCGATCATGGCCAAAACACAAGCGAAAACATTGCACGGTTTGGCGCGCATGTATTGCTTGGCTGAAGGCTGAAGCAGCTATCCGTAATGCCCTGATTGCGACCGGTCGTTGCAAATCCGCGTGGCCGAGCGTATGGATGCCAGCAAAATTAAAGGCATAACCGGCGTTTCAAGAACGTCGGAAACTCCTCGCTTCATCAACTCGACTGCAAGCCGAACATCGCCAGCGTCGGTAGTGACGATGACGGGCAACGGAATCCGCCGCTCCGTTAACGCGGTCAGAAAGTCGAAACCGTTCGTTCCAGGCATGGGAATGCGAACGACGATGCAGCCATTTTGATCCGGTTGGATCGCATCAAGAAATTTATGCGCTGACGCGAAAGTGGCGACCTTGTAGCCCGCTGCTGTCAGGAAATGCTCAAAAACCGCACGCATGTCCGGATTGTCGTCGATGATATGAACCGTGTTGTTCAGCGTTGTCAGCGTTTCCCCGCAATTCCGCAGCTATTGTTGAAGCCGCCACTCCATTTGTGCGGCGCGGTATCAAAAAATCAATAAGTGTTTCCCCGTATTTATTGCCGATTTGGCCCAAATTGACGAGCGCCATACGTCCTTAAATCACCCGTAGCAAGGCATCTTAAAAAGACCATTGTGTTTTTTATTGCATATGATAAGCGGTTTTACACAAATAACGCGCGAAGCAGAACGCGCACGACTGGCCGAATGAGTTCGAATACGGCATAGATAAATCCGAGCCTGACCTTTTCGCGAGGAAAGCCATTTTGAGCCAACCCGAGTTTGACGACGCTGGCGCTGGTCGTTAGTGGTCTATTCCCGAGGCTGACCCGAACGTTTTCAATCGCGAAGACGATCCGCCCGAAAACATCCCACTCCGAATCCTTGTCGATGACGATTTCCTAGAATACGCGCTTCCGTGGGCTTGTGCGTTCCGAGCCGGAGATTTTTTCTCCACCGAAACGGGCTTGGCTCTTCACGAAAGCCTTGCTGTGCGCGGATGGAGTGTCTGGTTCTCAAAATAGAGGGATAGCCGAGGGGGACTCGCAGATCGTGAAGGATGGTCCAGTCAGGGCGGATGCGATTCTTTTGCGGTGACAGAAACTCATATTGATTGATGAAAATGAGATTCTTCTGTCTCGCCCAGGCCTTGAGCAAATCCTTGAAAGCCTCGCTGGTAACGCCTTCGGTGATGGAGCCGGAAAACTTTTTATAGCGATCAAGCTCGTTCAAATAATTTTGGATCAGCAATTCACTCATGGTCCGCCCCCAAGCTTGAAGTTAGCGGGGAAGCTACGACCAAGCAATTGTCGCGTGAGCCGCCATTGTTGAGGCAGGCCGAGGCAGCGGAAATTTTTCGGACGGAAGCGCATTTGCCGGGTGGCTTTAAAATCGCCTTCGCAGCTTCCCATGCGCTTCCCAATCGCGATTTCTGGGAAGCATCAAGGAGGTGACTGTTGGTCCACCCCATTGATTTTGTTTGGTGAGCGCGTCGGGATTCGAACCCGAGACCCTCTGATTAAAAGTCAGATGCTCTACCGGCTGAGCTACGCGCTCCCTTGCGGGCGAAACGGGAAGTACTAGGCTTCTTCCCGCCGGTCAATAGCGCAATCAACCGCCTCCTTGGCCAAAGTCCTGTCTTTCACCTTCCGCGCAGGCGCGCGGCAAAGGCGTAAAGCCGTGGATTTCGCTTGATCGCCGCCTTCGCCACCTGCGCGGCGGCGAACAGCGGCCGCGCGAAAAAGCCCAAAACGCCCACGCCGACCAGCGCGTCGGCCATGCTTTCGGTCTCGTCGCAAAAGGTCATCTTGTAGCGCGCGTCGCCGACGCCAAGATCGAAGGCGCGGATTTTTCGCGCGCAGGCGTCGCGCAGGACATAGGTCAGCAGAATGTCGCCGGGGCTGGATTTGGCGATTTCCGGATCGGCGTCGAAGGAATTGAACATGCCTTGCAGCCGGCCGCCGTTCAGCCCGGCCGTCAGCGTCGCGACGATTCGCTCGCCCAGCGCCAATGCGTGCAGTTCGGCGCCATCCGCCACGCCTTGTCCGTCCGGCGCCGTCAGCGCCGCATAAAAGGCGCGCTGCTTCGCAAGCTCCGCCGCGTCGGGGGCGACCACGTAGCGTTGGTTCTTCTGCTCGAAGAAAGCGTCGAGGATTTTTTTGGCGTCGGCGGCATTTTCCGCGCGGAAATAGCGCAAGGCGCCCATGCCGGCGAGGCGTTTCTCCTTCTTGCGCAATTTCTTGCGCGTGTCGGCGGAAAGCCGCGCCGCGAGCCATCCCTCTCCGTCATCCGAAAGAGCCGTCGCGTAGGCGCTGCTAGCCGCCGGCCGATGCGGCAGCCTGGCCAGCGGGTTTTCGCCGCGCCAGCGCAAGGGCAGATTGAGCAGGCGATAAAGATGCGGCCCGCGCCAGCCCTCTTTGGCGCCGTCGGGGCGCCGCGCCGCCTCGCGCAGCAGCAGGCGCAGATCCTTCGCGGAAAAAGCGCGGTCGGAGCGAAACAGGCCGAGATTGTAGTTCGAATGCTTGCCGCCAAGGAATTGCGCGACGCGCAGCGGACCGAAACGGAACAGGCCCAGCGGCAGGAGCGCGAGCGGCGCGCCGTTCGCATCGCGCGCGATGATGAAGAAAGGCTCGACCTTTTGCCTGCGGCCGTAATGTTCGAGCCACGCCAGCAGGAATGTCTCGGTCTGGTAGAAGGAGGCGCAGCTTTCGGGCGACAGCGCGCGCCAGGAATCGAGCGCGTCGCGCGGATTGTCGACCACCTCGACGCTTGCGAAAACCGTCCCGCAGGCCTCGGTCGGCGCGAGGCCTCGCGGCCGCATTGTGAGCGGAGCGGCGGCGGTCATTTGAGGGTCCCTTGCGGCGAGCATGGCCTTTTCTATCAATAAAAGGTCAATGCAAACTTGCTAGCGTCACATATTGCGTCCTCGGCGGAGCCACATCGGGCATGAGCATGAAGAAGACTTTGATCGCGGCGGGATTCGGCCTGTTTCGCGCCACCCGCCTGCATCGGCTGGCGGGCGGGCTTTTTCGCGGACGCGGCGTGATCCTGACCTTTCACCGCATCCGCCCGGATGACAACGCCGGCTTCGCGCCTAACGCCCTGCTCGAAATCACGCCCGAATTCCTCGATCGCGTCCTGACCCTGCTGCGCGAAAACGGGCTCGAAATCGTCTCGCTCGACGAGGCGAGCCGCCGCATCGACGAAAACGAGGGCGCGCCGTTCGCCGCCCTGACCTTCGACGACGGCTTTCGCGACGTCGTCACTTATGGGCTCCCCGTGCTGGAGCGGCATGACGCGCCCTTCACCTGCTATATCGCGCCGGGCCTCGCGGACGCTGAAGCGCGGCTTTGGTGGGTGGAGCTCGAAGAGGCGATCCGCCGCCTCGACCGGATCGACCTGGACCTTGACGGCGCGCGCCTTGTGCTGCCGACGAAAACCATTGCTGAGAAGAACGCCGCCGGCGAGCGCGTCTATTGGTTGTTGCGCAGCGGCGGCGACGAGCGCTTGCTGGCGGCCACGGCCGCGTTGTGCGAGCGCGCGGGCGTGGATTCGCGCGCGCTGGTCCGGTCGCTCTGCCTCGACTGGGACGAATTGCGGGCGCTGGGCTCGCACCGGCTGGCGACCATGGCGCCCCACTCCATGACCCACCCGCGCCTTGCGCTGCTATCGGAAGCGGCGGCTTTTTCCGAGATCATCCGCAGCCGCGACAGGCTGGAGCAGGAATTCGGACGGCCCTGCCGGCATTTCGCCTATCCCTATGGCGATCCGAACTCGGCCGGGCCGCGCGAATTCCTGAGCGCCGAACGCGCGGGATTTCTGACCGCCGTGACCACCCGTCCCGGCATGATCTTCGCGGAGCATGCGGCGCACAAGATGGCCTTGCCGCGCCTTTCGGTGAACGGCCTGTGGCAGAACGACGATTATTTCGAAACGCTGCTCTCCGGCGCGCCTTTCGCTTTGTGGAACCGCGGCCGCAGGCTCAACGTGGGTTGAGCGGGCCGGAATCGTCGTCCCGCCTCTCCATCCAGCGGATGAGTGGAACCAGCGGAACGGCCCAGCCCAGTCCGAGAAGGGCGAAGATCAACGTCCGCCAGACCACCGATTCGACCTGTAGCGCGGTTTTCTGCGCCAGGACCATGGCCACCAGGGCATAGAAGACGACGAACAGGACCATGAAAATGGTCCCGATCAGTTTCCGGCTGCGACTGCTCATGCAACTTCCTTTCGCTCCGTTCATTACAAGTTCATGCCCGATCGGGCAAATAGAGCCTGACGCGTCGCCCGTGCGCGCGCGCACACAGGACTGTTCCTGGGAGACTTCAATGCGTATTGCAAAAATTTCCGTCGTGATGCTTTCCTGCGCCGTCGGCGCGCTGGCGTTTTCGCCGGCTCGCGCCGAAATGGACCAGCAGAAGGGACCGCAAGCCCGCATCGAGCGCATGTGCGCGGATCAGGGCAAGAGCGAAAAATTCACTGATATGCAAGCCAAGAGGGCCGACCGCCTCGCCGAGAAGCTGAAGCTGACCGACGCCCAGAAGGCCGCCTTCAAGGATCTGCAGGACGCCCGCGCCAAGGCGCGCGCCGACAGCAAGACGGCGCTCTGCGCCAGCAAGCCCGACCTCTCGACCTTCGACAAGAAGCTCGAATTCCACGAGGCGATGATGCAGCGCCGCCTCGACACGCTGAAGGCGATTGCGCCGAAGCTGATCGCCTTCCGCAACACGCTCGACGACAAGCAGAAGGAACAGTTCGACCATGTGGTCCACCACATGATGATGCGCGGCGGCATGGGCCACGGCTGGGGCCATCATGAAGGCATGGGCGAAGGCCACCACGACCACCATCACCATCACCACGACGATTGATCCCGTTTCCAGCCGGAATGCAAACCGCAGGGGCGCCCGCTCCTGCGGTTTTTCTTTGCGCGTCGGTGGCGAGTCACCTAGAAAGACCGAGGAGTAGAGGCCGGAAACCGACATGCCGCAAAGCAAGCAGCGCAAGGATGAAAAGGCGCCGGACGATTTTCGCGCCATCCGCCTGTGGCTGTGGATCGTCGCGGCCGGCATTTTCGCCATGGTCCTGGTCGGCGGCGCGACGCGGCTGACCGAATCCGGCCTTTCCATCACCGAGTGGAAGCCCGTGACGGGCGTCCTGCCGCCGCTGAACGCGGCCGAATGGCGCGCCGCATTCGAGAAATACAAGCAAATCCCGCAATATCGCGAAATGTTCCCCACCATGGACCTGGCGCGGTTTCAGACCATCTATACGTGGGAATGGAGCCACCGCCTGCTCGGCCGGCTGATCGGCGTGATTTTCGCCCTGCCCTTCCTGTGGTTTCTGGCAAAGGGAAAGATTGTCGGCGGCTTGCGCTGGCGTCTCGCCGTCATTTTCGCGCTGGGCGCGCTGCAAGGCGTTGTCGGCTGGTGGATGGTTTCGTCCGGCCTCGCCCATCGGGTCGAGGTGGCGCAGCAGCGTCTCGCCATCCACCTGCTGCTGGCAAGCGTCACTTTCGCCGCCGTGATCTGGACTGCCGCCGGCCTCGTCCCCAACTACCGGGACTCTCTGGCGCCGGCGCGCGCCGCCTGCGTTTCGAGGCCAACGCGATCCTGCTTTTCGTGCTGGCGCAAATCGGCCTTGGCGCCCTCGTCGCCGGCCTGCGCGCCGGCCTCATTTACAATACCTGGCCGCTGATGGATGGGCGTTTCATCCCGCCGCTCGCCCATCTGTTCAATCTGACGCCCTGGTTCGCCAATTTCACCGACAATGTCACGGAAGTGCAATTCCAGCACCGCATGATGGCCTATCTGCTGCTGGCGCTGACATTTTACCATGCGCTGCGCGCGCAGGCGCCGGCGCTCGGCAAACGCGCGGCGCGGCGGGCGCTTCTGCTGTTTTCCTTCGTGCTGGCGCAGGCGGGCCTCGGCATAACGACCCTGGTCCTCGTCGTGCCGATGTGGGCGGCGCAGGCGCACCAGGCCATGGCCATGGGCGTGCTCGCGGTGGCGACCATTCACCGGCGGAAGATGGATTAGACCAGCTCAGCGATTGAAGGCGGTCAGCTCTCGGGCTTCCGCTGCAAAAAGACCCGCGCCGCGTCGGAAAAAGGCTTCGAGCGCCGCGTCGTCACATCGGTCAGCACGACCGTCGTTTCGGCGGTGGCGACGCATTGCCCGTCCTGGAACACCGCCTGCCCGAACTGGAGCGAAGAGCGCCCGAGGCCGGCGACGCGCGTGCCGATCTCGACCTCGCCCGGCCAGTTCACTTCCCGCCTGAAATCCAGCAGCAGCCGGGCCAGCACGAAGGCGCCGTTTTCGCCCATGAGATCGACGCCGCAATTGAACAGCATTTCGACGCGGCCGGTTTCGAGAAAAGTGGCGAAGACGGCGTTATTGACATGGCCCTGGCGGTCGGTGTCGCCATAGCGCAATTTTTCGCGCGCGATGAAGGGGAATTCGCTCAGGCTCGGCGGCGGACCGAGTGCCTTCCGGTGTCCAAAACTCGGCGGATCAATTTCCAAATATCGGGAAATAATTTCGATTTCGTTGGCCTTCAACTCGCGTTCGCCTTTTAGAAGGGCGCTAACAGCGGACGGCGCCCTATCAAGCGCCGCAGCCAATCCGATTTTCGATTTTCCAGGCTTTGTCAGGCCGGCGCGAATCCATTCGACAATCATTCCGCGTTCTTCCTGAGCTTATCAAAATTCAGGTCAAATTCTTGAGGCGCTTCCCTCACCCGAAAACATTCGCCAGGACGATGACGATAAAATAGACCACGGCGGCCAGCACGGTGGTCGCAACGATCTTCCTGCGCATCATCGGCGCCACCGGCGAACCGGGGTCCGCCCCTTCAGGCAGGTTTTCGGCCCCTTCCTGGTGGTTGCGAACGCCGAACGGCAGCACCGCGAACAGGCACACCCACCAGCAGGTGATGAAAACGGCGATCGACATCGCCAGCGGAAAGGGCGTGAAGGTGAAGTTCGACATTGCTGCGCGCCCTCGCCTGCTTCGGTTCAGACCTGTTCGATCTCGACCAGCGTGCCGTTGAAATCCTTGGGATGCAGGAACAGCACGGGCTTGCCGTGCGCGCCGGCTTTCGGATTGCCGTCGCCGATCACCCGCGCGCCCTTTTCTTTCAGGCGGTCGCGCGCGGCAAAAATGTCGTCAACCTCGTAGCAGACGTGATGCATTCCGCCGTCGGGGTTCTTTTCCAGGAATTTGGCGATCGGCGAGGCGTCGCCGAGCGGCTCCAGCAGTTCGATCTTGGTGTTGGGCAATTCGATGAAGACCACGGTGACGCCGTGATCTGGCTGCGCCGTCGGCGCCGAGACCTTCGCGCCGAGGACGTCGCGATAGGTTGCCGAGGCGCTCGCGATGTCCTTCACCGCGATGGCGACATGGTTGAGACGGCCGATCATGTAATTCTCCTCAATATTTCAAACTTCTATAGCCAGCACGTGAACGTGCGGCTTCTTGCCCCAGGCGCCCGAGACCGCCGCGCGCACCGCCCTTTCGACCGCCGTGCAGGCGGCGTCCGCGTCGCGTTTTTTTCCGCGCGGCAGCCCGTCCAGGGTCTGGAATAAGGCGCGGTCCACCACTTCGTCCATCGGACGATTGTCGCGCGTTTTCTCGGGCAGGCCAAACATCAGCACATCGGGCGTGCCGGCGATATCGCCCTGCTTGGTCACGGCGAAAGCGATGGAAACGATGCCGGCGGCGGCGAGGCGATGGCGCTGGCGGAAGCAATCGTCCTTTTCGGGCAGGATCACGTCGCCGTCACGGTAGAGCTTGCCGTGGACGATGCCCGGCAGATGCGCCGGCGCGTCGGGGCCGAGCGAGATCATGTCGCCATTATGCGCCACCAGCACGTGTTCGACGCCTTTTTCCCGCGCGAATTCGGCATGGACTTTCAGGTGCAGGGCTTCGCCATGGGCGGGAACGGCGACTTTCGGCCGCAGCCATTCATAGAGCTTGCCGACCTCGCCGCGCCGGGGATGGCCCGAGCAATGGACCAGCGCGTCGCGGTCGGTGATGACGTCGGCGCCTTGCAGGATCAGGCCGTTGACGATGGCGTTCACTTCCCGCTCGTTGCCGGGGATGGAGCGCGAGGAAAAGATCACCAGGTCGTTGGCCGAGAGTTTGATGGCGTGTTCGCCGCGCACGATGCGCGACATGGCGGCGCGCGCCTCGCCCTGGCTGCCGGTGGCGAGCACCAGCACCCGATGCGGCGGCAGGCGGGAAAACGAGTCCAGCCCCAAAAGCTCCGGCACGCCGTCGAGATAGCCGCATTCGCGCGCAACCTCCATGGCGCGCTCCATGGCGCGGCCGGCCAGCACGATCTGCCGCCCCGCCCTGTGCGCGGCCAGGCAGACCGAGCGCAGGCGCGCGACGTTGGAGGCGAAGGTCGTGACCAGCACCCGCCCCTTGGCCGCGGAAATCTTTTCCTGCAGCACTTTGGCGACATCCGCCTCGGACGGGCTTTCGCCGTCGCGCAAAATATTGGTGGAATCCGAAACCAGCGCCAGCACGCCCTCGTCGCCGATCGCCTTGAGCCGCTCGATGTCGGTGGAGAGGCCGAGGCCCGGATTGGCGTCGAGTTTCCAGTCGCCGCTGTGGACCACTGTCCCGGCGGCGGTGCGGATCGCCAGCAGGCTGGCTTCGGGAATCGAATGCGACATGGGCACATATTCGACCTCGAACGGCCCGAGCTTCAGCCGAGCGCCCTGCGCCACGACCTTGATCGGCACATCCGGCGCGCCCGGCTCGGCCAGGCGGCGGGTGTGCAACAGGCCGGCGGCGAATTGCGTGGCGTAGACCGGACAGCCGAGGCGCGGCCACAGCGCGGCGATGGCGCCGACATGGTCTTCATGCGCATGGGTGATGACGAGGCCGAGCAGGTCCTTCCTGTTTTTCTCGATGAAGGTGGGATCGGGCATGATCAGGTCCACGCCAGGCATGTCGGCCCCGGCGAAGGCGACGCCGCAATCGACCATGATCCATTTGCGCTTGCCAGGCGGGCCAAATCCGTAAAGGGCGGCGTTCATGCCAATTTCGCCGAGGCCGCCAAGCGGAGCAAATACGATTTCGTCAGCTTCAGACGCCATTTCTGTTCTTTCACGGGTTTCGATCGCGCCGGAAACCAAGGCGCGCCGCCCGGCTCTTGCAATCCTTCGATATTCTACGATTTTTCCTGGCCGAACATTGGTCGATCCGGTCCCGACGCGCAAGGCTTAACGCGCGAAAGAGACATCGCCCGCCTCGATGATTTCCGTGACGCCGTTTGGCGTCTCCAGCAGCATCCGGCCTTGCGCGTCGATGCCGCGAAAAAAGCCTTCCCTCGCGGCGCCATTGCGGCTGACGCTGACCGGGGCGCCGAGTTCCGCCGGCGTAATCGAGCCAGGCCGAGCGGATGGCGGCGAAATTCTCGGCGCCCGCCCACACGTCCAGCCAATGCGCGACGGAATCCGACAGCACCGAGAAGAGCGTCGCCCGGTCCGGCGCGTCCGCGCCGATGCTTTTGAGGCTGGCGGTCGGATATGGCGCGTCGTCGGGCGAGGAAAGGCAGTTGACGCCGAAGCCGATAACGCAGCCGAACACGCCGTTCGGCCGCCGGACGCCTTCGAGCAGCAGACCGGAAAGCTTGGCGCCGTCATAAAGCGCGTCGTTCGGCCATTTCAGCTTCAGCCGCTTGTCGCCGTCAAGCAATTTCCGCAAGGCGCTGGCGAGCGCCACGCCGGCGACGAAGCCGAGTTGCGCCGAAAGCGCGGGCGGCGAAGGATCGACCAGCAGCAAGCTGGCGTAGAGATTGCCTGGCGGCGAACGCCATTGCCGCCCGAGACGACCTCTGCCGCGCGACTGCTCGCCGGCGACAATCCACAGCCGCCCGGGATCGCCAGATTCGCCGATCCGGCTCAACGCCTCGTCATTGGTCGAGCCGAGCGCCGCGAATTCCTGCAGCCTGTAGCCGGCCGCCGCCGCCGCTTCGCCCAGACGCATGCCTCAGAACAAGGATTGCGCCGCGACCGTGGCCGCATGGACCAGCGGCGCCGGATAGACCCAGAACAGCAGCATGGCGAGGGAAGCCAGCGTCAGCACCGCGCGATGGGTGAGGGTCGGCTTGTCGAAAGCCGGCGCGGCTTCGTCGAAGAACATGATCTTGACGACGCGCAAGTAATAGAAGGCCGCCACCGCGCTGGTGAGGATGCCGATCACCGCCAGCCAATAGAGATGGGCTTCGACCGCCGCGAAGAAAACGTACCATTTCGCCCAGAAACCCGCGAGCGGCGGGACGCCGGCCAGCGAGAACATCAAGATGAGCAGGAACCAGGCCATCGGCGGGTTGGTCTTCGACAGTCCCGCGAGATCGGAGATCTGCTCGACCGGCTTGCCGTTGACCCGCATCGACAGGATGGCGGCGAAAGTGCCCAGCGTCATGACGAGATAGATCGTCATGTAGATCAGGACGCCGCGCACGCCCGCCTGCGTGCCGGCCGCGAGGCCGACCAGCGCGAAACCCATGTGGCCGATCGAGGAATAGGCCATCAGGCGCTTGATGTTGTTCTGGCCGATCGCCGCGAAGGAGCCGAGCGCCATCGAGGCGAGCGCCATGAACACGATCACCTGCTGCCATTGAACGAGCGCGCCGGGAAAAGCGGTGATGATGACGCGGGTGGTGATGGCGACGGCGGCCATTTTCGGCGCCGAGGCGAAGAACGCGGTGACCGGGGTCGGCGCGCCTTCATAGACGTCCGGCGTCCACATGTGGAACGGCACGACCGACATCTTGAAGGCGAGGCCGGCGAACAGGAACACCAAGCCGAAGATCACGCCCATGTCGGGATGGCCGTTGATCGCCGCGGCGATGCCGGTGAAGCTGACCGTGCCGGCGAAGCCGTAGAGCAGCGAGGCGCCATAGAGCAGCATGCCCGAGGACAGCGCGCCGAGGACGAAATACTTGAGGCCGGCTTCCGAGGCGCGGGCGTCGTCGCGGCTGAGCGCGGCCACGACATAGAGCGCGAGCGACATCAGTTCGAGGCCGAGATAAAGCGCGATCAGGTTATGGGCGGATATCAGCACCAGCATGCCGAGCGTCGCCAGCACGATCAGGATCGGGAATTCGAACTTGTCCGCCCCGGCCCGGCGCATGAAGTCGCCCGACATCAACAGGACGACGATCGAGCCCGTCAGCGACAGCACCTTCATGAAATCGCCGAAGCGGTCGTTGATATAGGCGCCGTCGAAGACCACGCCATGCTTCCCGTGCACGCCGAGCAGGATGGCGAGGATGGCCGCGGCGAGCAGGCCGACCGCCAGTTCGGACATCGGGCCGTCGTTTTCCTTGCCGCGAATGGCGCCGATCAGCACCAAAGCGATCGCTCCGACGGCCAGGATGACCTCCGGCAGCGCGTGGGCGAGTTCGAGCGTTAGCGAATTCATGGAACAGCTCTCAGTGCAAGGACAAGGCGGCGGTCTTGGTCAGGCTCAGCGCGGAATCGTAATTCTTGACCAGTTCGGCGATCGAGCCGGAGCAGGCGTCAAGGATGGGTCCCGGATGCACGCCGTAATAGACCGTCAGCAAAACGAGCGGGGCCAATATGCCCATTTCGCGCGGCGACAGATCGGCCAGGCTCATCAGACCAGGCTTTTCCAGCTTGCCGAACACCACACGCCAGTAGAGATAGAGCGCATAGGCCGCCGACAGGATGACGCCTGACGTGGCGAAGAAGGTCACCCAGGCATTGGCCTGGAACGTGCCGAGCAGGGTCAGGAACTCGCCGATGAAGCCCGAGGTGCCGGGCAAGCCGACATTGGCCATGGTGAACACCATGAAGGCGACGGCGTAGATCGGCATCTTGGCGACAATGCCGCCATAGGCCGAGATGTCGCGGGTGTGCGTGCGGTCGTAGACCACGCCGACGCAAAGGAACAGCGCGCCCGAGACGAGGCCATGCGACACCATCTGGAACACCGCGCCCTGCACCGCCTGCTGGTTCATGGCGAACAGGCCCATGGTGACGAAGCCCATGTGCGCGACCGACGAATAGGCGATCAGCTTCTTGATGTCCTCCTGCACCAGCGCGACCAGCGAGGTGTAGACGATGGCGATCACCGACAGCGCGAATACCAGCGGCGCGAAATAATGCGACGCGTCGGGGAACATCGGCAGCGAGAAGCGGATGAAGCCATATCCGCCCATTTTCAGCAGGATGCCGGCCAGGATGACAGAGCCGGCGGTGGGCGCCTCGACGTGGGCGTCGGGCAGCCAGGTATGGACCGGCCACATCGGCATCTTCACGGCGAAAGAGGCGAAGAAGGCCAGCCACAGGTATTTCTGCAGCCCGGGATCGAACTTGGTGTGCAACAGCACCGTGATGTCGGTGGTGTGCGTCTGCGAGTACATCGCCAGGATGGCGATGAGCATCAGCAGCGAGCCGGCGAGCGTGTAGAGAAAGAACTTGAAGCTGGCGTAGATGCGCCGCTTGCCGCCCCAGACGCCGATGATGATGAACATCGGGATCAGGCCGCCCTCGAAGAACAGGTAGAACAGCGCGAGATCCAGCGCGCAGAACACGCCGATCATCAGCGTCTCCAGCACGAGGAAGCAGATCATGTATTCCTTGACGCGGGTCTGGATCGACTCCCAAGAGGCGCCGATGCAGAAGGGCATCAGGAAGGCGGTCAGCACCACGAACGGGAACGAGATGCCATCGACGCCCATCCTGTAGGAGAGGCCGGAGCCGAACCAGCGTTGGTGTTCGAGGAACTGGAAGCCGGCTTCGCCGGGAACGAACTGGCTCCATGCGTAAAGCGACAAAGCGAAGACGACCAGCGTCGTCCACAGCGCGATCCAGCGGATGTGGTTCTTGCCCGCGTCCGTTTCGCCGGGAACAAAAAGGATCAGCAAGGCGCCGACCAGCGGCAGGAAGGTCAGCCCGGAAAGAATGCCAAAACCGTGCATCAGTGAACTCCGCCGACCAGATACCAGGTGATGATCGCCGCAAGGCCGATCAGCATCGCAAAGGCGTAATTGTAGATGTAGCCCGTCTGCAGCTTGACGATCCAGCTTGCGCCGTCCTGCACGCGCGCGGCGATCGCGTCCGGCCCCAGGCCGTCGATGATCCGGCCGTCGCCGTCTTTCCAGAACAGCCGGCCGAGCCAGAAGGTCGGGCGGACGAACAGGAAGTCATAGAGCTCGTCGAAGTACCATTTGTTGAGCAGGAACTTGTAGAGCAGGCTGAACCGCGCGGCGAGCCGCACCGGGGTTTCCGGCGAGACGATGTAGAAATAATAGGCCGTGACGAAACCCAGGACCATCAGAGCCGAGGGCATGAGCCCCGCCAGTCTGGGGATCTCTTCCATTTCGTGCAGGATGTGGTTGTTCGCGGCATAGAACAGAGAGCCGCGCCAAAATTCGCCCGCGCCTTCGCCGATGAAAGCATGCTTGAACAGGAGGCCGGCGAAAAGCGCGCCAAACGACAGCACATAGAGCGGGATCATCATCGTATTCGGCGATTCGTGCGGATCGAGCGCGTGATGGCCGTGATCGTCGTGAGCATGGTCGTCGTGAGCGTGATCGTCGTGGCCCATATTCGTTTGACCGTGGACTTCATTGGTCGCGACTTCATCGGCCGGCGATTCATGGTCATGCGCGTGAACCGCGGCCACGGCTTGCGCGTCGGCATGATCGACCTCGACCCAACGCGGCTTGCCGAAGAAGGTCATGAACACCAGGCGCCAGGAATAGAACGAGGTCAGACCCGCCGCCACGACCGTCATCACGTAGGCGTAAGTCCCGGCCTCGCCATGCTGGCCCGCGGCATAGGCCGCCTCGATGATCGCGTCCTTGGAGAAAAAGCCGGCGGTGAGCGGGAAGCCGGTCAAAGCCAGCGTGCCGGCGGTCATGCAGGCGAAAGTGATCGGAATCTTCTTCCACAGGCCGCCCATGTTGCGCATATCCTGCTCGTGGTGCATCGCATGGATGACCGAGCCCGCGCCGAGGAACAGCAGCGCCTTGAAGAAGGCGTGGGTGAAGAGGTGGAAAATGCCGAGCGAATAGCCGCCGACGCCGAGGCCGACGAACATGTAGCCGAGCTGCGAGCAGGTCGAATAGGCGATGACGCGCTTGATGTCGTTCTGCACCAGGCCGACGGTGGCGGCGAAGAAGGCGGTGGTGGCGCCGATGATCGTCACGAAGGTCAGCGCTTCCGGCGCCTGTTCGAACAGCGGCGACAGGCGCGCCACCATGAACACGCCGGCGGTGACCATGGTCGCCGCGTGGATGAGGGCGGAGACCGGCGTCGGGCCTTCCATGGCGTCCGGCAGCCAGGTGTGCAGCAGGAACTGCGCCGACTTGCCCATCGCGCCCATGAACAGCAGCAGGCAGGTCAGCGTCATCGCGTCCCAGTCGCCGCCGAAAATATGCAGCGTCTTGTGGGCGAGGCCGGGCGCTGCGGCGAAGATCGTGTCGAACGAGATCGATTTCGTCAGCATGAACACGAGGAAGATGCCAAGCGCGAAACCGAAATCGCCGACGCGGTTGACCACGAACGCCTTGATCGCCGCGGCGCAGGCCGAGGGCTTCTCGTACCAGAAGCCGATCAGCAGGTAGGAGGCGAGGCCGACGCCCTCCCAGCCGAAGAACATCTGCGCCAGGTTGTCGGCGGTCACCAGCATCAGCATGGCGAAGGTGAACAGCGAAAGATAGGCGAAGAAGCGCTGGCGCGACGGGTCTTCGTGCATGTAGCCGATGGAATAGAGATGGACCAGCGACGACACCGTCGTCACCACCACCAGCATCACGGCGGTCAGCGTGTCGACGCGCAGCGCCCAGTCGATCTTCAGCGCGCCTGACGTCATCCAGTTGCCGAGGACCGGCGCGGTAAAGGGCGCGCCGCCGAGGCCGACGCGGACGAACGTGATCCACGAGAACAGGCAGGAGACGAAGAGAAGCGTCGTCGTGATGATCTCGCTCGGACGCGCGCCCATGCGACGGCCGAACAGCCCGGCGACGAGAAAGCCGAGAAGGGGCAGAAAGACGATTGCGGAGATCATGTCGTTCAGCCCTTCATCATATTGATGTCTTCAACCGCGATCGTGCCGCGGTTGCGGAAATAGGTGACCAGGATGGCCAGGCCGATCGCGGCTTCCGCCGCCGCGACGGTGAGGATGAACAGCGCGAAGATCTGGCCGGTCAAATCGTGCAATTGCGCCGAGAAGGCCACGAGGTTGAGGGTCACCGAAAGCAGGATCAATTCCACCGACATCATGATGACGATGACATTCTTGCGGTTGAGGATGATGCCCGCGACGCCCAGTGTGAACAGGACGGCTGCGACGATCAGATAATGTTCGAGACCGATTGCCATTTGCCGCTCCTCACACGCCCGCCCGAGACGGGACTTTCTTGACTTCGATGGCGTCAGCGCGCGTGCGCGCGTTCTGCGCGGCGATGTTCTGCCGGCGCACGTTCGGGCGGTGCTGCAAGGTCAGCACGATCGCGCCGATCATCGCGGTCAGAAGGACAAAGCCCGCCGCCTGGAACAGATAGACATATTGCGTATAGAGCACTTGCCCGAGCGCCGCGGTGTTGGACAGATGGCCGGGCGTCGGCGTCGCCAGCACCGTCTCCGGCGCGATGTTCCACACGCCGATCACCGTGACCAGTTCGACCAGCACGATCACGCCGACCAGCATGCCGATCGGCAGATATTGCAGGAAACCCTGTTTCAGCTGGGCGAAGTCCACGTCGAGCATCATCACGACGAACAGGAACAGCACCGCCACCGCGCCGACATAGACGACGACCAGGATCATTGCCAGGAATTCAGCGCCGGTCAGCAGGAACAGGCCCGCCGCGTTGACGAAGGCGAGGATCAGGAACAGCACGGAATGGACCGGATTGCGCGCCGAAATGACCATCACCGCGGAAGCGATCATGACGATCGAGAAGAGATAGAAGAAGGCCGTGGCTACGCTCATGGTCCACCTTTGCGCCCGTGTCCGGGCCTGGGTCGCTTCGTCGCCGACTGCTTAATCAAGAGTCGGCGTGGGGTAAAGTCGGCTTTAGCAGGCCCCGCACCTGAAGGGTGCGGGAAAAATCCTAGTGGTAGGGCGCGTCGGCGGCGATGTTGCGAGCGATTTCGCGCTCCCAGATCGCGCCATTGTCGAGCAGGCGCTGCTTGTCGAAGAACAGCTCTTCGCGCGTTTCCACCGCAAACTCGGAATTGGGGCCTTCGACAATCGCATCCACAGGACAGGCTTCCTGGCAGTAGCCGCAATAGATGCATTTGGTCATGTCGATGTCGTAGCGCGTGGTGCGGCGGGTGCCGTCATTGCCGCGCGGCGCGGCCTCGATGGTGATGGCCTGCGCGGGGCAGATGGCCTCGCACAGCTTGCAGGCGATGCAGCGCTCTTCGCCGTTGGGATAGCGGCGCAGCGCGTGCTCGCCGCGAAAGCGCGGCGATTGCGGGTTTTTCTCGTGCGGATAGTTCAAGGTCGCCTTCGGCTTCAGCAGATAGCGGAAAGAGAGAAAGAACGCCCCGACGAACTCTTTCAGGAACAGCGCCTTGGCGGCGGTTACGATCTGCATAGGCTTCGCCCCTTAATGCGCCAGAGGGCCAACTTTGACGATGAATTCCAGCACGCCCGCAACGACCACGACGGAAACCAGCGAGATCGGCAAGAACACTTTCCAGCCCAGCCGCATCAACTGGTCGTACCGGTAGCGCGGCACGAAAGCTTTGACCATGGCGAACAGGAAGAAGAAGAAACTCACCTTGAGCACGAACCAGACCACGCCCGGCACCCAGGTGAAGGGCGCGATTTTGATCGGCGGCAGCCAGCCGCCGAAGAACAGGATGGTCAAAAGCGCGCACATGGTGACGATGGCGACATATTCGCCCAGCATGAACAGGAGATACTGGCTGGCGGAATATTCGACCATGAAGCCCGCCACCAGTTCCGATTCGGCTTCCACCAGATCGAAGGGCGGGCGGTTCGTCTCGGCCAGGGCCGAGATGAAGAAGATGACGAACATCGGGAACAGCGGCAGCCAGTACCAGCCGAACAGGCCGAACTTGGTGTCCTGCGCCATGACGATGTCATTGAGGTTCAGCGAGCCCGCGCAGAGCAGCACGGTGATGATGACGAAGCCGATCGAGACTTCGTAGGACACCATCTGCGCCGCCGAGCGGAGCGCGGCGAGGAAGGGATATTTCGAGTTCGACGCCCAGCCGCCCATGATGATGCCATAGACGCCGAGCGATGAAATGGCGAAAATATAGAGCACGCCGACGTTGAGGTTGGCCACCGCCCAGCCGTTGTTGACCGGGATCACCGCCCAGGCGGCGAGCGCCAGCGTCGCCGTCACCAGCGGCGCCAGCAGGAACACGCCCTTGTTGGCGCCATCGGGGATGATCGGCTCCTTGACCAGGAACTTGATCATGTCGGCGAAGCTTTGCCAGACGCCCCAGGGTCCGACGACGTTCGGTCCGCGCCGCAATTGCACCGCCGCCCAGATCTTGCGGTCCGCGAGGATGTAGTAGGCGACGATCACCAGCAAGACGACGAGGATCGCCAGGCTTTTGACGACAATGAGGAGAAGGGAGAGCAGGAGGTCCATATGCTTCTGATCCTCATTCCGCCGCGAGAGCTTGGGCGCGGCTCTTGGCCAGGTTCTGGGCCAGCGCCGAGCATTCGGCCATGACGCGCGAGGCGCGGGCGATCGGGTTGGTCAGGTAGAAATCGGAGATCGCCGAAATCAACGCCCCGTGTCCGAGTTCGCCCGCCGGCAGCGAGGCGAGCTTTGAGGCGTCGCCGGGTTCGATGGCGTCGATCCTGGAGAAATGCGGGAGCGCCGCATAGAGCCGCGACCGCAGGGCGCTGAGCGAATCGAACGGCAGCGGCTTTTCCAGCGCGCCGGACAGCGCGCGGAAGATCGCCCAGTCCTCGCGGGCGTCGCCCGGCGGGAAGGCCGCGCGGTCGGTCATCTGCACCCGGCCCTCGGTGTTCACGTAGGTCCCGGACTTTTCCGTATAGGCCGCGCCCGGCAGGATGACGTCGGCGCGATGGGCGCCGCGGTCGCCGTGCGAGCCGATATAGACGGCGAAGGCGCCCGGCTCGACGGAGATCTCGTCGGCGCCGACCAGGAAGACGAGGTCGAGCGCGCCGGATTTAGCCATCTGCCCGGCGTCGAGACCGCCCTGCCCCGGCGTGAAGCCGAGGTCGAGCGCGCCAACACGGGCGGCGGCGGTGTGAAGCACGGCGAGTCCGGTCCAGTCTCCCTTTTGCGCGCCGAGCTTCGCCGCGAGCGCGAGAATGGCCGCGCCGTCTTCGCGGGCGAGAGCCCCCTGCCCCACCAGGATCAGCGGACGCTCCGCCTTGGCGAGGATTTCGCCGAAGCCTTCGCCGTTCGCGACCTTGGCCAGCGCGTCGGGACCGGCGCCCAGATAGTCACAAGGATAGGTCAGGTCGGCCTTTTCGCCGATCAGGCCTACGGGCAAGCCCCCCGCGCGCCAGCGGCGGCGGATGCGGGCGTTGAGCACCGGCGATTCCCAGCGCGGATTGGAGCCGACGATCAGCAGGGCGTCGGCATGGTCGATCCCCTCGACCGTCGGATTGAAGAGGTAGGAGGCGCGGCCGAGCGAAGGGTCGAGCTTCGCCCCGTCCTGGCGCGCGTCGATGTTGTTCACGCCAAGTGATTCCGCCAGCGCCTTGGCGGCGTAAAGCTCTTCCACCGAGCACAGGTCGCCGCCGATGAATCCGATCCTCGAAGGCGGGGTCGTCTCGACCTTTGCCGCGATGGCGGAAAAAGCCTGCGCCCAGGACGCCGGGCGCAGCCTGCCGTTTTCACGCACGAACGGCCGGTCGAGACGCTGGGTCTTCAGCCCGTCGACGATCTGGCGCGACTTGTCGGAAATCCATTCCTCGTTCACCGCGTCATTTAGGCGCGGCAATATGCGCATGACTTCGCGACCGCGCGTGTCGATGCGGATCGACGAGCCCAGGGCGTCCATCACGTCAACGCCGGGCGTCTTGTTGTATTCCCACGGACGGGCCTGAAAATTCTGCGGCTTGGGCAAAAGCGCGCCGACCGGGCAGAGGTCGGTGACGTTGCCCTGAAGTTCCGAGGTCATAGCCTCTTCGAGATAGGTGGTGATCTCCATGTCCTCGCCGCGGCCGATGGCGCCCATGTCGGACGTGCCGCAAATTTCGGCGGTGAAGCGGATGCAGCGGGTGCAATGGATGCAGCGGGTCATCTCGGTCTTGACCAGCGGTCCGATATACTTGTTCTCCACCGCGCGCTTGCTCTCGTGATAGCGCGAGCGGTCGAGGCCGAAGGCCATGGCCTGGTCCTGCAGGTCGCATTCGCCGCCCTGGTCGCAGATCGGGCAGTCGAGCGGGTGGTTGATGAGCAAAAACTCCATCACCCCTTCGCGCGCCTTCTTCACCATCGGCGAATTGGTCAGCACGACGGGCGGCTCGCCATTCGGGCCGGGCCGCAGGTCGCGCACCGAATTGGCGCAGGAGGCCATCGGCTTGGGCGGCCCGCCTTTCACCTCGACGAGGCACATGCGGCAATTGCCGGCGATCGACAGACGCTCATGATAGCAGAAGCGAGGAATTTCCTTGCCCGCCTCCTCGCACGCCTGGAGCACGGTGTACTCCGGCGGCACATCCACTTCCACGCCATCGACGATGATCTTGGTCATCCTGCAAGTCTTCCGTTTTCGCGACGAGGCCCAGGCCTCCGCCGTCCGAACCCCTGTTATTGCGCCGCGACCTTGACCGCGTCGCGGTCCGCGTTCGCGGTATAGCTATCGATGCGCGCCTCGATCACCGGGCGGAAATGGTTGATCAGGCCCTGCACCGGCCAGGCCGCCGCATCGCCGAGCGCGCAGATCGTGTGACCCTCGATCTGCTTCGACACGTCGAACAACATGTCGATTTCCTTCTTCTGCGCACGGCCTTCGACCATGCGCTGCATGACGCGGTACATCCAGCCGGTGCCTTCGCGGCACGGCGTGCACTGGCCGCAGCTTTCATGCTTGTAGAAATAGGACAGGCGGGCGATGGCGCGGATGATGTCGGTGGATTTGTCCATGACGATCACCGCCGCCGTGCCGAGGCCGGACTTCAGCTTCGACAGGCTGTCGAAATCCATCGGGCAGTCGATGATTTCATGCGCCGGCACGCAGCGCACCGAGGAACCGCCGGGGATCACAGCCAGCAGATTGTCCCAGCCGCCGCGCACGCCGCCGCAATGCTTGTCGATCAGTTCGCGGAACGGAATCGACATCGATTCCTCGACATTGCACGGCCGCTCCACATGGCCGGAAATGCTGAACAATTTTGTGCCGGCATTGTTCTTGGCGCCGAAGCCCGCGAACCATGCCGCGCCACGTCGCAGGATGGTCGGGGCGACGGCGATCGATTCGACGTTGTTGACCGTCGTCGGGCAGCCATAGAGGCCCATATTGGCCGGGAACGGCGGCTTTAGACGCGGCATTCCCTTCTTGCCCTCGAGCGATTCCAGCAGCGCCGTCTCCTCGCCGCAGATATAGGCGCCGGCGCCGTGATGGACGTAAACGTCGAACGGATAGCCGTGGATATTGTCCTTGCCGACGAGCTTGGCCGCGTAGGCCTGATCGACCGCCGCCTGCAGCCGCTCGCGCTCGTAGATGAATTCGCCGCGCACATAGATGTAGGCCGCCGCGGCCTCCATGGCGAAACCGGCGACAAGGCAGCCCTCGACCAGGAGATGCGGATCATTGCGCATGATCTCGCGGTCCTTGCAGGTGCCGGGCTCGGATTCGTCGGCGTTGACCACCAGATAGGACGGCCGCGCCGCATCGGCCTTGGGCATGAAGGACCATTTCAGCCCGGTCGGGAAGCCGGCGCCGCCACGGCCGCGCAGGCCCGACGCCTTCATCTCCGTGATGATCCAGTCCTTGCCCTTTTCGATCAGGCCCTTGGTGTTGTCCCAGGCTCCGCGCTTCCGCGCGCCGTCCAGGCCCCAGTCGCCGTAGCCGTAAAGGTTCTGGAAGATGCGATCCTTGTCCTCTAGCATCCTCATCTCCTCACTTGGCCGTCGGGGTGGAAAGGGGACCGCTCTTACCGTCCGCGCCGTAGAAGGTGGCCAGGCTGGTGAGGCCGCCTTCCGGCTCCGAAGACAGCCGGCCCTTCTGCGAGCCGATCCGGACCGGCCGGCCGGCCGCGAGATCGTCGAGCAGCTTGGCGAAATTCGCGGCGTCGAGATCTTCGTAATAATCGTCGTTGATCTGCACCATCGGCGCGTTGCAGCAGGCGCCGAGGCACTCGACCTCGAGCCAGGAGAACAGGCCGTCGGAGGAGAGCTGGCGCTGCGGGCCGATGCGCTCCTCGCAGACCTTTATGATCGCGTCGGAGCCGCGCAGCATGCAGGGCGTGGTGCCGCAAAGCTGGACGAAGAATTTTCCGACCGGCGCCAGATTGAACATCGTGTAGAAGGTCGCGACTTCCAGCACGCGGATGTAGGGCATGCCCAGGAGGTCCGCGACTTTTTCGATCGCCTTTTGCGGCAGCCAGTAATCATGCTGCTTCTGCGCCTGCCACAAGGCTGGGACGACGGCGGAAGCCTGGCGGCCCGGCGGGTATTTGGCGATCTGGGCGTCGAGCCAGGCGCGGTTTTCCGGCGTGAACTCGAAGCTTTCCGGTTGCTGTTCGGCGAGGCGGCGGACGCTCATGTGTTAGGCTTCCCGTTGGTGTCGCGCGTGTCCTTGTAGACGATATAGCCGGTGACCAGGCCGGCCCCCAGCAGCACGCCGAAATCGGATTGCGGTTGAAACAGCGGCTCGCCCCCCGACTGGCGCATCCAGAGGAGCGCGACGACGGCCGAGCCGAAGCCGAGCAGCAGGAAGGCGGCGTTCTTGCGCAGGGACTGGCCGACGGTCACCGGTCCACCTCCCCGAACACGATGTCGAGCGCGCCGAGAATGGCCGAGACATCGGCGAGCATGTGCCCGCGGCTCATCATGTCCATCGCCTGCAGATGGGCGAAGCCGGGCGCGCGGATCTTGCACTTGTAGGGCTTGTCGCCGCCGTCCGAGACCAGGTAGACGCCGAACTCGCCCTTGGGCGCCTCGACCGCCGCGTAGACTTCGCCGGGCGGCACGCGGAAGCCTTCGGTGAACAGCTTGAAATGATGGATCAGCGCTTCCATCGAATTCTTCATCTGCCCGCGCGAGGGCGGCGTGATCTTGTTGTTGGGCGTCAGCACCGGGCCTTCATTGGCCTTGTCCAGAAGCTTGGCCACGCATTGCTTGATGATGCGGATCGACTGGCGCATTTCCTCCATGCGCACCACCTGCCGGTCGTAGCAGTCGCCATGCCGGCCGACGGGAATGTCGAACTCCATCTCCTCGTAGCATTCGTAGGGTTGCGCGCGGCGCAGATCCCAGGCGGCGCCGGAGCCGCGCAGCACCGGACCGGAAAAGCCCCATTTCCAGCACTCTTCCAGCGTCACGACGGCTATGTCGACATTGCGCTGCTTGAAAATGCGGTTCTCGATGAACAGCTCTTCGAGGTCGTCGCAGACCTTGAGGAACGGATCGCACCACGCGCCGATATCTTCGATCAGTTTGGTCGGCAAATCCCTGGCGACGCCGCCGGGACGGAAATAATTGGCGTGCATGCGGGCGCCGGAAGCGCGCTCGTAGAACACCATCAGCTTTTCGCGTTCCTCGAAGCCCCAGACCGGCGGGGTGAGCGCGCCGACGTCCATCGCCTGGGTCGTGACATTGAGGAGATGCGACAGGATGCGGCCGATTTCGCAATAGAGCACGCGGATGAGCTGCCCGCGCCGCGGAACCTCAACCTCGAGCATCCTTTCGATGGCGAGGCAGAACGCATGCTCCTGGTTCATCGGCGCGCAATAGTCGAGCCGATCGAAATAGGGCGTGTTCTGCATGTAGGTGCGCGCTTCCATCAGCTTCTCGGTGCCGCGATGCAGCAGGCCGATATGCGGATCGACGCGCTCGACCACTTCGCCGTCGAGCTCCAGCACGAGGCGCAACACGCCATGCGCGGCCGGATGCTGCGGACCGAAGTTGATCGAGAAACTGCGCGGATTCTGTTCGGACATCGTTTTCTCGCCCATCAGATTTTCACGTCGGCGCGCCGCCCTTGGCGCGATAAGCTTTGGCGCATCAACCCTGCTTGCTCGCCTTCTCGTCGCCGGGAAGCTGGTATTCGGCCGCCTCCCAGGGCGAGAGGAAGTCGAAGGTGCGATATTCCTGGCTCAGCCGCACCGGCTCGTACACCACCCGCTTGCGCGCATCGTCGTAGCGCACTTCGACATAGCCGGTCATCGGGAAGTCCTTGCGCAGCGGATGGCCGTCGAAGCCGTAATCGGTCAGCAGGCGGCGCAGGTCGGGATGGCCGGCGAACAGCACGCCGTACATGTCGTAAGCCTCGCGCTCGAACCAGTTCGCAGCCGGCCACACCTTTTCGCAGGTATCGACCGGATGCGCCTCGTCGGTCATGCACTTGACGCGCATGCGCAGGTTGGCCCTGGGGTCGAGCAGATGGACGACCACGTCGAAGCGCTTTTCGCGCGCCGGCCAGTCCACGGCGGTCAGGTCGATGAAGCTGACGAAGCCCGCCTCGCGCAGGAAGGTGAGGCTCGCGACCCATTGCGCGGCGTCGACGACGACGGTCAATTCGTCATAGGCGATGGCGGCGCTGATGAAGGCGGCGCCGAGACCGGCCTCGATCCTTTGCGACAGGGCCTGCAAATTCTCGCGCAAGGCGGCGGCGTGATCAACCTTCGCTTCGCTCTGATCCTCGGCCATTCCCAACCCTCAAATCCTACCCGCATGGCGGGCGCGAAAACCACATCGAGCGCTCGGAAGACGAGCGCCCGCGAAATCACCGTTCAATGGTGCCGGTGCGGCGAATCTTGCGCTGCAGCAGCATGATTCCGTAGAGCAGCGCCTCCGCCGAAGGCGGGCAGCCCGGCACGTAGATGTCCACCGGCACGATACGATCGCAGCCGCGCACCACCGAATAGGAATAGTGATAATAGCCGCCGCCGTTGGCGCAGGAGCCCATCGAGATCACATAGCGCGGCTCTGGCATCTGGTCGTAGACCTTGCGCAGGGCGGGCGCCATCTTGTTGGTCAGCGTGCCGGCGACGATCATCACGTCCGACTGACGCGGGCTGGCGCGCGGCGCGAAGCCGAAACGTTCGACGTCATAGCGCGGCATCGCCGCCTGCATCATTTCCACGGCGCAGCAGGCGAGACCAAAGGTCATCCACATCAACGAGCCGGTGCGGGCCCAGTTGATGAGATCGTCGGTGGCGGTGACGAGAAAACCCTTGTCGGCCAGTTCATCGTTGATCGCGAGGAACTTCGGATCGTCGGCGCCGATCGGCTTGCCGGTGCGCGGATCGAGGATTCCCCGCGGCGCCGGCGCGACCAGGGTCTTGGCTGGATCAGAGGTCAATCCCATTCGAGGGCTCCCTTTTTCCATTCGTAGATGAAGCCGACGGTGAGCACGCCGAGGAAAACCATCATCGACCAGAAGCCGAAAGCGCCGAGCTTGCGGAAGGCCACCGCCCAGGGGAACAGGAAGGCCACTTCGAGATCGAAGATGATGAACAGCAGCGAGACCAGATAGAATCGCACGTCGAATTTCATGCGCGCGTCATCGAAGGCGTTGAAGCCGCATTCGTAAGCCGACAGCTTCTCGGCGTCGGGCGCCTTGAAGGCCAGCAGGAAGGGCGCGACGAGCAGCGCGCCCGAAATGACCGCCGAGAGCGCGATGAAGATCACCAGCGGCAGATAATCGTTCAGGAGGACCGGCATGGGATTGTCCTGTGCTGTTCGGCGCGGAGCCCGTCCAAGGAATTGACCATGGGCCGCCGCCGCCGTGCGCCGGTAATGCCGCCTGAAAGAGCCGCATCCCGCCGCCGGATAGTGATGGTTCCGTATCGCAGCGCGGCGCCTCGCGCAAGTTCAAAGCGCGCCCCCGCCCGAAGGCTTGCGCGCCCGCGCCGCCGCACCAGCGCGCCTCTTCGCGCGATCCTCCCGGAAAAGCTTGGTTTTCCACGAACTTTCGCCGTATTTTCCCCGCCTCCCCGGCGGCGTGGCTGATGCGAAAGTCGAAGGTTTTTTTGGCCTTGCGCTTGACGCCCGGAAGCCGAATCGCGGGCGTCTCTGGCAGAGGCAAGCGCGGCACAGGGCGAAGGCCGCTACGACCGATCCGCATATAATGCGCCGCGTCGCAAAAATCAGCAGCGCAGGGCATAGGCCAAGCAAAAATTGTGCTTGATCAGGCGCTTAGCGAAAGACTGCCGCTTGCGGCGAAAGCCTTTGATCGCCGCCCTGGCCAGAAGATTTGCGGATGTGGCGAGGAATGGCGAGAGAGACGGGACTCGAACCCGCGACCTCCGGCGTGACAGGCCGGCGCTCTAACCAACTGAGCTACTCCCCCGCTCGACCGCGACGCTGGGCGCGTCGATCGGAGGCCTGCGAATTAAGACAGCGGCGCCATCAAGTCAAGCGCAGATATGTCGTTTTCTCAAAGCGCCGCACGTTCGGCACGGCGTCATGGACTCCGGCCGGGAAAACCCGAAAGGAAAACCCGCCGGCAAAGTCTCCGCAAAGGCCTAGAAACCGCGGCTCGCGAGATGCCAGCGTGACATCTCGCCCGGCGTGACCAGATGAATGCTCTGCGATGAAATGCGTTCGGCATGGCGGATCAAATCGCGACTGACGCCCATGCGCGAGCTGTATTTCATCAGCATTTTCGCCATCGTGCCGTTGTCATACATCCGCCGAACCGTCGAATCGCCGAAAAAGCCCTCATGCATTTGATTGGCGAACATCCGGTGGATGCCCAGGGCGCTGCCGGGCGGCGCCACCCGCTTCTGGCCACCCATGAAGGCATAGACGCAGGCCGACAGACAGGAGCCCGTCAGGAAGCGTCCATTGCCGCGCGCGGCGCCGAATCGCGCCACGACGGTCGCAGCGCCGATGCGGCGAAACATCTGGCCAAGCTCCATCGAGGCGACGACATAGCCGCCTTGCGAATTGAGGAAAACGACGGTGCGCAAATCATGATCGAAGGCGTGCTCACGCAAAAATTCGACGAATTCACTCGGCGTCGAATTGGTGATCTGCCCCTCCGCCACGATCACCTGCGGACAATGGGCGCGACAGCCGCCATCGCCCATGCTCTCCAGCCGGAAATCCATCGCCTCCGCCCGGACGCCCGAACAGGCGATCGCCAAGCCAATCCCCAAGCCGATCACCAAGCCAACCGCCACCTTGAGGCCGACCGCACCCAAAACCGGACGAACGGCGCGCGCCCACGTCCACATACTCGCTGCAAACATCCGCTTCTCCGGCCGCACCTTGTTTCGCTTCCGTCGCTCTGGAGCAAAAAAGGAGATGAAACCATCCGCCATCGTTCCTGCCCGCCAGCTCAAGGGCGCCGCCGCGCCGGGCGGCGCGAATGGCATCGGTTTCTTCACCGTCCATGGTATGAATTCTTGCGCCGGGGCGCAATCGCCTTGCGTAGCGCCGGCGCCGCTCCCGCGATTCGCGTCGGTGGAGCTGGCCATGAGATGGTGGTGGGCGGTGACGGGCTCGAACCGCCGACATCCTCGGTGTAAACGAGATGCTCTACCAACTGAGCTAACCGCCCGATCCATCGAAAAACACGACGCCAGCGTTTCGCAAAGGCGCGGATCCCTTGCCCCAAGCTCTTAAAGCGTCGGTCTCGCGCTGGCAAGGACCGGGGTCGCGCCCACATGGACCGTTAAAAAAAATCCGGCGGACCGCATGCGGCCCGCCGGATTTTTTGTTTCATCGTCACGATTTGATCGCGCCTCGCGAGCGCGATCGAAGCGCAAAGCTTACTTGTTGACCGTAGCCTTGAGCTGCGCGCCGGGCTTGAAGCGCACGCTTTTCGAGGCCGGAATGTTGATTTCCTTGCCGGTGGCGGGATTGCGGCCCTTGCCAGCGGCGCGGGTCTTCACCGAAAAGGTGCCGAAACCGACGAGACGAACTTCCTCACCGCTCTTCAGAGCATGCGCGATCGCGCCGATGACGGCGTCGAGCGCCGCGCCGGCGTGGGCCTTTGAGGTTTCCGTCGCTTCCGCAACCGCGTCGATCAATTCGGCTTTATTGGTCATCTTAATTCATCCTGTCGTTAAGGGCGCGCCCCCAGGCGCCGCCAAGCTGCGTGACTGGAGCGCGCCCCGACGCCACGATCCTATGAATCCATCGATGCCTGCGCGACTGGAACGCCGTGAATGCAGCTAAGCCTCGAATTGTGCCGGCTCGATTGGGCCACTTTCGGATTGAATCCTCGACAAGGCAAGGGATTCCGCGCATGCAAACTGAAAAAACCCCGAAAAACCGCGCCTATTGCGCCGCACAACCGTTGTGCACGGCAAAAAGGCCGGAACACAAGGCGTTCCGGCCGATCCATTTCAATAAAAGCGTGGATATTTCAAGGGTGCGAAAAACCCCGGAGACAATCGTCTCCGGGGTTTGATCTTAAAACGAATTTCGCCAGATCAATGCGCGACGACGCCCACCGCGTCATCCTCGATTTCCGCCGGCGGCTCGGCCTTGACCGCGCCCTCTTCCCAGGTGATCGGCTCGGGCATGCGCAGCAGCGCATGCTTAAGCACTTCCTCCATGCGCGAGACCGGCACGATTTCGAGGTTGTTCTTCACCGATTCGGGAATGTCGACCAGATCCTTGGCGTTGTCTTCCGGAATCAGCACCTTCTTCAACCCGCCGCGCAGGGCCGCGAGCAGCTTTTCCTTCAATCCGCCGATCGGCAGCACCCGGCCGCGCAAGGTGACTTCGCCGGTCATGGCGAGTTCCCGCCGCACCGGAATGCCGGTGAAGACCGAGACTATGGCCGTCGCCATGGCCACGCCCGCCGACGGCCCGTCCTTCGGCGTCGCGCCTTCCGGCACGTGGACGTGGATGTCGCGCCGGTCGAACAAAGGCGGCTCGATGCCGAAATCCACCGCGCGCGAGCGCACATAGGAGGCGGCCGCCGAGATCGATTCCTTCATCACATCCTTCAGGTTGCCGGTCACCGTCATGCGGCCCTTGCCGGGCATCATCACGCCTTCGATGGTCAGCAATTCGCCGCCGACTTCCGTCCAGGCGAGCCCCGTAACCACGCCGACCTGATCCTCGAGCTCGGCCTCGCCGTAGCGATAGCGCGGCACGCCCAGATAGGTCTCGACATTTTCTTCTGTCACGACGACCCTGTCGAGCTTCGGCTTGGCCAGCAAAATCTCCTTCACCGCCTTGCGGGCGAGGTTGGCGATCTCGCGGTCGAGGTTGCGGACGCCAGCCTCACGCGTGTAGCGGCGGATGATCTTCAACAGCGCCGCGTCCTCGATCACCCATTCGCTGGGCGACAGTCCGTGTTTCTTGGTCGCGGCGGGTATCAGGTGCTTGCGCGCGATGACAGCCTTCTCGTCTTCCGTGTAGCCGGCGATGCGGATTATCTCCATGCGGTCCATCAAGGGCGCCGGGATGTTCAGCGTGTTCGCCGTCGTCACGAACATGACGTTCGACAGGTCGTAATCGACCTCGAGGTAATGATCGTTGAAGGTCATGTTCTGCTCGGGGTCGAGCACCTCCAGCAGCGCGGACGACGGATCGCCGCGGAAATCCATGCCCATCTTGTCGATTTCGTCGAGCAGGAACAGCGGATTCGAGGTCTTGGCCTTGCGCATCGACTGGATCAGCTTGCCGGGCATCGAGCCGATATAGGTCCTGCGATGGCCGCGGATTTCCGCCTCGTCGCGCACGCCGCCGAGCGACATGCGGACGAATTCGCGTCCCGTGGCCTTGGCGATCGACTTGCCGAGCGAGGTCTTGCCGACGCCGGGCGGGCCGACGAGGCACAAAATCGGGCCGGTCAGCTTGTTGGCGCGGCTTTGCACGGCGAGATATTCGACGATCCGCTCCTTGACCTTGTCCAGGCCATAATGCTCGGCGTCGAGCAGTTCCTGCGCCAGGTTCAGGTCCTTCTTGATCTTGGAGCGCTTGTTCCAGGGTATCGAGACGAGCCAGTCGAGATAGTTGCGCACGACAGTCGCTTCCGCCGACATCGGCGACATCTGACGCAGCTTCTTCAGCTCGGCCAAGGCCTTGTCATGCGCCTCCTTGGACAGGCGGGTGGCCTTGATCTTGTCTTCCAGCTCCGACAGGTCGTCCTTGCCGTCCTCGTCGCCCAGCTCCTTCTGAATGGCTTTCATCTGCTCATTCAAATAATACTCGCGCTGGGTCTTCTCCATCTGCCGCTTTACACGCGTGCGAATGCGTTTCTCGACCTGGAGGACCGAGATTTCGCTCTCCATCAGCGCCAGGCACTTTTCCAGCCGCTTGGCGACCGAGGTCATCTCCAGCACGGACTGGCGGTCGTTGATCTTGACCGACAGATGCGAGGCGACGGTGTCGGCCAGCTTGCCGGGGTCGTCGATCTGCGCCACCGCCGACACGACTTCCGGCGACACCTTCTTGTTGAGCTTCACATAGCCTTCGAATTCCGAGGCGACCGAGCGCGCCAAGGCTTCCGCCTCGACCGCGTCGGGCAATTCCTCGGGCGTCACCTCGGCCTCGGCCTCGTAATATTCGTCGGTGCGGACGTAACGCGACACCTTGGCCCGCGCCATGCCTTCGACCAGCACCTTGACCGTGCCGTCGGGCAATTTCAGCAATTGCAGGACGCTGGCCAGCACGCCGGCGGAGAACACCGCCTCGGGCTTGGGATCATCTTCGGCGGCGTTCATCTGCGTCGCCAGCAGGATGAACTTGTCGGCCTTCATCACTTCTTCCAGCGCGCGAATGCTTTTTTCGCGGCCGACGAAGAGCGGCACGATCATGTGCGGGAAAACGACAATATCGCGCAAGGGCAAGACCGGATAGCGGTCGGTCACGCCGGGAGCGGGCAGTTCACGCTTGGGGCTGGTCATCGAGTGGTCCTATCTGTCACGGCGACCCGAGATTCGGTCAGACGAATCACGGCCCGCCCATGCGGAGGGAGCCTTCCGGCCCAATGTTGCTTTGAGCATAAACCCCGCCCCAAACGGGAGCCAGTGTTTGGGATCATGCTCCCGGCGCCGGACGCTTCCGCCGCATGCGCCGCGCGACCTCTTCGTGAGCATCGGCGGCGTGGGGGCTACGCTAACAGCAAAATGGGGCGGCCCGCCGTTGCTTTCAAGTTTTCCATGACGCAAGGGTGACATTTCCCCACGCGCGACCCGGGCGGCAGATCAAAGCGAGCCAGGCAAACGAAACAAAAAGGGCGGCGCACAAGCCGCCCTTGCTTTTTGGTCGGTCAGGCGCTGACGCCGCTCTTCTCGTTGCGTTCCGCATAAATATAGAGCGGCTTGGCCTTGCCGTCGACGACTTCCGGCCCGATCACCACCTGCTCGACGCCTTCGAGGCCTGGCAGATCGTACATCGTGTCGAGCAAGATGCCCTCCATGATCGAACGCAAGCCTCGCGCGCCGGTCTTCCGCTCGATCGCCTTGCGGGCGATGACGTTGAGCGCCTCGTCCTGGAAGGTGAGCTCGGTGTTTTCCATCTCGAACAGCCGCTGATACTGCTTGACCAGGGCGTTCTTCGGCTCGGTGAGGATCCTCTTCAAGGCCTCCTCGTCGAGGTCCTCGAGCGTGGCTATGACCGGCAGGCGGCCGACGAATTCCGGGATCAGACCGAAGCGCAAGAGATCCTCGGGCTCGACCTGACGGAAGATCTCGCCGGCGCGGCGCTCGTCCGGCCCCTCGACCTTGGCGCCGAAGCCGATCGACGTGCCCTTGCCCCTGGCGGAGATGATCTTGTCGAGGCCGGCGAAGGCGCCGCCGCAGATGAACAGGATGTTGGTCGTGTCCACCTGCAGGAATTCCTGCTGCGGATGCTTCCGGCCGCCCTGCGGCGGAACGGAGGCGACCGTGCCTTCCATGATCTTCAACAGCGCCTGCTGCACGCCCTCGCCCGACACGTCGCGGGTGATCGACGGATTGTCCGACTTCCTGGAAATCTTGTCGATTTCGTCGATATAGACAATGCCGCGCTGGGCGCGCTCGACATTATAGTCGGACGCCTGCAACAGCTTCAGGATGATGTTCTCGACATCCTCGCCGACATAACCCGCTTCGGTGAGCGTGGTGGCGTCGGCCATGGTGAAGGGCACGTCGAGGATGCGCGCGAGCGTCTGCGCCAGCAGGGTCTTGCCCGAGCCCGTCGGGCCGACCAGCAGGATGTTCGACTTCGCCAGCTCGACATCGGAATGTTTTGTCGCGTGGTTCAACCGCTTGTAGTGGTTGTGCACGGCGACCGACAGCACGCGCTTGGCCTGGAACTGGCCGATCACGTAATCGTCCAGCACCTTGCAGATTTCCTTCGGCGTCGGGATGCCGTCGCGGGTCTTCACCAGCGCGGACTTGTTCTCCTCACGGATGATATCCATGCAGAGCTCGACACATTCGTCGCAGATGAACACCGTCGGCCCGGCGATCAGCTTGCGGACCTCGTGCTGGCTCTTGCCGCAGAACGAGCAATAGAGCGTGTTTTTCGAGTCGCTATTGCCAACCTTGCTCATAAGCTTCTCCTCGCGGCCGATTCGGGCCCATTCGGCCGCCCTTTTCCTGCGTCGATGACAGAACCTGGAAAAGGCTCCATCGCCGACTGGGTCCTCGCCGCCGGTTCGGCGATCCCGGCGCAGACTGCGCCCCGGTCTCTTCCTGACATCCAAGACCTAAATTACGCCCTTGGACGCCAATGGCAAGCTTCGCAATCCCACTCGATTCTCAAGCAAATCAGGCGATGCGCGAAAAATTCACTTCTTTTCTTCGATCGGCTCCGGGCGCTTGGTGAGCACCTGGTCGATCAGGCCGAAGTCCTTCGCTTCGTCCGCCGACATGAAATGATCGCGATCGAGCGTGCGCTCGATCGTGTCGTAGTCGCGGCCGGTATGATGGACATAGACGTCGTTCAGCCGCTTCTTGATCTTCATTATGTCTTCCGCATGGCGGAGGATGTCGGAGGCCTGGCCCTGGAAGCCGCCGGAGGGCTGATGCACCATGATTTGGGCGTTGGGCAGGGCGAATCGCATGTCTTTTTCGCCGCCGCACAGCAGCAGCGAACCCATCGACGCAGCCTGGCCGACACACAGCGTCGAAACCTTCGGCTTGATGAACTGCATCGTGTCATAGATCGCCATGCCCGCCGTCACCACGCCGCCTGGCGAGTTGATGTACATGGAGATTTCTTTTTTCGGGTTCTCGGCTTCGAGGAACAGCAATTGCGCGATGATGACAGAGGCCATGCCGTCTTCGACGGGGCCGGTCAGGAAGACGATGCGCTCGCGCAGCAGGCGCGAATAAATGTCGAAGCCGCGCTCGCCGCGCGGCGTGTTCTCGATGACCTGCGGGATGAGATACTGGTTGTAGACGTCAATCGGGTCGCGCATCTAGAGATTCCTTGGATCGATTCCGTCGGCGGGTCCTCCGCCTTGTTCGTGGCCTCACCCCAACATAATGCACTGGCGGGCCGAGGCAATGGCCGCGCCTGTTTCTGTCCGGCCTCTTCCGTCCTGGCGTCGATGCAAGATCGAGGCCGCCGCCTGCCCTCCCCGACCCGAATCAGCTTGATCCGCAGAGCAATGCAGTCTCAAGCATTAGCTGGTGGGTGCTGAAGAAATTCTAAAATAGCGTCGTTTTTCCGACATGAATCGGTTGCCGCGACGACATGAACGCTAAACAGAAGGGAGCGCCCGCAACGGCGCGGACGCTCCCGAATACCCCTCTGGAAAAGGCGAATCAGGCCAGCGGCCATTGTCAATGGCCGTCAATATCAGGCCTTGTCGTCTTCGTCCTCGGTCTTGAACAATTCGTCCTTGGACACGGTCTTGTCAGTCACCTTGGCGAGGGAGACGATGTGATCGACCACCTTTTCCTCGAACAACGGCGCGCGAATCTCGGCGAGGGCCTGGGGATTTTTCTGGTAATAATCCCAGATCATCTTTTCCTGGCCGGGGAACTGGCGCGCCCGCTCGACAAGGGCGCGGCCCACTTCGTCGTCGCCGACCTTGACGCCGGCCTTTTCGCCGACTTCCGCGACGACCAGGCCCAGGCGCACCCGACGTTCGGCGATGCGGCGATATTCGGCGCGCTGCTCGTCTTCGGTCGTGCCTTCGTCGGCGAAGCTCTTGCCGGTCGATTTCTGCTCGGCCTCGACCTGCGCCCAGATGCCGTTGAATTCCTGCTCGACCATGTCCTGCGGCAGCTCGAACGCATATTTCTTGTCGAGCGCGTCAAGCAGCGCGCGCTTCAGCTTGTCGCGCGAGGCGCGGTCGTAATCGGCCTTGATGCGGTCCTTGACGGCGTCATGCAGCTTTTCGACGCTGTCGAAGCCGAAATTCTTGGCAAACTGCTCATCGATCGCCTGGGCGGCCGGCGCGGCGACGACCTTGACCGTGACGTCGAAGGTCGCTTCCTTGCCGGCGAGGTCGGGCGCCTGGTAATCGGCGGGGAAGGTCACGACGACCTTGCGCTCTTCACCGACCTTCGCGCCTTCGAGCTGCGCCTCGAAGCCGGGGATGAACTGGCCGGAGCCGAGCACGAGATCGGAAGCCTCGCTGCTGCCGCCTTCGAAAGCTTCATCGCCGATGCGGCCGACAAACGCCATCGTGAGCTTGTCGCCCGATTGCGCGGCTGCGCCCGGCTCGCGCGGATCGTAGGAGCGGTTGCGGTCGACGAGCTGGTCGAGACTCTGCTGGATGTCTTCTTGCGGAATTTCCGCCACCAGACGTTCGAGTGCGATATCCTCGAACGAGCCGACCTCAAAAGTCGGCAGGATTTCGAAGGACAGGCCGAATTTCAGGTCGCCCGTGGCTTCGAGCACCTTTTCCATCTCGTCGCGGTCTTCCGGGAAGTCGAGCTTGGGCTGGCCGGCAAGGCGGAAATGGTTCTGGTCGACAATCTGCTTTTGCGCGTCGGTGACGGCTTCCTGCACGACTTCGCCCATGATCGACTTGCCATAGAGGCGGCGCAGATGCCCCATTGGCACCTTGCCGGGGCGGAAACCGTTGATGCGCACCTTGTCCTTGAGGCCGGCGAGCTGCGAATCGAGCTTCTGCGCCAGTTCGGCGGCGGCCAGCACCACCTGGTATTCGCGCTTCAGCCCTTGCGAAAGCGTTTCGGTCGTTTGCATTGTCAAAACCTCAAAACTGTTCGCCGAGCGGCTTGATCGAGCCCACGACGCGTTGAATCCTGCTGCGACGGGCTTTTTACGGCCTGGCGCTGGTGCGGGCGGAGGGACTCGAACCCCCACGATTTTCACCACCGGAACCTAAATCCGGCGCGTCTACCAGTTCCGCCACGCCCGCGCGCCGTCTGGCCGCCGCGCGAAAGGCGGCCGCCCGTCTGGGTGGCGCTCTATAGCAATGAGTGAGGCGACGCGCAGCAAAAAAATAGAGCACGCGGCCATTTCGCCACAGTGGACGATGAAGCCGGGAGCACAAGGCGCAAATGCGGCGAAATTCTGCTATGCTCCGCCCATGCTGTTCACCCGCCGAAAATTGCTCGGCTCGGCCATCCTGGCCCTGCTGCCCCCCGCCGCCCGCGCTGACGAACCGGATGGATTTATTGCGCTGGAAGCCAAGCCGGGCGCGATCCAGCTCTTGCCGCCGCCCGCGGCCCAGACGCAAATCTGGGGAATCAATGGCCAGCTCCCCGGACCAACGTTGCGCGTAAAACTCGGGCAGGAGATCAAGCTCCGCCTCACCAACCGGCTGGATCAGCCGACCTCGCTGCACTGGCGCGGCATGCGCCTGCCCAATGACGTGGACGGCGCGGCCGGACTGGCGCGGAAGCCGATCATGCCCGGTGAAACGCAGGAGCTGCGATTCACCCCGCCTGACGCCGGGACTTATTTCTATCAGCCGCTGATCCAGCCGCATTCCGGCGAGCAGCTCGGCCGCGGCCTTTTCGGCGCCGTCGTCGTCGAGGAAAAGACGCCTGTTCCCGTCGATGACGACCTCGTGCTGCTGATCGGCGACTGGCGGCTCGACGCGGGCGCCCAGATCGTCAGCGATTTCAACCTTGCCGCCGACATTTTGCGGCAGGGACGCCTGGGCGCCGCGACCAGCGTCAATTCCAGCGTCAAATCGGCGCCCATCGTGCAAAAGCCTGGGGCGCGGCTGCGGCTGCGGCTGATCAACGCGGCGAGCGCGCGCATCATGCGCCTCGCCTTTTCCGGCGGCTATCCAAAAGTGATCGCGGTCGATGGCCAGTCCTGCGACCCTTTCGAGCCGCAATTCAGGACCATTCCGCTTGGCCCGGGCGCCCGCTGCGACGTCATCCTCGACCAGCCGCCAATCGAGGCCCAGACGATCCGGCTGCTGCTGCGCGGCGAGGCGGAACTGGCGGACGCCGCCCTGCTCGAATTCGTGACCAAAGGCCCTGCCCGGCCACCCCATCCGCCGCTGCCGCTGCGAAACCCGGCGCCCAATCCGCTGCTGCCGGAGGAAATCCGCCTGCAATCGGCCAAGCGGCTCGATCTCGTCATTGAAGGGGGCGCGCGGAAAGGCGCCGCCAGACCGCAACGCGATCTACGACACGCATGGAAGATCAATGGCCGCTCATCGAGCGGGCTCGACGGCTCGGCCCTGTTTTCCGTGCGCAAGGGAACGCCGGTGACGCTCGCCTTCGTCAACAAAAGCCTGTTCGACGAGGTCATGCACGTGCAGGGCCACGATCTGCGGCTGCTGCACGATCTCGATGACGGCTGGGAGCCCTATTGGCGCGACAGCGTGATCGTGCCGGAGGGCCGGACCAAACACGTCGCCTTCGTCGCCGACAATCCCGGCAAATGGTTGGTCTGCTCCGCTATCCAGGACCATTTCGCCAACGGGCTGGCGGCCTGGTTCGAGGTGACGTAGGCCTCTCACAAATTCTGGTGCGCGCCGTCGCAAAGCGGCTTGTCGGCGCTGTTCTTGCAGCCGCAAAAATAGACGGTCCCGGATTCCTGCGCCTTCCAAGCCAAGGGCGCGAACTCCGATCCCTTGTGCGCCCCGTCGCAGAACGGCTGTTTGACGGATTTGCCGCAGGAGCACCAATAATAGGTCTTGCCTTCGACGACTTCGGCTTCGTAAGGCGATTTTTGCGCGATCACGGGTTCTGACACGGGTTTTTCCGTTAAAGGAGAGCGGTGAGAGCCAGCCTAACGGCTCCGCGCGCCAAGACCAAGTTGCGCCGTTCATGTCCGCTGCAAGGAGAGGCTTGCGAGAACGCGCGGCAGGATTTCCGGCAGGTCTTCCGCGATCAGGCCGGGTCCGAACAGGGTCGCCGCCTCGCCGTGCAGCCAGACCGCGCAGGCGCAGGCTTCGAACGCCGGCATGCCCTGCGCCAATAGGCCGCCGATCAATCCCGCCAGCACGTCGCCCGAGCCCGCCGTGGCGAGAAAGGGGGGCGCGTTGCAGCCGATGACGATGCGACCGTCCGGCGCGGCGATCACTGTATCCGCCCCCTTGAAAACCACGCAGGCGCCGGTGGCGCGCGCCGCCGCCCGCGTACGGTCGATTTTATACATGAAATCAGATGGCTGAGTGAAAGCAACGAAGATTTCACATGAACTGCTGGCGCCAGGTTCAGCCAAAGGCTGAGTTTTTGTGATTGTCTTGTTGAAAAGCCTATTGAATTCGCCTTCATGCGGCGTGAGAACAACCGAGGCGCCGCTGAACTGGATCAGCTTGGCCAGATTATCCCAATCGGGTGAAAACGACGTTAAGGCGTCCGCGTCCAGAACGAGGCCGAAAGGCCGCCCCCCGCCCTTCGGCGCCGCCGCGAGCAAGGTCTCGACGATTTTGCGCGTCATTTCGCCGACGCCAAAACCCGGACCGATGACCGCCGCCGAATAACGCCGGTCCTCCAGCAGGTCGCTCCATTGCGCCTCTGCGTCCACGCCGCGCAGCATGATGGCTGTGAGATGGCTGGCATTGACCGCCAGGGCCTCGTCCGGACTGGCCAGCGTGACGAGGCCGGCGCCGACGCGCAGGCCCGCGCGGGCGGCGAGGCGCGCGGCGCCCGTCTTGTGCGATGGCCCCGAGGCGACGACGAGGTGGCCACGTCCATATTTGTGCCCGTCGAGGCGCGGCTCGGGAAATTCGCGCCGCCAGAACGGCGGCGCGTCGAGGAAGGTTCGCGGCGCGATCGGGTCGAGCACGTCCTCCTCGATGCCGATCCGCGTCAACCGCACGACACCGCAGGCCAGCCGGCCCGGCAGCAGCAGATGGCCAGGTTTCAAGCGGAAGAAAGTAACGGTTTCGCTGGCCTGCACGCAGTGCGAACCGATGGCGCCATTGGCGCCGTCCATGCCGGAGGGCGTATCCACCGCGACGACCCGCGTCCCCGAGGCGTTGATCCTTTGCACCAACTCCAGCGCCGCGCCGTCGAGCGGCCGGGACAGGCCAGCGCCGAACAAGGCGTCGATGACGAGGCCCGCGTCGCGCGGATCGAGACGCTCCGCCGCGGCGACTTCGCCGCCCCAGTCGGCGCAGGCCTGCGCCGCATCGCCCCGCAGTTTTTGTGGATCTCCCAGCGCGCCGACAAAGACCACAAAACCCTGTTCGCGCAGGATGCGGGCGGCGACATAACCGTCGCCGCCATTGTTGCCCGGCCCGCAATAGACAAAAATCTTGCCGTCGCGCGGACGCAAGCAATCGCCCGCCGCGGCCGCCACATTCTTGCCGGCGCGTAGCATCAAGGAATAGCCCGGCGTCCCGCGCTCGATCGTCAGGCTATCGGCGCGCGCCATCTCGAGGGGCGTGAGGAGTTCGACAGGGTTTTCGCTCAATTGACGCATGGCGGCGATTTTGGGCCACGCGCGCCGATTGTTCAATTGCGGCGACGCTTCTTTTCGCTTAGAGCGCACGAAAACGGAGCCCATCCATGATGAAAAGCCCACGCAAATTTTTCGAGCCCCTCGCCATCGGCGCGCCGGCGCCCTGGCGCGATCTGCCCGTCCGGGTCGAGCGCATGATCCATTTCGTGCCGCCGCATCTCGAAAAGGTGCGCGCCAAGATCGGCGAGACCATCCCCAAGGCCGACGTCATCCTCGGCAATCTCGAAGACGCCATTCCCGCCGACGCGAAGGAAGCCGCGCGCAAAGGTTTCATCGAGATGGGCCTCGCCCATGACTACGGCTCAACCGGCCTCTGGACGCGGGTGAATTGCCTGAATTCGCCCTGGCTGCTCGACGATGTGACGGAAATCGTCGCCGCCATCGGCGACAAGCTCGATGTAATCATGTTGCCCAAGGTCGAGGGCCCCTGGGACATCCACTATCTCGACCAGCTGCTGGCCCAGCTCGAAGCGCGGCACGGCGTGAAGAAGCCGATCCTGATCCACGCGATTCTCGAAACCGCCGAGGGCGTGAAGAATGTGGAGGAGATCGCCCTGGCCTCGCCGCGCATGCACGGCATGAGCCTCGGCCCGGCCGATCTCGCGGCCTCGCGCGCCATGAAGACGACGCGCGTCGGCGGCGGCCACCCGGAATACAAGGTGCTGGCCGACGCGACGACCGACGCCGACGCGGCGCGCCCGAGCTTCCAGCAGGACCTGTGGCATTACACGGTTGCGAAAATGGTGGACGCCTGCGCCTCGGCCGGCATCAAGAGTTTTTACGGTCCGTTCGGCGACATCTCCGACCTCGCGGCCTGCGAAGCGCAGTTCCGCAACGCCTTCCTGATGGGCTGCGCCGGCGCCTGGTCGCTGCATCCGAACCAGATCGCCATCGCAAAGCGCGTGTTCTCGCCCGATCCGAAGGAAGTGGCCTTCGCGAAAAAGATCCTCGAAGCCATGCCGGACGGCTCGGGCGTCGCCATGATCGACGGCAAGATGCAGGACGACGCCACCTGGAAACAGGCCAAGGTCATGGTCGACCTCGCCCGCCAGGTCGCAGCCAAGGACCCTGATTACGCGGCGATCTACGGCTTCTGATCGTCTTCCAGCGCCATTTTCGCGGAGGAGGGATAACGCCTCCGCGAATCATCGACTTGCATCCGATCTCATTGACTTGGCTGCCGCGCTGTGGAAACTATCTCCCCTGCGAAGTTCGACGGGGCCAATCGAATGAAACCTCGCGCGGCAAAATTCAGCATCGGCGAAATCGTCAAGCACCGCAAATATCCATTTCGCGGCGTCATCTACGACATCGACCCGGAATTCGGAAACACCGAGGAATGGTGGCTGTCCATTCCCGAGGAAGTGCGGCCCGCCAAGGACCAGCCCTTCTATCATCTCTACGCCGAAAACGCCGAAACCGAATATATGGCCTATGTCTCCGAGCAGAATCTCGAGCCGGACGACAGCGGCGCGCCGCTGCGCAATCCGCAGATCGACGAGGTATTCGCCCGCAGCGACGCCGGCCGCTATTTCCTCAAGGCGGCGATCCTGAACTGACAAGCCCCCGGCAAGCCTGAGCCGCCATGGTGCCCGGCGTAACTTTGAGCGCCGGGAGCCCAATATGTCCCTGTCCACGATATCCGGCGATTCCGCCGCCATTTCAGCGCTGCAACAGCGCCGCAACGCCTCAAAGACGCAGGACCCCGATTCCGACGACGGCAATTTCGCCGCCGCCCAGAACGAACTCGCCGCCTTGCAGCAGATGACGCAATCGCTGGCGGCCACTGGCGCCCAGGGAGGCCCGTCCACATCCACGGCCGCGGCAAGCTCGATCAGCTCCGTTTCCGGCCTGCAATCCGATCTGGCAAGCCTGCTCAACGCGGCCTTGAGCGGCAATTCATCGTCTCTCGGCTCCGCCGCGGCCGCCGTAGAAAACGACTTGCAAAATTTCGGCGGTCTCGGCGCACAGGCCTCGAGCAATCCCCTGGCCGGCGGCCTCGGCGGTCTGATCGGCGCGGCGCAATCGGGCGATGTTTCTGGCGCGCAAGCCGCGGCGCAGACGCTGATCGAGGACGCGCAGGCGGCGACGGGCGGCCAAGGCGTCGCAGGCGCGCATCACGGCCATCACCATCACGGCGGCGGCGGGGGGACGACGATTTGACGCCAACCGCCGACGACCTGATCGATCCGGCCGACGCCTCCAGCACGACGCCAGGCGCCGCCAGCACAACACAAGGCGCCGCCAGCACGACACAGGGCGCCGCCAGCACGACACAAGGCGCCAGCGGCCTGCCGCAAGCTCTGCTCGACGCGCTCGACGACAATGCGACGGCCAGTTCCACGGGCGCAACGACAGACGGCGCGGCAAGCGGCTCGCCCCAGACCGATGCCTGACCCGGGCGAAGGCGGTTTTCGCCCGCGCATGCGCGAGGCCTCCGACGACGAGGCGTTACTCGCCTTGTTCAACGAGGAACGCTTCCAGCGTTTCGCCACCCATCTCAAGCCTTTCGCAAGCCTGGACGAGATGCGGCTCTGGCTCGCCTGCCTCGGCGCCGACAGGTTCGAGATCGTCTGCGAGAGCGGGCGCGAGTTGGCGGGCTTCGCCGGGCTTTACATTCTGGCGGACCGCCAGAGCCATATCGGCTGGTTTTTTCTCGGCGTGCGCGAAAAATTCCAGCGGCGCGGCGTCGGCGCGACGCTGATGACCTCGCTGCTCGGCGCCGCCGACATACTCGCCGACCTCAGGCGGCTGCAACTGACGGTTTTCGCCGACAATGAGCCGGCGATCCGGCTCTATCGCAGGTTCGGCTTCGAAATCGAGGGCCGGCATCGCGATTTCTTGCGGCGCGACGACGGGCCGATGGACGCCTTCACCATGGCGCGCCTGACGACCAGCGAAGCGGCGGCGAAAGATCGCGCCCGGGCGATCAGCACGCTGCAACAGCGCCGCGCGTGAGCCACAGGCCAGCCAAAGCAAAACGCGCGGAACCGAAGTCCGCGCGTCCATTGATTGATTATGAAAAAAGCGCTGGCCGCCCGGAGCGGACCTTACTTTGTGGCCGGAGCTGGGGCCGCGGGAGCGGCGGCCGGCTGCTGCGCTTCGAGTTTCTTGCGCTCTTCCTCGGCGCGCTTCTGCAATTCGGCCGCAAGCTTCTTCTGCTGCTCGGCCAGAACCTTGGGATCGATCGCCGGGCCGTCATAGGCCTTGCCGAAGCCGGCCAGGGGCAGATCGAACACGACTTCCGCATTGGCCTGGTTCTTGACCATGACAACCATGGTCGTGCCCTTCTTGGCGGTGTCGATCACATTGTTCTTCACCTTCGCTTCGGCGAAGCAGCCGTTCGGGAAGCAGATTTCGAAGGAGCCTTCGGAAACCGGTCCCTTGTCGATCTGGAAACGGAAGCCGGGGCGCAGCATCAGGCCGACCGGCATCAGGAAGCGCACGATCTTGGTTTCGTCGCCCTTCACGTCATAGACGGCGAGGGCGAGAACCGGAGGCTGGTCCTTCTGCGCGCCGAAATCGCGCGTCGTATAGCAGATGTCCTTGTTCGCCGCCTGGTCATGGCCGCAAACCTTGGTCCAGTTCGCCTGCGACGGCGTCAGCGTGACTTTCATCGGCCCCTGTGGCGCGGCGGCCTGCTGCTGCGCGAAAACGGGGGTTGAGCCAAGGACCAAAGCGCCCGCCACCAATGCGGCGCCGATGCGGGACGAAGACAACGACATTCGAAATCCTTTCAACTGGGCGGCGTTCCGCCCGACCGACGACAGATGAGGATCGGAGAAAGTGAGACGCGATCCCGTCCGCCGAATACGAAGAGACGCGTGAGGAGACGCGCTCTTCGCCTCAAATTGAGGCGATAAATTGACGCCGACTTCTTAACCGCTTCGCCGGCGGTTTTCCAGCCGTGAAATCACCCGGGCCGCGAAAATCTTGCGACCGCCCGCCTGACGCGACCCTTTGTTTGCTCTAGCATGCCCTTATGCGCCTGTCCTTTTTCTCCCTGCCCCGCCTTTTCGCCGCCGCAGGGATGCTCGCGGCGCTCAGCCTGCCCTTTCGCGCGAGCCCCGGCTACGCCCAGCAAACGAATCGGGGCGTGATCAGCGCCGCCATCGCCATGCATGGCTCTCCCGCGCTGGGGCCTGATTTCGACCACCTGCCCTACGCCAATCCGCACGCGCCCAAGGGCGGCGTGCTGCGTCTCGGCGCGCCCGGCGCCTTCGACAACCTCAATCCCTATGGCGTCAACGCAGGCACCACCGCCGCGGGGCTCGCCGGGCCGGTCTATGAAAGCCTGATGGCGCGCTCCTATGACGAGCCCTTCACCCTTTATGGCTTGATCGCCCAGACGATCGAAACCGACAGCGCGCGCGATTACGTCACTTTCCGCCTCAATCCCGCCGCGCATTTTTCCGATGGCCGTCCCATCACCGCCAAGGACGTGGTTTTCACCTTCAACCTGCTGAAAACCAAGGGGCGGCCGCAGCAACGCGCGGCTTACGCGCTGGTGCGCGAGATCGACGCGCCCGACGCCCACACGATCCACTATGATCTCGCTGGCGCCGACGATCGCGAACTGCCGTTGATCCTGGCTCTGATGCCGGTATTGCCGGCCCACGCCATGACCGAAAAACGCTTCACCCAGGACGGATTGGCCGTTCCGCTTGGTTCGGGCCCCTATCGCGTCGTCGAAGTGAAGCCGGGCGAGAGGATCGTGCTGCGCCGCGACGACACTTACTGGGGCAAGGATCTGCCGATCATGCGCGGCCTCTACAATTTCAATGAGGTGGACATCGATTACGCCCGCGACGACAACAGCCTGTTCGAAGCCTTCAAGGCCGGCCTGATCGACTATCGCCAGGAAACCGACCCGCATCGCTGGATCGGCGGCTACGATTTCCCCGCCCGGCGCGACGGCCGCGTCACCGTCGAATCGCTGCCGCTCGGCGGCCCCAAGGGCATGCAGGGCTTCGCCTTCAACACGCGGCGCGCCATTTTCGCCGACGCACGGCTGCGCGAGGCGCTGGCGATGATGTTCGATTTCGAATGGATCAACGCCAACCTCTATTCCAACCTCTACACGCGGACGAAAAGCCTTTTCGACGAATCGGCGCTGTCAAGCTCGGGCCGGCCGGCGAGCGCGGCGGAGCGCGCCCTGCTCGCGCCCTTCCCCAACGCCGTGCGCGGCGACGTCATGGAGGGAAAGTGGACGCCGCCGCGCTCCGACGGCAGCGGACGCGACCGCGAGTTGGCGCGCAAGGCGCTGGCGCTGGCGGCCGAGGTCGGGTGGCGGCTGCGCAATGGCGCGCTGGCGCGACAAGGCAGACCGCTCTCCTTCGAGATCCTGGTCGTCGATCGCGAGCAGGAGCGGCTGGCGCTGAATTATTCCGACGAATTACGCCGCATCGGCGTCGAAACGAAAGTGCGGTTGGTCGACGAAGTGCAGTACCAGCGCCGACGCCAGCGTTTCGACTTCGACATGATGATCGGCCTGTGGCAGGCGTCCGCGTCGCCGGGCAATGAGGAACGGATGCGCTGGGGGGGCGACAGCGCCGACCAGGAGGCCTCCTATAATCTCGCCGGCGCCAAGAACCCGGCGATCGACGCGATGATTTCCGCCTTGCAGGCCGCCCGGAGCCAACAGGATTTCGTTACCGCCGTCCGGGCGCTGGATCGCGTGCTCATATCTGGATTTTATATTGTTCCACTCTTTCATTGCCGCGACCAATGGGTCGCGGAGTGGCGGCGGATCGCGCATCCAGAAAGCCTGCCGCATTATGCGCAGCCGTTGTTTGGCGATGTTCTGGAAAGTTTTTGGCGGTCCGCCGAATAGGCTCAGCCTCGGCCGAGCGCAGGACTTCCGCGAAAGCCGGCGGCGGATCGCCCGCGAGCCATTCAACGCCCGCGGCGTTCAAGGCGCGACGCGAGTTTGTCGCATCGGCGCTGGCCCCCGGCCGTGGCGGCGCCGCATGGCTGTTTCTCCATGAAAATATCGCGGGTCGCGCCATCCGCCACGCATGGACGGCGACTTTCAGCGCCAGGAAGACCAGCGCGCTCGTCCAGGCCGAGAAGGCGCAGGCGACGCCGAGCGCGAAGGCCGGGGCCGGGTCGAGGAACCGCACCACGGCAAACTCCCACTCAGGCTTCTCCGTCGTCGCGTCCGTCGCCTGCGCGTCGATGAGTTCACGGAATACCAGCGCGAACAGGCCAAAGCCCGCCAGAACCTCGCCCGCGAACTCGATGCCGGAGCCGGAATGGGAATAAAACGCTCGCCAGACGCCGCCGACGAAAAGACCGAACAGCGAAACCAGTATGTTCTGCATCGGCGCCACGGGTTTGCCGGCAATGTGGCGATCGAGTCCTATGAGGGCGCCAAAGACGACGGCCGCAATGATTTTGAACGCCACGCCTGACTCTCCATCCGGAACGCGAATGCGACAGCAACACTGTGAGCGCCAGTAGCTAACTTTACGTAAACTCTTGGCTGAGCTTGATCAAATCGAAATCGCCCACCGCAAATGATCGCCCTTGTCATTTCCCGCGCGACGTCTAACTCTCCTCGGTGAACGCGGGACCGGCCGAGGAGGCGCATTTGGACTTCATCAAGGCGGCCCTCGACTTGCGCCGCGCTGAGACGCGCCGCGCCTGGCCGCCGCCGCGGCTCGCCCTGGCCTTGCAGGGCGGCGGCTCGTTCGGCGCCTTCACCTGGGGCGCGCTCGACCGGCTGCTCGAAGAGGATTCCATCGCTTTCGACGCTTTTTCGGGCGCGAGCGCCGGCGCGGTCAACGCCGTGCTGCTGGCGAGCGGCCTCGCCCACGGCGGCCGCGACGGCGCGCGGAAAAACCTCGAGAATTTCTGGGCGCATGTTAGCCAGAAGACCCTGTTCCTGCCGAAGGCCATGTCCTTGCAGCTAGGTTTCCTGACGCGGGCGCTTTCGCCCTACCAGTTCAATCCCTTCGATCTCAACCCGTTGCGCCAGGCGCTTGAAAGCCATGTCGATTTCGAGCTTCTGCGCCGATGCGAGGGTCCCCGCCTGCTGATCGCCGCGACGCGGGTCGCCGACGCAAACCTCCGTATTTTCCGTAATGAGGAAATTTCAGTCGAAACCGTGCTCGCCTCGGCCTGCCTGCCCCTGCTGCACCACACGATCGAAATCGCCGGCGAAGCGTACTGGGACGGCGGTTATGTCGCAAATCCGCCGCTGACGCCGCTGGTGACCGAAAGCGACGCCCCCGACGTGCTGATCATCCAGATCACGCCAACGCGCGCACAGGCCACGCCGCGCAACCGCAGCGACATCGAGCGCCGCATCGACCAGATCAACTTCTCCTCGACGCTCGAGCGCGAAATCGAGGCGATACGCCTGCTCGCGCCGCTTTGCGCGGCGGGCGACGCCTCCGGCAAGTGGGCCAGGCTGCGCCTCGACCGCATCGCGGCGGAAAACGAGGTGGAGCTGCTCGCCGACGCCAGCCCGGCCAATCTGGAGTGGTCCTTCGTCTCGACTTTGCGCGACGCCGGCCGCGCCGCGGCCAGCGCCTGGATCGAGCAGGCCGATGAACCTTCGCCTAAACTTTTCGAGGACTGAAGCGTTACGCCTGGGCAATAACTTCCAGGAAGGTGAACGCCATGACCGCTGGCGACCTGCATTTCGTGACCATGCTTGGCAGCCTGCGCAAGGCCTCGCTCAATGGCGGCGTCGCCCGCGCGCTGCCCTCGCTGGCGCCCGCAGGCGTCACCGTCGCCGCGCTCGGCTCCGTCGGCGACTTCCCGCTTTATGACGCGGACTTGCAGGCGCAAGGCTTTGCCCCGGCGGTCGAGGCGATGGGAGCGGCGATCCGGGCGGCCGATGGCCTTGTCATCGTCACGCCGGAATATAATTATTCGACCCCGGGCGTCTTGAAAAACGCCATCGACTGGCTGTCCCGCCTCCCCTCGCAGCCCTTCGCTGGCAAGCCCATACTGCTCCAGTCTGCCTCGCCCGGCGCGCTCGGCGGCGCTCGCGCGCAATATCACCTGCGGCAGACGTTCGTCTTCCTCGACGGACGCGTGATGAACGGCCCGGAAGCGATGATCGCGGGCGCCCATGGCAAAAGCGATTCCCGCACCGGCGACCTGACAGACGAGACAACCAGGGAATTCCTGCGCAAGCAATTGCAGGCGTTCGCGGATTTCGTGCGTGGAGTCTCCTCCTGACGGCGCCCCTCGACGCTTGGACTACGCATTTCCCCTTATTGACGTTCACAGCCAGCATCTCATTGTTATCAAAAAGCTTTCGTGCTTGGATTGAAACGCGACTCGCGCCGCGGGCGCATGACGGGACTATTGAATGGTGTTGCGTCGCGACCATAATTCCACGCCGAAGCTGGCGCCAGGGCCATGACGGTTGCACAAGGAGGGAGCGTGGCGCGCTCTTTCGACTCCGAACGGGTCATCGCGCATGTTCAGCGTGCGGAAATCGAACTCTGTTACGCCGTTTCGGAACTCACCGGTCACGAAGCTGTGGCGGATTATCCCGAGATTGCTGACGCGTTGGCCGCCCTGGTCTCGGCGCTGGCAAAACTCGAGCAGGCCAATGGTGGCGACTCCGGCCGAGAAGGACCGACGACCGGCTGAAGCGTCAAGTCACGCCGCTCTTGTGGAGCCGTGGGCCGGGTGCGCCTCGAACTCCGGCGCAATGGCCTTCAACCGCGCCTTGGCGTGACGGATATGGCGCAGCACCCGCGACATGTGCTCCGGCCCGTTGCCATTCAGTTCGATTTCCGCTTGCGCAAAGGCCAAGTCGACCAGTGCCTGCGCTATAACCTTCGTCGATTCCGACGGCATGGGCCACGCTCCCGCAAAGATGACGTACGTAACGATGTTACGCTGATCTCCGCTTTCGCAAAGATGGCCAAGTGGGCGCAAGCCGCTACCGCTATGTGAGAGAACCCCGGCCTACCGCTTTCGGAATCAAGCGCGCTTCTTGTGCGCGATTTGCACCAGGTCGCGCAGGATTTTCCGCGCTCCGTCCAGGCGATCCGCCGGCCGTTCGAAATCGCCGATAAAGACGATCTTCATGTCGGGCCGCACCTTGGCGTCCGACCCCTTTTTGGCGATATAGCGCACGAGTCCAGCCGGATCGGCGAAGGAATTGGCGCGGAAGCCGACGATAATGCCCTTCGGCCCCGCCTCCAATTTCTCGACATGGGCGCGACGGCAGAGGAGCTTCACGCCGACAAGCGCCATCAATTGCCTGACCTCGTCGGGCATCGGCCCGAACCGGTCGATCATTTCGGCGGCGAAACTTTCGATTTCGGCCTCGTCGTCGAGCGTCGCCAGGCGGCGATAAAGCTGCAGGCGCAGGTCGAGAGCCTCGACATAAGGCTCGGGGATCGTCACCGGCGTGCCGAGCGTGATCAGCGGCGACCAGACTTCTTCGGCGGCCTGCGCCCCGCCCGCCTTGAGCGCCGCGATCGTCTCGTTCAGCATCTGCTGGTAAAGCTCGTATCCGACTTCCCTTACATGCCCCGATTGCTCGTCGCCGAGCAGGTTGCCGGCGCCGCGCAGGTCGAGATCGTGGCTGGCGAGCTGGAATCCCGCGCCGAGCGTGTCGAGCGATTGCAGCACTTCCAGCCGTCTTGCAGCCTGCGGCGTGATCGTCCGATTGACCGGGGTCGTGAACAGCGCATAGGCGCGGGTTTTCGAGCGTCCGACCCGGCCGCGCAACTGGTAGAGCTGCGCGAGGCCGAACATGTCGGCGCGATAGACGATCAATGTATTGGCGGTGGGAATGTCGAGGCCGGATTCTACGATATTGGTCGAGACGAGTATGTCGTATTTGCCGTCATAGAAGGCGCCGATGCGCTCCTCGAGTTCGGTGGCCGCCATCTGCCCGTGCGCAACGGTGAACTTGGCCTCCGGCACGTTCTGCCGCAGCCAGGATGTGGCTTCTTCGAGGTCTTCGAGGCGCGGGCAGACGAAAAAGCTCTGGCCGCCGCGATAGCGTTCCCGCAACAGGGCTTCGCGCAGGATGAGGTCGTCGAAGGGCGTGACAAATGTGCGCACAGCGAGGCGATCGACGGGCGGCGTGGCGATGATCGACAATTCGCGCACGCCCGTCAGCGCCAGTTGCAGCGTGCGCGGGATCGGCGTGGCGGAGAGCGTCAGCACGTGCACTTCCGAGCGCAATTCCTTCAGCCTCTCCTTGTGCGCGACGCCGAAATGCTGCTCCTCGTCGATGATGACGAGGCCGAGGTTCTTGAAGCTCATCGTCTTGCCGAGCACCGCATGGGTGCCGATGACGATGTCGATCGAGCCGTCGGCCGCTCCCTTGCGCGCATCGCGCATGCCGCCGGTCGAAACCATGCGCGACATCTGCGCCAGTCTGATCGGCAGCCCGGCGAAACGCGCGGTGAAATTCTTGTAATGCTGGCGCGCGAGCAAGGTCGTCGGCACGACGACCGCGACCTGCGCGCCGTTGAGCGCCGCGGCGAAGGCCGCGCGCAGCGCGACCTCCGTCTTGCCGAAGCCGACGTCTCCGCAAATGAGGCGGTCCATCGGCCGGCCGGAAGCCATGTCGGCCAGCGTCGCCTCGATGGCGCTGAGCTGGTCGTCGGTCTCGTCGTAGGGGAAGCGGGCGCAGAATTCCTCGTAGAGCCCTTCCGGGGGCAGGAGTTTTGGCGCCTCGTGCAGCGCGCGCGCGGCGGCGATCTTGATCAGCCCTTGCGCCATCTGGCGAATGCGCAGCTTCAGCCGGGCCTTGCGCTCGCGCCAGGCGCCGTGGCCAAGGCGATCGAGCGGCGTCTCCGTCTCTTCCGAACCGTAGCGCGTCAGGAGCTCGATATTCTCCACCGGCACGAAAAGCTTGTCGCCGCTGGCGTAATGCAGCTCCAGGCAATCGTGCGGTTCGCCCACCGCCTCGATCTGCTTCAAGCCGATGAAGCGTCCGATGCCGTGATCGACGTGAACGACGAGGTCGCCCGCCGACAGAGCGGCGACCTCGGACAGGAAATTGGCGGCGCGCTTCTTGCGCCGGCGCTGCGGCGCCAGCCGGTCGCCCAGAATATCCTGTTCGCCGATGACGGCCAGGTCGCCGGCGACGAAGCCGTTTTCGAGCCCGACCACCGCAAGGGCGACGCGGTTTTCGCGCAGCGCCAGAGCCTGCGACAATGAGGAGACCGGCTCCTGGTTCTTCAGCCCGTGCTCCGCGAGCACGTGTCCGAGCCGTTCGCGCGAACCGTCGCTCCAGCCGGCGACGACGACTTTCCTGCCCTCGCCTTGAAGTGTGCGGATATGCGTGACGACCGCCTCGAACACATTGGCGTTTTCGTCAGCCCTTTCGGGCGCGAAATTGCGGCCCGGCGCGCCGCCGCAGTCGATGACCGTCTCCTTGCCTTCCGGCGCGGCGAAGGGCGTGATCTTGGCGGTCGCGGCCTTCGCGAGCTTTTGCGAGAACTCATCGGGTGTGAGGTAAAGCGCGTCCGGCGGCAGGGGCTTGTAATTGCAATGCGCGGGATCGCGTGAAAAAACCTCGCGGCGCGCGTCGTAATAATCCGTGATCTGGGCGAAGCGCTCGCTGGCGGCGGCTTCGACCTGGCCGTCGAGCAGGAGCGGCGCGTCCGCGACAAAATCGAACAAACTGTCCATAGTGTCGTAAAGCAGCGGCAGCCAGTGTTCGAGGCCCGCCGGGCGGCGGCCTTCGCTCACCGCTTCGTAAAGCGCGTCGCCGCGCGTCTGCGCGCCGAACAACCCGATATATTTCTGGCGGAAGCGCTTGATCGTCTCGGTGGTGATCGGCGCCTCCTTGACCGGCACAAGGTCGAGCGCGCGCAATTGCCCGGTCGTGCGCTGGCTTTCCGGATCGAAGGCGCGGATGGTCTCAAGAATGTCGCCGAAGAAATCGAGGCGCACCGGCGCGGGCAAGCTTGGCGGATAGAGATCGACAATGCCGCCGCGCATGGCGTATTCGCCACTCTCCCGCACCGTCGAAGCGCGCATATAGCCGTTGGATTCGAGCCATTGCGCCAGCTCGAGCAGATCGACGGCGGCGCCGGGCGCGGCGGAAAAGCTTTTCGCCGCCATTTCGCGCAAGGGCGGCGCACGCTGGATCAGCGCGGCGACCGTGGTGACGACGAGGCGCGGCTTCTCGATCGAGGACCGCGTGCGAGCGAGCCGCGCCAGCGCCGTCATGCGCTGCGCGGCGATGTCGGCGCTGGGAGACACGCGGTCGTAGGGCTGGCAGTCCCACGCGGGAAATTCGAGGATCTCGGCTTCCGGCGCGGCGAAGCCGAAAGCGTCACGAAAGCCGCGCAGGCGCTGGCTATCGCGCGCCACATGGACGAGGGCGCAGGAACGGCCCTCGCCCGCCTTGGCCAGGGCGCGAAGGAGATCAGCGGCGACGATCGCGTCGAAACCGTCCGGCGCGCGCGACAGGATGAGCGAGCGGCCTTTGTCGAATTCGGCCAGGGCGCGTTTGAGTTCTTTCATGCCAACATTTCAATTCGAATGCGAAATGCGCCGCTGATCGTGTGCGCTCCTCTTCCGGTGATGACCGGAGAGGAGCCGCGGTTCACAAATGCACCGGCGAATGATGGGTGTGGAACGCCTTGATCGTCGCGAAAATCGGCGCGTCATAGGCGGGATCGACCGGCTTCGACCCTGCGAACCAGGAAAAGATGTCGGCGTCCTGCGCCTCCATGAAGGTCTCGAGCTGGTCAAGCTCCGCTTCGCTCAATTGATCGATGCGGGCGTCCGCGAACTGCCCGAGCAGCAGATCGACCTCCCTCATGCCGCGATGCCAGCAACGAAACAGGATTTTACGGCGGCGCGGGTCCAGCCCTTCGCTCGATCTCTGCGTCCCGGACATGCGGCCTCCCAAAAAAACGGCAAATTCGCCCGCGCCCCGATCAGGGCGCAGGCGAATTTGGTCTTATAGGCGGCAAGAACGAAAGAGTCAGCGCCAAACTTGCGGCGGCGCGGAAACTCAGCTCCGGTGCGGCACCACCACGAGACGGCGAACTTCGCCGCTCTGATAGGCTTCCAGGAAGGCGCGGTAATCACGGAAGGAGACGCAACCGTTTAAATCGCCCCGCCCGCCGAGCATGAACGTGTGGGCGAGCAGGCCGCTGCGGCCGTAGACGGCGCCGCTGACCGGCGTGAGGCGCAGGGCCCGCACGCCATGGAACAGGGCTTCACGCGGCCTCAACTCATAGATCGCCGGCGGCGTCGAACCGCGCATGCGCAAATGCACATGGCCGGGGTCGTCGAGATAGGGGCCGAGACCGGAATGCGCCTCGAGCCGCCTTCCATCGGGCAGATAGACCGTATGCGCGGCAATATCGTAGACGGCGGTGCCGTGCGAGGCGGCGTAAGGCGACGGACTGGCCGAGCGCCCGCTCGAGAAGATGTTCAAGCCGCCGCTTTCCTGCGACGCATAGGCGAGCTGCGGGCCCTTCTTCTCGTCCGTTCCGCCGAACAGTTTGTCGAAGAACGAGCGCGGATCGTTTTGCGCCAGAGGCGTCGCCGGCTGGCGATTGCGCAGGGAGGCGCGGGCCATGCGGCGGCGCGGGGTGGCGTTTTCGACGGCGCGCGGCTGGACCGCCAGTTCGGCCGGCCGGACGGGCGGCAGCGGCGCGGACTCGTCAGCTTCCGCAATCTGCTGGCGCGCTTGCTGATCGGCGTCCGGAGCCGTTGCGTCCGCATCGCTGGCGGGCGAAGGCGCGGCGGCGGGCGCCGCATCCATGGCCGCTGGCGCCTCTGCGGCCTGCGGCTCGGCTTCGGCGACCTGCTGCGCGGATGTGTCGGCTTGAGGCGAGGTCGCGGCGTCGGCGACTTGCGGCGCCGGGTCGGCGCCGACCGGGTCAACCTGGGCGAAGAGCGGCTGGCCCTGAAGCGGCGAGAAGGCCGGCCCGATCGGTTCGCTCCTGGCGTAGAGCGCGGGAACGCCGACCAGCGAACCGTCCGGATCAAACAGCGCGCCGTAGGGATTCGTGGCCTGCGCTTGAGCCTCGGACTGCGCCGGAGCCTGGGACTGAGCCCGTGCCTGGGTTTGGCTAAGAACTTGGGCCTGGCTTTCGGCACGGGCCTCGACCTTTGCCTCCAGCTGCGGCGCGGGCTGCGCGGCGGAAGCGTCCGCCGTCCTGGCCGGGGGCTGCGGATGCTGGGCGTCCGGAGCGTAGGCCTGATGGGCCAGGCCGCCGGCGAGTTGCAAGGCGACGACCGCGCTGAAGGAAAAAGCCGCGAGGGCGGGCGCCGTCCGGGTGAAGATTTTGCGCGGAAGGCTGGCGCGATCCGTGAAACCGGATTCGTCGAGATCGTAACTCCAATCGGTCATTCGCCGGCCCTCACAAACATTTCGCGGGTCGCTCCGAACGGGCGCCATCCGGATTCGCAAATCGCGGCGTCAATGGACGCGGGCGAGCGAACCGGCGACGCCGGAGCAATCCCTTCGCCGCCCAAAATGTCAGCATGGACGGCAAGCGTCCTTGAAGTAGAGCAAAATATACCTAAATTCCTGTTAACGACCTTGGGCGAATGCTGCATCATTCCTGCTCATTCTCGCTCGATCCAGGCGCCGCGCTCATTGCGACGCCCACGGTTGCGGCGTCGCGCGGCAAAACCACATTCTTCGGAAAAGCCGCCGCCCTTCCGGAGGAACATGAACAGACTCAACTAACTCACGCCCCCGAAGCGTTTCGGCTCCCGGGCTCGCCCGCGCCGCCCAACTGTTCCTGACCGGGAGCAGCCCAAGCGGCGCTGTTCTGAGCGGGGTGAAAAGAAGCGATAAAAAAGGCGAAAATGTGGATCACGCTTAATTTATTTGACAGTGATATAAAAAGCACGGGAAAAGCGGGGCGCGTTAAAGTGACGCATGAGAGATCGGCGACCATATAAATCGCCCAAGAAACATAGCAAAACCCGCCGGCGAATCAGTCATTCTGGCTACTCTATCAAAAAACATCCTTCTCGTCCCGCCAGCGTCTCAACACCCAAAGGTCGAGGCGCGTCGGCGCGCCACAGAGCGTTCGACGATGCGAAAGGCCTGGCCTTCGCCGCTCCCGGCCGAGCCCGCCGCGACCTTGCCGTCCGTCGGCGCGAAAGGTAGACACGGGTCCATGCGGCCCTCGCTTCTCGATCCCCTTTTTGCCGAAGCCAGCGCCCTGCCCGGCGTCGGGCCGAAGACCGGCAAGCTTTTCGATCGGCTGCTCGGCTCCTCCGGCCGGCCCGCGCGGGTGCTCGACCTTCTGCTGCATCTCCCCGTTTCTTCCATCGATCGCCGCGATCGCCCGACCATCGCCAAGGCCCCGGTCGGCGCGGTCTCGACGATCAAGGTGCGCGTGACGGAGCACCGACCTCCCCATGGAAAGGGTCCCTACAGGGTTCTGACCGAGGACGAGACCGGCGACCTCACCCTGGTGTTCTTCCGCGCCAATTCCGGCTGGATCGAAAAGCTGCTGCCGCTCGGCGCGACGCGCTGGGTGTCCGGTCTTGTCGAAATCTTCGATTTTTACCGCCAGATGGTCCATCCCGACCGCGTCCTCGACGAGGCCGGCCTCGCCGCCCTGCCGCCGGTCGAGCCGGTCTATGGCCTGACCGAAGGGCTGTTCCAGCGCGTCGCGGCCAAAGCGGCGTCCGCGGCGCTGGACCGCCTGCCCGCCTTACCGGAATGGCTCAATGAGCAGACGCTGCGCCTTGGCGGCTGGGAGACCTTTTCCGCCAGCCTGCAAAAAATCCATCACCCACAACAGCCGCGCGACCTCGCGCCGGAGGAAAAGTCCTGGACCCGGCTGGCCTATGACGAGTTCCTCTCGCATCAGCTCGCCCTGCGGCTGGTGAGGTCAAGGATGCAGGATCTGCACGGTCGGGCGCAAAAAGGCTCCGGCGCGCTGGCGGCGAAGATCCTGTCCGCCCTGCCCTTCCAGCTCACCGCCGACCAGGCGCGAGCCTCGGCCGAAATTTCCGTCGACCTGGCCGGCGAAAAGCGGATGCTGCGGCTGCTGCAAGGCGATGTCGGCTCCGGCAAAACGATCGTCGCGCTGCTCGCCATGGCGCAGGCGATCGAAAGCGGACGGCAGGCGGCTCTGATGGCGCCGACGGAAATTCTCGCCCGTCAGCATTTCGCCACGATAAGGCCGCTGGCCGAGGCCGCCGGCCTGACTGTCGCGCTCGTCACCGGGCGCGACAAGGCGTCCGAGCGACGCGCCACGCTGGAGGCGCTGGCGAGCGGCGCGATCGACATCGCCATCGGCACCCATGCTCTGGTGCAGGACGACATCGCCTTCGCCGACCTTGGCCTGGCGGTGATCGACGAGCAGCACCGCTTCGGCGTGCGCCAGCGCCTGACGCTCGCCGACAAGGGAACCGCGGTCGACGTTCTGGCGATGACCGCGACGCCCATTCCGCGCACATTGGCGCTGGCCTTTTTCGGCGACATGGATATTTCGTCGTTGCGCGAAAAACCGCCGGGACGAAAGCCCATCGACACGCGGGCGATCAACGTCGAGCGCATCGACGAAGTGGTTTCGGGCCTCGCCCGCGCGATCAATGCGGGCGCGCGGGTCTACTGGGTCTGCCCGCTGGTCGAGGGCAGCGAGGATTCGGACTTGGCGGCGGCCGAGGATCGCGCCGCCGACCTGCAGAAATTCTTCGGCGCGCAAGTCGGACTGGTGCATGGCCAGATGAAGGGCCGCGACAAGGACGCGGCCATGGAGGCTTTTTCGCGCGGCGAGACGAAAATTCTGGTCGCCACCACGGTGATCGAGGTCGGCGTCAACGTGCCGGAGGCGACGATCATGGTGATCGAACACGCCGAACGCTTCGGGCTGTCGCAATTGCATCAGTTGCGTGGCCGGGTCGGGCGCGGCTCGGAGAAATCCTCCTGCATCCTGCTTTTTTGCGGCCCGCTCGGCGAGACGGCGCGCGCCCGGCTCGAAATCCTGCGCGAGACCGAAGACGGGTTCCGCATCGCCGAGGAGGATTTGCGCCTGCGCGGCGAGGGCGAAATCTTGGGGGCCCGCCAGTCCGGGGCGCCCGGCTTCAGGATCGCCCGTCTCGATCTTCACGCCGCGCTGCTGCGCATGGCGCGCGACGAGGCCGAACAGGCTCTCGCACAAGACCCGGAACTGACAGGAGAACGCGGAAAAAACCTGCGGCTGCTGCTTTATATTTTCGAACGCGATTCGGCGCTTCAATTGTTGCGCGCCGGTTGAGAGCCGCTTGACCGCAACCGGCGTTTGGCCAACACTGCAGCGATGTTTTCGGGAGGCCGCCGATGCGCCTCGTCATGACTGGCTTGGTTCGGGCTTTGGCCCTGACGCTCATGCTCGCCGGATGCAACGCCAACCGCGCGCCGCCGGTGGTCGAACTGGCGCCGCCGGCCACCCCCGCCCATGTCCGCGTGACTTCGCCCGAACTCCGCACGCCGCAAGGCGGCGGCTGCGCCCGCGACATCGCCCGCTTCCGCGCCATCCAGCAAAACGATCTCGCCAAGGGCAATGTCGGGAAGGGCGTCTATAGCCAGATTGAGGCCGATCTGGCCGAGGCGGACCAGGCCTGCAAGGCGGGGGACAATCTCCGCGCCGAGGGGCTTTTGCGCGCGACAAAGGCGCGGCACGGCTATCCGGAGGGTTAAAACGCCGCATTCGTTGCGAAAGCGTCGCGCAAAAAAGTCTGGATGAAGCCCGGCATGCGCTCGGCGTCGATATCCGCCGCGCCGCGCACGGCGTGCAGGCGGGCGAGTTCCGGATCGGGATCGGCGGCGATGAATTTTTCCACCCGCGCGCAGGCCTGTCCCGCCGAAAGGTCAAGCCGCCGTTCCTGCATGCAGGCGATCTTCAGGCCTTCCACGACCACGCGCCAGCCAGGGGAAACCTGCGCGTCGTCGGGCGCAAACCCTGTTTCCTCCTGCATTTCGCGCGCGACGCTGGCGGCGAGATCGACCGTGTCGCCGAAGATGTCATTCAGGTCCGGCGTGCCCGCGGCGAAGTAGATCTTGCCGGCGGTCGCCGTGTGGGCGCCCATTTCGCCCAGCAAATAGGCGCCGTCGCTGGAGCGCAACGCCGCCATGGCGAAGCAGTTGAAGACCTCGCGATCGGGAAAGCCGAAATCGCGCCAGGCGAGGAAATTGCGAAAATCGGTGTCGAAAAATTCGCCCCGGAACGTCAGACCCTGCGGCGCGTGAAAAAATTCGCCGTTGCGCAACAGCAGCACCTTGCCATCGAAAAGCTTGGGCTTTTCCGCCTTGCAATCGCGCCAATGCGCCTCGATCCGCGCCGCCTCCTCGCGCGCGAAACGCCACGGTCCCGGCCGATAGGCGGTTTCGATCCGCGCGACGCTGAAAATTCCGTTGCCGATCAATTTAATATTCCTGGCCCGAGCCTTGCGAGGGCGCTCAATCATTTGGCGCGCCGCGCGAATCCGTTATCCTGTTTCGGCTGGAGAAAGCAATTGGCCGCGCATTTCGATCTCGAACCCTACAAGGCGCCATTGCTGTTCCTGCTGGTGGCCGGCGTGGTCGTGCCGCTGTTTCGCCGCCTGCGCGTCAGCCCGGTGCTGGGTTTTCTGGTCGCGGGCATGGTCGTCGGGCCGCACGTGCTCGGGCGGATCGATGAAATCGTTCCCTTCGACGTGCCTTTCCTGGCCAAGAGCGCAAACATCGCGTCCATAGCCGAACTCGGCGTGGTCTTCCTGATGTTCAACATCGGCCTGGAGCTGTCGCTGGAGCGGCTGCACCTGCTGCGGCGCTTCGTGTTCGGCCTCGGCGCCTTGCAGGTCGCAGTCTGCGGCGCGGCCCTGTTCGGCGTCGCGCGCGCGCTCGGACAGTCGCAGCCGGCGTCGATCGTGCTCGGGGCGGCTCTGGCCTTGTCGTCAACCGCGATCACCGTGCCGGCGCTGGCGGAGCGCAAGCGCTTGAACACCATGTCCGGCCGCGCCATCTTCTCGGTCCTGCTGTTCCAGGACCTGCTTGTCGCGCCGATCCTGTTCGTGGTGTCGCTTTTTGGCGGCGCTACCGAAGTCCGGAATGGCCTGTTCTGGTCCTTTGCCCCAGCTTTGCTCGCGGTGGCGCTGATCGTCCTCGTCGGCCGCGTGGCGCTCAGGCCCTTGTTCCAGCTCGTCGCCGCCGCCCGCTCGACGGAATTGTTCATGGCCGCCTGCCTGCTGGTGGTGATCGGCGCGGCGGTGGCCGCCGCCTACGCCGGCCTGTCGATGGCGCTCGGCGCCTTCATCGCCGGGCTCTTGCTGGCGGAAACCGAATTCCGCCGCGCCGTCGAACTGACCATCGACCCGTTCAAGGGCCTGCTGCTCGGTCTGTTCTTCGTTTCCATCGGCGCCGAACTCGATCCGCTGCAGGTGTTCGCCCATCCTGCAACGACCCTCGGGCTGGCGCTGGGTCTGATCGCGATCAAGTCGCCGCTGGTGATGGCGCTGGCGCGCCCGTTCGGTCCGAACCGGCGGCAGGCGGCGGAAATCGGCCTTATGCTAGGGCCGGGCGGCGAATTCGCCTTTCTCACCGTCTCCGCCGCCGTCGCCGCCCGCATCCTGTCGCCGGCGCTCGGCGGCCAGGTGATGATCGGCGTCACCCTGTCCATGGCCTTGATCCCGATTTTCGCGCTGGTCGCATCGCGCCCTGCCAAAAAGGCGAAGCAGCCGGTCGGCCCGGCGCCGGACGAGCTGGCGCCGGCCTCGCGCGTCATCATCGTCGGCTATGGGCGCGTCGGCCAGATCGTCGGCGCCCTGATGCGCGCGCACAAGATCGAGTTCCTCTGCATCGAGGACGACGCGCGCATCGCCGCGCAGGCGCGCGGGCGCGGCGAGCCGGTTTACTGGGGCGACGCGACCCGCCGCGATTTCCTCGAAAACTGCGGCCTCGCCCAGGCGCGCGCGGTGATCGTGACCATGCATACGCCGAGCGCCGTGGACGCCGTGGTGCGCCAGGCGCGCGAGGCGCGAGCCGATCTGACGATCGTCGCACGCGCCCGCGACGCCGCTCACGCCCGCGCGCTTTACAGGCTCGGCGCCACCGACGCCGTGCCGGAGACGATGGAGGCCAGCCTGCAATTGTCGGAAGCCGCCCTCGTCGATATCGGCGTGCCGATGGGGCTGGTGATCGCCTCGATCCATGAACAGCGAGACCTCTATCGCAAGGAGCTTATCGCCGACGAGGGCATAACGGCGCCGCCGCGTCCGTTCATCGGGCGCAGGCGGAAGAGGCCGCTGCGCTGAAAATGCAGCCTTGAAAACCCTATGCCGCTTGATGCCTTTCGGCATTAAATCTATTTTCACTGGCCCGAGTTAATCTCTGTTCCTGCTCGCGTTCCATCGCGCCCGGCAGCGGGCCCCGTTTCGGCCGAAACCTCGAGTGTGGCGTATGGAAGAACTCAAACAGGCCGTTGCTGTTCATGAGACGTCAAAACCCGTCAGCGCTGCTTCGGCAGGCGCGGAATTGAACGCGCAAGCCGCCGAGATCGACAGACTGCGCCAGTCGCTCGAAATCGCTCGCCTTGGCGAATCCGACGCGCAAAAGAAACTCGCGCTGTTCAGCGCGGTGCTCGACCAGCTTCCGTGCGGCGTCGATATCGAGGCGGAGGACGGGCGGCGGCTCTATCAGAACGGAGCTGCGAAAAGCCTTGCATCGGCGCCTCGAGCTGGCCTTCCAGCCATTGCCGCAGCGCCCGGCATGACGGAAACGACCGTGTCAACCGAGGCCGGCCCCCGCACGCTGCTGACGGCGAAAATAGCGCTGTCGGTCGACGACGAGAACCTGCGGCTTTCGGCTTCGCTGGACATCACCGATCGTAAACGGGCCGAAGAACAGCTTGCGCGGCGGGCGAACTACGATGAATTGACAGGACTGCCAAATCGCTTCCTGTTCCAGGAGCATGTGGAAGGCCTGCTTGTCGATCCGGAAGCGCATTTTGCCCTCGCCTTTGTCGACATCGACAATTTCAAGCAGATCAACGATTACTATAGCCACGCCATCGGCGACGCCTTGCTGGTCAAGGTCGGCGACAGGATTCGCCGCAACATCAGGAGCACGGATGCTCTGGCGCGCATCAGTGGCGACGAGTTCCTGATCTTGCTCAACCCGGTCGACTACGGCGACGATCTGGAGAGCATCATTCACGGCGTCACAGGCGCATTGAAGCAGCCGTTCATCATTGACGGACAGGAGATCTTTTCTTCCGCTTCGATTGGCGTCAGCCTCTATCCCGAACACGGCCTCGACTATGAAACGCTGCGGCGCAACGCCGATCGCGCCATGTACCAGGTCAAGCGGGCCGGCAAAGGCGCCGCCGCCATGTTCCACCGTGACCTGCACAATTCGGAAACGGCGCGCGTGCTGGCCGAACAGCGCCTGCGCATGGCCGTCCAGGACCGTCATTTCCGTTGCGCCTTCCAGCCCAAGGTCGACATCAACACCGAAGAGGTCGTCGGGGTCGAGGCGCTCGTGCGCCTGCTCGACGAGGACGGCGAATTGCATGGGCCGGGATCCTTCGTCGATCTCGCGACGGAACTCAACCTGATCGATGATCTCACCCATCTGGTGATCCACCAGATCGCCAATTCGATCGACCTGATCAACGAAGCCTTCGGGCCGCATGTTTCGATCAGCGTCAACATTTCCGCCAAACAGGCGACCGATGTCGACTTCATGCATTCCATCGCCGAGGCGCTCCGGGAAACCAACTGTTCGCATCGTTTCATCGTCGAAGTGACGGAAGATGCGTTTGTCGCCAAGAACCGGTTCCAGACCGAGGTCGTGCCGATGCTGCGCGAGATCGGCGTCCGCGTGTCGATCGACGATTTCGGCACCGGCTATTCGTCGCTGTCGGCGCTGGCGGATATCACGGCCGACGAGATCAAGGTTGACCGCTCCTTCATCACCAACATCCACGAGCGGCCGCGCAGCCAGATCGTGCTGCGCGCGATCGAATCCCTTGGCGGCGCGCTCGGCATGAGTGTGATCGCGGAAGGCGTCGAGAGTTTCGAGGAACTGCTCTATCTGAAAACCTCGACGCGCATCCGCTACGTGCAAGGGTATTACTACGCCAGGCCGCAGTTCCTCGAAGATTTCTCGGCGACGAAACGCGGCATCGGCGAACCCCGCAACGCCACGGGCAGCCGCGAGGCGCCAAACAGGCGCAACGCCGACCGGCGCTTCCGTTGATGTGAAGGCCACGGCTTTCCAAGCCAGCGCATAACGGCGCGCATGAAAGCAAAAAAAGCCCGCTCCGTTGCGATTGGAGCGGGCTTTCATTTATTCGGCGCGTTTCTCGCCCAGGGCCAGTCAGTCCTGGAAGGACGAACGCCTGGATTCCGACCCATAGTCGTTGGCCAGCGGTTCGAGCGGCTTCTCGAGGGACGACTTTTCGAGGTTCAGCTTGTCCAGGACCGGTTTTTCCCGCCCGGTCACGCCCCTCCAGCGATCGACCACCGCGGCCAGCGAGTTCTGGCTTCCGTCGATCCGCAGGTCCAGGCCATTGTCGCTGTTCACGGCCTCGTTCTTGGGCAAGAGCTTGGCGGGCAATTCCTTGAACCGCAGGCGCGTCGGCAGGGCGACGCCCTCGCCGAAGGCGAAGACTTCGCCAGTGCCGAGCGACGGCAGGAAGGAAAGCAGGTCCGCCGCGGTGTCGGAAACGGCGGACCGCAGCAGGACCTGGTCGCAATCATTGGTCATGCGCATGGCGAACAGCGTGTTGCATTGCGACAGGATGGTCGGGTCGAGTTCGGCCGGACGCTGGGTGACAAGGCCGAGATAGACGCCGTATTTGCGCCCCTCCTTGGCGATGCGCGAAATCGCCCGCCGCGTCGGGCCGAAGCCAACCTTGCTGTCGGCCGACATGTAGCGGTGCGCTTCCTCGCACACCAGCAGCAGCGGGCTGGCTCCGTCGCTCCAGAGGCCGAAATCGAAGGCCATGCGCGAGACGACCGAGACGACCGCGTCGACCACTTCCGACGGAAAGCCCGCCAGCTGGAAAATGGTCATCGGCACGCCGTTGTGCGGCTGGCGGAAAATTGTTCCGAGGATTTCCGCCATCGTGTCGCCGCCAATATTGGCCTTCTCGAATATGAAGGCGTAGCGCGGGTCGTTGCTCACGGTCTCGATGCGCGTCATCAGCTTTTGATAGAGCATTCGCGACGAGCGGTTTTCGAGCTTGCCCATGCGCGCATCGAGCAGCGAGATGAGATCGGAAATACGATAGGGCAAGGGAATGTCGACGGTATAGCGCATGTTCGCGCTTTCCGGCCGCTTGATCGCCAGCCGCCCCGGCGCGGAGCTCGGCTGCGAATAGCTGGCCTTGGCCTGCGGAATGATTTCGGCGAGCAGGTCCACCTCTTCGTCGAGGCCGGGTCGCGCGCCGAAGAAGATATCGACGATCTCCTCGAAATTGAACAGCCAGAACGGCAGCTTCATGTTGCGCGGGCTCAGGGTCTGGGCCTTGTCGCCGAAGCACGGGCGGTATTCGTTGTGGACGTCAAGCACCAGAATGCGAAGATCGGGACGCGCGGCCAGCGTCTGCTGCAGGATGAGCGCGACGCCGCTCGATTTGCCGACGCCGGTCGTGCCGAGCACGGCGAAATGCTTGCTCAGCATTTCGTTGACGTCGATATAGGCGGGAATCGCGGTGTCCTGTTGCAGATGGCCGATTTCGATGACCGCCGGCCGGGAAATGTTGTAGATCAGCCGAAGTTCCTTCGCGCTGATGGCGATCACCGGATCGCCAATGGCCGGATAATCCGTGACGCCGCGAAAGAAGCGGGCGGTCGGCTTCTGGTAATCCTGGATTTCGCCGATCACGTCGAGGACCGCGACGGTGATGAAGCTCTCGTCGCGCGAGACGGGTTCGGTGCGCAGCGACACGTCGGTGACCGCGCCGATGATGAGCGAGGTTCCCGCATGGATGCCAAGGAACTTGCCGACCGTCACCCGCGATTCCCGGCGGCCGTTCGCCGCCGCCGCCAGAAGCCCGACGGAGGCGCGCGATCCGCGAATGGCGATGACCGAACCCAGAGGGCTGCCCTGTTCAGCAAAATTCATTGGCGAAACCTCGACAATTCACGATGGCTCGAAGGCGCTGACGCGATCCGAAACCAGAGCTTCCGACCTTTCAGCCGGTTACGAACGATAAGAATTTAACGTTGGAAAGATTTACGATCGATTGAGGCGACGAAAAGCACGCCGGGGTTGCGGCTCCCGACGCCCTCAATCTCGTTCGATGCTTAATGGAGGGTTAGCGTATTTGCGCTCAAGCCGGGCGAAGCCGCTTCACTCCAGCGCCAAGGCCACGAAACGCGCCTGCCCTTGCGCATTGGCGACCAGCATCAACGCCGTCTTGCGCCCTTCGGCCTTCAGCGCCTTGGCCTGCCTGGCGACATCTTCCGGAGCGCCGATCGGCTGGCGATTGATTTCGAGGATCACGTCGCCCGGCGCGAGATGCTGCTCGGCGGCGGCGGAGTCCGGATCGACCTTGCCGATCACCGCGCCCGACTTGATGGTGTCGCGGATCTGGTATTTGCCGCGCGCCGCGTCATCGAGCCGCGCCAGGTCGAGACCAAACACATGCAGCGTCGCGGCGGCCTCCGCTGGCTTTTCCGCTACGACGGGCTTTTCCTCCGCCGCCTTGGCCTCGCTGTCCTCGAGCCGCCCCAACGTCACCTTTTTGGTCATTTCCTTTCCATCGCGCAGCACCACCACGTCGACTTCCTTGCCGACCGGCGTCAAGGCGACGATTTTCGGCAGTTCATGCGCATCGGCGACCGGCTTGCCGTCGAAGGTGGTGATGACGTCGCCCGGCTTGAAGCCAGCGTTGGCCGAGGGGCCGTTCGCGTCAACGCCGGAAACCAACGCGCCGCGCGCCTTGCCGATGCCGAGGCTGTCCGCGATCTGGTCATCGACGTTCTGGATGCGCACGCCGAGCCAACCGCGCCGCGTCTCGCCAAATTTGATCAATTGCTGGATCACCGGCTCGGCCGTGTCGGAGGGCGTCGCGAAACCGATGCCGATCGATCCGCCGGATGGAGACAGGATCGCCGTATTGATGCCGATCACCTCGCCGTCGAGGTTGAACAGGGGCCCGCCGGAATTGCCCTTGTTGATCGCCGCGTCGGTCTGGAGGTAATTGTCGTAGGGGCCGCTGTCGATATTGCGCCCCTTGGCGGAAATGATGCCCGCCGTGACCGTGCCGCCAAGCGCGAAGGGATTGCCGACCGCCATCACCCAGTCGCCGACGCGCGCCTTGTCGCTGTCGCCGAACTTGACCGACGGCAGAGGCTTTTTCGGCTTCACCCTGAGCACTGCGAGATCGACCTTGCTGTCCTTGCCGATGAGCTGCGCCCTGAGTTTCGTGCCGTCGGTGAAGATCACCTCGATGTCGTTGGCGCCGTCGATGACGTGATTGTTGGTGACGATAACGCCCGACGGGTCGATGACGAAGCCCGAGCCGAGCGAACTCGAGCGCCGCGCCTGGCCCTGGCCGTTCTGCTGGCGATGGCGCTTGAGAAATTGTTCGAACATATCGTCGAGCTGCGAGCCCGGCGGCAGTTTCGGCATTTCGATCTTCTTGTCCTCGACCACTTGGGTCGCGGAAATATTGACCACGGCCGGCGTCACCTTTTCCGCGAGATCGGCCAGGTTGTCAGGCGCGCCGTGCGCGAAAGCAGGAGGCGTGACGCCCGGCGCCAGACCGCCGAGAACGACGCCGCCGAAAACCGGCCAGCCAACTGTCAAAGCGAGGCCGGCCAGCAGGCTGCGTCCGGCGTGTTTCCTGGACTTGCGGCGGATCATGACACACCTCGCATGTAGAATTTCATGGCTTCGCCGCCGCCTTGCCCGATGGGTGGTCGAAATAGCGGAAAAAGTTCGAGTTCGGCGAGACGACGAACCGGGCGCCCTTGCCTTTCAACGCCGTATCGTAAGCCTGCATCGAGCGGTAGAAAGCGAAGAAATCCGGGTCCTTGCTGTAGGCGTCGGCGAAAATGCGGCTGCGCTCGGCGTCGCCATCGCCGCGCATGGAATCGGCCTGCTGCTGCGCGTCGGCCACGATGACGGTGGCGTCGCGCTGGGCGCTGGAGCGGATCTGCTGCGCCTCCTGCTGGCCTAGCGCGCGGAACTGCGCGGCCTCGCGCGCGCGTTCCGTGCGCATGCGGTCGAACACTTTTTCCGAAATCTGGTTCGGCAGGTCGACGCGGCGAATGCGCGCGTCATTGATCGAGACGCCGAAACGCGCAGCCTCGTGGTTGACCTCGTCGCGAATCTTTGCGGTCAGGCCGGCGCGGTCGTCGCGCACGATCTGCGTCTGGTTGGCCTCGCCGAGCACGCGCCGCACGGCCGAGCTCAGCACCGAAGCGAGCTGGTTGTCGGCGTTGGCCACGCTGCCGACGGTCTGGTAAAATTTAAGCGGGTCGGCGATCTTGTAGCGCACGAAGGCGTCCACTTCGAGCCGCTGGTTGTCGGAGGCCAGCACCTCCTGTTTCGGCGATTCGAGATCAAGGATGCGGTTGTCGAGCGTGACGACGGATTCGATCAGCGGCTGCTTGAAATGCAGCCCCGGCTCGGAAATGAGCCCCACCGGTTCGCCAAATCGCAGCAACAGCGCCTGCTCCGTCTGATAGAGCTCGAAAGTCGAAGAGAGCGCCAGTGTCAGCAGGACTGCTGTGGCGAGCAGCAGCGCGATCAGTTTCGGCTGGTTCATGGCTGCTCTCCAGCATCGGATTTGGCCGCGTCGGGTTGGGCCGGCGCGGATTTCGCGATGCCGTCGAAGGGCGCCAGCGGCAGCAGCGGCGTGGCGCTCGCGTGGTCGACGATGATCTTGTCGCCGGCGCCAATCACCTTCTCCATGGTTTCAAGGTAGAGGCGCTCGCGCGTCACTTCCGGCGCCTTCTGGTATTGGGCGAAAATCTTCAGGTAGCGCGCGGTCTGGCCTTTCGCCTCCGCCACGGTCTGTGCGCGATAGGCCTCGGCGGCGCGCAGGATTCGCGCGGCATTGCCGCGCGCCTGCGGCACGATGCTGTTGGCCTGCGCCTGCGCCTCGTTGACAAAGCGGCTGCGGTCCTGCTGCGCCGATGTCACGTCGCGGAAGGCGGCGATGACGGTTGGCGGCGGCTCGACCGACAGCAATTGCACCTCCAGGACGACCACGCCGGCATGGTAGGAATCGAGCACTTTCTGCATGGCCTCCCGTGACGCCGGTTCGATCACCTTGCGTTCGGTGGTCAGCAGCGGCAGGATCTGGGTGCGGCCGACGATCTCGCGCATGGCGCTCTCGGCCACCGCCTTGATCGTCTCGCCCTGGTTCTTGATGTTGAAGGCGAAATCCTCCGGGTGCGCCGGGTCGATCTGCCAGATCACGCGGAATTTCACGTCGGCGATGTTTTCGTCGCCGGTCAGCATCAGGCTCTCTTCCGGCATTTCCGTGGCGCCAAGCAGATCCGGGCGGACACGCGCGCCGATGTCGATGGAATTGCGGTCGGTGACGTTCAGCTTGATGATGGAGCCGATCGGCTCGGGCCAGATGTAGTTGAGGCCGGGCGCGGTTTTGCCCGTATAGCGGCCAAACACCAGGTTGAGGCCGACCTGGTTGGGATCGACGGTATAGAAACCGCTGGCGAGCCAGATCAGGCAGACCACGGCCAGCAGGGCGAGCACGCCCCGCGCGGAAAAATCCTCGATGGTCAGGTTGCGCAATTTCTCCTGCGCCCGCCGCACCCAGGCTTCGAAATCGGAACCCGGCCCGCCGGCTCCCCCCGAGCCGCCGCCCCGGAAGCCGCCGCCAGAACCACCCCCACCAGAACCACCCCAGGGATTGTTCGGGCCGCCGCGCTGGCCGTCAGACTTCTGCCCGGGTTCCGCGCCCTCCGGCTTTTGCGGCGTCTCGCCGCCTTGATTGCTCCAGGGCATGCATTCCTCGAATTGATTTTCCGGGCATGGTCCCCGTCACGAGGAGCAGCCCTTCGCAGGAGCCCGTCCTGCGACGGGCGATGGGCTCGCGGGACCGCTCCTATATAGGACGCGGCGGCCCGGGGCACAATCGAGCCTTTCGCCCTCCGCAAGGCCGGCGAAGACGCTCGGTCCTCGCTTGCAAGCATCGACGAGCGTTCCCAGTTATAACGAGGGTGGCCGAAGGCCTGCCGTCGTTGACGCGCGCGCGTCGCGGCAAACCCGCGTTTTCAATCCATCGAATCCCTAGCGCTCAGGGGACAAGCCATGATCAGTTTCACGCTGAACGGCCAGGCTCGGCAGGTCGAGGCGGACGACGACAAGCCGCTGCTCTGGGTCCTTCGCGACGATCTCGGCGTCGTCGGCGTCAAGTTCGGCTGCGGCGCGTCCCTCTGCGGGGCCTGCACCGTGCTGGTCGACGGACAGCCGGCGCGCTCCTGCCAGACGGCCATTTCCGACGTCGCCGGCCGCAAGGTGGTGACGATTGAAGGCGCCGAGGGCAAGGTGGCGCAAGCCGTGCAGGCCAGCTGGATCAAGCTCGACGTGCCGCAATGCGGCTATTGCCAGTCCGGACAGGTGATGGCCGCTGTGGCGCTGCTGACCGAAAAGCGCGCGCCGAGCGACAAGGACATCGACGACGCGATGGCGGGAAATCTCTGCCGTTGCAACACTTATCAGCGTATTCGCGCGGCGGTGCATGAAGCCGCCAGACTGCTGGGAGCGTGACATGTCGGGCATGGCCTTCCTCCAACTTTCGCAAGCGCCGCAACCGTCGCGCCGCGCCTTCCTCATCGGCGCCGCCGCCGTCGGCTCCAGCCTTGTGGTCGGCTATTCGACCATCACCGAGGCCGCCGACGCAGAAAAGCCCGCGGCCAATCCGTTCCACGGCTATATCCAGATCGCCCCCGACGGGACGGTGACCGTGCTTTCGTCACAAATGGACATGGGCCAGGGGATTTATTTCGCCCTCGCCACCCTGGTGCAGGAGGAGCTTGACGCCGACTGGGCGCGGGTGACGGTTGACGGCGGCTACGGCGATCCAAAGCTCTACGGCAATCTCGACTGGGGCGGAAAGATGCAGGGCACCGGCGGCTCGACCGGCGTCAACACGTCCTGGCTTCGCTATCGCCGCGCCGGCGCGACCGCCCGCGCCATGCTGATCGCCGCCGCCGCCGCGCAATGGGGCGTCCCGGCCAGCGAAATCGCCACCGACAAGGGCGTGGTCCGCCACGGTTCCGGCAAGTCGGCGACCTATGGCGCGCTGGCCGCCGCCGCCGCGCGGTTGCCCGCGCCGGCCGACGTGGCGCTCAAGGACCCGAAGGATTGGAAATATATCGGCGACGAGACGCTGCCGCGTTATGATTCGGCCGCCAAATCCACCGGCCGGCAGCAATTCACCATCGACTTGCGCCTGCCGGGCCTGCTCACCGCGGTGATGATCCATCCGCCGTTGTTCGGCGCGACGCTGAAAAGTTTCGACGCGAGCAAGGCGAAGGGGATCAAGGGATTTGTCAACGCCGTCGCCACGCCGCGCGGCGTCGCCGTGGTCGCGACCGGCATGTGGGAGGCGATGAAGGCGCGCGACGCCGTCACCGCCGAATGGGACGAGACGAACGCCGAAAAACGCAGCAGCGCCGAGATTTTCGCCGAATATCGCGCCGCCGCCGACAAGGGCGGCGAGGCGGTGGCGGCCAAAAGCGGCGACATTGACGCCGGTTTCGCCAAGGCGGCGAAGATCATCGAGGCGCGCTACGAGTTCCCATACCTCGCCCATGCGCCGCTGGAGCCAATCAACGCCGCCGCGCGCATGAATGCCGACGGCACGCTCGAGGTATGGGGCGGCCACCAGATGCCGGACCTCTATCAGGCCGTGGCGGCGAAAATCGCCGGCATCCCCGAAGACAAGGTCATCCTGCGCGTGATGAAGACCGGCGGCGGTTTTGGGCGGCGCGCCTGCCCCGACGCCGACATCATTGTTGAGGCGGTCTCGACCGCCAGGGCGCTCGGCTGGAAGGCCCCCGTCAGGGTGCAGTGGGCGCGCGAGGACGACATGCGCGCCGGCCGCTACCGCCCGGCTTTCGTGCACAAGATGAAGGCGGGGCTCGACGCCGACGGCGCGTTGATCGCCTTCCACGACACGCTGGTCGGACAATCGATCATGAAGGGCACGCCGATGGAGGCCGGCATGGTGCATGGCGGCGTGGACATCACCTCGGTCGAAGGCATGTCGAACCAACCCTACGCCATTCCCAATTTCCGCGTCGACCTGACGACGGCGGATTCGAAAGTTCCCGTGCTGTGGTGGCGTTCGGTCGGCTCGAGCCATACGGCCTATGCGCTCGAAACTTTCATCGACGAAATCGCCCATGCGGCGGGAAAAGACCCGATCGCCTTCCGCATGGCGATGCTTAAGGACAAGCCGCGCCATCGCGAAGTGCTGCGGCTCGCGGCCGAAAAGGCCGGCTGGGACAAGCCCCTGCCGCAAGGCGTTTTTCGCGGCGTCGCCGTCGCCGAATCTTTCCATACTTATGTGGCGCAGATCGCTGAGCTGTCGCTCGACGCCAGCGGGGCGCCGCGCGTGCGCAGGGTGGTCTGCGCGGTGGATTGCGGCATCGCGGTCAATCCCGACCAGGTGCGGGCGCAGATGGAGGGCGGCATCGGCTTCGGCCTCGGCGCCATCCTCAAGTCGCGGATCACCTTGGACAAGGGCCGGGTGGTGCAGGGCAATTTTGACGGCTATGAAGTGCTGCAGCTCGATGAAATGCCCAAGGTTGAGACCTATGTGATCAAGTCGGCGGAAATCCCCACCGGCGCCGGCGAACCGGGCGTGCCGCCGATCGGCCCCGCCGTGGCCAACGCCTGGTTCCAGGCGACAGGCAAGCGCGTCCGCGTGCTGCCGTTCAACAGTCAGCAGAAGGCGTAAGGCTCAAATCCGCCGGTAATCCACATATTCCAGATCGAATTCGTCCTTCGGCGCGCGCTCCGGCTTTTCACGGCGCAACTCCCGCCATTCGCTCCAGTCGACTTCGGGAAAAAAGGCGTCTGCTCGCGGCGCGCAATCGACCAGAGTGAGGCGGAGGAATTTGGCGTGCGACAGACCCAGCCGGTAAAGCTCGGCGCCGCCGGCGAGAATGATCTCGGCGGTGTGCATGGAGCGGCCAAGGCGATCCGCCAAAACCAAAGCCTGCTGGAAACTCCCTGCCGGATGAACATGCTCCGGCGGTTGTGTGCACAAGAAGCTTTGGTTGCGGCTGACGACCACGGTTTCGCGCCCCGGCAGCGGCCTGCCGATGGACTCATAGGTCATGCGCCCCATGATCAGCGGCCGGCCCCAGGTGATGTCGCGGAACCGCTTCAGATCGCTCGGCGCCCGCCACGGGATCGCGTTGTCCACGCCGAGCGCGCCGTTGCGGGCGATCGCCGCGACAATCGTCAATGGGAGCGGCTCTTTGCGCAGCGGGTCATTGGGAAGCTGGCTCTCGCTCATACCGCCACCGGCGCCTTGATCGCCGCCTGCGGATGATAGTTCTCGAAGGAAATATCGTCATAGCCGAAATCGAACAGGTTTTTCCTATCCGGATTGAGTTTCAGGCGCGGCAAGGCGCCGGGCGTGCGCGAAAGTTGCAGCCGCGCCTGTTCGACGTGGTTCGAATAGAGATGGGCGTCGCCGAACGTATGGACGAAATCGCCGACCTCGAGGCCGCAGGCCTGCGCCACGAGATGGGTCAAAAGCGCGTAGGAGGCGATGTTGAAGGGCACGCCCAAAAAAATGTCGGCCGAGCGCTGGTACAATTGGCACGAGAGGCGGCGTACGCCGTCGACTTCCGCGACATAGAACTGGAACAGGCAATGGCAGGGCGCGAGCGCCATGGACTCGATTTCGGCCGGGTTCCAGGCCGAGACGACAAGGCGCCGCGAAAACGGGTTGTTCTTGATCTCATCGACCAGCCAGGCGATCTGGTCGTAGGTCCGTCCGTCCGCCCCCGCCCAGGAGCGCCATTGCTTGCCATAGACCGGGCCGAGTTCGCCTTCCTCGTCGGCCCATTCGTCCCAGATGCTGACGCCATGCTGCTTGAGATAGGCGATATTGGTGTCGCCGCGCAAAAACCACAGCAATTCGTGGACGATGGATTTCGTATGCAGCTTTTTCGTCGTCAGCAGCGGAAAGCCGGCGCGAAGGTCAAAGCGCAATTGCGCGCCGAAGATCGACGTGACGCCCGTGCCGGTGCGGTCGCTCTTGGTCACGCCTTCGGACATGACGCGTTGTAACAGATCGAGATAGGACCGCATCGATTAAGGCTCCCGGAGGTGGCGCGGCAGTGTAGCGATTCGCGGCGCGATGGGAACCTCGGCTTCAGGGCTCCACGAGCTTGCGATACACATGCCAGGAGGCGTGGCCGAGCAAGGGCAGCGCCACGATCAGGCCGAGAAGCCCCGAGAGCAGGCCAAAGGCCAGGAACAGAGCGATCGTCGCCGCCCAGGCCAGCAGCGGCCAGGGATTGAGCTTCACCGCGCGCACCGAGGAAATCATCGCCGTGACGAAATCGACGTCGCGATCCAGCAGAAGCGGCACCGACACGACGGTGATGGAAAAGATGGCGAAGGCGATCACGCCGCCGAACAGATTGCCGACGAGGATGAAGACGACGCCCTTTTCGGTCGAAAGCGCCGTGCGGATGAAATCGGCGGGATCGGGCATGTGGGCGCCGTAGAACATCAGGTAGAGGAAGAAGCTGAAGTCGATCCACAGGATGAAGGCGAAGAGGGAGACGAGGCACATCCAGCCGAGATCGCGGCCGCCGCTCGCCTTCACCGCGCGCAGGACCGGGCCCCAGCCGAGCGTCTCGTTCCTTTCCATCCTGCGACTCACCTCGTAGAGCGCCGCCGCCATGAAAGGCGAAACCAAAGCGAAACCGGTCAGCAAAGGATAGGCGAAATAATGCAGGCCGGACAATCTGGCGAAAAAGATCGCCATCCACCCGCCCAGCGCATGCAGGCCGCCGATCGTCAGGCCATAGGACGGCGCGCGCTTGAGGTCGCTCCAGCCGGCGACCAGGGCGTTGAAGATGTCGTCCTTTTGCAATTTTCGCACGACGACCGTGCGGCGAGCGAGGCGCGCGGCCTCGTCCGCCGCCGCCGAGGGCGCATTTGCGTTCTGCTGCATGACGTTTCCCCGCGCGTCTTATGTTTTTTCGCCTGCCCGCTTGCCGCGGGTTTCGCCGCGACAGATTGATCCAGGTCTATAGCGAGGACAAGGGGAGGTTTCGGAGATTTTCCGAATCCCCCTTTCCCCGGCGTTCGTGCTTCTCTATATTCAAATTGCCGTCTTCGGACGGCTATGGCGATAAATGGTGATTGGAATAAGCCTTTCGGACCCGGGGGCGGTACCCGGCGCCTCCACCCCAGCCCGCGTCAGCGCCCCGAGCGCCGGACGCGGGCTGCGGCGGGGGCGAAATAGGATCGACGAGGGTGTAAAGAGTCTACTTTTGCCCGGCATGATTCCGCCGATATCTGGGTCAAACCTATAGTTGCCAATGACAACTATGCTCCGGTGGCCGTCGCCGCGTAATGCGGTTCTGGTACCGAAATTAAGTCCTTAGGGGTTGCACTTTAAGGCGGGGCCCGGAGGCGCCTGGCAACAGAAGCCTCCACTTCATTCCTGCCGGCGCGCCCCGGCGAAAGCGGCCGGACCAAGCCATGGAAAGTTGCGGTCCGGCGGCGCAACGGAACAGACGCCGCCTATGTCGACAGATTTGATTCGCTACGACCTTCAAGTACAGGACGCCTTGCGTGGCGTGGTTCGCAAAGTCCTCGCCGACGCGGCCCGCGACGGATTGCCGGGCGAGCACCATTTCTACATCACCTTCCGCACCCAGGCGCCGGACGTGAAGATGTCGAACCGGCTGCGCGAACAATATCCCGAAGAAATGACCATCATTCTTCAGCACCAGTTCTGGGACCTGAAGGTCGATGAGAGCTTTTTCGAAGTCGGACTGCATTTCAAGAACGTGCCCGAACGCCTGCACGTGCCTTTCGACGCGGTGTCCGGCTTCTATGACCCCTCCGTGCAGTTTGGCCTGAAATTCGAGGCGCAGGGCGAGGGGGACGCAGAGTTCGGCGAGGACGACGAGGAGGAAGCCATCCTCGGCCCGGTCGCCAATCCACAACGTCCCGGCCCGCTCGCGGAGGCCGGCAAGCCGAAGTTGCGCGGCGCCGGCTCCGAACCCGACATGCTGCCGGCCAAACCTGCGCAAGGAAAGAACGGCGCGCCTGCGCAAGCAAAAGGCGCGACCGCGAAGCCCGCCGCCGCGGGCATGGACAAGGTCGCAGCGTCGCCGGCGGCCGGGGCCGAGCCGGACGCCAAGGACGGGCCGAAAGAAGAATCGAAGGTCGTTTCCATCGACGCCTTCCGCAAGAAGCCCTGATTCGGGCGAACCGGGGCTCAGCTTGGCAAATGGGTGAAATCGTCAATCTTCGCCGTGCGCGCAAGGCGCAGCAGCGCCGCCTCGACGAAGACCAGGCGCAGGAAAACCGCGTTCGCCACGGCCTGAGCAGGGCCGAACGACAATTGGCCGAAAAGACGAGGACGCACGAGGCGAAAAAGCTCGACGGCCATCGTCTCGACGAGGAAGCTGCGCCGGACGCGCCTTCCGGCGAAGACAATTCATGACATTGTCCGAACTGAACCGAACGAGCGAGGATCCGGGCCGGATGCGCAAGCATTCGCTTGTCGTCGCCGGACATCGCACCAGCATTTCGCTTGAGCAGGCTTTCTGGGATTGCCTGCGGGAGCTGGCGCGGGAAAAAGGCGTCTCCGTCGCGGCGCTTGCGGCGGAAATCGACCAGAAACGCGGCGCGGCCAACCTTTCGTCGGCCTTGCGGGTGCATCTATTGCAGGTTTTCCGGAACAAAGCGGTCGGATAATTCAGGCTTCGCCGTCAATGCGCCTGCGTCTGAGGCGGCGATGGCGGCGCAAACTGCAATGGCGGCAATGGAGAAAGCTGCAAGGCGCGCAGCCTTGCGCGGTCTTGCGCCTTCAGGGCCTCGATCCGCGCCTCTTCGCGCTCCAGCGCGCGCGCGGCGACAGCGTTGACGAAGTCCGTCGCATCGACGCGGCGCAATGGCGTCGACCAGGGGCCAGCCCAGGTGACGCCGGCGCGAGGAAGAGCGTCCGTCCAACCTGGCGGCGCATGTTGCGCGCCGACCGACAGGGCCAGCGCCATGCTGGCGTCGCGCAGGTCGAAAGAAAACTCGACTTTTTTTGGCGCGGCGTCCTTTGCGGGCGCGTCCTTGGTGGGCGAGAGCGTCAGGCCGCCATCGGCGAGATGGGCGGAAAAATGCGCCTTGCCGAGCTGGAAATTTCCGCGCGCGAAAAACGCATCGAGGCTGTTCGCCACCTCCTTGGCGTCGAAGGTCGCGTCACTCGCCTCGCTGGTGGCGAGAGCCCTGTCAGCCGCGTCGATGGCGGCTCCATTGATGATGAGGTTCTTCGCGCTGACGTCGCCCTCGCCAGCCAGTGAGCCGACCAGAGCGGCGAGGCTCGCGCCATTGCCGGCGAAATGCAACCGCCCGCCGACGATGCTTGAAAAGGCGGGGTCTTTCACCGCGACATTTTCCGCTTGCGCCTCGCCGCTGAGCGTGACCTGCGCGCCCTGGCGGCGCAGATCGAAGCCGCCGCTGAAATTGCCGCCGTCCGCCTCGATCAGCGCATGGCTCGCCGACAAAAGGCCCGGACCGAGCGCCAGATCGAAACGCGCCTTGCCGCCGAAGGGCAGCAAATCCGAAGTCTCCACCGCAAGTCTGGCAATGCGCGGCGGGTCGGCGACGACGGGCGCGAACGACAGGCTCGGCCATAGCGCGCCACGCCGCGCCGGCGCCGGCGAACCGAGCACGAGCGCCACCAGCGCCGAACCCGACAGGCGGTCGCAGCGCAGATCGCCGTCGATCCCGTGAGGACCAAAGGCAAGGTCCCCACTGAATTTCGCCGCGTCCCAGGCGCCAGTGAGATTTTGCAACTTCGCCGCGCCGTCGCGCCAGTCGAGCCGCCCGGCAACGCGCCCCCGCGCGGAACCAGGCGGCGCGCCAAAGCTCGCGAGGATTTTCGCAAAATCGCCGTCGAACGCCAGATCGCCGACAAGAACAGGGCTTTGCGGGAAATTCTCGGCGACGCCGTGGAAATCGCCATGGACGCCGGCGAGATCGCCCGCGGCGGTCACATCCAATATTTCGGGGCGCCCCACATCGCTCTGGGCTCGCGCCGTCACACGGGCGGGGCCGAGCCTTTGCATCAGCAGCAAGGGCGCGCCGAGCTGGTTGAGCAGGACGCCGCCATCCGGCGCGGCGAGGTCGACGGCCTCGGTCCATTTTCCGCCGTCTTGCGGCGAGAGCGAAGCATCAATTTTCGTGCCGCCGAGCGTTCCCTTCAGGTCGAAACCCTTGGCCGCCTCTCCCGAGGTCTCAGCGTTGAGATCGGCCGGCGAAAAACTCTTCGCCCGCTCCGCCAGATTTCGCGTCAAGGGGCCGGGGAACAGCCGAGCCAGGACCTGCGTCAATTCGGAAAGATCTGTCGCCTTGAGCCGCGCCTGGCCTTTCAGCCCGACGAAATGGCGGCCCCAGGCTCCGGATGCGGAGAGGTCAGCGCCGCCGATTTTTTGCAGATCCAGCCTCTCCAGCCGCGAAAACTCGCCGTCGCGCAGGAAATGCGCCCTGATTCGACCGGCGTCGCCATACTTCCGGCCGCCGCGCGTCAGTTTGACCGTCTCCGCTTCGAGCGCCAGGTCGAGATCAACCCCGTCGAGCCACGCGCCCGAGACATCGGGCGCGGCGTCGAGATCGAGCGCCGGCGCGGCAAGGCGCGCCGTCAGGCGCGGCCTCCCACCTTTCCGGGCCGTGTCGAAGCGCAGATCGCCCGAGAATTTCGCCCGGTCGAGCAGGAAATGGCCGCCGATGAGGGCCAGCTCAATCGGCGAGGCCGTAAAATCGCCGCCGATCTCGATCGAGGCGAAACGAGCGCTCGCCAGCGGCGCGACATCGCGCAAGGCTGCGGCGAAGGCGTTGAAATCCCCGACCTTGACCTCTCCCTCGCCGCGCCAGAGTCCCTTTTCCGGCGCAGCCGTGATGTCGATTTGCGACAGGCCCGGACCTTGCGCGTGGAGCCCTGCGGGGCCGCCCATCAGGCGCGAGACCTGGACCTGCGACCAGTCGACCCCGCGCCAGTTGAGCGAATCGGCGGATAGGCGGAGGTCGAGGGGCGTCTTGCCGGCGCCCGCCACAAGCAGAGGCGCGAAGAAAAAATCCGTCCACGTTTCATCGATTCGCGGCGAGGTCAGGTCGAGCGCAATTTTTCCGCTCCCGGTTTCGTAGCGCCCGGCGCCGGAGAGCTTGTCCGCCAAAGCCCCGTCGCCCAGCTGCGCGGAAAGATTTTTCGCCTCGACGCCGTCGGGCCGCGCGACCAGCGCGGCTTGCGCCCGCCACGGTCCCGGCTTGGCGTTGCCGCTTGCCGCGCCCTGGCCCTCGAAAACGGGCGCAGCGATGAAATTCAGCCGTCCGTCGAGATCGATCCGGCCTCGATCGCCCGGCCAGGCGAGGCGCGCCTTGAGCGGCAGGAGGCGTTTGGCCAGGACGTCGCTGGCGAAGGAAAAGGCCACGTTTGCGCCGCCGATCGACAGCGCGCCGCGCCCGTTGAACGGGCCGGCGAGCGAAGGCGCGCTCGCGACGAGTTCGACGATCCTTGCATGCAACGCCGGAGCCCCTGCCCTGAGCAAGGTCACATTGGCGCGATGCAGCAGCAGATTGTCGAATTGGATGGCGGTCGCCACGTTATTTGCGCGCGGCTTGTCCGTTTCTATGGCGATATCGGCATCGTCGAGGCGCAATTGCGAAACCTGCAGCCGTCCCTGGATCAACGCCGGCAGTGCGAGTTCGATGAAAGCCGTCTTCGCCCGCACCGCGCCGAAACCGCCGGACAATCGCAGGTCTTGCGCCGAAAATTGCGGCGTCGGCAGCAAGCGCAGCGAAATCGGCCCGTTGAGCGCCACTTGCGCGCCGCTCGAAGAGGCGATCGCTTGCGCCAGTCGCGCGCGATAGGCGTTGAAATCGATGAGGTAAGGCGCCGCGAGGGCAGCCGACAGCAGGACGATCAGACCGATCCCGATATAGGTCAGGAGATCGCGCATGGTTCAGTCCCGCCGCGTCTTCATCCACGCCGCTCGACAAAGGAGTCGAGCACCAGTTTGCGGCCGGCCTTGTCGAAATCGATGGTGAGCTTGGCCCCGTCCACGGCGGCGACCGTGCCGGGGCCGAATTTGACGTGAAAAATCCGCGTGCCGCAAGAGAAAGCGCCTTCCGGAGTCGATCGGCCGAGCACTTCGCCCTCGATGGTCTTGCCGTCGAAGCCTCTGGACGCCTTGGCGGGCGGCTCGCCAGCCCGCTGCTGCGCCCGCTTCCAGCCGGGCGTGTCGTAGCGCGAGCCGAAACTGTCCAGGTTGGCGAACCGCGACTGGGCGTAGCCGCCGTAATCCGAGCCGCTGCGGGCGTTCTCAACCAATTGCACATGCGCGACCGGTAGATCGTCGATGAAGCGCGACGGGAGCGTCGTCTGCCACAGGCCGTGAATGCGGCGATTGCTGGCGAACATGATCTTCGCCCGCTTGCGCGCCCTCGTCACGCCGACATAGGCGAGGCGGCGCTCCTCCTCGAGTCCGGCGCGGCCGTTCTCGTCGAGCGAACGCTGGTGCGGAAACAGCCCCTCCTCCCAGCCGGGCAGGAAAACCGTCTCGAACTCCAGCCCCTTGGCGCCGTGCAAGGTCATGATCGACACGCGCTCGCCGCCATCCCTGTTGTCCGTGTCCATGACAAGCGAGATATGTTCGAGGAAGGCCCCGAGGTCGGGGAATTCCTCCATCGAGCGCACCAGCTCCTTGAGGTTTTCGAGCCTTCCCTCGGCTTCCGCCGTGCGTTCCTGCTTCCAGAAATCGGTGTAGCCGGATTCGTCCAGGATCTGCTCCGCCAGCTCATAATGCGGCTTGGTCTCGATCTCGGCCGCCCAGCGCGAAAAATCGGCGAGCAGGACGCGCAAGGTCCCGCGTGGCTTGGCCCGCAACTCTTCGCTCTCGACCAGCGCGCGGGCCGCCTGCATAAGTGGAATCCGGCGCAGTCGGGCGAATTCATGCACCACCTGCAGCGTGCTCTCGCCCAGGCCGCGCTTCGGCGTATTGACGATGCGCTCGAAGGCCAGATCGTCGGCCGGCTGGGCGACGCAGCGAAGATAGGCCAGGGCGTCGCGGATTTCGAGGCGCTCGTAGAAGCGTGGACCGCCGATCACCTTGTAGGGCAGGCCCAGGGTGATGAAACGCTCTTCGAATTCGCGCATCTGGAACGAGGCGCGCACGAGAATGGCGATCTCGTCGAGCGAATGACCCTGGCGCTGCAATTGCTCGATTTCGTCGCCGACGACGCGCGCCTCCTCCTCCGAATCCCATACGCCGGCGATAGCAGGCTTTTCGCCCGGCTCGTCGTCGGTAAACAGCGTCTTGCCCAGCCGGTCGCGGTTATGGGCGATGAGATGCGAGGCGGTGGCGAGGATATGCCCGGTCGAGCGGTAATTGCGTTCGAGCCTGATCACCTTGGCGCCCGGAAAATCCTTCTCGAAGCGCAGGATATTGTCCACTTCGGCGCCGCGCCAGCCGTAGATCGACTGGTCGTCGTCGCCGACGCAGCACAGGTTCTGGCGCGAAACGCCGTCCGATCTCTGGGCGAGCAGTCGCAGCCAGAGATATTGCACGGCGTTGGTGTCCTGGTATTCGTCCACCAGGATATATTTGAAGCGGTTCTGGTATTCGCGCAGCACGTCCGGGTTTTCGCGGAACAGGCGCAAGCTCTCGAGCAGCAGGTCGCCGAAATCGGCGGCGTTGAGGATTTTGAGCCGCTCCTGGTAGAGCGCGTAAAGCGCGCCGCCCTTGCCGTTGGCGAAAGCCTGGGCCTCGCCGGCGGGCACATGCTTCGGGTCGAGGCCGCGGTTTTTCCAGTTGTCGATCAGATAGGCGAGCGTGCGCGCCGTCCAGCGCTTGTCGTCGATATTCTCGGCCTTGAGCGCCTGTTTCAGCAGGCGAATCTGGTCGTCGGCGTCGAGAATGGTGAAATTGGACTTGAGACCGACCAGTTCGGCGTGGCGGCGCAGGATCTTCGCGGCGATGGCGTGGAAGGTGCCGAGCCAGGACATGCCGTCGGCGCCCGGGCCGATGAGGGCGGCGATGCGCTCCTTCATCTCGCGCGCCGCCTTGTTGGTGAAGGTGACGGCGAGGATCTCGAACGGCCGGGCGCGGCCTTGCGCCAAAATATGGGCGATGCGCGAGGTCAGGACCCGCGTCTTGCCCGTGCCCGCGCCGGCCAGCACGAGCACCGGCCCGTCCAGCGCCTCAACCGCCTCGCGCTGCTCGGGATTGAGCGCGGCAAGCCAGTTCGGCTTGCCCCGGGCCGCCTCGAGGGCGCGCGCGGAAAGGCCTCCGTCGCGAGGAGCGGCGTAGGACATATCGTCGTCGCCGAGCGAGAAGGGATCGGACAATTTTGAGCCTTGCGAGAACGAACAGCGAATCGTTACGCGCAATGTGGGGCCACATTGCGTCCGTGTCGACTCCGGCGCGGCGACGCTGGGCGAAAGCGCAGGCGCGCGTTCAGGCCTTCTTGAGGAAACAGGTCTTCAGCACCAAGCCCTTGACCTTGTCGGTCCGGCCTTCGATTTCCTCGGGGTCGTCGGTGAGATGGATGCCACGCACCATCGTGCCGCGCTTCAGCACGGTCGAGGAGCCCTTGACCTTGAGGTCCTTGATCAGGGAGACATTGTCGCCCTCGTTCAGCAGCGCGCCGTTCGAATCCCGCGTCTCGCTCATCCGCATTTCTCCTCTCGCCGCGTCGCGCGGCGTTTGCGGCCCTGCGCATAGAGGTTTTTTCGCGCGAGCGATATGGGAAACAGGCGCGGAGCGAGGATTTGGCGAGGGATAAAGGCTCAGGCCGCGGCCGAAAAACCTTTGGCGCTCTCCAGGGCGGGCTGCGCGGGCCGCGTCCAGTGGCATTCGAGGCGTCCGCTGGCGGGTTGCGCCACCCAGACGCAGATGAGGGCCGTGGGGGTTCTGGCTTCGTTACGGGACTGGCTCATGGCAATAGGCTCGCTGTTGCGGACGAGCGAATCATGAGCGCCAGAAACTTAAACTCGGTTGCATTTTACAACCGCCGATGGCGATTTCCTGATATGGCCAACAAAGGTTTTACGCGAATGCCCTTTGCCCCCGATTCCTTGGGGGCAAAGGCTGCACATTGGTCACATTCGACGAATCCGTATTACTTTTGGGCGAACTGGTCGCTCAGACCGGCCTTCATGGCCTGGGCCCCTTGCAGGCACTCGAATCGCGCCTGCTTGCCCGCCGCCGTGTCAAAACGCGCCGTCTCGCCGGAATTCAGCAAGAAACGCGCGCGCACGTCAGCCGACGCGGGCAAAACGTCATTCTCATGAAAGGTGTCGCCGATCATCAGGGTCAATTTGCATTTGCCGTCGGCGGGCCGGAAATAACCGACCATATGCTTCACCCCGTCGTCGAGCCGGATCGCCTGGAACGGCTTGATCGGATCGGAAGGCTTGGCGAACTTGTGCTCGACGGCGGAAAGCCCGGTGGCGGCTGTCACGACCAAGGCGCCGGCAAGCGCCGTGGCGGCGGCCCAATTTGATGTTTTCATGATGGATTCCCTTGCATTCGCCCGAAACAAGTCCGGCAAACGCGCCAATGGGCAGCGTCGCGGCGCGGACTTTGGTTGGGGTTATTTGTGCATCGCAGCATGGGTGTTGCAACGCATAAAAATGCAGAGCTGCTAGTACTAATATGCATAACTGTCTGTGATAAAACTAATTTAAGACGGTTTAAATTTTATTTATACCACAGTCAAGCACTTTTCATGTTTTACCGGGCGTCAATTGCCGCCTGCTCGTTTTCGTTGCTTGTATGATGATTCGCGCCAGCGGACACGCCACCCCGCTCCAGTGAGCGAAGCTCGGAACACCGTGCCCAAGACGCGCGCAGCGATTTCGAAAAACATTTTAGAAACGGCGCCAAATCGCGGCGCAGCACACGGAGGCCAAAGCCAGGGCTTGCCGCGGCGCGCGCGCGCCACTTACATTGCGGCGAGGGAACATAATATATTCGCCATGGAAAAGGCGCCGGCCCCCGTCGTGCGCCATCTGGGAGTCCGCATGTCCGACGATAAAATTCCCGTCACCGTCCTCACCGGCTATCTCGGCGCTGGCAAGACCACATTGCTCAACCGCATCCTCACCGAGGACCACGGCAAGAAATTCGCTGTCATCGTCAATGAATTCGGCGAGATCGGCATCGACAACGACCTGATCGTGGACGCGGACGAGGAAGTGTTCGAGATGAACAACGGCTGCATCTGCTGCACCGTGCGCGGCGACCTGATCCGCATCATCGAAGGGCTGATGCGCCGCAAGGGCAAGTTTGACGCCATTTTGGTCGAAACCACCGGGCTCGCCGATCCCGCCCCCGTGGCGCAGACCTTTTTCGTCGACGCCGACGTGCAGAAGGACGCGCGCCTTGACGCGATTGTCACCGTGGCCGACGCCAAATTTTTGGCCGCCCGCCTGAAGGACGCGCCGGAAGCCAAGAACCAGATCGCCTTCGCCGACGTCATCCTGCTCAACAAGACCGATCTCGTGACGCCGGCCGAACTGGAAGAGGTCGAGGCGCGCATTCGCGGCATCAACCCCTACGCCAAGCTGCACCGGACGCAGAAATGCGACATCGAACTCGACGCGGTGCTCGGCCGCAACGCCTTCGACCTCCAACGCATTCTCGAAATCGAGCCGGATTTTCTGGAGGCGCAAGAACACGATCATGAGCACGATCATGAGCATCATCACCATGATCACGCGCATGCCCACGATCAACACGATCACGACCATGAATGCGGGCCGGATTGCGGCCACGATCATCATGACCACGACCACCACGACCATCACGAACATCATCACGGCGTGAAAGTGGTGCATGACGACGAGGTGCAATCGGTGGCCTTCGTCATCGACGGCCCGGTCGAGCCCGACCTGTTCCTGCCCTGGATCAACGAAGTGGTGCAGAAGGACGGCCCCGACATCCTGCGCTCGAAAGGCATCCTCGCCTTTCCCGGCGAGGAGAAGCGCTACGTCTTCCAGGGCGTGCACATGATCCTCGACGGCGACCTGCAACGCGAATGGAAACCGGAAGAAAAACGCGCCAGCCGCATCGTCTTCATCGGCCGCCATCTCAAGGAAGAGGAATTGCGCCAGGGTTTTAACGCCTGCGCGGCGTAAGAGGCCAAAAGAGCCACAACGCAGGACGGCGGGGACTGGATCGAACTGTTCGAGGCAAGCCGCAAAGCCAAACCGCAATTCGTTTCCTGTCCCCGGCTTCCGAGGAATTCGGGGGCTGGATCGAATTGCGCATCACGACGGCGGATGATTGGCCACGGGCTCGACCGCAATTCGTTTCCTGTCCCCGAACTTCCGGGACGCCAGAGCGCAAGCGCCGTGCGCGGATTTACAATGAGAAGTTTGGTATCGCGTCCCCTGACACCGATCCTAAAGCGAGGGAAAATAATAAAGGGATTTCAGCACCTGTCACCGTAATCTTACCTGGATCGCCAATTGACGATCCGATTAGTGTGCCATCAGATTGGCGGAAGTAGGCGTCCATCGAGAGGATGGCATACATTAACGTGTCGTTCATGGGAGCTACTCCCTCACAAAATCAGCGTACATTGTTGTTGCAGGCGACGAGTATACTTCGTCGCCATTTTTGACAAATCGACCTGTATCGCCGTTCAAGGCCTTACCTTTGAACCTACTCAACCACGTCAAATGTTGAGAAATATTCCAGGTCACGGGATCGTCTGTGATCTCTAATCGAGCACCACGCAACGCGACGCCTGCGCCATAACTTGCGGCGAGCTCGGCTGGGTGAACTCTTCGATGGACGTGGGGTCACCAAGGTTTCGAAACCTCACCATCGGTGGCAACTGTTCGAGAATTCACAGGGAAACTTTTCCCCTTTGCCTGAGCAAGCCGATTCGGGTATTCCGTCGAGAGAACGTCGAGAGCCTTGCCACGTCGCGCGACGGCGTCGCCAAGAATGACGCGCGACGGTAGAATTGCCGTCGCGCCGAAATACCAGCCCCCTGGATAGACCAGCAGAGCAATCAGATTGTCCCCGTCGCCGAGATCGACGAAGACGGCCTCGCCGCGAGGGTATGTTTCCCACTCGGGGATATTGTCCAGCCCCGCCAATAGAAGATTGCGCGTGGTGATCAGTTCGATCACCGACGAACCGGAATGCACAATTCCGTTCTTCTCGATATCGATCGTCAACCGATAGCGGTACGTATGAACAGGGTAGGCAATTTTCCACAAAATCGTAACGCCAACAATTAAAATGACGGCGATAAATATTTTCTTGTTCATTTGCCGCTCTTAATTTGGGAAAAATCGATCGATGTAATGGATGGCTTGCCTTCGCATCGGGCGCCACGATTGCCGCACCCAAAACGTCCCGGAGGTCGGGGACAGGAAACGAATTGCGACCCGACGGGTCGGCTAATCATCATGAGCCCGGCGCGCAATTCGATCCAGTCCCCGCCCTCCTCGCGCTGCGGCTATAATCGCCTCTTATTCCTCCGGCGCGTCCATGATCGGGTCGTACTGGCTGGCGTCGAAGCCGAACAGGTCCCAAGACTTTTTCATGTGCGGCGGCAGCGGCGCGGTCACGTCGAGCACGCCGCCCTTGGGATGCGGCAGGATCAGCCGGCGCGCCAAGAGGTGCAGCTTGGTGTCCACGCCATCCGGCAGGTTGCGGTTGGGGTCCTTGCGGCGGTAGGAATCCTCCTCGCCATGGCCGTATTTCGGATCGCCGACGATGGGGCAGCCGATGGCCTCGGCATGGGCGCGCAACTGGTGGGTGCGGCCGGTCAAAGGCTTCATCGACAGCCAGGCGAGGCGTGGCGCCAGCTTGTCGACCACGGCGTAATAGGTCAGCGAATGCTGCGCGTCGTCCTCGCCATGCTTGGCCACGCGCATCTTCTCGATGTCGCGCCGCTCTTCCGGCCCATGCTTGCCTTTTCCACGCGGGCCGCGCGTGTCCCCCATCGCCTCGCCCTTGGCGAGATAGAGCGAAATGCGGCCCTGCGCCGGGCGCGGCACGCCCTCCACCATCGCCCAGTAAATCTTTTGCGCCGAGCGCGAGCGGAAGATTTCGCCGAGATCGGCGGCCATTTTCCGCGTTTTCGCGATCAGCAGCACGCCAGAGGTGTCGCGGTCGAGCCGGTGCACCAGCACCGGCCGGTCGCCGCGCTCGTTGGCGAGTGATTGCAACATCCCGTCGAGATGGATTTTCGTGCCGGAGCCGCCCTGCACCGCCAGCCCGAACGGCTTGTTCAGCACCATCAGGTCGCGATCGTCGATGAGCACCATGTCTCTGATAGCGCGGGCGTCGGCCTCGGAAAACACCGGCTTCTTGACCGCCGGCGCCTGCGGTCCGTCAAAGCTCAGGGGCGGCACGCGCACATTGGCGCCGGCGACGACGCGCGAGGACGTGTCCACGCGCTTGCCGCTCAGCCGCACTTCGCCCTTGCGGCAAATCTTCGCCAGATGCGACAGCGACAGAGTGGGAATCCGCCGCTTGAACCAGCGGTCGATGCGCATGCCGTCCTCGTCCTCGGTGACGATGAGGATTTGCACCGACGAAGTTTCCTTGTCGGGCGCGGGCGCGGGCGCCGGCTTTTCCTTGGCCTCGGAGGCATGAAAGGCCTCCGCCGCCTCGCGCACAAGACGCGCGGCCTTCACGGGATCGAAGGCGTCGTCCTCGACGCGCTGTTTTTTCGGGCGCGCGGCGAAATAGTGTTTCGCCTTGGGCGCGGCGCTTTTGGCGTCGGCTGAGGGCCGCGCGCGGGCGCCCGCCCTGCCCTTGCCGGCGCCTGCGTCTTTCGAGGCTCCCCGGGACGCGCCTTTTTTGGAGCCGGTCATCCGCGTCATGTCAATGCCCTCATGATGGCCAGGCCGCCGAACACGCCGACGAGCGCCAGGCCGACCGAGCCGCCGACGTAAAGCGCGCTCGAGAAATATTCGCCGCGCTCGAACAGCAGCGCTGAATCGAGCGAAAAGGCGGAAAAGGTGGTGTAGCCGCCGAGCACGCCGGTGAGCGCGAACAGGCGCGCATGCTGCGTCCAGGCTTCGCCGGCGCGAAAAGCCAGCCAGCCGGCGAGCAGGCCCATGATCAATGAGCCGGAAATGTTGATCAGGAAAGTGCCCCAGGGAAAATTCGTCCCCAACAACCTTGCGGCGAGGAGATTGACCGTATGGCGGAGACAGCCGCCGCACCCGGCGCCGAGAAAAACGAGAAGATAGGCTTGCATCGCCGATCTTTAGCGTCAAAGCGCGGCGGCGTCATCAAAGCCATTTCCCTCACCCCCCGGCCCGCTCCTTGCGCAGCTTGGCCCAATAATCCAGCCTCTTGCCGATCTCGCGCTCGAAGCCGCGCTCGACCGGCTCGTAAAGCTTTTGCCGTCCCAGATCCTCCGGCCAGTAATCCTGTCCTGAAAAGGCGTCGGGTTCGTCGTGGTCATAGGCGTAGCCCGAGCCATAGCCCTCGGTCTTCATCAATTTGGTCGGGGCGTTCAAGATCACCTTCGGCGGCATCAGCGAGCCGTGTTCGCGCGCCAGCCGCATGGCGCTTTTGTAGGCGGCGTAAGCCGCGTTCGACTTGGGCGCTGTGGCGCAATAGATCACGGCTTGCGCAATCGCCAACTCCCCCTCGGGCGAGCCGAGAAAGTCATAGGCGTCCTTGGCGGCGTTGGCGATGACCAAAGCCTGCGGGTCGGCGAGGCCGATGTCTTCGGACGCCATGCGCACCACGCGGCGAGCGATGAACAGCGGGTCCTCGCCGGCGTCGAACATGCGGGCGAGATAATACAGCGCCGCGTCCGGGTCGGAGCCGCGCACCGTCTTGTGCAGGGCGCTGATGAGATTGTAATGGCCCTCCTGCCCCTTGTCGTAGATCGGCGCGCGGCGCTGGGCGACTTCGGACAGGCCCTTGATGTCAAAAATTTCGCCCGGACGCGCGGCGCGATAGATTTCCTCGACCAAAGTCAAAGCCGCGCGGCCGTCGCCATCGGCCATGCGAACAAGCGTTTTCCGCGCTTCCTCGTCCAGCGGCAGGGGTTTTCCTTCAACCTCCTCGGCGCGGAAAAACAGCTTTTCGATCGCCTCGTCGTCGAGGCTATGGAAGGTCAGCACGCGGGCGCGCGAAAGCAGCGCGGCGTTCAGTTCAAAGGAGGGATTTTCCGTCGTCGCGCCGATCAGCGTGACGGTGCCGTCCTCCATGACCGGCAAAAAGCTGTCCTGCTGGGCGCGGTTGAAACGGTGGATTTCGTCGATGAACAGCAGCGTCCCCTGCCCGATCCTGCGCCGCCCCCGCGCCTCCTCGAACATTTTCTTGAGTTCCGCGACGCCCGAAAAAATCGCCGAGCCCTGGACGAAATGCAGCTTGGTTTCATGCGCCAGCAGGCGCGCGACGGTGGTCTTGCCGGTGCCCGGCGGCCCCCAGAAGATCAGGCTGCCCAACGAGCCCAATTCGATCAGCCGCGTCAGCGCGCCGTTGCCGCCGAGCAGATGGTCCTGGCCCGCGACCTCGCCGAGGGTTTTGGGGCGCAGCCGTTCGGCCAGCGGGCGCGGCGCGCCCTGTTCCAACCCGGCGCTGGCGAAAAGATCACTCATGCGCCTTTTTCGCCCTTAAGCCGCCGGCCGGCAAGAGGCGGCGAAACAATTGACGCGGGCGCGCAAAGAGTCCAAATCTGGCCGCCTTCAAGAATGGACGCCGACATGACCGACCTTTCCCCCGCCGCGCTGGAAAAACAGCTGATCGCCGAAGAGACCGCCAAGATGCTGCTGGAGGTCGGCGCCGTGCTGTTCAACGCGGAAAAGCCGTTCATTTTCACCTCCGGCTGGGCCAGCCCTGTTTATACCGACATGCGCAAGCTGATCGCCTTCCCCCGCCTGCGCAGCGTCATGCTCGATTTCGCGGTAAAAACCATCCAGCGCGAGATCGGCTATGAAAGCCTCGACATTATCGCCGGCGGCGAGACAGCGGGCATTCCCTACGCCGCCTGGATTTCCGACCGCCTCGGCCTGCCGATGCAATATGTGCGCAAGAAGCCGAAGGGCTTTGGGCGCAACGCCCGCATCGAGGGCGAAGTGACCGACGGCGCCCGCACCCTGCTGGTCGAGGACCTGGCCACCGACGGCGGGTCGAAACTCAATTTCTGCAGCGCCATCCGCGAGGCGGGCCAGAAATGCGACCACACCTTCGTGTTCTTCTTCTACGACATCTTCCCAACCGCGCGCGAGGAACTGCGCAAGGAAGGGATCGCATTGCACCAGCTCACCACCTGGTGGGATGTGCTCAAGGTCGCGCGCAAGACAAATTACCTGCCCGACGCGACGCTGGACGAAGTGGAAAAGTTCCTGCGCGATCCGGCGCCCTGGTCAGCCGCGCACGGCGGCATTTCGGAGTTCGGCAAGAAGGCCTGAGGACGCGCCGAGTTCTTAGAAATCGCACAGATGCCTGTCCCGGCGACGTTTGCGCCTGACAAGCCGAGCCTCCGTCTGACATATTCGTCGCAACGCTGGACACGAGCATCCGGCGGAGAATGCGGAGGAATTGGAATGAGAGCGTTCGCTTCGGCCACGGCCTTGATGGCTTTTTGCGTCGCGCCGGTCTTCTATGTGGCGCCGGCTTGGGCGCATGGACCGACGAGGCAAAAAGTCAACGAGGCGATCGTCATCGACAAGCCGGCCGACCAGGTCTGGTCGATCATCAAGAATTTCGGCGACCTCTCCAAATGGCATCCGCTCGTCGCCTCCAGCGTCGCCGACAAGGGAAACGAAGAGGGCTCGACCCGCACGGTGGTGCTGAAAGGGGATGGCAGCCCCACTTTCAAGGAAGTGCTGGACAAATACGATCCCGCCAACCGCAGCTACAAATATGAAATCGACAAGGTCGACCCGAACATTCTTCCGGTGAACGACTACACATCGACGATCACGGTCCTCCCCAATGGCAAGGACAGCTCGATCGTCATGTGGAAAGGCGCGTTTTATCGCGGCTACATGCTGAATGACCCGCCGCCGAACCTGAACGACAGGGCTTCCGTCGGCGCCGTGGTTCAGGTCTATCGCGCCGGACTCGAAAACCTGAAGAGCATCGCCGAATCGGCGCGATGACTTTTTTCCGCGCGGCGCTGGCGTTTCTCGCCCTGACCTCGTTGGCCAGGGCCGACCCGCTCGCATTCGTGACCGACCAGGGCGCCAACGCCCTCGCGGTCATCGACCTGGCCCAGGGACGCATCATCGAACGCGTGCAAGTCGGCGCGAAGCCGGCCGGCGTCGCCGTGGCGCCGGGAGGCGCGCGCGTCTACGTCTCGAACCCGGCGGGGCGCAGCGTCTCCTTTGTCGAGCGACAGGCCGACGGGTCCTACAAGTCCGCCGCCGAATTGCCGGTCGGCCAGGGACCGCTGGGACTGGCGCTCGACACGGCAGGCAAGAGGCTTTTCGTCGCCGACTGGTACTCAAGCCTCGTCTATGTCGTCGATGTCGAAAAGCGCGCGGTGGTCGGCTCCATTGCCGTCGGCAAGTCGCCGTCCGGCATGGCGCCAGGCCCCGACGACAAATGGCTTTATGTCGCCAATCGCGAGAGCGACACGGTCTCGGTGGTCAATCTCGCGACCCTGCGCAGCGAAGGCGAGATCGCCGTCGGCCAGGCGCCCTTCGGCGTCACCTACGATTCCAACGGCCCGGACGGGCCGCGCCTGCTGGTCGCCAATGTCAAATCCGGCGACGTCTCCGTGGTCGACGTCGCGACTCGCCGCGAAACCCGGCGCCTGAAAGTGCGCCGCTTTCCCTATGTGGCGGCGGTGACGAAAGACGGAAGCCGCATTTTCGTCACCAACCAGCACGACGACAGCGTTTCGGTCTTTGACGGCAAGACCTATCAGCCGCTCGCCGTCGTCGACGCCTGCGGCTATCCCGAGGGCATCCTGGTCGCGCCCGACCAGCGCCACGCGCTCGTCGCCTGCTGGATGGACGACCAGCTCGCGGCCATCGACGTACAGACCCTGAAAGTGACTTCAAAGATTTCGGCTGGGGCCAGCCCGCGCGCCTTCGGGCAATTCATCGCGCCGGACGCGAAGTGAAGCCGCTCAGCCGCGCCTTGGCGCCGCAACCGCTGCGGTGCTCCTGAAGAAGATGAAAGCCGTCACCACATGTCCAACGCCACGCGCGCCTCGTCGGACATGCGGCTCTGGTCCCACGGCGGGTCGAACACCATCTTCACCTCGACCCCGGCTATTCCCGGCACGGCGGCGACGGCGTTCTCCACCCAGACCGGCATTTCGCCCGCCACCGGGCAACCCGGCGCCGTCAGGGTCATGTCGATCTTCACAAAGCGGCCATCGTCGATATCGACGCGGTAGATCAGGCCGAGTTCGTAGATATCGGCCGGGATTTCCGGGTCATAGACCGTCTTCAGCGCGGCGATGATGGCGTCGGTGAGCCGGTCGAGCTCTTCCGGCGGCAGACCTTCCTCGGCCGCGATCGCGGGCCGGTTGGGCTGGATTTCGCTTTCGGGCGTGTGCTGGTTCATCGTGAGCAGATCCGGTCAGGAAAAGAGATGGGCTGCGCGTTCGAGCGCCGCAACCAGGGCGTCAACTTCCTCGCGCCTGTTATAGAGCGCGAAAGAGGCGCGGCAGGTCGAGGTGACGCCAAAGCGCGCCAGCAGAGGCTGGGCGCAATGGGTTCCGGCCCGCACCGCCACGCCGGCGCGGTCGATCACCGTGGCTATGTCATGCGCATGCGCGCCCCGCATCTCGAACGAGAAAACCGCGCCCTTGCCCGGCGCCGTCCCGATCAGCCTGATTCCCGGAACATCCTTGAGCCGCTCGGCGGCATAGGCGCCAAGATCCGCCTCATGCGCGTGAATGGCGGCGCGGCCGATCTGCTCCATGTAATCGAGCGCGGCGCCGAGGCCGATCGCCTCGACGATCGGCGGCGTCCCCGCCTCGAAGCGTTGCGGCGGAACGCCATAGGTGACGTTGTCGCGGCTGACCGTCTCGATCATTTCGCCGCCGCCGGCGAAGGGCGGCAGGTTTTCCAGCCACTGCTTCCTGGCGTAAAGCGCGCCGATGCCGGTCGGCCCGTAAAGCTTGTGTCCAGTGATCACATAGAAATCGACATCGAGGTCCTGCACGTCGACGTCGCAATGCACCGCGCCCTGCGACCCGTCGACCAGCACCGGAATTTTCCGCGCATGCGCGATGCGGACGATGTCCTTGACCGGCGTGATGGTGCCGAGCACGTTCGACATGTGGGTGATGGCGACGATCTTGGTCTTTTCGGTCAGCGCGGCTTCGAACGCTTCGAGCGAGAAGGCGCCGTCGTCCCCGACATCCACCCATTTGATCACAGCGCCCTTGCGTTCGCGCAAAAAATGCCAGGGCACGATGTTGGAATGGTGCTCCATCAGCGACAGCACGATTTCGTCGCCCGCGCCGATATGGGCGAGGCCGAAGGACGAGGCGACGAGGTTCAAAGCCTCGGTGGCGCCGCGGGTAAAAATGATTTCCTCGGTCGACGAGGCGTTGAGGAAACCGCGGAGCTTTTCGCGCGCGGCCTCGAAAGCGTCGGTCGCGGCATTGGCGAGAAAATGCAGGCCGCGATGGACATTGGCGTATTCATGCTCATAGGCGTGGACCATACGGTCGATCACCGCGCGCGGCTTTTGCGCCGAGGCGGCGTTGTCGAGATAGACCAGCGGCTTGCCATAGGGCCGGTCGGCAAGGATCGGGAAGTCCGCCCTGATTGCTTCTATGTCATAAGGCTTGATCTTGAGCTGCTGGTTCATGCGAAGACTCCAGCCTCGAGCAGCGCCTTGAGATCGGCGTTCAGCAGATCGCGCAAAACCTCGTCACGCAGGATGTCGAAGGCTTCCGAAGCGAAGGCTTCGATCAGGATCGCCTGCGCCTGCGCTTTCGGAACGCCGCGCGATTCCATGTAGAACAGTTGGCCGGCGTCGAGCTTGGCGCAGGCGGCGCCATGGCCGCAGGCCACGTCGTCGGCGAAAATCTCTAGCTCCGGCTTGACCGACATCGAGGCCTTGTCCGACAGCAGCAGCCCGCGGCAGAGCATCTTGCCGTCGGTCTTCTGGGCTTGCGGCGGCACCACGATCTTGCCCTGGAACACGCCATTGGCTTCGTCGGCGAGGACATACTTGTATGTCTCGCGACTGACGCAGGCCGGCGCTTCATGTGTCACGACCAGCGTCACATCCGCATGTTCGCTGGCTTTCAGGAGGCTTGCGCCACCAAGATGAAGCTCGGCGTTTTCGCCCTTGCAGGCGACGAACAGCTGGCGGCGCAGGAAGGTCGCCCCGCCGATCATCGTCGCGGCGCGCAATTTCGCGTCCGCGTCGAGCGTAGCGATGAAATTCTGCACGTCGACCGGCGCGGCGTCGAGTCCGCGGCAGGCGTAATCGACCTCCGCCGCCTGGCCCAGCGACAGGAACAGCGCGCTGTCGCCAAAACCGCCAATGCCTTCCGCGCGGGTCTCGACGAGACGAAGCTGCGCGCCGTTGCCGACCATGACGAAATTGCGGGAAAAGCGGCTCTGCCCACCATTGGCGCCGTCAAGCGCGACGATCTCGATCGGCTGGCCGGGACGCGCGCCATCCGCGACCTCGACCACAACGCCATTGCGCCAGAAGGCGGCGTTGAGATCGAGCAGCGGATCGGCGGCGAACCCCGCCATTTCGCGCATTTTCAAGGCGACATGCTCGTCCGGGCTGATCGAGGCGAGCGGACGGACCTTGACCCCGCCGACGCCCGAAAAATCGTCAGACAATTCGGGCAAGAAATACCCGTCGACCAGCACAAGTTTCAGCGTGTCCTTCGCCGCGACTTTTTCAAGCGACGCGCGGGCGTAAGCCAGCGAAGCCGCCTCCGGAGCAACGGCGAGCGGCGGCGCCTGGCGCAATTTCGCGCGCAAATCCGTGTAATGCCAGGATTCGACGCGGCGCGTCGGCAGGCCGGAGCGGGCGAAACGCTCGAAGGACCTTTGGCGCTCGGCGGTGTCGGGGAAATCATTTTGCGCCAGCAGGAAGGCTTGCGAAAAATCCTGTTCCGCCTGGGTCGGGTTTTGCAACGGCGCGCCCATCAAGCCGCCTCGCTCTCGTAATCGGCATAGCCGCTGCGCTCAAGCTCGAGCGCCAGTTCGGGGCCGCCGCTTTTGACGATTTTCCCCTTCGACATGACATGCACCACATCCGGCGAGATATAATTGAGAAGGCGCTGGTAATGGGTGATGACCAGCAGTCCGCGCTCCCCGGAACGCAGGGCGTTGACGCCTTCCGCGCAGATGCGCAGCGCGTCGATGTCGAGGCCGGAATCCATCTCGTCGAGTATGGCGAAGCGCGGCTCGAGCAGGGCCATTTGCAGGATTTCCATGCGCTTCTTCTCGCCGCCGGAAAAGCCCAGGTTCACTGGACGCTTCAGCATGTCCTGCGCGATATTGAGCCTGGCGGAGGCCTCGCGCACGCGCTTCAGGAATTCAGGCGTCGTCAGCTCGCCCTCGTCGCGCGCCTTGCGTTGGGCGTTGATCGCCGCCTTGAGGAAAGTCATGGTGGCGACGCCGGGAATTTCCAGCGGATACTGGAACGACAGGAACACGCCGAGCGCCGCCCGCTCGGACACGGCCTTGTCGAGCAGGTCGACGCCGTCGAGCTTGATCGAGCCTTCCGTCACTTCGTAATCGGGTCGGCCAGCGATGACATAGGACAGCGTCGATTTGCCGGAGCCGTTCGGCCCCATGATCGCCGCGACCTGTCCGGCCTCGACCTTGAGCGTCAATCCGTCGATGATCTTCTTGCCGGCGACGGAAACGTGCAGATTTTCGATATCGAGCATGGTGCAGACCTTGAAACAATGAGAACGCGAGGCAGGCGGCGGAGCAGGGTTCAGCCGACGCTGCCTTCGAGCGAAAGGGCGATGAGCTTCTGCGCCTCGACGGCGAACTCCATCGGCAGTTGCTGCAAGACGTCGCGCACAAAACCGTTGACGATCAGGGCCGTCGCCTCTTCGGCCGAAAGCCCGCGCTGCATGACGTAGAACAGCTGGTCGTCGGAGATTTTCGACGTCGTCGCCTCGTGCTCGAACAGGGCCGTGGAATTCTTCGCCTCGATATAGGGCACGGTATGGGCGCCGCATCGGTTGCCGATCAGCAGCGAGTCGCAATTGGTGAAATTGCGCGCGTTGACCGCCTTGCGATGCGCCGAAATCTGGCCGCGATATGTGTTCTGCGACTGTCCCGCGGCTATGCCCTTGGAAATGACGCGACTCGACGTATTGGCGCCGAGATGCAGCATCTTGGTGCCGGAATCGACCTGCTGATGGCCGTTTGAAATGGCGATCGAGTAGAACTCTCCCCTCGACGAGTTTCCCGCGCAAAATGCAGGAGGGGTATTTCCAGGTGATGGCCGAGCCGGTCTCGACCTGGGTCCAGGAAATCTTCGAGCGGTCGCCGCGGCAATCGCCGCGCTTGGTGACGAAATTGAAGATCCCGCCCCGGCCCTCGCTGTCGCCGGGATACCAGTTCTGCACCGTGGAATATTTGATTTCCGCGTCATCGAGCGCGATGAGCTCGACCACGGCGGCGTGCAGCTGGTTCTCGTCGCGCTTGGGCGCCGTGCAGCCTTCGAGATAGGAGACATAGGCGCCCTTGTCGGCGATGATCAAGGTGCGCTCGAACTGGCCGGTGTTCTGCTCGTTGATGCGGAAATAGGTCGAAAGCTCCATCGGGCAGCGCACGCCGGGCGGCACATAGACGAAGGAGCCGTCGGAAAAGACCGCCGAGTTCAAGGTGGCGAAATAATTGTCGGTCACCGGCACGACCGAGCCGAGATATTTCTTCACCAGTTCCGGATGCGTATGCACCGCTTCGGAAATCGGGCAGAAGATCACGCCAGCTTTGGCCAGCTCCGCCTTGAAGGTGGTGACGACCGAGACGGAGTTGAACACCGCGTCCACCGCGACGCGCCGCTCGTTCGGGTCTCTCTGGACGCCTGCCAGCATTTCCTGCTCGCGCAGGGGAATGCCCAGCTTCTCGTAAGCGCGCAGAAGTTCAGGATCGACCTCTTCGAGCGATTTCGGCCCGGCTGCGCTTTTCGGCGCGGAATAATAATAGAGATCCTGGTAATCGATCCGCGGATAATCGACCCGCGCCCATTTGGGCTCGACCATGGTCTTCCAGCGGCGAAAGGCCTCGAGCCGCCAATCGGTAAGCCAATCCGGCTCGTTCTTTTTGGCGGAAATGAAGCGAACGATGTCCTCGTTCAGCCCCTTGGGCGCCTTTTCCGATTCGATGTCGGTGAAAAACCCGTATTTATATGCATCGACGTCAAGCGTCTTGACCTTGTCGACAGTCTCCTGGACAGCCGCCATCTTTGTTTCTCCTCACCTAACGCGGGTTCAAGGGCCGCTGGTTGAGTCTATGATCGATGCGGCTTAGCCAGGGTTCGCCAGCCGTCGCCGCATTCTCTCGCGTAGCTTAGCCAATATTTCCAAAAAACGCACCACCTCTTCGTTGCGCGATGTCCAACCAAGGCTTATTCGCAGCGCCGAACGCGAAAATTCAACTGACGCGCCCATGGCGGCGAGCACAGGCGAGGGCTTCACCTTGCCGGAAGAGCAGGCCGAACCGGAAGACAGCGCCACGCCTTCGACATCGAAGCCCGCCACCATGGTTTCGGCGGCCAGACCCGGAAGAGCGAAAGCCAGTGTATTGCCGACGCGCTCCGCCTCCTTGCCGAATATGGCGGCTTCCGGCGCGATTTCCAGCACGCCGGCCTGCAAAAAGTCGCGCAAGCCCTGCAAACGCTTATGTTCCCCAAGGCGTTGCGCCTGCGCCGCCTCGACCGCCGCCATGAAGCCGGCGATGGCGGCGACGTTCTCGGTGCCGCCCCTGAAGCCTCGTTCCTGGCCGCCGCCGCGGATCAGCGGCGTTTTCGGCAACAGTTCGCGGCGGTCGAAAGCGAGCGCGCCCACCCCTTTCGGCCCGCCAAGCTTGTGGCTCGACACAAACAGCATGTCGGCGCCGGTCGCCGCAAAAGAGCAGTCGATGCGCCCGAAGGCCTGGACCGCGTCGCAGACCAAAAGGCCGCCGGCGGCGTGAACGAGCGTCGCCGCCTCGGCCACGGGCTGGATGACGCCAGTCTCGTTGTTGACGGCCTGCAGCGCCAGCATCGGGTTTTGGCCTTCAGCCGCCGCCAGCTTTTTGCGCAAGTCGGCGAGATCGAGCCGTCCCTGCGCGTCCAGCGCGACAGTTTCGGTCTGCTCGGACGGAAAACTGTGGCCAGCATGGACGCAAGGGTGTTCGCCCCCGCCGATCAGCAAGCGCCAGCATTCCAAGCCGGAAAGGCGTGGGCGGAAAACCATGTTGGCGGCCTCGGTCGCGCCGGAGACGAACACCACGAGGTTGGCCCTGGCGCCGAGGGCGGCGGCCAAGGCGAGGCGTGCGGATTCGATTGTCGCCCGCGCCGCCCGCCCTTCGGCGTGGATGCTCGAGGCGTTGCCCGCCCCCAGGGCCTCCAGCATCGCCTGCCGCGCTTCCGGCCGCAGCGGCGAGGTGGCGTTATGATCGAAATAGATGCGACTCATGCCATAACCTGATCGTCCGCCGCCTATGGCGCGCCAAAAAACGCCGTCCAGCCGGGCTTGCCCCGATCGGAGTTTTGATGTCGGAAAACTCGCTCGATCCCGATGACTGGGACGAATTTAGAGCCTTGAGCCACCAGGCGCTCGACATGATGATCGACGATCTTGCCTCGATCCGCCAGCGCCCGGTGTGGGTAGAGCTGCCGGAAGACGCCAGGAAACGTCTCGATGTCGCCGCGCCGCGCGAAAAAACCGGACTTGCCGAAATCCTTGCGGAGTTTTCCGAAGCGATCATGCCCTATGTCGTCGGCAATCGCCATCCGGCGTTTTTCGGTTGGGCGCATGGAGCGGGCACGCCCGCCGGCATGGTGGCGGAAATGCTCGCCGCGGGCCTCAACGCCAATTGCGGCGGCCGCAACCATGTGGGCATCGAGCTCGAGCGGCGCATCGCGGCCTGGATGGCCGAAGCCTTTTCCTTTCCACAGACTTCCGCCGGCCTGCTCGTCGGCGGAACCTCGATGGCCAATTTCCTCGGCGTGCTGATCGCTCGCCGCGCCTTCCTCGGCGACGACGTGCGGCGTGACGGATTGAGTGGCGAGAAACTGCGCGCCTATGCCTCGACCGAGGCGCATGGCTGCGTCGCGCAAGCGTTGGACATGGCGGGCCTCGGGATGGGCGCCTTGCGAAAGATCCCATGCGACGAAGCGGGCCGCATGGATTTCGCGGCCTTGCAGGCGCAGGTCGCCGCCGACCGGGCCAAAGGCGAGGAGCCCTTCCTGATCGTCGCTTCCGCTGGCACGGTCAATTTCGGCGCCGTGGATCCGCTCGAAACCCTCGCCGACTTCGCGCGAGACGAGAAACTTTGGCTGCACGTGGACGGCGCCTTCGGCGCGCTAGCGGTCTTTTCGGACACTTTGCGGCCCTTGCTGAAAGGCATCGAGCGCGCGGATTCCATCGCCTTCGACTTCCACAAATGGGCGCACGTTCCCTATGACGCGGGCTTCATCCTGACACGCGACGGCGAAGCCCAGCGCGGGACCTTCGCCAGTCCGGCCGCCTATCTGACCCGCGCCGACGCGGGGCTGGCCAAGGGCGAAACGTGGCCCTGCGATCTCGGCCCCGATCTATCACGCGGTTTCAGGGCGTTGAAGGTCTGGATGACGTTGCGGACCTTCGGCACGCGCGCCTTGGGCGCAGCGATGGAGCAAAACTGCGCGATCGCCCGCCGACTCGGGGAAAGGGTGGAGGCGTCGTCGGAGTTCCGCCTTGCCGCGCCGGTCCCATTGAACATCGTTTGCTTCAGCCTTGCGCGGAAAAACGCCGACGAAGCCAACCGGAGGCTGGTCGAGGCGCTCCATGTCAGAGGCGTGGCCGCGCCGTCGATCACGCTTATCGGCGGAGCCGCGGTGATCCGCTGCGCCATATTCAATCACCGCACGACTTTGGCCGATATCGAGTCCTTCTTCGATCAAATGCAGAAACTGGCTGCCGAACTGCAAAAATAGTCAGCGCAGGAACTGGATCACGCGCCACAAGGTCGTGTCGCCTGTCATCCACATCCAGCACAGGACGATGAGATAGGCGAGCAAGGTCGTCGTAACCAGAAGGCGCACAAAGCTCATGGCGGCGCCAACGAAGGACTTGCGGCCTTTATCTCGGTCTTTGTCTTGATCCTCGTATTGCAGGGCGAAACGACCCATGGCTTGTCTCCCGATAATGGGTGGCATTCAAAAAAGGTCGCCGCCCGTCACGGAGCAGGTTCCGACCGTTGGTGCAATGATCTATGTCATAAGCGATTTCGGTTAGTTTTTCGATAACGAATATTGTCCGTATTGTGACCAATGCGAACGTGGTTGCCTTTCCTGGAAAAAATCCAATGTAAAATGCCACCGCTTTTACATAAATTTTTCCAACACCGTTCGCGACATGGCGTAAAGCTCAAGTTTTGCCGCACGCCTCAGATTGTGACGACCCGCCGTCCCGCGGTGGTGCGGTCCTGCCAGCCGCAGCGCACAAGCTCCGGATCGGCATGCTCCTCCTGCGGCCAGCCGATGCAAAGGAAGGCGATGAATTTATAGGAAGGCGGCGCCTCGAGCGCGGCGCAGACCTCGGCCGGGTCGAGAATGGACACCCAGCCCAGTCCGAGCCCGGCGGCGCGGGCCGCCAGCCAGAGGCCGGAAATCATGCCGACAACCGAATAATCAAGCGTCTCCGGCATGGTTCTCCGGCCAAGCCCATGCCCTTGCGGCGTCTCGCGATCGCAAAACACCGCCAGTTGCACCGGCGCGGCGTCCAGCCCCTCGAGTTTCAACCGCGCGTAAAGCTCGGTCCGCTCGCCCGGCTGCGCCGCCAGGGCTTCGGCGTTGCAGGCCAAAAAAATTTTCCGGATCGCCTCGCGCTTTTCCGGGCTTTCAACGCGAACCAGCCGCCATGGCTGACTGTTGCCGACGGAAGGCGCGAGCTGCGCCAGATCGAGAAGATGATCGATCAATTCTTCCGGCGCGGGATCCTTGCGAAAGCGGCGCACGTCGCGCCGCCAGCGCATCAACTCCGCCAGGTCATGCTGGAAGCTTCCATCGAAGACGGGGATTTGCGTGTTCATCATGCCTCCGCGATGCAATGGAAAAACCCGCCCGAAACCAGCCCGCGCCGCGAGCCCGAGGGCGTCGGGGCGCCGCCATGGGCGTCAACGGCCATGGCCATCGGCTGGTCCCTGCCGAGCGTGACAATGCTGGCGTAGTGAAATTCATGCCCGCGCAATTTTTGCCCCGCCCGACCCAGGGCGCAATCGGCCAGAAGCGTTGCGTCGCGATAGCCAAGGTTCATCTTGCGTTTGGCAAAGGAGGTCTCGACCGACAGCAAGCCGGCCATGGCGTGTCTTTCGCCAGATGCATCGGTAAGCGACGCGCCCAAAACCATGTAGCCGCCGCATTCGCCATGCGCCGGCTTTGCGGCCGCGAAATCGCGCAGGCCGTCGAGAAAGCGGGAATTGGCGGCGAGCCGCCCGGCATGAAGCTCCGGATAGCCGCCGGGCAGCCAGGCGACGTCGCAATCTTCAGGCGGCGCCTCGTCGGCGAGCGGTGAAAAGAAGCAAAATTCCGCGCCCAGCGCCCGCCAGCCGGCGAGAAGATGCGGATAGAGAAAGGAGAAGGCCGCGTCGCGCGCGATGGCGATCCTCTGGCCCGGCGGCTTTAGCGCGGCGACTGGCGCGGCGTCGGGAAGGCCGAGCGGCGCCGCGAGGGCCTTGACCGCGTCAAGGTCGACATGGTTTTCGACAAAATTGGCGAGCGAATCGAGCCGCGCTTCCAGCGCCGCCGTCTCGCTCGCCTGCACCAGTCCCAGGTGCCGCCCCGGCAGGACGATATCGGCGCATTTCGGCAGCGAGCCGACAATTGGCAGACCCGCCCTTTCGACGCCTTGCCGCGCCAGCGCGAGATGGCGCGGGCTGCCGATCCTGTTGAGCACGACGCCGGCGACCCTTATGCGCGGATCGAAGGCGGCGCAGCCCTTGGCGACGGCGCCGGCCGATTGCGCCTGGCCGGAGGCGTCGAGGACCAAAAGCACGGGCAAGCCGAGAGCCGCGGCGACATCGGCGGAGGCGCCGGAGCGGCCCTCGGCCGCTGGCACGCCGTCGAACAGGCCCATCGAGCCCTCGCCCAATAGCAGATCGGCGCCTTGCGTCGCCTGGGCCGCGAGCGCGCCAAGCAGGCCGGGCTCCATCGCCCAGCTGTCGAGATTGAAGCTGTCGCGCCCGAGCGCCGCCCGATGAAAGGCCGGATCAATATAATCCGGCCCCGACTTGACGCCGGCGACCGCCGCGCCGCGCTGGCGCAAGGCGCGCATCAGGCCGAGCGTCAATGTGGTCTTGCCGCCGCCCGAACGCGGCGCGGCGATGAGGAGGCCTCTCGAACTCATGCGGAAAAATCCTTTGGCGAGAGGATCGCGACGCGGTAGCAAAGCGCATGGACGAGACGGAAATGGCGCCGCTGCGGCGCGGCTGGACCACGGGCGCCTGCGCGGCGGCGGCGGCGCGCGCCGCCTTCGCCGCTTTGGCGGACGGCGAATTTCCCGATCCCGTCGCGATCCGCCTGCCCGGCGGCCAGACGCCTGCCTTTCCGCTGGCTTTGCAGGAACGAGGCGAAAACTTCTGCCGCGCCGGAATCGTCAAGGACGCCGGCGACGACCCCGACGTGACGCATGGCGCGCTGGTCATCGCCCGCGTGAGCTTTGGCGCTGATGGCGCCGGCGTCACTTTCGCCGCCGGCAAAGGCGTCGGCATGGTCACACGGCCGGGGCTGCCCTTGCCGGTCGGCGAACCGGCGATCAATCCCGGCCCCCGAAAAATGATCCGCGAGGCGATTGAAGCCGAGGCGGCTTTGCGCGGTCGCGCCGCCGACGCGCATGTCGAAATCTCCATTCCCGGCGGCGAAAAGATCGCCGAGCGCACGCTCAACGCGCGGCTCGGCATTCTGGGCGGCCTGTCGATTCTCGGCACGACCGGCATTGTCACGCCTTTCTCCTGCGCCGCCTGGATCGCTTCGATCCACAGCGGCATAGATGTCGCCCGCGCCGTGGGCCTCGACATGATCGCGGGCGCCACCGGCTCGACCTCGGAAGCCGCCGTCAAGGCGCTTTACGTCCTGCCCGACGAGGCCTTGATCGACATGGGCGATTTTGTCGGCGGCATGCTGAAATATTTGCGCCAGCATCCCGTGCGCCGCGTGATCGTCGCCGGCGGCATGGGCAAAATGACCAAGCTGGCGCAAGGGCTCCTCGATCTGCACTCCAAGCGCGGCGCGGTCGATCTCGATTTTCTGGCCGGTTTCGCGGGCCAAGATGCCGCCAAGGCGATCCGCGCCGCCAATTCGGCCAAGCATGCATTCGAGATCGCGGCGGCGGCGGGCGTGAACATCGGCGAAAGTGTTGCGCAGGCCGCCTGGCGCACGGCGGCGCGGGTTTTCCGCGACACGCCCTGCGAGCTGGAGATCGTGATTTTCGACCGCGACGGAGGCCTGCTGGCGCGGACGGGATTGCGACCGGTCAACGAGTAGAATGTCGTCATTGCCGCTGGCGCGCCTCATTCGTCCGCCTCGATCGTCCCGTCGGCGCGCACAAAACCGCCGCGATAGCGCCGGCGGTAATCGGGATCGTAGAGCGCGCTTTCACGGAAATCCGCGGCGCTCAAAGCCGGGCCGACGAGGATCAACGCCGTCCGCTCCATCGGATTTTGCGCCGCCAGCGCGGCGATGGTGGACAGCGTCGCCTGCACGATGCGCTCATCCGGCCACGACGCGCGAAAGACCAGGGCGATAGGACAATCCGCGCCATAGAATGGCTTGAGCTCGTCGACGATCCTGTCCAGAACATGAATGGACAGGTGGATCGCCAGCGTGGCGCCGGTGGCGGCGAAGCTGGCCAGCTTTTCCTTTTCCGGCATGGAGGAGGCGCGGCCCGAGGTCCGTGTCAGCACCAGCGATTGCGCCACCTCCGGCAGGGTCAGCTCGCGTCGCAGGGCGGCGGCGGCGGCGGCGAAGGCCGGAACACCGGGCGTCACGTCATAGTCTATGCCAAGCGCGTCGAGGCGGCGCATTTGCTCGCCCATGGCGCTCCACACCGAGAGATCCCCCGAATGAAGCCGCGCCACATCCAGCTCCGCCTGCTTAGCGGAAAAAAATTCGGCGGCGATCTCGTCGAGCGTCATCGGCGCGGTGTCGATGATTTTCGCGCCGGGCGGACAATGGGCGAGCAGTTCCTTGGGCACCAGCGAACCGGCATAGAGGCAGACCGGGCAGCGCGCGAGAATGTCGCGTCCGCGCAAGGTGATGAGATCCGGCGCGCCAGGTCCGGCGCCAATGAAATGCACTTTCATGCTTTTACCTCGCTGGCTTTTGCCGCCACGGCGCAGGTCACGCCATCGGCGGCGCGTCGAGGAAGGATGAGACTGGATTGCGGGCCACCGCCCATCAGCGCCGCCGCCTCGGCGATGCTGGAGAAGCCGGTCAATTCCTGCGTTTTTCGTGAAAGCGCGGCGCCGCGTTGCAAAAACTCGTCCTGCCGCGCGAGAAACTCGGTCTCGTCGAGGAAGACGATTTCGAAACCCAGATAGTCCCCGGCCTGGCGCAGTCCCGGTTCACCGAATTTGCGCGCAACTGTAAATATCGTCGCCCGTTCGAACGGCGGCGCATCGTCCAAAGTGGCGCGCAGCAACGAGATGACGGCGGCCGCGCTCGCGCCTTTTTTGCAGCCAACTCCGATGGCGATTTCGTTTAGCATTTTTTCGCGTAAATCCATTGCACGATGGGTAGGGCCGGGCGAAAGGCGAAGAAGCCGCCGAGCCTTTCCGCCCGAGAAATCTGCGCCTGGATCAATTGGCCGCCAAGCGCGCCGTGATGCGCCGCAAGCAGGCCTTGCGTCTCAAGCGTCACGCCGTTGACGACCAGGCGCCCGCCGGGAAGCAGGGCGTCGAGCGCGGCGTCGATCAGGCCCGCTTCGGTCGCGCCGCCGCCGATGAAGATTTTGTGCGGACGCGGCAAGTCGCCAAGGATGGCGGGCGCCTTGCCTTCGATGACGCGCAGGCCCGGCGTCCCCAGCGCCAGCGCATTGCGCCTGATGCGTTCAGCGCGGGTGGAGTTCCGCTCGATGGCGATGGCGGAGTTTTTGTTGTCCGCCAGCATGAATTCGATCGCCACCGAACCCGAGCCGGCGCCGATGTCCCACAGCAGCTCGCCCGGGCGCGGCGCGAGCGCCGACAGGGTCAAGGCGCGGATTTCCGCCTTGGTGATCTGGCCGTCATGTTCGAAAAACTCGTCCGGCAGGCCGGGCGCGCGGGGCAGGATTTTCGCATCGCTCTCCGCGACGAGATCGAGCGCCACCGTGTTCAGGGCTTCGATTCCGTCCAGCGAAAAATCGCGCGCAACAGCCGCGCGCACGCGCTCGCGCGGACCGCCGAGATGCTCGCAAACCGTCATGCGCGTGGCGCCGAAACCTCGCTGCGTCAAAAGCTGGCCGAGTCTCGATGGCGTCTTCGCATCCCAGGACAGGGCGATGATTTTCGCGCCGTCCTGCAAATGCGGGATGATCCTTTCCAGCGGCCTTCCGTGCAGCGTGATCAGATCGCAATCCTGCTGCGCCCAGCCGAGGCGCGCCGCCACCAGGCTGAAGGCGGAAGGCGAAGGCAGGCAGAGCATTTCCTCAGGCGGAATTTTTCGCGCCAGCACCGAGCCGACGCCATAAAAAAACGGATCGCCGGTAGCGAGCACCACCACATTTTCCCCGCGCCGCGAAAGAATTTGCGGATAGGCGGCCTCCATCGGCGAGGGCCAGCACAAGCTTTCGCAGGCGAGCGGCGCGGCCAAGGCGAGGTGCCTCGCGCCGCCGACGACAAGGCGCGCTTGCGCCAAAGCCGCGATTGCGGCAGGAGACAGGCTCGATCGCCCGCCTTCGCCAATGCCGATTAAGGTAAGCCAGGGCGCGGTCATGGCATGACTTTCGGGGGAAAACCGGTTTGCGCATCCTGATCCTGGGCGGCACGACGCAGGCGAGCCAGCTCGCGCGGGCGCTTTGCGGACGAAACGACATCGAAGCCGTCGTGTCGCTGGCCGGCCGCACGCAAAATCCCCTGCCCGCTCCCGTCCCGAGCCGCAGCGGCGGCTTTGGCGGCGTGGACGAACTCGCCGCCTATCTGCGCGACGAAAAAATCGACGCCGTCATCGACGCGACGCATCCCTTCGCCGCGCAAATGTCGGCGCATGCGCGCGAGGCTTGCGCGCGAGCCAGCGTTCCCTTGCTGGTTTTTTCGCGCCCCGCCTGGACGCGGCAACAAGGCGACGACTGGCGCGAAGTCGCCCGCATGGAGGACGCCGTCACGGCGCTGGGCGAAAAGCCCCGTCGGGTTTTCTTGACGCAAGGCCGTTTGCAACTCGCCGCCTTCGCCGCCGCGCCGCAACATTTCTACCTCGTCCGCGCCATCGACGAACCTGCGGAGCTGGCGCTGCTGCCGCGACACAAATTCATTTCGGCGCGAGGCCCGTTTGCGCTCGAGGATGAACTGGCGCTGATGCGCGAAGAGAAAATTGAAATGCTGGTCAGCAAGAACAGCGGCGGCGAAGCCACCGCGGCGAAGTTGTTCGCCGCGCGGCAATTGGGAATCCCGGTGGTCCTCGTCGCGCGGCCGCCTGCGAACGGCGCGGCCGAAGCTTTTCAACTCGCCGATGTCCTCGCCTGGATCGCAGCTCATCGACCCGCCCCATAGGTTCGCGGCGTCAACAGCCACGGCCTTCCCTCCGGCCGCTCGATCAGATGCGTTTCAGACGAGCCGATCAGCACCAGTGTCGCCATGTCGACGAGGCCAGGATCAGCTTGCGCCAGATCGGTCAGGATGATGCGCTCGTCGGGACGCCCCACCGCCCGGGCGAAGGCGACGGGCGTCGCGCCATCCTTGTTCGCGCGTAAAATTTCGAAGGCCTCGTAAATCTGGCGCGGCCGCGCCTGCGAGGCGGGATTGTACAGCGCGATGACGAAATCGGCCTGCGCCGCCGCGACGAGGCGCCTGGAGATGATCTCCCACGGTTTCAGATTGTCGGACAGCGAGATCGCGCAGAAGTCATGGCCGAGAGGCGCGCCAAGCCGCGCGGCCGCCGCCAGGATCGCGCTGACGCCAGGCACCACGCGCACGTCGATAGCGCGCCAGTCGGGGTCGCCCGCCTCAAGCGCTTCCAGCACCGCCGCGCCCATGCCGAACACGCCTGCGTCGCCGCCCGAGACCACCGCGACCTTGCGGCCGGCCTGCGCGAGCTGCAACGCATGGCGGGCGCGGTCGAGCTCGACGCGATTGTCGGAGGGGAAACGCTCGAGGCCGGCCCGCTCCGGCACGCGGTCGGCGTAGGGTTTGTAGCCGATGAGCGCGTCGGCTTGCGCCAGCGCCTCGCGCGCCTCGGGAACCAGCCAGCAATCCGGCCCCGGTCCGAGACCGATAATGTACAAAACGCCGCTCATGGACGCCTTCCTTGGCCGCTGATCAGGATGATGGCGAAATAGGGCGCGACATCGTCGGCCTTGTCCTTCAGCGCCATGATTTTTTCGCCCGCCATCGTGCCGCGCTCGACATAGAGCGCGCGGTCGTAATGTCCACTATTTCGCAGGACCTCGCGGACTTTCGCGAAATTCTTGCCGACCTTCATGATCACGGCGGCGTCCGTCGAAGCCAGCTTTTCGGCGAGAATTTCCGGCGGCAAGGTTCCGGGCAGCACGGTGAGGACGTCGTCGCCCCAGGTCATCGCCTCGCCCGCAGCCGACCAGCAGCCGGCCATGCCAGCCACGCCCGGCACGATGGTCACGGAAAAGCGCTCCTTCAGGCGGATGTAGAGATGCATGAAGGAGCCGTAGAACAGCGGATCGCCTTCGCTGAGGATCGCCACGTCGCGCCCGGCTTCGAGCCTCGCGGCGATGGTCTCCGACGCCTGCGTATAGAACGCAGCCAGCTGGCGATTGTAGTCGGGGTCCGTGACCGGAATTTCCGTCGTGACAGGATATTGCAGCTGCAGTTCCTCGGCGGTCGCCGGAATCCAGCGGTCGGCGATGGTTCGCGCATTGCCGCGCCGTCCCGCCTTGGCGAAGAAGGCGATGACGGGCGTCGTCTCGATCACCCGCACGGCTTTCACGGTCAGCAGTTCGGGATCGCCCGGGCCGAGACCCACGCCATAAAGGCGTCCAGGATTGTTCACTTCGCGGCTCATTCCTTTTCACTCGCCAGCGCGTTGATGGCCGCGGCGGCCATGGCGCTGCCACCCTTCCGGCCCCGCATGGCGATGACCGGAACACGGCCATCGGCGATCGACGCCTCCTTCGACTCCGCCGCGCCGACGAAACCGACCGGCATGGCGAGGACCAACGCTGGCTTCTCCGCGCCCGCGTCGAGCATCTCCAGAAGATGAAACAGCGCCGTCGGCGCATTGCCGAAGGCGACAATCGCGCCGGGCAGATGCGGGCGCCACAATTCCATCGCCGCCGCCGTGCGGGTGGTGTTCATCTTTTTCGCCAATTCGGCGACGCGAGGATCGGACAGCGTGCAGATCACTTCGTTGTCTTTGGGCAGGCGGGCGCGGGTGACGCCGTGTGCGACCATATTGGCGTCGCAAAGGATCTTGCCGCCGGCCGCCAGGGCTTCGATTCCCGCCCGCGCCGCGCCCTGCGAAAAGTGCAATTCCGGCGCGATTTCGACCATGCCGCAGGCGTGGATCATGCGCACCGCGACGCGCTCCTCGAAGAAATCGAAACGCGCCAGATCGGCCTCGCGGCGGATGATGGCGAAGGAGTTTCGGTAAATCTCCGCGCCGTCGCGGATATAGTCGTAAACGGTCAAACACGCGCTCCGGTGGCGAGAGTGTCGAGTTGCTGCTGCATCGCGGCGAGATCGAGGCCTCTCGCCTTCGGTTCATCCCTCGCGAGGCCGTTTTCGACAAGCGAAAAAAATCCATCGCCCGTCGCGACAAGGGTGAGCGCCCTGTCGTGCAAGGCGCAGCCCTTGACGCAGCCCGAGACATGCACGCGGCCGGCGTCGGGCCGCCAGTGCGGCGAAAGCGCGAGGGCGACCCCGCGCACGTCGCCGAGCGCCGAATTGCACGCGGGCGCGCCGGGACAGGCGCAGAAGGCCAGGCGCGGATCGCGGCCATCGACGATGAAGCCGAGGTTTTCCGCGACCCGGCTCAGCTTTTCGGCGGCGTCGGCCGCAAGGCCCGCGGCGAGCAAGGCGCGCCAGGGGGTGAGGCGCAATTCCGCCGCGCCGTGGCCCTGCGTCGCCAACGCGAAAGCTTCCAGCGCGTCGGCTTCGATGCGGCCGAACAGCAGGCCTGCGCCGACGAAATTTTCATTGCCGCAATTTTGCGCGCCGAGAAGCCTGGAATAAGCAATATCGCGGCTTGCGCGCGAGGTGGATTGCTTCGCCATAAGGCGTTCGTCAGAACGCCCGTCTAAAAACGGGCTATGGCTCGCAATGACGGCGGAGCAATTTTCGAGCAGGGGCGTGACGCCGACGCGCGCCACGAGCGCGCCCATGCGGCGGTCTTCGCCGCGAAACGCCAAAAAGTTGCGGGCGAGCGCTTCCGCTGCCGCGCAGAGATTTTCCGGCGCGACAAAACCCGCGACAACGCCGCCGAGCCGGACTTGCAGCCGCGACGCCGAGACCGCCCTGAAATCCACGTCGGTGAAAAGCCCATCGAGCGGCAAGGCGCCGCCGCCGTCGATGGAAAAGCCGAATTTCGGCGGCAGGTCATGCAAAGCCCCCTCGCGCGTCAGCAAGCTTTCCAGCGCAGCGACCAGCGGACGCGCATCGAGCAAGGCAGTGGAATCGAAACCGGAGAGCGGGCTTGGCACAACATTGCGCACCGCTTCCACGCGGGGGTCGGCGTCGAGCAGGCCGAGGGCCGACAGCTCCTGCTGCAAGGCCGCGACGTTTTTTTCGCTGACGCCGCGCATTTGCAGATTGGCGCGGGCGGAAAGATCGAAGGCGCCATTGCCGTAGCGCCGGCCCAGATCGGCAAAAATTTTCGCCCGCGCGAAAGAGAGAACGCCATTGGTCAGGCGCAGGCGAAATATGTAACCGTCGCCACTGAGCATCGGCGCCAATGCGCCGGGGCACCAGCCCTTCCGCAACTGTTCCGCATCCAATGGGCGCCAGCCCTTGCGTGCCACCTCGATCATGTCTCGCCCCTCATTTCCGCAAGTATGGCGGCGGTCGAATTGCGTCGTGACGTCCAGAAGCCGCGCCGTTCCGCTTCTGCGAATTTTTCCGCTATCGACCGCGCCGAGCGCGGATTTTCCTTCTCGATAAAGGCGCGCACCTCATCATTGCCGCAGACGGCGTCGAACAGTGCGTCGAAATGGCGTCCCTCGACCGCATCGCTCAGGGCGGCGAAGGCGAAAAGATTATCCACCGTCTCGGCGATCTCCGCGGCGCCGGCGGCGCCATGCCGCATCATGCCGCGCAGCCAGGCGGGATTGGTCGCGCGCGCGCGGACGGCGCGCGAAATTTCCTGATCGAGCGTACGCACCTTGGCGGCGTCATCGCGCGTGGCGTCGACATGATAGAGGCTCGGCTTTCCGCCCAGCATCGCGGCGGCGGCGGCAAAGCCTCCCTCATGCGTCGAAAAGGCGTCGGCGGCCAGAATGTCCTGGCCGACGAGATCCTGCACATGGACGAAAGCATCGGCCTCGCGCACGCGGGCGACAAAATCGCCCTGCCCCGGCGCCAGCGGATCGCCGCCGGCGCCAAAAGCCTGGGCGCTGGCGCCAAGATAGTTTCGCGCGAGTTCGTCGCGGTCTCGCCATTGCGCGGCGGCGAGACTGGCGGAAAGATCGACGCCATAGGCGCCCGGCGCCGCGCCGAAGATACGCCGTGGCTCGGCCTCATTGGCGAGCGGATTGTCCTCGGTCGCCTCATCTAGCGCCGCAACCGCGCGCACCGCCGCGTCGAATGCGGCGATCTGCTGGGGGAATACATCGCGGAACAGGCCGGAAATACGCAGGGTGACATCGACACGTGGGCGCCCGAGTTTCGCCAGCGGCAGGATCTCGAACCCGTTCATCCGCGTCGAGGCGGCGTCCCACAAGGGGCGCACCCCAAGCAAGGCAAAGCCTTGCGAAAAATCGTCGCCGCCGGTGCGCATCGAGGCGCTGCCCCACAGGTCCAGCACGATGCGGCGCGGCCATTCGCCATGATCCTGCACGTAGCGGTCGAGCACGTCGCGCGCCAGACGCTGGCCGATGTCCCACGCCGTGCGCGTCGGCACGGCGCGCGGATCGACCGAGAAGAGATTGCGGCCCGTCGGCAGCACGTCGCGGCGCCCGCGTCCTGGCGCGCCGGATGGACTCGGCTGGATGAAACCGCCGTTCAGGGCATGGACGAGCGCGTCCATCTCGGAGGCGCCGCAGGCGTCGAGCCGTTCCAGGAGCTGCGGCTCGTCGCCATATGAAGCCAGCATTTCATCGCGCAAAACGCCTTGTGGCGATTGGCCGAAAACATGCAGCCCGTCATTGATGCGCATTTCCTTCAGGTCGCACAGATAAGCGTCGAGCTGGATCAGTGCGTCCTCGTCTTTTCGCGCGCCGCATTCCTGCAACAGGCCGGAAAATTCGGCGCGTTGCAGGATCAGGTCGGCGAGCAATTTCGCCCGCCGCGCGTCAAGCCCCTGCGCCTGCGCATATTCGTCGAACAGGGATTCGATTTCCGCCGTCGCGCCATGCGTTCCCGCCGCGACCAATGGCGGCGTGAGATGGCTGACGATCACCGCGGAAGAACGGCGCTTGGCCTGCGCCGCCTCGCCGGGATTGTTGACGATGAAAGGGTAGACCAGTGGCACGGGACCGAGGACGATTTCCGGCGCGCAATCGTCGCCGAGCGCCACGCTCTTGCCGGGCAGCCATTCCAGCGAGCCATGCGCGCCGCATTGGATGAGCGCGTCGATCCGCTCCGTCTCGCGCAGCCAGAGATAGAAGGCGAGAAATCCATGCCGGGGCGGCAAGGCGGCGTCGTGGTAATCGCCCTTGCGACTAGCCGTCGCTCCCCGATCCGGCTGCAAGCCGACGAGCGCCGAGCCGAGCCGCAGGAAGCGAAAGACGAAGGCGCCGTCGCGCATGGAAACGTCGTCGTTTGGCGCGCCCCATTGCGCGTGCAGGCTTTCGACAAAATCGCGCGGCAAGGTTTTCACAAAGTCGCAGTAAGCTTCGAGCGTCACCGTCTCTTGCAGCGGCCCGGCCTGGAGGGCTTCCATCAGGTCCGCAGGGGCCGGAGGAGGCGCGACGTCATAACCTTCGCGCGCCAGCCGCGCCAGGATGGCGCTCGCGCTCTGCGGCGTGTCGAGGCCGATCGCATATCCGGCCCGCCCGCCCTTTGCCGGATAATCCGGCAGGATCAGCGCCAGTTTCTTGTCGCTGTTCTTCTTGCGCCGCAGCCGCGCCCATCGCGCCGCCAACGCCGCGACGAAAATTACGCGCGACATTTCGGGTTCGTGGCGCGCTGGCGCGAATTGCAGGTCCTCGTCCCGCGATTGCGCGCGCTTGAAGGAAACCGCGCGCGAAACGATGCGTCCGTCCATTTCCGGCAGCACTACGTTCATCGCGAGGTCGGCCGCTGAAAGGCCGCGTTTCGAGTCGCGCCATTGCGCGATTTCAGCGCCGGAAAAAATCACTTGCAGCACGGGCGCGTCAGCGGCGTCGAGCACCCCGGCGCCGCCGTCAAGCCGCGCCGAAAACGCCGTGGCGTTGAGGATGACATCCGGGTTTTGCGCCGCGATTTCTTGCCCCAGCGGCGCGCAGGCCGAGAGATCCTTCAAGCTTGAAATGTAGAAGCTCACGACACGGAAATTTTCGCGCGCCAGGCCGACGGCCAATGCGGAGACGGGCGCGCAATCGCCGGCGAGATAGGCGCTGCGATAGAACAGGATGAACGCCGTAGCCTCGTTCCCGGCTTTGGACAGGCAGGCGGGCGCAAAGCGTCCGAATGCGGGGACCGGCTGTGGCGGCGAAGCGGGTGCGCCCGACATTTTTGAGCCGAGGAAATCAAGGCACGCGGCGATGTTTTCGGCGCCGCCTTCGCGGAAATAGGCCCATATTGTGCGCAGATCCTCGATCGGCAGCGTCGAGGCGGCGTCGAGCCGCGCGTCCTCCATCGCATCGCCGGGAACCACGGCGAGGATAAAGCCATGCCTGCGCGCCGCCGTTGCAAGCTCCTCGGCGCCATAGCGCCAGTAATCAAGGCCGCCGAGCAGCCGCACCAGCACGATTTTCGCCCGCGCGCAGACCTTCTCGATATAAAGATCGACGGAATAAGGATGTTTCAGCTGGGCCAGCGGAGCCAGCCGCAAGCTCGCGTGGCGGGCGTCATCATGGGCAGTGGCGAACAAAGAGAGGTCACTGTCGGCGAAGGACAAGACGACGATGTCCGCGGGCGATTGTTCGAGGTCGACGGCTTGCGCCGCCTCGTCCAGTGATCGCTGATCGTTGCGGACAAGATGCATGGTTTTACGCCGAAAGCGCGGCTTCGATCGCGGCGCGGTCAAAACCCTTCCGGCCGATCACCACCAGCCGTCCGCCACGCGCCTCGCCCGCGCGCCAGGGCCGGTCGAACTGATGCGAGAAGCGCGCCCCGACGCCCTGCACCAGCAGGCGCATTGGCTTGCCCGCGACCTCGGCGAAGCCCTTGATGCGCAGCACGTCATGGTCGCGCGCCACACGGCTGAGTTTCTCCACCAGCGCGGCGGGGTCGCAAACGGGTTTGATCGCCGCGACGAAAAACTCGAAATCGTCGTGATCGTGCCCCTCTTCCGTATCATGGTGCGAAGGCCTGGCGGCAAGATCATCCTCGGCGGCGGCCGCGAGTCCGAGCAGCACATCCGTGTCGAGCCGGCCTTCATGCGTCGGCACGATCTTCACGGCGCGAGGAACCTGCGCGGCGATTGCGGCGCGCACCTTTTCCAACGCGTCTTGCGGGAGGAGATCGGCCTTGTTGAGCACGATCAAGTCGGCGCAGAGCAATTGGTCCTCGTAGACCTCCTCGAGCGGATTGTCATGCTCGAGCGAGGGGTTTTCCGCGCGCTGCGCCGCGAGTTTTTCTTCATCGTCGGCGAAGCGCCCGTCCGCCACGGCGGCGGCGTCGACCACCGCGATCACCCCGTCCACCGTGAGTTTTGCCCGAATGTCCGGCCAGTCGAACGCCTTGACCAGGGGTTTGGGCAAGGCGAGGCCGGAGGTTTCGATCAGGATGTGGTCGGGACGCGGCTCGCGCGCCAGAAGCCCCTCGATGGCCGGCAGGAAATCGTCGGCGACGGTGCAGCAAATGCAGCCGTTGGCCAGTTCGACGATATTGTCCTGCGGGCACGACTCGACGCCGCAAGCGCGCAGGATATCGCCGTCGACGCCGACGTCGCCGAATTCGTTGATGACGAGCGCGAGACGGCGGCCCCGCGCATGCGCCAGCACATGGCGGATCAGGGTCGTCTTGCCCGCGCCCAAAAATCCGGTGACGATGGTGACGGGTATTTTGGCGAGGCTGGACATCGGTTCGCGCTCCAAAGGGGCGCCCGGCGATGACTCGCCCATCCGGCCCGGACACGCGTCCACAGCCGAACCGCGACGGGAGCGCCCCGCCCATCGCGTCGCATTGGCCTGTGGCAGGTCTCCTGGCTCATGGGTCAAGCGCCTCGCGCCGCCTTCCCGATCCCTTTTGGATCAGTGGCGATCCGGCGTCCGGCTTCCCATTCACAGTTGCGGGGGCAGCTGCGGTTTCAGGCCGCTACGCGCGAGCCCTGCCGCATTCCCTTAAACCCCTCTTGCGAGGGGACCATCAGGTGAAACCTTGTTAGGCGCGGCGGGAGGTTGAGTCAATCGCGGCGAAAGCCGGCACGCGCCCCGGAATTGCGCCCAAAAAAAAGCGCCCCGTCGCGGGGGCGCTTTTTTTGATTTTTCATGCGCATCGAGGGGCCGTCAGAAGGCCTTGGCCACCACGTTCACCTTGGTGCCGACATGCACGCGATTGTAGAGATCGATCGCGTCGATGTCGCGCATGCGGATGCAGCCCGACGACACGTGCTGGCCTATCTGGTCCGGCTCGTTCGTGCCGTGAATGCGATACATCGTGTCCTTGTCGCCCTGGAACAGATAGAGCGCGCGCGAGCCGAGCGGATTGTCGGGACCGCCCGGCAGGCCGCCGGCGTCTGCCGTCGGCTTCAGGTGCGGCCAGCGCTCCAGCATGTCGGACGGAGGCATCCAGTGCGGCCATTCCGCCATCTTGCCCACGGTGGCGTTGCCGGTCCAGCCGGCCGCGTCGCGGCCCGTCGCGACGCCGTAGCGGATCGCTTTGTGGTTGGGCAACGAGAAATACAGGAAATTCTTGAAGGTATCGATGGTGATCGTGCCGGGCGTGGCGCCGGTCGGATCATCCACGATATAGCGCCCATACTCGCCGCCGACTTCAGCCTTCGGCGCGAGCGACATGAATTCCGCGTCCCTGCCACTCAAGGTCGGGTCGGGAGTCGCGGTCATGTTACAGCCCGCCAGCCCCACGGCAATCAAGCCGATACTCGCCACAGTCCTCAAATTCATTGATCCGCCCCGGTTCTCGCGCCGCGCCAGCGCCATAATTCAATTCCTACTTACCATAATCCGCCCCGCCGTCACGACCCGGGGCCATCACTTACCAATATCACGCTCAAAATAGCACCGTCTGTGGCGGTGGCGCAACAGTGGAGCCGCGGCTCGCCGGCGCTCCATCGGCGTCAAAAAGCGATAAAACGGCCATAGACTTTGGACTTAAGCCCAAAACTCAGTTGGACAGGGACGTGGAATGGCGCGATGTTCAGAATGGAAATTCTTCGCGCCGGAGCCAGACGGCTTCGCCTGACCGGCGCGAAGCGATTATCCTTCCGGCCTTCGGGACGGGGCGCCGGTGGTTTTCAAGTTTGTGGGCCTGCATTGAACACGCTGTTGATTACACATCCCTCCGGGCTGGCGCATGACAATGGACCCGGGCATCCTGAAAGGCCCGATCGCGTCCGGGTGATCGAACGCATTCTGGAACATGAAAAATTCATGATGCTGGTGCGCGACCAGTCAGTGCTGGGAAGCCGCGAGCAGGTGCTGCGCGTCCATCCCACTTCCTATCTCGAAGCGCTGGAGCAGACCTCGCCGCGCGACGGTTTCGCCCGGCTCGACAGCGACACGACCATGAGCCCCGGCACGCTCGACGCCGCGTTCCATGCGATCGGCGGCGCCTGCCAGGCGGTCGATGAGGTCATGCGCCGTGACGTCGACAACGCCTTCGTCGCCATGCGGCCGCCCGGCCACCACGCCGAGCGGGCGACGCCAATGGGCTTTTGCTTTTTCAACAACGCCGCCGTGGCCGCGCGCCACGCCATCGCCGCGCATGGGGCGCAGCGCGTCGCCATCATGGATTTCGACGTGCATCACGGCAACGGCACGCAGGACATTTTCTGGTCGGACCGCAACGTCATGTATTGTTCGACGCATGAAATGCCGCTTTATCCGGGAACCGGTTCGAGCGGCGAACGCGGCGAATACAACAATATCGTCAATGCGCCGCTCAGCGCGGGCGACAGCGGCGTGCAGTTCCGCGAGGCGATGGAGCTCGCCATACTCCCGCGCATCGAGGATTTCGGTCCCGATCTTGTCATTATTTCGGCGGGATTTGACGCCCATCGCCGCGACCCCCTCGCCAACCTCAACCTGGTCGAGGCGGATTTCGCCTGGGCGACGGCCAAGCTGATGGACGTCGCCGACCGCAAATGCGGCGGCCGTCTGGTCTCGCTGCTCGAAGGCGGCTACGACCTCGACGGCCTTGCGCGCTCTGTCGCGGCGCATGTGCTGACCTTGATGGGGATGTAGGACGAAGTCAGGCCGCTTCGGGCAGGGCGCCCAGCACGACTTCTACGATTTCCGGCGGCCGCAGGAAGCGCAGCGGCATGACGGATTCGCCCAGTCCCCCCGAAATGATCAGGTGACGATCGTCGCGCACCGTATGCCCGTAAACAAAATCGACCCCGAAGCGGATGTCGCCGACCAGAGGTCCCAACAAAGGCAGATTGACCTGCCCGCCATGGGTATGGCCGCAAAGCGTCACGGCGACGCGTTTCGGCACGGAATGGAAGATCATCGGCTCATGCGCCATCAAGACCACCGGCGCGTCGTCGGTGATCAGCGTTAGAGTCGCGGGGAGGTCGTCCACGCCGACGATATCCCGATAGTTCCGACTTGGCGGCGCGAAGTCGGTTTCCTGATCGCCGAGACCGGCCAGCCAGAATTTCCGCCCATCCTTGCGCAGGGGGATCACGTCGTTCTCGAGCACGGCGATTCCCGCCTGGGTCAGCGCCCGCCGGATGGCGACGGTTCCGTCCGAGGGCGAGTTCACCAGGTCGCCGTGCTGCCAGTCGTGATTGCCGAGCACCGCGTAGCATCCGAGCGGCGCGCGCAAACGGGAGAGGGCCTCGCCGACCTGCTGCGAGGTCACCGCGCGCGTGACAAAATAATGGCCGGCGTTGAAATCTCCGAGCAGAAGGATGGCGTCGGGATTGAGCGCGTTGGTCGCGGCGCAGATCCGGGCGATTCTGGCCGCGCTCATGAACGGCTCGCCGGCGTGGATGTCGGTGAGAACGGCCAGCCGCAAATTGAGGCCTGCCGGCCAGTTGGTGGGCGTCAGGGAATAGCGCCTGACCTGGAGGAAGAAATTCGGCTCGACGCCGACCGCATAGACGCCGGTCGTCGCGCCGAGCAGGGGCAAGGCGAGGCCCCCGGCGATGAATTGGCGACGATCGATCATCTCATCTCCCGCTCGGCTTCCGCGAAAGCGGGCGCGCCAGGCTTTTCCGGCTTAAGGCGAATGCCGCCTGTCTGCCCGCGCAAAGCGTCGAAATGATGAGTGGATGCGCCGCTCTCAGGCGGCGCGGTCGCCGGCCCGCACGACCTTGACATTGCCGCGGTCCATATTGGCGCGGTCCTGGCGCGGCTCGACCGCCTCCCGCCTCGGCTCCGGCCCGAAAAGCTCGGCCGCGACCGCCGCCAGGCCGATTTCGCGATAAAGCCGCGACTGAAGGTCGCGCGCATCCTCGCGACGCGGCCGCACGGGCGAATGCATCAATTGCTGCTTGTTCATCATCATGGCGGGAACCTACTCAACTCGTACCAACCCGGCGTGACGAAAGTCATGGCTGACGATCGCTGAACGCCTTGTCGCTAACTTGAGCGATTAACGTAAAATCGACGTTAAGCAGCCGATCAAGCCCCTGTCCTGAAAGGCGTCAGAATCCGTGAACCGGCGCGACAAAGCCGCCCAGCAGGTTTTCCAGCATGGCGGCGATGGCGGTGGCGCTGCGATCCTCGTCGAAGGCGCAGATGATCTGCACCCCGCCGGGCAAGCCCCCGGACGGCGGCGCCGGCGCGACGGCGGCGGGCAGATGCGCGAGCGAAGCCAGGCTCGCCCATTTCAGGAGGTCGTAATAGGGCAGATCGCCAACGCTGGTTTCCAGCCGGCGGCCGAAAAAATCCGGCGAGGAATCATGCTTGATCGCGCGGCAAGGCGCGGGCGGGCAGAGGATGGCGTCGTAATCCTCGAAAAAAGCCGAAAAAGCGCGCCTGATCGCCGTCCGGCGCTCCATCAGCCGGCCGAAGGTCGCGGCGTCGAACCTGGCGGCGCGCGCCTGCATGGCCCGATAGGAAGGATCGTCGGCGTCGAACGTTTTTCCGCGCGCCGCGATTTCTTCGCGCATCTCCCGGGACATTCCGGCGAAGCCGATGGCGAAATTGAGAAAAGCGTAGATTTCGAACGCCTCAGTGAAGGCGAAGGCCGGCCGCGCGGACTCGTCGACGGCGGCGCCCGCCTTGCGCAATTCTTCGGCGGCGAGATGGACGGAGGCCGCGACGGAGGCGTCGACGGGGGCGAAATCCGGGTCGAGCCAAAGCGCCAGCCGCAGGTCCTCGGGCCGTTTCTTGCGCGCCTTGCGCAAAAACGCCGGGCCTTGCGCGTTGAAAGGGCCTGATGTGACCGACAGGACGAGGTCGAGATCGCCGCTCGAGCGGGCGAGCGGTCCGGCCACAGCGAGATCGGGCGGATTCTTCAGGCGCATCGCCGGCAGCGGCGGAATGTGGCCGAAGAGCGGGATCTGGCCCCATGACGATTTGAGCCCGAACAGGCCGCAGGCGTGGGCCGGCCAACGGATCGAACCGCCGAGATCGGAGGCGAGTTCGAAAGCGCAGAAGCCGGAGGCGACCGAAGCCGCCGCGCCGCCGGACGAGCCGCCGGGCGAACGCGACAGGTCGAAAGGATTGGAGGTGACGCCGTAAAGCGCGCTGGCGGTCTGGAAATCGCCGGTCAGCGGGGGAACATTGCTCTTGGCGAGGATGATCGCTCCCGCCGCGCGCAGCCGCGCCACGGCGAGCGCATCCTCCTTCGGCCGATAGTCCGCCAATTCCCGCGCGCCGCAACTGGTCGTCAGGCCCGCCGTCTCGAAACTGTCCTTGATGGTGATCGGCAGCCCTTCGAGACTTCGCGCCTCGCCGCGCGCGAAACGATCGTCGGCCTCTTGCGCCGCCCGCGCCGCCGCCGCGTAATCATAGGCGGCAAGGGCGTTGACGGCCGGGTTGCGGAGCAAAATCCTGTCCCAGACCGCCTCGAGCAATTCGCGCGCCGAATAGCGCCTTTGCTCCAGGCCGCGCCGCCAGTCGCGTGCGGAAGCGGCAAAAAATCTTTCGTCGAAACCCTCGAACGCGAACTTGCCGTCCCCGCTCAAGCCTCGGCGCCCTCCCGCGCGGAAAGGTCATCTTGCGACCGGACGAGATCGCGCAACTCAACCAGCAGACCATCGAACAACGCCAGGCGTTCCGGGGAAACGCGCCCGAACGTCTCGGCGACGAAAGCCTTCTGCGCCTCGATGCCGCGGCGCGCCATCTCACGCCCCTCGGGCGTCAGGAAAATCGCGTGCGAGCGACGATCGCCCTGCAAGGAACGGCGCTCGACCAGCCCGCCGGCGACCAGACGGTCGATCAGGCCGGAAATATTGCCTTTGGTGACATAGAGCCGCGCCGCCAGCTCCTGCTGCGACAGACCCTCCTGCTCGGTCAGCGTCGTCAGCACGTCGCATTGCGGCACCGACAGGTCGAAGGCGCGCAAGCGATTGGCGACGGCCATGCGGCTGCGGGTATGAAGGCGGATAAGGCGGAACCATACCCGCAAGGCGTCAATTTCGCTGGCCATTTCCCTGCCCGGACGATTTTTCTCTTGCGCCCCAGCGTAACCCCGGAGCGAAGCCGCCGCAAGGCGGCCGCGTTTTCGACCCTAGGCCACGGCGCAGGCCTGCGCCTGCGCGGGCGCGTGCTGCGTCGGCTGCGCCGGAGCGCCCGACCATTCCGTGTGCGCTGGAATCGATTCGCCCTTCATCACGATGGTCTGCGGACCCAGGCGGGCGAAATCGCCAATATGGGTATCGTAGAGCACGGTCGAACCGGCGCCGACGGTGACGCCGGAGCCGAGCTTCACCCGGCCGACCTTCATCACCCGGTCCTCGTAAAGATGGGTTTGCAAGGCGCAAAGCGAATTGAGGTTGCAGAAATCGCCGACTTCAATGCAATCGAATTCGGTGATGTCGGTCATGTCGAGCACACAGCCCTTGCCGAATTTCGCGCCGAACAGCCGCAAAAGCCATGGCAGGAACGGCGTGCCCCGCAAATGGTCGAGCAGCACCTTGCCGGCGAGGCCCCAGTAAAGCACGGCCACCGCCTCGGTGCGCATCGCCCACCACGACCACATCGGCTTGGTCACCGGCTCGTAGCGGCCCATGGTCGCCCATTTCACGCCGATCACGATGAGGGTCATCACGGCGGCGATGGCCGTCGACGAGGCGACGAACATCCAGAACACCGTGCCGTAATCGCCTTCCAGCATCGAAGGGCCGAACCATTCGATCGACCAGGTGCCGAAGGTGATGAACAACATGGTCGGCAGCGAAATATGGATCGCCTCAAAGACGGCGCGCGCGAATTTCTTCCAGCGCGGCGCCTCGTAAGTCCAGTTGGCGCCGCCGCCGTCGAATTTCTGTCGCACCGGCAGCCTGATCGGCGGCGAGCCGAACCAGGTGTCGCCGGGCGAAATCTGGTCGTTGGACGGCGGTTTGGACTTGATGCCGATCAGTGCGCCGTCGGGAATGTCGGCGCCCGGCGGCAGCACGCCGTCATTGCCGATGAACACGCGCGAACCCGTGCGCAGCCGCTCGAGCCGCATCCAGCCGCGCCGCACCTCTTCGTCGCCGCAGATCACTTCGTCGGCGATGAAACATTTCTCGCCGATCTCGACCAGGTCGTAGCGTCCGGCGAGGTTGGTCGAAATTTCCGAATCCTTGCCGATCTTGGCGCCCATCAGGCGATACCAGGCGCGCATGTAGACCGTCGCATAGAGCGAGGAAAGCGTCTCAAGCGTGATTTCGGTCGCAAGCGCCACCGCCCATTTGCGCATGTAGAACCAGGAGAAGACCGAATAATAGCCCTCGCGCACGCGGGGCAGGACTGTCCAGCGCACCACGATGATGAAGGCCACTGTGACCAGCACCATGACGAAGGACGTCGGCCAGGCCATGATCGGAATGGCGGCCATGTAAAGCATCCGGCTGGTCGCGGCGAGGCCCAGCCATTCGTCGATGCGGTCGAACACCCAGAAGGCCGGGAACAGCGGCAGCAGGCCGATCGGCGGGATCGCCAGCAGCAGCAGCGTATACAGGAAGGTCTGCACGCTGCGCTTGACCGGCCCGACCTGCGCGAAAGGACGCAGGTCGTCCTTGTCCACCGAGCCGATGCAGCGGCCGGGCGAGCCGTCCCAGATTTCCCAGGCGGCGACCCGCTGGCGCGGCGCGATGGCGGTGAGGTCGCGCAATTCGGCGCCCTCCTCGATCACGCAATGGTCCTCGATGACGCAGGATGAGCCGATCGAGCAATCCGGGCCGATGTCGATCGGGCCGATGATCATGTCGGCGCCCTCGAAAGTCACGTTGGACAATTTGACTTGCTGGCCAAGCGTCGATCCAGCGCCGATGGAGATGAGATCGACGGCGCCGATGTCGAGTTCGGAAATATTGGCGTCCTGACCGATCTTGGCGCCGAGGACCTGCAGATAGGCGCGCATCAGCGGCGAGCCCTGCAGCCATTTCATGTGGGTAAGCGCCAGCGCGCGCTGCACCAGCCACCAGCGGAAATAATAAACGCCCCAGATTGGATAGCGCCCGGGCTTGAAACGGCCAATCACCAGCCATTTGGTGGCGATCGCGAAGATGAGCGTCACAAAATTGACGAGCATGTAGACGCCGAGCAACGAGGCGATTTCCTGCCAGATGCTGGCGTCCGTGTCGGTCAGCAGCATGTAGGAGACGAAAATGCCCAGCCATTGCGCGGTCGACAAGGCTAGCAGGAACGGCAGCGCGATCGCCTGCGCCAGGCCGCACAGGAAACGCCGCATGAGCGGCGGCGGCGTGAAGGAGAGGTCTTTCGGCGCGCCGGCGACCGCCGCCTTTTCATCCATCAGCGCGGCGATGGCGCGCAGGCTGCGCGCCGAATACATGTCCTGCAGGGTGATGCCGGCCAGCTGTGGCGTCTGGCGCACCAGCGAGACAAAACGCGCGGCCAGCAGCGAATGGCCGCCGAGATCGGTGAAGAAATCGGCGTCAAACGGCATGGATTGCGGCGGCAGCACTTTTTTCGCCGCGTCCAGCAGGACGGCTTCGGTCGGCGTCCGCGGCTCCTCCTGCTCCTCGGTCGAGACGGCGACCGTCGTGAGCGGCTCTTTCTTCAAGGCGTTGCGATTGACCTTGCCGGACGACAGGCGCGGCAGCGCGTCGCGCTCCTCGAAGCGCGCGGGAACCATATAGGCCGGCAGTTTTCCGCGCAGCTCCGCGCGGAGGCCCTTGATGTCGAGCGTCTCGCCCTTTTCGGCGACGAGAAAGGCGACCAACTGGTCGAGCCCCTCGTCGTTGCGCAGCACCACCGCCGCCTGGTTGACGCCGGGCTGGTCAGCGAGCCTGGCTTCAATCTCGCCCAGCTCGACGCGGAATCCACGAATTTTCACCTGGTCGTCGATGCGACCTCGGAAGGCGATATTGCCGTCCTCCATCATCGCCACGGCGTCGCCGGAGCGGTAGAGAATCGGATCGGATCCGGTGCGATCGAAAGGATTGGCGATGAATTTTTCCGCCGTCAGCGCATCGCGCTTGAGATAGCCGCGCGCCACGCCCGGGCCACCGATCAGCAATTCGCCCTCGACACCGCGATCGAGCAGATTGTTATCCTCGTCGGCGACATAGCAGGTGTAGTTGGCGATCGGGCCGCCAATGGTCACCGGCTCGTCCGGACGCACTTCCGCCACCGTGGCGACGACGGTCGCTTCGGTCGGCCCGTAGGAATTGAAGATCGTCCGCCCCGGCCTGCACCAGCGGGCGGCCACGGCCGGCGGGCAGGCCTCGCCGCCAAGGATGATCACGCGCAAGGTCTTGATGTCGCGCGGCATGAGCGAAAGAAGGGTGGGCACCGTGTCGAGCACGGTGACGCCGACTTCCTCCATGATATCGGGCAGCTGCTCGGCCTCGCCCATGATTTCCGGCGTGGCGACGAACAGCGTGGCGCCGGCCAGATAGGGGATCCAGATTTCCTCCATCGACAGGTCGAAGGCGATGGAGGCGCCCTGGAAGACGATGTCTGACCTGCCAAGCTTGTAGGTCTCGTTGGCGGAGCGCAGGTAATGGCAGATATTGCGGCCGGTGATGACGATGCCCTTGGGCGTGCCGGTCGAGCCGGACGTATAGATCATGTAGGCCGGATGGTCCGCCGTGGCGCCCCTCTGGCGCGCATCGACTGGGCTATGGTCGTTCGGGTCGATCAAGTCGGATCCGGTGACGATCGGCGCGCTCACGCCGCCCTTCGCCTTGGCGGCGAAGGTTTCCGAAGTCAGGAGCGCCTTGGCCTCGCAGTCGTTCAGACAGACTTCGATGCGTTCGATTGGCGCGTCGGCGTCAAACGGCAGCCAGGCGGCGCCGGTCTTGGCGACGGCGATCTGGCTGATCAGCAGTTCCGGCCCGCGCGGTCCCCACAAGCCGACGACGTCGCCAGGGCCAATGCCCCGACGAATCAGGCCGCGCGCCAGTGAAGTCGCCTCGTGATCGACCTGCTCGTAGGTAAGCTTGCGCTCCATCGTGCTCATGGCGACGGCGTGCGGGCCGGCGGCCACGGTGGAGGCGAAAATCTCGGCGAGCAATTCGTCGCGCAGCAGGTCGGGACGCACCGCGCCGCGGAGAACCGAAAGGGCTGGCGACGGCCGCGCTTGCACAGGCCGAACAACTGCCGTTGTTTCCATTTCGATTTCCGTCATCGCTTGTTCCCGATCGCCCCGCCCGCTTCCAGGCTTCATCCTGGCCGGGCTGTCGCATAGCACAGGATCGTTTACGCTCCTACCCGCAAAAACCGGCGGCGAGTATGCCAAAATCGTGGCCGCAAGGCGGCGCGATGGCGGACCCGACGCCGGCTTGCAGGGCTGGCTGGCGATGCTAGATAAGGCGGATGAGCTGAAAGGGAGATGAACGCATGTCGCAAAACGCCAAACCCGTGTGGTTCGTCACCGGCTGCTCCACAGGCTTCGGCCGCGACCTGGCGAAAATCCTGCTCGAGGATGGCTATCGCGTCGTCATCACCGCCCGCGACGCCACGAAAATCGCCGATCTCGCCGCGACCTTCCCGCAAACCGCCCTTGCGCTGGCGCTCGACGTGGACCAGCCCACGCAGATCGCGGCGGCGGCGCAGCAGGCGCTGGAGAAATTCGGGCGCATCGACGTTTTGGTCAACAACGCCGGATTTGGCTACCTCGCGGCGATCGAGGAAGGCGAGGAAGCCGAAATCCGCGCCATGTTCGAGACCAATGTCTTCGGGCTTGCGGCGATGACCCGCGCCGTGCTGCCGGCGATGCGGGCGCAGAAAAGCGGCGCGGTGGTGAATATTTCGTCGATGGCTGGCGTTTCGGGCTTTCCGGGCATCGGCTACTACAACGCCAGCAAGTTCGCGGTCGAGGGCCTTTCCGAGGCGCTCGCCAGGGAGGTCGCGCCGTTTGGCGTGAAGGTGCTGATTGTCGAGCCGGGGCCTTTCCGCACCGATTGGGCCGGCCGCTCGTTGCGCACGCCAATACAGGGGATCGAAGCCTACAAGGAGACGGCGATCGCTCGCCGCCAGGCGATCCAGGGCTATAGCGGGACACAGCCGGGCGACCCCGTCCGCGCGGCCAAGGCGATCATTGCCGCGGTCGAGGCCGCTGACGCCCCGCTGCATCTTGTGCTCGGCGCGGTCGCCTATCAGACGATCCTCGGCAAGCTGGAAGCCTTCCGCGACGAAGTGCTCGCCAACAAGGAAGCGACCCTCGCCGCCGATTTTCCCAAAGGGGAATAATTTCCGGCGCGGCGTGGAAAGTTTTGCATGTGGCGGGCAAGAATTGGGGGGCGCTTCTCCCTCTGAGGAGAAAGAACACCATGAAATAATTGTCTAATTCCATTTTCTTTAAATGTTTATTCAGCGATTGGCGGCTGTGATACACGCATAAGTTGTGTTCGCCGTTTTGCCCAAAAGCGCCGCCCGCAATTTCCGTGAATCCCTTTGTTTCTGGAAGTGGCGCGCGTGTTCAAGCCTTTCGATCTCCTGAATTGCGCCGTGGGCGAACACGATTACCGGCTGGTCCTGCTGGCGGCGGTGATCTGCTATTTCACCAGCCTCACCGCCCTCGACCTTTTCCGGCTGGCCCGCGCAACCCGGGGTCGCCCGACTTTCTGGGTGCTTCTCGGCGGCGTCGCAGGCGGCGGCGGCGTCTGGGCCACGCATTTCATCGCCATGCTCGGCTATGAGCCGCACGTTCCCACCGGCTTCAATATTCCACTGACCGTCATCTCGCTGCTGCTTGCGATCGTCACGACCGCGCTGGCGCTTGGCGTCGCCGTCGAAGGCGAGAGGGCTTTTCGCGCGGGGATCCGCCGCACGCTATCCGGAGGAGCCTTGCTGGGCCTCGGAATCGCCGCCATGCATTACACGGGCACGGCGGCGCTCGAGGTTCCCGCGCGGATCGAATGGGATATGCGGATCGTCATTGCTTCGATCGCCGCCGGCGTCATCCTGTCCACCGCCGCAATCCGGCTCGCGCGAGCGGGAGACATGTGGCGCGTGCGGATCGCCTCCGCGGCTGTGCTCACCCTGGCGATCGTCGCGCTGCATTTCGGCGGCATGGCGGCGTTGCGGATCATTCCGGACCCGACCCGGACGGTCGAGGCCGCCGCCTTCCCGCCGAGCATGCTTGCCTTCGCCATCGCCGGGGTCAGCATAGCCCTGCTGGGCATCGGCGCGATCACCGCGCTGGCGGACCGCAGGCTGCGAGGCCAGGCGCTGGCTTTTGACGCCGAAATCGTCCGGCTGAAACAGTCCGCCGCGTGGCTTTCGCGCCATGACATCCTTACCGGCCTGCCAAACCGTTCCGCCTTCACCGACCATCTCGCCTCGGCCATCAAGCGATCGGACGAAAAAAACAAGCCTTTCGCGCTGCTCTCGATCAATCTCGACCGTTTCAAGGACGTCAACGACCTTTTTGGGCACAGCGTGGGCGACCAGCTCCTGCAGCGGGTGGCCAAGCTTTTCGCCTCCGTCGCGGGAGACGGCTTTTTGGCAAGGAACGGCGGCGACGATTTCTCGGCCATCGCCGCCGAGGGACAGTGTCTGGAGCGCGCCTTGGAACAAGCGTCGGAACTGACGCATTCGCTGGCGGCCTCGCTGGCCGAAACGTTCGAGATCGACGGCCATGAGATCACGATCGGCCTGAGCGTCGGGGTGGCGATCTATCCCGTCGACGGTGACGCGGAGACCATTCGCGCCAGCGCCGACGCCGCGCTTTTCGCCGCCAAATCCGCCGGGCTGGGCAATGTCCGGTATTTCGACCGGGCTCTTGCCGCCGCGCTGCACGAACGCAATGTGTTGCAGCAGGATCTCAGGCGCGCGCTCGAACGCAACGAGCTCGCCCTGCATTATCAGCCACAGGCCGCGCCCGGCGGCGATATCGTCGGCTTCGAGGCGCTGCTGCGCTGGACCCATCCGAAGCGCGGACCGATCTCGCCCGGCGTTTTCATCCCGATCGCCGAAGAAAGCGGCCTCATTGTCGCGATCGGCGCCTGCGTCCTGCGCGAAGCCTGCCGCGAAGCGCAACGCTGGGACGAACCGCTGCGCATCGCGGTCAACCTCTCGCCCGCGCAGTTCCGCCAGGACGATTTGCCGGAGATCGTGCATGCCATCCTGCTCGAAACCGGCCTGTCGCCCGAGCGGCTTGAGCTCGAAATCACCGAAGGCGTCCTGGTCGACGACGTGAGCCGGGCGACCTCAATCCTCCGCCGCCTGAAATCGCTCGGGGTCGGCATCGCCATCGACGATTTCGGCACCGGCTATTCGTCACTGTCCTATCTGCAGTCCTTTCCGTTCGACAGGATCAAGATCGACCAATCCTTCGTCTCGAAGCTGCAACGCAGCGCCCAATCCGACGCCATCGTGCGCGCGATCATCAATCTCGGACACGGGCTGGGCCTCTCGGTCATCGCCGAAGGCGTCGAAACGCAGGCGCAGCTGGCGTTTCTGGAAGCCGAGGGCTGCGACGAGATCCAGGGCTATTTCATCGGTCGTCCCGCGCCGATTTCGGCTTACTCCACGCTCGTGTCAGGCCGCGCCAAGAAACAGGCCGACCTGTTCCAGCTGACGTCCTGACCGGCGGTGCGGGCGACCGCGCATGTTCCTCAACAGCAAACCCACGACATCCCATTGATTTAGCTAAATCTGGAGTTCCAGCGCGGACGATTTGTGTTGTATTGATCTTGACGCCGGGCGCGACAGCTTGACTTTCGCTCCCGGTTTCGGCTCAGTTTTCAGGGGAATTTCCGTCAATCCCGCATTTGGGCGGAGGAGAGTGCATCGTGGCCACATGGGTTCGTTTGGGCGCAATTCTGGCGCTGTGCGTTTTGGTCAGCGGCTGCGATCCTTGCGGAGGCCCCATCAAGTTCAAGGCGCCGACGGTGTGCAATTACGATCAGTCCGCCAAATAGCGGAGAGCTTGACTTTTTCGCGCCGAGCGGCTTGACGGTTGGCGGGCGATAGACCGCCAACGGGGAAAACTTGTGAGCGAGCGCCACAAAAGACGGCCGCTGAAAATCGGACTGATCGGCCTCGGCGCATTCGGCCGTCTGGTCGCCGCCCACCTCGGCGCGCAGTTTCCGCTGCTCGGCTATGATCCCGCCGTCCAGAACAACGTCAATGACAAGGTCGCTGGCGAGGTCAAGGGTGAGGTCAAGGGCGTGACCCTGTGCCCTCTCGAAGAAGTGGCCGCCTGCGACATCGTCATTCTCGCAACGCCCGTGCCGGCGTTGAGCCAGGTCATCGCGGCGATCAACCCCTGGCTGCGCCCCGGGGCGCTGGTGCTTGACGTCAGCTCGGTGAAGGTGGTCCCGGCGCGGATCATGCTGAGCGAATTGCCTGCGCATGTCGATATCGTCGGCACCCATCCGATGTTCGGGCCGCAAAGCGCGCGCGGCGGCGTCAAGGGCCTGAAGATCGTCATCTGCCCCATCCGCGGCCGCTATGCTCGGCCCATTGCCGCCTACCTGCGCAAGACCTTCGGGCTTGACGCGATCATCGCCACGCCCGAAGCGCACGACCGCGAAGCCGCCATGGTGCAAGGCCTGACCCATCTGATCGCCAAGGTTCTGGTCGAAATGGAGCCCCTGCCCCGCCACATGACCACGGCCAGCTTCGACCTGATCGCGCGCGCCATCGACATGGTGCGATATGACGCGCCGGAAGTCTTTTACGCCATCGAGCGGATGAACCCCTACGCTCCGGACGTCCGGCGGCGCTTTTTCGCGCTGGCGGCGGAACTGGCGGACTCGCTTGAAAGGAATGGCGACAAGGCCGGTGAGGCCAAAAGCGAAACATGAAGATAATTTTCACTATAATTCAGTGTGTTATGTGAAAGATATGATCGTCTCATGCAGAAATGGCCCCGAAGCTTTGGCCAGACCACCGTTGTCAGCATAAATGATTGTCATTGAATTATTTTTCCGCTGATTCGGCTTAAATCCAATCAAAACGACCCGCCGCGAAAACCAACACCCTGCCCTGCCAGATGTCGGCCATCGGCGCCCGCGCGACCGGCAGGCCGCCGATCATCGCCATCAGCACCCGCGCGACGCCGCCATGCGAGACCACGACGCTCGGAACCGTTTGCGCCGCGAGCCAGGGCTTCAGGCGCTCGGCAAGCTGGGCGTAACTTTCGCCGCCGGGCGGCGTGAAATTCCACTTGTCCTCTTCGCGTTCGCGCGCCAATTCGGGATCGCAGGCGCAAACCTCGGGCCAGGTCAGCCCCTCCCAGCGCCCGAAGGTGAATTCGACCAACCGATCGTCGATGACGCCGCCTTCTGGGGGCAATCCCAGTTCCGCGCGGACGATTTCCATGGTTTTGCGCGTTCGCGACAAAGGCGAGCACTGGTAGCACAGTGAAGCAGGGTCTTGACCTTGAGCGCCCAGGATCTTCTTGAGCTTGCGGCCGGCGCGCGCCGATTGCTCGGTCCCAAGGCCATTGAGCGGCGTATCCTGCCGGCCTTGCAGGCGGCCGATCGCGTTCCAGTCGGTTTCGCCGTGCCGCAGGAAATACAGTCGCGGCGCTCGCGTCTCGGGTTCGGCGTGAAAAATCATTCCTTTTTCGAAATATCGGGCGCGTTGGGGTTTTTCATGCCCACCACATGATAGCCGGCGTCAACATGCAGGATTTCGCCGGTCACGCCGCGACCCATCGGCGAGAGCAGGAATACCGCGCTTTCACCGACCTCGTCGATCGTGACGGTGCGCCGCAGAGGCGCATTATATTCGTTCCATTTGAGGATGTAGCGGAAATCGCCGATGCCCGAGGCCGCGAGCGTCTTGATCGGCCCCGCCGAAATGGCGTTGACGCGGATGCCCTTCTCGCCAAGGTCGGCGGCGAGATAGCGCACGCTGGCCTCCAGCGCCGCCTTGGCCACGCCCATGACGTTATAATGCGGCATCCACTTTTCCGCGCCGTAATAGGTCAGCGTCAGCATCGCGCCGCCATCGCGCATCAGTTTTTCGGCGCGCTGGGCGACGGCGGTGAAGGAATAGCAGGAGATCAGCAGCGAGGTTTTGAAATTCTCCTCGCTGGTGTCGACATAGCGGCCGGTCAGTTCATCCTTGTCGGAAAAGGCGATGCAGTGGACGACGAAATCCAGGCCGCCCCATAATTTCTCGACTTCCGCGAATACCGCGTCGATCGACGCGGCGTTGGTCACGTCGCATTCGCCAACGACATGCGCGCCGAGGTCCGCCGCCAGCGGTTTTACGCGCCGCTCAAGCGCCTCGCCCTGGTAGGTCAGGGCGATTTCCGCCCCGGCCGCCCGCGCCGCCTTGGCGATGCCCCAGGCGATCGAGCGGTTGTTGGCCAGCCCCATGACGAGACCGCGCTTGCCGCGCAAGGGTCCCAACTGATCGTTCAGGGCGACGGCGGCGTCCACGGCTGTCATTGTCATTATCGTTCCCAGCATGTCGGTCCGGCCATTTAGCCCTGCGCCGCGTCCGAGGCAAGGGCCGGGCGCGGCCCCCACCCGCGTCGCCGCCGCCGCCGCCGCCGGATTGTCCCCTTGAAAACGGCCGCAAAACCCGCAAAGCCACGACTCCGTCTGGCCATGGGGAACGGGAATGTTTAAGCTTTATTAACATTATTTGACTGTTCGGCGTCTCTTGTCCGGCTTTTCGCCGGCTCCGGACGACTCGGGCGGTCCTTCGTCAACAGGACTCGATTGCTGCAAATGGGACTCCGCGGCGCGATGCGCGATTTCCTCGCCCAGACGGCGCCGCAACTGCGGCGCTACGCTCACGCCTTGCTCGGAAGCTGGCCCGCCGCGCCAGTCGGCGGCGCTGGTCGCCCACGCGCCGACCAGGACGCCGACGATCTGGTGCAACAGGCCCTGCTCGGTTTCTGGCGCGCCCGATCGGAGCCAATCGAATCAATGAAGAACGGCGCGAGGCTTGCCGCCGACCCTGCAGCTTTCTTCCGTTTTGAACGAATGCGCCTGGCTCTTTATCACCGCGTCACCGCTTTGGCGCGCGAAAGGCTGGAGAACCGAGACCTCGGGAGGCCAGTTCAGGCATGCGAGGCGGACGAAGGCGGCGCGGCGCCGCGCGGCTCGAAAACGGCGCAAGCAATTCATTTTCCCTGGGCGCCCGAAGCGCGGGCGCTGCCACGGCTGTCGTTCGACCTGCGCGCCTTGCTCGCCTTGGTGACGCTCGAGCGCCTGAGTTATGAGCAGGCGGCCGAGGCGCTCGACATGCCGAACGATCTCGTCTTGCCACGGCTTTCAGTGGCGCGCGCCCGGCTTGCGAGCGAACTCTGCGGCCGCGCTCGCCCTCACCTGATCGCCGCCGATCCCCCGCCTGCCGATGCGCCCGCTCTGCCGGGCGGTCCGGCGACTGAAAGCGACCTGCACCGTTTCATCGATAACCTGCTTGGCGAGGACCGGCGCGCAGAAATCGGCCTTTATCTGGAATCGCGCCGGGAAGCGAAGCGTCGAGCCGACGAATGGCGCCGAAATGGCGAGCGCCTTCGCCGCGCGTTCGAGCCGCTGACGCGCGAACCGCTGCCCCCGTCGTTGAATTTTTTCACGACGATCTCGACCGCCCAAACGGAACCTCGCGACGGCAAGCGGCGCCGCGGCATTTTCGCCGGCCTGGCGGCGATGCTTGCGGCCCCAACGGAGCGCCCGAGCCACGCGCAAAAATGGTTTTAGGGTTTTCCGCGCGAGCCTGTGGGCCGCCGAAGAGTCAATGTTTCACGGCGACGGTGAATTCACCGGCCTCGATGCGTGCTGGCAGGCGCCCGGCGAAGGAAGCCACAGCCTCCTCGCCATAGGTCTCCACAAGCTCCTGCAAGGCGGCGAAGAGCGCCGCGTGGGCGAAGCTCTCGCTTTCGATCCCCGCAAGAATTGCCTCCGCAAAGGCTTCCGTCACATAGGCAAGCGCCGCCCGACGTTCGTCTTCGGCGCCTTCGAGATCAACATAAGGGGGGGCTGCGGAGGTCATGATGGAGCGACCTTAACGGGCAAACCCCGGTGACGCGAGGAGCGAATTAAGAAAAGGTTAATATTACCCGGACGCCGCCGAGCATGCCCAAGTTAGCTGACAAGTATATGTATTTATTGATAATTATCGAAATACGCGCCCTGATCCGTCATGCCTTCGTTTCAGTTGGCCCTGTATTGGGTGGCGATCTCGTGCGCCAGCCGCTCGCCCTCGTCGAGGAAACGCTGGCGCGCCAACCGGGCGTTCGGCGTGCAGACGCGATAGGAATATTCGTAACCCTGGAGGCCGCGATTATAGGCGCCGGCTAGTTTTTCGCGGCGCGTCGGGCCAACAGCTTCCGCCGCCATCAAGGACTCCATGCGCTCGCGCCATCGATGATCCTCGGCCGACGCCTTTGCGGGCTCAGGCGCGACGCAGAGGCTCTGCAGATAGGAGAGCGCGCCCATGATTTCCGACAAGCGCAACAATTGCGGCTCGTAGGGCGGCGGCGGCCCCTCCGCGACAGGCGCCGGCGTCGGCGGCGTTTTGGCTGGATTGGCTGGATTGGCTGGATTGGCCGCCTTTTCAGCTTCGACCGGCTTGGGCGATTTTGGATGTTTGGCCGTCGTTGACGCTCTCGACGGTTTGCCAGGTCCGTGCTCGGCCGGCCGCGCCTTGGCGCGATGCGGCCTGGACCTCGACCGCAGGTCGACGATTCCGCCTTGCGGCCTTTGACGCGTTGGAGGACGGCCATACGCGCCGCTGGGCGGCGTCGAAGGTCGATTATCGAAAAACGGCAAAAAGAATTGCGCCCGCGCCGGCGCCGAGAGGCCGGCTGCCGCCAGACCAAGGCCAAGAACAAGGCCAAGAGAAATCAAGATCCGGCGCAAAAAGCGCGCGTCAAAAGTCATCGCGCCCCATCCACGATTCGCTTCGCGTCGGCGATTATATGGAGCAGACCGGGCGTCAAGGGAAGGTCGGAAAGATTTTCAGGCGCCCGCCACAGGATCTCTCCCGCCTCGGCGCCCGGGCGCGCCTCGCCGGCGATCCACCGGGCGGCGAAGGACAGGATGACATAATGCCGCTCGACCCGCCCGAAAAAATCGCGGACGATATGCTGCACCGGCTGGTTCAAGGCGACGAGGCGCGCCAGAACACCGGTTTCCTCGCGCAATTCGCGCAGGGCGGCGGCCTCGATCGTCTCGCCCGTCTCGACCAGTCCGCCTGGAAGCGTGAACATTTTCTGGTATGGCGCCGCAGTGCGGGTCGCCAGCAGCACCTCAGCCCCGCGGAACACAGCTATGCTGACGGCCAGCGCCGGCTGGGCGGGATAGAGGCGGCGCGAGTCGCTCACGGATGGCAAGTCGCTCACGGATAAAGATGCTCACACGACCAGTCCCCGTCCGGCGCGGGTCGGGAAAACCGCCGCCGCTCGTGCAGGCGAAACGGTCGGTCGCTCCAGAATTCGATCTCGACCGGGCGGATGCGGTAGCCGCCCCAATGGGCCGGACGCGGCACTTCCCCGATATTGAACTTCGCGGCATATAGAGCGACGGCCTTTTCCAGCGCGAAACGGCTTTCGAGCGGGCGGGACTGCTGGCTGGCCCAGGCGCCGATACGGCTGTCGCGATGGCGGCTGGCGAAATAGGCGTTCGACTCCTCCTCGCTCACCTCCTCGACTGGCCCGCGAAAGCGAAACTGGCGGCGCAGGCTCTTCCAGTGCAGCACTCCGGCCGCCTGCCCGCTCCCGGCCAGTTCGCGCCCCTTGGCGCTTTCTTTGTTGGTGTAAAAGACGAATCCGTGGTCGTCGAAGCCTTTCAGCAGCACCATGCGGGCGTTGGGCAAGCCGTTTTCATCGACCGTGGCCAGGCACATGGCGTTGGCATCGTTGATTTCGCGCGTCTCGGCCTCGTCCAGCCATTGCTGGAACAGCGCAAAAGGCGCATGCGCCGGCTCGCGGTTACCGCCCGTTAATGCGTTCATTGGATGATAGCCCTGGTTTTGTCCCGTCGGATTGCGCTCGCCTTGTACCCTTCCCTGCCCAGGCTCGATAGTGAACTGACGTTGCGCGTGCCGCAAATCTTTCCGCTTGTGCGGCGCGTCGCGGCCTGCGCGACGATTTGCCAGGCGCTCGCCGCCTGCTCCATCGCCACGCCGCTGGGCGGCGGGGTCGATTCCGAGCCGACCGGTTCGATACCGACGGTCTCGCTCACTCTCCCGTCAAAACCGGCCCTTCCGGCTTCGCTCGACGACGAAGACCGCCGCCGCGCGCTCGGCGCCCTGGCCATTGCTCTCGATCCGCAAGGCAATGGCGCCACTGTGCGTTGGGACAATCCTGTCAGCAAGGCGCATGGCTCGGTGACGCCCGTCGGCTTCGCCTACCCGGCCAATGATCTGATCTGCCGCGCATTTTCAGCGCAGTTCGACACGATCGCCGGGCCGCGGGCGGCCAAGGGCGCGGCCTGCCGCGACAAGGAGGCGCAATGGACCCTGTCGGAGTTTCGCCTGGCCATGAAGGACTGAGTCTCCGCAGCACGCCGCCGCCCCCCTTGCGCCCGAGCCTGATCACGCTCAAATAAGGGGCGAGACGAGCGTTGGCGCCGCAACGGGCCGGCGAATTTTGGGCTTATTGGAAGTATGCGCGATCCTTATCAAATACTCGGCGTCGCCAAGGACGCCTCCCACGCGGATGTGAAAAAGGCGTTTCGCAAGCTCGCCAAACAGCATCATCCCGACCAGAATCCCAACGATCCCAAAGCCAAGGAGCGCTTTTCGGAAGCCAATACGGCGTACGAAATTCTCGGTGACGAGAAAAAGCGGGGCCAGTTCGACCGGGGCGAGATCGACGCCGAAGGCAAGCCGCGCCATCCGGGCTTTGAAGGCTTTTCACGCGGCGCCGGCGGTTTTGGCCAAGGCGCGGGACCCGGCGGTTTTCGGCGCGGCCCCGGCGGCGCCGAACATTTCGAATTCAATTTCGGCGGCGGCGGCGGCGCGGGCTTTGACGCGGCCGACATTTTTTCCGATCTTTTCGGCGGTCGCGCGCCGCGCGGCGCGGGGCGGCAGCAGATGCGCGAACCCGGCGCCGATATCGCGCTCGAAACCCAGATTTCGCTTGAGACGGCGTTGCATGGCGGCAAGGCCCGGGTGCTGATGCCAACCGGCAAGACACTCGAGGTCAATATTCCGGCCGGCGTCGAGGAAGGCAAGCAGATCCGCCTGCGCGGCCAGGGCCAGCCGAGCGAGACCGGCGGACCGGCTGGCGACGCCATGGTCACCGTCCGTTTCGAGAAGCATGGCCTGTTCCGCATCGAGGGGCGCGACCTGCGGCTCGACTTGCCGATCACGCTTTACGAGGCGGTGCTGGGCGCGAAGGTCGAATCGCCGACGCTCGGCGGCAAGGTCGAGCTGACGCTGCCGCCGCACTCCAATTCGGGGCGTACCCTGAGATTGCGCGGCAAAGGGCTGCCGTCCGCAGGCGGGCAACCTGCGGGCGACCTGCTCGTCACCTTGCGCGTCGTCCTGCCCGAGGGCGCCAGCGCCGACCTCGAAGAGATGATGCGCCGCTGGAAAACGGACAAGCCTTATGATCCGCGGGCTGAGCTGAAGAGATAGCGGGCGTCAGCGGTCCAACATGCGCAGGCTGCTTTCGATCAGCTTGCGCCAAGTGCGCCCGCGTCCGAGCGCGTCCTCCAGAGCGTCTCCCCAAGCGTCGGGATAATAGGAACACAGCGCGCCGCGTATCGCATTTGCCTGTTGCAGATCTTTCTGGCGCTTGGCGGACGCCCCCTCGCCACGCAAGGAAGCAATCATCAGTTTGTGCACCGCGTAACGGGATGGCGGCGGAACGAGCACGGGCACGCCCGAGCCATAGAGGGCTACGGCGCGCGCCGGCCGATCGACCAGATATTCTTGGTAACGAAGCGCTTCCGCCGACGCCGAGAGTTGCGGGACCGGGACCGGGCTGCCGTTATCGCGACGTACATTCGTCAAGGTCTCGACGAGGAAGCCGTCGGCCGCGCGGAACTTCGCCGGCGGCAGGTTTGGACTGGACGCATCGAGCATGGGCTCGAAACTTTCGTCCGCGCGGCGCAATACTTTGAGCAGATCGACATTTGGCGCATGAGCGATGGCGAGCGGCGCGACGCTGAGATCAACGTCTTCGGTGAACGCGTATTGATCGGGCAAGACCACGCCGAGCATGGCGGAATAAATAATAAAGGCGGCCGTGCCGACCAGCACGACACCGCCGCTCTCGAAAACGCCGGCGTTCGACAGAACCTCAAGCACTCGGCCCATGTTGCGTTGCGGCCCAGGAACGCCCGCGTCGCGCAGTAGCGAGACGATTTTCCGCCGTTGCTTGTGCGCCTCGGCCTCGCGTTTGATACGCTTGGCCTCTTCCTGCGCCCGCGGATCATCAGCGCGGCCGAGCGGACGGCTTATCCGCGCCGCGCCGTGGCGTTCCAAAGCTTGGACGTAGCCCTTGTAAACATTCAGCGTCGCGGGCGGCGCGGAGGTCGCCGACTGTAGCAGATTTTGGTACAGGGTTTGGAGCGACGGGATGATCTGTTTCATTCTTACAAAATATCTTATTTTGTAAGAATTTCAAATCGCGAGCTTCGCGACTGGTGCGGGCGGCCGGACTTGAACCGGCATGGCCTTGCGGCCGAGGGATTTTAAGTCCCTTGCGTCTACCGATTTCGCCACGCCCGCGCCGCTTTTGTTATAAGGGCGGGAACTCGGGCGGGGCCAAGCGGAATTTTGACGCTCTCGACAGCGGGAAAAAATTTCAATGGAAATCCCGCGATTTCGGAATGACGCGGACGTTGCGCGGATGGACAGCGCGATCCGGGGCGCCGCGCGCGCCTTCCGACAGGCGGGCAAGCTCCGGCGATCGGTCGCTCACGCGTCGCGCCAATAGATGCACCACCCCGGCCCAGCTTTTCTGGATGCGCCCCTCCACCGCCATCAGCCGCGCCGCCATGGTCTCCTTGCGATAGCGCTCGAACAGGGTGGAATAGAGCGCGACATTGATCACGCCGGTCTCGTCTTCCAGCGTCACGAAAACCATCTTGCCATTGCCCGGCCGCTGGCGCACCAGCACCAGGCCCGCCGCCTTCTTCCACGCGCCGTCGCGGCAAGCGGCGAGATCCTGCGCGCGGACAAAATTCTCGCGGGCGAAAAGCCGACGCAAAAGCTGCATCGGATGCGCTTGCAGCGATAGGCGCAAGGTCTGGTAATCGGCGACGATTTCCTCGCCGAGCCGCATCGTTGGCAATTCGGGGTCAGGCTCCATCCCCAGTTCCTCGACCCCGGCGGCGGCGAACAGCGGCAGGGGCTTTGTTCCCGGCAGGCGCCGGGCCGCCCACAGCGCGGCGCGGCGATCGAGCTTTTCCTCCGCCGCGCGCTCTTGCGAAAAAGTCAGCGCGCGGCAAGAGCGGAAGGCGTCGGCGTCGGCTAAAATCTTGATCGTCCTTGCGCAAAGCTGCGACCGCGTCGCACAGGATTTGAGCGTGGTGAAATTTTTGTCCCGCGCGGCGACCAGACGCTGCATTTCGCTCTCGGCCAGCCCGCCGATCTGTCTAAAACCGAGGCGCAAGGCGAGCGCGCCACCTTCCGCGCGTTCGAGCGTGTTGTCCCAGAAGGAGTGATTGACGTCGACGGGGCGGATTTCGACGCCATGCTCGCGCGCGTCACGCACGATCTGCGCCGGAGCGTAAAAGCCCATCGGCTGCGCGTTCAAGAGCGCGCAGGCGAAAACCGCCGGCCAGCGGCATTTCAGCCAGGCCGAGACATAAACGAGTTGAGCGAAGGAAGCGGCGTGGCTTTCCGGAAAACCGTAGGAGCCAAAACCCTTGATCTGCTCGAAACAACGCTGCGCGAACTCCCGCTCATAGCCGCGCGCGCACATGCGTAAAACCATCATGGATTCGAATTCGCCGATGGTTCCAAGATGGCGAAAAGTCGCCATGGCGCGGCGCAGGCGATTGGCCTCTTCTTCCGAAAATTTCGCAGCGACCATGGCGAGGCTCATCGCCTGTTCCTGGAACAACGGCACGCCGAGCGTCTTTCCAAGCACGCGATGCAATTCGTCCGGCGGGCCATGTTCCGGCGCCGGCGAGGGAAAGCTTACCGCCTCGTGTCCGGCGCGGCGGCGCAGATAGGGATGCACCATGTCGCCCTGGATCGGACCCGGCCGCACGATGGCGACCTCGATCACCAGATCATAGAATTTGCGCGGCCGCAGATGCGGCAGCATGTTCATCTGCGCGCGGCTCTCGACCTGGAACACGCCGACGGAATCGCCCTTGCACAGCATGTCATAGACCGCCTTGTCCTCGCGCGGGACGTCGGCCAGTCCGACACGTAAGCCCTCGTGGCGCGCGAGCAGGTCAAAACCCTTGCGGATGCAGGTGAGCATGCCGAGCGCCAAAATATCGACCTTCATCAGGCCGAGCGCGGCGATGTCGTCCTTGTCCCATTCGAGAAAGGTGCGGTCCGGCATGGCCGCGTTGCCGATCGGCACGAGTTCGTCCAGCCGCCCGCGCGTCAGCACGAAACCGCCGACATGCTGCGACAGATGACGCGGGAAACCCAGCAGCTTGCGTGCGAAAAAAATGACCTGCCGGATGAGCGGATTGGCCGGATCGAGGCCGGCCTGGGCGATGTGTTTTCTGGAAAAGCCGTCGCCGTGACTGCCCCATTGCAGCGAGCCCAGCGCGACGATCATGTCTTCCGAAAGGCCAAAAACCTTCGCCACGTCGCGGAGCGCGCTGCGTGGCCGATAGGATATCACCGCCGCCGCCAGACCGGCGCGCGCGCGGCCGTATTTTTCGTAAATGTGCTGGATGACTTCCTCGCGCCGCTCATGTTCGAAATCAACGTCGATGTCGGGCGGTTCGCGCCGCGCGGCAGAGATGAAGCGCGCAAACAGGAGATCGTTTTCCGCTGGATCGACGGCGGTGATTCCGAGTACGTAGCAGACTGCGGAATTGGCGGCTGAACCGCGCCCCTGGCATAAGATTTTTTTCTCGCGCGCAAAGGCCACGATGTCGTGGATGGTCAGGAAATAGGGCGCGTAATCGAGCTTCTTTATCAGCGCCAATTCCTTGACGATCAGGTCGCGCACTTTTTTTGGCGCGCCTTGCGGATAACGTCGCGGCAAAGCGCGACGGGTCAATTCCTCCAGCCATGCCTGCGGCGTCCAGCCCTGCGGCGTCGGCTCGTCGGGATATTCATAGGACAATTCGCGCAAATGAAAATTTGCGCGCAAAAGGAATTTTGCAACTTCGGCGATGGCCTCTGGCGCGTCGGCGAAAAGCCGCGCCATTTCGCGCGGCGATTTCAGATGGCGCTCGGCGTTGACTTCAAGCCTGCGGCCGGCATCCGCCAGCGTCACATGTTCGCGCACGCAGGAGAGCACGTCCTGCAAGGCGCGATCTTCAGGTTCGGCGTAAAGCGCGTCGTTGTGCGCCAGCAATGGGACGCCCTGCGCCCGCGCCAGATCGCGCAACGCCAGCAGGCGGCGGCGGTCGTGGCCGCCGCGCGGCATGCTGGCGCCAAGCCAGATATTTCCCGGACAGGCGGCGGCGAGAAGCGCCAAAGGTTTTTCCAACGCGGCGGGATTTTGCGTCGGGAGCAGGATCAACAGAAGATCTTGCGCATCCGCAAGTAGATCGTCGAGGCGCAAAAGGCAGTCGCCCTTTTTCGCCCGCCGTTTGCCGAGGGTGAGCAGGCGGCACAGCCGCCCCCACCCGGCCCGATTGGCCGGATAGACGGCGACATCCGGCGCGCCGTCGTAAAAGACCGCGCGCGCGCCGACCAGCAATTTGAAGTTTTTTGCGCGTTGCGCCAGTTCGTCATCCGGGGCCTGCGCAAAATCCTCCAACGCTGAAAGCGCGCGCACGACGCCCGCCACGGAATTGCCATCGCACAGGCCGAGGCCGGACTGGTTCAGCCGCAAGGCGGCGCCGATCAGGTCGCCCGGCTTTGAGGCGCCGCGCAAAAACGAATAGTGGCTGGCGCAAACCAGTTCCGCATAAGACATCACGCAAACAGCCCATGCACGAACCAGCATGGCGTCTCGTCGCCGCGCTCGTAAAGCCCTCGCCGGAACAGCCAGAAGCGGCGGCCGTCGACATCCTCGACGCGGTAATAGTCACGCGTCAGCGCATTGCCGCCGAAATGCGCCGGATCGAGCCGCGCCCATTCCGGCGCGATGCGCTCCGGCCCTTCGGCGCGCAGCACGTCATGCGCCTGCCGACGCCAGTGAAAGCGCGCTGGCGGCCCGTCTGGCGCGAGCGCCAGGACCTCGATTGGTTGCGGCGGATCGAACAGGGTCAACGGACGCAGCGGCGGCTCGCTGCCTGCTGCGGCCGGCCAGACCGCGGGCGCCGCCATGGCTGCGGGAACGGCCGGGCTCTCGCGCTCTGGCTCATACGTATCGAGATGGATGAAACGCAGCACGCGCTCGCGTCCGAAACGCGTCGTCAGCCGGTCGAGCAATTCGCTCAATTCGCGCTCGGACTCCACCGCCGCCGCGCCGGCGAAATCGCCCTGTTCAGCCGAGAATTTTTCGGCGCGCGGCACGGCGAGGCGCAAGGCGTCAAAACCGAATCCTGGATCGAGCGGATCGGCCAGCACATCGAGTTTTTCGTGAAACAGCCGGAGCAGGATTTTCGGGTCGCGCGTCGGTCGCAAGGTCTCCACCCGCAGGCGCCGAACCACGCCGTCGGCGCGGAAAAAATCCGCTTCGAAAGCACGGCCGCCCTGTCCCCGCCGCTCCAGCAGAAGCGCCGTCTCCAGCATCAAATCGCGCAAGGCCGCCTCAATTTGCTCGCGCTGCGCCAAAGGCTCCAGGAAATGCCGTTCGACCATGCAATCGGGCGGCGGTCGCAAGGGTCTTATCCGCACGTCCTCGCGGCCAAACAGCCGTTCGATCTTGCGCGAAAAATCGGCGCCGAAGCGGGAAACGAATGCGCGCGAGGAGCGCGCCGCCACATCGCCGAGCGTTTTCAAGCCGGCGCGGTTGAGGACGACAAGGGTTTCAGCCCCCTGCTCCAGCGCCGTCACAGGCAGGCGGGCGACGGCGGCTTTTTCTTCCTCGGGCGTAAAAATTCCGCCGGCGGAAAAGCGCGCCAGGGCGCGGGCGCAATCAGGCGTTCCGGCAAGAGCCGCACGCGTGGAAAAACCGAACGCCTGCATGTCGTGCAGCAGCCGCGCGAAAAGACCGGCCTCGCCGCGGAACAGATGAGCGCAGCCGGTGACGTCGAGCACCAGCCCATGCGGCTCGTCCAGCGCCGTTAGCGGCGTATAGCATTCACAGCGCGCCGCCAGACGCGCCAGGATTTGCGCGTCCCCCGCGGGGTCGGCTTCCGCGACGGCGAGTCGCGGCAGGCGGGCGCGCGCGTCGGCCAGCGACAGGCCGGGCGCAAGCCCCTGGCGCAAGGCGGCGGAAGTGAGCGCATAAAGTTTTTGCGCGCCGCCCTGCTTTTCGACCAGGGCGAAAGGCGTCTCGTCATACTCATGCTCATCCTGCGGCGCGCCGCCCCGCGATCGATTCAACCGGTCCGTCGGCAGGAAGGGCAGCCACAGGGCGAGATAGCGTCGCGCCAGAATTTGTGTCGGCGACTTCATGAAACAGGCCTCGGTCACGCAGCCACTCCAAACGCCAAGAAAGATCCGCTGCGCCGCCGCGATGACGCAGCAGCGTGACGGCAAAGCAGGAAGACCCCGGCGCATTGGCGAACAGGGCGCGCGAATTTTGCGCCCGCGCCCGCCAGCGCGAGGCGGCGGCGCTGGGCGGCGGCCCGGTCTTCGCCTCCTCGCTCGAGCGAATGCGCAGCAGGAAAACGGTAACGCCCGAAGCTTCCGCCGCGCGCGCCAGGCGCAGGGTCGCGGTGAGGTCGAGCGCGCGCGGCGCGCCGAAAATTTCGATCAGCGCCGCGCCGAGACTCTTGCAGCGCGCCGCCTCGACGCCAGCGCGCAGGACGGCCTCGGCGTCCCTGCCGCGCACCAGCGACAGCGCGGCGGGATCGACGCCGAATTCGGCAAGTCCCATGCCGTTCAGCCGTCCGGCCTCGCCTTCGAGAAAATCCTGTCGCGCCCAGAACAGCGGGCGTCCCGGCGCGGCGCGCAAAGCCAGCGCCAGTCCGAAACCGGCGGCTGCGGACCAGTCGGCGACCCAGGGCGCATGCACCTCATGCAGGCACGCGCGGCTCAACCCCCCGCCAAGCAACGCGTCGACATTCGGCGCGCCCAAGGCGAAGCGCGCGGCGCGATCCGGCGCCGCCGCGTCCTTGCCGCCGGCTTTCTCGACGAGCCGCCGCAGGAGGAGAATGGTTCTCGCGCGCGACGCGCCAGCTTGCGCATTGATCCTATGCATGGCGTTTTCACATAAATGTTCTTGTTATGTTCTATCAGAAACCCAAATCCGGAGCTTGTCAAGTCGAGTCTCACCGCTCGGCCAAAACACGCAAAAAAGCCCAAACGCGAAAAAAGCCCCGTCCGGCTGACGCCGGGCGGGGCTAGGGAGGAGCAAAAAGATCACTCGAGATTCAGGCGCCGAAACCGTTCTAGAGATGCGCCTCGGCCAGAGCGCGGCGGAGATTGACGACTTCTTCGCGGAGGCAATGCACCTCCAGCATCAAATCGTCGACGCGCCTTTCATAACCATCGATCAAGGTCCGCAGCCGCCCGTCGACGGCGATTTGCAGCGCCGGGCCGCGATTGACCAGAGCCAGGGCGAAGCCGCCTACCGCCGTCAGGACGCTGGCGCCCAAAGTGACAAGCCAATTGGGCAATTCGCCGCCATTCAAATCCGCCGCCATTTTTTTCGGATTCCATTCACGAGAAACACCCTTCCGCGCATCGGCGGAAGCTGCGCCGCTGGCCATTATCGCCTTTCATCGCGTCATTCTGGCGAAGCCGGCGAGATCTGCGTCGTCGCGCTCGCGACGCCGCCGAGCGACGAGCAGAGGGCCACGGAAACGTTCTGGACCTTTGTCGTCGTCCCGGTCTTGACGACGGTCCCCCCGGCATTGGCGGCCCGTTCCGCCGCCACAGCGACATCGGCGACCATGGAAAGGTCGCAAGCGACTATCGCGGCGTCGTTGACAGTGGTCGCGGCGTTCGGGCCGGTAAAATAGGACATGGCGGAAGCGGGCGAGACGCAGGCGAGCAGGAGCGCGCCGCAAAGCAGCTTTTTCATGGATTTTCCTTTCGTGGATTTCAAATGAGCGGAGCGTGCCGATATTCGGGGGCGACGGGTTTGTCCCCTTCGGCCTTGATGATCTGCAATCCGGCAGGCAGTGCGCCATAAAGCGCGCTCGCCGCCTGAAGCAGTTCGATTTCGTCCGCGACATATGTCGCGCCGGGAAGATAGGGCTCGAGAATCTGATCCGCCGCCAGGCCGGCGGACAGTCCTTCGGAAATCGTTGCCTTGTTCGCCGCAAGGTCCTTGAAGAATTTGACAGCATCATCGAAGGCCGCGACGTCCTTGCTGATCGTGGTCGCGGCGGCGGACGCGCCGGAAGCCGTTTCTGCGGCCGAAGCGAGCCAGGTGGCGAATTGCGCCCAGAGCGAAGACATCGCGCTCATTGGCCCCGCTTCGCGTTTTTCGCGTTGGCGAAATTCATCGCCAGCCAATCGATGATTTTTCGCGCCTTGGCCCATTTCGAGCCGGGCGCGGGCTGCGGCAGCACGGCGGCGGCGGCGGCCGCGGCCGCGACGATAGGCGGGATTGCGGTCGCCACGTCGGAGGCGAATTGCGAAAGATTTATGCGTCAGTCTCCTTTCAATAATGATCGCAGAGTTGGAAGTGCATCGGGTCGTCGTCGTGTTGCGGCACGTCGCCGCGCCAGAAAAAGCCGTGCTTTTTCATGATCGCGGTGAATTTTGCGTCGATCTGCGGCGGCCCGCTCCAGCGGCGCGGGAACGGATTGTGCTGCGGGTCCATGTCGATGGCGCAGGCCCAGGAATGGACGGAGAGCCGCGAGCCGCCGCGCTCGGTGCGGTAGCAGAAGGTTCCGCCGGTGATATTGAGCCGCTTCTCGACAATATAGGCGTGGCCGAGCGTCTTGAGCGCGTCGAGGAAGGCGGCGTCGAAGGTTTCGACCGCCTTCTTGTGCAATTCGAGATGCAGCATCGGCGCGCGCAGATCGCCGGAGTAAAACAGCGGATAGGGCGGAACCCAGCGCGCGACGTTTTCGGCGAACCATTTTGGATCGACCTTGCCATTCGCGCCGCGCGGATCGCCATAAAAGGCGTTCAGCGCGGCGACGTCTTCATGCGGCCAAGTGGACATGACGCTTGCTCCTAGACAGGCTGGCGATAGGCGAGAATTTTTCGCGCCGAATAGAGCCCATAGGCGACGCGATGCGAATGATTGCCGGACAGCAGCAACACGCGCCCCCGCGAAAAACCGGCGACGAGGCCGACATGATGGCGAGCACGGCGATGGCGCCGACGCGCGGGCGCTCGCGCGGCCGTAAGAGGCGAAATCGATGGCGCGGTGCGAGCGGTTCGGGCGCAGCCCCGCGGCGCGCAGCCAGGCGTTGACGGCGTCGGCGCACCAGGCCTCGCGATAGCCGGTGAAATTGCCGCGCCCGAGATAGCGGCGGGCGACGGCGATGAGCGGGTGCAATTCGAGCGGGGCGTTTTTGGCGCTCGCGCCGGCATAGCCGACGCTCGCGCAACCGGATCAGATCGTAACGGCGCGACCGCGCGAAGCGATGGCGACGCGCACGCGCGGGCCGGACCATTTTGCCGGAGCCGGGAATAAGGTCTTGCGCGACATCCGAGCATAAAAGCCCCTCCGGCCATTTGAGCACGGGCCGGCGCGCAATCCGAGCGCCAGCGCCGCGCAAAGCACGGTTTTTTTCAGCATGAAGTGTCCATGGATTTACGGCGCGTTGAGCGCGCAGGCGACCTTGGCCGAATATGACCCGGCCGCAGCCATGCAGGAAAGCGCCGCGCCAACGTCCGTCTGGTTCGCCGCGTTGGGATCGTTCATCAGCGTCGCCGCGCCGGGATTGGCGACGATGGAATAGGTTTCAGACCACGCCATGAAATAGGCGAAGGCGGGACATCAGACCCGCGATTGGCCACAGCGCCGCTCAACAGCGACTCGTACATCAGTGACGAACCGTCCGTTTCCGCCGGTCCACGTTCGGTCAAGGCCAGCACCTTGCCCAGCGCCGACCATGCGCGCCAATTGTCGTCGAAATTATCCGGCATAGGCCCTGTCGCGTCGCGGTAATCGTCAAGCCCGACAATGTCCACGTAGCCAGAGCCGGGGTACAGGCAAAGGCCGCTTTCGCCCTGCGCGCCGGGGCAACCGTCCATGTTCTGCCACGGGCCGTTGCTGGCGTAAGCCCACAGAATATTATGCAGCCCCGCCGCCGCGAAGGTCGCGAACATATCCCGCCACACGGCGGGAAGCTGCGACATGCCGGAATTGCATGTCACCCACCACCATTCCGACGAATTTTGCTCAAGGAACGGTCGCCAGATCACGACGACGCCCGCCGCCTGCAACGCCTGCGACCCGGTGACGACCTTCGCCAGTTCGCGTCCACGCCGCATAGACCGCCGTCGCCGGATTGACGAGATCGGCCAGCGTGCCGCCAGTTCCGCAAGACGTGTTGTTCCAAGGCTGGCCGTTCCAAGGGTTATTCGCATGATAGCTGATTTCGACCAGCGAGCCCGCCTGCCACGCCGAAATCAGATATGAATTAAGCGCCGTGTAATCGACCGGAGTTCCCGGCGACCGCGACTTCCAATCAGTATGATCTGCGCCGGCCAGGCCGGGCGTCTGCCCCGTCGCCGTCTGTAACGCGGCGATATTGTCGGCCCATCCCGCGGCGGCGTATTCTGGTGCCGAGCAACAGGCGGCGCCGCCGAATTGTGACCAGTGACGACGCGATGCGAAGCGCGGCGGCCGACGTTGCTCAGATAGAGCAACACGTTTTGCGCCGCCTCGTAGCCTGCGGGTCAGCCGTATGCGGGGAGAGGTTGCCGCGCGTAAATTCGCACAGCGCCAGCGCCATCAAGGCAAGGGCTATGGCGCGCATCACGGCCCCCAGAAGCCATGCAGATCGACAGCCGCGATAGAGCCCGAGCCGAGCGCCGGAACCGACATCTGAATGGCGGTTGTTTTGGCGGACGACGGGACGCGAGGGCGAAAACTCCTTGGCGAGAATCGCGCCGGTCGTCGCCGGATAAAACACATAACTCAGCGATCCCGAGATCAGGCCGGTGACCGTGGTGGTGACGGGGGCCGGCGATGTCGTCCCGGCCGAGTGACGGTAAAGCCGGAGAAGTAGTCGTTATAGCCGCTCGCCGCCGCCATCGTCGCCGGAAGCGCGCCCGTTGTCCCGTCGCGGAAGACGTCACCTGCGTCGCGCCGTTTGGCGTCCCCGTGAGGGCGGCTGGACCGGCGATCCTATCTGCATCACGCTCGCGAAGGGCCGCAGCCGCCTCGCCGAAGAGGTTCCGGAGGCGTAGCTGGTGAAGGACAGCCGCATACAATGACCAAGACGGGCGTTTGGACCATTCCGACGAAATTGAGGTTGGTCGTGCTGGTCGATGCCTTGTCGTTCAGAATTGGCGACGCCTGCACGCCTGTTGAACCAGTTCGACGCGGTGGAACAGACCGGATCGTCCGACACTTGCCAGTTGATCGTCGCGCCGCCGCCGACCACTGTTATCTGCGTGTCGATCGTCGCCGAGCCAGTCGTGTCGATCGGGCCAAGGAGGGACGTTCCGAGGCAGTTCGCCGAGCATGTTCCTGATACATAGGTGTTATCGACAGACTGCACGGCGTTGGTCTGACCGGGAACGCTCTGGTCGATGCCGACTGCGCCGATCTTCGACGAGCCCGCCGGAACCGGCGCGGTCACGGCGGAGAAAATCGCCTTGAGCAGCGCCATCTCGGTCGCCGATCCCGCGCCGCTCCAAGGCGCGTCGGCGGTCGTGCCGAGCGTGACGTTCCAGCCGTCGGCATGCGAGCCGGCGGCGGCTGTGGCGACCAGGACGGCGGCCAATTGACGACCGAAACGCCAACGGGCGCCACAAAGCTAGGCGGAAAAGCGGCGACCGGCGGCAGCGCCAGAAGCGCGGCGAAAAGAAAGCGTTTCATCATGGTCATTGCGCCTGTTCGATGATCGTGCCGTTGATGAACCATTGGCCGGTCGGCACGGGCGCGGGGCCTGTGCCGGAATAGACGGGCAGAAGCGACAAGGCCGCCTGGAGCTGCGCCAGCGTGATCGGCCCGGCGGCGTCGGCCGCGCTGGCCTCCGCCGCCGCTTGCGAAGCCTGCGCCGCCGCAATCGCCGATGTCAGCGTCACGGGTAAAACCATCGGCGCGGTCGACGCCCATCCGTCGATCGTCACGGTGTCGCCGAGCGGTCCGGTCCCCGTCACGCCGGAATCGTTTGGCCCGCGCGTCACGCCGGGCGCAAAATACAGCGCGGAACAGAACAGCGGCGCGACAATCCCGCCGGGAAGCTCGAGCACGCAATCAGCGACAAAAGGCCCCGCGAGCTGCGCGACGTCGGACAGGGGCGCGGAAAACACGCATTGGTTTGTCGCGGCGTTGAAGGCGATGGCGCCCGCTTCCGAGCCGTCCGACGCCCCGCCATAGGCTTCCGCCGTCACATAGGGCGAGCTTTTCGCTTGCATCCGGATGACGCCGTTCGCGACATTATAGACCGCCGCGACCTGGGAAAAATCGAGCGTCATCTGAAAGGTGACGTTGTTTGACGCGCGGATGGGCGGGATTTTGATAATGCTCATCCGACCGCCTCGAATTTGAAGTTTCCATAGCGCACCAGGCTTTCGCGCCGAGCGCCGTCGGCATAGTGACGACAAGCGCATAGAGCACGCCGGGGACGCCCGCGCCGCCGACGAATTGCGAGACGGTCGCGCCATTCACCACGGCCGCGCCATTTGCCAGCGCGGCGGCGTTCGGGTCGGCGCCCGCGCTATTTTCCGGGCTGACGATAACGGCGGCCGTCGCGCCAAAGGCGAGCAAGTCGCCAGGCGCGAGGGCGCCGCGAATTATCGACAGCGAAACCTTGCCGCCAACCGGGATCCGATAAAACGTCTCCCGCAACTTGCCATTTCACGAAGCCTTCAAATTACGGGTGATCGTCCGTGTGACGAGCGTGCGGACGGCGGGCGCGGCGATGATCGCGCGGCGGTTCGGCGGCGCGGCGACAAGGCGCAGGACGGAAGCGCGGAAAACGCGCGCAGCGCGGGCGCCGCGTCGAGCAAATAGGCCGGATCGGCATAGGCCGCGATCTGCGCCGGCCCGGAAACCGAAAGAGCCGAACAGGCGGGCCGCCTCCGGCTGTTCTGAAGCCGCCAGCGCCGCGCTGACAGAGATGCCGCCAGACATGGCCGCGGCGTCGAATTGTCCCGTCGCCGCCAGCGCGCCAGCGATCGAAACCGCGCCGGGGATCGAGGCCGCGTCCGGGCTTTCCAAAGCCGCCAGCGTCGCGGCGACAGCCGCGCCAGAAACCGACCCGGAGATTGACGCATTGTCCGGCGTCTCGCCTGCCGCCAGCGCGCCGGCGACCGCGACCGCCCCCGCCATACTGACGGCGTCCGGCTGTTCGGTCGCGGCGACCGCGCCGGTGAAGGAAACCGCCCCGGCTATCGATGCGGTGTCGACCATCCCGCTTGCAGCGAGAGAGCCCGAGACGGAAACCGCGCCCGAGAGCGAAGCCGCGTCACCCTGTTCAGACGCGGCGAGCGCGCCTGCGACCGAAACCGAACCCGCCAGCGCCGCCGCGTCGGGGTTTTGGACAGCCGCGAGCGTGGCCGAAATCGAAACCGCTTGGCTCTGGAGAAGCAGCAATAGCGACATGGATCAAGCCGGCGGTTGGAGAGCGAGCACTTGCGCCACGCGCGCCGAGGCGATGAGGCCGGATTGGCCGAGATAATTGACGCCTGCGGCGACTTCCGGGTTGGTCGGATCGACTTCGCCGCGCCCGACGCCATCAGCGTAAACAGCTTCACTTGAGGATCGGTCGAGCCGACAATCGCCGCCTGCTCGGTCGGCGTGAACAAAGCCATGAATTGCAGGAAGGTAACGGGCTGAAGCGGCTGCGCCGCCTGCCATGCCGCAACTTCGTCGACGGTCGCGGCGCGGTCGCCTGGACGCAGTTGCCCGCTGTAAAGCTGGCCGATGGGGACGATCGACCCTGTGACGGAATACCACATTTGCGAGGCTCCTTATGGGACGGAATGGACTTGAAACGCCATGACCGGGACAAAGGGCGCGGCGCTGACTTCCGCGAACGTCGCCGGGTTGACCGGCGGCGAGCCAACGGCGCCCGTTGAGGACAGCCCGCAAACCGGCGTCGAGTTGCCGACGACGCCATAGGGGGTCGCTGATCCCATCGTCGACGTGATGGACGCCACCGATAGGACCGCCGCCCTCATCGTCGTGTCGCCCGCCTGAAATTCGAGCCAGTACCAGCCCGCTTGCGTGATCGACACGTTCGAGGCCAGCGCCAATGTGAGATAGCTGGCCACCGTCGAATTTGACGACGCGACCGCGAGCGCCGAGCCGGTCGGGCGGTTGCCGTTCTGCGCGTTGGCGTAAAGCCCGATGGAGAAGGTCGCCCCTGTCCCTGCCGTGGTGATGCGGCAGGCGAAAGCCGAAATCGTGATCGGCTCGGGAATGTAGATCGGATACCAGTAGCTCGATCCGGCCACCATCGCCGCCGTGCTGACCGAGGGCGATGCATAGAGCGACGGCGCGATCCAGAAGCCCGCGACGGGTTGCGGCGCCCCTGCCGTAGGCCCAGCCAGGGGTGGGAAAACGCCATCCATCAAAATGTCTCCGTCACGCCGACGACATTGGTTCCGCTGGCGGTTATGCCGTAGATCGCCGCCGTGGTCGAAATGGTCATCGACGCGCCCGCGAGCAGGATTTGCCCGGTCGAAGTCGTGACGCCGGAGCCGCCGACATAGACGGTCGCAGCTCCCCCGTTGTAGAGCACGGCGCAGATGCGCCCGGTCCCGGCAACGCCCGTGCGCGCGGCGACGATCAGCGCGGCGGTCGTCCCGACGCTCGCCTGCGACGTGGCGAAGCCGCCAGCGCCGACAGGAGGGTTGAGCGGCGCAGTCGGCAGACCGTTGGTCGGCGAGACGAGGCTTTCCGCGCTTTCGCCGCCGACGTCGATCTGCATAATCTGCGTCTCGACGCCGCCGATGCTTTTCGCACGTATGGTCGCGCCGGACCCCGGTGTGATGGAGACGTTGTCAGCCATTTATTGCGCCTCAAGGCTCAGAGATGGTGCCGCCGGCGGCGATCGTCACGGTGGCCCCGGCCGACAGGGCCGTAGTGCCGAGGATGATGTTGGCGCCCGAGCCTTCCGCGCCGACCGTCAGGCCCGACAGGATGACGTTGCCGTTCGAATCGGTAATTTCGGCCAGCGCCGCCGTTCCGGAAGTCGCGACCGTTCCGGAGAGCGTCGAGCCGCTGAGCGTGGCTGTGCCGCCCGAGACGGTGAACGACGGCTTTTGCAGCGTGATCGAGCAGAGCGCGCCGGTCGCTCCCGAAAGCGCGGACGTGCCGATGACGAGCACGCCGTCGCCGGACCCGGCGTCAACGAGCGCGAAGCCGGCGGCAAGGCGGGCGGCCTTGGCGGCGGCGGAATATTCCAGAGACATGGAGGCTCCTTGTAAGGTCAGGAAGTCGGCGGGGTGATTTGCAGATAGAAGATCGCCAGGCGCACGGCGCCGCCGGTAAAGCTGCCGCCGGCTGCGGTGATGACGAGCGGCGTCGCCGAATAAATCCCGGTCGGGCCGATGATCCCGTAATTCGTCGAGCCCGCCGCGATGCCGAGGCCAGACCCGAATTGCGACAGGTTGCCGGAAACGCCGACTTCATAGGAGGTCGCGCCGGTGATCGCCGTCACCGTGCGCGAGCCGACGCCCAGGACGATGCAGTCCGCCGGGATCGGCGTCGCCGCCGTGGTCGAAGCGCCCGAGAGCGTCACGAGTTGTTCGACGACGCCGACCTTGAGCGCCGAACCGAACGCCCCGAGCGCCAATTGCGCCAGGGGCGCCGCGCCGGTCAGGACTTCGGACAGCTTCGCCGCAGGAAAGCCGCCGGCCGTCACGCCGTCGCCGACAATGACCCGATTGTTCGTCGTGTCGACGATCAATTCGCCTTGCGCCGGAGTGAACCCGGCTATGTTCGCCGCCGTGTCGCGGCGTCGTTTGACCTGGACGGACATTTATTTTCCTTCGGGATTATGAAGTGACGTTGCCGAGGTTGATCGTGGCGATGACGGCCGACGCCACGCTGCCGTAATCGTCGGTTTCCGCGACCGCGTCGCCGGCGACATGGCCGAAATCCATCGCCGTTCCGATCGACAGCGCCGAGGCGACCGGGCCGAGCGACCCCGTTCCCGTGATCGCATAACTGTAGGCCGCGCAAGACGCCTGCGACTGCAATTCCTGGCCGAAAATGTTGTAGCTAGCGAATTTCAGATAGATCGTCGTGCCGATTTCAGCCGTTGGGACCGCATATTTCAGGATCGAGGAATCAAGCAGGCAGAAGGCCGCCCCGCTGCCGTTCGCGAGGCTCGCAAGCCCAGCCTGGCCGCGATAAAGGCCGGTCAGATTGTATTCGCTCGCCGCCGTGAGGGTCGCGGTCGTGTAGCTGAGATATTCGCCGCCGACGTAACACATGGTCACGCCTTGCGCCGCCGCCGCGGCGGCAGACGAAGCCAGAGCCCCGGCGCTTTCCGTGAGGTTGACCGAAAGCGTGTCCGTTGTGTCCGGATGCGCCCCCGAATAGGCCGGCAGTGGAGCCAAAAGGACGCCCATCTTGGCCGCCAGATTGATGACGGCGATCTGAGCGTAGGACGTGCCGTCGAGCGACGCATAGACGATGCAGCCGCCCCAATTCGGATCGCCGCTCTGAGGACTGGCGCCTATCCAGAGTTCGACGGAATTGTCCGTCAGGCTCGGCGGCGGCTCGATAATGACGGGCGCGTTGATCGGGTTCGGAACGACCGCTGTATTCGGAACGCCGTTGCTCTTGACCTGGATCGGATAGACGACGGAGGTTGCAGCGCCCTCCGGAACCTCCTCGGCCGCGATGGTGAGGACGCCGTTGTCGTCTTCCTCGATTTCGGTGATCCGCACCGTGACCGCGCTCAATCCAATGGACACGTCCGTCAACTGAATGAAGTCCATCGGCTCAAGCAGGCAGAATTCAGGCCCGAGCTTGAAATGATACGTGTTGCGGATATAGAGCCCGCGTTGCAGGATCAATTGCGAAACGGTCTGCGCAACGCCCAAGTCGCAAATTTCGTGCGCCGTGACGGTCGATCCGACGCGCAGCCCAAAGCGGTCGATGGCGCTCTGATCGAACGCCGTGATCGGGCCGGTGTTATAATCGTCGTTGCGGCTCTGAATTTCGATCGACTGCCAATTAGCGGCGGCGTAAGGGTCCGAACGCGTGATCTGGACAGGATCGGCGCCCTCGTCATAGCGATAATCTTCGTCGGTCAGGCTGTAGAGCGCGGCCGTGTTCGCCGTGTAGCTCCAGCCGTTGCCGGAAATCGACTTGTCGGCGAAGGGAATGATTTTAAGCATCCCATCCGACCAGATCGCAGTCGAATTGGTCAGTTGCAGCCATCGCGTAATGGTCGTCGCCGCCGATTCCTGATTGTTGAGGATCGGCGAAATCGCCAGGCCCGCCGCCCAGCAATAAGCCTGATAACTCGACCCGCCAGATGATCCGAACAGCGTCCCGCTGCTGATCGAAGCCGCCGGGAAGCCAACGCCATATTGCGCGTTGGTCAGGAAGTCATAAAGCACTTGCGACGGATCGGCGTCGATCGCGTTGCAGCCGGTTCCCTGGAAAAAGCCATAGAGTTCGAAATTATTGTCGTTGATCGTCGCGCCGGCGCCAAGATTGAACGAGGCGGCGCAGACGAAACAGGTTCCGTTATAGGCGAGCGCCTGCGCCGGATATTTCGCGGCGAGATAAGACCAAACCGCCTGCGGCGTCGAGCCGTCGAAAAACGAAAGCCCGATCGCGGCCAATGTCGTCGGCGTGACCGAACTTTGCCAGACCTGGCCAATTTCCGATACAGGGCCTTCGCAGACGCCCATGATGATGTCGGCGGAATAGGTGTAGCTCGTCGACTGGCCGCCGAGAACTCCGCCCTTGCCGCCGCCCTTGCCGCCGCCGGCCGGATGCTGCTGAAAATTCTCGTACCAAATGACGTTGGGCGAAATGATGTTGCGGCCGTAGCAGATCGGAACCGGCAAAGCGCTGGACGTCGACTGAATTTGCAGGCCGGAATATTCCGTGATCTGTGTCGACCCCCCGGTGCGGAGAAAGCCCATTATCCGCCGTCCTTTTTGGCCCAGAATGAAAAGAAGATCGGCGCCCGAATTGGCTTCGTCAGCGCCGGGTTTTGGTCAAGGCGTTCTTCCATGACCATGCCGACGTCGGCGAAGGCGTGAACGATCGCGACCGGCTTGGCCCGCGTCACGATGCCGCCATGCGAGAAGCAGCGGCCGAAACGGAACACAGCCAGGTCGCCCGGCTGCGGCTCGTCGACTTGTTCGCACCAGGTCTTGACCCAGCCGAGATATTTTTCGTCATCGTTGTGCATGTGCCAGTCGCGCGGATAGGGGCGCGGGTCGAAGGGCGCGACCAGGCCGAGGTCGACGAAGACGCGCACGATGAGCATCCCGCAATCGACGCCGGCGCCGCGAATGTCGGCCTCCGAATGGTAGGGCGTCAGAACCCATTTGCGCACTTCCGCGACGACCGCCGCGCGCTGCTCGGCTTCGCTTGATTTGTTCAGGTCGATCATTTTCCGCCCTTTCCGCCGACCGTTTGCGTCGTCGACAGCGGGCCGGTCATGACTTGCGGCGGCGGAACGAACGGATAGCCCCGAAAACTCAACAGATTCGCGAATTTGCTCTGGCATGTCGCCATCGTGTGATCGCAGCCCTGGGCGGCCATGAACGCGTCGCCGGCCGCAGGGGTTTCCGGCAGCGGATAGGCCAGTTGCAGCCAGCCCGGGGCCGCCGCCTTGATCGTGGCTTCGACTCCGGTATTGGCGCCCGACGTGAAAGTGATCGCGCCTTGCTGAAATGCCGCCGTCGCGCTCGTCCAGTTGATCGTGGTCCTCGTCGAGCCGGCGCCGACGGCGCCGCTCGCCGAATAGGTTCCGCGCGCCAGGCCGCAGCCGGAATCATAGAGAACGTGGGTGCATTGCGGCGACCAAAGCCGGCGCGGCATGTTTATGTCGAGAAGCGTCGTGTCGGCCGCGACGGTAAGTTCCGCGGTGGTGCGCCCGATCTTGCCGATTTCGGCGACGCGGCCCTTGAACATGATGACGGTCCCGATCGGGACCAGGTTGCCGGCCGTTGTCGCCCAATTGGCGAAAAAGGCCCGCTCGCGCTGGATAAAGGCGGCATCGAACAAACCCTGCTGGAGGGCTTGCAAAAACGGAATGCCGCCGATCGTGTCCGTCGTCCGCGCCGAAATCGTTATTTGTTGCTTATCGACGCTCAAGTCTATCGAGCATTTATATTTCAGCCCAGCAACAAGAAGCGAATTGGCCAAATAGACGTAGCCGTTCCATGCAACCGGAAGGTCGATGGACGAATAGGTCAGAACCGTCCCGTTCGCGAGCCAGATCGTGAAAAGCTCGGCGACGCAAAGGGGGGCGTCAGAGGTTGGCCGCAGCCCGTTCAAATAGGTCAGCAAAGCCGACGTCGTGACTTTCATGGCCCTACCTTATTTGCTGGAATTTCACGCTTTTATTGCTCCACAGGCCAGACATGACGTTCTCATAATCGTGCTGGTCATCGGTCAGGCGGCATTGGAAGGCAAAGAGCCCGGTCCAGGCGATTGCGGCGCCGCTGCCGGGCGCCGTGGTGAACGTGATCGTGTTCGGCGCGGTGAAGGTGTAGGCGCCCGTTGAAACGCCGTTGACCGTCACGCTCGAAATCGAGGTCGCGTAGCTGACGGGTTCGGTGTAGCCGCCGATCGCGCGGCCGAGCGTGAATGTCGTTGTCGATCCGTCGCCGACGCCAAAACCTTGCGCGCTCACGGCATTGTCGGTCGGATCGAGATAAAGGAAGCTGTTGAGCTGGCCCTGACAGGTCAGGAAAAACCCCATCAGCGTTTGCAGCGAGTTGGCCCGTAACCCAGGAAAGGAGCCGGCCGAATCCAGCCCGTCGAAGGTCAGTTCAAACTCATAGAGCGCATGGGCGTAGAGCCCCATGCGAACCTCACGCCCGGAGACGTGGGGAGCAACGCGGGTCGAGAACTTCGGCTTTTTGTGGACGCTCCAGCCCTGGCCGGGAAGGGTCGGGAAGAACGGCGGCGTGGTCATGCTCGCACCGTCTCGATCCGGAGCGTTTTCAATGTCCAGAAATTCGACATGAAATTCTCCAAATCCTCGATGTCGTCGGAAAACCGCGCGACATGCGCGGCGGTGAAGTCGGCCGTCAAAACCACGCCGGCCGCCGGAGCCGTGGCGAAAGTGATCGTCGCCGGCAGGATCGACACGGCACAGGCTGAAGTCGGAACGCCGTTTTGATAGATCGTCGGCGTCGCCATCAGCGCTTGCACGCGCTCGACATAGCCGCCGATCGTCCGCGACAGGATGAAGCTTGTCGTCACGCCGTCACCGATCCCGAGCGGCGCGCCTTGATACACGCCGAGGCCGCCAGGCGGCGCGAACAGGAAGGCGTCAAGCTGCCCCGCCTGCTGGTCGATGAAGCCGATCAGGCTTTGCAATTCCAGATGCGCGGCGTCCGAGCGCAGGACTTCGAAGGTCAGTTCGACGTCCCACAGTGGCGAGCCCATGAGCGCAACGCGGGTTTCGCGGCCCGAGACTTTCGCGCTCGTCCTGGTGACGAACCGGGGCTTGTAATGGACGCTCCAGCCCTGCGGCGGCAGGATTGGGAAGATCAGATAGGAACCGGGTCCGGGCGGCGTTGGCGCAGGCGCAGGCGCAGGCGGCAGATAAGGCCCCTTGCCGCTGATCCAGTTGCCCGCCGCCCAATTGCCGCCGTCGCCCCACGCGCTCGAATCGAGCGGGAAGGTCGGGAAAGGTCGCGCATCCCAATTCCAGGCGCAGCAAAAAGCCGTCTCGATCATCGGCACGCCCGCGGCCGAAACCTCGTTCCTGCCGCCGGTCGCCCAATAATCGTAGATCGTTTGCAGGGCGATATTCGCCAGCAGATCGTCGCGCTGCGGAAGCCAGGCGGCGCCATCGGCGCTGTTCCAGATCGACCAGAACGGCGTTTCGCTCTGGGTCGAGCCGGCCTCATAGAAGACGTTCGGCTGATTGGTGCATTTGTCGAGCGTCGCGAAGCCGTATTCGGCGAAGATCATCGGCTTGGACTGCGCCACCCATTGCGTCGTGGGGCCATGCGCGATCCAGCCGCAGCCGTCGCCCGCGTCATAAATCGCCTGATGCGTGTTGTTCCACCACCAGCGATATTGCTTGCGGCCGAGCAATTGCTGCCCCGCGTAATATTGGCTGCGGGACTGCGACAGGCGGTCGCCCTCGCACAGGCTGACCATCTGGCCCGAGCCGTTTGGATCGAGGCCGCGCCCGTCGTTGTTCGAGTCGTTGTAAAACCAATTGAATTGCTCGCCGCCTTCGATATTGGCGGTCAGATAGGCCTCGCTGTAGATGGTCGGCGCTCCGGAAAGGCCGAGGCCATTGAACCCGGGCGAAACCGGCGGCCAGGTCGTCGGCGCTGGCGAGTCCCAATTCTGCACATCGAGGCCGTTGCCTGTCGTCCAATCCGACAGAGGCAGATAATTGTCGAACGAGACGACGTCGATGCTCGCCGAGGCGAACAGCGAATCCAGGTGCGGCCATTGGCCATTCGCGCCGGCGTGTTGCACGCCGTTCCAGACCGACCAATCCGGCGAATAGGCGATCAGGTTCTTGGAAGTCGTCAGGTTTTTGGTCAGGCCCGCGCCGTCGAATACCGAACGAGCGTCGCTGGCAAGCTGAGTGAGTCCTGCGACGAAAGGGTAATCCCACACCGCATGTCCGCCGCCGTCGACGGTTCCGGCCTTGGTCCATGCGGGCCCTCGAATTGTCTCCAGACCGCGCAGTTCCGACCCGATGAGAAAGAGGTCGACGCCGCCAGCGATGACGCAAAGGTTGGCATAGTGCAGGATCATCCTTCGGTAGGTCCAATCGGTCGGCGAGCCGGAATAGCTGACCGTCAGATTGACCGTGTCGCGGGTGAATTGCGAGGTTGCGGCCGCACCCAGGAAGGCGTTGACCGCCGCTGTCGCCGCGCTGGAAATGTCCGGCGAAAAGGTGATGTCGCCGCGCCAGGGCTTGCCCGTCGAGTCCATCAGAACGAACGGGTAGAAGATGACGCGGAAGCCGCGCGCCTTCAGATCGCGAATGCAGCGGACGACGCTCTGGTCCGATGGCGTGCCGCCATAATCGAAAGCGCCGTCCGTTTGGGTGATCGGGATCAGCCCGGACGAGGCTTGCGTCAGGCCCGAGCATTGCCAGTTGGTCGCCGCCCAGGCCGATCCGTTCCAGCTTTCGAACGCGCCGGCGATATAGGTCGTCGCCGGGTAAATGTTGCACGTTGCGGCGTCGGTCGAATTGCAGAACCAGGCGACGACGAGCGCGACCGTCTGGCATTCCGGATGCTCGGCCTGCAATTGGTCGAGCGAATAAGAATAATCGGTCTTCGTCCCGCCCGGCGCAAAATAGGTATTGATCGGCGTTTCCGCATCGAGCGCGCCGGCGCTGAAATAGCCGCCGGTCGGGTTCCACCGCGCGCCTTGCGCGGGATCGTGTCATAGACGAATTCATTCGTCGCAGGCAAAAGGCAAACGCCGAAAACCTCCGCCATTGATTACGCCCCCGCGAGCCGCTTAGTCCCAGATGGTTGCCGTCCTTGACCGCCTGATTTATCGCCTTCACGATCTGGCGCGAATTATTCCCGAGCCAGTTCTTCACAGAACCGGAATCCATCGCGTTGACGTTCAGATGGACATGGGTGTCGCCGCCGCCTCGCGCGCCCGCGCCGCCGCCGCTTGTCTGATTGCTCAGAAGGGAGCGGAAGGCGCCGGCCTCAGCTGCAGGCATGATGAGTTCGTTCTGGTGCACCATGGCGAGTTGGTCCTGCGGGATCGACCAGGCGCCAATGTCGAAGGCGGCCACCGACAGGACCGCGCCTTGCGCGGCCGCGGCGGGACCTGCGGCCGCCGGCCCCATCACCGGCGCCAGGAAGCCGAAGACACCGGCAAACGCCTCCGACGCCGAAGCGGTTATGCTTCTGAGCAAGGAGGCGAAGATCGACGCCTCGCCCGCCGCCGCCTCCCCTGCTGAAACCCCTGTCCGCGCCGCAGCGCCCGCCACCGCCGCCGCGGTCTTCTGGGTTTCCCCGGCAACCGAAAGCGCGGCCAGCGCCAATTGCTTCTTTGCCCAGTCAGCGACGACATCGACGCCCATCTTGACGAATTGCGACACGACCGATTGCGCCAGCGATTGCAGGACCTGGCGAAAATTCTTGGTCCCCTCGATCATTCCGGTCAGGCCCGAAGAAAGCGACGTCGACATTGAATCGACAAGCTTGTTCATGGGCGCGACCATCTGTTCGACCGATTGCGTCATCACGCGCTGGCTGTCCTGCGCGTATTTGGCGTCGAGCTTGGACATATTGTTCAAAACCTGTTGGCGCTGTTTGAGCGTCAATCCGGCGATCTGCGATTTCTCTTTAAGCAGCGACTGTTCGGCGTGATATTCGGCATTGAGCGCGGCTTGTGTCGCCGCCAGCCCTTGCCCGGCGCTCATGACCTTCATCTTTGTCAGTTCGCTGTACAGCGACTTCTTCTGCGCCAACGCGGCGCGTTCGGCGGCGATTTCGCCGCTGATCGCCTTCACGCTTGCGCTTGCGGCGTCCTGTTGCGAAGCGCCTATTTCGCGCACGGCCGCCGCGATTTTCACCAGGGCGCTGTACGCTCCGGCGCCAAAGGACGCAAAACTCGCCGACGATCTGTCGACGCCTTGCGTTACCTGATTGACGCCGGTCGGCAGTGTCTGCAACGCGGCGGAAACGCGCGCTACGCCCTCGAGAAAATCGGAGGCGTCGGCGCCGAAGGAAATCGAAACGTTGGAATTGGCCATGTGCATCCTGTCAGCCAGCGCAGATCTGGCGCAATTGGGAGTCAAAAGCGCCCGGCGGGAAAAAGATTTAGCAAGGCGTCGACGGCGCCCGGCGTTGCGGGCGCTTTCGGCTCCCACACGCCAAAGCCCACGGCTAGGGCGGTCAGCAAAAAGGCCGGGGGTGGATTTTCGCGCCAATAGGCATGCCGAGCGAAAATTCGCTGAAAAGTGAGATCCCCTTCCAGCGCGTCGGTCCATGCCTCTCCCGACATCTGGCAATAATGCGCGACGATCCGGTCGATATCCGGATCGTCGGCCCTCACTCCCCCAATGATGGATTTTCCACCTGCGCGAAAAGTCCGGTCTGGCGGGCGATGACCGCCAGCGCGGCGACGAGATCGGCGATGCCTGCCTGGAGGTCCAGAACGTCTTCGCGTGAAAAATCGGGATAGGCGCGGGTCAGGCCGGAATGGACGACATCGATCATCAGTTCGACGTCGTCCTGCTCGAGCTCGCTCGCGCCGAGCGGGTCGCCTGAGGCTATGCGCGCCTGGATGGCGTTCAGCCGGGGCATCAGCTTCAACAGGCCTGGCACGACGATGCGCGCCTGGCGCAAGGCGAGCATTGGTACGAAAAACTCTCGCCCGCCCAGTTCGACCACCTTTGCGCGCGCGCAATCCACTTTCGGATCTGGTTTCATTTTCAAACCGCCGTATTGATTTCGCCAATGGAATTGGCGGCGTTGGCGAAGGCTTCGAAATCCATTTCCGGAACGACGAAGTCCTGGTTTTTCGAAGCGACGCTCAATTTGGTCGAGACGCAGCTGAAAAGCCGCAAGGACCACTGGGCGCCGGCGAGGTTCGGATTGGTCTGATAGAAATCGATCTGGAAGGTCGGCGCCGTTCCCATGGCCTGATTGGCCAGCACCGCGCGTGAACCTGAAGCCGAACTCGACTGGGTGTAGGAATAGGAGACGAGCAGCGCCCGGCCCGCGTCGCCGGAGCCGAAGCTGTAGACGCCGGCGGAAACGCTGTATTGGCCGACCGCCGGAGCCGCCGCCACTTTCGTCAACGCCAGGCCGCTCGCCGCATAAACGACGCCGAGATCGGCGTCGAAATTCGCGGCGTGGGCGGCTGTGTAATCATAAGGCGAGGACGAGGAAACCGCGCCGGCCTCGTTGTAGGCCCAGAGCGTCTGGCCCGTCGCGAGCGTCTGGCCAAAGAAGCAGGAATTGTAAAGCGGACCATCAATATTTGCGAATTTCGCCTTGCCCGCGATCTTGCCCTCCCCGCGCGCGAAGGCGATGGGAAACTGGTATTGACCGAACAGCTGCTTCGACGAAAAGCTGAAATCGAGCGACACGTCCTGAAGCGCGCCGAACTGGATGGGGGTCGCATTGGCGGCCGATGGCGTGGCGATGAGAACGCCGAGCCAAAAGCGACGGAAGTGGTGTTCGACATGGATCAGTGCTCCTGCAAAAAGGCGGCAAGTCTTTACTTCAAGGCGTCGACCGCAGCGCGCGCATGGTTGAAGATTTCGCTGGCCCGCGAGACCGGCGAATTGGTGCATGGTCTCGACGAGCCATCGTTCGATTCGCGTCTCGACCTCGCTCGCGCGATGATCAGGCGCCTCTGGCGGTTTATTCACGTTGGGTTCCTCCGGTCGGTTCGTCGTCCGCGATCACGGCCCAAGAATCTTGACCGGAACGAGAGCCAGGCCCTGCCCGTCGAGATCGCCAGGATCCTTGACGATCCGCCCTTCGATGCGGCAATGGGCGACGAGGCCGCCGAGCGTCTGGCGGCCAAGGGACGGATCGGGAGCGAGGCAGGCGGTGATCGCGTCAAGCGCGATATTGAGGTCACGCGCGGGAACGCAGTCCGGATCCTTGCCCGCGGCGATGTAGACGAAAAGATCGACATTGAGCGTCGCCTTGCCGGGCAGCATCTCGGCGGCGTAAGCGATATTTTCGCCGTGCTCGGTGATGAACAGGGCCGGCTGGTCGGCGCTGGCGACGTCGCTCCACAATTTCAGCCGGCGCGACAGCATGGCCCAGCTGGTGCGGCCATTGATCGGCGTCGCGAACTCGGCGACGGCCAGGCGGTCGCTGAGCGCTTGCATGATCATTTCGCGGGAGTTCGTCATGCGCCGTCCTCCAAAGTCTCCGCCAAGGCCGTGACGACATCGCTCAAATCCTGGACGATGTCGTCGCGTTGCTCATCGAGGGCCGATCGCAGATATGAGCGCGCGGGAATGAGCGAGCCCGGATGCTGGATGCTTCGCGCGAAAACCTGCTTGCCGTTGATAACGAACGCCAGGACCCTGGCCTTGTCGGGCAGGATTTCATGCGCCGCGGTCTTGCCGCCGAATTCCTGGATCGCCGCGTAGGGAACCTCGCCATTGGACAAGATCTCGGCGCCGATCTCTTGTCCGCGCCCTGACGCCAAAATCTCGATCGAATCGCGCAACCTGCCGCTGCGGGCGTTCAGCACGCCGCCGGTCAGGTTGACGCCGACGACTTGCGCGAAGAGATTTTGCGCCAGCGCGTCGACCTTGTCCGCCAGCGCGGCGCGCAAGCGCTCGGGAAGATCGCCGAGTCTCTCGGCGAGAGCGTCCCGCCCTTCAAGGCTCAGCCGCAACATGATTCAATTCGCGATGATGCGCGCAAAATTGCGCAGCGACATGGCGACGAAGTCCGGCACGGCGGTGATGCGAAAGGAGGTTGTTTCCTGGCCGCCGAGGCTTTTCGATGTCATGGCGATCCTTTCGCGATAGCGATAGCGGTCCGCCGCCCATTCCAGCGCGCAACTCGCGAGATCGAACGGCACATAGCCATAATTCAGCAATAACCGCTGTCCGGCGTCCTGGGCGGAAAACCGGTAGCCGCCGCCGCCATCGATCGCGTATTGCCCCTGGCCCGGATTGGCGGCGACGCAGGCGAGCGCTTGCCCATCGGCGTAGGCGACGCCGCCATCGCAGGACCAGGCGCCATAGGGCTGGTCGGCGACCAGAACCGGCGCGGCGTTCGGAGCCGTGCGGGCTTCGTTGCTGATCTCATAGCCGGCGCGATAGGCGACGCTGACATTCTGCCAGCCGCGCAAGAACGACCCGCCCCGCAGCATCAGCATCTGCATGGCGCCGGGCGGCTCGTCATCGCCCGCCTCGATCGTCCAGCCCGCAGCACGTTCAGACGCCGCCTGCGCGACGGCGCGGCCGTCGATCGACACGGATGTGACGGCGACGACCGGCCAGTGACGCAATTGCAACCTGTCGCGGCCATTGCCGTCGAACACGTCGACGACGTTGCGCGGCCAGATGAAGGGCCGATTGAGATAGGTCGAGATCGCGCGGCTGATCTGGCTGATCAGCCTGGCGAGCACGAGGTCGTCGGCGGTCGACTGGACTCCGAGATGGGCCTTGAGCTGCGCCAGTGAAACGAGATCACCCTGCGACATGCTCAGTTCGCCTTCTCAACGCGAACGCCTTTGGCGCGCGGACGGGATTTGACGCCCGCCGCCGCGGCGACTTCGACCGCCAAGACGCATCCGTGCGCCCCGAGTTCCACCGCCATGAATTCAGCAGCTTCGAAACCGCCATCCTCATCGGGCGCGATTTCCTCGCCGGCGCAGAAGATGGCGGTGACGCCGACCGGTGCCTGATATTTCATGTCTTGATCCTGTCGCATTGAAGAGGTCGCGCCGCCGCCCCGGAACAGCCGGGACGGCTTCCTTCCGCGAAAGAATCAGCCGTTGCCGATATTGGTGATGACCGACATGCTCGGCGGGAAATAGTGCTGCAGCACCTCGTCGGCATAGACGCCGTATTCGTAGCGGCGGGCGCGCAGTGGCCATTCGATCTGATAGTAATCCTGGCGCGTGCGCACCTGGATGACGTTGCCGACATTGGCGAGCGGATAGGGCAGCGTCCGCGTCAGGAACAGCATGGTCCCGGCCGGCATGTTCGGATGGATCTTTATGTCGAGCGATTTCGCGCCGGCGAGCGAATATTTGTTCTTGTAGGTGGTGACCATCACGCCGCCGCCGACCGCGTCCTGGCTGGCGTCGAAGATGAATCTCTGCGCGCTGTTGACGCCGCCGGCGAGGATTTTCTTCGATATGTTGGCGGCTTCCTGCGAAGAGACCCAGACCTCGTCGGGCGACAGTCGATAGAGATCCCAGTTGGACTTGAGAATGGCCTCGATCTCGACGACGCCGCCGGCGCCGTCGGCGGTCAAAGGCGTCCCAACGCCGGCAGAGCCGGTCGGCTGGATCACGATATTCGAACCGGAGGTCGGCTGCATCGCCTGTGTCAGCAGGCCATCGAACACCAGGGCGTTGGACGACCAGTCGGCGCCGGGCAATGACGCGGCGGTCTGCGTTCCCGCGGCGGCGGCGGCGATCGCCAGGCTGTTGATCGTGGTGATCGCGCCCAGGATTTCCGAGCCGGCGGCGCCCCAGTACCAGGCGTAGCCGAACGCGCCATGCGTGGTGGCGACGGAGGCGGTGACGCTGCCGGCAGGCCCCGTGACCGCGACGGTGGCGTTGGCCGATTTCTGCGCCGCGCCGCCGCCAAACGTGTCGGTGGAGGAATCGGCGTTGGCGCGGTTGATTGACGCCTGCACGCCGCTGGCGACGGTGGAGTTGATCAGCCCGTCAAGCGTCAGCGCCACGCAGATGACGGACAGGGTTCCCGTCGCCAGCGCGCCGCCGGAATTCGAGGCGGCGAGCGTCGGCGTATTGGTGAGCCCGAGCGACAGCGACGTATTGCCGCCGAGGATCAGCGCCTCCTCGCCGAGCATCAGCGACTCGAGGCCGGTCTGGGCGGCGAGGGCGCGGATGTCGTCGAAATTCTGGCCGGCGTATTGCGCCTCGAAATCGACGCTGGTCTCGATGCCGATGCCCTTGTAGGTCGCGATATAATCCTTGGTCGTCATGGCGGCGACGCCGCCGCGATTGCCGCCGGAAACGCCGACGCGCAGGCCGGAGGAATTGATGGCGGTGATGGCGCGCCAGGCGGCCTGGATGCCGCCCTGACCCGAGACGCGGGGGATCGAATTGCGCAAGGGCGTCAGCACCGGATAGAGCAGCTTGGCGCCGCTCTCCAGGTCATAATAGGTGAGGCCAGAGGTGGCGAAAGAGGTCTGCGAAAAAGTTGATTTTTCGAGGCTGGCGAAACGCGGATCGAACAAGGGGGCGGTCTGCGCCTTGCGGATCGCCTGATTCAATTCCAGCGCGTTCTGTTGTGCGGTCATGGACATGCTTTCTTGGTTGCGAAGGGAAAAGACGAGGCGGCTCAGCCGAACCGCTTCGGTCGGGCCTGGGCCGCCTTGATCAGCACCAGCGAAGCTTTTTCGGGAGAGAGTCGCGCGAGTTCCGCTGCGAGATCGTCGACGCCGGGATCGGCCGACTTCGACACAGGCGCAAAGCCCGGCATCAGCGGCGGCGGCGCGGGGCTGCGCTCGAGCGCCGCGACCCGCTCGGCCAGTTCCGCCAGTCGCGGCGCCAGCTCGGCGGAGATTTTCCGCGCCGTTTCGCCTTCCGTCGCGAGCTTCTCGACCCGCGCTTCAAGCGAGGTGGACTTCTGCGTCGGCCTCGGCTGCAAGGCGACGGCGACGCACTGGCCTTTCAGCCGAGCCAGCAGCGCCGACAGGTTGTCGGTATGGATGGGATCGGCATTGAGATCCTGTTCGATCGCGGCGAAGAATTCGGCGATCGTGTCCGCGGCGTCCGCGTCGCTGTCGATATTGCCGACGAGCCAATTGCGCGTCGCCACACCCACGCCGCCCGCCGGGGCTGGCGAAGCAACCGCCACCTTGTTCGCCTTCTCGGCGAAGCCGCGCTTCTGGCTGGCGCCGTCGGCCTTGACCAGTTCGAACGTGGCCTCCGGCAGGCAAGGCAGATCGACCAGCGAAATCTCGACCGGTTGGGCGGTGTAGCGGATGAAGTCCGGATTGTCTGGATCGGCCCAGCGCTTGACATAGGCGCCGCCCTGGCTGAATCCGGTGTAAACCCCCTCCTCGACCTTGCGCCACTCTTCGTCGTCGACGATCTTCGCCGCGATTTCGATGCGCTTTTCCTCGTCATTGAAGGCGATGGCGGAGATTTTCCCGGCCGCCACCTTGCCGTGCATGGCCCGCAGATTGCCGAAACTCTTGCCGCCCGACGCCTTGGAGAAATCGGCCGACCATTGCTCATAGAGCGGCTTGGTGCTGGCGTAATCGCAGATTTCGCCTGCCCTGTCCGGCAGTTCCGCCGTGGCGTAGCCAGTGACGATGCGTCGGACGGCGTCCGCCTTGGCGAGAGGAATGAACAAGTTCAAATGATCCGACACGCGGCTCTCCTTGACAGGCTGCGCCAGCCCCGCTTTCTGGCGGGACTGGCGTTTTGGACAGAAGTTTTCTAGAAACGGGCGCGCCTCATGGGCGCGTGTGGCATTGGCGCGGAGACGAAATGCAGTTCTGGAGCACGCTCGCGCAGGGCCTCAGCCCCTACACCCCCGGCGAACAGCCGCGGATAGAGGGCCTGGTCAAGCTCAACACCAATGAAAGCCCGCTGCCGCCGTCGCCGCGCGCGCTCGAAGCCATGCATGAGGCCACCAACGATTCATTGCGGCTCTATCCCGATCCGGAATCCAACACGTTGCGACAAACGCTCGCCGCCTATCACGGCCTTTCAGCGCACAACGTTTTCGTCGGCAACAGTTCCGACGAGGTGCTGGCGCACACTTTCCAGGCGCTGCTCAAGCACGACAGGCCGCTGTTGTTTCCCGACGTGACCTACAGTTTCTATCCCGTCTGGGCCAAGCTTTACGGCATCGACTTCCAGACGATCCCGGTTGATGAGGACATGCGCATCGTCATCGACGATTACCGCCGCAACTCAGCCGGGGCGATCGTCTTCGCCAATCCCAATGCGCCGACCGGCATCGCCCTGCCGCTCGACGCGATCAGGACGCTGCTCGACCAGAACGCCGGCATTCCCGTGGTCGTGGACGAGGCCTATGTCGATTTCGGCGGCGAAAGCGCGATACCCTTGATCGCCGATCATCCCAATCTTCTGGTCGTGCGCACCTTCTCGAAGTCGCGCGCCCTGGCGGGCCTGCGCGTCGGCTATGCGCTCGGCGCGCCCTCGCTGATCGAAGCGCTATCTCGCGTGAAAAACTGTTTCAATTCCTATCCGGTCAACCGCATCGCGCTGGCTGGCGCCATCGCCTCGGTCGAGGACGAGGGCTATTTCCAGGCCGGCCTGAAAACCATCGTCGCGGAGCGCGAAAACATGGCGGCGCAATTGCGCGCGCTTGATTTTGCACTGCTGCCGTCGAGCGCCAATTTCGTCTTTGCCCGGCATAAAAGCGCTGGGGGCGCCGAACTCGCGCAAGCCCTGCGCGACCGCGCCGTGCTGGTGCGGAATTTTTCCGCGCCGCGCATCGAGGATTTTTTACGAATTACCGTGGGAACGGCGGAACAGACCGGCAAGCTTATCGCGGCGTTGCGCGACATTTTATAAGTCGGCGCCGGCGCGTGGAACCGGATTCCCCCCCAGCCTCACCACCCCCTGCGCCGTGGTCACGGTCAGCACATCCGCCATCGGATCATCCGGCAGCGTCTCGCCCAGAATCGCGGCGGCGCGCTGGCGCGTCATCATGCCGGCTGAGACATAGGCGACCAGGTTCGCGCGCTGGATGGTCGGATCGATGACGCTCTCGGGACGCCAGACGAATTCCATAGTGTCGGCGCCGAGCATGTGGATGACATGATCGCAAAGCCGCTTGATCCAGCCGAGGATCGGCAGCAGCCCCTCCTCGTCGGCGGCTGTCCTTCTGCGTCTCGCTGGTGGCGCGGTTCATCTGGTTGACTAGGGGTTGCGGCGAGACGGAAAAGGCGAAGCAGACGACGCGCGCGATCCATTCGTCGAAGGCGTTTTTCAGCTCCGGCTCCTTGGTCTGAATGAAGGTTTTCGCCACGCCGCCGGGCACGAATTTCGCCCGCCGCCGCCGCGCCAGGTCGCCGGTGAAATACAAATCCCAATAATCCTGGAAATTCTTGATCTGGTCCGGCGTCCAGGCGTCCGGCACGCCGATCAGGCTCTCGGGAATATTGCCTTCTGAGTAATAGGCGAGCTGGTTCAATTGCCGCTTCATGCCGATATTGACGGTGGCGATCACCTGCTCGACCGGGGAATAGCCATAGGCGCGATGGACGCGCGGATTGCGTGGCCGATAGACGATGTCGCGCTCGGAATAATCGACCGCCGGCATGCCCTTGAGAACCTGCTGATAGGCGACGGGATAGACGAGCTTGCCGTTTTGCGCGAAGGGACGCGGCGTGCGGCCCCAGGCGTCGAGCACCGGTTTTATCGTCGCGCCGTCGAGCGGATGCAGCGCCAGCAGATTGCCTGCGCGATCGCGCTCGCACCACAGAGACGGCGCGTCGATGACGAACAGGTCTTCGAGGATCATCCGCATCCAGCCGCACCAGTCGTGCGCGCCGTCCGGGCGGTGAAAGAATTTTTCGATTTGCGCGATCTGCGCGGCGTCGGCATTGGCGCCCGGCTTGGCGCGAATGGCCCAGTTCATCCGTCCGACCTGATCCTTGCGCGTCTCGATCACCAGGCGCAACAGGTCATAGGCTTCAGCCAGCGCGCGCAGGTCGGCGAAGGAAATCGCCTCATAGGGGCGCGGGCGCGTGGCCAGATTGTAGCCGGCCGAAAAATCCCATTGCCGTCCCGCGACGTCGGCGGGAGCGGCGGGCGACTGCGGGTCGGAGGGTCCGAACCAGTCGGCGGCGCCATTCGCCGGATCGCCGAAACGCGCGCTGACTTGCGCAGGCGAAAGGGACCAGCGTGGCAGACCCGCGCCGCGTTCGCTCATGTTTGACTCCAGTGATTTCAGTCCTGCCGGTTCAGCCCGGCCGCCTGCGTCCGATAAAATTCAAAAACGCCTGAGCCATCGCCCTGCTCGTACAGCAGCGCCGACACGGCCCAGACCAGCGCGTCCACCCGGTCGGGCGAATACCCCGCCCGCGCCCGGTCGAAATCCGGCGTCATCAGGCACATCTGGTCTTCGAGTTTGGCGAACACGCCGCAATGGCGCACCCTGCCCTGTTCGTAAAGCGCGGCCACCGGCTCGGCGCGGGTGAATTTGCCGCGGCTTGCGCGCACCGCGCGGAAGGGAACGTTGGCGTCCACCTGGCGGATGAGCGTCTCGATCATCTCGCCGCCATTGTTCACTTCGGCGACGATGCAATCGGCGGCAAATTCCTTCAGCGCGTTCACTGCGCGAAGGCTCCAGCCGAGCGGCGTCTCGCCCTGGCGTGAGAGGTCGGCGAGCACGAAGACGCGGCGATCGGGCGCGAGGCCCGCGACCACCATGCCGCATTCGTCGGCGTTCTCGCCCGATGTCGCCGGCGGATCGACGGCGACGACGATGCGCGTGAGTTTCGGGCGCTCGCCCTTCTCCGCCAGCGCCGCCTCGATCATTTCGCGCGTCCACAGCGCGCCCGGCGCATCGAGCAGCATGTGAGCGTGCAGTTCCTGCCGCCCGAGGCGCGTGCCCTCGTATTTGCGCACCACACGGGTGAGAAAATTTTCAGCGAGATTGCCGATGTTGTCGAAGGTCGAATGCTGCGTCGAATAGGTCAGCGGATCAGCGAGGAGATCGCGCATCAATTTGGTCGGACGCGGCGTGGTGGTGACGATGGCTTGCGGCTTTCCGCCGAGCCGAAGCCCGAACACAGCCTGGTCCCAGGCGTCGGGATAACGCCATGCGGCGAGTTCGTCGCACCACAGTTTCATGTGCTGCTTTCCGCGCAAACGTTCTGGCTCTTCGGCGGAAAACAACAGGCTCTTCGCCCCGTTCGGCCATTCCAGCCGACGCTTGTGCGCGACGTAGCGAGGGCGTTCGTCGCGCGGGCAGATCGCAAGCACGCCGGATTCGCCCTCAACCATTACGTCGCGCACATCATCGGCGGTCGCGCCGATCAGGTTGACCAGAGCGAAATCGCGCGCCCAATGGCGCACGGTCTCCGCCCCGGTGCGTGTCTTGCCCCAGCCGCGCCCGGCGAGCGGCAGCCAAAAAACCCAGTCGCCCGGCGGAACCAGCTGCTCCGGCCTGGCCCAGAAGGACCAGAGCGTCTTCAGCGATTCGAGTTCATCGGCGTCGAGTTTTCCGAAAAAGACGTCGCGCTCGCGCGGGCCGAGCCGCGCCAGTTCATCCGCATGGGCGGGAGGTTTGCGCATGGACGCGATTACTTCTTCGCATCCGCTTCATTGGTTTTGGCGCCCTGCCCGCGCGAAAGTCCTTCGAGCTTCTTCGCCAGCGAGGCGCGGGCCTCGTCGAGCGACGATGTCGCCTCGACGCCCGCGTCGAGCCCGAGCAACTTGGCGCGGCGGTCCATGATCGAGAGGACGCGCGTGATGGCGGCGGCGTCGCCGCCCATCGCCGCCTTGTAATGCGCAGCCTGCAATTGATCGAGCCGCAGCAGTTCCAGCTGGCGCAGTTCTCGCGCAGGCTGCTCGCGGCAGGAGCGCAGGGCCTTGCCGACGATCGCGTAAATGCGGCTGAGCGAAACACGGCGGTATCCCATCTCAGGCAGTTTGCGGGCGATCTCATGAAAAGTCAGCCCGTGCAGGCGCATGTTCAGGATCGCCAAATCCCTGTTGTCGCGATCGGCGCGGTCGAGCGGCGTCTCCAGCTCCGCGCCCTGCGTGTGGTCCGGGCGCGCTTCCGTCAGCGGGCGCCGCGCCTTGCGTCTCATCGCCAAGATTTCGCGCAGGTCCGACGCCATGTGCCATCCAAGTCCGATTGGTGTCCGGGAAAGAAAAACCCGGCGGCCCCTTTTTCGGGAGCGCCGGGCGGAAATCTTCAACGTGGATATTTGTAGCCGAAGTCGGTCGACCCGTCAATGGGCTTTAATGGGATTTATGCGCCTTTTTGGGATTTATCCCATTTTCGACCCAGAGGGACAGGCGTTGAGCTAATGGGCGCGCGGAGCGGAAAATCAAATGGGACGACTCAATTGACGGTAAAGCGCCCGGCGAAACGGCCGATGATCCTGACGTCGTCGAGGCCGGCCTCATAGGGCGAATAGCTGGAATTGGCGGAAATGACGCGGATGCGCATCGGCTCGGAGCCCATGACGATCTGCAGCCGCTTGATCACCAGGCCATAGCCGTCCCACAGGGCGAATATGCCTTCCGAACTCGGGATGGCGTATCGCAGGTCGATGAACACGCGGTCGCCCTCGAACAGGCGCGGCTCCATCGAATCGCCGATCACCTCAAACACGCGGATATGGCGGGACGACGCGTGCAGAACCCCCTGCATGATGGTCTGCGGCAGAACTCCATTCGGCGGCTATGCCCTCCGCCGAATAGACGTTGCCGCGCTCGTCATGCACGAAGGCCTCGACCGGCACGCCGCCGCCGCCCGCCCCGGCCCGGACATCCACCTCGAAAATGGTCGAGCCGGCGTCAGCCGAGGCGCTGTCCACCATTTTCCGATCGACGCTGGTGTCGAGCTTTCGGCGCGGCGGTTTTTCGGGAGCGAATTCGCCGCCCGCCTCCTGCGCGCCGGTCATCAGCCAGCCGAGCGAACGTCCCAGCGCCGCCGCCAGCTTGTTCAAGGCCGGCAGCGAGCCGCCGCGGCCGCGCTTGAGCGCGTCGCGCACATAGGTCTCGCCCAGGCCGGCGAGTTTCGACAGGCCCTTCATGTCGAGGCCCTGCCGCTCCATTTCGGCCCGGACGCGCTGTTTGATGGCTTCGTCCATGATGGGATATTTCCCATGTTTTGAGCGGGACGTCTAGTGGGATTTTGCCCATTGACACGATGGGATTGTTCCTCTTATGTTCTCTCCGCCGTTGCGGACGACGGCCATTGCAACCCGCGAGCTGAACCCGCCCATGACCCTCCCCGCTCCTTTCCTGTCGCTGTCGCCCTTCTCTTCCACCACGTTGATCGTCCCCCGCCTTGGCGCCCGGCCAGTGCGGGTCGAAAAGGCCAAGCCGCGCGCGGCCTCGCTGAAAACCGGCCAGTTCGGCCTCAGCGCCGAGCCGCGCCCGACCGCGCGAAAAATCATCCTGCACGCGCCGCCGCCTCCTCCCGCCTCCGTTCTCTATGCGTCGTCGGCGCAGGGGCTTGTCCGCTCCGAGGCCTATGAGGAATGGCTGGAGCAGGCGGCGCGTCGGCTCAGCGCGCAAAGGCCCGGCCGCATGAATGCGACCTATGCGCTCGAAGTGGTGGCGCCGCGCAATTCGCGCACCCGGCAATTCGGCGCGATGGAGCGGCCGCTGGTCGAACTGCTGGCGCGCTGCCGCGTCATAAAACGCGGCCTGAGCCCGGACAGATTCTCCGCCTGCTATGGCGGCAGCGCGGGCGGCGAACTCGCCCTGACGCTCAGCGACGCCCCCTGAAGCAATGCCGCAACGCAGGAATTCGGGGACTGGATCGAATTGCGCAACACGGCGGCGGACAAGTCGCCGCGGCGACCACCGCAATTCGTTTCCTGTCCCCGCAATTCCGGGCCGAGAAGCAACGCCCTTTCTCCCGACGCCCCTCACTCTTCGAGCCGGAAGCCCTCATGACCAAGCGCCGCAAAACAAAAATCTCGCTGCCGAAATTGGCCTGTCTCGACCCACAGCAGAAACAGGCGCGGCGCATGCTCGAAACCTTCGCCAACACCGGCTACCGCAAGCCGGAGGCGCCCAGCGTCGAACGCCTGCTGAAGGCCGGCGACGCGGCAAAAGTCGAAGAGTTTTTCCGAAGTGGTGGAGGTGGCGCGCGGCGACGCCTTCGAGGCTGTCGCGGTGGACTTTGTCCGAATGCGAATGGACGACGGGCCGCTGGCGCGACTGCGCGACCGCAACCAGCTCGACCGCGACGACAAAGCGAAAAATCTCGCCATGGCGCAGGCCGGGGAAAAATACCGGCAGGACTTTTTCCGCGCCGGCCTCGATCCGCTGCGCGCGCTCGACCCATCGAAGGAGGTCTCGGCGGCCTATTCGCCCATCGGCCTCTGGCGCTGCGAAAGCCAGATCGACGCGCTGCAAAAATTCCGCGCCGCGCGCGAGGCCATCCCCGACGATTTCCGCGAGCCGCTGGCGGCGATCGTCCTGAATGACCGAGAGCCGGTCGACATCGGCCGCGAGATCGGCGCCTACAAAGACGCCAAAATGGCCGGCGCCGTGGCCCTGTTCATTTTACGACGCGGCCTGATCGCCCTGGCGCGCCACTATCGGATGATTTCGGCGGCGGGCCCAGCCTGACCAGGACAATCCCAACGACAGAAGCCCTTCCGAAACGCCCATGGCAGCGCTCCAGCAAGTGACCGACTTGCACGAGGGCGTCGTCGTCCCGCCGCGCCAGATGCGTCCGACGCTTGGGCGATCAACCGGAAACCAGCGTTTTTTCAAAGTCGTAGCTAAGCCACGCGGATCGATCGAACGAAACGGTCGACTTCAGTGCCCAAGAGGGAGGCCTGTTTCGACAACTCGCCTGTTGACGCCAACATGTGGCTTGAAGCAACGCTCGAATGCTGTGTCGCCTGCATCACGCCGCCGACGTTGCCGGCGACCAGTTTTGTTCCGTTGGACGCCTGTTGAATGCTCTTGGCGATTTCGTGCGTCGCTTGGCCTTGCTCTTCAACGGCGGAGGCGATCGTGTCGGCGATCTCCTTGACCTGATTGGTCGCCCTGGCGATTGATGTGATGAAGGTCGCTGCGTTGCGCGTCGAGGACTGGATTCCGTTGATCTGCGCCCCGATCTCGGACGTCGCTCTCGCGGTTTGTTCCGCCAGCGCCTTGACTTCCATGGCGACCACCGCGAAGCCGCGCCCGGCTTCGCCCGCGCGCGCCGCTTCAATGGTGGCGTTCAAGGCGAGCAGATTCGTCTGCCCGGCGATTTCCGCGATGAGGTTGACGATGCCGCCGATCTTTCCGGCCGCATCGGCCAGATCGTGCATCTGCTCATCGGTCTTTTCCGCTTGCGACGCTGCATCTCCCGCGATTTTGCGCGAATGATTCACCTGTTCGGTGATTTCCTTGATCGAATAGGATAATTCCTCGGTTGCCGAGGCCACCGCATGAACGCTCCCGGAAGCTTGCTCGGACGCCGAGGCGACATTCATCGCCTGCGACGCCGTCTCGATCGCGGCGCTGTTGAGATCGCGGGCGGTGGTTTCAAGCTCCAGGACCGCGGAACCAACTCCCTTCACGATCGCGCCGACGCTTTGCTCGAATTTGGAAGCCAGCGTGTTGATGATCTGCTTGCGGTCCTTTTCGCGCTCCAGTTCAATCCTGGCCCGCTCGTTATTGGCATGAGCGGCAACTCCACTCGCTTCCCTGGATTCGGCCATCGCGGCCTCGGAGACCTGGAAGGCGCCTTGCAAACGGCTGCACGTCCAGTATAGCGCGACCATTTGCACAACGAGAATGACAGCGTGAAAAAACACGCGAGGCGGATCCGAAACGGTCGAGGGGAAGATCGCAGCCGGCAGCAGGAAATTGAGGATGAGATGGTGAAAGGCGACCGTTGCCGCATCGGCGACCAGGGCGCGTTGATCAATCCAACCCAAGTTGATGGCGAGCACGGCGAAGAAATACATGTGGATGTCGATCTGGTAGGCGCTTCCTGAAAAAACATAGAGGAGCAAAGCCACTTGGGCCGGCGCGGCCATTGAGGTCACCAGACGGGTCGCAAGCCCCGTGGCGTCGGCGCGCCAACTGAGCGTCGCGCCCACGGCGATCAAAGCGGCGAAGATTGGAATCGCCCAAAAGGATGACGGACCGCGCCAGGCCGCCGCAAGCGCCACCAATCCGACGTTGGCCCATATGAAGATAATAAACCCGCGCGCGAAGCTGAGGCGAAGCTTTTCCAGACCGTTCATAGCTGGTTTCCGTTGGTTGAAACTTGCTGGCATCCGCGCGCTGCGCCGCCGTTCAGGACGAGCACCGCGCCGGCCGCGTAAAGGCGATGGATGAAGCCTGGATCATCTGATTTTGCGATGGCGGCGGCCGCCCAAGAGCCGGCGCGCAGCACCGAACCATGCGCGCGCCAGATCACGTTTGCCGCGCCAAGCTGTCCCGGCCATGCGACGACGAGGACGGATCGTGGGTCATGCGGAACGAGCGCGGCGCCGGTCAAAATCGTCGCGATCAAGACGGCGTTGAATCCGAATAGCAGCCGCCCCGAGGAGAGAAATTGTCGCAAACGCGCACTCGCGGTGAGAGTGAAAAATTGCCATGCTGACGCGATCTGCGCCGCGCACGACGCTCTCATAGCGCGCGTAGCCTACGTTTAACTACCTAAGATTGTATTACATTGCGCCGCAGGATCACCGACAAGGATCGCCTCGATCCGGCCTCTTCCACCGCCCCGCGCTCAATGGGACGCGTCGCGAGCGGATGGATAGACATCGCGCAACACCAGTTGCAAACGCCGGCGCAGACTGGCGTTGCATTTGCATGAAAGCCGCGTCAGGGCGGGGCCGTCCTTGACTATGCCCATGGATCGGCGAATCCAGGGGCTATGCAGACTTCCGCCATTGAAAACGCGTTTTCAGTCTGTTTCTGCTATACGGGCAACGACCAATCCCGATTGTTTCTCACCCGCCAAACTCATGAAATTAGTCGCGCCGCCTGAAGAACGCCCGCTGGCTCCGCCGCCGCCCGAGAGGACAAAGGCCGCGCGCCGCTTGGCCTTGATCGTGTTTATTTGCCTGCTTGCGCATGTGGTGGCGATTTTTCTGCTTGTCCGCTTCGGCCGCCTGGAGAGCCCCGCGCCAATGGCGGAGGAAATTCCCGTCGAAATCATCGTCGAACCGCCACCCGCTGAAAAAAAGCCGGACCCGGCTGCCGCCAAGCAAGCACCAGCCAGCCAAACCTCCGTCGCTCGACGAGAAAGAGGCCACCGACGCCCCGCGCGCCAGCGACAAGAAGATCGAGAAGGAAGTGCGCGCCGACGCGCCGCAATCGCCAGAGCCAAAGCCCGCGCCGCAACTCGCCGAACCCAGGCGCAATGCAGAAAAGACTGTCGCCGCCACGACCGCCGAAAATTCGGCGCAGCGGCCGAAAGACGATCACCTCGAAGGCGAGCCGCTCAAGGCCGCCGAAAAACCTCGGCCCGACGCGCCAGATCAGACGAAAGCGCAACAAGCTGGGCCCGGACCGGCGCAACCCCAGGCCAATGACGCGTTGGCCGCCGCCTTGAGATACTCGCCCGTCGGCGGCGGAAATGCGGAGGCGACCTATCTTTCGATGGTCTACGGACTTGTGGCCTCGCACATGAATTTGCGCAAGGTCGCGGCGGGCCGCCGGCATGTTCAGGGCGAAGTCGCCTTCGCCATCGATTTCGGCGGCGCTTTCGCCGGCGCGAAAGTGACGAAGTCAAGTGGGCTGCGCGACCTGGACGCCGCTGTCCTGGCCGCCATCCGCGCGGCCGCGCCCTTCCCCTTGCCGCCGACAGGAGGCGGCATCACCCTGCTCTTCAAATATAACGGCGATTAGCGGGCCCACCCTAATCGCTGCGCAGCCGCCGCGACAGCTCCTGCGCTATCGTCTGTTCCTGCGCAAACGGCCCCTCCCCTTTCACGACAATCTCTCGTGCGCGGGAAAAACCCTCCGTCCCGAAGCGGGCGCGGATCGCCTCCTCGACCCAGGCTTTTTGCTGCTCGGCGCGACGGCGACCCAGCACACCCGTCTTCTCCGCCCAGGCGCGATGATCCGCCAGCGCCTTGTGCAGGTCCGCGACGCCGGCGCCGGTGGCGGCCGAGGCCAGGATCACCGGCACGCGCCAGTCGTCGTCGCGCTCGAACAGCGTCAGCGCGCCCAAAACCTCGCTCTGGGCGCGGCGCGCCGCATCGCCCGTATCGGCCTTGGTCACGACGACGATGTCGGGCAATTCCATCACCCCGGCCTTCATGAATTGCAGACTGTCGCCGGAGCCCGGCTGGACGCAGAGGATGACGCTGTCGACCGCGAAGGAAATGTCCGCCTCCGACTGGCCGATGCCGACGCTTTCGATCAGCACGCGATCGAACAGCGCGCGCATCAACGCAGCTGCGGCGATGGTCTGGTCCGACAGGCCGCCGAGCCGGTCGCGCGCCGCCATCGAGCGGACGAAGACGCCCTGGTCGTCGGGGTCCGTCGCCATGCGCGCGCGGTCGCCCAGCAGCGCGCCGCCAGTGCGCTTCGATGAGGGATCGACGGCGATCACCCCCACCGTTTCGCCCCGCGCGCGCCAGTCGCGGAGAAGGGCGTTGGTGAGGGTGGACTTGCCGACGCCGGGCGGCCCGGTCAGACCCGCCGCATGGGCGCGGGTCTGGGCGATCGCCGCGTCCAGCAGCCCCGCCAGCTCCGCCGTTCCCGCATGCGTTTCGATCAGGGCCAGCGCGCGCGAAAGGCCGCGCTTGCCGCCGGCTTTGATGGAGGAGAGATCAGGAAAAGGCGCGCTCAAGAAAACCCCCGGCTTTGCGCGCTCTCTAGCGGGCGGCGCGGATTCTGGCAAGCTAGCGCTTCGATAGCACCGCGACGGCCAGCCCCGCCATCACCACGCCGGCGCCAAGCAGCGCGCCATGGCTCAGCGGCTCGTGATAGACCAGCGCCGCCGCGCCCATGCCGAACACCGGAACCAGCAGCGCGAAGGGCGTGACCTGCGCCGCCGGATGGCGGCTGAGAAGATAGCTCCACAGGCCGAAGCCGACCGCGGTCGCGCCATAAGCGAGAAAGGCCGCGCCGCCCCAGACGACGAGCGTGGGATGCAGGAGCGCCCTTGCGATGGCGGCGTGGTCTTCCAGCAGCAGCGACAGCCCGAGCAGGGGCAAAGGCGCGAAAAGGCTCGACCAGACGATGAAGCCGAGCATATGCGTGCGTCCGGCGCGGATCGAGAACATGTTGCCGGCGCTCCAGAAGGCGGCGGCGGCGATCAGGGCGAGAAAGGGAAAAAGCGGCGTCGAACCGCCGCGGAAGAAACCGATGATCGCCACGCCGCAAAGCGCGACCAGCGCGCCGAGAACCTGACCGCGCCGCGCGCGCTGCCCCAGCACGAAATGCGCCAGCGCGATGGTGAACAGGACCTGGATCTGGATGACCAGCGAGGCCAGCCCCGCCGGCATGCCGAAGGCGATCGAAGCGAACAGCAGGCCAAACTGGCCGACGCCGATGCACAGGCCATAGCCGGCGAGATCAAGGAATTTCACCTTCGGCCGTGGGATGAACAACACCGCTGGAAAGGCCGCCAGCGAAAAGCGCAGCGCGGTAAGGAACAGCGGCGGCGCCTCGGCCACGCCGGCCTTGATGGCGATGAAGCTGACGCCCCACACAAAGGCGATCAGCACGGCGAGCGCCAGATCGCGCGGAGGCAGGCCGCCAGCGCGACCGGATGCCGACGCGGTCATTCGATGAGGATGGACGGCGTGCGGCCGATCAGCCGCGCCAGTTGCTTCATCCTGCCGTTCAGACGCTCGCCCGCGAGATCGGCAAGGTCGGGCGGCAGCGTCAGCACGACCTTGCCCTTCACGCACACCAGTTTTACGCGCGGCAGCACGCCCGGTATGGAGGCGGAAATGATGTAGGCGACGCGCTGCACCGCGCCGAGGATGCGCGCACGGTCCATCAGGCGCGGCGTCGCCAGGCTGCGGATCTGCGCATTGACGTCCTCGTCCATGCCGAGATGGCGATAGGCCACCGCCATGCCAAGGAAGGCGCGGCCGGGGTGATCGACGCCGACGATCGGCGTATTGGCGAGCAGGTTGAGCGCCAGGTCGGAACGATAGTCCGGCGAGGTGCGCCAGCCGATGTCGCCGAACAGGCACGCCGCATGGCGCAGGCGCTGCTCTTCCGCCGTCTCGTCGAGATGGCTCGACGCCATGAAGACGTCGCTCCAGCGGATCAGGTCCTCGCCATGCACCGGCGAACGCGAGCGCAACAGATTGTACTCGCGCGCCGCCTCCAGCAGCGGATCGCGCCCGCGCATTTCCGCGCTCAACTGGTCGTAGAGCAGGCCTTCGCGCAGGCCGCCGATGGAGATCACCACCTTGCCCGGCCTGCCACGCCGGATGATCTCCTCCAGCACAACCGCGCCATAGGCCAGCGTCGGGCGACGTTGCTGCGAAATGGCGCCGACAGCGACGAGCGATTCCGTATCGACGCGTTCGACAAGGGAAGCGAATTCGGCCGCGTCGCGCGCCGGGATGACATAGCCGTGCATCACGTCGAGCGGATAGTTGCGCTGCCGCATGTGCAATTTCGCCAGCGAGCGCCAGGCGCCGCCGACGGCGTAGAAAGTGCGGCCGCGCAGAAAATCGAGCGGGCCGGCGTCGGCCAGCGCCTGCCGGGCGATGCGCACGGCGTTTTTCGGCGAGCGTTCGGAGGCGTCCATCAAGGCCAGCGAGCCGAGTTTGAGAGAAACCCCTTCACCGACACGTTCGCCCTTGACGTCGATCAACTCGAGCGAGCCGCCGCCGAGATCGCCGACCACGCCGTCGGCGCCGTGAATGGTCGATATCACCCCCATGGCCGAGAGCTGCGCCTCGCGCCCCCCGGTGATCAGTTCGATCGGCCGGCCGATCGCCTTTTCCGCCGCCGCGAGAAATTGCGGGCCGTTGGCGGCGTCGCGCGCGGCGGCTGTGGCCACCGGACGCACGTCCTCGATCTGCATGAATTCGCAAAGCTTCTTGAACCGGCGCAGGGCCTCGAAAGCCTTCGCCATGCCATCGTCGGCCAGTCGGCCGGTCGTCGCCACGCCCTTGCCGAGGCCGCATAGCGCCTTTTCGTTGAAGATCGGCGTCGGCGCGCGGGTCAGCCCTTCATAGGCGACGAGCCGAACCGAATTGGAGCCGATATCGACAATCGCCGTCGGCCGCGCGCCCGGCAGCCGTCCTTGCCCCTTGACCATTTTCAGCGCCGCTCGTTTCGCTTGAAAAGCGTTTTGGGGCTGGATTCGAGCAATGATTTTCCGCGCCCCGACAGCGATGGATTGGTCATGAAATATTTATGCACGTTGAACGGCTCTTCCTCGGGTCCGCATTCGATGCGCACGCTCGATCCGTCCGGCAGCACGCGATAGGATTGCTGGTTGTCCATCAGATTGGCGACAAGGATCTGGTCGAGCACCTGTTCGTGCGTGGTCGGATTGGTGACCGGCATGAGGGATTCGACGCGCCGGTCGAGGTTGCGCTGCATCAGGTCAGCCGAGGAAATATAGACCGCCGCCTTAGGATGCGGCAGGCCGTGGCCGCCGCCGAAAGCATAGATGCGCGTATGTTCGAGGAAGCGGCCGATGATCGACTTGACGCGGATATTGTCGGACATGCCCGGCACGCCCGGGCGCAGGCAGCAGATGCCGCGCACGACGAAATCGATCTGCACCCCGGCCTCGCTGGCCTCGTAAAGCGCGTCGATGATTTCTGGATCGACCAGCGCGTTGCACTTGCCCCAGATCGCCGCCGGACGATCGGCCTTGGCGTGGGCGATTTCCTGCGCGATATGGTCGAGCAGCTTCTTCTTGAGCGAGATCGGCGAAACCGACATGCGCTCCAGCCCCACCGGCTCGGCATAGCCGGTGATATAGTTGAAAATGCGGGAAACATCGCGGCCGATCGCCGGGTCGGCGGTGAACAGAGACACGTCGGTGTAAATTTTCGCGGTGATCGGGTGATAATTGCCGGTGCCGACATGGCAATAGGTGGTCAGGCCGCCGCCCTCGCGCCGCACCACCAGCGACAATTTTGCGTGCGTCTTCAGTTCGATGAAGCCGAACACGACCTGCGCGCCGGCGCGCTCGAGATCGCGCGCCCAGCGGATATTGGCCTCCTCGTCGAAGCGCGCCTTCAGCTCCACCAGCGCGGTGACGGACTTGCCCGCCTCCGCCGCCTCGACCAGCGCCCGCACGATCGGGCTGTCGGAAGAGGTGCGATAGAGCGTCTGCTTGATCGCCACGACATTGGGATCGCGCGCCGCCTGCATCAGGAACTGCACCACCACGTCGAAGGATTCGTAAGGGTGGTGAACCACAAGGTCCTTCTGCTTGATCGCCACGAAGCAATCGCCGCCATTGTCGCGCACGCGCTCGGGAAAGCGTGGATTGTAAGGCGTGAATTTCAGTTCGGGACGCGGCAGGCCCACGACTTCCGACAGGTCCTTCAGCGCCAGCATGCCGTCGAGCGCGATGATCTCGTCATGCTCGACATCGAGTTCCTCGGCGACGAAGGCGCGCATGTCCGCCGGCATGTGCGCGTCGGTCTCGAGCCGTATCACCGAGCCGCGACGCCGGCGCTTCAGCGCCGTCTCGAACAGGCGCACCAGGTCTTCCGCCTCTTCCTCGACTTCGAGATCGCTGTCGCGGATGACGCGGAACAAGCCCTGCCCCTTGACCACGTAGCCGGGGAACAATTTCTGGATATGGGTGACGATCAGCGCTTCGAGCAGCACCAGCCGCGCGCCGCCGCCGAGCGCCTCCGGCAGGCGGATGAAACGGTCGATCTTGGTGGGCATGCGCACGAGGGCCTGCATTCGCGCGCCCGTTCCGCCATGCGCGAGGTCCAGCGCCAGCGTCAGGCCGAGGTTTGGAATGAACGGAAAGGGATGGGCCGGGTCCACCGCCAACGGCGTCAGCACCGGAAAGACATGCAGGAAGAAATGATCGTCAAGCCACAATTTTTCCGATTTGTTCAATTCGGACGGCTCGACGAAATGAATGCCTTCGCCAGTGAGCTTTTCCTGCAATTGCCGCCAGCAACGCATCTGCTCCTGCGCCAGTTCGCCCACGCGGGCGTTGATCAGCGGCAATTGTTCGGCGGGGGTCAGCCCGTCGTCCGACGGCGTCTCGACGCCCGTGCGCAACTGGCCGCGCAGGCCGGCGACGCGCACCATGAAGAATTCGTCGAGATTATTGGCGGAAATCGAGACGAAGCGCACCCGCTCGAGCAGCGGATGCGCCTCGTTGGAAGCCTCCAGCAGCACACGGCGGTTGAACTCCAGCCAGGACAGCTCGCGATTGATGAAACGCTTGGGCGAATTGCGCAGGGCTTCGCCCTGGGCCCGGGTTGGCGCCTGAGTTGCTTCCTCTTGCGCCGTCATGGTGGAATCCGTGGCCGTGGTCATGGTTTCGCAGTCCTCGGTCAAATCGCCCTGGCTCATCTGGCCCTCGCCTGGTTCGATTGTTGTAGCCGGTTTTATGAAACTCGTGTGACAATTTCTGCCGCGAGGCCCCGCGAACACCTAGGAAATTCATGGGTCCAGATCGGGAATATCCGGCTGGGCGGAAAAATCGGGGGACAGTTTCAGCAGTTCCGCCGCCAGCGGGCGGGTAATGGCGCGACCGCGCGCCAATCCCTCGCGATCAAGCGCCGCGACGGCGCTCTGCGCCGCTTCGAACGAACGCTCCAGCCTGAGGCTCAAAAAGTCGATCACCGTCTCGTCAACCCGAATTTGCCGGTCGCAGAAGAGCTTCACCAGTATGGCGCGCAGAAATGCCTCGTCGGGAGCCTCTATCGTGACATTGGCCGCCCGGCGCAGGCGCGACAGCAGGTCCGGCGTCGCCAACTGGAGCTGGTTTGGCCTCTTGCGCGCCGTCATCATCAGGAAGGCGCCGCTGTCCGTCGCGAGATTGAGGAGATGGAACATTTCCGTCTCGCGGGCAGGCTCTTCGTCGATATTTTCGAGCAGCAGCGCCTTCTCGCCGGCGAGGTCGGGCAACACATCGAGACGCAGGTCGCGGGCGAAAAATGTGCGCGCCCCGGCGCGGCGCGCCCAAATCGCGCCGAGATGGCTCTTGCCCGCGCCATGCGGGCCAGTGAGCAGCAACGTCCTTTGCGGCCAGTCGGGCCACAGGCGGATCATCGCCAACGCCTGAGCGTTCGACGGCGCCTCGAGAAAATCCTCCTCGTCCAACCCGGGCAGATGCGGCAGGTCGAGCGGCAATTGCCCGGTCATGCGGCGTCCGGCCCCAATCCGCTGAACAAGGCGCTCTGCTTGTAGCGCCGCGCCGCGAAGCGGATCAGCACGCCCGCCGCCGCCGCCAGGGGCACCGCGAGGATCATGCCGGCGAAGCCGAACAGGCTGGCGAAGGCGAGCAGCGCGAAGATCAGCCAGACCGGATGCAGCCCGACCGAGCCGCCAACCAGTTTCGGCGACAGCACATTGCCTTCGAGGAATTGCCCCGCGAACACCACCGCCATGGCGAGGCCGAGCAGACCGAGATGCGGCCAGCCCTGGACGATGGCGACGACGGCGGCGAAGATCAGCGCCGTCAGCGAGCCGACATAAGGGATGAAGCTCAGCAGGCCCGCCGACAGGCCGATGAGGAAACCGAAGTTCAACCCCACCAGCGTCAGGCCGACGCCGTACCAAAGACCGAGGAACAGGCAGACCAGCGATTGTCCGCGTAAAAATCCGGCCAGGGCGCGGTCGATTTCGGTCGAAATTTCGAAAACGGTGGAGCGATAGCGCGGCGGAATCAGGCTGCGGATGACGCTGACCATTTCCGGCCAGGACAGCAGCAAGTAGAAGGTGACGACCGGCGTGATCACCGTGAGCGTCACGATGCCGACAAGCGCCTGGCCGCCCGACCAGATGCCCTTCAGGAAATTGCCGAACCATTGCACGCCCTGGCCGACGAAATTGCCGAGCGATTTCTGGATGCTGTCCGCGCTCGAGGCGCCGTCGAGGCCAAATCTCGACAGCCATTCGCCGCCGTATTTATGCAGCAGCGCCGCCGTCTCGTCCGAGACAAGCGCCTGCAGCTTGGTCGCGTAGACTGGAAGGCTTTCGGCGAAGCCGACGATCTGGCGGCCGAGGATCGGCGCTATGCCGAAGATCACCACCACCAGGAGCGCCACGAAGAAGGCGAGAATGACCAGGGTGGCGACAAACCGGTTCATGCCGAGCTTTTGCAACCGCCCGGCGACCGGATCAAGGACGTAGCCAAGGACCAGGGCGGCGATGAAGGGCGCCAGCACACTGGCGAAGAGATGGACTCCCAGACCGACCAGCAGCAGCATCAAGAGCCAGAAAGCGATCTGCCATTCAATGCGCATTGGCCGCGTCCTTCCTTCTCGGGCGCCTGCAACGCCAATTCCTCGCAGAGAATTGGCTAGGAGCGAACGCGACCATAGCCTATCGATAGACGGGCGTCTTCCGACGCCCTATGGAGCTTGTGCGAGGGGCGCCCTGATCGCGGCGCGATCGGGGCAAGTAAATCAAATGGTCATGTGCGCCATCCAGCGCTTGAAATAGGCTGCAAGCGAGCCCAGCGTCAATGCCGCGACCAGCCATTCGCCAAGCGACATCCACAGGCCTTGCCTCCAGCCGAAGGCGAGCGCGGCGAGAATCAGGGCGACAAAGCCGATCTGCGCGAAGGTGTTGGCCTTGGATATCCACAGCGGCTTTATTTCCATCGGCCGGTCGAGCAGCCAGGCCAGCACGACCGCGCCGATGATCATCAGGTCGCGCGTGACCACCAGCAGGGCGAGCGCCATCGGCAGCACTCCGACGATGGCCAGTGTGATGTAATCGCAGATCAGCAGAGCTTTGTCGGCGAGGGCGTCGAGATAGGCCCCCAGTTCCGAGCGCAGGTTGAAACGGCGGGCGATCCAGCCGTCCAGCGCGTCGGAGACCCCGGCGACGACAAAAATCGCGAATGCCTCCGGCCAGCGATGCGCCGCAATCATGTCCACGCTGACGGGAACCAGCGCCAGTCGCGCCAGGCTGATCAGATTGGGCAGAAAGGCGAACCAGTTGCTCAGCATGGCGGATAGGCATTTTCGTCGCGGAATGGCGGCTACGGCGGAGAGTATGGGCCAGAGGCGCAACCGTCGCAAGGCCGCCGCCTTGCCAGCGCCCGCGCGAGCGGCTAGAGCAACCCCGAAACAAAGAAGGATTTCGTATGAGCGGCTCCGGCGAAAAGCCCGCAGGATTGACCTATGCCGAAGCGGGCGTCGACATCGACGCTGGCGCGCGCATGGTCGAACTGATCAAACCCCTGGTTCGTGCGACCCGCCGGCGCGGCGCCGATGCGGAAATCGGCGGTTTTGGCGGGTTGTTCGATCTCAAGGCCGCCGGCTTCAGCGATCCCATCCTTGTCGCCGCCAATGACGGCGTCGGCACGAAAGTCAAAATCGCCATCGAGAGCGGCATTCACGACACGGTCGGCATCGACCTCGTCGCCATGTGCGTCAACGACCTCGTGGTGCAAGGCGCGGAGCCCTTGTTCTTCCTCGACTATTACGCGACTGGCAAGCTCGACCCGGAAGTCGGCGCCGCCATCGTCACCGGCATAGCGGCGGGCTGCCTCGAGGCCGGCGCGGCGCTGATCGGCGGCGAAACCGCTGAGATGCCGGGCCTTTACGCCGGCGACGACTACGACCTCGCCGGGTTCGCCGTCGGCGCGGCCGAACGCGGCGATCTGCTGCCGCGCAACAACATCGCCGTCGGCGACGTTATTTTCGGCCTGAAATCCTCCGGCGTGCATTCGAACGGCTTTTCGCTGGTGCGCAAGATCGTCGAGCGCGCCGGGCTGACGTTTTCCGATCCCGCCCCCTTCGCGCCGGACAAGACGCTGGCCGAGGCCCTGCTCGAGCCGACGCGCATCTACGTCAAGCCGCTGCTGTCGGCGCTGAGGAAAACGCCGACGATCAAGGCCTTCGCCCATATCACCGGCGGCGGCTATCCCGAGAATATTCCGCGCGTGCTGCCCGACGGACTCGGAGTCAGAATTCGATCTCGACCGCGTTCCCGTCTCCCCCGTATTCAGCTGGCTGGCGCGGGCGGGCGGCGTCGCCGAGCGCGAAATGCTGCGCACCTTCAATTGCGGCGTCGGCATGATCGTCGTGGCCGACGCGGCCAAGGCTTCTGACGCAGAGGAAGCCTTGCGCGCCTCCGGCGAGGCGCCGGTCCGGCTGGGCGAGATCGTCGCCGCGGAGAGCGGCGAGCGCGTGCTCTTCACCGGGAAACTTGCGCTGTGAGTTTTCCGCGCAAAAGGGTCGCCATCCTGATTTCCGGGCGCGGCTCCAACATGCGCTCGCTGGTCGAAGCGTCGCGCGAGGGCGATTTCCCGGCGGAAATCGCGCTGGTGCTGTCCAATGTCGCTTCCGCCGAAGGACTGAAATTCGCCGAAGCGCAGGGTATCAGGACGGCGGTGGTCGAGCACAGGAAATTTCCCGACCGCGAGAGTTTCGAGCGCGCCGTGCAGGCGACGCTTGCGGATAACGCCATCGAACTGATCTGCCTCGCCGGCTTTATGCGCGTGCTCACCCCCTGGTTTGTCGAACAATGGCGGGAGCGGATGCTGAACATCCATCCGGCGCTCCTGCCTTCCTACCGCGGTTTGCACACGCATGAGCGCGCGCTGGCCGACGGCGTGAAAATCCACGGCGCAACGGTGCATTTCGTCTCGCCAGAAATGGACGCGGGGCCGATCGTCGTCCAGGCGGCGGTGCCGGTGCTCGACAGCGACACGCCGGACACACTGTCCGCGCGGGTTTTGGCGCAGGAGCACCGGATCTATCCGCTGGCGCTCAAATTGGTCGCCGGCGGTTTTACGCGGATGGATGGCGGGCGGGTGTCGGTCGACAGCCAGGCGGGCGTTCCCCCGGCCCTGGTCTGGCCGGCGGAATAGCGCTTCCCCTCTGTCAGCCCGCGGCGCAAGGAATTCGGGGACTGGATCGAATTGCGCAGCACGGCGGCTGACGGGTCGCGGCTCCGCCGATACCGTAATACGAGTGCCTCAACTTCGGGGTCCACTCCACCCGTAATACCGCATTAATTACCCAAATGGTACCCGTCATGAATAAGATGGGCTAGTTGGACGCATCCGTCGGAAACCAATCGGAGTAAAATTCTTTCTGGCTATCTTGGAACGCCGCCAAAAAAGGCCTGCTCAACTCATAGGGGCCGTCGAAGGCTTTGCGCATAGCAACAGCGTCGCCGAACTCGGCGTCGAAATGAAATCGCAACGCGTCTGCGCAAAGCCACGTAATACTGACTTGGTCGCTCATTATGCGGGCCAAGTGGCCCGCCTCAAGTATCTGGCGTTCGTTAACCTCTCTCGTAGCCCGGTCATGCATCAGATCCATCGCGTTTTTGTCTGCGTGCGCCAGGTGGCTAGCCATTCCGTATATGTGCAGCAGCGCCTTTATGCCGTTAAGCGGCCTTCCAATCGGGGCGTTTTTGTTGAGATGTTCGATTATTTCGGAAAAGGACCACTTTTTCTCGATACGCTTACGCTCAAATTTATTTCCTTCTGCTTCCAGATTAAATACGCTTCCATCTTGCAGCGCAGCAAAGATTGACGATGAAACGCTTCCCTTTTGGAAAATGCTCTCAGCAAACGCAGCTTTACGCGCTGTGCGGCGGTCACTGATTTGACCGAGCGAGTTCCAGAACTCGTCTACGAGGACCAATTTTTCGTCCGCTTCTGATAAGCAAATAAAAAAAATCTTCGCTGCAGTTTCATAAAACGATCTGAGTATTATTTCCGCATCCCACGTGTATTCATGGCTGGCTAAAAACGATACGGCCTGACATCTGGCACCAAGATACGAGAAAAGGTTTCTTAAAGTTGCATTGGTGGAATTTTGTTCGGTTTGATAGCGCGAAAATAGGCTCTGGATTTCGTCTCTTATTATCATGTGAGCATGAAGGCTCGCTTCTTGCAAAAAACGAATTGAAGGAAGGTCAGGCATTATTGATTTCGACATTCCGTCACCGCTGATCATGGTTGATTTGTGGAAACAACCGCATAGTATTAAGAGGACATGATACGAAATATATAAATTATTTTACCTCACTCCCCCACCGCATGAAGCACGATCTCGCGCCTGTGCGGCGCGCGGCGATGCTCGAACAGATAGATCCCCTGCCAGGTCCCCAGCGTGAGCTCGCCGTCCGCGAAGGGAATGGCGAGGCTGCTTTGCGTGAGCGCCGCCCGCAGATGGGCCGGGTCCGGCCCTTCGCTTTCATGTGAATAAAGTCCGCGGCCTTCCGGCGCGATCCGCTCGAAGAACCTCTCCAGGTCGTCGAGCACCGATGGATCTGCGTTTTCCTGGATCAGCAGCGACGCCGACGTATGGCGGCAGAAGACGGTGAGCTGGCCGACCCGCAGCCCGCTGGCGCGGATAAACTCCCGCGCCTCGCGGGTGATTTCGACGAGGCCCCGCCCCTTTGTCGTGACGGCGATGCGTTGCTGCTCCTGGCGCACGAATCCCCCGGCAGTCTCAGGCCGTCGAGCCGGCCGCCTGGCCGAGCGCCGCCTGCGCCGCCGCGAGACGGGCGATCGGCACGCGATAGGGCGAGCAGGAGACGTAATCGAGCCCGGTCTTCTCACAGAAGGCGATGGAGGCGGGATCGCCGCCGTGCTCGCCGCAAATGCCGAGCTTGATCTTGTCGCGCGTCTTGCGACCGCGCTCCGCCGCCAGCGCCACCAGTTCGCCGACGCCGTCCTGGTCGAGCGAAACGAAGGGGTCCTGCGGCAATATGCCCTTCTGGACATAGGCGCCGAGGAAGGAGCCGGCGTCGTCGCGCGAAATGCCGAGCGTCGTCTGCGTCAAATCGTTGGTGCCGAAGGAGAAAAACTCCGCCGTTTCGGCGATTTCCCCGGCGCGCAGGGCGGCGCGCGGCAATTCGATCATCGTGCCGACGTGATAGGGAATGGTGACGCCCTTCTCCTTGGCGACTTCCGCCGCCATGGCGTCGATGCGCCCCTTGACCAGGTCGAGTTCGCGCTTCGACAGCACCAGCGGAACCATGATTTCGGCGATGACAGGCTCTCCCGTCTTCGCCTGCGCCTCGACGGCGCCCTCGAAAATGGCGCGCGCCTGCATTTCGGCGATTTCCGGGAAAGCGATGGCGAGACGCACGCCGCGGAAGCCCAGCATGGGGTTGAATTCATGCAACTCATCGGCGCGACGCTTGAGCTTCTCCGGCGACGAGCCCATGGCGGCGGCGACTTCGGCGATCTCCTCCACCGTATGCGGCAGGAATTCATGCAACGGCGGATCGAGCAGGCGGATGGTCACAGGCAGGCCATGCATGATCTCGAACAGCGAGGCGAAATCCGAGCGCTGCATCGGCAGGATCTTCGTCAGCGCCGCGCGGCGGCCGGCCTCGTCGCCCGCGAGAATCATCTCGCGCACCGCGACGATGCGCTCATTGTCGAAGAACATGTGCTCGGTGCGGCAGAGACCGATGCCTTCCGCGCCGAATTGCCGGGCGATGCGGGCGTCGGTGGGCGTGTCGGCGTTGGTGCGCACTTTAAGGCGGCGATAGGCGTCGGCCCAGCCCATCAGCACGGCGAATTCACCGGAAAGCTCGGGCTCCAGCATGGGGACGGAGCCTTCGATCACCTGGCCGGTGGCGCCGTCCACGGTGATGATGTCGCCTTTCTTGAAGGCGCGGCCCATGGCGGTAAAGGTCTGCGCCGCGTAATCCACGCGCACCGAGCCAGCGCCGGACACGCAAGGCTTGCCCATGCCCCGCGCCACCACGGCCGCATGCGAGGTCATGCCGCCGCGCGTCGTCAGGATGCCTTCAGCCGCGTGCATGCCGGAAATGTCTTCCGGCGACGTTTCGACGCGCACCAGGATCACTTTCTTGCCCGCCGCCTTCAGCGCCTCCGCCTCGTCGGAGGAAAAGACGATCTCGCCGCAAGCCGCGCCGGGCGAGGCCGGCAGGCCGGTGGCGATGATCTTCCGCTCGGCTTTCGGGTCGAGCGTCGGGTGCAGCAATTGGTCGAGGGAAGCCGGTTCGATGCGGAGGATCGCCTCTTCCTTGGTGATCAGCCCGGCATTGGCCATTTCCACCGCGACGCGCAGGGCGGCGCGGGCGGTGCGCTTGCCGTTGCGCGTTTGCAGCATCCAGAACTTGCCGCGCTCGACTGTGAATTCCATGTCCTGCATGTCGCGATAGTGGCGCTCCAGCAATTGTGTGGCGCGGACGAATTCGTCAAACACCACCGGCATCACCGTTTCCATCGACGGCTTGTCAGACTTGGCGGCGATGCGCGCGATTTCCGTGATGTTCTGCGGCGTGCGGATGCCCGCCACCACGTCCTCTCCCTGCGCGTTGACCAGGAACTCGCCGTAAAGGGCGTTTTCGCCGGTCGAGGGATTGCGGGTGAAGGCGACGCCGGTCGCCGAGGTCTCGCCCATGTTGCCGAACACCATGGCCTGCACGTTGACCGCCGTGCCCCAGCTTTCGGGAATGTCATGAAGGCGGCGATAAGTATTGGCGCGCTGGTTCATCCAGGACGAGAAAACCGCGCCGACAGCGCCCCAGAGTTGCTCGCGCGCATCCTGCGGGAACGGCTTGCCGGTCTCGCGCTCGACCGCTTCCTTATAGCTGGCGACAATCTTCTTCCAGTCGCCGGCCGTCATGTCGGTATCCTGGAAATACCCCTTCTGGTCCTTGTAAACCTCAAGGATTTCCTCGAAATTGTGGTGTTCGACCTCAAGCACCACATTCGAATACATCTGGATGAAACGGCGGTAGCTATCCCAGGCGAATCGTTCGTCGCCGGAGGATTTGGCGATGGCCTCGACGGTCACGTCGTTCAGGCCAAGGTTGAGCACCGTATCCATCATGCCCGGCATGGAGGCGCGGGCGCCGGAGCGGACGGACACCAGCAACGGATTGGCGGGATCGGCGAAGACATGGCCGGAGATCTTGCCGACATACTCCAGCGCCGCCTCGACCTGCTCCTTGAGATCGGCGGGGTATTTTTGGCCATTGGCGTAATAATAGGCGCAGACTTCGGTCGAAATGGTGAAACCGGGCGGAACAGGCAGGCCGAGATTGGCCATTTCGGCCAGATTCGCGCCCTTGCCGCCTAAAAGGTTCTTCATGGCGCTGGCGCCTTCCGCCTTGCCGTCACCAAACGAATAGACCCATTTCGCCATTTTCGTGTCCTTTGCGGCCGATGAAGGCTCGCCTAGTTTCGCATGAAGTCGGACGCTTTCGGGGGCGCCTTTGACCTTTGGCGACGTATTATCAAACAGCAAGCGCTGCGGCAATCACGCGCCAGTCCGCATAGAACACCACATCGTCGCCAAACACGAGTCCGGACAAACCACAACGCAGGCGCCCCTGAGCGCGCCAATCGGCCACGCCTGAACTAAATCCGCACGGCTTGATTGCCCAAGGCGCAGGTTGAGTGTAAAGCACCCGTTCGTCCGCGCCATTCCGGCCGGGATGCGCGATCGAGCATGCCGTGAACAATAATTCGACTACGCCCTTGCTGGACAAGGTGAAACTCCCCGCCGACCTGCGCCGGCTTCCCGAAAGCGACCTGCGCGCCATGGCCGACGACGTCCGCCGCGCGACGATTGACGCGGTTTCGGTCACCGGCGGCCATCTCGGCTCCAGCCTTGGCGTCGTCGAACTGACCGTCGCTCTGCATTATGTGTTCAATACGCCGCAGGACCGCATCATCTGGGATGTCGGCCATCAGGCCTATCCGCACAAGATCCTGACCGGGCGCCGCGACCGCATGAAGACCCTGCGCCAGGCCGGCGGCCTGTCCGGCTTCACCAAGCGCGCGGAAAGCGAATACGACCCCTTCGGCGCGGCCCATTCCTCGACCTCGATCTCCGCCGGTCTCGGCATGGCGGTGGCGCGCGACCTCTCGGGCGCGAGCAACAATGTCATCGCGGTGATCGGCGACGGCTCGATGTCGGCAGGCATGGCCTATGAGGCGATGAACAACGCCGGCGCCTCGCATTCGCGTCTGATCGTCATCCTCAATGACAACGACATGTCGATCGCCCCGCCGGTCGGCGCCATGTCGGCCTATCTCGCCCGCCTGTCCTCGGGCCGCACCTATCTGAAGCTGCGCGACGCCGGCAAGTCGCTGGCCAGGCATTTGCCCAAGAGCGTCGAAAGCGCCATCACCCGCGCCGTCGAGCACGCCCGCACCTATGTCACCGGCGGCACCCTGTTCGAGGAACTGGGCTTTTATTACGTTGGCCCGATCGATGGCCATAATCTCGACCACCTGCTGCCCATCCTGAAAAACGTGCGCGACGCCGATCTCGGCGGCCCGGTGCTCATCCACCTGGTGACGCAGAAGGGCAAGGGCTATGCGCCGGCCGAAGCGGCCGACGACAAGTACCACGGCGTCAACAAGTTCGACGTGGTCACCGGAACCCAGGTCAAGCCCAAGGCCAACGCCCCGTCCTACACCAAGGTTTTCGGGCAATCTCTGGTCAAGGAAGGCGAAAAGGACGACAAGATCGTCGCCATCACCGCCGCCATGCCGAGTGGAACCGGCGTGGACTTCTTCCAGAAGGCGTTTCCGAAGCGCACCTTCGACGTCGGCATCGCCGAGCAGCACGCCGTGACCTTCGCCGCGGGGCTTGCGACCGAGGGTTACAAGCCATTCTGCGCCATCTATTCGACCTTCCTCCAGCGAGGCTACGACCAGGTTGTGCATGACGTGGCGATCCAGAATCTCCCCGTTCGCTTCGCGCTCGACCGCGCGGGCCTGGTCGGCGCCGACGGCGCGACCCATGCGGGCGCCTTCGACGTCGCCTTCCTGGGCGTGCTGCCGAACATGGTGGTCATGGCCGCCGCCGACGAGGCGGAGCTGGTCCACATGGTCGCCACCGCCGCCGCCTATGATGCCGGCCCCATCGCCTTCCGCTATCCGCGCGGCGACGGCGTCGGCGTGGAAATGCCGCAGGAAGGCGTTCCGCTCGAAATCGGCAAGGGCCGCGTGATGCGGCAGGGCGACAAGGTCGCCATCCTCTCGCTCGGCACGCGCCTGGCCGAGGCCATGGAGGCGGCCGACATCCTCGCGGCGCAGGGCGTCTCCGCCACCGTCGCCGACGCGCGCTTCGCCAAGCCCCTCGATGTCGAGCTTGTGCGCAGCCTCGCCGCGAACCATGAAGTGTTGATCACCATCGAGGAAGGCTCGATTGGTGGTTTCGGCTCCTTCGTGATGCAGCAATTGGCCGAGGACGGTCTCCTCGACAAGGGTCTGCGCGTTCGCAGCATGGTGCTGCCCGACGTCTATCTCGACCAGGACAAGCCGGAGGCGCTCTACGCCCGCGCCGGCCTCGACGCGAAGGGCATCGTCGCCAAGGTGTTCCAGGCGCTGGGACGCCCGGAGACGGAAGCCAGGACCGCCTGAGCGGAAGCGGACACAGGCCAACGGAAAGACCACCGCCATGAGCGCCCGTCGCGCCGATATCGCCTTGGTGGAGCGAGGCTTTTTCGCGAGCCGCGCCAAGGCGCGCGAGGCCATCGAGGCGGGGCTCGTCACGCTCGACGGCCGCCCGGTGACCAAACCTTCCGAACCTGTGGCGCCGGAAGCGCAACTCGCGGCTTCCGCCCCCTACCCTTGGGTGTCGCGCGGCGGCGTGAAGCTGGCGGCGGCTCTCGAAGCCTTCGCCATTGACCCGGCCGGGAAAAACGCCCTCGACGTCGGCGCCTCGACGGGCGGCTTTTCGCATGTGCTTTTGTGGCGTGGCGTGGCGCATATCACCTGCGTCGATGTCGGCCACGGCCAGTTGCATCCCTTGATCGCTTCGGACAGCCGGGTCAAATCGCTGGAAAAGCGTGATGCGCGCGCTCTCGCGGCCAACGATCTGCCGCAAAGCCCGCAATTGATCGTCTGCGACGTGAGCTTCATCTCGCTGGCGCTGATCCTGCCGAAGATCCTGCCGCTTGCTTCGGACGGGGCCGAGGCCATCCTGCTGGTCAAGCCGCAGTTCGAAGCGGGGCCGGAATTTACGAAAAAGGGCATCGTCCGCGACGCCAGCGCGCAAAAGGCGGCCTGCGAAAAGATCGCGGGCCTGGTGAAAGTCCTCGGCTGGGACGTCATCGGCCTGATAAACTCGCCGATTGAAGGCGGCGACGGCAACCGCGAATTTCTGCTCGGAGCACGGCGCGCATGATCGATCTCAACGCCAGACTGCATATCGACCGCCTCGGCTCCCGCGGCGAGGGGATTTCGCGCGGGCCGCAGGGTCTCGTTTTTACCCCCTACGCCCTGCCGGGCGAAAAAATCCTGGCCGAGGTCGATGGCGATCGCGGCAAGCTGATCGAGGTGCTTGCGCCCTCGCCCGACCGAATCGCCGCCTCTTGCCGCTATTTCTCCACCTGCGGCGGCTGCGCCGTGCAGACGCTCAAGCCTTCCGCCTATGCGGACTGGAAACGCGGCCTTGTCGTCGACGCCCTGCGCAACGCCGGCGTCGAGGCGGAAGTCGCGCCGCTGCGCGAAGGCTGGGGCGCGGGTCGACGACGCGCGACGTTCCACTCGCGAAATGACCAGCGCGGGAAGCCGCATCTGGGCTTCATGCAGGCGCGGGCGCACCGCATCGTCGAAATCGACGCCTGCCCTATCCTCGCGCCCGAGCTTTCCGGCATCGTTCCGGTATTGCGAAAAATCGCGGAAGTCCTCGCCCCGCTCGACAAGCCGCTCGATCTCGTCGCAACCGCCAGCGACACCGGCCTCGACATCGATATTCGCGGCTGCGGCAAACTCGATTTTGCATTCGAGCAAGCATTGATCGCGGCGGCGCAGGAACTCGATCTCGCACGCGTCGCCAATCACGGCGCCCCGCTGGTCGAACGCCGCCCGCCGGAAATCCGCATTGGCAGGGCGCTCGTGACGCCCCCGTCCGGCGGCTTCCTGCAGGCGACGGCCGAGGGCGAGCAAATATTGGCGGCGCTGGTGCTCGAGGCGGTCGGCGACGCGAAAAAGGCGGCCGACCTTTTCTGCGGCATCGGAACTTTCGCGCTGCGCCTGGCCGAAAAATGCGAAGTCTTGTGTGTCGAAAACGACGCCGAGGCGCTGTCGGCGGGCCTGCGCGCCGGCCGCGCCGCGCAGGGGCTGCGCACGATCAAGGGCGAGGCGCGCGATCTTTTCGGTCGGCCACTGCTGGCGAGCGAATTGAATGGCTTCGACGCCGTCGTGTTCGATCCGCCGCGCGCCGGCGCGGAAAGGCAGGCCAAGGAACTGGCGACCAGCGCCGTTCCCGTTGTCGTGGGCGTCTCCTGCAACGCGCAAAGCTTTGCGCGCGATGCGAAAATCCTGCTTGCCGGCGGCTATGAGCTTGCGAAGGTGACGCCGGTTGACCAGTTTCTCTATTCGCCGCATGTCGAAACGGTCGGCGTGTTCCGAAAGGCGGCGGCGAAAAAGGCCAAGCGGCGGTTGCTGGGGTAAAAACTTGCCGGTTGCTGAAACTTGCCGGTTGCTCAAACTTGCAGTGAGCCGCCAATTTGGGCAAAGCAGGCGAACCCTGCTTTTGTGACGGAAACGAAATGAGCGAACCGAACCCGGCCGAGACGGCGAAGCAACTGGCTGACATCGTCGGCGACAAATATGTGCTGACCGCCCCTGCCGACATGGCCGGCTATCTCTGCGAGCCGCGCGATCTCTGGCATGGCGCGGCGGCTTGCGTCGTGCGCCCCGGATCGACGGCGGAAGTCGCGCAAATCCTGGCCTTCGCCGACAAGCACGGCCTGAAAGTGGTGCCGCAGGGCGGCAACACCGGCCTCGTCGGCGGCCAGACGCCGGATCAGTCGGGCCGCGAGATCCTGCTTTCGCTCGGCCGGCTCGATCGCGTCCGCGAGATCGACGCTGAATCGAACACCATGGTCGTCGAAGCCGGCGTCACCTTGCAAAAGGTGCAGGAGGCGGCGGAAAAGGTCGATCGGCTGTTCCCCCTGTCGCTGGCCTCCGAGGGCTCGTGCACCATCGGCGGCAACCTGGCGTCGAACGCCGGCGGCACGGCCGTGCTCGCCTATGGCAACGCCCGCGATCTCGTGACCGGGCTCGAAGTCGTGCTGGCCGACGGCCAGGTGCTCAACAATCTGTCGAAACTGCGCAAGGACAATACCGGCTACGACCTCAAGCACGTGTTCATGGGCTCCGAGGGCACGCTCGGGGTGATCACCGCGGCGGTACTGAAACTTTATCCGCGCCCACGTGGGGTCGAGACGGCGCTGATCGGCCTGGAAAGCCCGCAGAAATGCCTCGATCTTTTGGTGCTGGCGCAAAGCATGGCCGGCCCCGACTTGAAGACCTTCGAGTTCATGTCGCGTTTCGGCGTGGAAATCGTCGTCAAGCATTCTTCCGCGCGCGAGCCGCTCGAAGCCCAGCACGACTGGTATGTGTTGCTGGAGCTAGCGTCACAGTCCGAGGCTGGCCTGAACGACGTGATGATGGGCCTGCTGGAAGCGGCTTTCGAACAGGAAATCATTGCGGACGCGGCGGTGGCGGCCTCGCTCGACCAGCGCAAGGCTTTTTGGGCTTTGCGCGAAAACCTGTCGGAGATGCAGAAGTTCGAGGGCGGCTCGATCAAGCACGACGTCTGCGTGCCCGTGGCGCAGGTCCCGGCCTTTATCGCCGACGCGCTCCCCGTCGTCGAGGCGACCATTCCCGGCGCCCGGCCGGTGCCTTTCGGCCATATGGGCGACGGCAACATCCACTTCAATGTCAGCCAGCCCATCGGCGCCGACAAGGAAAAATACCTCGCCCGCTGGGAAGAGCTGAACGAGAAGGTACACGAAGTCGTGGCCAGGTATCACGGCTCGATTTCCGCCGAGCACGGCATCGGCGTGCTCAAGCGCGAGCTTCTGCCGCATGTGAAGGACGCGGTGGCGATGGACGTGATGCGCCGCTTCAAGACGGCGCTCGATCCGAACAACACGCTCAATCCGGGCAAGGTGCTATGAATGGCTTCCCCTTTCGCCGCGCTTGACGCTTGGCCCGCTGGCGTCACATTCTTCGATAAAAGGGGGACGCCGCATGTCCAGGTTCAAAGCCATCCGCATCGACAAGGACGACGCCGGCTACCGCGCGTCCTATTCGGACTTCGACGAAACCGAATTGATGGACGGCGACGTCACTGTGCGCGTCAGTCATTCGACAGTGAATTACAAGGATGGCCTGGCGATCACCGGCAAGGCGCCGGTGGTGCGGCGGTTTCCGATGATTCCCGGCATCGATTTCGCGGGCGTGGTCGAAACCTCTGGCCACGCGGATTTCAAGCCGGGCGACGCGGTGATCCTGACCGGCTGGGGCGTTGGCGAAACCCACCTCGGCGGCTATGCGGAAAAAGCGCGGGTAAAGGGCGACTGGCTGGTGCCCCTGCCCGCCAATCTGAGCGCGGCGGAGGCCATGGCGATCGGCACGGCCGGGTTCACCGCCATGCTCGCGCTGCTGGCCCTCGAAAAACAGGGCATGACGCCCGATCGCGGCCCAATCCTCGTCACCGGCGCCGCCGGCGGCGTCGGTTCGGTGGCGATCACGCTGCTCGCCAAGGCAGGCTGGCATGTCATTGCTTCGACCGGGCGGGCGGAAGAGGCGGATTTTCTGAAATATCTCGGCGCGAAGGAAATCATCGACCGGGCCGAGCTGTCCGCGCCCGGAAAGCCGCTCGGCAAGGAGCGCTGGGCGGCGGCGATCGACAGCGTCGGCTCGCATACGCTGGCCAACGTCCTGGCTCAGACGGGCTATGAAGGCGCGGTAGCCTCCTGCGGCCTGGCGCAGGGCATGGACCTGCCGACATCGGTCGCGCCCTTCATCCTGCGCGGAATCGCGCTGGTGGGCATAGACAGCGTGATGAAGCCCAAGGCTATGCGTCTTGTCGCCTGGGAGCGGCTGGCGCGCGATCTCGACCGGGCGAAACTCGCTGAAATCAGCACCACCATCGGTCTCGACAAGATCATCGACACGGCCCGCGACATCTTGCAAGGCAAGGTGCGCGGACGGACAATCGTCGAAATCGCATGAGCGGCGCGACAATGATTTTTTAGCCTTGACAGGATAATGAAGGCCAAGGCTATTCCCATCGCAGTTTTCGGGTCGCGAGAAAGCGCTGTTCCAGTTTAAACGGGAAGGCCTGCGTTCACGTGTCAATCTCCGCCGCCATTCGCTACCGGTGCATCAAGATATACGCCAACGCCAGCAAGGTAATTCTGTCGATATTCTTGCGCGTCCACCCGAAGTGGCGAAAGGAACTGCCGTTTTCAGAACTACCTAGCAGAGCTGCTAAGACGAGCAGGCGCGTACCAAGAATTATATGGCAGACAAACTATACGCGCAGCGTGACGGCGCAAATATACTCATGTTTTAAATTCAACAGGATGCTGTCGCCCACCTACGCCTATCATTTCATTGATGACGCGCAGTGCGACAAATTCGTCGAAGAGAATTACCCAGGAGAAATCTGGAACGCGTTCAAGCGTTTGCGCATTGGCGCCGCACGGGCTGATTTTTGGCGCATACTCGTGCTTTTGAAGCATGGCGGCATTTATATGGATATAGACGCCAATTTTACCGACTTCCCCGACAGATTTATTGCCGATGACGACGATCAAGTCTTCATATTTGTCGATGATAATCATGTGACAAACTATTTTATCGCGAGCGCGCCCGGCAACCCCGTCCTAGAAGAAGTTTGCCGGCGAATCGTCCAGAACATCAACGAAGAACAATTGACTAGCGTTTATGCGATGACGGGACCGATTGTGCTCGACGCCGTCGTGAAAGAGCGCGGGGGCGCCTCCATAAATTACAAGAAAGCTTGCACGCAGGGGCAGTTCACCAACAAAAAGGGGCAGTACGCCGACAAGCCGAACGGCATATGGACGATTGCCGAGAAGACCGAATCAATTCTCACGCCCAAAATTTCCGAATAATACCGGCTCCCTTACCATCCTTGGGCGGCGCCATTGGCGTTTGCGTCACGATGGCGGCCGGGTAGCCGTCGCTGCCTGAAGGCTATTCGCCATTGCCGACGCCGCTGAGCACCCCGCGCTTCCGGCTCAGTTGCGCCCCTGCGTGGTCCATGAAGGCGCGCACCCGGGCGGCGTGTCGCAGGTCGGGATGGGTCAGCAGCCAGAGGTCAGCGCCTTTTCCGGCCATCGGCTCGTCGGTGCAGACGAGATCCGCGTGCTGGTCGCCGACGAAACGCGGCAGGAAGCCGACCCCAAGCCCCTCGGCGATGCACCTTGCAAGGCCGACAACCGTGTTGCAGCGCATGGCGATGCGATGCGGCGGGATTTCCTTCTCGATCCAGTCGAACACCTCGACGCCGCCGAAATGTTCGTTGAAGGCGATGTAGGAATGGCTTTCGTCCGCCAGATCGAATCCGGATTCATAGATCGCGCGCGACACGTAGCGCCCCCAGACGGACGAGCCGATCCGCCGCCCGACGAGCGTCTCCGGCGGCGCGTAGGTTGAGCGCACCGCTATGTCGGCGTCGCGCCGCGACAGGTTCAAAGGCTGGCTCATCACCAGCACGTCGAGCTGGATGTCCGGAAACGCCTGGCGGAAACTGGCCAGCACCGGGCTCAGCACATAATTGAACAGGGCGTCGTTGGTCGTCACCCGCAACAGGCCCGAGGGCTTGTCGTCGCGCCCGGCGATGCGCCGTTCGAAATCCGTGACGTCGCGGCCCATGCGCTCGGCGAGCGCCACCATTTCCTGGCCCGCGGCCGTGGCGGCATAGCCGTTGCGCGAGCGTTCGAACAATTTGGCGCCGATCATCGCCTCAAGCGCGCCGAGCCGGCGAAACACCGTCGAGTGATTGAGATTGAGCGCGGTCGCGGCGCCGACCAGCGAGCCGGATTCGGCAATGCCTCGGACAAGGCGGAAATCGTCCCAGCTGATCTGATTCATGCGATCAAAATGGTTCAAGTCGCAACCAAGTTCAAGATCGATCGGCTTTATCCGCGCGGAGCGGCGGCGCGGCGCAGCCGGTCGTTGATCGCCTCGCCAAGATCGACAGCGGGAATGGGCGCCACGGCGATTTTTTTCGCGCCCTCCTCGTCGAGCGCGCGCAGGAACGAAAAAAGGTTGGCCGCGGCCTGCGCAAGGTCGCGTTGAGGCGACAAATCGAGGCTGTGCGCCGCGCCGCCGGCAAAACGCCCGCCAAAATCCAGCCCGGTCTCGCCCTCTTGCAAGACCTCCGCGTCAAGCCGCAAGCTTGCGCGCGGCGCGTAATGCGAGGCGAGCAGACCGGGGGCGCGCGGCCTGTCGCTGGCCTCGCCAGCGTCTGAAAGCGCCGCGCCCAGCACTTTCTCCAGATCGGCGCGGGAAACGCCGCCGGGGCGCAGCAGCCGCGGCGTCGCGTCAAGCAGCGCGACAATGCTCGATTCGACTTCCGACCGGGCAGGCGCCGCCGTCAAGCACGGCGTCGATGCGCCCGTCGAGATCAGCCAGCACATGCCCAGCCGTCGCCGGGCTGACATGCCCGGACAGGTTGGCCGAGGGCGCGGCGATCGGCCGCCCCGCCGCGGCCAGCAATTTTCGCGCGATTGCGTGCGCCGGAACGCGCAAGCCGACGCTGTCGAGGCCCGCCCGCGCCAGATCGCAGACGCTGGCCGTTTCCGCCAGCGGCAGGACCAGGGTCAGCGGCCCCGGCCAGAAGGCTTCCGCCAGCCTTTCCGCCCGCGCGTCAAAACGACCTTCCCGCCGCGCCTTCGCAGTGTCCGCGATATGGGCGATCAGCGGATTGAAGCTCGGCCGCCCCTTCGCGCGGTAAATTTCGGCGACGGCGCGCGCGTCGGTCGCATCCGCCCCGAGGCCATAGACCGTCTCGGTCGGGAAGGCGACGAGCCGGCCCGCGCGCAGCATTTCCGCTGCTTGCGACAATCCGGCGGCGTCGGCGGCGAGAAGGCGGGTCGCGCGTTTTCCTTGCGGGGTCAAAACTGAATTCCTGTTTCGGCGTCGTCCAATTTGACGCCGCCGGAAAAAAATGGTTCAGTTATGAACTATCATCGCGGGCGACAGGACGCGGAAAGCAAATTACATTCGCGCGGGCGGCAGGCAAGCAAGCAGAACGGGTGTTGACGATGGCGGAAGTCGAAATCGCCCGCTCCGGTGGGGTTCTGCAACTGACCCTGAACCGGCCGGCGAAGAAGAACGCCCTGACCGGCGACATGTATCGCGCTCTCGTCGCCGGGATGAAGGAAGCGGAAGCCGACGCGTCAATCGGCGCCCTTCTCGTCACGGGCGCCGGCGGGATTTTCTCCTCGGGCAACGACATCGCCGATTTCGCCCGCGCCGCGCAAGGCGGCGAGGAACTGGCGGCAGTCGCCTTCGTGCGCCAGCTCGCCCGCTTTTCCAAGCCTGTTGTCGCGGCGGTCGAAGGGCTCGCCGTTGGCGTCGGCTGCACCATGCTTTTGCATTGCGACCTGATCTACGCCGCGCCCGACGCCCGCTTTTCCCTGCCTTTCGTCGATCTCGGCCTACTGCCGGAAGCAGGCTCCTCGCTGCTGCTGCCGCGCCGCGTCGGCATGGCGCGGGCAAGCGCGTGGCTGCTGCTCGCCGAAAGTTTTTCAGCCGAAGAGGCGCGCGACGCCGGCCTCGTCAACGCCATCGTCGCCAGGGAGACGCTGGTCGAACATGCTCGCGCCAAGGCGGCGGCCCTTGCCGCCAAGCCGCGCGCGGCCATGTTGCAGGCCCGCCGCTTTCTGCGCGGCGATCAGGATGAAGTGTTCGCGCGCATAGAAGCCGAACTCGAAGCCTTCAGGCAGGCGCTGGCGACGCCGCAGGCGCAAGCCGCGCTCGCCGCCTTTCTCAACAAAAGCAGGTAAAGGGAGCGGGAACATGGCCGGACTGGCGGGCAAAACGCTGTTCATCACCGGGGCGTCGCGCGGCATCGGCCTCGCCATCGCCCTGCGCGCGGCGCGCGACGGGGCCAATGTGGCCATCGCCGCCAAGACCGCCGAACCGCATCCGAAACTGCCCGGCACGATTTTTTCCGCCGCCGAGGAGATCGAATCCGCCGGCGGCAAGGCGCTGCCGCTGACGGTCGACGTGCGCGAGGAAGCGCAGGTGGCCGACGCCCTGGCGCGAACGGCGGAAAAATTCGGCGGGATCGACATCGTCGTCAACAACGCCAGCGCCATCGCGCTCGGCAACAGCCAGCAGATCGACATGAAGCGTTTCGACCTGATGCAGCAGGTCAATGCGCGCGGCTCCTACATGACGGCCAAGCTGGCGGTTCCCTACCTCGTCAGGGCCGAAAACCCGCACGTCCTGATGTTGGCGCCACCGCTCGACATGAAGGAGAAATGGTTCGCCCCGCATGTCGCCTATTCCATGGCGAAATTCGGCATGAGCCTCGCGGTTCTCGGGCTCGCCGGCGAATTGCGGCCGCTGGGGGTGGCGGTCAACGCGCTGTGGCCGCGCACGACCATCGCAACGGCGGCGATCAACAACCTGCTCGGCGGCGAGAAGATCATGCGCGCCTCACGCAAGCCGGACATCATGGCCGACGCCGCCCATGCGATCTTCCTCTCGCCGAGCCGCGAATTGAGCGGACGCTTTTTGATCGACGACGTCTTGCTGAGCGAAAAGGGCATGACGGATTTCGACGCCTATCGCGTCGATCCCTCGAGCCCGCTGATGCCGGATTTCTTCGTGCCCGACGACACGCCCGTGCCGGCCGGCGTCTCACTTGAAGCCGCTGGCTTGACGCTTCCGCCGTTTGACGCCCGCCCTTCCCGCCGCTAACAGGATGTCCGGGCGCGGATCAGCGGAAATTGGGCGATGGCCGTTTACACAGATGTCACCGACGAGGCGCTCTTCGCTTTCCTTGCCGATTACGACCTCGGCGGCGTCCTCTCCTTCAAGGGCATCGCCGAAGGCGTCGAAAACTCCAATTTCCTGCTCCATTGCGAGCAGGGACGCTTCATCCTCACCCTCTATGAGAAGCGCGTCCACGCAGCCGACCTGCCCTTTTTCATCGGCCTGATGGAGCACCTCGCCGCGAAAGGCGTCTCCTGCCCGCTGCCGGTGAAGAAGCGCGACGGCGAGGCGCTGGGGGAACTGGCCGGCCGCCCGGCCGCCGTCATCACCTTCCTCGACGGCGTATCGACGCGCAAGCCGCGGGCGCAGCATTGCTTCGAGGCCGGCCGCGCGCTCGCGCAATTGCATGTTGCGGCCGAAGGCTTCGCCCTGTCGCGCCCCAACGCCCTGTCGCTTGAGCATTGGCCGGAGCTGTTCGACTCTTCGCGCGCCGGCGCGGAAAAAGTGTCCGTCGGCCTCGGAAACGAAATCGCGATGGAACTCGACGCCTTGCGGCGGCTCTGGCCCTGCGATCTGCCGCAGGGCGTCATCCACGCCGATCTTTTTCCCGACAACGTCTTTTTCATCGGCGAAAGGCTGTCCGGCCTGATCGATTTCTACTTCGCCTGCAATGACGCGCTCGCCTATGACCTCGCCATCTGCCTGAACGCCTGGTGTTTCGAGCCGGACGGCGCCTTCAACGCCACCAAGGGCCGCGCCCTGCTGCAAGGCTATGAAAGCCTGCGCCGGCTGGATGAAGAGGAACGGATGGCGCTGCCGATCCTGGCGCGCGGCGCGGCGTTGCGCTTTTTGCTCACCCGGCTTTACGACTGGCTGAACGTGCCGCCCGGCGCGCTGGTCAAGCCAAAAAACCCGATAGAATATCTCGACAAGCTGCGCTTTCACCAGATGATCGACCATGCCGGCGAATACGGCCTGCCGGAATGACGCGCGTCAAAATCTGGACCGACGGCGCCTGTTCGGGCAATCCTGGCCCCGGCGGCTGGGGCGCCATCCTGACGTTCAACGGCGTCGAGAAGGAATTTTGCGGCGGCGAAACCCTGACCACCAACAATCGCATGGAATTGATGGCCGCCATTTCGGCGCTGGACGCGCTGACCCGCCCTTGCGCCGTGGATCTGCACACGGATTCGCAATATGTGCGGCAGGGCGTCACTGGCTGGATGCACAACTGGAAGCGCAACGGCTGGCGCACCGCCGACAGGAAGCCGGTGAAAAACGAAGATCTGTGGAAAATGCTCGACGAGGCGGCAAGCCGTCATGACATCGCATGGTTCTGGGTCAAGGGCCACGCCGGCGACGAGATGAACGAGCGCGCCGACGCGCTGGCTCGCGCCGGCATGGCGCCTTTCCTCGACAAGAAAATGAATTGTTAAGGAAAACTTGCTTCGCATCGGGGCGATTTGCTATGACCCCTTGGTGCTTGGGAAAACAGAGCGGATTTATCATGGCCATGCCGATTGTCGCGCCGATGCGTTATTTCCTGCTGCTTGCCGGCTTGCTTGTCGCGCTTGTCGCGGGCGCCGGCGCCGCGCGGGCGCAAAGCTGCAACGAAGACCTCGCCTCTTTCGGCAAGGAGCGCAACGCCCATATCGAGGCGCTGAACCATATCTCCAAGGCCCATGGCAACAAGCTCGATCCCGTCACCGCCTGTCCGCAGCTGCGCGCCATGAAAACGATCGAGGCGAAAATGCTCGCCTACATGGTCAAGAACAAGGACTGGTGCAACATCCCGGACGACTTCCTCAATAATTTCAAGGCCAACACCGGCAAGACCGCCAGCATGGCCGGACAGGCCTGCGCGCTGGCCGCCAAGGTCAAGCAGATGCAGAGTCAGGGTGGCGGCGCAGGCCTGAGCGGCGGAAACCTGCCGCCGCCTCCCAAACTGCCCGCCGGCCCGCTCTGATCCATGGAAGCGCCGGCGCAACAGGCGGCTGGCGCCGCGAGCCTGCCGGACGCGCAGGCGTCGGGTTTCTGGTCACGCCTCTGGCGCATGGCCCCGGCCAGCTGGCTGCCCTATGTGCAGCTGGCGCGACTCGACAGGCCGGTCGGCTGGCAATTGTTGCTTGCGCCCTGCCTTTCATCCTCAAGCCTCGCCAGCATCTACCACCTGCAAGATCCCGGCTATGCCCAACTGCTGCTGTTCTGCATCGGCGCCATCGTCATGCGCGGCGCCGGATCGACCTTCAATGACCTGATCGACCGCAAGATCGACGCCCAGGTCGAACGCACTCGAGGCCGCCCGCTGCCGTCCGGCCGCGTGAGCCCGCGCGCCGCGACCGTCTTTCTCGCGGCGCAGGCGCTGGTCGGGCTCGCGGTGCTGTTGTCTTTCAACCGTTTCGCGATCCTCATGGGCTCCTGTTCGCTCGCGCCGGTGGCGGTCTATCCCTTCATGAAGCGCTTCACCTCCTGGCCGCAGGCGGTGCTCGGCCTCGCCTTCTCGTGGGGCGCGCTGCTGGGCTGGGCGGCCCGGTCAGGCGGCATTGGCGCGCCGGCGCTGTGGTTTTATGCCTCCTGCATCTGCTGGACGATCGGCTATGACACGATTTACGCCCTGCAGGACCGCAAGGACGACACAAGGGCCGGCGTGAAATCGACGGCGCTGCTTTTCGGCGAATACGTGAATTTCGCTGTGGCCCTGCTTTATTTCGCCGCGGTGCTGTTGGCCGAAATCGCGCTGGCCGGCGCGGGCGTTGGTCTTTTGGGCCAATGCGGGCTGGTCGCTTTCGCCGCGCACCTGTCCTGGCAAGTGCGGCGGCTCGATGGCGCCGACGAAGCCACGGCGCTCAAGCTGTTCCGCTCCAACGGGCGCGCCGGCTTCCTGCTGTTCGCCGGCTTGTTCGCGGAAAACCTGCTTTTTTATCTGGTGCGCTAAACCCGTTATTCGTAGCAGACGATCTCGCGCTCCTCGCGGAAAATCGCCAGGATGCGGCCCTTCGGCCCCGGCTTGCGCAGCGCGGAAATCCGCGAGCGGCGGTATTTCAGCGGCCAGCCACGCTTGCGCGGCTGGACCGCCCCGAGTTCCAGCAAACCGAGGCGACGCTCGAGAAGGAGCAGATTTCCGGCGGCGCCGACGGTCAGACGGGGCAATTGGAAAAATTGCGCCCAGGCCCGCCATTCCGGCGTGATGTCAGCCTCGCTTTGCGATTTCAGCCAGCGTGACGCGCAGGTCAGGATCGCTGTGGTCGAGCGCGACGCGATAAAAGGAGCCGCGCGGCCCCTGCAGGAGCGCGAGCGACACGCCGCGAAACGCGCGGATGGGCAAAGCGAGACGCATGCGCACTCCGGCCACCTTGCGGTCGATGGCGATTTCGTGGGCGGCGATGAAAATCTGCCGCTGGCCGCCATCGGCGCGCGGATCGTCGGCGACGATTTTGGCGATGGCTTCGGCTTGATGCGTCAACATGGTCGGCTCCAGGCGGATGTTTCCGGCTCTGGCCCCACATTCGGCGCAATCGACCACCGTCCGCCTAAGGAAATAGGCGCAATTTTAGTCAAATGCGCCGGCCAGACGCGCATGGTGAACGACCTTCTGGCCAGATTGCTCGAATTGTCGGCAACGCCCTGGAAACAGGGCGAGGCGCCGTTCTCGCATCTGCGAATTGGCTTGCGCCCCGGCGGCTCGGCGTTTACACGGGACCGTCGCCCAGCGGCGCCAATCATTCACGCAACCAGGCCGCGTCCTTGCCCGATCTGTCCGCCTATGCCGCCATCCTTCCGCGCGTCGAGGCGATTGTCCGCGAGGCCGGCGAGATTGCGATGGAGTTCTTCCGGCATGGCTCGCCGACCCATGCGGAAGTGAACTTCAAGCATGGCGGCTCGCCAGTCACCGAGGCCGACCTCCGCATCGACCATTTTTTGCGCGGCCGACTTGAAAAACTGGCGCCTGGGCTCGGCTGGCTGTCGGAGGAAACGGCGGATTCTCCCGAACGCCTGAAGTCCGAGGCCCTGTTCGTCGTCGATCCGATCGACGGCACGCGCGGCTTCGCCGCAGGCGACCCGTGTTTCGCCATTTGCGTGGCGCTGGTGATCGGCGACAGGCCCGCTTATGGAATTGTCCACGCCCCCGCCCTGAACGAGACCTATCAAGCCTCGGCCGAGGGCGGCGCCCGCCGCAACGGCGCGCCGATCGCCGTTTCGCAAAGGGAAACGCTCCAGGGCGCGCGGCTTGCGGCCCCCGAAAGCTTCGAGAAAATTCTCGGCCGGTCCGGCCTCGCCTATAACGCGCAACCGCGCCTGCCGTCGCTCGCCATGCGGCTCCTGCGCGTGGCGTCGGGCGAGTTCGACGTCGCGCTGGCGCGCGAAAATTCCTACGATTGGGATATTGCCGCCGCCGATCTGATCCTGCATGAAGCGGGCGGCGTCCTGACCGATCTCGAAGGACACGCGCCTTGCTACAATCGCGCGACGCCGCGACACGCGGCGCTTGCGGCGGGGCCGCCCGGCCTGCAGGCGCAGCTGATCGAAGCCGCCCGCGCGGGCGGCGCCGGCCGCAAAGGCTGAAAGCCCAAATCTGGACACTCATCAGGACTGGAGACGCGCATGAGCCATGAAGTCGAGCCCAAACAATTGCTGCACCTGGTTTTCGGCGGCGAATTGCAAAATCTCGCCAACGCCGATTTCAAGGATCTGAGCAAGATCGACATGGTCGGAATGTATCCTGACTACAAATCCGCCCATGCGGTGTGGAAGGCGAAGGCGCAGTCGACGGTGGATAACGCGCAGATGCGCTATTTCATCGTCCATCTCCACCGCGTGCTCGATCCTTCCGACGATTAAGTCGCGCGGCGGAATGGCCGTGCTCGCAATTTGGGCGCCGCTGCGCTATTAATCGCGAAAGCTCGGCAGGACGTCGGCGCCGCACGAAAAATGCGCCGCCTTTTTGCCGGCAACGACGTTCATAAAAATGAACCTCCCGGCCTCCGCCCTGGTCAAGGCCGGCTACAATCAGCGGCGGTCGAAGCGCGACGGATGAAATACAGGTTGCAATGAAGACAGCGGCGTTTCTACCCGTCTATCGCGCCGCCGCCACCGGCCTTGCGCCTCTGAGCGGCGTTTTCCTGTGGCGGCGCGCCAAGCGCGGCAAGGAAGACCCGAACCGGCTCAACGAACGGCGCGGCGTGGCCAGCCTGCCGCGCCCGGAAGGACGCCTGGCGTGGCTGCACGGCGCGAGCGTCGGCGAAGGCCTGGCGCTGCTGCCACTGGCCGATCGCCTGATCGCCAAGGGATTCCACGTCCTCGTAACGTCAGGCACAGTGACCTCGTCGCGCATTCTGGCGCAACGGCTGCCCTCAGGCGCCAGCCACCAATTCGTGCCGCTCGATGCGCCGCGGTTCATCGAGAGGTTTCTCGACCATTGGCGGCCCGACCTGTTCCTGTTGGCGGAATCCGAAATCTGGCCGAACACGATCTGCGCCGTGCACCGGCGCCAGATTCCGATCACCCTGGTCAACGCCCGCCTGTCTCCGCGCTCGTTCGCGCGCTGGCGACGTTTTCCGGGCTTCATCTCCACGCTGCTCGGCAAGATCGACCTTTGCCTGGCGCAGAGCCAGGACGACGCCGCCCGGCTGCTGCAATTAGGAGCGCCGCGCGTAAGCGCGGTCGGAAACCTGAAATACGACGTCGACGCGCCGCCCGGCGATCCGGCCCGGCTGGCGGCGCTCGCCAGGCAAATTGGGCCGCGCCCGGTCTGGATCGCGGCTTCGACCCATGCCGGCGAGGAGGCTCTGGCGCTGCGCGTCCACAAGCAGCTGGCGCCGCGCTTCCCCAACCTCCTCACGGTGCTGGCGCCGCGCCATTCCGAGCGCGGCGCGGAGATCGCCCATGCCGTGCGCGGCGCGGGATTTGCCGCCGCGCAGCGCTCCCTCAACGAGCCGATCACGTCGCAGACCCAGGTCTATATCGGCGACACGATGGGCGAGCTTGGACTTTTCTATCGCCTCTCCAGCGTCATTTTCGTCGGCAAGTCGCTGGTCGGCGCCGGCGGCCAGAATCCGATCGAGCCGGCGAAGCTCGGCTCGGCGATCCTGCATGGTCCCAATGTCGGCAATTTCATCGACGTTTATGCGGCGCTCGACGCCCAGGGCGGCGCGATCCCGGTCAAGGACGCGGAAACCCTGGCCCACGCCCTCACGGCATTGTTCACGGATCCTGCGCTCCTGCGCCGCACGGCGGAGGCCTCGCGCGAAATCGTCGGCGGCCTGGGCGGCGCATCCGACAAAATTATGCAAGCGCTCGAACATTATATCGCGCACATGATTGTATCTGAGCAGTAGGTTTTTTTGCGGCGGGGAAAAAGCCACTGGCTTCGGTCGGCGGCGGCGTCTAAATTCGTTCTCCTTCAAGGATGCGAGGATCCATGCGCGCGCCGGATTTCTGGTGGTCCGCCCAGCCAAAGCCCTTCGGCCGGCTGATGATCGCCGTGCTGACGCCGTTTTCCGCCCTTTACGGGCGTCTGGTCGTGCGCCGCATGACGCGCCCCGGATCGAGGGTCAACGCGCCGGTGATCTGCGTCGGCAATTTCGTCGCCGGCGGCGCCGGCAAGACGCCGACCGCCCTGGCCCTGGCCAAATGGCTGAAACGCTCAGGCGAAACTCCCTATTTCCTGTCGCGCGGCTATGGCGGAGCGCTTTCCGCCGACGGCGGCGCCCATCTCGTCGACCAGCGCCGCCATTGCGCGGCTGAAGCCGGGGATGAACCGCTGCTGCTCGCCCGCGTCGCGAATACGGTGGTGGCGCGCGACCGCCCGACCGGCGCCATGCTGGCGCTGGCCGGCGGCGCCAGCATGATCGTCATGGATGACGGCTTGCAAAATCCCAGCCTGCGCCGCGATTTCACCCTCGCCGTTATCGACGGCGCGGTCGGTTTCGGCAATGGCAGGCTCATTCCCGCCGGTCCATTGCGCGCGCCGCTCGAACAGCAGTTGCGCGTCACCAGCGCCGGACTGGTGATCGGCGAAGGCGAGGCCGGCGAAAGGGCGGAAGCGCGCCTCGTCGCGGCTGGCAAGCCGGTGTTTCATGGCCGGCTGGCGCCCGACGCCAGCGCCGCCCTGCGCATCCTCGGCGCGAGGGTCGTGGCCTTCGCCGGCATCGGCCGCCCGCAGAAATTCTTCGATTCGCTGGAAAACTGCGGCGCGCGGCTGGTCGCTCGCCATGCCTTCCCCGATCATCATCCCTATCGGCTGGCTGAAATCACCGCCTTGCAGCGCCAGGCGGAGGCGCTCGACGCCCTGCTGCTGACGACGGAAAAGGACATGGTCAAACTGACGCCGTTCCTGCCGCTGCTGCGGCCGAAGCTGCCACAGCCGGAGCCTTTGCCCGTCTGCCTCGTCGTCGACGAGGCGGCGCAATTGCAGCAGCTTATGCTCGACTGCCTGGCCAAGGGCCGCGCGGCGGGACGTTATTCCGGACAAGTGGACATTTGATAGGAGCGTTTTCAAACGAAGTGGATACCGGTTCGTGTGAAGACCCGGAAGGCCGCGTTGGCGAATACGCGTTAAAATAAAAAACTGAAGCCCCGATCCGATTTTATCGGATCGGAAAAGGCTCTAAGAGCGGATCAGGCGCCGCTCTCGCCGAGTTGCTTCAGACGCAAAAGCTTGGCTTCCGGTCCGGCGTAGGGCTCCTGGCGATCGACGTTCCAGTAGCGCAGGTCCTCGACCGCGATCTGCGCGCCAGTGGCCGCGCAGATGACAAAGGCCCCCGGCTTCTTGATCCTGAAATCGCCGTCGAGATATTCGATTTCTGCCGGTCCGACCAAGGCGACGCGGCGATCCATCCGATTCATGCGCAGGTCCCGTTCCGCCCCGTTGCATCGGAGCCTGGAAAGGATGTAACGCCATCGGCGGCGCTGTTCAATCCCGCTGGAGCGCGTTCGGCGAACTTCCGTACGTCGAACGCGCTCCAGCTCTTTCCCCTTGCGCATATTCTTGTCCAAAAACCGGACCCGCTTTTTGAGAATATGCGTTAGATGCCAAATCCGCCGTCGGGTTCGGTCGCCACGTCCTCGCCCGGCGCGGCCTCGTCGGAGTGGGGCAGCCGGACAAGCGTAACCGTGCAGGGCGCTTGCCCGCCGATGCGCGAGGCGGTCGGGCCGATGCTGCGCCGTCGCTGCGAACCGGCGCCGATGACGATCTGGTCGACATGGTTTTCGAGCGCGAAATCAATCAGCGCCGCCGCCGGATCGGTCGCCTCGAGCACATGCGCCGTGACCCGATCCGGCGACAGCCCGAGCCCGCTCGCCCATTGCCGCAGTTCCACCAGCCGCCGGACATGCAGGTTGCGGCCGAGATTGTCCTGCGCGTTGTCGATGCGCAGCCGATTGGTCTTGATGACGGTGACGCAGGCGAGCCGGGCGCCGGGCGCGGTCGTCATGATCCGACTGGCGGTCTCGCGGATAATCTCGGCCAGGGCCTCGTTTTCCTGGCTGAGATCGACCGCCGCCATGACGATCGGCGCGGCCGCGCGCCGCGCCGCCATATTGCGCGTAAAACCCTCGGCGCCGAGTTTTTGCGCCCACCAGCGCCGCCGCGCCACAAGCCAGGAATTGGCCGAGAGTTTTTCCGCCCGCCCCGTCAGGGCGATCTGGTCGGGGTTGGCGAGATCAAGCGCCAGCTGCGCCGCGGTCGGAATGCGCTGTTCCGCCTCAGGCTCCAGGCAGTGCAAGATGATTTCCTGCAGCCAGGGCGGGCATTGCGGGTTGCGCGCGCGCGGCGGAGCCGGATCGCGCCAAAGCCTTTGCTCCAGCTTGCCCTGCTTGCGCGGAAAACCGAAGGGACGATGGCCGGTCAGGAGATAATAGAGCACCACGCCAAGCGCGAAAATATCGCTGCGCGGGTCGCTGCGGTTGCGGGCGATCTGCTCGGGCGAGAGATAGGGACCGGTGCCGATCGGCACGCGGAATTCCTCCGCCAGCAGGTCGGGCAAGAGATCGTGGCGCGACAGGCCGTAGTCGATCAGGGCGAATTCACCGCCGGGCCGCCGCATGATGTTGGACGGTTTGATGTCGAGATGGATGACGTTCTGCCGATGCAGGTCGTCGAGCGCGCGGGCGACGCCTATGCCGATCGCGACCACTTCGGCCACAGGCAGCGGCGCGTGATCGATCCGGCCGAGCAGCGACGCGCCTTCGATCAGTTCCATGACGATGTAAGGTTTCCTGCTGAAATCGCTGGCGGCGATAAATCGCGGCGCATGCGGGCCGGCCAGCAGCGGCAGGATCATCTGCTCCATTTCAAAGCTGACGATGCAGGTGGCGTCGTCCCCGTCCTGCACGATCGGCGCCTTGAGGATCGCCGGCGGCGACATATCGTCGCGCGTCACCTTCCAGATATGCGCCATTCCGCCGACATGCAGCCGCTCGACGAGGCGAAAGCCGTCGATGACATCGCCGGGACGCAGATCGGAAAAGGCGGGATTTTCAGTGGAAATGGCGCGACTCCTTCCACCGGAAGCCTAAAGCAGATTCCATAATATGAGCAGAGTTTTCAGGCACGACCTTGCGTTGACCCGTCGGGCGGGCCGGATGTCGGATTGCGGAAGACTCCAGATCCAAAATTCCCGCGCCGCATGATGCCTTCCGCGTCAAGCTGCGCTAGAACAGCGCGTCATTCTCGTGGGGAGGCAATCCATGACGCCGAAAAAAATTCTGGTCGCCCAGGGCGGCGGCCCAACCGCCGTCATCAACCAGTCGCTGGCCGGCGTCGTGCTCGAGGCGCGAAAGTTCGCCGGCGTCAGCCGGGTCTATGGCGCCCATCACGGCGTTCGCGGCATCGTCAACGAAGACCTGCTCGATTTGACGCAGGAGACCAGCCATAACCTCGAGATGGTCGCCAACACGCCCTCCTCCGCGCTGGGTTCGACGCGCGACAAGCCCGACGCCAAATATTGCCACGAAATCTTCAAAGTCCTGCAGGCGCATGAGATCGGCGCCTTCTTCTATATCGGCGGCAACGATTCCTCCGATACGGTGCGCATCGTCAGCGAGGAGGCGCACAAGGCCAATTATCCGCTGCGCTGCGTGCATATACCCAAGACCATCGACAACGATCTCGTCGGCAACGACCACACGCCGGGCTTCCCCTCGGCGGCGCGCTTCGTCGCCCAGGCCTTTACTGGCGCCAATCTCGACAATGCCGCGCTGCCCGGCGTCTATTGCGCCGTGGTGATGGGCCGCCACGCCGGCTTCCTCACCGCCGCATCGGCGCTCGGCAAGAAATTTCCGGAGGACGGCCCGCATCTCATCTACGTGCCGGAGCGGGTGTTCGACACCGAAAAATTCCTCGCCGACGTGAAGAGGACCTACGACCGGCTGGGCCGCTGCGTGATCGCTGTGTCGGAAGGCGTCCACGACGCGAGCGGCGCGCCGATCGTCACCAAGCTCGCCGAACAGGTCGAGCACGACGCGCACGGCAATATCCAGCTTTCCGGCACCGGCGCGCTGGCCGACCTCCTGTGCGAGGAGATCAGGAACAAGCTGCAGATCAAGCGCGTGCGCGGCGACACGTTCGGCTATCTGCAACGCTCGTTCATCGGCTGCGTCTCCGACGTCGACCAGCGCGAGGCGCGCGAAGTCGGTGAAAAGGCGGTGCAATACGCCATGTGGGGCGATCGCGACGGTTCGGTGTCGATCAAGCGCACCGGCTATTATTCGGTCGACTACGAACTGGTTCCGCTCGATAGCGTCGCGGGCAAGACCCGCGTGATGGAGGACGAGTTTTTGGCGTCCTGCGGCACGGACGTGACCGACGCCTTCCGCCTCTACCTGCGCCCGCTGCTCGGATCGGGCATGCCCGACGCCTATCGCCTGCGCCCGAACGCCGTGGCGAAAGTGCTGAACAAGGCCTGAAGCCTTGCAGGCGCCGGTCTCGCGCAAGCAAGACCGGCGTGGAGCCGCCCGATGCGCGTCTATTTTATCAATCTCGACCGGGAAACGGATCGTCGCGCCCATATGGAGCAGGCGCTGGCGGGGATCGACCATGAGCGCGTCCCGGCCGTGGACGGATGCGGGAACCCGCCGACCGAAAAGGGCCTGACGCGTTTCGAGATCGCCTGCCTGAACAGCCATCGCGCCGCCTGGAGGCTGTTTCTCGAAACCCCCGCTTCGCACGCCTGCTTTCTCGAAGACGACGTGCATTTCGCCGATGATTTTCGCCAATATGTCGGCGACGAGGACTGGATACCCGCCGACGCGCATGCGGTGAAGCTCGACAGCTATTTCAACAAGGTCATGCTCGGGGCGCCCAGGCTGCAAGTCGGCGAGCGCAGTCTCGCCCGCCTCTTCACCCGGCATGAAAGCTGCGCAGCCTATGTGCTGAGCCGGGCGGGCGCGGAATATTTTTTGCGCGCCACAGAAAGCCCCGAGCTTCCCGTCGATTACATCGTGTTTCCGGAAGACCCGGTGAAACAGGGATTGATGCTCTATCAGCTTGCCCCGGCCGCCGCGATCCAGGATCAACTCTACCTGCGCCATCATGCGCAAGGCCACAATTTCACCAGCGCCATCAGCCGGCTCGACGCCAGGAAACCGGCGCAGACAACAAAAAGGCTGTTTTTCGTCATCAGGCGGGAAACGCTTCGGCTTTACCGCCAGATTTTCCAGGCGAGGCGCTATGCGGTCAACCGCGTCGTGCGGGCGCTGCGGCCGGAAATCGTCGCATTTCGGCAAGGGGCCGCAAGCGAATTCGGCTCCGGTTCTCGCGAGAGCTTCCGCTGGCGCAAGCATTATTTCCTTCCGCGCCTTGTGCTGGCGCGTTCATCGGCGCGTGGAATGCAGAGGATCGATATCGTTCCGGCCGAAGAACTGGCGACGATTTTTTGCGCAGCCGCCGCAGTCGCACCCTATGCGCGGACCGCGCCCCGCATCGCAAACGAGCCGCCCGGTCTCGACGACTGGCGCAAGGCGCTCGCCGAGGGACCGGCCCAGCCGCCGCGCGGCGACGTGGCGCTTTTGCGCAATGCGTCGATTGTCGCGGGCGGCGTCATCATCGCCGACGACGGCCGGGTGGTGGCGGAAAGCCTGCACAATACCGGGGATTGGGCCAGATTTGGCTGCTTTTTCCACCCCGCGCCCGGCGCGCCGCCCCAGATTTACGCGCGAAGATGGATCATACAAAATCGCCTGTCCGGGCCTGTCCATGTCATGCTCAAGCAGACATTCGACCGCAATTACGGGCATTGGCTGGTTGAAGGCCTGCCGCGCGTCGTCGCCGCGCTGAAACATTGCGACCCGGCGCAATGCCGCGTCATCGTCTCGAAAAAAGGCGGGGGCATGCGCCATGTCTACGCCGAATCGCTTGCGGCCTTCGGCGTCAGGCCTGAGCAGATCGTGCGTCATCGCAGCCGCATGACCCATGTCGACCAGATAATCTATCCGCTGCCGATTTCGCGCCATCCCTTCCTTAAATCGCCAGAGGCCATCGAGATACTTGAATCCATCCCCAAAAGGCTCGGGTTGAGCAAAAATGGCCCGAAGCGTCTCTACGTCCTGCGCGGTCGCGGCAAGCGGCGCCTCGTCAACGAACAGGCGCTGCTCGATATCCTGCTTCCCCTCGGCTTCGAGACCGTCGATCCCGGCGCGTTGAGCTTTGGCGCCCAGGTGCAAAAATTTTCCGGCGCCGAAATCATCGTCGGCAATTGCGGCGCCGCATTGACCAACGCCGTTTTCGCGCCGCGTGGCGTGGTCGTCTTCGCCCTGACCACGCAAACCATGCGCGACGATTTCTTCTGGGACCTGACCGACCTGAAGCGGGGACGCTATTTCTCGCTGCACGGCAAGGCGCGGGATGAGAGCGCCGGAATGTATTCCGATTTCGAAATCGACCCGGACGCCTTCCGGGCGATGCTCGCGGAGAGTCTCGCAGCGACGACAGCAACGGCCTGAAATGGGTTAGCTCGACTCCGGCGACATGCGCAGGCCCGGCAACACCGGAAGGAATGCAGAATGCGGTTCTTGAGTTTTTATACGTCCGATATGCCAAAAACAATCGTCGCCGACCATACGCTTTGCTGTAAAAAAAATGGGATCAACATCGACTATCACGTCGAACCCGCGACCGACGATTACGACAAAATTTATGCGGCGCATGGCGACTTCATGACGAACGCAGTTGAAAATTCAACAGACGATGTTATTTGTTTTCTTGATTTAGACTGCCTACCGCACAACAAACAAATATTGAAAGACGCGTATCTTTGGGTGAAGGAAAATAAATCCTTCATTGGCAACGCGCAGAATATCAGCCACACGATAATGAGAAATAGAATTTATGCCGCCGCATCCATGCTCATTATTTCAAAGGACGCCTGGATTAACCTGGGAAAGCCAAGTTTTTCATGGCATAGGGATGAGCTTGGTCGCCAAATCGATACGGCGCAACTTGTCACGCTGAGGGCCGATGACATCGGGATGCCTTACAAGCTGATGTTTCCAATAGGCTTTGACGGACATAGAGAGTGGCAACTCGGCGCTTACGGAAGCTATGGGAAAGGAACTCTCTATCCGGCGACTTGGCACTATTTTCGAATTAGCGCCTTGAAGAGTGATGTGCCGAAGCTATGGACGCAGCGCGTGAATAACATTTTGAATGGCGAGGAAATCATTCCAAACCACCCATCCTTGCCCTATGGCATTTCAGACTGGCGGCTATCTCTCAACAAATTCTTTCGACGCCTGAAGAGAAGGTGACCGATCCGGCATTCTCCGCGGCCGAAAACTACCGCCCGTCGAAAAGCCTCTCCGCCAAATACTCCGGCAGGGCCGCCGCGACGATCTTCCGCGCCGCGCTTTCAATGTCATAGGCGACGCGCACGCAATTGAGGCTGCCGCGCGCGTCGTCGTAGAGGGCGAAGGCGGCGCGCGGATTGCCGTCGCGCGGCTGGCCGACCGAGCCGACCACCGCCAGCCAGCGCCGGCTTCGGGCCAGCGGGGTCGGCAGGTTGACGGTGGGAACAAAGGCAATTGGCGGCTTGCCGGGCGCCATGTGATAGAGCTGCGGCCGGTGCACATGGCCGCAAAAGGTGACATGCGCCGAGGCCGCCGAGGCCGTATTGAGCGATTGCTCAGCCGTTTCCGCGTCGGTGATGTAGATGAACTGCTCCGGCGCGCTGGCTTCGCTGTGCACGAACAGCGCCGCCGTCCCGGCCTCGCCGACGCATGACGCGCGGAATGGCTGGGCGGCGAGGAACGCGATCTGCGCCGCGTCGAGCCGGCCCGCCGTCCATTCGATCGCCGCGCGGGCATAGGAATTCATGCGAGCCGAGGGACCGCGCACGGCGGCGAGATCATGATTGCCCATGATGCAGACGGCGCCATTCGCAAAATCCTCGGCGACGCGATCGACGATATAGCTGGGATCGGCGCCATAGCCCACGAGATCGCCGAGATAGACGAATTTTTCCGCGCCGAGCCGCTTCGCCTCCGCCCTGCAGGCGTCGAAAGCTTCCCGATTCCCATGGATGTCCGTCAGGAGCGCGATGAGCATATTGATCCAGATCAATATCACTCTAGCTTGATCGCCAAAGCCCGCGCCACTCGTCGTTAGGCTAAATTTTCAGGCTCATTGCTTCAAAACAGGCTGCCCTGCCCGCCTCCACCCGGCTTTCCCGGCGTTTTTTTCGGCTTTTTGGTCGCCTTTTGCATCTCGGCCGGCGGCGCTTCGAGATTTTCGCCCACCGTCGCCGCGACCCTTCCGTCGGAAAACTGCAGGCTGAGCCATGTTCCCTCCGGCGCCTGGGCCGCCGAGCGCACGGCGGCGCCGGCCGCGTCGCGCACAAGCGCGAAACCGCGTTGCAGGATAGCGCCATAGCCGAGCGCAAAGCGCATCTGCTCCAGGTGCGCCAGTTTTTCACGGCGGCGGGCCAGCAGCGCCAACATTGCCGCGTCGAGCCGCCCCGAAAGCGTTCGCCGCCGTTCCTGGCGCGAAGCGACTTCATTGCGCAGCAGGCCCAGGCGCGCCGCGACGGCTGAGCCCAGGCTTTTCGCAACCGTCGCCAGCCTTTCACGGCGGCGCTCGATCAGGACGCCGCGCGCGGCGTCGAGCCGGAAGGAAAGCGTGTTCAAGCGCCCTACCGCCCGCGAAATCTCCGCCTGCGGCGCGTGGCGCGCCAGCAGGCGCGACGCCTGCGCCAGCGCCAGTTGCCGACGTCCAAGCGAAGCCTGCAGCGCGGCGCGCAATCTTTCGCCGCCCCGGTCGGTTCTTTGCCGTGGCGTCGCCAGCAGCGAATCGCCCGCTGGCAAGGCGCGGGCCAAAGCGCGCAGGTCGCTCCGCCGCCGCTCCAGCGTCCGCAAGATCGCGTCCGTATGGCGGCGCGACAGGTTCGCCAGATCGCCGAGCAGCTCGGCGCGCACCGGCACCGCCTTTTCCGCCGCGCCGGTCGGGGTCGGGGCGCGCAAATCGGCGACGAGGTCGAGCAGCGTCCAGTCGGTCTCATGGCCGATCGCCGAAATCAGCGGTATCTCACTCTCCGCGGCCGCGCGCAAAACCTCTTCCTCGTTGAAACTCCACAGATCCTCCAGCGAGCCGCCGCCGCGCGCGACGATCAGCAAGTCGGGACGCGGAATCTTGCCGCCCAAAGGCAGGGCGTTGAAGCCGCGAATGGCCGCCGCTACTTCGGCGGCTGAGGTTTCGCCTTGCACCCGCACCGGCCAGACCAGCACGCGGCGCGGAAAGCGATCGTGCAGGCGGTGCAGGATATCGCGGATCACCGCCCCGGTCGGCGAAGTGACGATGCCGATGGTTTTGGGCAGGAAGGGAATGAGCTGCTTGCGCGCCTCGTCGAACAAGCCCTCGGCGGCGAGCTTTTTCCGTCTTTCCTCCAAAAGCGCCATCAGCGCGCCGAGACCCGCCGGCTCCAATTGCTCGATGACGATCTGGTAGGAGGATTTGCCGGGGAAAGTAGTGATCTTGCCGGTGGCGATCACTTCCAGCCCTTCCTGCGGCTTTGTCCGCAGGCGGGCAAAAACGCCCTTCCAGATCACCGCGTCGATGCGGGCGTTGGCGTCTTTGAGCGAAAAATAGGCGTGGCCGGAGGAGTGTTGACCGCGATAATTGGAGATTTCGCCGCGCAGCCGGACATGGCCGAACTGGTCCTCGATCGTGCGCTTGAGGGCGCCCGACAGTTCGGAAACGGTCAGTTCGGGCGCATTGGTGAGGGGCGCGGAATCGCTCATGCGACAAAACTACCGCAAATCGAACCAAGATGGCGAGCGCCGCCGGTTGAAACCCGGCGCCTCCCCCTCTAAACAGACGGCGAAGCGATTGGATTTTTCAATGAACGTTCTTCTCATCGGCTCCGGCGGACGCGAACATGCGCTGTCGCCAGGCACTCGTCAAAAGCCCGAAGCTGGCAAAACTGTTCGTCGCGCCCGGCAATCCCGGCACGGCGAAGATCGCGCAAAACGTCGCGCTCGACCTGACGGATTTCTCCGCAGTGATCGACTTCTGCCGCATCCAGGCGATCGGCTTTGTCGTGATCGGGCCGGAGCAGCCGCTGGTCGACGGCCTCGTCGACGCGCTGGAAGCGGCGGGGCTCAAGGCTTTCGGGCCGAGCAAGGCGGCGGCGCGGCTCGAGGGCTCCAAGGGTTTCACCAAGGACCTTTGCGCCAAATACAATATCCCCACCGGGGCCTACCAGCGTTTCACCCGGCGTGAGCCGGCGCTGGCCTATTTGCGCGAAAAAGGCGCGCCGATCGTCGTCAAGGCGGACGGGCTCGCCGCCGGCAAGGGCGTGGTGGTCGCCATGACGCTCGCCGAGGCGGAAGCGGCGGTCAGCCACATGTTCGAGGGCGCCTTTGGCGCGGCCGGCGCGGAAGTGGTGATCGAGGCCTATCTCGACGGCGAGGAGGCGTCGTTCTTCGCGCTGTGCGACGGCGAAAAGGCGCTGGCCTTCGCTTCGGCGCAGGATCACAAGCGGGTCGGCGACGGCGACACCGGCCCCAATACCGGCGGCATGGGCGCCTATTCCCCCGCCCCCGTGGTCACGCCGGAAATTTGCGCCCGCGTCATGGCGGAGATCATCGAGCCGACGGTTGAGGCGATGAAGGCGGAGGGCTGCGCGTTCAAGGGCGTGCTGTTCGCCGGCCTGATGATCGGGCCGGACGGGCCGAAACTGATCGAGTTCAACACGCGCTTCGGCGATCCGGAATGCCAGGTCATGCTGGCGCGGCTCGAGGACGATCTGCTCGGCCTGCTGCTGGCCTGCGCCGAAGGCCAATTGCCGGCAAAAGTGCGTCTGTCGGACAAGACCGCGCTGACCGTCGTGCTGGCGGCGCAAAACTATCCGGGAACGCCGAAAAAGGGCGGATTGATCGAAGGCATAGAGAAAGCCGAGCGGATCGCGGGCGTGAGCGTCACCCATGCGGGCACGAAGCGCGAGGGCGAGAAGCTCGTGGCCAATGGCGGCCGGGTGCTGAATGTCACGGCGCTGGCCGATGATGTGGCGCAAGCGCAAACCCTCGCCTATCGCGGCGTCGACGCGATCGACTTTCCCGAAGGCTTTTGCCGCCGCGACATCGGCTGGCAAGCCATCAAGCGATAGGACAATAATCCCATGCAGGCTCTTTGCTTCGACAAGACGGGCGACCTTGCCGCCCTCGCCCTCGTCGAGCGCCCGACTCCCACGCCTGATGACGGCGAGGTTCTGGTCGAAGTCAAGGCGGCGGGGCTCAACCCGAGCGACGCTAAAAACGTGCTCGGCTTCTTCCCCGCCTACACCACCCTGCCGCGCATTCCCGGCCGCGATTTCGCGGGAATCGTCCGGCAAGGACCGACGGGCCTGCTCGGAAAAAAGGTCTGGGGCACCGGCCTCGGCCTCGGCTTCTCGCAAGACGGAAGCCATGCCGAATTCCTCGTGCTTCCCGCCGCTGGCTGCGCGGCAATGCCGGAAAACCTCTCTTTCGCGGAAGCCGCGGCCTGCGGCGTCCCCTATACCACCGCTTGGGACGGGATACGCCGGGCGCAGGTCGGACCGGGCAAAAATTTCCTGGTCATCGGCGGCAATGGCGCGGTCGGGCGGGCGGCGCTGGCTTTGGGCCGCGCCCTCGGCGCGCGGGTCGTCGCGGCCGTGCGCCGTCCCGAACAGGCGGCGGCGCTGGAAACGCTCGGCTACGAGACGCTGCTGCTGGGCGCGCCGGAAAAACTGGCCGAACAGGTTTTGGCCAAATTCGGCGCCTTCGCCGACGCCATTTTCGAGACCACCGGCGCCTGGCTGCCGGCTGCGATCCCCGCCGCCGCGAAGCACGGCGCGATCTGCGTCATCACAGCTCCCGGCATGGGAAAGCTCACCGTCGAGTTTCCCGTGCTGGACTTTTATCGGCGTGGCCTGGCGCTCGTCGGCGTCAATTCGCTGCTGCACGACACCATCGCCTGCGCAAAAATGCTGGCTGAATTTTCCGGCTTTTTCGCCTCCGGCGCCCTGCCCCCGCCGCCTAGGCCGCAGCAAATGCCGCTGACTGAGGGCCTGAAAGCCTATGGGCTGATCAGCGCGGGCTTTTCCGAAAAAATCGTCCTAGTGAACGGCTGAATTCAGGCCGTCACTTCGCGCAACGAATAGCCCGCGCCGCGCACGGTCTGCAGCAGCGGCGCGTCATGGCCCTTGTCGATTTTCCCACGCAACCTGGAAATATGCACGTCGATGACATTGGTCTGCGGATCGAAATGATAATCCCAGACATTTTCGAGCAGCATGGTCCGCGTCACCACCTGTCCCGCGTGGCGCATGAGATATTCCAGCAGGCGGAATTCGCGCGGCTGAAGTAAAATCTCCTTGCCCGCGCGAAAAACCTTGTGCTTGAGGCGGTCGAGCTCCAGGTCGCCGACGCGGTAGAAAGCCTCTTCGCCAAGCCCTCCCTGGCGGCGCCGCGCCAAAATTTCGATGCGGGCGAGCAATTCGGCGAAGGCATAGGGCTTTGACAGATAATCGTCGCCGCCGGCGCGCAGGCCCTTGACGCGGTCATCGACCTGGCCGAGCGCCGACAGGATCAACGCCGGGGTTTCGATCTTCTGCGCCCGCAATCCGCCGATCAGCGAGAGACCGTCGAGCTTCGGCAGCATGCGGTCGACGATCAGCACGTCGTAACCGCCGGCTTCCGCCATGGCGTAGCCGGTGAGTCCGTCGGCGGCCGAATTGGCCATGTGGCCCGATTCGCGAAAAGCCTTGACCAGATAGGCGCTTGCCTGCGGATCGTCTTCGATGATGAGAATGCGCATAAGCGACATATAGGACATTCCCGCAAAAAAAGCGGCAGGCCGGTGGAGGGGGCATACCGGCCTGCCGCATCATTCCGGCGCTCAAAATACGCGTCGGAAACCTTCGCCGCCGCTTGAGCGGCGCTATTCGCGCGTCACGACGGATCGGTGGAGAGCGCGAGGAAATGCGTGTTGTCGCCGGATTTGACCCGCAGCAGCACGGCGTGTCGGCCTTCCTTCTTGGCCGCGCTCAAGGCCTTGACCACGTCATCGGGGCTTGTCACCGGCTTGCCGCCGGCGTCGAGGATCACGTCGCCCTGGTGCAGGCCCTTCTGCGCGGCGGCGCCGTCGGGGTCGAGATCGGTCACGACCGCGCCCTCCTTGCCGGCGCCGGCCACGTCAGCCGCCGGCGACAGGCTCAGGCCGAAACCGGCAAGCGCCGTCTTGGCTGCCTTTTCCGGCGGAACCACGGCCTTGGCCTCCTTGTCGCCCGGTAATTCGCCGAGTTTCAAGCTGGCGGTCTTTTCCGCGCCATTGTGGATATAGCTCAGGTTGACGGTGGCGTTGGGGCCCATGCCGGCGATCTTGCGCGACAATTCGCGCGGTCCCTCGACCTTCTCGCCATCGACGCCGGTGATGACGTCGCCCGACGCGATCCCGGCCTTGGCGGCCGGCGTGTTGGGCTGGGTCATCGCCACCAGCGCGCCATCGGTCGATTTCAGCCCGAGGCTTTCGGCGATTTCCTGCGTCACCGGCTGAATCTGCACGCCGATATAGCCGCGCGCCACCATGCCCTTGGTCTTGAGCGCGTTGATCACGTCGCTGGCCACTTCCGAGGGAATGGCGAAGCCGATGCCGACGCTGCCGCCGGACGGCGAATAGATCGCCGTATTGACGCCGACGACCTCGCCCTTCTCGTTGAAGGTCGGGCCGCCGGAATTGCCGCGATTGACCGGCGCGTCGATCTGCAGAAAGTCGTCATAGGGGCCGGAGCCGATATCGCGACCGCGCGCGGAAACGATGCCCGCCGTGACCGTGCCGCCAAGGCCGAAAGGATTGCCGACCGCGATCACCCAGTCGCCGACTTTCGGCATGGTCTTCGCGAATTGCACGTAAGGATAAGGACCGCCTTCGCTGATCTTCAGCAGCGCCAGATCGGTCTTCTTGTCCACGCCGATGATTTTCGCAGGCGCCGTCTTGCCGCCGTCGAGCGTCACCGTCACGTCGGTGGCGTTTTCCACGACATGGTTATTGGTCACGACATAGCCGTCGCTGGAAATGATGAAGCCCGAGCCGAGCGCCTGGCCTTTATGCGGGTGCTGCGGCGAAGGCATGCCGTTCGGGCCGCCGAAATGCTTGAAGAAGCGATAGAGCGGATCGTCGGGAGAGAGCGGCGGCATGCCGGGCGGCACGCCGCCGCCGAGGCCCTGCGCCTCGCTGTCGCCCTTTTCCACGATATTGACCTTGACCGCGACGACCGCGCCCTTCACCCGGTCCACCATGTCGGCGAAGGACTGCGGCCCCACGACGTTCATGCCCTGCGTCACCGGCGCCTCGGCATAGGCGGGCGCCAGCGACAGGCACATCCCCGTTCCCAGCAGTGCGGCGACGCCGACGGCGCCCATGATCATGACGCGCAACGGCGCCTGGCGCCTTTCGCGGAATGGCGAGATTTCCCGGTTTTTCCGCGCGAATTCCTGTTGCATGAATGGCTCCATCACCCTTGTCGGAACGAGGCGGCGAACTGACCGCGCCGCCGTTTCGATCAGGACTATGGGGTCCGCCGGCTTACGCCGCCGTTTCGGCCGAATGAACTTTTGGTAATTCGCAGGTCATTCTCGCAGACTTCAAAGCAGCTTGAGCTGCGCGTCGTCGCGCTCGTCGAGCATCTGCCGCACCTTGCGAAGCAGGACCCCGGCGGTGAACGGCTTGGTGAGCAGGTTCACGCCCTCGTCCAGGCGGCCGTTGTGGATGATGGCGTTGCGCGTGTAGCCGGTCATGAAAAGGACGGGCAGGCCGTGGCGGTGTTTCAACGCCTCGTCGTGCAATTGCTTGCCGTTGATGGCGCCTCCCAGAACGATGTCGCTGACGAGGAGATCGATTTCCCGCCGCGCGACGATGTCGGCCAGCGCCGTCGGCCCGTCATGCGCGGCGAAGACCTTGTAGCCGGCGTCTTCCAGCGCCTCCACCACGAAGCTCCGAACGCCCTCCTCGTCCTCGACCACCAGGATCGTCTCGCCCCGCCCCCCTTCCGCGGCCGCTTGCGGCCTTGGCCCGGTCTCGCGGTCGAGGACCGATTGCGTCCTCGGCAGGTAGAGCTTGACCGTCGTCCCGACGCCGATTTCCGAATAGATCGCGACATGGCCGCCGGATTGCTTGATGAAGCCATAGACCTGGGACAGGCCGAGTCCCGTTCCCACGCCGACCGGTTTGGTGGTGAAAAAGGGCTCGAACACCTGGTTGCGGATATCGGCGCTCATCCCCTCGCCGGTGTCGGTGACGGCGACCATCACATATTGCCCCGCCGTCGCTTCCGGATTGGCCGCGACATAGGAATCGTCGAGATGCGCGTTCGCCGTCTCGATGGTCAGCATCCCGCCGCCCGGCATGGCGTCGCGCGCATTGATGGCGAGGTTGAGGATCGCGTTTTCGAGTTGGTTCGGATCGACCTGGGTGCGCCACAGCCCCCCGGCGAGCACTGTTTCCACGGAAACCGCCTCGCCCAGCGTGCGATGCAGGATTTCCGACATGCCCGCGACGAGGCCGTTCGGCTCGACGATCGCCGGCGCCAGCGGCTGGCTGCGCGAAAAGGCCAGGAGCCGGCTGGTCAGGACTGCGGCCTTCTGCGCGCCCGCGAGCGCGTGTTCGATCTGCCGCCGGGCGCGCGGCGTCGCGTCCGCCAGGCCTCGCCTGAGCGAATTGAGGTTGCCGATGACAATCGTCAGCAGGTTGTTGAAGTCATGCGCGATGCCGCCGGTCAGCCGGCCGACAGCCTCCATCTTCTGCGCCTGCCGGGCGACCTCTTCGCGTTGTCGTTCCTCGGTGATGTCGCGGATGACGAAATAGAACAGCCGCTCCCGCGCCATGGAGACGATGCGCCAGGCAAGCCAGCGGACCCGCCCATCGGCGCGCGAGCGCCGCGCGATGAAATCGACCGGGGACTTCCCCGCGAAGACGTTGGCGAAGGCCGACTTCGCCTCGGCCTGGTCGTCGGGATGGATCTGGTCGAGCGCAGGACGCGCCAGGGCGTCAGCGCATTTGATACCGGTGATCGCTTCAAAGGCCGGACTGATGCGGATCAGGCGCCCGTCGAAATCGCCGACGCCGAGTATGTCCGAGGACAGGCGAAAAATCCGGTCGAGCTCCCGCGAACGTTCGGACACCTGCTCTTCCAGGTGCGCGTTGAGCTCACGGACATGCTCTTCGGCCTGGCGCGCGGCGTCCAGCGCGGCGGACAGCGCGGCGGTCTTTTCCTTGATTCCCCGGTCGAGATTGGCGTTGGCGAAGGACAATTGACTTTGGACCCGACGCAAATGGTCGAAACGCCGGCGGCCGTCGAGAAACACGAAAGCGGCGAGCGCGGAGACGAGGGAAACCGACAGCAACGTGCTGAACTGCAACCGCGTCAGATCGATGTCGGCCTTGGCGCGCTCCCGGTTGACGCGTCCGTTCAATTCATCCCGCATCGCGCCGATTTCCCTGCGCAGATCGTCCATGGCGCGCCTGCCCGCGCCCGTGGCGACGATCGCCTGCGCGGCGCGCGAATCGCCCGACCGCTTCAGGCTTATGGTTTGTTCGAGCTCGTCGAGCTTGGCCGTCGTGAGCGAGCGTATCCGATCGAGCCGGAGTTGCATCCCGCTGTCGCCGCCGACCTCCTTGCCGAGCGTTTCCAGCGTGCTCGCGATCTCGGGCGCGGCGGTCTGGAAAGGTTCGAGAAAACTCTCCGAGCCTGTCAGCAGATAACCACGCTGTCCGGTTTCCGCGTCGCGCGCCAGGCCGAGCAGGCGCATCAGCGATTTTTCAACCTCCTCGGACGCCTGCGCGCGCGTGCGCACGCGATGTTGCGCCTCGACCGCTACGAGTGAGACGACAATCAACGCGGCGAGCGCGGCCAGGCCCAGGATAGGCGCGCCGAGGCTGACGAATTCGCTCGAATGATGGCGTCCTCGCCCGGCCGCCAATACGCCGATGCACAGGAGAAGAAAGGCCGCAGCCGTATGGATCGCAAAGCCGTACAGCGTCTGATGCACATCCGGGTCGATCGGCGACACGAAATAACCGAGGATTCCCGTCCCCGCGAGGGCGATCCCGCCAACGGCCAACGTCGTGCGCGCGAATTGCGCGATTGGCGTCGTGACGGACGTGAGCGAAAGCGCGAGGCCAATGCCTACGAAACTGATGCTGGTCGAAATCGACGGGCGGTCCGGCAAATAGGACGGCAAATCACGCAAGGTGACATTGCCGACGCCATGGCTGAGGCTCCAGGCATGTCCGCCAAGGAAAAACAGGCCGAACAGCGAGACCGCGAGACTGAGCGCCAGCCGCCACGGGCGGACGGCGGACGACCCCCTCGAGGCAAGCAACGAAATGGCGGCTGCGATGAGTCCGAACGCCGTGTTGGGCACGAGTCGCGCTCCACCCGGCCATAACGTCCTCAGGGATTCAATGTCGAGGATACGGCCGGCCAGCGCGGCGAAGGCGATGGCCAGGACCAACCAGCCCGCGATCGACGCGATCGTCCGGTCCAGCCCCTGGAGCGCAGGGAGGGCGGCCGGTCCTGCCGGTTTTGGCATTTCCTCTTCAATTCGAGGCAATTTCATCCGAGCCCGCCCGTCCCGCCCATCAAGCCGGGGACCAAAAATCGGGCCGGCGAATTTGGCGGTCGCCCAATTTGCAAATGCTCGGCGGCTTCGGTCAAGACGCGACGAAGAATTTCATCGTCGCGGCGGCTCTTCATCCCTGCGCGCGCGTCTCGCCTGCAGCGTCGCCGAGCAGATCCTCAAGCTTCGCCCTCTCTTCGGTCGACAGCGGCGCGGCCAGCGTTTCCGGAGCGTTCTTGCGTCGGCTCGCGAGCGCCATGACGCCACCAAGGGCCAAAGCCGCGAAAGGCGACAGCCAGAGCAGCAGCGTGTCCCATTCGAACGGCGGTTTCAGCAGGATGAAATTGCCGTAGCGGGCGACGAGATAGGCGCGAATCTGCGCATCGCTGTCACCGGCCTTCAAGCGCTGGCGCACCAGGATGCGCAGGTCTTTGGCCAGCGAAGCCCCGGAATCGTCGATCAACTCGTTCTGGCAGACGAGGCAGCGCAGGCCTTCGGAAATTTTCCGCGCCCTTTGCTCCAGTTTGGCGTCCGGCAGGATTTCATCCGGCTGAACGGCGAAGGCCGGCCCCACCGCCACGAAAGCCAACCAGAACAGGGCGAACGCTGCGAGAAGCTTGGTCCGCATGGCTCAGCTCGCAGTCTGCGCAGCGGCGGAAACGGGCAGCGCGCGGGCGGCGCGCCTGGCGACGCCGACCCGCAGCCGCCGGTCGCTCAGGGACAGGCCGCCGCCGAAAGCCATGACGAGGGCGCCAAGCCAGATCAGCGAAACCAGCGGCTTCCAGTAAAGCCGCGCGTCAAGCGTTCCATTGGCGTTCTGGTCGGCGATGCTGACATAGATCTGGCCGAAGTTGAGGGTCAGGATGGCCGCCTGCGACGTGGACATGCGCCGCGTCGTGAAAAAGCGCTTCGAGGGATCGATCAGCGCGACGATCTCGCCGTCGCGCTTCACGCTCATATGGGCGACGCTTTCCGAGTAATTCGGCCCCTTGTCCGAAGTCATGCCAATGACCTGCAATTGAAAGGGACCGACGTTGTAGGCCTCGCCGGTCTTCATCGCCACGATCTTCTCGGCGCCCCAGCCGGCGGCCGCGAGGCCGAGCATGGTGACGCCGAGCCCGGCGTGGGCGAAAGCCGTCCCCCATACCGACAAGCGCAGGCCTCTCGCCCGGGCAAGACCGTTTTTCGAAGCGCGCAGGCCCATCGGAAAGACGCGCCCGAAAATCTCGACGAAGGAGCCGACGATGAGATAGACGGCGACGCCGGCGCCGACAAAGGCCAGCACGGGAACGCCATGCGTCGCGTAGAAGATCGCCATGGCGACGAAGCCGGCGAGCGCGGGGACAAACAGCCGCTGGACCGCGCCAAGAAAGTCGCCGCGCTTCCAGGCGAGGTTCTGCCCGATCGGCATCAGCAGCAGCAAGGGCGCGAACAGCGGGCCGAAGGTCATGTTGAAGAAGGGCGCGCCGACCGAAATCTTGTCGCCGTTCCAGGATTGCAGCGCCAGCGGATAGAGCGTGCCGACGACGACTGCGGCGCAGGCGGCCGTGAGCAGCAGGTTGTTCACCACCAGCGCGCCCTCGCGCGAGATGGGAGCGAACAGGCCGCCCTGCGACAAAGTCGAGGCGCGCAGCATGAACAGGAACAGCGAGCCGCCGATGAAAAGCACGAGGATGGCCAGGATGAACAGGCCGCGCTGCGGATCGGAGGCGAAGGCGTGCACCGAGGTCAGGACGCCGGAGCGCACCAGGAAAGTGCCGAGCAGGGACAGGGAAAAAGTGACGATAGCGAGGAAGATCGTCCAGATTTTCAGCGCCTCGCGCTTTTCCATCACGGCGGCGCAATGCAACAGCGCCGTGCCGGTGAGCCACGGCATCAGCGAGGCGTTCTCGACCGGGTCCCAGAACCAGAAGCCGCCCCAGCCGAGCGTGTAATAAGCCCAGTATGAGCCCATGGCGATGCCGAGCGTCAGGAAACACCAGGCGGCGAGCGTCCAGGGGCGGATGAAACGGGCGAAGGCGGCGTCGATGCGGCCGCCGATCAGCGCGCCGGCGGCGAGCGAAAAGACGATCGAGAAGCCGACATAGCCGAGATAGAGCAAGGGCGGATGGATGGCGAGGCCCGGGTCCTGCAAGACGGGATTGAGACCATTGCCGTCGATCGGCGCCGGAAACATGCGGACGAAGGGATTGGAAGTCAGCAGGATGAACAGCAGGAAGGCGGCGCCGAGAAAGCCCTGCACGGACAGGGAATCGGCGAGCAGGCGCGGCGGGATGGCGCGGGAGAACAGCGCCATGGCGGCGCCGCTCAGTGTCAGGATAAGGACCCAGAGCATCATCGAACCCTCGTGATTGCCCCAGACGCCGGAAATCTTGTAGATCAGCGGCTTGGTCGAAGCGGAATTCTCGACCACGTTGACGAGCGAGAAATCCGAAACGACATGCGCATAGGTCAACGCCGCATAGGCGAGGGCGACGAAGGCGAATTGCATCATGGCGGTGGGCCGGGCCAGCGCCATCAGCCGCGCGTCGCGCGCCCGCGCGCCCCAGAACGGCAGGCTCATCTGCATCAGCGCCATCGCCAGCGCCAGGACCAGCGAAAAATGCCCGATTTCGTCGATCATTTCATTGCTCCGCCGGCTGCATTGGCTCCGCCGGCTGCACTGGCTCCGCCGGCCGCGTTGGCTCCGCTCGCCGTCATGGCCGCACCCGCCGATTTGGCCCCGCCCGCCGGTTCGGCGCCATTCGCGGCCTTGGCGTCTCCAGACCACATTCCCTGCTTTTTCAGGGCGTCGGCCACCTCGCGCGGCATGTAGCGTTCGTCGTGCTTGGCGAGGATATTGTCGGCCTGAAACACGCCGCCGCCGTCGAGCGCGCCTTCCGCCACCACGCCCTGCCCTTCCCTGAACAGGTCCGGCAGCAGGCCGGTATAGGCGACGGAAACGTCGCTCTTGCCGTCTGTGACTTCAAAGGTGATGTTCTTGCCGACGTGATGAACGAGCGTGCCGGTCTTCACCAGGCCGCCGATGCGCAGGCGCACGCCGGGACCGACATGTTTTTGCGCCATTTCGGTCGGGCCATAGAAGAACACCACATTATCGCGCAAGGCGTAGAGCATGACGCCGACCGCCACGCCAAGCACGCCGAGCGCGGATATGATCAGGGTCAGTCGCTTCTGCTTGCGCGTCATTTGCCGTTCAACCCCAGTTCCTGCGCCAGGGCGCCGAGTTTCGCCTGCGCCGCGGAATTGTCCTTCAGCGCCTTGCGCGCGTCGCCAAGCGCGGCCTGAGACTTGTCTTGCTCATTCAACACTTTGTAGGCGCGAATAAGGCGCATCCATTCATCGGCGCCGCCGCCCTGCGACGCCAGGCGCTGCGCCAGCCGATCGACCATGGCGCGGATGGTCTTTTGCTGCTGCTCCGGCGCCTCGGCGGCGACCGCCGCGGCGGCGGCGGAAGACGGGGCGGCCGCGCCCTCGACCGGCGCGTCGAGCATGTCGAGCCTTTCCTGCACGGCCTTGCGGACCGTCGCATTTTTCGGAAGACCGGCGACCAGCGCGCTCCAGATTTTTTTCGCGCCTTCCTTGTCGTCGTGCTGCGCCCGGGCCAGCCCCTTGAAATAGCGCGCCTCCATATATTTCGGATCGAGCGCCAGCGCCTTGTCGATTTGCGCTTCGGCCTCGGGCGTCACCACGCCGTCGGCGCCATAGGCCAGGGCTTCGGCAAAGCGCACATAGCGCTCCGGCGTCGCGCCGAGCAGCTTGATCGCCTCGTCGCGCGCATGCGCGGCGTCGGCGAAGCGGCCCATGCGCAGGTAGACCGGCGCGACGATTTCATAGGCGCGGCCGTCGTCGGGATGGGCGTCGATATGCTGCTCGATCTTGGCGACGGCGGCGGCGATGTCCATTTTGGCCGGCGCCTCGTTCATCCGCGCCTGAAGCGGCATGTCCGGAAGCTCCGGGTGGCCGATTTTGGCGTAGAGCCCGAGAGCCACCACGGGAACGACGATCAGCGCCACGCCCGCAGCGATTTTCCGCGCGAGGGGGAACTCCTGGACGGCGACCTCCTCGGGCGCCGCGGCGATCAACCGCCGGCCGGCCTGCGCCTTTGCCGCCTGGGCCTGATCCTTGTCGATCACGCCACGTTCAAGGTCGGCGTCGATCTCCGCCATTTGCGCGCGATAAAAGGCGACATCCGCCGCATCCTCGCGCGGTTTCGGCGCGGGACGGGACAAAGGCCAGAGAATGCTGAAAACCGCGAGTCCGGTCAGCGAGACGAAAACGAGCCAGATCATTTTGAGAGCTTTATCTTTTTCCAATCGCCAAAGAAAGAGCCGTCTTGTCGCGGAACGGACTCGCGTCCTCGCCTGCCGATGTTTTCCGCGCTAGTCTGGCGCTCTCCTCCCCTCACGAGTCGCAAGCGCAATGGCCGAAGACCCGCAAAATATTCCCGGCAAGGTCCTCGTCGGCAAGGCCGAGGATTACCTCTATCTCCTGCTGCGCTACGGCAACCGCCACGGCCTCGTCGCCGGCGCGACCGGGACCGGCAAGACCGTGACGCTGCAAAAGCTGGCCGAGGGCTTTTGCGCCGCCGGAACCTGCGTCTTCGCCGCCGACGTCAAGGGCGACCTCTCGGGCATAGCCATGCCTGGCGACGGCAAGCAGGCCTTTGTGGATCGCGCCAGACAGATCGGCCTCGCCTACGAGCCCGACCAGTTCCGCTGCGTGTTCTGGGACATCTTTGGTGAAAACGGTCATCCGGTGCGCGCCACCATCGCCGAAATGGGGCCGCTGCTGCTCTCCCGCGTCCTCGAGCTCAACGAAATCCAGGAAGGCGTGCTCAACATCGCCTTCCGCGTCGCCGACGAACAGGGCCTGGCGCTGCTCGACCTCAAGGACCTGCGCGCCATCCTCGGCTACATCTCGCAAAACGCCGCCGAGCTGCAGCAACGTTACGGCAATGTCGCGCCGGCGAGCATCGGCGCCATCCAGCGGCAATTGCTGGTGCTGGAAAACCAGGGCGCCGACAAGTTCTTCGGCGAACCGGCGCTCGACATCGACGACCTGCTGCAGACCGATATCGACGGACGCGGCTTCATCCATATCCTGAAAGCCGAACGGCTGGTCCGCAGCCCCGATCTCTACGCGACCTTCCTGTTCTGGCTGCTGTCGGAGCTTTTTTCCCGCCTGCCGGAAGTCGGCGACCCCGACAAGCCCAAGCTGGTGTTCTTCTTCGACGAGGCGCATCTCCTGTTCGACAATGCGCCAAAGGCGCTGCTTGCGGCCATCGAGCAGGTGGTGCGGTTGATCCGCAGCAAGGGCGTCGGCGTCTACTTCGTCACCCAGAGCCCGGCCGACGTGCCCGACATCGTGCTGGGCCAGCTGGGCAATCGCGCGCAGCACGCGCTTCGCGCCTTCACCCCGCGCGACCAGAAGGCGGTGAAGGTCGCCGCCGAGACTTTCCGCCAGAACCCTTCCTTCGACACGGCCGACGCGATCACCAAACTCAATGTCGGCGAAGCCCTGGTGTCGATGCTCGACCCATCCGGCGCGCCGGAGATCGTGACGCGCGCGCTGATCGCGCCGCCGGTCTCGCGCGTCGGCCCCATCACGACCGCGGAACTGCAGGACGTGCAGGATTCGAGCCCCTTCAAGGGCAAGTATGACACGCCCGTGGATCGTCAGTCGGCTTTCGAAATCCTGCAGGCGCGGGCGCAAAATCGCACCTCCGGCCCGCCCGTCGCGGCGGGTCAGCCGAACGCGGCGGATAGCGGCCTGTTATCGAAAATCGGTTCGGGCCTCGACGACCTGTTCCGTCCCCAGGGCAAGCGCATGTCGCTCGGCCAGGCGGTCGTGCGCTCGGCGACAACCTCGGTCGCGCGCACGGTCGGCTCGACAATCGCGCGCGAAATCTTGCGCGGGATTACTGGGGCGATGAAGTAGACAGCAATTTCGACGCCTGCGCCGCGACGTCCGGCGCTCCCGAAACGGGCGCTGCGGCGGCCGGTTGCGGGGCGCCCACGGCTGCCGCCGGGGCCTGTGACGGCGCCCTGGCGACCGGCGCCCCGACAATCGGCGAAGCGGCGGCGCCCGGTTGCGGCGCCGCCCCTGGCGGGAGCGGCTGCGTTGCGATGGCGCTTGACGGCGTCGGCTGCGGCGCGCGGTCGGCGCCGGCGTCGATCACCGCCTGTCCGCCGTCTCCGGCGGTGGGCGCGGTGATCGCCTTGCCGATCTGGCGCACGACCAGCGGCGCGTCGCCATAGACGTCGTGGCCGATCAATCCGGTTGAAAGATCGGAGATGTCATAAACCCTGACCCCGAGATTTTGGATCATTTCCCGATCCTGGTCGTTGCCGGGATCGATCGAGCCGAGGCGGCGGTCGCCCTGGATGCCGGCGGAGAGCTGCAAGGCGCGGTCGCCCTTGGAGACGAAGATCGAGAAATGCGCCGCGTCGAGCCGCGCGATCTGCTCCTTGAACACCGAAAGGTCGATATCCGGCGCGGCCAGCAGGACGTCGCCCATCTTGCCGTGCAGATCGGGCGAACCGGACAGGGCCGCCTCGCGCAAGGTCTCCATGGTCAGCCAGGTGCCCATGGAATGGGCCAGGATCTGGATGCGGCCGATGCCCGGCGTCTCGCTGATTTCGGTCAGCAATTTCAGCAGGGCGTCGCGCGAGGCCGTGGCGCTTTCCTTGTCGGCTCCATAGGCCAGCAGCGCCGATTTCGACGGCCATGTGAACAGAACCGGGACGCCGCCGAACTTGCCGTCCATGACGATCTGCGCCAGCCGGAAGCGCGCCTCCCCGAGCGAGGTGTTGAAGCCGTGAACGTAGACAAGGACATCGCGATCGGCGCCGATGCGCCCCGAAACATGCGCGGCGAGCTCGGCGCGGAAGGAATCGTCCTCGAGATTGCGATGGCCCATGACCGCGAAGTCGCGCTCCGGATTCGGACGGCCGAACGCCGGCCGTTCGATCTGCCCCGTCTTGTGGCCGGGCGGCACGGACACGAAATCGAGCGAATATCGAGCCTTTGCGCCCGGCGTCAGTTCGGTTGCGTGCGAACCGCCCCTGCGGGTCGAGGCGATGAACATCTGCAATGTATGGGCCGGCGCGTCCGGCTGGCTGCTGATGAGGCCGCCGACATTGCTGGCCTGGCGCGCGACATCGTCGGTCATGGTCGAGCCAAGGTTGGCGCTCGCCGCCGCTATGCCGTCCGGGCTGCACGCCGTGAGGCAGGAAAGCAAAACCAAGGCCATTCCGAGGCTCGCAAGCCCGGACCGCCAATCATTAAAAATTGAATGCAACTTCTCGCCCCTTGCCGCCGGCTCATCCGTGGCGACCGCATCGCACTAAAACCTCGATCAGCCTAACCAAAAATGAATCGCGCTTTTCGCCCTCCTTCGCACATGCGGGAAAAAGGCGGCGATAATTGGACGAGAGCATTTTAGTTCCCTTCGCCGCAAAAAATATACTGCTTGCAAAACGTCGCCTCCACCATACTTTTCCGGAGCAAATTACCTTTCGACCAAGGTTTCAGGGGAGAATGTCATGTTGAAGAAATTGCTCGCAGTTCTGGTCTTGTCTTCGGCGGTCGCCGCCGCTCCTTACGCGATGGCGCAGGACAAGACCGAGGCTCCGCCGCCGGAACACAAGATGATGATGCATCACCATCATCATCACATGCACATGCATCATCATATGCGTACGATGCATCACCATCATCATCACATGATGGAAAAGAAGATGGACAAGAAGATGTAACAATCCGACCGGTTTGAATATTGCAGGTCGGCGCCTGGGCCTTTTACGATTTGACGGCGTCAGGTCGCGAAAGGCTCCAGGCCCGGCTTTTTTCGATTGAACGCCGGGCTGCTTTGCTCTCTATCTTTTGCCCATGAACGCCTGTCTTCCACCATGGACGCCCTAGGCGCCCTCACGCGCAACGCGAAAAGCAAAGAGCTCCGCCGATTGCGGCGCGGTTTTTCGCTTGCGGCCCTTGCGCTGGCGATCTGGGCCGCGCTCGCCTACCTCGCCCTGCCGGCGATCTGGAAGCGCGCGGAACGCCAGGCGGTGCTGGCCGGCCAGGCGATGGTGACCCGCACCGGACAGGGCATCGCCGGCGATCCGATCAATTTCGGTCTTGTCGGCGACCGGGCCGAGGTTTTATGCGCCTTTCGCTCGGCCGGCTGGACGCTCGCGGATTCCGTGACCTTGCGCTCCAGCATGAAGATCGCCGGCAGCGTCGTCCTGCGCCGGCCAGATCCCGCCGCGCCGGTCAGCCCTCTTTATTATGATGGCCGCATGGAGGATGTCGCTTTCCAGTTGCCCGACGGGCTTTCCGCCGCGCGGCGCCATCACATCAGGCTGTGGCGCATCGGCGGCGACCTGTTCGACCGCCGTTCGCTCTGGCTCGCCTCGGCCAGCTATGATCGCGGCGTGGGCCTGAGCCATTTCACCTTGCAGGTGACGCATCATATCGGCGCCGATCTCGACGCCGAGCGCGCCTTCGTCGGAGAAGCGCTCGGCAAGGCCGGGGCGATCCGCTCATTTTTCCAGATCGAGGGGATAGGGCCGACCTTGTACGGGAAAAACGGCGGCGGCGACCGCTACTTCACCGATGGCGAGGTTCTGGTGGGCGTGCTGGCGCCAGATTGCGACCTGCGTCCCGGCGTCCCCGTGGCGCCGCCCGACAATCCGCCGCATGTCGACCTGCGTTCGGCGCTGGTGCATGCGCTCGCCGCGCCTCGCTAGCCTCAAAAAATATCCGCCCAAAACGCGCCGCCCGGCGAAATCGGATTCGACATGACAAGGCCGCCTTCGACAAAGGACGGCTGGCGCCGCATCGCGCAAAGTGGCAAAAGGACGCGGAAAAGCCAACCAGGAGACCTTCGTTCATGGCTTCGACCGACCAGGCTTACGCCCCCTTTGCCGACACCTTTTCGCCCGCGACCGAGGAGCAATGGCGCGGGCGCGTGGAGGTCGCGCTCAAGGGCGCGCCGTTGCAGAAGCTGGTCAGCAAGACTTATGACGGTTTCGACATCCTGCCGCTCTACCCCCGCGCCACGGGAAAGCCCCGCGCGTTTCGCGCCGAAAACGAATGGGCGGTGACGGCCCGCGTCGATCATCCCGACGCCGCGCAGGCCAACGCCCTCGCTTTGGCCGATCTCGAAAACGGCGCCAACGGGCTGCATGTCGCCTTCGCCGGCTCGGTCGGCGCCTACGGCTTCGGCCTGAAAGACGCCACGGCCCTCGCCCCGGCGCTCAAGGACGCGCATCTCGACGCCGGGCTGCGCGTCATCCTCGACCTGCCGGCGCAGGCGGACGCCTTTGTCGCCGCCTTCCTCGAACTCGTCGCGGCGCGGAAATACGATCCGGCCAAACTCGATGTTTCCTTCGGTCTCGACCCGATCGGCGCGGCAATCGCGCAGGGCGAGGTTCTCGACTGGGCGGCGGCCGGCGCGCAACTGGCGCAACAGGCCGCCCTGCTCGCGTCCAAGGGTTTTGCCCGCGGCCTGATCGCCGCCGACGGCCGGGCCGTCCACGCGGCGGGCGGCTCGCCGACGCAGGAACTGGCCTTTGCGCTCGCCAGCGGCATAGCGGCCCTGCGGGTGTTGGAGGCCGGCGGCGTCAGCCTCGACGACGCGCGAAAAATGATCGATTTCCGGCTCGCCGCCGACGCCGACGAGTTTTTGAGCCTCGCCAAATTCCGCGCCCTCCGGCGGCTGTGGGCGGCGATCGAGCGCGCCTGCGGCCTCGAGCCGAAGCCGATCCGCCTGCATGGCGAAACCGCCTGGCGGATGATGACGCGGCGCGATCCCTGGGTGAACCTGCTGCGCTCCACCGTCGCGGTCTTTTCCGCCGGCCTCGGCGGCGCGGATTCGATCTGCGTCCTGCCCTTCACCCAGGCGCTCGGGCTGCCCGACGCCTTCGCCCGCCGCCTTGCGCGCAACACCCAGCTCGTGCTGCTGGAAGAATCCAATCTCGGCAAGGTCGCGGATCCCGCCGCCGGCTCGGGCGGCGTCGAGGCGCTGACCGACGCGCTGGTCGAACGCGGCTACGCGCTGTTCCAGCAGATCGAGACGGCCGGCGGCCTGCCGAAAATGCTCGCAAGCGGCGCCTTTCAGGCGGATGTCGCGAAAATCGCCGCCGAGCGCGCAAAAAATGTCGCGCGCCGCAAGGAGCCGCTGACCGGCGCCAGCGAATTCCCCGACATCTTTGAAAAGCCGGTTTCGGTGCTGCTGCCGGCGCCGCCCGCGCCCTCGTCCGGCGGCAAGGCGCTGGCGCCGCATCGCATCGCCGAGCCGTTCGAGGCGCTGCGCGACCTTGCGGAAGCGGCGCCGAGCCGCCCGGCCATTTTCCTGGCCAATCTCGGACCCGTCGCGGCCTTCACGGCGCGCGCCACTTTCGCCAAGAACTTTTTCGAGGCCGGCGGCGTCGAAGCCCTCGGCAATGACGGCTTTTCCGACGCGGCCTCGCTGGCTTCGGGCTACAAGGCCAGCGGCGCCCGCCTGGCTGTCCTGTGCTCTTCGGACGCGCTCTACGCCGAGCAAGGAATCGAAGCGGCGAAGCGGCTCGCGGCGGTCGGCGGCAAGATCTATCTGGCGGGGCGTCCCGGCGAGATGGAGGCGCAATGGCGCGAGGCCGGCGTGCATGATTTCATCCATGTCGGCGGCGACGTCCTGGCGCAATTGCGCGAGGCGTTGAAAGCGTAGTTTTTTCGGCGTTGAAAGCGTCAGGCTTTTGATGCGGAATTAAAAAATTTTTCGTGCGCCTCGACGGACCACGCTTTGCGAATCGCGTGAAACATGCAAGCCATGGAAGTTGCAAAGCGCGCCCTCAGGGCGGCGCATAAAAGGAGGCGTTTCGTGCGCGCGGGTCAATTCGTTGCTACTTTCATCCTGACGCTCCTGCCTTTGGCCGCCCTGGCGCAGCAAGACGCGCAGCAAGACCCTGGCGCCCAGCAAGACCCTGGCGCGCAGCAAGACCCTGGCGCGCAGCAAGACCCTGCCGCGCAGCAAAACCCTGCCGCGCAGCAAGAGCCGGCACAAGCCGCCCAGCCGGTCGAGTTTCACGACGGCCTCTGGCGCGTCGATGTCCAGACGACTGTCGGCAAATGCGCCCCATCCGGCACGGCGGTGGTGACCATCAAGAAAAACCGCGTCACCGGCATCGATGCCTCCGGCATCACGCCTTGGGGCTATATCGATGAAACCAATGAGTTCGTTGGTCATTTCATCAACGGCGAAAAGGAAATGCACGCCTTCGGCAAAGTCCAGGGCGAATTCGCCCAGGGCCCTTGGTCGTCTCAGACCGAATTCTGCGGCGGACACTGGAGCGCGCGCAAGCTTGACTGAAGCTATCGGCGGGGATGGCGCATGAGCGAACCATCCGGAACGTCTCGCGACGCGACGGAGCGATCCGACGCCGAGGAGGCGCGCTTCGATCTCGCCCTTGACGCCCCGGCGGGTCGGCTCATGCGCGTGTCGCCCCGGATTCGTCGCCTGGTCGCGCCCAATCCCGGTCCTTTCACCTCCACCGGCACCTGTGTTTATGTGGTGGGGGAAGGCGAAGTCGCGCTGATCGACCCCGGCCCCGACGATCCCGCCCATGTCGAGACTCTTCTCGCCGCCCTCGACGGCGAAAGGATCGCCAAAATCCTGGTCACGCATACCCATCGCGACCATTCGCCCGCCGCTCGCGCGGTGCAAAAGGCGACGGGCGCGGAAATCCTCGGCTGCGCGCCGCATTTTTCCGCCCGCGAACTGGCGCTCGGCGAAACCAACAAGCTCGACGCCGCCAACGATCTCGATTATCGGCCCGACCGCATTCTCGCCGATGGCGAAATCCTTGCCGGGCCAGGTTACGTCCTCCGCGCCATTGCGACGCCGGGCCACACGATGAATCACCTCTGTTTCGAACTTGCCGAGGAAAAGGCTTTGTTCACGGGCGACCATATCATGGCCTGGTCGACCTCCATCGTCGCGCCGCCGGATGGCGCCATGCGGCCTTACCTCAATTCGCTGGAGCTTTTGCGCGGCTGCGATCATTCGGTCTATTGGCCCGGCCATGGCGGTCCAGTTGCGCAGCCGCAGCGTTTTTTACGCGCCTTGCTGCACCATCGCCGCGCACGGGAAATCTCGATCCTGGCCGCGCTGGTCCAGGGGCCGCTCGCCATCCCGGACATCGTCGCCAAGGTCTATGAAAAGCTCGACCCCCGCCTGAACGGCGGCGCCGCGCTCACAACCCTCGCCCATCTCGAAGACCTTTGCGCGCGAAAGCTCATCAGGACGGACGGGACGCCGCAACTGGCGGGCGTCTTCCGACGCGCCTGAGCGCGCCGAAGCCCGCGATCACATGAAATTGGATGGGGCCGAAGTCGCTCGATGTGACGGCGCAAAGAGGGAATTCACGCGGGCGCCATGACAAAAGTCATTGAGAATACGGAAGTTTCCGCCACAGCATGACCAAGGTTAGTTTAATTATGAACCAAATAACAGCATATCGCTGGTTCCCGAACGAGGACCTGGAATTCCCGAACGAGGACTTGGAAAACGAGGACTTGGAAAACGAGGACTTCAGGAAAACGAGGACAAACGAGGACTTGGAAAATGGCGTCGCAGCCCGTGAAAATCCTGCCGGCAAAAATTCTGATCGTCGAAGAAGACGCCATGGTGGCCTATGCCCTCGAGCGCACCTTGGACACGTGGGGTCATCAGGCGGTCGGTCCGGCGGCCGGGGCCGGCGAGGCGCTGAAATTGATCGCCGTCGCGCAAGTCGACGCCGCGATCGTCGATGTCAGTCCGGACAGGACAAGGACCGAACGCGTCGCCGAGGCCTTGGCCGACGCCGGCATCCCCTTCCTCTTCACGACCAGCCACGCGCCCGCGTCGGTGCTCCCCGACGCTTTCCTCGACCTTCCAGTCATCGCCAAGCCCTACCAGCCGGAACGCTTGCGGCAGGCGCTGGCTCACCTGCTGACATGCGACAGGCCCTTGGCCGTCGGCCCATGATCGAGCGCGAAGACGAGGACGCCTATTCGGAGTCGTCCTTTTCCTCCAGCGCGTCGCTCAACTTGCCGATCAACGCGGCGCCAGCCCCGAGATCGTTGGGCAGATAGCGCGTGGCGGCGCGCATGTCGACGGTCGTCTCGTCGGCGCCGGGCCTTATGCGAATGGTGATCGCCACCGGCAGGTTGAGCACCGGCGAATGGGCCAGCGCATCGATACGGCCATCCGGGTGCTTGTCGTCGCCGGGGAGCACTTCCTCAATGATCGTCCAGTGGAATTGCCTGAGCGCGTCGTGCGCCGCCTTGAACGCATCCGTCGTTTCCATGTCGACGGCGATCGGCGTGACGTCGGAATAGGCGTCGGCCTGCTCTTGCCGGCTTTCGACATCGACATCGCGCGGGGTCCAGCCGCCGCGCGCCGCGAGCGCCGCGGGCGAGACTGAAAAGCCTGGCGGATCGTCGAGATCGGTGGAAATGTCAGAGAGCCAGGGCGGATCGCCTGCGGAATAGACCAGATAAGCGGGATAGGGCAGAAGCAGCGACAGAAGCGCCAAGGTCGCGAGAATCGGCCTGACGCCGCGTCGTCCCCTGACCCATATCGACACCGCCGCTGAGGAAGCGACGAGCAAGGCCGCCATGGCCACCGCCAGCGCGAGGAGGAAGATCGACAGGCCGAGCGCCGGATCGGGAGCCGGGTTCGAACGCAAGGTCAGTATCGCGAAGAAACGGGCCATGCCGCCGCGCGCGTGGGCGGCGACAATGGCGACAAGCGCCAGGACCAAAGCGATTTTGGCGAGCTTCTTCGACCATATCGCCAGACGCGACACCGGTTCGTCGAAAGAGAGGCGCCGCATCGCGCTTTCGTTCACGTGCATCGTTCGCCGTTTCGCTGTTGCCGTCGCGGGACCCAATGCGAATTTGGTAGCCCGGAGCGACGCGCGAGGCAAGCCGCGCCGCATTTGGCCTTTTGCGCATTTCATGTTTAGAAGGCGCAACTCCTCGGAACAAGACCGGCGACCATGTCTCATAACACATTCGGACATCTCTTCCGCGTGACGACCTTCGGAGAGAGCCACGGGCCGGCGCTCGGCTGCGTGGTCGACGGCTGCCCGTCGCGCATTCCGCTCGAGCCCGGCGACATCCAGAAATTCCTCGACTTGCGCCGCCCCGGCCAGTCGCGCTTCACGACGCAAAGGCAGGAGCCTGACGCGGTTAAAATCCTGTCCGGCGTGGTGGTCGACGACAAGACCGGCGCGCAGATGACGACGGGTACGCCGATCGCGCTGATAATCGAGAACACCGACCAGCGCTCCAAGGATTACGGCGAGATCAAGCACGCCTATCGTCCCGGCCACGCCGATTACGTTTATGACGCCAAATACGGTCTTCGCGATTATCGCGGCGGCGGCCGTTCCTCCGCGCGCGAAACCGCGGCGCGCGTCGCCGCCGGCGCCATCGCCCGCAAAATCATTCCGGGCGTGATTTTACGCGCGGCCATGGTGCAGGTTGGGGCGGACAAGATTGATCGTGCGCGCTGGGACTGGGACGAGGTCTCGCGCAATTCCTTGTTCTGCCCGGATGCGACGGCTGCGGCGCGCTGGGCGGATTATCTCGACGATATCCGCAAAAAAGGCTCGTCAATCGGCGCCGTCCTGGAAGTGACGGCGGAAGGCGTTCCGCCCGGCTGGGGCGCGCCGGTCTATGGCAAGCTCGACGCCGACCTCGCGGCGGCGCTGATGTCGATCAACGCCGTCAAGGGCGTCGAGATCGGCGACGGTTTCGCCAGCGCCGAATTGACCGGCGAGGAAAACGCCGACGAAATGCGCGCGGGTAATGACGGGCCGCACTTTCTCGCCAATCACGCTGGCGGCATTCTCGGCGGCATCTCGACCGGCCAGACCATTGTCGCGCGTTTCGCGGTCAAGCCGACTTCCTCGATCCTGACGCCGCGCCGCACGGTCGATCGATTTGGCGCGGAAGTCGAGTTGCGGACAAAGGGCCGGCACGACCCCTGCGTCGGCGTGCGCGCCGCCCCCATCGCCGAGGCCATGGTCGCCTGCGTGCTGGCCGACCATTTTCTGCGCCATCGCGGCCAGCAGGGCGAAAGCGCGAAATGGCCGTTTGAGAAATAGGCCGGTTCTTCAAGCCAGATCGAGAAAATTGCGTCCCTGGCGATCTTCGACCTCGACGATCCACAGATCGGAATCGAAGGCGATTTCGCGCCGCAGCTTCGCCTCGACCTTTTCATCCTCCAGCCAGTCCGCGTCATGCGCGCGGGCGAACAGGCGGTCGTAGCCCTCGCCCGCCACGCTTTGCGGCGCCGGCGAAAAAAGCGCGGCGAAGCCGTCGAGCCGGTCAATCTTGACGAAGATCGACCCGGCCTCGGGCGAGCCGCGCCGGCGCAACACAGCGACGACATTTTCCGACGAGCAGCGGCGCAGATAGGCGGCGACCCAGATGTCCGAACGAAGCCGCATCACTCCACGAAGAGGCCGGAGAGCGCGGACAGCAGCCGCCGGGTTTTTGGCGTCAGCTGGCCATTGACCGGCAGGTGATTGTCGCGCTGGAAAATTTCCACCGCCTTGCGCGTCGCCGAGCCATATTCGCCGTCCGGCTTGACCACCAGCCCCAGCCTTTGCAAGGCCCGCTGCGCCGACAACACGTCTTTGGAGGAGGCCGGCGCGGGAATCACGCCATTGTCGGCGATCAATGAGCCGATGACGTCACGGCTCTTTTTCGCCGGGGCCGGCGCCTCGGCACGCGCCGCGGTCGGCGTCGCCTCGGACGCCGGCGGCGCCGAGGCGCTGTCGGGCGCGGAACCGATCCTGGACAATGCCCCGCCCTGGAGCCTGCCTTCGAGAAGGGCGTCGATCGACGCGGGACGCGGCGGAGGCTTCGGCGGATCTATCTTGAACGTGGCGCCGAACAGCGGCGCGGGATGGCGCTGGCGCTGGAGGAACATGGCGTTGACCGCAATCGCGCCAAGCAGCCCGAAAAGCGCGGCGCCGCCGATCACCGGGGTGCGATAGCGCCACAGCGCCGCGAGCCAGGCCGGCGCCTTCAGCGCGGACTTCTTCCTGCGGCCCTTGCCGCGCCGCGATGCGCCCGCCTTGGAAGGGCGGCGCGGCTCGACGGCGACGAAATCAAAATCGGAGGAGGCGGCGATTTCACGCAATTTTCTTCACCTGATCCTGGGGGTGGGCGATGTCGGCGAGACCGGCGGTCCGGCCGCGGCGCGCGAGCGTTTCGATCTTCACCGCCTTCGCGGCGGATTTATGCGCGACGCTGCAATTCATCGGCAGGCGGACGGTGACGCACGCGCCTTCGTTCGGCGCGCTTTCGAAACGCATCGACCCGCCATGCAGGGCGACAAGGCCGCGCACGATCGACAGGCCGAGGCCCGCGCCTTCGTAAGGCCGGTCATAGGTCGCCTTGGCCTGAAAGAAGGGATCGCCGAGTTTCGCCAGATCCTTTGGCGTCACGCCTATGCCGGTGTCGGAGACGGCAATTTCGACATAGGCGCCGTCGGCGCGCACCACGACGGCGACGCTGCCGCTTTCCGGCGTAAACTTGACGGCGTTGGACATGATGTTGAGCAGGATCTGCTTGCAGGCGCGCTTGTCGGCGATGATTTCCTCGAGCTGCGGCGGGCAGACGCGGGTCAGCGAGAGCTTTTTTTCTTCCGCTTTCAGTTTGACCACGTCGCAGCAGAAATCGATCAGGCCGGGGAGGTTGAAATGCTCCGGCTCGATCTCGAAATTGCCGCTGTCGATTTTCGACATGTCGAGGATCGTATTGACGAGGCTGAGCAGATGCTGGCCCGAAGCGTTGATGATATTGGCGTATTCACGCTGCCGCAGCGGGTCTTTCGGCGCCAGGTCGGGATTGCCGAGCATTTCCGAAAAGCCGATGATCGCGTTGAGCGGCGTGCGCAATTCATGGCTGACATTGGCCAGGAAACGGTCCTTCCAGAGGCTCGCCTGCTCGCTCGACTCCCGCGCCGCCTCGATCGCCTCGCGCGCCTCCTTCATCGGGGTCGCGTCGCGCAATATCGCCATGATGATTCCCTTGACGGCCAGGGAGCGGTGCGCCCGCATCTCGACCCAGATGAAATGCGGCTGCTCGCCGCCGCACTCCATCGCGGTCTCGACGCCAGCGCGCAGGCGGAATTCCGCGCCGATGGCGTGATCGGCGCGCGCCGCGTCGCCGACGGCTTTCAGGAATATCGGCCGGTCGGAAACGAGGATGCGCTCGAACAGGCCGCGCGCCAGCAGGTCGTTGGGTCCGCAGCGAAACGTATTGGCCGGGTCAGTCACCACGTCGATGACCGCTCCGCCATGATCGAGTTGCATCACCATGTCGCCGACCGTCTCGGTCAATTCCTGGTAGGAAGCGATGCTCTGGCTGACGCGGCGTTCGCGCAACTCGCCCATGCGTGCGCTCCACACGGCCAGAAGCGCGCCGTAGAGCAGCGCCGCCGCGAGAACGGCGACGTCGACATGGCCGGATATCTCTGCGTGCGGGTGAAGGAAACCGAATTGCGCCGCCGCCGCCATGACCACGACCGCGGCGAGCGACAAGGCGGCGCCGCCGATGGCAAGGACTGAAACCGCGCCCAGCGCGGCCTCCAGCGGCGCCAGCAGGAAACAGGCGAACGCGCCGACCGTCAACTGGCCATTGGCCATGGTCAGGGTTACGCCCAGAAGCACCATGGCGCCGACGCAGATCGCCTGGGCAATGTCGAAACGGCCGAAACGATGCAATGCGTAAACGCCAAGCAACGGCGCCAGCAGAAAGGCGAAGGCCAGGGCGTCCCAATTGCTCGGCGCCCCCCGGACCAGCAGGTAGATCGGCGCGAGCGCCATGAATGGCAGCGTGAGCGCGAGACGCAGGGAAATGAAGTTGATGTTGCGCCAGCGCTCGATTTCGCCCAACTGCGCCAGCGGATTGACCAGCGCGGCAATGTGACCGTTCAAGCGTGACATTGACTTCAACTCGAAACTCGTGCGACGCGGCGAGGGCTGCGTCTGGCGGGTGTCACTCTGCGCCTTGCCTGTTAAGTGAAGTCTAAACAGCCGGGAGGGCGCGCCCGCTCGCGCCAGGTCATTGTCGTTTATGGTTTCGGCTTCGTTGCCGGACTCGCCGGGCACGGTGAAAAAACGCTTAAACTCCAGCCGCGCATTTGACCGATGATTTTGATTTAATCTCGACGCGTCGCTGCTAGCTTTCGTGAAATCGCCGCGAAAGGCCCAACCATGTTTTTTCTGCTTCGCTGCCTGTTCTGGCTTGGACTGGTGTTCAGCCACATCGCCACTCTCGAAGGAACGAACGCCGCAGCCATCGCCGCTCAGGGCGCGCAGGCAGCCAGCGCGAGCGCCAACGGCTTCGGCCGGATCGCCACGGACGCAGCCAGCCGACAGTGCCGCGCCGAACCGAAGCAATGCCTCGCGCTCGCCGCGCAAGCCGTGCGCCTGAGCCAGAACGCCGGCGATCTGGAGCAAGCCTTGGCTACCCCGAGCCGCGATACGCTCAATTCAGGCGACCGCGTCCCAGCCTGGCGCTTGCGCGCCGACTGACGCCCGCAAGCTTGCCAAATTCATGGCCCTATACAAAAACCCGGATTTCGCGAAGGCGAAATCCGGGTTCAATATTTTGTGATCGGCGCGCCTGCGCCAAACTCTGGCGTGATTACTTGCGGGTGCGGCGACGCTGCTGGCCGAGGCCCATCTGCTTGGCGAGATGCGAACGCGCCTTGGCGTAATTGGGAGCGACCATCGGGTAGTCCGCGCCAAGGCCCCATTTTTCGCGATAGTCTTCCGGCGACATGTTATACTGCGTGCGCAGATGACGCTTCAGGGACTTGAACTGTTTTCCGTCCTCGAGACAGATGATGAAGTCGTTGGTGATGGACTTCTTGACGGGAACGGCAGGTTTCGGCGCCTCTGTCACCACCGGAGCAGCGCCGCTGGTCACACGCATCAAGGCCGAATGGACGTCGTTGATGAGGCTGGGAAGGTCGGAAACCGGGACGGAATTGTTGCTGACATAAGCGGATACGATGTCGGCCGCCAGTTCAATGTAATTTTGTGTGTTTGCGTCGCTCATAGCTTCAGGACTTTCCTTGAGGCGGATTGAATTTTTTTTAACACAGACCCGTATGCACGGCCCCGCCGTCAATACGATGAATGGAGCCTTTGTATATCGCCCATTGACTTCTAGATATGCCAATTGAACGGCGTTTGCAATATCTCTCCAAGGGTAATTGTCAACTTTCTTCGCATCATTGTTTGTGCGGCGCACTTGGAAACAGCATTCGGGTCGAAGGATCAAATAAATCCTAGGCCTTTGCGTGAACCGCCGCTTCGAACGACCGCCGGCGCCACGCCGCGTCGCTCCAAAAAACGGCGCAATATCGAGCTTGAACGATTGTCGGAAGGAGAGAAACATTCGTCTTCCATGCTATGAAACGCCACGCCGAAACTCATGAAAGACATTGGAGCCACATGCCGCCTTTCGCCAAAGCCCGTCACTTCAAGGCTCCGGAAGCCGAGCGGCGGCCGCTGCGCAAACGTATTCATAATCTTGAAGTTTGTGACGATTACGCTTGGATCCGCGCCGAAAACTGGCGTGAATCCATTCACGATCCGGACAAATTGCCGCAGCCCGTTCGTTCGCTCCTGAATCAGGAAAATTCCTACGCGGATTCGGTGCTGGCCGATCTTGAACCGCTTGTCGAGACGATACTCGACGAACTGACCGGCCGGATCGACGAGACCGATTGCGACCCGCCTGCGCGGGACGGCGACTGGCTTTATTATCGCCGCTATCGCGAGGACGGGCAGCACGAACTCATCTGCCGGCGCCCTGCGCCTGATGGCGGCGAGGAAATCCTGCTCGATGGCGACGCCCGCGCGGAGGACAAGGCGTTCTTCAGCCTGGACGAGGCGCTGCATTCGCCTGACCATCGCCTCCTTGCCTGGAGCCGCGACGAGCGTGGCAACGAATTGCACGCCATCTCTTGGCTTGACCTCGCCAGCGGGACCGACGGCGCCGACGTGGTCGAGGACAGCGATGGAACGATCGTCTGGACCTGCGACTCGCGAGGATTCCTCTATACGCGCATGGATGAGGATTTCCGCTCCTCGCAGGTTTTCCTGCATGAAATCGGCGCCGATCCGGCCACCGACCGCCTGATCCTGGAGGAAAAGGATCCGGCCTGGTTCGTGCATCTGCGCGCCGCGCGGTCGCGCCGCCACGCCATCATCACCATCAGCGATCACGATTGTTCGGAATGCTGGCTGCTCGATCTCACCGATCGAAAGGCGCGGCCACGAAAAATCCTGCCCCGACGGCCCGGCCTGCGCTACGACGTCGAGCCGAGCCTCGACCGCCTCTACATGCGCACCAACGCCGACGAGGCCTTCGACTACAAGCTCGTCAGCACCGCGCTCGATGGGCTCGACGAAAACAATTGGCGCGAGGAAGCGCCTCACCGGCCCGGCCGGATGATCTTCAACGCCACGGTCTTCGCCGACTTCCTGGTCTGGCTGGAGCGCGAAGACTGCCGCCCCCGCCTGATGGTTCGCTCGCGCGACGGCGTCGAGCGCGCGATCTCCTTCGACGCGCCCTGCCACCACCTGCGACTGGAGCGCAATTTCGATTTCGAGCAGCCGATCCTGCGCCTGTCCTATTCCTCGCTGACCGAACCCGAGGAAATTTTCGATCTCGACCTGGCCACCAATTCCCGCGTCCTCGTTAAGCGGCAGCACATTCCCTCCGGCCACAACGCGGCCGACTATCAGGCAAGGCTCGATTTCGCGACCGCCCCGGACGGCGAAAAAGTGCCGCTGTCGCTGGTCTGGCGCAAGGAATTTTCACCCGGCGCCCGTCCCGTGCTGCTTTATGGCTATGGCGCGTACGGGGCCGCCCTGCCCGATTCCTTCGACGAAAACCGCTTCAGCCTCATCGATCGGGGCTTCATCTACGCCATCGCCCATGTGCGCGGGGGAACCGAAAAAGGCTCACGCTGGTACGAAGAAGGCAAAATGGAGCACAAGCCGAATTCCTTCGGCGATTTTCTCGCCTGCGCCCGGCATCTCTATGCGGAAAAACTGGCGGCGCCGGGAAGGATCGTCGCGGAAGGCGGCAGCGCCGGCGGCATGCTGATGGGCGCCGTCGTCAACCAGGCGCCGGAGCTCTTCGGCGGCGTGATCGCCGAAGTGCCCTTCGTCGATGTGCTCAACACGATTTGCGACGCATCGCTGCCGCTCACCCCGCCGGAATGGCGGGAATGGGGCAACCCGATCGAGGACGAGACGGTCTTCCGCCGGCTCCTGTCCTACTCGCCCTACGAAAACGTAAAGGCGCAGGCTTACCCGCCTGTTCTGATCGAGGCCGGCCTGACCGACCCGCGCGTGACCTATTGGGAACCCGCCAAATGGGCGCAGCAACTGCGCGCCCGCATGACCGGCGGCGGTCCGATCCTGCTGAAAACCAATATGGAGGCCGGCCACGGCGGCGCGTCCGGCCGCTTTGACGAGTTGGACGAGGTCGCGTTGCGCCAGGCTTTCGCCATTGAGGTGACGCGCGGCGACTGATCCGGCGCTTAGCGCATATTCCCGCATTAGAATATGCGCAAAAACAAAAGACTAGAGTGTGTTTGGTGAACGGGCGTTCGCCGAACGCGCTTTAGTCCTGGCCTTCGATGAAGCTCTTCAGTTCCTCCATCGAGGCGAAGCGATAGACGCCGTGCGCAGTTTCGGCGTCGATCGAACCGTCGGCATACATCGTGTAATGCGCGCCGTTCGCGTCATAATGGCCAATGACTTCCCGGCTCGCGTCGCTTTTTTGTGCCTCTTCGGCTCCCTGCGGCTCGTGGTCAGCCGGATTTGGCACGATTCCCTGTGGCGCCTGCTCGCCATGGGCGGCGACGTGCATGGGCTGAGGCTGCGCTTCAGGGGTTCCTGCGTCGGCCGGATGAACCTCGGAGGTTTGCTCCGGCTCGCAGCCTTGCGTCTCCTTTGCGAGCGCTTCCGTTAACCGCGCTTCCGCAAACGAGGCTTCATCGACCGACTTGTGGCCCGCCGGCGGCTCGTGCCCGCCAGCGAGCGGACCAGCGATGTTCTGAAACAACCAGCCGCTGCTCTCCTCTGCGGACGGAAGCCTGGACCCGGCAAGAGGCTTGGCCTCAACGATGGGTTTGGCCTCAACGATGGGTTTGGCCTCAGCGACGGGTTCGGCCTCAGCAACTGATTTGGCCTCATCGGCGAATCTGGACTCGGCGACGGGCTCACGGTTGCCGGAACCTGCAGGCGTTGACGGGCGCATTGTCCCGGCAGACGGCTCATCCTCGTTTTCTTCGCGAAGTTCGGAAAGCGCGGGCGATAGCGGAGCCTCCTGCTTCGGCGCGACGTTCAAGGCCTCGGCGGCAAGGGCCTGCTCCAGCTCCCAATGCGGCTCCCATTCAGAACTCGACTGGTTCGGCCAGCGCCTGTGCCGGAGTTTCAGGAGACGGCTCCAGTTTGGCGGCTGGCTGCGTGGCGGGCGCGGGCGCGGCGATTTCCGGCAAACCGGCGGATTTCCCCTTGGCGAGGAGCAGCGTGGCCTTCGACGCGGAAGAGGCAATCTCCCGCAATTCCCGCAGCACCAGACCAAGGGCGACAAGGAGCAGGCCCGTGCAAAAGCCGACGGAGCCGGCGATCGCCATCGACCACCCGCGTTCCAGCTCAATATACAAATAGCCATTCCAGGCGACCGCCACTCCCAAGACGAACAGGAAGACGCCAATGACGATGATCGTTCGATCCGCTCTCACACTCCAGCCTTTCACGGGAAAGTTACGTCGGCCGCAAGGCTTTCAAAATGCAACATAGTACGTAAATCGTTAAATTCGACTCTACAAAGGAGCCAAATCGCCGCGCTTGCGTTCTTGCTTCCGACAGGCGTGTTCCTTACCTTCCACGGCGCCGCTCACGCTGACGGCGCATCCTTCCTCCCAAAGGAGACCTGCATGTCTTTTGTCCTCGATCCCCTTCCCTACGCGCATGATTCGCTACAGCCTTACATGTCCGCGGAAACCCTGGAGTTTCACCACGACAAGCACCATGCCGCCTATGTGAACAACGCCAACAACCTGATCAAGGGCACGGAATGGGAAGGCCTGCCGATGGAACAGGTCATCACCGGTTCGCATGGCAAGAATCCGGCCGTGTTCAACAATGTCGCCCAGATCTGGAACCACGCCGAATTCTGGAAATACCTGAAGCCGAACGGCGGCGGCAAAGTCCCCGGCAAAGTCGAAAAGGCCCTGATCGAGGGCTGCGGCTCGGTGGAAAAGGCGCTCGAGGACCTGTCGCAGGCGGGCCTCACCCAATTCGGCTCCGGCTGGGCCTGGCTGGCGGTCAAGGACGGCAAGGTCGCCGTCTCCAAGACCCCCAACGCCGAAAACCCGCTGATCCACGGAGCATTGCCAATCCTGACGATCGACGTGTGGGAACACGCCTATTATATCGACTACCGCAATCGCCGCCCCGATTTCATCAAGACAGTGATCGGCAACCTGGTGAACTGGGAATATGTCGAAGCCCAGCTTGAAAAGGCGATGGGCTGATTTTTTTACAGCCGGGCCGCCCGAGGATTTTGGGCGGCCCCTAATTCTTGGACCTGTTATTCAGGCCAACGCCTTGCGCAGCTGAAACCGCGTATGCCCGAGCGGAAAATCCTCCATCCGCGCATATTCGACATAGCCGCGCCGGGAATAGAAATTCGGCGCCTGATAGTCGAAACTGGCGAGAATCGACCATTTGCAACCACGCCGCCGGCCCTCCGCTTCCGCTTCATCCAGCAGGCGCGAGCCCAGGCCGCGGCCGCGAAACGCCTCCTCCACCCAGACCAGATCGACCGCCAGCCAGGCGCCAACCGCCACGCCCTGCACGCCGCCGCGCGGAAAACCGCTTCCGTCGCGCGCGACGATGCAGACATGATTTTCCGGCAGGCGCACCGGATCGGGGCCGACCTGCGCCTCGTTATAGGCGGCCAGACCGCTCATCAGAATGATCTGGGTCGTCTCGTCCGGCTGAGCTTCCGGCGCAACGACAAAACCGCCCGCTTCCGAGGGACTCATTCAGCGGCGGCTTTGGCGTAGCCGAGGCGAGAGTTGAGTTCGTCGATCAGCTTGCCAGCGGCTTCCGCGATCACCGTGCCGGGCGGGAAGATGGCCGAGGCGCCCGCTGTATATAGCGCGGAGAAATCCTGCGGCGGGATGACGCCGCCGACGACGATCATGATATCAGGACGGCCTTCCTTTTCCAGCGCGGCCTTCAGTTCCGGCACCAGCGTCAGATGGCCGGCCGCCAGCGAGGAAATGCCGACGATATGCACGTCGTTCTCGACCGCCTGCCGCGCCGCCTCTTCCGGCGTGGCGAACAGCGGGCCGATATCGACGTCGAAGCCGAGATCGGCGAAAGCCGAGGCGATCACCTTCTGGCCGCGGTCGTGGCCGTCCTGGCCGACTTTCGCCACGAGAATGCGCGGCCGCCTTCCGTCGTGCTCCTCGAACGTCGCGACCTGCGCCAGAACCTTGGCGATTGCAGTCGAATCCACCCCGGCCTCCCGCTTGTAAACGCCGGAAATGCTCTTGATCTCCGCGCGATGCCGCCCGAACACCTTTTCCAGCGCATAAGAAATTTCGCCGACCGTCGCCTTTTTCCGCGCCGCCTCGATGGACAGGGCCAGCAGGTTCGCGCCGGACTTGGCGCCTTCGGTCAAAGCCTCGAGCGCGGCTTGCGTCTCCGCCTCGTTGCGCTCGGCGCGCAGGCGCTTGAGCTTGTCGATCTGCTGCGCGCGGACACTGGCGTTTTCGACCTTCAGCACGTCGATCGGCTTCTCGTCGGTCGGACGCAGCTTGTTGACGCCGATCACCGCCTGCTTGCCGGAATCGATGCGCGCCTGGGTCTTGGCCGCGGCTTCCTCGATGCGCAGCTTGGGGATGCCGGCCTCGATCGCCTTGGACATACCGCCGAGCGCCTCGACTTCCTGAATATGCGCCCAGGCTTTCTGCGTCAGTTCGGCCGTGAGCTTCTCGACATAGTAGGAGCCGCCCCAGGGATCGATGATTTTGGTCGTGCCGGATTCCTGTTGCAGGAAAAGCTGGGTGTTGCGGGCGATGCGGGCGGAAAAGTCGGTCGGCAAGGCGAGCGCCTCGTCGAGCGCATTGGTGTGCAGCGACTGAGTATGGCCCTGCGTCGCGGCCATCGCCTCGATCTGGGTGCGGATGACATTGTTGAACACGTCCTGCGCCGTCAGCGACCAGCCGGAGGTCTGGCTGTGGGTGCGCAGCGGCAGGCTTTTCTCCGACTTGGGCTCGAAACCCTTGACCAGATTGGCCCATATCAGGCGGGCGGCGCGCAATTTCGCCACTTCCATGAAGAAATTCATGCCGATCGCCCAGAAGAACGATAGGCGAGGCGCGAACTGGTCCACGGTCAAACCCGCGCCGATGCCGGCGCGCAAATATTCGACGCCGTCGGCGAGCGTGTAGGCGAGTTCCAGGTCCTGCGTCGCCCCGGCCTCCTGCATGTGATAGCCGGAAATGGAAATGGAATTGAATTTCGGCATGTTCTGCGAGGTGAAGGCGAAAATGTCCGAAATGATGCGCATCGAATGCTTGGGCGGATAGATGTAGGTGTTCCGCACCATGAATTCTTTCAAAATATCGTTCTGGATCGTGCCGGAAAGTTTGGCGGCCGGCACGCCCTGCTCTTCCGCCGCGACGATGTAGAGCGCCAGCACCGGCAGGACCGCGCCGTTCATCGTCATCGACACCGACATCTGGTCGAGCGGAATGCCGGAAAACAGCGTGCGCATGTCGTAGATCGAGTTCGATCGCCACGCCGGCCATGCCGACATCGCCGCCGACGCGCGGATGGTCGGAATCATAGCCGCGATGGGTGGCGAGATCGAAGGCCACCGACAGGCCCTTCTGGCCCGCCGCGAGGTTGCGGCGATAGAAGGCGTTGGAATCTTCCGCCGTCGAGAAGCCGGCGTATTGCCGCACCGTCCAGGGCTGGTTGACATACATGGTGGGGTAAGGGCCGCGCAGGAACGGCGCGGCGCCGGGATAGGACTCGACGGCGGGCAGGCCCTCGACGTCCTCGGGGCCGTAGACGCTCTTCACTTCGATGCCTTCCGGCGTCAACCAGGGCTTTTCCGAGAAAGCCGGCGGCGCGGCGCTCTGGTCAGGCGAAAGGGCGAGGGTCGAGAAATCGGGTATGTGGGTCATCCAGGCGTCCGTCTCATGCTTATATTTGCCCCTTATACTGCGGAGGGGAGCCCGGCGCCAGTTGGCCTCTATTCGGCATTGGTTCAATGTGGATGGGTCGGCATACTTACAATTTCGAGGGCGCGCGCGGACCGTTGCTGGTCGAAACCGTCGATTATCGCCAGGAAAGGATCGCAACCATGGCCCCGCCATTCACCCAGGCGAAGTCCTCGCCGACGAATTGCAAAAGCTTGGCTGACGGCCGAGTCGGAAGCTTCCGCCGTCACTCCTTCGCCAAAACCTGCGTGAAAATCCGCCGCACTTCTTTTCGCGTCGCCGCCAGTTCGCGCTCCAGCAATGAAAAGTCCGGCAGTCCCGAGGCGCTGGCGATGCGGCGCCTCACCCCTTCCGCCGCCTGGCGCGGGTCGGCGCCCGCATCGAGCGCCAGTCTTTGCCATTGCGTGACATTGCCGTAGAGCGCCAGCGCGTTGAGCAAAAATTCCGCCGTCTCCGCTTCGATCAGCCGCGAGCGCGCGGCGGCGGCGAGGATGTCGCGGGTCGCCGTCACGCGCAGGCCTGGCGCGTCAAAGCCATGCGCAAGCGCGAGATATTGCGCGATGAATTCCACGTCCAGCAGGCCGCCCGGGGCAAGCTTCAGATCCCAGCCCTGGGCCCCCTTTTGGCCCTCCCCCTTTTGACCCTCCCCTTTTTCCTTGGCGATCAAGCCGCGCATGTCGCGCACCGCCCTGGCCAGCGCCACCTTGTCGCGCGGGCGGTAAAGACTGCTTGCGATGATCTCCCGCGCCTCTGCGTTGAGCGAGGGGTCGCCGGCCACCGGGCGCGCGCGGGTCAGCGCCATATGTTCCCAGACTTCCGCCTCGTTGGCCTGATAGGCGCGGAAACTGGCGAACTGCGTCGCCAGCGGCCCCTGCCGGCCGGAAGGGCGCAAGCGCATATCGACTTCGAACAGCTTTCCGCGCCGCGTCGGCGACGTCAGCGCCGCGATCAGCCTTTGCGTCAGGCGCGTGTAATAAAGCGTCGCGTGCAGCGGCTTGTCCCCAATCGATTCAGGACGTTCGGCATCGAAATCGTAAAGCAGGACGAGATCGAGATCGGAGGTCGCGGTCATTTCACGAGAGCCGAGCTTTCCCAGCGCCAGCACGGCGCAGCGCCCGCCGGGCAAGCGGCCGTGCTCGTCGGCGAAGATCGCCTCGACCCTCGCAAGGCAGGCGCGCAGCAAAATCTCGGCCAAGGCGGAATAGGCCTGCGCCGCCTGCCGCGGTTCGACCAGGCCGGCGAACAGGCGCAAGCCGATCATGAAGCCTTCTTCCGCCGCGAAAATGCGCGCGGCGTCGAGAAAGCCTTCGAGATGGCCCGGCGCCTCGGGGAAATAAAGCGCGAGCCTTTCGGCATAGGCCGCCTCGTCCATCGGCGCCAGGGCGACGCCGCGATCGATCGCCGCGTCAAGCACATGCGGGCTTTGCGCGATGACCTGGGCCAGGCGCGGCGCCCCGCCGAGAATGTCGGCGAAAAGCTGGCGCATCGGCGCGTTCGACTTGAGCAAAGCAAAAAGCTCGACCGCCGCCGGCATTTTTGCCAGCGCCGCGTCGAAGGCGGCAAGACCTGAATCCGCGTCGCCCGATTTCGAGAAGGCGTCGAGCAAGGCTGGAACGAGTTCGGTCAGCACTTCGCGGGCGCGCGGACCGCGCACCGCCTGCACGCGGCCGAAATGCCAGCCGCGCACCGTTTCCGCCGCAGCCTCGGGAGCGCGAAATCCCATTTCGCGCAAAGTTTCAAGCGTTTCCGGATCGTCCGCCGCGCCGACGAAGACAAGGTTGCCGGCGCGGGAATCGAGGCCCGGCGCATGTTCGAACAGGCGCGAATAATGTTTTTCCACCGCGCGCAGATGATGCAGCAGATCGGCGGAAAACGACGCCGCGCCGCCATAGCCGCAAAAGCGCGCGAAAAGCTTCAGCGCCGCCTTGTCCGCTGGCAGACGTTGGGTTTGCTGGTCATGCAGCATTTGCAGGCGGTGCTCCAGCGCGCGCAGGAAAATGTAGGCGTCGGTCATTTCACGCGCCGCATCGGGCGTGATCCAGCCGTCGGCCTGCAATTGCCCGAGCATGTCGAGCGTCCGCGCGCCGCGCAAAAGCTGGCGGCGGCCGCCAAAGATCAATTGCTGCGTCTGGACGAAAAATTCGATCTCGCGGATGCCGCCGCGCCCGAGCTTAAGATCGTGTCCGGCGACGGCGATCTCGGCATGGCCGCGCGCCGCGTGGATCTGCCGCTTCATCGCGTGAATGTCGGCGATGGCGGCGTAATCGAAATATTTGCGCCAGATGAAGGCCGCCATCTCTTTCAGGAAAGAGAAGCCGAGCGCCAGGTCGCCGGCGACCGGGCGCGCCTTGATCATCGCCGCCCGCTCCCAGTTCTGGCCGAGCGTCTCGTAATAATGCCGCGCGGCCTCCAGTGAAACCGCCGGCGCTGTCGAGCCGGGATCGGGCCTCAAGCGCAAATCCACGCGTAAAACGTAGCCGTCGCCGGTGCGCTCCTGCAGGAGCTTCACCAGATGCTGGGTCAGGCGCAGCGCATTGGCTTTTCCGCCCGGCCCGGTTTCGAGCGCCCGCGATGCGCCGTCATAGAAAATCACCAGATCGACGTCGGAGGAATAGTTCAGCTCCATCGCGCCATGCTTGCCGAGCGCCAGCACGACAAGGCCGCAGTTGAGCTCCGGCTCATCGCCCTCCAGCGCCAGCCGGTCGCCGGCGAGCCGCAGCGCCGCGCGCAACGCCGTCGCGACAAAACGGTCAGCCGCGCGCGAAAGAGCCCTGGTCGCCGCGACCATGTCGAACCGCCCGCTGAGATCTGCGAGGGCTATGATCAGCGCCATCTCCTGTTTTGCGCGGCGCAGCATGGCCATCGCCTGCGCCTCCGAGCAATCCTTGTCGCCGCAGACTCCGAGCCGGCCCAGGGCCGCTTCGAGCGCCTGTTCCGGCTGCTTTTGCAGGATGCGCAGCAGCCGGTCGGGGTCGCGGCGGATGAGGCCCCAGAGAAACGGCGACTGGTCGGCCACGCCGAGCAGCAGGGCTTCAATCTCCGGCCAGTCCGGCAGCGCCTGCAACGATGCCGCGCATTCGGGCGCCGTGTGGCCGAAAAATTCGGCCAGGCGGGCGCGGGCGAGCGCAATCTTCGCAGGCTTTGGTATAAGCGGGCCGCGTTTCCTCATGGCGAACCGCTTTTTCGCGGCGCATGGTTGTTTTGTCGCGGCAGGGACAGGACCACGCGCAAGCCCGGCGAAAAATCCTCGAGGCGCAATTCGCCGCCGTGCAGCCGCGCCACGGCGGCGGCGAGCGACAGGCCGAGGCCGCTGCCGGGACGCGAACGCGAATCCTCCAGCCGCACGAAACGCTCCAGCACCCGCGACCTTTGCTCGGCCGGTATGCCGGGGCCGCGATCGGCGACGGAAATCTCCACCCGATCCTCGTCGCCGCGTGCGAAAATCTCGACCCTGGCCTGGCCGCCGGGCAGGTCTGGCGCGCCGTATTTCAGCGCATTGTCGATGAGATTGGCGAGCGCCTGGCCGATCAGTTCGCGCTGGCCGCGAAACGGCAGCGGCGCGGGCGCGTCGACGCCCAGCGCCACGCCCTCCTCTTCCGCCGCCGGTTCGTAGAGCTCGGCCATGTCGCGGGCCAGAGCGGCGGCGTCGAGATCGGACAAAGTCTCGCCGGAGGAATGCGATTCGGCGCGGGCGATCATCAACAGCGCATTGAAAATGCGGATCAGCCCGTCCGCCTCGTCGATCACCTGCTCCAGCGCGGCGCGGCAGGCGGCCTCGCCCTCGTCGAGCTGGAGCGCCTGTTCGGCGTTATTGCGCAGGCGCGTCAGGGGCGTGCGCAGGTCATGCGCGATATTGTCGGACACCTGGCGAATGCCGTCCATGAGACTGGCGATGCGGTCGAGCATGGCGTTGAGGTTGCGCGCGAGACGATCGAGTTCGTCGCCCGAGCCCGACAGCGGCAGGCGGCCGGACAGATCTTCCTGTAGCAGGGTCGCGGCCTTGGCGCTCATGGCGTCCACCCGGTTCAGCAGGCGGCGGGCGACGAACAGGCCGCCGAAGGCGCCGATCACCAACAGCCACAGCAGCGAAGTGAAAAGCGCCGAACCCAGAATATGGCTCAGCCGCTCGCGGTCTTCGAGGTCATGGCCGATCAGCAGGCGGAAATGGCCGGGAAGCTCGAACACCTGGGCGATCGCGCGGCGCTTCGCATTGGGTTCGCCGATCCGTTCGTAGCTGGTCTCGACCGCGTTCTTCTGGTCGAGCACGTCGGCCGGCAGCTCCAGAACATTGCCGGCGAGCACGACGCCGGTGGGAGACACCACCAGATAAATCGAGGCGCCCGGAAAGCGCGCGCGCCGGTCGACCACGGCGACCAACTGGGTCAGGCCGCCCTCGGCATATTGATCCGCCAGCCCCTTGAGATCGACCTCGATGGTCTGGCGCATCTGCTGGTCGATCAATTCGCGGACGTTTTCGCCGACCTTGTCGAGCACCAGCGTGAAGCCGAGGCCGATGATGACGAAATAGGCGATCGACAATTTGAAGGCGGTGGTCCTGAACAATCGCGCCCATGTCGCCCATCGGACGAGGCCGCCTAACTTGAGCACCCTTTGCATGAAGCCCGCCCGCTTTGCGCGAAAAATTTTTTCCGCGGCCTTTCGGCGCAGGATCGGCCATCCGCGCGCGCCCGGCAAGTTACCGTTTCGTCATGACGAGCGGCCGCGATATCGCGGCTTTGCTGGGAAAGGACGCGGTCCGCGACGGCGCGCGCCGCCCCTTCGCGCGAACGCGCGGAAACCCGGAATTAACCCTGACCGCGTCATTGTCGGAACCGACTCGAAGCGGGGTTCGATTGCGACGCCGATCGGGGAAAAAAGTGCGTTTCTGCGATTCCAAGGTGCTGCGTAAATGTTGATGACTCTCGATGATTGGCTCGCGCGTTTCTTCGGCGCCGGCCGGCGCGCCGAACGCTCGGCGCCCCTCGCCCAGCGCGCGGCCTATGGCTATGACGGCCTCGAACTGCGCCAGACCGACAGCTATTACGATCCGCAGGAATTTGACGAAGAACCGGCGCCTGCGCCCTATGCGCCCTACCTGCGCCGTCCGCGCGGCGTGCTGCCGGAGCCGATGGATTTCGCCCCCGCCGCGCCGCCGCCGGATGAGCTCCCGAGTTACTTTGCGCCCGCGCCTTTCGCCGCCCCGCCCTTTGCCGCGCCCTCTCCGGCGCCCCTGCCCGGCCCCCTGGCCGACCGCGAGCAGGCCCGTCTCGAAGCCGCGGCCACGCAAAGGTCGCGCGAAATGCTGCGTGACGCCACCGCGCCGCGCGCGATCCTGTCCGAGCCGGTGAGGCCTTTGTCGCCCGAAAACATCGTCGAGGCCCTGGAAAAGGCGCCGTCGCCGGATTTCTGGAGCGTCGATCAGCCCAATGTCCGCTTCACCCGCACGCCGGAATCGCTGATCACCCGCCGTCGGGCCGAGGAGGCGGCGCGTCGCCAGGCCGAGGACGAAGCGCGGCTGAGGGCCGAGGAAGAAGCGCGCCGCGTCAAGGAGACGCAGCTGGCGCAAGCCCAGTGCGGCAAGGACGAGAAGCCGCGCGTCCGCTATGCGCGCACGCCGGACAAGGTTCGTCCCGCCGAGGAAGCGCCGGCCCAGCCGGCCGCTCCCAATCCCCTGCCGCCGCCCTTCGGCGCCTTTGCCGCCATGGGCGCGCGCTTCTCGTTCCAGTTTGGCGGCGTAGTCGAGCCGCGCCGCCGCGCCGCCGCGCCGCAGCCAGAGCCGGTCGCGCCCGCGCAAGTTTCCTCGGCCTCCCGGCCCGTCGCTCCGCAGGCGGAGAAAATCCGCGTGCGGGTCAAGGCCGGCGCGAGTCCGGCGCAGGAGGCGCCGGCGGTCCTCCCGAAGACCGTCTTTTCACCCGAGCCGTTACCAGTTGAAGCGCCGCTGGCCCCAGCCCAAGGCGCGCCTGAAACTGAAGGCCGTCGCCGCGCCTGTGCAGGAATATCAGCCGCTCGAAGTCGAGATGCTGGTCGAACCGCCGGAGGGACAGGACCATCTCGAGCCCGACGACCAGCTCGAGATCAATTCCGACGTGCTGGAAAAGACGCTGGAGGATTTCGGCGTTCGCGGCGACATTTTGAACGCCCATCCCGGCCCGGTGGTGACGCTTTACGAATTCGAGCCGGCGCCGGGCATCAAATCCTCGCGCGTCATCGGCCTCGCCGACGACATCGCCCGCTCCATGTCGGCTGTGTCAGCCCGCGTCGCCGTGGTGCCCGGCCGCAACGCCATCGGCATCGAGTTGCCCAACCCGCGCCGCGAGACCGTCTTCTTGCGCGAGCTGGTGGCTTCGCCCGATTTCGCCGACTCCAAGCACAAGCTCGCCATCGCCCTGGGAAAAACCATCGGCGGCGAGCCGGTCATCGTCGATCTCGCCAAAATGCCGCATCTCCTCGTCGCCGGCACCACCGGCTCGGGCAAGTCGGTCGCCATCAACACCATGATCCTCAGCCTGCTCTACCGCTTGAAGCCGCAGGAATGCCGGCTGATCATGGTCGATCCGAAAATGCTTGAATTGTCGGTTTACGACGGCATTCCGCATCTCCTCACCCCCGTCGTCACCGATCCGAAAAAAGCGGTGGTGGCGCTCAAATGGGCGGTGCGCGAGATGGAGGACCGCTACCGCAAAATGTCGAAGCTCGGCGTGCGCAACATTGACGGCTTCAACCAGCGCGTCAGCGAGGCGCGCGGAAAAGGCGAGGTCATCACCCGCACCGTGCAGACCGGCTTCGACCGCGAAACCGGCGAGGCGATCTACGAGCAGGAGCGGATGGACCTTACCGCTTTGCCCTATATCGTGGTCATCGTCGACGAGATGGCCGACCTGATGATGGTCGCCGGCAAGGAGATCGAGGGCGCGATCCAGCGCTTGGCGCAAATGGCGCGCGCCGCCGGCATCCACATCATCATGGCGACGCAGCGGCCGTCGGTCGATGTCATCACCGGCACGATCAAGGCCAATTTCCCGACGCGCATTTCCTTCCAGGTGACGTCGAAAATCGACAGCCGCACGATTTTGGGCGAGATGGGCGCGGAACAGCTGCTCGGCCAGGGCGACATGCTCTACATGGCCGGCGGCGGGCGCATTTCGCGCGTGCACGGGCCATTCGTGTCCGACGCCGAAGTCGAAAAAGTGGTGGCGCATCTCAAAACCCAGGGCCAGCCGGAATATCTCGACGCGGTCACGGTCGAGGACGACGCGGACGCCGAGGACGATGCGGTCGCGTCCGGCGGCGCTGGCGACGACGAAGGCGCCGATCTCTACGATCGCGCGGTGGCCATCGTGTTGCGCGACAAGAAGTGCTCGACCTCCTATGTCCAGCGCCGCCTGTCGGTCGGCTACAACAAGGCGGCGTCACTGGTCGAGCGCATGGAAAAGGAAGGGGTGGTCGGCGCCGCCAACCACGCGGGCAAGCGCCAGATTCTGGCCGGCGGCGGCATTGATCGCGGCGCGTTCGATCTGGAGGATTGAGGCGACAACGCAAGGAATTTGGGGACTGATCGAATTGCGCGGCGCCATGCTTGCGGGTTTGAACTGGGGTGCACTCCAGTGTGCACTCCAGAACTTCGGTTCGGGCGCAATCCGTTTCCTGTCCCCAATTCCGTCCCGGATGTTCACGACTGAGACGTGGTCGTGTGTCACGGGGACGCCCATACGAAATCCCTAATTCTTAATCCGCTCGCGTCGCCCGCGCTCTGGCGTCCCGGAAGTTCTGGGACAGGAAACGAAGTGCGGTCGAGCCCGTGGCTAATCGCCGTCGTGATGCGCAATTCGATCCAGTCCCCGAATTCCTCGCGTTGCGGCTGGACGGCGCAAAAAAACCCTACTTCAAATCCCCGGCCAGCGAATCCCGCGAGGCCTGCGGCAGTGTCAGCTCCACCGTGTAATTGGGATGATCCACTCCGGCCTTGATCGCCGCGCCAGCCTTTGCCGCCGTCGCCATGTCCGGCGTCAGCTCGAAGCGCAAAAAATGCACGGCCGAAGTTTTTTGCGCCGTGGTGCGGTCGAGGTCTTCGTTGGCGATGGGGCGGACGCGCGCGAAATCGCCGACCTGCATGTAGACCGCCTGCTCGAAGCCGATCAGTCTGCCCAGCGCCTCCTTGCGCTCCTCGGCGTCGGGATATTCGATCATCAGCGTCGCCTTCCAGTTGGCGCCGTCGGGGATCAACGGATTGTAAACGTCAAGCTCGTCCTGGATCAGTTCGGGCTCGTACATCCGCTCCAGCCGGATCATCTCCTGGATCTGGTAGCGCATGGTCGTCTCGTCCTCGAAATGCAGCGAGGCGTGCGCGCCGAGCGCGACATTGCGCAGCTTCTTGTGCGCGATCACCTTGGCGCGGAAGTCCGGCCGCAGGCGATGGTATTGCTCGAGGCTGTGGAGGTCTTCGCGCTTCAGCATGGGTCAGACTCCATATGCCCTGCGGACCAGCGAGATCGGATGTTCCGATTGGCCCTGGTTGAGCCCGCAGGCGATGTGGTGGCCGGCCATGGCGCAATCCGAGCCGAAATGGTCGGGCTTGGCCTGGTTGACGCGCGCGACCACGGGCTTGACGATCTTCATCGCAAAATCGTGGAACTCGGCCTTGACCGCATAGGTTCCGTCATGACCGGAGCAGCGCTCGATCATTTCGACCTTCGTGCCGGGGATCAGCGACAGGAATTCCTTGGTCTTCGGCCCGATGTTCTGCACGCGCTGATGACAGGCGGCATGATAGGAAACACTACCAAGCCCCTGTTTGAAATCGGTTTTCAACTTCGACTCCTTGTGCCGGAGCATCAGGTATTCGAAGGGGTCGAAGAAGGCTGACTTGACCTTCATGACATCGGCGTCGCCAGGAAACATCAGCGGCAGCTCCTGCTTGAACATCAGCACGCAGGAAGGCACCAGAGCGGTCAGATCGAACCCCTCGTCGACCAGTTTCGCCAGCACGGGAATGTTGAATTCCTTGGCGCGCTTGACCGCTTCGAGATCGCCGAGCTCCAGCTTCGGCATGCCGCAGCATTTTTCCCGGGGCGCGAGGACGACAGGAATGCCGTTGTGCTGGAAGACGGCGACGAGGTCCTCGCCCGGCCCGGGCTCGTTGGCGTTCATGTAGCAGGTGGCGAACAAAGCCACCTTGCCCCTGGTGCGCCCGGCCGGCTCGACGCCGGTGGGCGACGGCAGGTTTTTCAGTCGGCTGCGCAAGGTCTTGGCCGTGTATTCGGGCAGCCAGGCTTCGGCGTGGATGCCGGCGACATCCTGCAAGGCTTTACGCGCCGGCTTGAGTTTGTTGACCGCGTTGACAACCGGCGCGACCACCGGATTGGCGATCAATGCGCCCATGGCGTCGGTGCTGGCCAGCACCTTGTCGCGCAGCTTGGTCTCGCCCTTCTGGAAGGCCACGGCTTTCGCGCGCAACATCAGGTGCGGAAAATCAAGATTCCAGTCGTGCGGCGGCACATAGGGGCATTTGGTCATGTAGCAGAGGTCGCAGAGATAGCACTGCTCGACGACCTTGCCGTAATCCGCCTTGGCGACGCCGTCGACCTCGAGGCTTTCCGAATTGTCGACCAGGTCGAACAGGGTCGGAAAGCACTGGCACAGGCTGACGCAACGCCGGCAGCCGTGGCAGATGTCGAAAACCCGCTCCATTTCCGCATGGAGCTTGGTCTCGTCATAAAAATCGGGATTTCGCCAGTCGAGCGGGTGGCGCGTCGGCGCCTCGAGATTGCCTTCGCGGACAGGGTCGGCCATGCGGCGTCCTTGCAATATTTTCGGGAAAAAACGAGGCGGGCGCCGGCGCCCGCCTCGGAAAGAAAAACTCAGACGAGCTCGTTGAGCGCCTTTTGGTAGCGGTTGGCGTGCGAACGCTCGGCCTTGGCGAGGGTTTCGAACCAGTCGGCGATTTCGTCGAAACCTTCCGTGCGGGCGTCCTTGGCCATGCCGGGATACATGTCGGTATATTCGTGCGTCTCGCCGGCGACCGCCGAGGCGAGATTGTCCTTGGTCGGGCCGATCGGCAAGCCGGTGGCCGGATCGCCGGACTCTTCGAGATATTCGAGATGGCCATGCGCGTGGCCCGTCTCGCCTTCCGCCGTCGAGCGGAACAGGGCCGCGACATCGGCGTAGCCTTCGACGTCGGCCTTGTTGGCGAAATAGAGATAGCGGCGATTGGCCTGGGATTCGCCGGCAAAAGCGTCCTTGAGATGCTGTTCGGTTTTCGAGCCCTTTAACGCCAAGGCATCCTCCTGCAATTTGAGAAATCCGGACGCGCCGCCCTGCCGAGCTCGCGTCGCGACGCCACAATAGCGGCGGGAGTTTTAGAATCAATCTAAAACATCTGCGTGACATGGCGCCGTCGCGCGCCGCGGCGGCATAATCCGCGCCTTTTCATCGCCGGTTCAAGCGTTAAGGAACCAGAGGGACAATTTGCCGCAGCGCGGTGTTGGCGGCGCTACATCTTTGGCCCGACGACGCGCACCTGGCGCGGCGTTCCGTCCGGACCCGGGCTTTCGACCGTCCGGGACCCGGGCTGCGCCTCAGGCGCCGGAGCAATCGCGCCGACATTATCGGGCGAAGCCGTCTCGGGCGGAGGCGCGCCCTTGCGGCCCTTGCCTTTCTTCGCCGGGGCGCCAAGGGGCTTGGCGGGGTCGGGCTGCGACATGGCCTGCGCCTGCTGCGCGGTGACAGTGGTGTCGCTCGCCTTGGCGGCGCCCATCGCGTCCAGCACCTGCTCCGCATGGGCCAGGGCCTCGACCCAGGTCTGGTTCGGCGGTCTGCAACCGCAGTTCGGATCGAATTTCTTGGTGAATTTCAGCGCGTTCGGCAGATCTTGGTAAGCCGTTCCGTCAATGCTGACGGCGGTGGAGATTTCGCGCGAGGGATTGCGGGTAAAGAGCTGCATTTCCGCACTGGGGCAAAGAGCGCGGCACAATTCGAGCAATTGGTCGGAGCTGGCGCTTTTCGCCGACATTGGCAGCGGGAAAAAGCCGCCGTCGCAACTGCGCACGCAGATCGCCTGCGAACCGCCGCCCCGGGCCTGCTGGCCCTCGCCGTGGTTCTGGTCGTGGTTCTGGTCCTGGGGTCCGGCTCCCGGCGCCGGCGTCGCGGGCGCCTGGTCGGGGCCGCCCGGCGCCTCATGGAAACCGCCGAACAAGCTGGCGAAGAAGCCTTTTTCACGCTGCGGCTCGGCGTTTTCACGACAGGCCGCGTTGTAGCGCGCGATCAGGGCGCGCTTTTGGCCGCCGTCGCCGGAAGCCCGCGCCTGCAGGGAATCGAATTGCGCCCGCATCGCCGCCATGCGCGCCTTGACGCCGTCGCATTGCGGCGGCGGCGCCTTGCCGAAGAACAGGAATTGCTGGCTGTCGCAGCCGATCGAATGGGCGTAGGCGGTCGCCTTGTCGAGCTGCGCCCGCACTTTCCGCGCCGCGTTGGCGGCGGCGGGATCGGACCGCGTCGGGGCGGCGATCGCCGCTTGCAGCCGGGCGCAATCCGCGCCTTGCGCTAAGGCCCCGCCCGCCAAGAGAGAGCCGGCAAGAAACGCTCCGCCGGCAAAAAACGCTCGGGAGGAGAAAAGCAGGCCGCCGGCAAGGGCGCGCCGCGTCGACAAGATCATTTTCCCCAAGCCGAAACCCGTTTGCCAAGAAGAACATGGCCGTCGAATCGACGGCGACCGGCGTATCGCCCGATCATACCATCGGGCTTGGCGGCGTCAGCCGCCGCCAAATCCGATTTGCACCGTCAATCGGGTTTTTTGCCGGTTTTTTGGTGGTTGCCCACACATCCGCAAATTCTCATTCGGCGGCGTCGGCCGCGGCGATCGAGGCCAGGCGGTCCTTCTTCAGCTTTTCCGCGACCAGGAAGGCGACTTCGATCGCCTGCTCGGCGTTCAGGCGCGGGTCGCAATAGGTCATGTAGCGCGAGCGCAGGTCGGTTTCCGACAGGGCGCGGGCGCCGCCGGTGCATTCGGTGACGTTGTTGCCGGTCATTTCCAGATGGATGCCGCCGGCGTAGGTCCCCTCGGCGCGGTGCACGTCGAAGAAGGAGCGGATTTCCTGCATCACCTTGTCGAACGGCCGCGTCTTGTAGCCGCCGGCGCTGACCGTATTGCCGTGCATCGGATCGCAGGACCAGACGACCTTGCGGCCCTCGCGCTCGACCGCGCGGATGAGCGCGGGCAGGTGATCGCCGACCTTGTCCGCGCCGAAACGCGCGATCAGCGTGAGGCGTCCAGGCTCATTGGCCGGATTGAGGATGTCGATCAATTGCAGCAGGCCGTCGGGCGTCGTCGAGGGGCCGCATTTCAGGCCGATCGGATTCTTGACGCCGCGCGCGAATTCGATATGGGCGTGATCGGCCTGACGGGTGCGGTCGCCGATCCACAGCATGTGGCCGGAGGTGGCGTAATGATCGCCGCTGGTCGAATCGACGCGGGTCAGCGCCTGCTCGTAGCCGAGCAGCAGCGCCTCGTGCGAGGTGTAGATGTCGGTCTGGCGCAATTCATGGTGATGCTCCGGGTCAAGCCCGATGGCGCGCATAAAACCGAGGGTTTCGGTGATGTGGTCGGCGAGTTGCCGATAGCGCGCCGATTGCGGGCTGTCGTTGACGAAGCCGAGCATCCAGCGATGGGTGTTTTCCAGATTGGCGTAGCCGCCTGTGGCGAAGGCGCGCAACAGGTTCAGCGTCGCCGCCGACTGGCGGTAGCTCATCAGCTGACGGCGCGGGTCGGGCTCGCGCGCTTCCTTGGTGAAGGCGATGTCATTGACGATGTCGCCGCGATAGGACGGCAGCGCGACGCCGTCGATGGTCTCCATCGGCGCCGAGCGCGGCTTGGCGAACTGGCCGGCGATGCGGCCGACCTTCACCACCGGCATCGAGGCGCCATAGGTCATCACCACCGCCATCTGCAGGAAAACGCGGAAGAAATCACGGATATTGTCGGCGGAATGCTCGGCGAAGCTTTCGGCGCAATCGCCCCCCTGGAGCAGGAAGGCCTCGCCCGCGCAGACCTGGGCCAGCGACGTTTTCAGCTTGCGCGCCTCGCCGGCGAAAACCAGCGGCGGAAAGCCGGCGATCTGCCGCTCCACCTCGGCCAGGGCCGCCTGGTCGGTGTAAACCGGGACCTGGACGATCGGCTTGGACCTCCAGCTTTCGGGCGACCAACGTTCCATCTGACGCAAAACTCCAATGGCGGCGGCGCCGCGATTTGACGGGAAGCGCCGGTCTATACACCAGCGCGGCCAAACCGCCAAACCGCCATCCGGCCAAATTGACGCCGGAAAGGGGCGCCTTTGCGGCGAGCCCTCATCGGCTTGAGCGTGGCGGCGCCGACGATTTAGCTGTGCATGGCGCCCGGATCGGATGTAGGCGCGACGCGACCCTGATGCTACCACGTCCGCCGGGCGAAAAACGATCGCCCCTCGAATGGGGAGCGGATGGGCCGGAACATCGACATCGGCGCGACAGGCGCGGGCGCTCCGGCGATCATCGACCTTGAGGAACTGCTCGCCACCCGCTTGCTGGTGCAAGGCAATTCGGGTTCGGGAAAGTCGCATCTGCTACGTCGCCTGCTCGAGCAGAGCGCCGGCCTCGTACAGCAGATCGTCATCGATCCCGAGGGCGATTTCGTCTCGCTCGCCGAGCGCTATGGCCATCTCGTCCTCGACGCCGCCGAATGCGAGCGTGACCTTGCCGTCCTCGCGGCGCGCGTGCGCGCCCACCGCGTCTCCGTGGTGCTGAACCTGGAAAACCTCGAGGTGGACGGGCAGATGCGCAGCGCGGCGCAATTCCTCAACGCCCTGTTCGACGCCGATCGCGAACATTGGTTCCCGGCTCTTGTCGTGGTGGACGAGGCCCAGCTTTTCGCGCCCGCAGCCGCCTCCGACGTGTCGGATGAAGCGCGGCGCGTAAGCCTCGCCGCCATGACCAATCTCATGTGCCGCGGGCGCAAGCGCGGCCTTGCCGGCGTCATCGCCACCCAACGCCTCGCCAAGCTGGCCAAGAATGTCGCGGCGGAAGCCTCGAATTTCCTGATGGGCCGCACCTTCCTCGACATCGACATGGCGCGCGCCGCCGACCTTTTGGGCATGGAGCGCCGGCAGGCGGAAGCATTTCGCGATCTCGAGCGCGGCGCCTTCATCGGCCTGGGTCCCGCCATCGCGCGGCGGCCGGCGCGCATGCGCATCGGGGCGGTCGAAACCGCCGATCGCGGCGGCGCGCCGAAACTGCTGCCGCTGCCCAGCTCGCCTGACGGGGAAACGTTGCAGAACCTGATTTTCGCGCCGGTCGATGCCGCTTTTCCGCCGCCGCGCGCTGCGGCGCCGAGGCCGGAACGGCTGCAGGAGCTTCTCACCCGCATCGAAAATCCGCCGCCCGACCTGATCGCCGCCCCGCCGCCCGACCTGACCGAGGCCGAGCTCGAGACGACGATAGATGAAATCCTGCGCCAGATGCTCGGCGACGAAAATTTCGCGTCGCAGCCGCCGGCCTCGCTGCATCGCGATTTCCTGCTGCGCTGCCGCATCCGCCGCCTGGGCGCGCGCGCGCCCGATTTCCAGGATTTTCGTCGCCGGATCACCGTCATGCGCGCCCGCCTGGCCTTCCCGGACGGAGCGGACGAGGAGGCCTGGCGGCGGGCGGTCGATTGCGGCGCGCGGCTGGCGGATGACCTGCGCAGCGTGTTCTTCTATCTGAGCCGGGCGGCCGTGACCGGCAGGCCCTGCCCCAACGACGAAGACATCGCCCGCTTCTTCGGCAGCCACTCGCCCGGCCGCGCCCGTCGGATGATCGGCCAGCTCGAGCAGACGGACCTGATCGTCGCGCGCCTGGATTTTTTGCAGCGGCGCATCATCTCCTTCCCGGAACTCGGCTTTGAAACGGCGACCGAGCGCGAGGAAGTCGTCGGCTGACGCGGCCTATTCGCCGAAGGCGTAGGCGTCGAGGCTGACCGGCCCGAGAAAGGCGTGATGCAGCCTTCGCCCGCGCGCCCCCTGCCCTCCCGCGCCAAAGGCGAAGGGGAAGGGCTGGAAATGCTCGGGCGTCGGATGGTTTTGCAAGGCGTCCGGCCCCGCCTCCCAATGTCCGAGCGCCTGTTCGTCGCCCGCCTCGGAACGCTCGCGCGCCCATTCGTTGAAGCTTTCGGCCCATTGCGGCGTCTTTGCCGCGCCGCCCGCGAAAAAGGCGCGCAGATTGTGCGTCGCGCCGCCCGAGCCGATGACCAGCACGCCCTCCCGGCGCAAGGGCGCGAGCGCCCGGCCGAGCGCAAGATGATGCGCGCCGCCCATTTCCGGCTGCACCGACAAGGTGGCGACGGGAATATCGGCGCGCGGATAGAGCAGCATCAGCGGAGCCCAGCTGCCGTGGTCATAGCCGCGGCCGTTCGACAGTTTTGGCGCGAGGCCGGCGCCTTCCGCCAGGCTGAAAGCCTTTTCAGCGAGCTCCGGCGCGCCGGGCGCGGGATAGCGCATGCGGTAAAGCTCGGGCTCGAAGCCGCGGAAATCATGGATCATCCCCGGATGCGCGCCGGCCTCGAAGGTCGGCGCCGACGTCTCGAAATGCGCGCTCATGATCAGCACGGCTTTTGGACGCGGCAGCTGCGCGCCCAGTTCGCTTAAAAAAGTCCTGGTCGGGCTGTCGTAAAGCACGAGATTGGGGGCGCCGTGCGAAATGAACAGGCTGGGGAGCGACGTCATCAATCCGTCTCGCAATTGCGTTTATTGCCGCACGCGGGGTTTTTTTCCCGCCAACAGCCGTCATATAAGCGTGACCATAAGGAGCGGCCACACATGAAGTCGAATTTGTCGAAAAGCCTGTCTTGCGCTTTTGCATTCGCGTTCGCCTTGGCGGCGTTCGGATCGGTCGCCCGCGCGGGCGAGGAGCCTGATCTGATCTTTCGCAAGTCGACGACCTTCAAGCTGCTGACGCCCAACGACAAGCTCGCGACCTACGCCATCGACGATCCGCTGGTGTCGGGCGTCGCCTGCTATTACACCGTGCCGGAAAAGGGCGGCGTCGCCGGCATGTTCGGCGTCGCCGAGCAGACCTCCGACGTCTCGCTCGCCTGCCGCCAGGACGGGCCGATCCAGTTCAAGGGGAAATTCGCCCAGGGCGACGTGGTCTTCCGCGAGAGCCGCTCGCTCCTGTTCAAGCACATGCAGATCGTGCGCGGCTGTGACACCAAGCGCAACGTGCTGGTCTATATGGCCTATACGGACAGGCTGGTCGAAGGCTCGCCAAAAAACTCGACCTCGACCGTGGCGATCATGCCCTGGGGCTCGGGCGTGGCGCCGAAATGCGGCGATTCCATCTCGAACTGAAACCTGCGATCCCATGAATTCTATCTGCGCTATTTACGCCCGGCGCAAACAACCGGGCGTTTTTGGCGTGGCCTGGCGAAAGATGCGACGCTGGCGTTAACCATGTTCAGTATTGCTATTGTCGGACGTTTCTGCCCGACTTCGCTGGCGCGCGCTGCGATTTCAACAGAATACACAAAAAGACCGGCGCTCATTGCGACGATGTTGTCGAAACAGCAAATGGCTGTAAAAACCGACGCTTGCCGATACCTCCACGGCTCCCCAAGACGTTAAAATCTGGTTGACGATTGGTTGCTTTTCGCATTTTTAGGGCTGCAACAAACAGAAAAAACGTAGAAATAACAGGGCGGACCCTTGATGCGACAGACCATTGATCAACGCGCCGATCTTACTTTACGTAAGCATGGCCGGATTTCCCGCCTCGGCTTCATCGCGGGACGGCGCCTGTTCGATATCCGGAGAGCGGCGGCGGTTCCGGCCTTCCTGGCTTTGACCCTCGCGTCGCCGCTGCAAGCCCAGAACGCATCCCGCGGCTCCGTCGGAGTCGTCGCCATGATCCCGGCGGACGCCAGGATCGGAGCGCAAGCCGCGCCCGCGCAGGGCCAAAGCCCGGAACTCGGCGGCGTCGCGCCGGCTTCGGGGTTCTGCGACGCGTCCCCCTCCGATTGCCTCGCGGCCAGGCAAGCGCTGGCGCAAGGCATCTCCAGCCGCGCCAGCAAGGTCGCCCAGAACCAGCCGGCGCGCCCGGATGGAGCGGCTGAAGCCGCTTTCGGCGGCCTCGCCAGCGCCGCGACCGCCAAGGCCGACGCAAACAGCCTTCGCTTCGGCCTCATCGCGCCGTTCAGCGGCGCCAACAAGGGTTTCGCCGGCGAATTGAAGCTCGGCGCGGAGACGGCCTTCGCCGTGGCCAATGACGCCGGCGGCGTGAACGGCAAGACCCTGCGCATCATCGCCGATGACGACGGCTACGATCCGGCGCGCACGCCGGACGTCGCCAGGAAGCTCGCGGAAAAGGACAAGGTTTTCGGCTTCCTCAGCGATTTCGGCAGCGCGACCTCGGCGTCCATCCTGCCCTATGCGCTGGAGCACAAGCTCGTTTTCTTCGGCGCCTTTTCCGGCAGCGGCGCGCTGCGCCGATCGCCGCCGGACCGCTACGTGTTCAACTATCGCCCGAGCTACGCCGAAGAAACCGAAGCGGTCGTCAATTACCTCGTCAAGGTCCGTCGCCTGAAGCCGTCGCAGATCGCCGTCTTCGCCCAGGACGACGCCTTCGGCGACGCGGGCTACGCCGGCGTCGAAAAGGCCATGCGCGCGCTGGACGAAAACGCCGCCGGCTCGATCCTGCGCCTGAAATATGCCCGCAACAGCATCGATGTCGCGGCGGCGATCGAGGACTTGCGAAAACATCGGGAATTGGTGACGACGACCGTGACCAGGGTGCGCGAGCGCGTCGCTTCGGTCAAACCCGTGAGCGACGCCGATGGCCTGGCGCCCGCCGCGCCGCCGCATCGCCGCTACCGCGAAAAGACCGTCAGGCGCGTCATGCGCGAACCGGGGATCAAGGCGGTCGTCATGGTCGCGACCTATCGGGCGGCGGCGAAATTCATCGAAAAGACGCGCGACCAAGATTCCGACATGATCTATACCAATGTGTCGGCCGTCGGGAGCAACGATTTCGCCGAAGAGCTGAAGCTGCTCGGGCCGCGCTACACCAATGGCGTCATCGTCACCCAGGTCGTGCCGGACCCGCAGGGCTATTCCTCGATCGCCCTGGAATACAAGACCGCGCTGGCCAAATATTTCCCGGCCGAGCATCCGGACTATGTCTCGTTCGAATCCTACATCAACGCCAAGATCATGCTGGATGGATTGAAGAAGGCCGGACCGCAGCCGGATTCAGACAAGCTGGTCAATGCGCTGGAGAGCATCCACGGGCTCGACCTCGGTCTGGGCTCGACGATTGGCTACAGCCCCAGCGAACATCAGGCGATCCACAAGGTCTGGGGCACGCAGCTCGACGACCAGGGCCACTACCACTTCATCGACCTGGAATAGCGGACCGACCTGGAATAGCTGAGGGGCCTGGAATTAGCTGATGGGCCGCCCGCCGCGACAGCTGCGGGCGAGCCTCATTCGCGGGTCCATGCCCTGTGCGGCCGGCGCGCCCTCCACGCCGGCGCCTCTTGCCTGTCATGAACGCATGGGCGCTTACACTGCGGCCTTACTTTGTCACGCAGGCATGAATGCAGCATATTTTTCTGTATTGGCCACGTTTACTTGCCACAGCAACGTCACAGCCAGACACGCAGAAACGACAATGATTTCATCGTGATATTCGCCACACAATCGTCACAATTGGGCAAAAAAAATGTTGACGCTTTGCTTGTTTTCCCATTCTTATATGCTGAAAACAAGAATAATAGCGCAAAATATAGGGACGGAGCGTAAATGCGCCACTTTTCTCAACAAATTCCTCAGGGAACAGAGCTCGGACGGGAGCATGGTCGGCGGCAAGTACACACGAACGGCGTCCGGAGCACGACGGTCGTTCCTGGCTTGGCGCTCGTTGTTGGCTTGATCGCAGGCGCGCTAACGACCCCGCTGTTCGCGCAGACCGCGCCCGCCGGCGCAAGCGCCGCGCAAGCCCGGGCCTGCGCCCCGGACCAGCCCGACTGTCCACTTGCGAGACGGGCGCTCGCCGACGCGCTGGCCCGCCAGTCCCAAACCCAGCGCCTCGCCCAGAAGCTGATTCCCGGCGCCACAGCGCCCGCCCCCGCCCCGCTCGCGCCGCCTTCCGCCCCCGCCTTCGGCGGTCTCGCCGCCGCCGCCGCGGCGAAGGCCGACGCAAACAGCCTTCGTTTCGGCCTCATCGCGCCGTTCAGCGGCGCCAACAAGGGTTTCGCCAGCGAATTGAAGCTCGGCGCGGAGACGGCTTTCGCCATGGCCAATGACGCCGGCGGCGTCAACGGCAAGACCCTGCGCATCATCGCCGACGATGACGGCTACGATCCGGCGCGCACGCCGGACGTCGCCAGGAAGCTCGTGGAAAAGGACAAGGTTTTCGGCTTCCTGAGCAACTTCGGCAGCGCCACGGCGGCGTCCATACTGCCTTACGTTCTGGAGCACAAGCTCATCTTCTTCGGCGCCTTTTCCGGCAGCGGCGCGCTGCGCCGGCAACCGCCGGATCGCTACGTGTTCAACTATCGCCCGAGCTACGCCGAAGAAACCGAAGCCGTCGTCAATTATCTCGTCAAGGTCCGTCGCCTGAAGCCGTCGCAGATCGCCGTCTTCGCCCAGGACGACGCCTTCGGCGACGCGGGCTACGCCGGCGTCGAAAAGGCCATGCGCGCGCTGGACGAAAACGCCGCCGGCTCGATCCTCCACCTCAAATATGCCCGCAACAGCATCGATGTCGCGGCGGCCCTCGGGGAATTGCTCAAGCGTCGCGGCGTGACCGTGGCCAGCGCGTCCGACGGCGAGGCGTCCGCCGCGCCGCTACATCGCCGTCATCGCGAGAAAATGCGCGAACCGGAAATCAAGGCGGTCGTCATGGTGGCGACCTATCGGGCGGCGGCGAAATTCATCGAAAAGACGCGCGATCTCTTTCCCGACATGGTCTACACCAACGTTTCCGCCGTCGGGAGCAATGATTTCGCCGAAGAACTGAAGCTGCTCGGGCCGCGCTACACCAACGGCGTCATCGTCACCCAGGTCGTGCCGGATCCGCAAGGCTATTCTTCAATCGCCCTGGAGTTCAAGGCTGCGCTCGCCAAGTATTTTCCTGCCGAACACCCCGACTATGTGTCGTTTGAATCTTACATCAACGCCAAGATCCTGCTTGTAGGCCTGAAAAATGCGGGGCCGCAGCCGGATTTCAGACAAGGTGGTCAATGCGCTGGAGAGCATCCACGGCCTTGACCTCGGCCTGGGGGCGACGATCAACTACAGCCCCAGCGAGCATCAGGCGATCCACAAGGTCTTTGGGACGCAGCTCGACGAGCAGGCGCACTACCACTTCATCGATTTGCAATGAACCGCCGGCCGTGAATCGCCGAAGCGGTCATTCGCCGCAGGAGATGTAGACGGCGTCCTGGCCGATGTCTTGGCCGATTTGTCGGCCGATGACCTGCGCCTGCGCGCGCGCCTTGACGGAGACAGGCCGGATGGAGGCGGTAAGGTCGCCGACGGGGCCGAAATTCCTGGCGTCGCCGTGGCCATGCGCCTCGCACCAGGCGTCGGCGACGATTTTCGCGCAATCCTCGTCCGTCTTGATGCAATCGTTGACGCCATAGCCATCGGCGGTGTTGACGATGAAGGTCTGCGCGGCGGGCGCGGAGGACGCCGTTTCGGCCCGCGCCGCCGAATGCAGCACGCCCAGCACGAACATCCCGCCCAAAAGCGGGATCAGGATGTGCGGCAGGAACTGGTGTTCAAACTCGGAAAACTTCATCGCCTCGGCCCGCTTCGGCGCGGCGGGACCTGTGTCCGTCCGCCGCCAGATGATTTCGGCGATCATGCGGCGGCGGCAATGAAGGAAGGGTTAATTTTAACAAGATGTTCCCGCGCGGAAGGCTTCAGGTTCCACAAAAAGTCTCGCGCACGCATTCGATCGGCAACGGCGCGGCTTCGAGATCGTCGTGAGCCGGCGCAGGCTCGCTGAACGGATCTTTCAGCGCGGCGCAGAGGCGGCGCAGCGGCGCCAGATCGCCTTCGGACGCGCTCGCCAGCGCCTGTTCGACGCGGTGGTTGCGCGCGATGACGATGGGATTGGCCGCCCGCATCGCGGCGAGGCGGGGCGCGAAATCACCCTCCGCCGCCAGGCCCTGGGACTTCAGTCCGCGCCATTCCGCCAGAAACGCCTTCATCGCTTCCCGCGCCTCGTCCGCAGAGTCCGCGAAAAGCGTCCACAATTGAGCCTCGTCCGCGCCGCCGGCGACCTGCGTCAGGCGGCGGAAGAACAAGGTGAAATCGACCTTGGCGTGATCGAGCAGCGGCCAGAGCCGGTCGATGAACGCGCCGTTGCAAGCATTGCCCGGCGAAAGCCCGAGCTTGCGCTCCATGCCCTCGGCGAGAGCCCCGGCGTAGAGGGGCTGGAATTGATTGAGCGCCTCCTGCGCAGCGCGCAACGCCTTGGCTTCGTCGTCGCCGAACAGCGGCAGCAGGGCTTCGGCGAGGCGCGCCAAATTCCACATGGCGATCGACGGCTGGCGGCTGTAGGCGTAACGACCCGCCGCGTCGATCGAGGAAAACACCTGGCGGCTGCTGAAGGCGTCCATGAAGGCGCAAGGCCCGAAATCGATGGTCTCGCCGGAAATCGACATGTTGTCGGTGTTCATGACGCCGTGGATGAAACCGACCAGCATCCATTGCGCGATCAGCCGCGCCTGCCGCGCGACGACCGCGGCGAAAAAGGCCGTATAGGCGTTTTCGGCGGCGGCGATTTCCGGATAGAGGCGAGCGATGCAATGATCGGCCAGCGCGCGCGTCAGCACCGGTCCCTCGCCCTGGCCGCCGTCGATCGCGGCGGCGAACTGGAAGGTGCCGACGCGGACATGGCTGCGGGCGATGCGGGTCAGCACCGCGCCGCGCTGCGCCGTTTCACGAAACACCTGCGCGCCGGTGGCGACGACCGCGAGCGAGCGCGTGGTGGGGATTTTCAGCCCGGCCATGGCCTCGCTGACGATATATTCGCGCAGCATGGCGGGCAGAGTGGCGCGACCGTCGCCGCGCCGCGCGAAAACCGTCGGGCCGGAGCCTTTCAGATGCACGTCGTAGGGCGCCCCATCCGGCGCGTGGATTTCGCCGATCAGCACCGCGCGGCCATCGCCCATGCGCGGGTTCCATTGGCCGAACTGATGGCCGGCATAGGCCAGCGCCAGATTTTTTCGCCCGGCGGGGGGCTGGCCGCCACCCAGCAGCTCCAGCAATTCTGGCGTGGCGGCGTCGGCTGGCAGGCCGAGCTCAGCGGCGAGCGCGTCGTTGAACACGACCCATTGCGGCGCGGGCGCGGGATGGGCCTCCGCGGCGGCGTAGAAAAAGTCCGGCAGGGCGCGGTAGCCGCTGTCGCGAAACGGGTGCGGGGTGGCGTTCATGCAAACTCCTTGCGCGCGGCAAAGCCGCAAGCGCCAGTTTCCTCTCGCCAAAGCTGGGTCGTCGACGCCGATTTTGCAAGCAGGAATTGGCGCTAACGCGCGTCGTCCGGCCTGTCGCCCGCGCGGCGCAACGAAAACTCTGGCGCCGGATCATGAAAGTTTTTCGCGCGGAACACTTGCAGGACGATCGACCGGCCGCCCGCCCTGCATGATGTCGATCGGCGCCTCGGGCTCGATGGAGTTGAAATAGCGCCCCAGCCGCCGCCGCGCCTCCTCCAGCGTCATTTTCGGCGCGACGACCACCGCGTCCCATCCCACGAACGTGGCGGGATCGCGGATCAGGCCGAAGCCGCGCGGATCGTTGGACAAACAAAGCACCGGCGTCGCATTGCGCATCGCATAGCCGAGCTTGCCCGCATCGAGCCAGCGCGTCGCGGCGATGAACGTTTTCGGGCCGCCGAGGTTTCGCGCGGAAAATTCATGCGCGAAATCGTCCCAGTCGAGCAGTTCGAACAGCGGATATTTCGGCCCCGAAAGCGCCGCCAGACGCTGGTGCGGCAGGACCGCGACCAAGGCGATCCCGCAGACCATGAAGGCGCTGGCGGCGACAAGGCCGCGGCGCAACAACGGCGCGCCGCGCTCGAGCCGCTGCGCGATCTCGCGCCCGAGCAGCGGAAACAGCAGCAGATAGCCCGGCGCGACCCAATGCGGCAGAACCCGCTTGCTCGACCACAAGGCGACGAGGGTGAACAGAAAAATCGGCGCTACGGCGAGACAGGCGAGAAAGAAGTCCTTTTCCCGCGACGGCCCCCGGATGAGCGCCCGGATGAACAGGGCAGCCAGCGGGAAAAAAATCCATGGCGCCAGCCACAGGGATTGCAGGCCGATCAAGGCGAGGGGCGCCAGCGGATGCAGATGCGGCGCGCCCGCGCGCCCGCCCTGGAAGGCGAAGGAAACCCAGCTATGTTGGGAGTTCCACACCAGCACGGGCGCAAAAAAGGCCAGCGCGATCAAGGCCGCGGCATAGGGCCACGGCGTCGCCAGCCAGAAGCGCTGTCGCGCGCTCAAAAGGATGAACAGGCCCGCGCCGGCGAAAAGGAGCGCGCCGTGATATTTCGACAACAGAGCCAGGCCGGCGCAAAGGCCCGCCAGCAGCCACCACGCCCAGGCGGAGCGCCTGTCCGGATCGAAGAACACCCGCGCCAGCGCAGTGGCGCAGCCCAGCATGGCCGGCAGCAGCGGCGCGTCCGGCACGATGAAGGAGGCGTCGGTCAGGCCGAGGACCGGCGACAGGGATAGCGCCAGGGCCGCGTAAAACCCGGCTTCCGCTCCGAACAGGCGCCGCGTCAGCACGAACATCAGCCACGAGGTCAAGGCGAACAGCAGCACGAAAGGCAGGCGCAGGGCGAAGTCGCTCTCGCCCAGCAGGACGCCCGCGAAATGCGCGATCCACCAGGCGAGCGGCGGATGATCGAACGTGCTGAGGGCCAAAACCCGACTGGTCGCGACCGTATAGGCCTCATCGACGCCGAGGCCGGTTGACGCGGCGAAAATAAATCTTAACGCCAAAGCGATAAGGATCAGCGTGATGGTCTTGCGCTCCGACGAGAGGCGCAAGGCCGATGTTGGTTTGACTTGTGACGGAATTCCCACCATGCAGGCGCCTGAGTTTGACCATGCTGGAGCGCCGCGCGCGCGTTTGCCCGCCGACGACCGTGAACGACTTGTCCGCGCCGCGCAGCGGCTGGCTGGACTGTCGGACGAATTGTCGCTAGCAGGAAGCGAGCCCGAAAGGAATGCCCAGACATTGGCAGCCGAACTGACACTCGTCATTCCGACCTTCAACGAAAGCGGCAATCTGCGCGAATTGCTCAAGCGCGTGGACGTCGCCTTGACCGGCGTGGCCTGGGAAATGATCGTCGTGGACGACAACAGCCCCGACGGCACGGCGGCGCTGGCCAAGGAAATCGCGCGCGACGACCCGAGGGTGCGCTGTCTGCGCCGCGTCAACCGGCGCGGCCTTGCGGGCGCCTGCATCGAAGGCATGCTCGCCTCCAGCGCGCCCATTGTCGCGGTGATGGACGCCGATTTGCAGCATGACGAGCGTATCCTGCCGAAAATGCTTGAGAAACTGCGCTCGGGCAGCGACCTCGTCGTCGGCAGCCGCCACGTCGAGGGCGGCTCGTCGCATGCAGGTTTTTCGGCGCGTCGCGCCGCCATCAGCCAATTCGCGACAAAACTGGCGAAACGGGCGCTGCGCGCCGATTTTTCCGACCTGATGAGCGGATTTTTCATGCTGCGGCGGGAAATTGTCGAGGATTGCGCGCCGCGCCTCACCTCCTCCGGCTTCAAGATCCTCGCGGATATCGTGGCTTCGGCGCCAAGCCCGCTGCAAATCGAAGAGGTCGGCTACATGTTCCGGGAAAGACTGGCGGGCGAATTGAAATTCGACATCAAGGTCGGCCTCGACTTCCTTGGGTTGATGGTCAACAAGGCCAGCGGCGGCCGCATTCCCGTGCCCTTCATCTTCTTCGGCCTGGTGGGGGCGACCGGCGTCGCCGTCCAGCTGGCCACCGTCAATCTGGCGCTGATGTTTCCTGGCGTCAGTTACGAACTGGCGCAAAGCATCGCCGTGATCGTGGCGATGACCAGCAATTTCTTCATCAACAACGCCATCACCTACCGCGACGCCAAGCTGAAGGGTCTTTGGCCGATCGTCCGCGGCCTGGTCTATTTCTACGTGGTCTGCGCCATCGGCGCGGTGGCAAATGTCGGCGTCGCCACCTGGCTCTACCGGGTTTACCCGGCGATCACGCTGTCGACGCTGGCCGGCGTCATCATGGGCTCGGTATGGAATTTCTCGCTGAGCTCGCTGTTCGTCTGGCGCAAGGACTGAGCGCGTCAGCCGGGCGCCGGGACTTAGCTTGCATCCCGGATTACGCGGGTATATACCTCTAATCATGAAAAGCGACCTTCCCTGCGCTTGCTCCACGCTGCGCCGCGCCACCCGGGCGGTCACGGCGGCTTATGACAAGGCGCTGGAGCCCTCCGGCCTGCGGATCACCCAATTTTCGGTGCTGCGCACGCTGGCCCGTCTGGGGCCTGTGACGGTGACGCGCCTGGCCAGCGTCACCGCGCTCGACCGCTCGACGATGGGCCGCAACCTGCACCCGCTCGAACGACAAGGCTTCGTGCGGCTCGAGGTCGGCGCAACCGACCAGCGCGAGCGCGTCGCCCATTTGACACAGGCCGGGCGCTCAGCCATCGAAGTCGCGCTCCCCTATTGGCGCATGGCCCAGAAGAACATCGAGTCGCTGGTCGAGTTTTCCGAAATCGCCGCGCTTGCCGACCAGCTTTCCCGCTTGCGGGAGGGATAAACCTGTTTGTCGCCGATATCGGGGCATATACCCTGATGCGCGCCCGACCCCAAGGAGAAGCAGATGCCTTTCGCCCGCATTGACCTCGTCAAGGGAAAGTCCGCAGCATATCGCAGGACGATCGGCGAAATTGTCTACAAGGCCATGGTCGAAATCCTCAAGGCGCCTGAAAACGATCGTTTTCAGGTCATCGCCGAACATGACCCGGAAAACTTCATCTACGATCCGTCGTTTTTCGGCATCGAGCGCACAAGCGACCTGGTGTTCATCCAGCTCACTCTGGTCGAAGGCCGCGCCATCGAGCAGAAGCGCGGCTTCTACCGGCAGGTTGTCGATGACCTGCGCCAGAAGCTGGACCTGCGTCCCGAAGATGTCTTTGTCAGCCTCGTCAGTACGGGCCGCGAGGATTGGTCGTTCGGCAAGGGCGAAGCGTCGCTGGTGGAGTGATCCATATTCCGCAGGGGATTTTCGGCCATGCTCTCGCACGTTCTCGCTCCCATCCTGTCGCGGCGCGGCGTCCATTATGGCTGGGCGGTGGTCACGGTCACGTTCCTGACCATGCTCGCGACGTCGGCCGCGATGGGCATGCCGGGCGTGCTGCTGCTGCCGCTGAAAAATGAGTTCGGCTGGAGCCTGGGCGCGATTTCAGGCGCGCTGGCGCTCCGCCTGATGCTGTATGGCCTGGTGGCGCCTTTCGCCGCCGCATTGATGCAGCGTTACGGCGTCCAGCGGGTCGTTGCGATCGCCTTGGCGCTGATCGTCGCTGGACTGGCGCTGGCGACCCGGATGACGGCGCTCTGGCAACTCTGGCTGACCTGGGGCGTGATGCTCGGCCTGTCGACCGGCGTCACGGCCAACATCCTCGGCGCGACGATCGCCACGCGCTGGTTCACCAGGCGGCGGGGCCTGGTCGTCGGCGTCCTCAGCGCCAGCAGCGCCACCGGGCAATTACTGTTCCTGCCGGTCGCCGCCTGGCTGTCGGACCATATGGGATGGCGGATGGCGATGGTCCCCGCCGGCGTCCTGTGCCTGATCTGCCTCGCGCTCACCTTGCTGGTCATTCGCGACCATCCCAGCGATGTGGCCCTGCCCTCTTACGGCGAGGACATGGTCGTCGCTCCGAACGCGGAAAACGGCGCCGGCAATGCGTTCGCCAACAGCTTCAGCGCGCTGCGCGACGCCTCCGGCAACCCGGTTTTCTGGGTGCTGGCGGGGACATTCTTCATCTGCGGGCTTTCCACCAGCGGGCTCGTGCAGAACCACTTCATCCCGCTCTGCCATGATTTCGGCATCGGCGCCGTCGCTGCGTCGGGCGTGCTGGCGTTGATGGGCGGCTGCGACTTTGTCGGAACCATCGGCTCCGGCTGGCTGTCGGACCGCTTCGACAATCGGGCGCTGCTGTTCTGGTATTATGGACTGCGCGGGCTCAGCCTGATCTTGCTGCCCTACACCGACTTTTCGTTTTACGGCTTGAGTCTTTTCGCTGTGTTCTACGGCCTCGACTGGATCGCCACGGTGCCGCCGACGGTCCGCATGGCGGGGCAGGCTTTCGGGCGCGGACAAGGCCCGCTGGTGTTCGGCTGGATTTTCACCGCGCATCAGCTCGGCTCAGCGACCGCGGCGTATGGCGCGGGGGCTTCGCGCGACGCGCTGGCGAGCTACCTCCCGGCCTTCACCTCCGCGGGCGTCGCCTGCCTGCTTGCGGCCGTGGCGATCATCGCCGTCAAAAAAGGCGCCCGCGTCGCCGCCTGAGCGGACGCCTCGCCGCGCGCCGTCACTCGTCCTTGTGCTTGCGGCGAATGCGCCAGACGGTCCAGCCGACAAAAATCGCGACGAGGGGAATGGACACCGCCGTGGCGATGGTCGGGTCGATCGGAAAACCGGCCTTTTGCGCGCCTTCGAACAGGTGGTTGAAGACGCTGGAAATATAATAGGTGATGGCGGCGACCGACAGCCCTTCCACCGTCTGCTGCAAGCGCAGTTGCAATTGCACCCGCTCGCCCATCTGCCGCAGCAGATCGCCGTTCTGCGCCTCGACTTCCGTATCGACGCGGGTGCGCAGCAATTGCGCGGCGCGCGCCAGTTTTCGCGAGAGATCGGCCTGGCGCGCTTCGGTGTTGGCGCAGGTGCGGATCGCCGGTTGCAGGCGCCGGGTGAGAAAACCGCCAAAGCTCGCGTAATCGGGCAAGGGCGTCTCGTTGATCGCCTGCAGCCGTTCCTGGACGAGATCGTCGTAGGCGCGGGTGGCGCCGAAACGATAAAGGCTGGCGGTCGCGCCGACCTCGAGTTCCGCCGCGAGGCTGGTCAATTCGTCGAGCAGCTGGCGATTGGCGTCGACGCCCTGCGCCTTGGTCATGGCGTCGAGGATATGCGGCAATTCCTCCTCGATGTGGCGAATGGACGGCGTGAGCCGCTGCGCTTCCGGCAGGCCCATCAGCGCCAGCGTGCGATAGGTTTCCAGCTCGAGCAGCCTTTGCGCCAGGCGGCCGGCGGCCATGTCGGGCATGGCCCGGTTGGCGATGAAGACGCGCACGAAGCCGAACGTGTCGGGCGCGAAATCGGTGGCGATCAGCGCGCGGCCGCCGTTGGCCTCGGCGACCGCCAGTTGCAGTGGGCCGAAAGTTTTCGCCAGCGCGGCGGGATCGGCGTCGCCAACAACCATGTGCAGATCGACGGCGACCAGCAACGGGCCGGGCTGCGGCAGCATTTTCAACTTCTGCATCAGGGCTTCGGGCGAAGGCGAAAACGGCCCTTCGACCTCGCCACAGGCGAATTCCCAGCTGTGGGTGATGAATTCGCCGTGCCGCTCCCACACCAGCACCGCGCCTTGCAGCTCCAGCCGGAATTGCCGCGTTTGCGGATCGGGACCGGGCAGGCCTCGCTCGACGCAGGCGTTGGCCAGCGCCAGCCGGTCGGCGTCGGCCCGTTTGGCGTCGGCCAGGAAACCGAAATGCAGGATGCGGGCGGGGCTTTCGAGCGGCCGCGTTGGCCTGGCGTGCAGTTCGCCGAGGATTCTCGCCCGCAGGGGATGTTGCTCGAAGGAAGCCGCCGCTGAAAACTGACCCGCTTCCGACATGCTTCCCCCATTGCTGTAGAATTGTTACATATTGCCGGGACCGCCCGACTCGCTTGCGAGCGGAGTTTGCCACGGATCACCCCTGCCGGAGAATGCCACTTGCGCGCGACCCCGATCTTTTCCGCCCTGGCGGCTTTCATCGCCCTGCTCTCTCCCGCCAGGGCGCTCGACGCTGCGCCTTCCGCCGCCGCCCCAGTGGCCCAAAGCGGCTCGGTGATGGTTTTCGCCGCCGCCAGCCTGAAGAACGCTCTCGACGACGCCGCCGCACAGTGGAAAAGCCGCACCGGCCAGGCGGTGGCCATTTCCTACGCCGGCTCATTTTCGCTGGCGCGGCAGATCGAGGCTGGCGCCCCGGCCGACATTTTCATCGGCGCCGACACAAAAAGCATGGACTATCTCGTCGCGAGAAACCTGATCGCCGCGCCTTCGCGCAAAAACCTGCTCGGCAACGATCTGGTGCTGATCGCGCCGAAAGCCGCCGCGGAAAATTCAGTGGCGTTGACGCCCGCCGGCCTGTCCTCGGCGCTTCAGGGCGGACGCCTGTCGATGGGCGACCCGGTCAGCGTGCCGGCAGGAATTTACGGCAAGCAGGCGCTGACGAAGCTCGGCCTGTGGGATGGCGTGCAGGCGCATCTGGCGCTCGCCGACAATGTCCGCTCCGCCCTGCTCTACGTATCGCGTGGCGAGACGCCGCTGGGCGTCGTCTACGCCACCGACGCCCATGCCGCGCCCGACGTGAAAATCGTCGCGCGCTTCCCGGAAAACTCGCATCCGCCAGTGGTCTATCCCATCGCCTTGACCGCCAGCGCCAGGGGCGAGGCGGCGGGGAAGTTTCTGGCGTTCCTGGAGGGGCCGGAGGCGGCGAAGTTTTTCGTCAAACAGGGGTTTGCGGTGCTGGGCGGGAAATGATCACCGCCGCGCCTTGAAGAAATCGCGTAATAGTTCGGCGGACTCCGACGCGCGGATGCCGCCGTAAATCTCCGGCCGGTGGTGGCAGGTTTTCTGCGAGAAAAAGCGCGGGCCGTTCTCCACCGCGCCGCCTTTTTCATCCTCGGCGGCGAAATAGAGCCGGCGCAGGCGGGCGAAGGAGATCGCGCCGGCGCACATGGCGCAGGGCTCGAGCGTCACATAGAGATCGCAGCCGGTCAGGCGCTCGTCGCCCAGAATTTTGGCGGCGGCGCGGATCGCCAGCATTTCGGCATGGGCCGTGGGGTCATGGTCCTCGATGGTGCGATTGCCGGCGCTGGCGACGATTTTTCCCTCATGGACCAGCGCCGCGCCGATGGGCGCCTCGCCGCGCAAGGCGGCGGCCTTCGCCTCGGCGAAGGCGAGGTCCCAAGGGTCGATCTTCTGGCCGAGGATGTTTTCGTGCGGCGACAAGCAAGCGGCCTTTCGCAAAACGTTTTCTAAAAAACCCCGCCTCTGCTATCAGACCGGGATGGACAACGACAGCAACAAAAATTCCCGGTCTTCGCGCAAGCCGCAAGGCGCCAAAAGGCCGACCCAAAAGGCGCCCCGGAACACGCCCGAAGCCGAAAAGGCGCATGAAGGCGATCGCATCGCCAAGGTGATGGCGCGCGCCGGCCTGTGCTCGCGCCGCGACGCCGAAGCCTGGATCGCCGAGGGCCGCGTGAGCGTCAATGGCGAAACGCTTGCCACCGCCGCGAGAAACATCACGGGCGAAGACAGCGTGACCGTCGACGGCAAGCCGCTGGCGACGCGCGAAAGAACCCGCCTGTTCCTGTTCCACAAGCCGCGCGGGCTCGTCACCACCGACCGCGACCCGGAGGGACGTCCGACCATCTTCGAATTCATCGCCGAGAGATTTCCGGCGCTGCCGCGGCTGATGTCGATCGGCCGTCTCGACATCAATACCGAGGGCCTGCTGCTTTTAACCAATGACGGCGGGCTCGCCCGCGTGCTGGAGCTGCCGGCGACGGGGTGGCTGCGCCGCTATCGCGCCCGCGCCAATGGCGTGACCGACCAGGCCAGGCTCGACACGCTGGCCAATGGCGTGACCATCGAAGGGATCGACTACGCCGGCGTCGAGGCCAAGCTCGACCGCGTCCAGGGCGCCAACGTCTGGATCACGCTCGGCCTGCGCGAGGGCAAGAACCGCGAGGTCAAGCGCCTGCTCGAACATCTCGGCCTGGCGACCAACCGACTGATCCGCCTGTCCTATGGGCCGTTCCAGCTCGGCGAGACGCCGGAAGGGATCGTCGAGGAAGTGCGCACCCGCGTCCTCGCCGACCAGTTGGGCGAAAGCCTCAGCCGACAGGCCAATGTCGATTTCGAAGGGCCGGTGTTCGACCGCACGCCCGAGCCCGAACCCGAATCTTTCCGCGAAAGGGCGCCGCGCGATCGCAAGCCCGCGGGCAAGGCTGAACGCGGCGAAAAACCGGCGAAGAAATCCTTCGCCTCGCAGGAAAAGCCCGAGCCGCGCAAGCATGTCTCGGCGCTGCGCAGCGATCGCGCCAAGCTTGAGAAAGGCGCGCGCCGCCGCACCGAGCGCGACGCCACCGAGGACCGCAACGGGCGCAAGGTGGTGGTCGAGCGGGTGAGCGCGGCCACGCGGCGCGAAGAGGCGCCGCCCGCCTCGCGCAACGCCCGCCGCTTCCGTGATGAACGCGAACAGCTTGAGGCGCCCGAACGGAAATCGGCGCCAGGGCGCAAGCCCGGTCCTCGCGCGGAAAAAAGCCCGGCCAATGACACCGGCGCGGCCAAGACTTTTAGACGCGGCGCCCGTCAGGATGGGGGCGACGCCCGGCCGCCGCGCGGCGAGCGCCAGAATTTTTCCCGCGACGGCGAGCGTCCGCGCGGACCAGCCAAGGATTTCGGCGACCGGCCCAAATTCGCCCGCAACAGTGAACGCCCGCATGGCCCGGCCAAGGATTCCGGCGACCGCCCGAAATTCACGCGCGACGGCGAGCGGCCGCGCGCCGCCGGCAAGAGCTTTGGCGAGCGTCCTGCTGGCGGCAAGCCTTCCGGAAGCAGGCCCTCCGGCGGCAAACCCTTCGGCGGCGGCAAGCCGGGCGGCGGCCGTTCCTCGGGCGGCAAGCCATCCGGCGCGCAAAAACCGCGTGGACAAAAATAGGCCATGCGGATTGTTGGCGGACGTCTGAAGGGCCGCGCTTTGTTCGGTCCCAGATCGGACGGCATCCGTCCGACTTCCGACCGGCTGCGCGAGACTCTGTTCAACATCCTTGCCCATTCGCATGGCGACCCGCTGCCGGGCGGACGGGTGATCGACCTGTTCGCCGGCACGGGCGCCTTCGGCCTCGAAGCTATCTCGCGCGGCGCGGACTTCTGCCTGTTCGTCGAGGACGGCGCCCAGGCGCGCGCGCTTATCCGCGAAAACGTCGAGGCGCTCGGGTTGGGCGGCGTCACGCGCATCTTCCGCCGCGACGCCCGAAAACTCGGCGACGCGCCGCCCGGTCTGCCCTATACGCTGGCCTTTCTCGACCCGCCCTATGATCGCGGCCTCGCCCAACCGGCGATGACCTCACTGGCGCGCGGCGGCTGGCTCGAGCCCGGCGCCCTGGTCATCGTCGAGGAGGCGGCGGCGGCGGTTTTCGAGCCGCCCGCCGGTTTTGACGTGCTCGAGCGGCGCGAATACGGCGACACGGAAGTGATATTTTTGCGCTGGCGCCCGGACGGCCAGGCTTGACCCGCCCCGGCGGCTGGCCTATGAATTTCGCCTCTCTTTCAGGAAGCGTCGCAAGTGCGGAAAATCCTTGTTGTAGATAAAGCGCCACCAGCAGGCCGGGACTGACCCGGATTTCCTGCCGCTGGCGCTTGACCGGGTCCCGAAAGGGGCCTTTTTTATTGCCGCGAGCCCACAAAGAGACGATAGCTAAGAAAAGCTCTGGAGCCCAAAATGTCGAAGATGATGACCGGCGCCGAAATGGTGGTGCAAGCCTTGCAGGATCAGGGCGTCACGACCCTGTTCGGCTATCCCGGCGGCGCGGTCCTGCCGATCTATGACGCGCTTTTCCACCAGGACAAGCTCCATCACGTGCTCGTGCGGCACGAACAGGGCGCGGCCCATGCGGCGGAGGGCTACGCCCGCTCGTCGGGCAAGGTCGGCTGCCTGCTCGTCACCTCCGGCCCCGGCGCCACCAACGCCATCACCGGCCTGACCGACGCCTTGATGGACTCCATCCCCGTGGTCTGCATCACCGGCCAGGTGCCGACGCATCTCATCGGCTCGGACGCGTTCCAGGAAGCCGACACGGTCGGCCTCACCCGCCATTGCACCAAGCACAATTACCTCGTGCGCAAGATCGAGGATCTGGCCCGCATCCTGCACGAGGCCTTTTACATCGCCCGCTCCGGCCGTCCCGGCCCGGTCGTGGTGGATATTCCGAAGGACGTGCAATTCGCCTCCGGCCTCTATGCTCCGCCCAAAAACATCCAGCACAAGACCTACCAGCCGCAGATCAAGGCCGAACTGTCGAAAATCAAGCAGGCCGTGGAGATGATGGCCAAGGCCAAGAAGCCGATCCTGTATACCGGCGGCGGCGTCATCAATTCCGGCCCGGTCGCCTCGACGCTGCTGCGCGAACTGGTGGCGCAAACCGGCTTCCCGATCACCTCCACCCTGATGGGCCTCGGCGCCTATCCGGCGAGCGGAAAAAACTGGCTCGGCATGCTGGGCATGCATGGCTCCTACGAGGCCAACAACGCCATGCACGACTGCGACCTGATGGTCTGCGTCGGCGCGCGCTTTGACGACCGCATCACCGGCCGCCTCGACGCCTTCGCGCCCAACTCGAAAAAGATCCACATCGATATCGATCCCTCGTCGATCAACAAGAACGTGATGGTCGATCTCGCCATCGTCGGCGATTGCGCGCATGTGCTCGACGATATGGTGCGCCTGTGGCGCGCGGAGGCGCATCCGGTCGACAAGAAGGCGCACGAGGCCTGGTGGGCGCAGATCAATACCTGGCGGGCGCGCAAGAGCTTTTCCTACAAGAAGTCGGAAACCACCATCAAGCCGCAATACGCGGTCGAGCGCCTGTATGAGCTGACCAAGGGCCGCAAGACCTACATCACCACGGAAGTCGGCCAGCACCAGATGTGGGCGGCGCAGCACTATCATTTCGAGGAGCCGAACCGCTGGATGACCTCGGGCGGCCTCGGCACCATGGGCTACGGCCTGCCTGCGGCAATCGGCGCGCAGCTCGCCAACCCGGACGCGCTGGTGGTCGACATCGCCGGCGAGGCGTCGATCCTGATGAACATCCAGGAGCTGTCGACCGCCGTGCAGTTCCGCTGCCCGGTGAAGATCTTCATCCTGAACAACGAATATATGGGGATGGTGCGGCAGTGGCAGGAACTGCTGCACGGCGGGCGCTATTCCAGCTCCTATTCCGAGGCGCTGCCCGATTTCGTCAAGCTGGCCGAAGCCTATGGCATCAAGGGCATCCGCTGCTCGGACCCCGCAAAACTCGACGCGGCCATCCAGGAGATGATCGACAGCCCGCAGGCCGTGATCTTCGACTGCATGGTCGACAAGGCGGAAAACTGCCTGCCGATGATCCCCTCGGGCAAGGCGCACAACGAGATGATCCTGCCCGACACTGAAGAGGACATCGGCAGCGTCATCGACGACAAGGGCAAGATGCTGGTGTGATTTTTTTCGCGGCGCGGTTTTTCCGCGCCGTGCTTCAACCTCGCCGTCATTGCGGGTGAAGCGAAGCAATCCACATTTGCCACAATCGCAGCGTGGATTGCTTCGTCGCTTCGCTCCTCGCAATGACGGCGCCCGTTAGTCACAGAGATGGACCATCCGCCATGAACGCCCCCTCCCCCGCCGCCGCGCTGTCCCCCTATTCCTCGTCCGCCGGCAAGGCCTCGCGCAGCGAGACGCACACCTTGTCGGTGCTCGTCGACAACGAGCCGGGCGTTCTCGCCCGAGTTGTCGGCCTGTTTTCGGGGCGCGGCTACAACATCGAAAGCCTGACCGTCGCCGAGGTGGCGCACGCGCAAGGCCTGTCGCGCATCACCGTGGTCACCACCGGCACGCCGGAGACGATCGAGCAGATTTCGCACCAGCTCGAACGCATCGTGCCGATCCATCGCGTCACCGACCTCAGCCTGCTCGGCAATTCGGTGGAGCGGGAGCTGGCGATGGTCAAGGTGCGGGGCAAGGGCGAGAATCGCACCGAGGCCATGCGCCTCGCGGAGGCCTTTCGCGCCCGCGTCATCGACGCCACCACCGAAAGCTTCATCTTCGAGCTGACCGGCGCGCCGAAGAAGATCGATGATTTCGTCGAGCTGATGCGGCCGGTCGGATTGGTGGAAGTGTCGCGCACCGGCGTCGCGGCGATCACGCGCGGCCCGCTGGGGATGTGAGCGTTTAGGCGGAGGTGATCAGCACCTCCGTCAATTTTCGATGCCTACGTGACACTTACAATGGATATAAGCAATTAAACATCTGCAACACTGACATCAACACTGGGTGGCGGAAGCAATTTTTGTTCAGGTACGCCCTCTAGACCGTGGACAAGTGACCCTAAAAACCACCCCCTATAAATATCGAATGCATGAGAAGACTCCGCGGGCAGACAAAAAAGCTCGCCCGCAACCGCAAGAACCTTTAGCAATTTGAAAATTTTCGAATGCCCGTTGGGATATTTTACTGGATCACTTTTTATTAGTGCTGTTTGTAGTGATGATGTTCTGACGTGCAACAATAAAATTTGATCTATAGCGGCGTCATAGCCAAAAAACATGATTGACCGCAAAATCGTGCGAAGGCGAGAGAGACCGTCTTGCAGCGGCTGCTTCGCCCATTCTGGTAAATCTTCATTGCCAATATTGTCAGAAATTTCTGAAAGCTGCGTTATTAGCTCATTGCGCTCACTATCAGATAATTTTCGCAAAGGCTTATGCGCTCTCGCGGTGCGGCTAAACCCTTCCAACACGAAAAGCAAATTATCGTTTAGATGCGCAGTCCTTACCTTATCCCATTGGCCAACAAATATATCTGGCCGCCAAAGTCCAGAGAACTGCTTAGCAGCATTCAATATCTGTGTTCTTACCCTTTGTGAGACAAAAGGGTCATCTATTTTCTGAATGAATCTCGAAAAGGCTGCGAACCTTGCACTTATCGCGGCCATGGCGTCGAGAAATTCAAAACTCGCGTGGGACAATCCGAGCGCGCTGGCAATGACCTGATAAGCTGGCGCACTACTATCTTGAATTGTCCTTAGGTAATCACCCAACTCCACAAGTTCCATCGCTGGATCGGTTAAAGCTAATCCTGCTTTTACGTCCATGTCCTATATGCTCTTTTTTGCTACAAAATTGAATACGCTATCGCGAGAATAATACCAACCCTAGGAAATGCACAATGGCTGCCGTACTAATTTTTTCGGCGAACGCCATTGCGTCATCGCGAAAAAATTCCCTGCGCTCACGTTTGCCGCCCCCTACCCCCGCTTCAAATCCGGATGCACGGTTTTGTCGATGATGTGCATGTCGTGGCCGATGACATGTTCGGTCGAGCCGACGATCAGCGGGTCGGGCGGGCGGACGATGGACAGATCCTTGTTGGGATAAGGCAGCGACCATAAAAAATGCGTCATGCAATTGAGGCGGGCGCGTTTCTTGTCGTCTGACTTGATGATGGTCCAGGGCGCGTCGGCCGTGTCGGTATAGAAGAACATCGCCTCCTTGGCCTCGGTGTAATCGTCCCACTTGTCGAGCGAGGCGAGGTCGATCGGCGACAGTTTCCATTGTTTCAACGGATCGTCCTTGCGCGCCTCGAAGCGGCGGCGCTGTTCGTCGCGCGACACCGAGAACCAGTATTTGAACAGCCGCACGCCGGAACGCGACAGCATGCGCTCGACTTCCGGACACTGGCGCATGAATTCGAGATAGTCGGTGGGCGTGCAGAAACCCATCACCCGCTCGACGCCGGCGCGATTATACCAGGAGCGGTCGAACAGGCAGATTTCGCCGCCAGACGGCAATTGCGCGATATAGCGCTGGAAGAACCATTGCGTGCGTTCGCGCTCGGTCGGCTTCTGCAAGGCGACGACGCGCGCGGTGCGCGGGTTCATGTGCTCCATGTAACGTTTGATCGTGCCGCCCTTGCCGGCGGCGTCGCGCCCCTCGAACAGCATGACGATGCGTTCGCCGCTGGCCTCGACCCAACGCTGCGCCTTGAGCAATTCCTGCTGCAATTTCAGCATGTGCTCTTCGTAAGGCGCGGTGCGCATGCGCGCGGAATAGGGATATTCGCCGGTTTCGAACACGCGGCGGATTTCGGCGGGATCATGTCGCATCTGCGCCAGGTGGTGCAGGCGCTCGGGCGCCGTCTCCTCGTCCACCCGCGGAGCCCTGGCTTTTTTCGGCTTGACGGCGGAAGCCGGCTCGATCACGGGAGCTTTTTTTTCGGGCGCTTTGGCGGTTTCGTCCACGCGAGAATCCTTTCGAACGAGGGCACAAATACGGTTTTCCCGCCGCTCGACGCGACCGGCCCTCAATTCGGGAGTGATGTTAATCCAGTCCGGCGGCCTCGGCCATGATCCGGAACAATAATCGCCGCCGTCGCGGTTGGTCAGGCCGGATCGAGTTCGGCGCGGCTGGCGCAGAGGGTCACGCGGCTCGGTTCGGAAAAGCGCACCTCATAGCCGACGCCCTGCGCGAACACATGGGTGACGACTCCAAGCGAGCCACGGGATGCGAAGTTGAAGCCCTCGCGGATGTCGCGCGCCGCGACCACGAGGCTATGCACGTCCAGCGCAACCGACGGATCGGCGCGCAGCGGCGCGCTGCGCCTGTGCTGCAAGACCAATCCGTTTCGACGCGCCATCACTCGCTCCCGGCGAACACCCTTCCGCATAGTTACGCTAAAGCCAAGGCCTCGCTCAAGCAAATGTTTTACGGGCGCTGGACAAAAAAATGAGCTCAGGCGCCCGCCTTCAGCAATTTGTAGTCGATGGCGTCGAGCAGGGCCTGGAACGAGGCGTCGATCAAATTGGCGGAGACGCCGACCGTCGACCAGGTCTCGCCGGTCCTGTCGCCAAATTCGACCAGCACACGCGTCACCGCATCCGTGCCGCCCTGGAACACGCGGACGCGGAAATCGAGCAGTTCGATGTTCCCGATGAATTTCTGGTATTTGCCCAGGTCCTTGCGCAAGGCGAGATCGAGCGCGTTGATCGGGCCATTGCCTTCCGCCGCCGAGATGGAGCTCTGGCCGTCGATCTTGACCCGCACCGTCGCCTCGGAGAAGGTTTCGAGCGCCCCTTCGGCGTTGTGGCGGCGTTCGACATCGACGCGAAAGCGCTCGACCTCGAAATAGACAGGCACATGGCCGAGGATGCGGCGGGCCAGCAGTTCGAAGCTGGCGTCGGCGCCCTCGTAGGCGTAGCCCTGCGACTCCTTGTCCTTGACCGTCGCCAGCAGGCGGTTCACGCGCGGATCGTCCTTGGCGACGGCGACGCCGAGACGCTCCAGTTCGGCCAGGATGTTGGATTTTCCCGCCTGGTCGGAGACCAGCACGCGGCGGGCGTTGCCCACCGTCTCCGGCGGCACGTGCTCATAGGTGCGCGGGTCCTTCAGCACGGCGGAGGCGTGGATGCCGGCCTTGGTGGCGAAGGCGGAAGCGCCGACATAGGGCGCATGGCGGTCGGGCGCGCGGTTGAGCAACTCGTCGAGCGTATGGCTGATCTTGGCCAGGCCGCGCAGCTTTTCCTGCGTCACGCCGATCTCGAATTTTTCGGCATATTCCGGCTTGAGCAGCAGCGTCGGGATGATCGAGCAAAGGTTGGCGTTGCCGCAGCGCTCGCCGAGTCCGTTCAGCGCGCCGTGGATCTGCCGCGCGCCGCCGCGCAAAGCCGCGAAGGAATTGGCCACCGCCTGCTCGGTGTCGTTATGCGCGTGGATGCCGAGGTTTTCGCCGGGCACGAATTTCGCCACCGAGCGGACAATCGCCTCGATCTCGTGCGGCAGCGTCCCGCCATTGGTGTCGCACAGCACCACCCAGCGCGCGCCCGCCTTGTGCGCGGCCTGGACGCAGGCCAGGGCGTAATCCTTGTTGTCCTTGAAGCCGTCGAAAAAATGCTCGGCGTCGACCAAAACTTCGCGCCCGGCCGCGACCGCCGCCTTGACGCTGTCCTCTATGCCTTCGAGGTTTTCCTCCAGGGTGCAGCCGAGCGCCACGCGCACCTGATAGTCCCAGGCCTTGGCGACATAGACAATCGAGTCGGCGGCGCTGTCGAGCAGAGCGGCGACGCCCGGATCATTGGCGGCGGAGCGGCCGGCGCGCTTGGTCATGCCGAAGGCGGCGAAACGCGCGTTTTTCGTCTGCTTCGTCTTGAAGAATTCGCTGTCGAGCGGATTGGCGCCGGGATAGCCGCCTTCGACGTAATCGATGCCGAGCGCGTCGAGCAGGCCGGCGATCTGCTTCTTGTCGTCGAGCGAAAAATCGACGCCCGTCGTCTGCGCGCCGTCGCGCAACGTGGTGTCCAGCAGGTATACGCGTTCGCGGGTCATTGGGTTGGTCCGGGTAAAGCGGCCAGCGTCTTGGTCATGGTGGTATTGCCCAAAACCTCGTCGCCGAGAAAAACCATGTTGCGTTGTTGCGGCTCGTATTTTCGCGCCGAGAAGAAAGCCAGCGCGCAATCGGAGACATCGGCCTTGAGGACCGTCGCCTTGCGCGCGGCGGCGAGCTTTTCCAGCGCGTCGCAAAGCTGCGTCCCCACGCCCTTCCGCGCCGCATCGGGGTGGACGTAGAGCATGTCGATCGCGTCGGCGCCCTTGAGGCTGGCGAAGCCGGCGACCTCGCCCTTCAGCATGGCGACGATGGTCAGCGCGCCCACGAGCTTTTTCGCGAACGCCGCCTCGTCGTCGGCGGTCGCGGCCCAGGCCTCGATTTGCGCCTCGGAATAATCCTCCTGCGCCAATTCCTCGACGCTGGCGCGAAACAGCTCCGCCAGGACAGGCGCATCCGACGGCAAGGCCGGACGCAGGGAAATTTTTTCCGCCGCCATCACATCAGTCCGTAATATTTCAAGGCGATCAGCGTGACGAGAGCCAGCAGGATCACCTTGGCCACGATGTACCACAGCCAATGCGCCGGAAACGGCAGCGAGGCGCGCCAGTCTTTTTCGGGTCCGTCAGCGGGCGGCGTCATCTTGGCTCCGTGTGCTGGAACGAGACGAGATTGGCCAGGAAGGCCAAGCCCCTGGCTTTTTCTTCGGCGCTGCGCTGGGGCAGTCCGGCAAGGCGATCCGTCCAGCACAGGCGGCTTTCGACGCCGTTCTGGATCGTGGGCGCGATTTCCTGCGGCCGGTCGAAGGCGCAAATCGCCAGTTCGACATCAAGCCCGTCATATTCAAGCGTCAGCGGCGTGCCGCAATCAGCGCAAAACCCGCGCTGAGCCTTGTTCGAACTGCGGAAGCGCTTGGGCTCGCCGGACGTCCAGACGAGACCTCGCGCCGTGACCAGAGCCGCGAAAGGCGCGGCAAAAGCGCGCTGGCACATGCGGCAATGGCAGATCGAAGCGCGGCCGAGATCATCGCAAGCAAAGCGTGTGGCGCCGCATTGACAGCCGCCGGCCAAGATCGTCACGCGCCGACCTCCCATTCGGTAACCGGCTCGCCGGTCGCGGGGTCCTTGCCGTCCTTGAGCTTCACGCCCATGTCGGCCAGCACGTCGCGCAGGCGGTCGGATTCGGCGAAATTGCGCGACTTGCGCGCCGCCAGTCGCTCGGCCACCAGCTTTTCCACTTCCGCATCGTCGACTTCGACGCCGCTCAGAGCCTTCTGCTCCCACGCCGTGGGATCGTCCTGCAACAGCCCCAAAAGCCCGGCGGCGCGGAAAAGCTTTTCCGCCTCCGCCTTGCCGGTCTGGGTTTTCGACGGCTCGGCCTTGCCGGCGAGCGCATGCAGTTCCGCCATGGCGCGGGGAATGTTGAGATCGTCGAGCAGGGCTTCGACAAAGCTCGGCCGCAGGGGCGCCTGCGCCGCGCTCTCGGCCGTCACCCCTTGCGCGCGTAAAAAACCGTACCAGCGTTGCAGCGTCTTTTCCGCCTCTTCCAGCGCCTTGACGGTCCAGTCGATGGGTTGCCGGTAATGGCTGCGCAGCATGGCGAGGCGCAGCACTTCGCCGCGCCACGGCCGGCCGCCGAACTTGTCGCTGTGCAGCAACTCATGGATGGTGATGAAATTGCCGAGGCTTTTCGACATTTTCTCGCCTTCGACTTGCAAGAAGCCGTTGTGCATCCAGACCTTGGCCATGACGTTGTGGCCGAAGGCGCAGCGCGTCTGGGCGATCTCGTTCTCGTGGTGCGGGAAGACCAGGTCGATGCCGCCGCCGTGGATGTCGAACACTTCGCCGAGATGCTTGTGCGACATGGCCGAGCATTCGATATGCCAGCCCGGACGCCCCCTGCCCCACGGGCTGTCCCAGCCCGGCTCTTCATCCTTCGACGGCTTCCACAGCACAAAGTCCATCTCGCCCTTCTTGTAAGGCGCGATCTCGACGCGGGCGCCTGCGATCATGTCGTCGAGCGGCCGGCGCGACAACTGGCCATATTCTGGCATGGACGGCACGTCGAACAACACATGGCGGTCGGCCGCATAAGCGTGGCCATTGGCGATCAGCTTTTCGATGATGCCGACCATTTCGGCGATATGTTCGGTGGCGCGCGGCTGCACGTCCGGCGGCAGGCAGTTGAGCGCCGCCACATCCTCCTGGAACACGCGGTTGGTTTCTTCCGTCAGCTCGCGGATGGTGATTTTTCGCTCGGCGGCGCGGGCGTTGATCTTGTCGTCCACGTCGGTGATGTTGCGGACGTATTTCACATGCTCGACGCCGTAGATTTCGCGCAACAGCCGATAGAGCACGTCGAAGACGATCAGCGGCCGGGCGTTGCCGATATGGGCGAAGTCATAGACCGTGGGGCCGCAGACATAGAGGCGCACGTTTTCAGCGTCGATCGGCGCGAAGGTTTCGCGCTCGCGGCTCAGCGTATTGTAAAGTTTCAACGGCATCGAGATGGACATGAATCCCCCTGGCGCTGGCCTGGGCGTCGATCTCGCGAATATCTTGGGGAGACGTGACGGCGCCAGCCAGCTGAGCTGCTAGCTGATAATCGAAATCCGGCGAGGAATTTGCGAATGCGTCATGCCGGCACCATGCTTTTTTCGGGCGCCGTCGTCAAGCCTGAAGGCGTCATGCTTTTTTCGGGCGCCGTCGTCAAGCCGCTTCAGTGATATCCGCCGGCCGCGTCGGTCTTGCCGCGAAAGACGTAATAGGCGAATCCCATATAGGCGAGGATGATCGGGATCAGCACGACGGCCCCGGCGAGCAGGAACGACAGGCTCGAATCCGGGGCCGCCGCCGCGTGGATCGTCACCGAACGCGGCACGATATAGGGAAAGAAGCTGACGCCGATGCCGAGATAGCACAGCGCGAAAAGGCTCAGCGTCACAAGGAAGGGCGCGATTTCGCGCTCGTCCGCCAGCAGTTTCAGCAGCCACAGGCCGAGCGCGCCGCAGGCGAGCGGCAGAGGCGCGAGCAGCAGGTTTTCCGGCCAGCCGAACCACAGGTTCCAATAATCCTCATTGAGAAAGGGGGTCCACAGGCTGACCGTCGCGATCAGGACCAGCATCAGCGGCGCCAGCACGCGCGCAATGCCAAAAGCGCGGGCCTGCGTCCGCCAGCGCGTCTTCAGGACCAGCCAGGTCGCGCCGAGCATCGCATAGCCGCACACCAGCGCGAGGCCGGTGAGCAGGCTGAACGGGGTCAGCCAGTCGAGCCGCCCGCCGGCATAGGCCCGCCCCGCGACCTTTATGCCTTGCACCAGCGCCCCGAGCATCACGCCCTGAGCAAAGGCTGCGGCGAGCGAGCCGACGAAGAACGACCAGTCCCACAAGAACGCCGACCGATCGGCGCGAAAGCGGAATTCGAAGGCGACGCCGCGAAACACCAGGCCGAGCAGCATCGCGATGACCAGCGGATAAAGCGCCGGCATGATGATGGAATAGGCCAGCGGGAACACCGCGAACAGCCCGCCGCCGCCGAGCACCAGCCAGGTTTCGTTGCCGTCCCATACCGGCGCGACCGAGTTCATCGCCTCGTCGCGCTGCTCCTTGCCGCTGAACAGGGGAAACAGGATGCCGATGCCGAGATCGAACCCGTCGAGCGCGACATAGGCGAGGACGGCGAAGGCGATCAGCGCCGCCCATATATTGGCGAGATCGAAGAAATGGCTCATCTTTGCGCCTCCGACCGGGCTTGCAGCCCCTGGAGGGGCGTGAGGCCCGCCGCATGGCTCGGCGCCGGACCGGCGTCGCCCGGCTCACGCGGTCCCGGCGCCCGGTTCATCAGCTTGAGCATATAGTAGACACCGAGGCCGAACAGCGTCAGATAGACCAGGACAAAGGCGGCGAGCGACGCGCCCACCGCCGGCGCCAGCACCGGCGAGGCCGAATGCGCCGTGGTCAGCAGGCCATAGACGGTAAAAGGCTGGCGGCCGGTTTCGGTGGTGGTCCAGCCTGCGACAATGGCGACAAAGCCGAACGGGCCAAGCGCCAGGGCCGAGCGTTGCAGCCAGGGGCTGTCGTAAAGCTTGCCGCGCCAGCGCAGGACGAGGCTCCACAGGCCGAGCCCCAGCATGGAGAAGCCGATCCCCACCATCACACGGAAGGCCCAGAAGGTGACGGGAACCGGCGGCCATTGATTTTTGGGCCAGTCGTCGAGACCGCGTAAAAAACCGCTCCATTGGTGGGTGAGGATCAACGCGCCGAGATGGGGAATTTGCACGGCGTAATCGACGCGGTCTTTCTGCTCGTCCGGCCAGCCGAACAGCACCAGCGGACCGCCGGATTCGGACTGGAAATGGCCTTCCATCGCCGCGATTTTCTCCGGCTGGTATTTTAACGTGTTCAGCCCGTGCTGGTCGCCGGCGAAAATCTGCGCCGGCGCGACCAGAGCCGCCATCCACAGCGCCATCGAGAACATGGTTTTGACCGCTTCGCTGCGCACGCCGCGCAAAAGATGCAGCGCCGCCACGCCGCCGACGGCGAAGGCCGTGGTCAGGTAGGCGGCGAGCAGCATATGTGTGCAGCGATAGGGAAAGGACGGATTGAAGACAACCTTGAACCAGTCGACGGGAACGAACTGGCCGGCGGCGTTGACGGCGTAGCCGGCGGGCGTTTGCATCCAGCTGTTGGCGGAGGTGATCCAGAAGGCGGAAACCGCCGTGCCCAGCGCCACCATGCAGGAGGCGAACAGCCGCAGTTTTGACGAGATGCGCCCCTCGCCGAACAGCATGACGCCAAGGAATCCGGCCTCGAGGAAAAAGGCGGTGAGGACCTCGTAGCCCATCAGAGGGCCGATGATCGGTCCGGTCTTGTCGGAAAAGACGCTCCAGTTGGTCCCGAATTCATAGCTCATGACCAGGCCGGAGACGACGCCCATGCCGAAACTCAGCGCGAAGATCTTCTTCCAGTAATTGAAGAGATCGCGATAGACCGGCCGTCCCGTCAGCACGAACAGCCCGTCGAGCACCGCGAGATAGGAGGCGAGGCCGATGGAAAAGGACGGGAAGAGGATGTGAAAGCCGACAGTGAAGGCGAATTGCAGTCGCGCGAGATCGAGGGCGGCGAAACTCATCTGCAAGGCTCCTGGCGCCGAATGATCGGGTGGACAACGAGCGAGCGGCGATTTTGCTCCGCCTGGGCAATTATTCGGTGACGAATTCCTGCGCGGAAAAACCTTGCGCGAAAAGAAGCGCGGTCAGGTCGGAATGGTCGACGCGCGCATGCGCCGCGCTGGCGACGGCCGGCTTGGCGTGGTAGGCGACGCCAAGTCCCGCCGCCTCGAGCATGGCGAGATCGTTGGCGCCGTCGCCGATCGCCAGCGTTTCCCCGGGCGCGAGCTCCAGCCGGGCTGAAAGCTCCTGAAGGGTCGCGAGTTTCGCCGCCTTGCCAAGAATAGGCTCCTCGACCGCGCCCAGAAATTTGCCGTCCTCAACCAGGAGGATGTTGGCGCGGTTCTCGTCGAAGCCGATTTTTTCGGCGATGCGCGAGGTGAAAAGCGTGAAGCCGCCGGAGACCAGCGCGGTATAGCCGCCGTGGGCGCGCATGGTGCGCACCAGCGCGGTTCCGCCCGGCGTGAGGGTGATGCGCTCCGCGATCGCCGTGTCGACGACCGAGGCGTCGAGGCCGGCGAGCAGCGCCACGCGTTCGCGCAAGGCCGGCTCGAAGGCGATTTCGCCGCGCATGGCGCGTTCGGTGATCGCCGAGACCTTGTCCTTCAGCCCGACGAAATCGGCCAGCTCGTCAATGCATTCCTGGCCGATCATGGTCGAATCCATGTCGGCGAGCAGAAGCTTCTTGCGCCGCCCGGCGATCGGCTGGACGAAAATATCGAGCGGCGCCAAGCCGAGGCCGATGCGCAGCACCGAGATCGCCGCCTTGCAATAGCCGGCGTCGGCGAAGGCGAATTCCTGGCGATTGCCATGCGCCGCGCCCGGTGCGAAAGGAATGTCGGCGGCTTGGCCGACTGCGAGAATGACCGGCTCGCCCGCTCCCGGCAGGCGGCGGGAAGCCGCGGCGATGAGTTCGTCCGTCAGGGTTTGCGCGCCGGCGGCGCCAACCAATGTGGCGACATGGGTCATGGAATCGGAAGTTTCGGGCGAATCGGACAAACGGAGTTTTTCCAATTTGAAAGAATGCGACGCCATCCTCATCGCAGGACCGACCGCCAGTGGCAAGTCGGCGCGCGCCATTTTTCTGGCGCGCGAGGCCAATGGCGTGGTGATCAACGCCAATTCCATGCAGGTTTACCGCGACCTGCCGATCCTCTCGGCGCGGCCGACGCCCGAGGAAGAGGCCGGCGCGCCGCACCTGCTGTTCGGCCATGTCGGCGCCGAGCGCAATTATTCCGTCGGCCTGTGGCTCGACGACGCGAGGCGCGCCCTGGGCGAGGCGCGCGACATGGGCCGCCTGCCGATTTTCGTCGGCGGCACCGGCATGTATTTCAAGGGCCTGTTGCAGGGATTGTCGGACATACCCCCTGTGCCTGACGCGGTGCGCGCCCACGTGCGCGCGGAAAACGCGGGCGCCGCGCCGGAGGCGCTTTACGCGAAATTACAGGCGCTTGACCCGCTGACGGCGGCGCGGCTGCGGCCCACCGATCCGCAACGCATTTTGCGCGCGCTGGAAATTTTCGCCGCGACCGGCGCGCCGCTGGCGTCTTTCCAGGGCGCGCGCGGAAAACCGCTGCTGGACGCTGTGCGCTGCAAATGCCTGTTCATCGCGCCGGAAAAGGCCGATCTCGACCGCCGCATCGACGCGCGTTTCGACCAGATGATGCAGGCCGGCGCCTTGGATGAGGTTCGGAAACTGATGGCGAGAGGACTCGACCCGGCCCTGCCGGCGATGCGGGCGGTCGGCGTGCCCGGCCTTCTGGCTTTTTTGCGCGACGAAGCGACGCTGGAAGCGGCGGTCGAGCGCGGCAAGCGCGACAGCCGGCAATATTCCAAGCGGCAGTTTACTTTTGCCCGCACGCAACTGCCTGAATTTGCATGGGTGGCGCCGGAGTTTTAGCAGCGGCGCCCGACGTTAGCGCCTTCTCCCTTTGCGGGAGAAGGTGGCCGAAGGCCAGATGAGGGGGAATCTCGACGCCTGGCCTGAATTGAAGGAAAAGTCTTGAGAGCGCGCGATCGGCCAACCGTATCCCACCCGAACAGGGGCTCCATTTCGTCGCGCCTACGGCCCTTATCGGCTCATTGCCGCCGTTCCCGACGACGCTGGCGAGCGTCTCGTCATGAACGATCAGCTGCCTTCGTGCCATGCAAAAATCAGCAAATCGGCACAGGCGTTTTCTGGCGCAAAATAGGGAGGTTTTGAGAGACCTATTTGATGGCCCAGACGAAAAAGGCCGCCTCTCGGCGGCCTCTTGGCATTATCGACTGAATGCGCCGCGATCAGGCGGCGACACTCTCGATCTGCTTGCGACGAAATCCGGCGAAGCTGAGACCCGCGAAGCCGAGCAACATCATCGCCGAAGTCGAGGGTTCTGGCACCGCGCCAACACTGTTAAAGGTCGCTGAATAGGCGAGCGATCCAAAATCAGAAAAGGTGCCGTTTGCGTTGCTCGGGCCGTTGTTAAAAGCGAAGCCCACATCGCCCGGGACACCTGGATGCGAAAAAAAGGGCGCGATCAAGCCCCACTGGCCGGACACCCCGTCGGAGCTGTTGTCATAAAGCGAGATATCATATGTTTGGCCGGGTGTTACGGCAACGCCACCCGTGTTGATCGTCACCGCTTGAAAACCATTTACGCCTGCCAAGGTGGAAGCGGGCCCAGTGTAGAGCGCCCCGCCCACGGGGCCGCCGGATGTCGTTGAGCCGGACCAAGTATACACCTGCGCCACATAGTTTGCTGGCTGGCCGTTATCATTCACTTCGAAAGTGAACGAATTGAGAGAGCTTCCGGGCGCGACAAGCACCTCGCCATAGGTGTTGGTGGCTGCGCCACCCCAAGCGTTGATGGAGGTCGAGCCGTCCCAAAGAGGCAAGGTGGTGATAGTCGAAGCGTATGCGCTTCCTGCCATAGCTAACCCCGTCACCGTCGTCGCCAAAAACCTAAATATTTTAAGCATTTTTGATCTCCGAACTTGTGTGCTGCGCTTGATATTAGGAGAAACACATATGTTACGCAAGGGAAGCGCCTTCGTATTTGGCGGCGCGGCCGCGAGCAGAACGCCGCCAAACACCGCGCAAGCGTCTCTCGAAACCCATTCTCCTCTCAAAAGATCGAAAGCCGCCGAGTTTCGAGAAGTGCAAAATTCGAGATTTTTGCACAACGATGCGAATATCACTGAACCAATGTCGTAGTCGGCGCGGAATTCAGGTACAAATCTCCGCCTATTTCCGCAATCGGTAGCTTCGCGGCCTTTGCATGAAGCGCTCGCGACCGACGGCTCCCCGCCGGAAGTTGCCGATCATGCGACGATCGTTTCCCGCCCAACCGCATCATTCGAAAAAATGGAACCAAAGCATTGGATTTTCGCAACTAAATTGATGTAACCCCTCATCCGGCCTTCGGCCACCTTCTCCCACAAGGGGAGAAAGCCGCCAATGATCCGGCATGCTTACCCCGTCAGCCGCGCCAAAATCTTCGCCCTTCCCATCAGCGGCATGAGCTTCGCCAGTTCCGGCCCGGTCTCGCGCCCCGTCAGCGCCAGCCGCAGCGGATGGAACAGGTCCCGGCCCTTCAGGCCCGTGGCTGCCTTCAGCGCCCTGGTCCAGACGCCCCAGCTCGATTCGTCAAGCGGCTCCGGCGGCAGGGCCTTGATCGCCGCCGCGCGAAAATCCGCATCGAGCGACGTCGCGGCGATATCGCCCGCCACGACGCGACACCAGTCGCCGACATCGGAAAACTTTTCGAGATTGCCCCGAACCGCCAGCCAGAAAGACTCCGCCTTGCAGCCGACGATTTCCAGCGCCTCCAGCCGGTCGCGCACGGATTCATAGGACAGCCCGTGCAGCACGCGCTGCGACAGATGCTGCAATTCCTCATTGTCGAAGCGCGCGCTGGTGCGCGAGATCGCGGCGAGATCGACCATACCAGCGAGTTCCGGCAGGCTGTGCGCCGGTTGCACCGCCACCGACGACCCGGTGAGCGTCGCCATCGCCGCCACGGCGAGCGATTCGACGCCCGCCTCGCGCAGGCCGGCGATCGACAGGGCGCCCGTGCGCTTCGACAGCCCCTGCCCGTCGGCGCCGATGAGCAGGTTGTGATGCGCGAATTTGCGGCGATGAAGGCGCGCCAAGCGCGGCGAAAAGCTGCACTTGCACCGCCGTATTGGTGACGTGGTCCTCGCCGCGGATGATATGCGTGACGCCAGCGTCAATGTCGTCGACGACCGACGGCAGCGTGTACAAATAGGAGCCGTCCTCGCGCACCAGCACCGGATCGGACAGCGAGGCGCAATCGATATGGCTCGGGCCGCGGATGAGATCGTCCCATTTGACGACGCTGGACGCCAGCTTGAAGCGCCAGTGCGCCTTGCGACCCTGCGCCGCGAAGGCGGCGCGTTCAATTTCCGTCAGTTGCAGGGCGGCGCGGTCATAGACCGGCGGCGCGCCGCGCGCGATCTGCAGGCGGCGCTTGCGCTCGAGTTCGTCCGGCGTCTCGAAGCAGGGGTAGAGCCGGCCGGCGTCACGCAGCTTCTGCGCTTCCGCGTCATAAAGCGCAAAACGTTCGGACTGGCGGAATTTCCGGTCCGGCGTGACGCCGAGCCATTCGAGATCGACTTCGATGCCGAGCGCATATTCCTCGGTCGAGCGCTCCGAATCGGTGTCGTCGAAGCGCAAGATGAAGCTCCCGCCATGCTTGCGGGCGAAAAAATAGTTCAAAAGCGCGGTGCGCGCATTGCCGATATGGATGCGCCCGGTCGGCGAAGGCGCGAAACGCACGACCGGCGCGACAAAGGCCGGAGGCGTGGCGGAGGGAGATTTTGCGGGCTGAATCATGATGGCACTGGTGTAACGCCTTTGGACCGTTTCGTCACGACTTCGCAATTGTCATAGAATCGTGAAAAAAAATGCGCATAAGCGCAACAGGCTGCGTCGCCTGACGAATGAAACGATCGATAGAGAAAGAGCTTGACTGGGATGACTGGAATTGTCGCCGCGGGCTTTTGCCTGGTACTGACCCTGTTCAATCTCGTCTCCCTGGCGCTCGCCGCCTGGCGCTGCCGCCAGCGCAAGGAGCCGCTCGACGGCCGCCTGCTTTCGGCGGGCCTCGCCGATCCGACGCCGCCGGTCAGTATCGTCCGACCCGTCTGCGGACTTGAAACCTTTTCGGAACAGACGCTTCGCTCGACTTTCGAACTCGATTACCCCGATTATGAAGTGCTGTTCTGCGTGCAGAAGAAGAATGATCCGATCATTCCGCTGATCGAAAAGCTGCTTTTGAGCCAGCCGGAGGGGCGCGGCCGCCTGCTGGTCGGCGACGATCCGATCAGCCCCAACCCGAAGCTCAACAATTGCTTCAAGGGCTGGCAGGCGGCGAAACACCAGTGGATCGTGCTGGCCGATTCGAACGTGCTCGCGCCGAAAGATTATCTCCAGCAGATGCTGGTGCGCTTCACGCCGAAAATCGGCCTCGTCTGCTCGCCGCCGCTCGGCGTCATGCCGCAGGGTTTTCGCGCCCAGCTCGAATGCGCGTTTCTGAACTCCTTCCAGGCGCGCTGGCAATTCTGCGCCGACGCCATCGGCGCGGGCTTTGCCCAGGGCAAGAGCATGATGTGGCGACGCGAGATCGTCGAGGCGGCCGGCGGCATCGCCGCGCTGGCGTCGGAAATCGCCGAGGACGCCGCCGCCACCAAGCTGGTGCGCAACGCCGGGATGACCGTCGCCCTGGTCGATCGTCCCTTCGGCCAGCCGCTCGGGCCGCGCACGCTGCGCGCCATCTACCAGCGCCAAACGCGCTGGGCGCGCCTGCGCCGCGCCAGCTTCCCGCTGATGTACGCGCCGGAAATTTTCGCCGGCTCGCTCCTGCCGATCCTCGCCGGCGCTTACGCCGCGCGCGATTTCGGCTTCGAGCCCTGGACGGCGGCAGCGCTGGTCGCCGCGCTCTGGCATGCGCCGGAGACCATGATGAACCTCAGCCTGCGCTGGCCGATCAGTGTCATCTCGCCTTTCGCCTATCTGCTGCGCGACCTGCTGTTCCCGGTGATCTGGATCGACGGCTGGCTCGGCGACGATTTTGTCTGGCTCGGCAATTCCATGACCGTGAGCGAAAGCGGCGAAAAGACCGTGGACGGCGCGGCCTGAGCGCATCGGCAATGCCTCCGCTTGGCATGAACGCGGAAATGCGGCAGCATGGGTTCATCGTCAACAACCGAAAGGAGGTGTTCCGTGTCTCATTGTTTTGCGCCGCACATGCCGGCTTCCGGGATCCGGAATGAAACAACCCTTCTGGGGGCGCTCACCGCCTGACCGACGGGTTTTTTTGCCGCTTTGCGGTCTGACAATGGAAGGGCCGCCCGCCAAAGGCGGCCCTTCGCATTTGCCGGCCTTTCGCATTTGCCGGCCCGTCGCATTTTTGGCGCTGCCCTTGAGGCGGGGCGGCGGCGGCCTTGGCCGGCCGCCGCAGCACTTCCATCATTTTATGCTAAATATTTGAATAACAAAGCGCTTTATTGCCGCCTACACTTGCTTATCGCAAAATTGTCGCAATAGACAGAGACGTCTGCGGCAACGAAGATTTGCCTGCAATAAGCACTTGTGGTAAAGATCTCGCCGGTGGTTTGAAACAGCAAGAATTACAAGCCACTGATACTTATTGAGGGAGCACCAAAATGGCAGAAAATCATCCGGCTATCGAACATCACCACACCGCGGCGGGCCACCACCATGCGGCCGCGCACCACCATCACCAGGCCGCCCATCACCATTCGCATGGTGAACACGCCGAAGCCAAGAAACACACCGCCATGGCGCACCACCACGCCGAGCTTGCCCACAAGCACACAGCGACCGCCCACGCGCACTCGTCGAAGTGAATCGGGCGAGGAGAGCCGATCAGGCTCTCCTCTTCCCTCAGATGCGAGCCTCTCGGATCGCAAGCCTCTCGGATCGCAAGTCTCTCGGATCGCAAGTCTCGTCAAATCGTCCGGGCGCTCATCTGCCGGGCGATATAGTCCGCCTGGCGGATCGCCAGCGAGACGATGGTCAGGGTCGGGTTCTCCGCCGCGCTGGTGGTGAACTGGCTGCCATCGGACACGAACAGGTTCTTGATGTCGTGGCTCTGGCCCCATTTGTTGACGACGCCATCCCCAGGCTTCTCGGCCATCCTGTTAGTGCCGAGATTATGCGTCGAGGGATAGGGCGGCGTCGGCAGGGTGCGGACCGCCCCGACCGCCTCGTAGATTTTCTTTCCCTGCTCATAGGCGTGGTTGCGCATGGCGACGTCATTGGGGTGGTCGTCGAAACGCACGTCGGCGACCGGCACGCCGAACTTGTCCTTGATGGTCGGGTGGAGCGTGACGCGGTTGGCCTCCTGCGGCAGGTCCTCGCCGACGATCCACATGCCCGCCATATTGGGATAATCGTCCATGGCGCTGGTGAATTCGCGTCCCCACGCGCCGGGATCGAGGAAGGCCGCCATGAAGGGCACGCCCAGCGACAGGGTTTCGAACTCGTAGCCGCCGACAAAGCCGCGGCTCGGATCGAGGCGGGCCTCGTCGCGGATGATGCCGGCCATGGTCGTGCCGCGATACATGTGCACCGGCTTTTCGAACACGCCGTAGACCGAGCCGGTGACGTGGCGCATGTAATTGCGCCCGACCTGGCCCGAGGAATTGGCGAGCCCGTCGGGGAACTTCGACGATGAAGAGTTCAGCAGCAGGCGCGGGCTTTCCAGCGAATTGCCGGCGACGGCGACGATGCGCGCCTTCTGTTTCTGCTGCTTTCCATCCTTGTCCACGTAAATGACGGCGTTGACCTTGCCGCTGGCGTCATGCTCGATCCGCAGCACGCGTGACTCGGGCCGCACCTCCATCTTGCCGGTGGCCTCGCCCTTGGGGATTTCCGTGTAGAGCGTGGACCATTTGGCGCCCCATTTGCAGCCCTGGAAGCAGAAGCCGGTCTGCTGGCAGGCGTTGCGATTGTCGCGCGGCGCAGAATTGATGGCCATGTGGCCGGTGTTGCAGTCCTTGTAGCCGAGCTTGTCGGCGCCGGCCTTCATGACCTTGAAATTATTGTTGCCGGGCAGGCCGGCGATCGCGTTGGTGCGGGTGACGCCCATCTTGTCCTCGGCTCGGGCGTAATAGGGCTCCATCTCTTCGAGCGTGATGGGCCAGTCGAGCAGGTTGGCGCCGGCGATCTGGCCGTAGCTCGTCAGCGCCTTGAACTCATGCGGCTGGAAGCGCAGCGAGGCGCCCGCCCAGTGGGTCGTCGTGCCGCCCACCGCCTTGACGATCCAGGCCGGCAGGTTGGGGAAGTTCTTCGCCACCCGCCACGTGCCCGAGCTGACGCGCGTGTCGGTCCAGGCGAGCTGGGCGAAGCTCGCCCATTCGTCATTGACGAAGTCGGTGTAATCGTGCCGCGCGCCGGCTTCGAGGATCACGACATTGACGCCCTTCTGCGCCAGTTCGTTGCCCAGGGTGCCGCCGCCCGCGCCGGAGCCGATGATGACGACCATGTTGTCGTCGTCGAGATTGAATTTCGCCGCCATTGTCCGTCTCCCCTTGCAATTCTTCTTGTGGGTTCACAGCCAGTCGAGGTCGTTGAAGCCCCGGTGGATGTAGCCGCCCTTGGAAAAGGACTCGCCCTCGTAGCCGAAGATCGGCCAGACATCCTTCTGGTTGTAGAGGGAGACGACGAGGGTGGAGCGCACCGTCTCGAACATCGGCGTATCCGAGATCTTGCGCAGCAGCGAGACGCGGTCGGCTTCCCACGGCAGGCCGGTGTAGCCGCCCGGTCCGGCAAGGGCGTTCAGCTGCGCCACGCCCTTCTCGAAAATCTCCTTCTGCGCCGGATCGGCCGAAGCCTTCTGGTCGAAGGGTTTTGCAGCTATGGCGTAGAACCGGTCGGCGATCTTGTCGTGCGGATAGATGTCGCGCGACATCAGGATCAGCGTCTTCATGGTCTCGGGTTTCAAGCCGTTGACTTCGAGTTCCCAGGCTTCGGGCGCATTGATCAGCGCGCCGGCCGAGGAGACCGTGACGGCCGCCGCGAAGGCGATCCGCGACGACCGCTGCAGGAAGATGCGGCGGCCTGGCGACTGCGGTTCGCCCGCGTCGTGGTGATGATGCATTTTTTCCTCCCGTTCATTCTTGTGTTTTTGTCTCGTATTTTTGCTTCGATTTGCCGTTGGCTTACTGATAGTGGCCGTGGCGCTGGATCACCTCGATCTTGTACCCGTCGGGGTCCTGGACGAAGAAGAAGCGCGCGATCAGCTTGCCCTCGGGACTGAACTCCTTGATGTCGAGAGGGTTCAGTCCAAGCTTGCGGAAGCGCGCGTGCTCGGTTGCGAGATCGTCGACCACGAAGGCGACATGGCCGTAGCCGTCGCCATGCGCATAGGGTTCTGTCCGGTCCTTGTTGACCGTCAGTTCGAGCTCGAAATCGGCTTGCGCATTGCGAAGGTAGGTCAGGGTGAAGGTGGGAAAATCGAGGCGGCTCGACGTCTTGAGCCCGAACGCCTTGTCATAGAAATCGACTGCCCGCTGCTCGTCGAGAACGCGGATCATCGCATGGATCGCCTTGGCCATTTTCCATTCCTGTCGGGCCCCGCGGGAAGCGCGGCGCGCGCAAGACTGAAGAGTAACGGCGAGTTTGGCGGCAAGGTGGTATCGGGTTGCTACGCCCGATCAAAATTTCGTCAAAGCATTCAGGCCACCTGGCGCTGTTTCACAACCGGGTCGATCGTCTTGTTTTCGAGCGCCACGATGCAGATGCAACGCAGGTGCGAGGTGAAATTCGCCACCTCGCCCCACAGGTTGAGCACTTCGCCGTGCAGCGTCGAAATGAAGCGCGGCACGCTCATGCCCTGCTGCTCCGCGATCTCGCCCAGGAGTTCGCCAGAACATCTTTTCCAGGCGGATGCTGGTCGATTGGCCGTTCAGCCGGATCGAACGGGTCTCATAGGCGTAGCTGTCCGGATGCTGGTTGGCGAAAAAATGGCACATGGATCTCCCCTCCCCGCCCCTTTTCGCCGCCTGCCGCGGTCTTCAAGGGCTTTTGCCGAGCTTCCCGGTATTACGCCCGGGAAGCGTGGAAGGTTCGTCTCATTCCGGTGCTTGGTCAAGCCGCTTGCTAATCCTCGAACCTTTCGCTTGAACCGTAAACATCGGGCGGGGAAATCGCCGCGTCGGGCGCATGGGCCGGCGCGCCGGGATCGCGAAAGGCGTTGACGATCGGATAGCGGCGGTCGCGGCCAAAGTTCTTCCGCGTCACTTTAACGCCGGGCGCCGACTGGCGGCGCTTGTATTCGGCGAGATAGAGCAGGCGCTCGATCTTTCGCACCACTTCAAGATCATGGCCCCTCGCGACAATGTCGGAGACGCGCATGTCCCTTTCCACCAGACACTCGAGCATGTCGTCGAGCGCGTCATAGGGCGGCAGCGAATCCTGGTCCTTCTGGTTCTCGCGCAATTCGGCGGTCGGCGGCTTCGTGATGATGTTTTCGGGGATGACCGGCCCGTCCGGTCCGAGCGCGCCATCCGGCTTCCAGCGGTTGCGCAGGGCGCAAAGGCGGAAGACCTGGGTCTTGTAAAGGTCCTTGATCGGGTTGAAGCCGCCGTTCATGTCGCCGTAGAGCGTGGCGTAGCCGACCGACATTTCCGACTTGTTGCCGGTGGTCACCAGCATCGGCCCGAATTTGTTGGAAACCGACATCAGGAGGACGCCGCGCGTGCGCGCCTGGATGTTTTCCTCGGTCACCCCGCGCTGCGTCCCGGCGAACAGCGGCGCCAGCGCCGCCTCCACACCTTCGACCGCCGGGGCGATGGGGACGATGTCGTAGCGCAGCTTCAGCGCCGTGACGCAATCCGCGGCGTCTTGCAGCGATTCTCCCGAAGTGAAGCGATAGGGCAGCATGATCGCATGGACGCTTGAAGGCCCCAGCGCGTCGGCCGCCATGGCCGCGCAAAGCGCCGAATCGACGCCGCCCGACATGCCCAGGACGACTCCGGGAAAATGGTTCTTGGCCACGTAATCGCGCAGGCCCAGCACGCAAGCCGCGTAATCGGCTTCGTCGTCGCCGAGCGCCGGCGCCTGGGGCGCCTCGACGCAGGCCCAGCCGCCGTTGCGTCGCTCGAACACCACTTTCGCCACCGTCTCGACAAAGGACGGCAGCCGCCCGGCCAGCGCACAATCGGCGTTGACGACAAAGCTGCCGCCGTCGAACGCCAGTTCGTCCTGGCCGCCGATCTGGTTAAGATAGACCAGCGGCAATCCGCTTTCGACCACCCGCGCCGTGGCGACCTTCAGCCGTTCCTCATCCTTGCCGCGCCAATAGGGAGAGCCGTTGGGCGAGAGCATGATTTCCGCACCGGTCTCGTGCAGAACTTCGACGATGTCCTGGCCCCAGATGTCCTCGCAGATCGGCAAGCCCAGGCGCACGCCGCGAAAGGCCACCGGACCAGGCGCAGGGCCGGGCCGGAACACCCGCTTTTCGTCGAAGACGCCGTAATTGGGCAGGTCCACTTTCAGCCGTACGGCGCTGATGCGGCCGCCATCGAGCAAGGCGTAGGCGTTGTGGCAGAAGCCGTCCTGCATCCAGGGCAGGCCGATGAGCACGGCGGGGCCGCCGTCCGCCGTCTCGCGGGCAAGTGTCTCGGCGGCGGTGCGGCAGGCTTCCTGGAAGGCCGGACGCAGCACCAGGTCTTCGGGCGGATAGCCGGCGAGGAACAATTCGGAAAACAGCACCAGGTCGGCGCCGAATTCCGCCGCCTGCTTTCGCGCCGCGCGGGCGCGGTCGAGATTGGCGTCGATGGCGCCGACGACGCAATTGACCTGCGCCAGAGCGAGAACCAGACGATCGACGGGGCGGGAAGACGGTGTCATGCGTCCGGTTTAACTTATGCAGTGTTTCCCGGCAATCGGCTGGCGCACCCCGAAAACTCAGCCCGCGCGCGGCGGGTCGCCGGCGTGCGCCAGCGCTTCGCATTCGGCGTCGGTGAAGACGCGCGAGCGCGTGTGAAAACTGATCCCTTCCGGGCCTTCGATGGAAAAGGCGTTGCCGCCGCCCGCGACCACGTCGATGATCAGCTGGGTGTGGCGCCAGTATTCGAACTGGTTGTCGCGGATATAGAACGGGCAGCCGCCGATTTCGCCGAGCGCCACGTCGCTCGGGCCGACCCACAATTCCCCGTCCCTGTAGCACAAAGGCGCGGAGCCTTCGCAGCAGCCGGCGGATTGATAGAACATCAGCGGGCCATGCTTGGCCTTGAGGCGGGTAATCCAGAGCAAGGTTTCCGCAGTGGCGTCGACTCGTTTGGGCGCGGGCATTTGCTCCTCCGATCGCCAGCATTTCTGGAGTTTGAAATAAACCGATTGCGCGCGCGGCACAAAAAAATGCGCGGCCCATTTCCGGCGCCGCGCAATCGGGGAATTCGCAAATCCGGAGGCCGCCCCGGCCGGAGCCGGGGCGGCCGGGTTCTCAGAAGAAGCCGAGAGCCTTCGGGCTGTAGCTGACCAGCAGGTTCTTGGTCTGCTGGTAATGATCGAGCATCATCTTGTGGGTCTCGCGACCGATGCCGGACTCCTTGTAGCCGCCGAAGGCGGCGTGAGCCGGATAGGCATGGTAGCAATTGGTCCACACGCGACCGGCCTGGATGTTGCGGCCGAACTTGTAGGCGCGGGTTCCGTTGCGGGTCCACACGCCCGCGCCGAGGCCGAAGATGGTGTCATTGGCGATCGCCAGGGCTTCGGCATCGTCCTTGAAGGTGGTGACCGCGAGAACCGGGCCGAAGATTTCTTCCTGGAAGATGCGCTGCTTGTTGTTGCCCTTGAAAACGGTCGGATTGATGTAATAACCGTTTTCCAGTTCGCCGCCGAGCATGTTGCGCGAGCCGCCGGTCAGGCACTGCGCGCCTTCCTGCTTGCCGATGTCGATGTAGGACAGGATCTTTTCCATCTGCTGGCTGGAAGCCTGGGCGCCGACCATGGTGGACATGTCGAGCGGGTTGCCCTGCTTCATCGCCTGCACGCGCTTGACGGCGCGCTCCATGAACTTGTCGTAGATGGATTCCTGGATCAGCGCGCGGCTGGGGCAGGTGCAGACTTCGCCCTGGTTGAAGGCGAAGAGAGCGAAGCCTTCGAGCGCCTTGTCGAAGAATTCGTCGTCGGCTTCCATCACGTCGGCGAAGAAGATGTTCGGCGACTTGCCGCCCAGCTCCAGCGTCGCGGGTATCAGGTTGTCGGCGGCGTAATGGGCGATGGTGCGGCCGGTGACGGTCGAGCCGGTGAAGGCGATCTTGGCGATGCGCTTGCTGCTGCCGAGCGCCCGGCCGGCTTCCGCGCCGAAACCGTTGACGATGTTGAGGACGCCCGGAGGAATGAGGTCGGCGATCAGTTCGGCGAAGACCATGATGCTGACCGGGGTCTGCTCGGCCGGCTTCAGCACGACGCAATTGCCGGCGGCGATCGCCGGGGCCAGCTTCCAGCCGGCCATCAGCAGCGGGAAGTTCCAGGGAATGATCTGGCCGACGACGCCCAGCGGCTCATGGAAATGATAGGCGATGGTGTCGTGGTCAATTTCCGAGAGCGAGCCTTCCTGGGCGCGCAGGCAACCGGCGAAATAGCGGAAATGATCGGCCAGCAGCGGCACGTCGGCGTAGGTCGTCTCGCGGATCGGCTTGCCGTTGTCGAGCGTCTCGACCAGCGCCAGCGTGGACAGATTGGCCTCGATGCGATCGGCGATCTTCAGCAGGACATTGGCGCGATCGCCTGCCGGGGTGCGTCCCCAGGCGTCCTTGGCGGCGTGGGCGGCGTCGAGCGCCAGTTCAACGTCTTCCTCGGTCGAACGGGCGACCGTCGTCAGCACCTGACCGTTGATCGGCGAAAGCTTGTCGAAGTACTGACCGCGAACCGGGGCCACCCACTTGCCGCCGATGAAATTGTCCAACTTCGACTTGATCAGGTTTTCACCCGTCAATTTTGCCACTGCTTCCTGATACATTGATTTTCCTCCATAGTCGCGCGCCTCGCGGCGCTTATCAGAAACGGATCGGAGCCTTGGGCGCCGCCGGCTTTGCCGGAGACGCGCGCGACGGGTTGACCGAACCGCTCAAGATTTCGTTACATGCCCGAGACTTCATCTCATGCTCGCGAGCGCCCGCCGGGGCAAACCTCGACAGCGCCTTCGTGACAATACGATCCGTCCCTGATCAACTCAAAGAGAGCCATGGCGCGTGAAACTCGATCGTCGCGAGGCGCGAACGAAAGCTCCGCGTCGCCATGGCTATCTTGACTTCGCATGACCTCCCCAGGACATGAGCTTTCAAGGACATCAGCGTTTCAAGGACATCAGCGCTGCAACATTCTTACGTTGAACGACGGTCACATTAATCCCGTTGAAGACGCCGCCGATACTGCCCTTTAGTGCCATTGACCCTCGAGCCGGGCGCCGGAAAAGGCATTCTATATTGTACAGCGCGCCCTTATGCTGCATTGCACCCTGAAATTGCTGCGTCGCACAAAGAAGTTGGCGCGCATAGATCTTTCGCGATCCATGCTACTTTGGCGCCGTAGACGGTCCCGGGCGGCGCACTATCTTCGCCGCAGGGATGATCGGCAACGAAGAACGCCCGGCAAGAACGCCTTGCATAGGCGCATTGTCCCCAACTCGAGCGGGCGCGATTTGAGCGCGCCCTTTGCAATGGAGGAAAACATGACGGAAATCACCTGGACCGCTCCCGAAGCCTGCGAAGTCTGCGTCGGCATGGAAGTCACCAGCTATATGTCCGCCGCGCTCTGATCGGCGTCGCGGACTTGCAGCGACTTGGTTCAAACGCATATTCTTGCCCGAAAAACCTACAATTTTTCGGGAATATGCTCTAAGGTCCAACACGTGCAATTTCTCGTACTGGGTTCCGCGGCGGGCGGCGGCTTGCCGCAATGGAATTGCCTGTGCGCGAACTGCCGTCTCGCTTATGAGCGGGACGGCCGTTTGACCGCCAGGTCGCAATGCAGCGTCGCCGTCAGCGACGACGGCGAAAGCTGGATCGTCCTTTCCGCCACGCCCGATCTGCGCCAGCAGATCATCGCCAATCCCGCGCTCCATCCCAAGGTTGCGCCGCGCCATTCGCCGATCAAGGCGGTGTTCGCGCCCAACGGCGACATCGACAATATTGCGGGACTGCTGGTGATGCGCGAAATGCAGCCCTTCACCATTTACGCGACCGGCAGCGTCATGGCGCACACGATGGGCGGCGTGTTCGGCGTGCTCAATCCCGAAGTCGTCAAGCGCCGCACCGTCGCGCTGGAGGAGACGATCGACACGGGCCTGGGCTTCACCCTCACCGCCTTCGTCACGCCGGGAAAGATTCCGCTCTACATGGAATCGCCGAACGAGGCGGAAATCGAAATCGCCGCCGAGGGCGAAAACACCGTCGGCGTCGAAATCCGCAAGGGCGACCGGCGCTTCTATTACGTCCCGTCCTGCGCGCGCATGACCGACGCGCTGCGCAAGAGGCTCGAGGGCGCGGAAATCCTGTTCTTCGACGGGACGACCTTCGAGGATGACGAGATGATCCGCCAGGGCCTGATGCAGAAGACCGCCTGGCGCATGGGCCACATGGCGATGAACGGCGAGCGCGGTTCGCTCCAATCGCTTGTTGATGTCGACATCAGGCGACGCGTCTTCGTGCATATCAACAATTCCAATCCCGCCTTGCGCCATGAATCCGCGGAACGGGCGCAGGTCGAGGCCGCCGGCTGGCAGGTCGCCCATGACGGCCTGCTCATCGACGCAGACGAGGCGCGCGCATGACGATCGAAGGACTGGCGGACGACGCGCGCCCGCATCTGCTGCGCGGCGTCAAGCTGAAGGACGACCAGGTGCGCAAGAGCTGGGTGCTGCTCGCGCCGGAACGTTTCCTTCGGCTCAACGCGATCAGCGTCGACATCCTGCAGCGCTGCGACGGCCAGTCCGCATTGGCGGCGATCGTCGACGATCTCGCCAAAAAATATTCAGCCGATCGCGCGGTGGTCGAACGCGACGTCAAGGTGTTGCTGGCGAGCCTGCTCGACAAACGGATGCTGGGCCTATGAGCGAAAAACCTGCCCCCTCTCTCCCCTCCGGCATGCTGGCGGAGCTGACCTATCGCTGCCCCCTCTCCTGCCCCTATTGCTCCAACCCGCTGCACATGGGCGGTCGCGAAATCGAGATGTCCACCGACGAGTGGAAGGATATTTTTTCGCAGGCGGCGGAACTCGGCATTTTGCACATCCACATGTCGGGCGGCGAACCCGCCTCGCGCCGCGATCTGGGCGAACTCGTCGCCCATTGCGCGCAACTCGGCCTTTACACCAACCTCATCACGTCAGGCGTCGGCCTGACCAAGGCGATCTTCGCCGGTCTCGCCGCCGCAGGACTCGACCATGTGCAATTGTCGATCCAGGATTCGGAGCCCAAGGGCGCCGACTGGATCGGCGGCTACGAGGGCGGCTTCGAGAAAAAGCTCGAAGTTGCGCAGTGGGTCGTCGCGGAGGGGATGCCGCTGACCGTCAACGCGGTGATCCATCGCGCCAATGTCGCGCACGCCGCCGAAATGGTCGATTTCGCGGTGAGGCTCGGGGCGCGGCGGATCGAGATCGCGCATACGCAATACTACGGCTGGGCCCTGCAAAACCGCGCCCATCTCATGCCGACGCGCGCGCAGACGGAAAAAGCCTTCGCCGAAGTCGAGGAGCGGCGCGAACGCTACAAGGGCCAGATCGTCATCGACCATGTCGCGCCCGACTATCACGCCAAATATCCCAAGGCCTGCATGAGCGGCTGGGGCCGCCTGACGCTCAATGTCACGCCGCAGGGAAAGGTGCTTCCCTGCCACGCGGCGGAAACGATTCCCGGTCTCGAATTCTGGAGCGCGCGCGAGAAGAAACTCGCCGACATCTGGCATGATTCTCCGGGTTTCAACGCCTTTCGCGGCTACGATTGGATGCAGGAGCCCTGCCGCTCCTGCGAGCGCAAGGCCGAGGATTTCGGCGGTTGCCGCTGCCAGGCGCTGGCGCTTCTCGGCGACGCCGCCGCCTGCGATCCCATTTGTTCGAAATCGCCGCACCATGCGCTTATCTCCGAGATCGCCGAGCGCGATTCGGCGGAGACTGTCGAAGGATTCACCCCCCGCCGCATCGAAAAACTCCGCGCGAAAGACCAGGTTTGATTTTTTCGATGCTGGGCGGCCAGCGCCGCGCGAAGCGAAACGAGGCTACAGCGAGCAGCAACGCGCGCGGCAAGGATTTTCGCCTCGCTTCACGGTGCTTTAACCTTGATCCGGGACGGCGACGCCCTTCCGCGCCAAGGGCGCCAAAGTACAATTTCCCCGCAAGCATCTCGCTCTAAGATCAGGCAAAATTCTGGAGGAACATCGTGGCGTCAAACACCCGCAAAATCGGGCTTTCCCTTCTTGTCTGTCTGTCCCTTGCCGTCGCCGGCCGCGCCATGGCGGAAGGCAATGACGCCCATGACGTCGACACCACCGGCCTGCCGAAACTCGGCTCCAACTGGCTCGCGGTCAATCCTTATCGCGGCACGCCCAACCAGGAGACGGCGCGCAAGATCGGCGACTCGGCCTTCAATCAGAATTGCGCCCGCTGCCACGGCCTCGACGCCATATCCGGCGGCATCGCGCCCGACCTGCGCTATCTCGACAAGGGCGCCGATGGCGACGCCTGGTTCATCAACCGCATCCGCAACGGCTACAGCCTGAACGGCATTACCAGGATGCCGCGCTGGGAGGGCGTCCTCTCGCAGGAAACCATGTGGTCGATTCGCACCTACCTCGACTCGCGTTACCAGGACAATTGAGAATGATGCGCGCGACCATCCGCGCAGCCCTGGCCGCCGCCGCCCTGTGCGGCGGGGCGCCGCAATTGGCGCAGGCGCGCACGCTTGCCGAGGTGAAGGCGGCGGGAGTGCTGCGCGTCACCGTCTATCAGGACTACAAGCCGTGGTCCTGGGAAGAAAACGGCGTGGAGAAGGGCGTTGACGTCGATCTCGGCGCCGCGCTCGCCAAGGCCTTCGGCGTCAAGGTCGATTATCTCGTCCTGCGCGCCGACGACAACATCAACGACGACCTGCGCAACGGCGTCTGGCGGGGGTCGCTGGTGGGCGCGCAGCCCGGCGATGTCATGCTGCATGTGCCCAACGACCTGGCGGTCGAGCAGGCCAACGACAGGATCAAGCTGACCGACCCCTACCAGGTGGAAAGCCTGGCCATGGCGGTCGACCCCGCCAAGGCCGAACAGGCCAGGGACTTTTCACTGTTCGAAAAGGAAAAAGTGGCGGTTGACATCGGCACCCTGTCGGACATCATTCTGTTGAGCGCGCGCGATCACAAGCTGATCGACAATGTCGTCCACGTGCGCGGCGAACCGAAGGCGGCCGAGGCTTACGAGAAGGGTGAGGTCACGGCTTTCTACGGGGAATTGGCGCTGGTGGAAAATCTCGCGCACCAGTCGACCAAGCCCGTCACGATCGTTTATCCGAAGCATCCCCTGGTGAGGAACTGGCCGATCGGCGGCGCGGTAAAGGCCAGCGCCATCGATCTCGCCGATGCGATCGACAAGGAAATCGCCGCGCTTTCGGGTTCCGGCGAGTTGAAGAAGATTTTTGCGTCCTATGGCGTCACATGGCGCCAGCCGACGCAAGAACGGTGACCGTAATCGGTCCTGGCGCGACGGCGGCGCCGTCGCCGCGCCAAAGCAAAAGCGCCGGAATCGCCGGCGCGACTTTCTTGGGAGGAATGGGAATGATGAAACGTATTCTGATGGCTGGCGTCTCCGTCGCGGGGATCGCCTTCGTCGGCGCCGCCCTGGCCGGGCCCGTCACCGACGCGGATCTGCTCAACAGCGCCACTGCGACCAACCAGGTCGTCACCAACGGCATGGGCCTTCAGGCGCATCGCTACAGCCCGCTCGACAAGGTCAACGCGTCGAACGTGAAAGACCTCGTCCCCGCCTGGTCCTTCTCCTTCGGCGGCGAAAAGCAGCGCGGCCAGGAAGCCACGGCGCTCGTGCATGACGGCGTCATCTACATCACCGGCTCGTACAGCCGCCTCTACGCCATGGACGCCAAGACCGGCGACAAGCTGTGGGAATATGACGCCCGCCTGCCGGAAGGCATCATGCCCTGCTGCGACGTGATCAACCGCGGCGCCGCCATTTACGGCGACAAGGTCTACTTCTCGACGCTCGACGCCCGCATCATCGCGCTCGACGCCAAGACCGGCAAGGTCGCCTGGCACAAGACGGTCGACGACTTCAAGGCCGGCTATTCGCAATCCGCCGCCCCGCTCATCGTCCCCACCAAGGCTAACGGCGCCCTCGTCATCACCGGCGTGTCCGGCGGCGAATTCGGCGTCGTCGGCCGCGTCGAAGCCCGCAGCGCCGAAACCGGCGATCTCGTGTGGTCGCGTCCTGTCCTCGAGGGCCTGATGGGCACCTACAAGGGCAAAGAAACCTCGATGACCGGGAAGAAGAACCAGACCTGGGCTGGCGACATGTACAAGACCGGCGGCGGGGCCACCTGGCTCGGCGGCACCTACGATCCGGAAACCAAGATGGTGTTCTTCGGCACCGGCAACCCGGCTCCGTGGAACTCCTGGCTGCGTCCGGGCGACAACCACTGGACCTCGTCGCGCGTCGCCATCGATCCGGAAAACGGCGACTTCAAGTGGGGCTTCCAGACCACCCCGCATGACGGCTGGGATTATGACGGCGTGAACGAGTTCATCCCGTTCGACGCCAATCTCAACGGCAAGGACATGAAGCTCGGCGCCACCGCCGATCGTAACGGCTTCTTCTACGTGCTCGACCGCACCAACGGCAAGTACGAGCAGTCGATGCCGTTCGTCAGCAAGATCACCTGGGCCAAGGGCATCGACAAGAATGGCCGCCCGATCTACAACGACGACTTCCGTCCGGGCGATCCGTCCAAGTCGGCCGACGGCAAGAAGGGCAAGGAAGTGTTCGCCGTTCCGTCCTTCCTCGGCGGCAAGAACCAGATGCCGGTGTCCTATTCCGACCAGACGCACCTGTTCTACGTGCCTTCGAACGAATGGGGCATGGACATCCACAACGAGCCGGTCGTCTACAAGAAGGGCGCGGCCTATCTGGGCGCGGGCTTCAACATCAAGCAGATCTTCGACGATCACATCGGCTCGCTGAAGGCGATCGATCCGATCGCGATGAAGGTCGTTTGGGAATACAAGAACAAGGCTCCGCTGTGGGGCGGCGTCATGTCCACCGCCGGCGGCCTGGTCTTCACCGGCACCCCGGAAGGCTATCTGAAGGCGTTCGACGCCAAGACCGGCGCGGAACTCTGGAAGTTCAACGTCGGCACGGGCATCGTCGCCCCGCCGATCGCCTGGGAACAGGATGGCCAGGAAATGATCGGCGTCGCGGCCGGTTGGGGCGGCGCGGTGCCGCTGTGGGGTGGCGAAGTCGCCAAGTCCTTCAAGGGCATCGACCAGGGCGGCTCCTACTGGGTGTTCAAGCTGGCGTCGCACTCCGCCGCCAACTGATGCAGCGGGGCCGCTTGCACGGCTTTTCGTGAGAGCGGCCTGACAGGCTAGCAAAAAAACTCAAACTGGCGGGCGGTCGCGCTTCTGGCTCGACCGCCCGCCTTTTTTTACGCCTCTTGCGCGAGACATGAGCATGGCGCACATTCCGGACATGCGGCCGCGACGGCCCGCTGATCCCGCCGCGACTTCGGACTCCGATCAGGATTTCGAGGCCGGTCGGGATTTTGAAGCCAGTCGGGAGACTGCCGCCAATGAGATCCTGGACGCCATGATGACGCGCATTCTGATCGTCGACGACCATCCGCTTTTCCGCGAAGCGCTCGAAAGCGCGGTGCGGATGGAACGGCCGCAATGCGAAATCTTCGAGGCGACGACCATCGACGAGGCCCTGTCCGTGCTGGCTAGGGAAAAGAACTTCGACCTCGGCCTGTTCGACCTTTTCCTGCCCGGCACGTCGGGCTTGTCGGGCCTCGTGCGGGTGCGCGCCGCCCATCCGCACCTGCCGATCATGGTGGTCTCCGGGCACGAGGATCCGCGCATCGTGCGCGACATGCTGTCGATAGGCGTGGCCGGTTTCGTCTCCAAGGCGACGTCGAAGAGCGAACTCGCCCATGCGATCAAGGAAGTGCTCAACGGCTCGGTTTACCTGCCGGAGCGGTTCCGCGACCTCGGACAGCCGCAACCCTCGGAAATCGAGCGGCGCGACATGCTGCGACGCCTGCAGGACCTGACGCCGCAGCAATTGCGCGTCCTCGACATGATCCGCGCCGGCTTGCAGAACAAGCAGATCGCCTATGAGCTCAATGTCGCGGAGACCACGGTCAAGGCGCATGTCTCGGAGATCCTGCGCAAGCTCAACGTCTACAGCCGCACCAAGGCCGCGATCGAAGTCGGCAAGATGGACTTCACGCAATTTTCCGGCGACGGCCATTACGGCGACGACAAGGACTCGTCGCATTAGCGCATATTCGCGCAAAGCGGCTCCGGTTTTCAGATGTGCAAGATATCGTAGCATCCCGCGAGGTTCATGAAGTGTCTTCGTTTTCGTCCCGGCTGGCCGTCGCGCTGTCCCTCCTGCTCTCCGTGGCGTTCGGCCCTCGCGCGGAAGCCGCCGACACGCTGCGACTGGCGATCCAGGCCACCGGAACCTTCGGCTGGGAGCTGGCCGTCGCCAGGGACTATGGCCTCGACAAGCAGGCCGATCTCGACCTTGTGACCGACGAGCTCGCCACCACCGAGGCGGGCAAGATCGCGCTGATCGGCGGCGGGGCCGACCTGATCCTGTCCGACTGGCTGTGGGTGGCGCGCGAGCGCGGCCTCGGCAAGGAGTTGAAATTCTATCCGCATTCGACGGCGCTCGGCGCGGTCATGGCCAAAAACCCGGACGCTTTCAAAAAACCCTCGGATTTCATCGGCAAGAAGCTCGGCGTTTCCGGCGGCCCGCTCGACAAGAGCTGGCTGATGCTACAGGCCTGGGCGCTGCGGCAGGGCGTCGACCTGAAACGGCAGGCGGACGTTGAATTCGGCGCGCCGCCTCTGCTGGCGGAAAAGCTGGCGCAGGGCGAACTCGACGCGGCGCTCGAATTCTGGACCTTTTCCGCCCGCCTCGAAGGCAGGGGGTTCAAGCGCGCCGTGGACATGGAGGATGTGGAGCGCGAACTCGGCGCCAAGGGTCCGGTCATCGTGACCGGCTATGTCTTCACCGACGATTTCGCCGCCAAACACGGCCCGGTGCTGGCGCGTTTCTTCGACATGATGACCAAGGCGAAGAAGCTCATCGCCGACAACGACGCGGCCTTCGCCAAGATCGCGCCGATGACGGGCGCGAAAAATCCGGCCACGCTGGCGCTGTTCCGCAAATATTACCGGCAGGGGGTTCCCTCCCTCCCGCTCGCCGAAGAAGAGGCGGACGCCGCGGCCATGTACAAGGTTTTGGCCAAGGTCGGCGGCGCGAGCCTGGTCGGCGACGCCAAGGAGCTCAATCCCGGCGTCTTCTATCATCCCGCCGCAGTCATGCCGCAAAAAAAATGATCCGGATTGTTTCGCTCGCCCTGTTCTTCGCCTTGTGGCAGGTCGGCGCCTGGACTTTCGGGCCGCACTATCTGCCGACCCCGGTGGCCGTCGGCGCCACCATGGTCGCCGAGGCGCGCAGCGGCCAGCTGTTCTTCAACCTCGGCGTCACGCTGGCGCGGGTGGTGGCGGGTTTCACCCTGGCGATGATCGCCGGTTCGATCATTGGCCTGTCGCTCGGGCGCAACCAGGCGCTCGACCGGCTGATCGATCCCTGGGTGGTCATCGTGCTCAACACGCCGGCGCTGGTGGTCATCATGTTCGCCTATATCTGGGGCGGGTTGAACGAGGGCGCGGCGCTGGCCGCGATCACGCTCAACAAATTGCCCAACGCCGTCGTGACATTGCGCGAAGGCGCGCGGGCGCTCGACCCCGCTCTCGACGAGATGGCGCAGGTGTTCGCCTTTTCGCGCATGCAGCGCTGGCGGCACGTGCTGGCGCCGCAACTCGCGCCCTTTTTCGCCGCGGCGACGCGCGGCGGCGTGTCGCTGGTGTGGAAAATCGTGCTGGTGGTCGAACTGCTGGGCCGTCCCAACGGCGTCGGCTTCAAGATGAACGAGGCCTTCCAGCTGTTCGACCTCAGATTGCTGCTGGCCTATGCCCTGCCCTTCGTCGGCCTGATGATCCTGGTCGAGACATTTTTGCTGCGGCCGCTTGAGCGCAGGGCCTCATGGTGGCGGCGACATGGCGATTGAAACTGATTGCACGATTGAAATCGACATCGGCCGCAAGGTCTTCAAGCTCGCCGGCGGCGGCTCGCGTCTGGTGTTCGAGAATTTTTCCCTGAAGATCGAGGAAGGCGCCATTGTCGCTTTGCTCGGCCCGTCCGGCGGCGGCAAGAGCACGCTGCTGCGCATCGTCGCCGGCCTCGACCGCGATTTTTCCGGCGCGGTGAAAAAACCCGAAGGACGCCTCGGCATGGTGTTCCAGGAGCCGCGCCTTTTGCCCTGGCGCAACGTCGCCGACAATCTCAGGCTCGCGGCGCCGAACCTGTCCGAGGCGGAGTTGCAGGATCTCCTCGCCGCCTTCGAGCTGGACGGCCGCGGCGGCGACTTTCCGGGGCAATTGTCGCTCGGCCTCGCGCGCCGCGTGGCGCTGGCGCGCGCCTTCGCCGTCGAGCCCGACCTGATGCTGCTCGACGAGCCTTTCGCCTCGCTCGACCGCGCGCTGCACCAGCGCCTGCGCTCCCTGCTCAGCGCGCGCATCGGCGCGCGAAAAATGACCGCGCTGATCGCCACGCACGATCTCGACGACGCGCTTCTGCTCGCCGACGAAGTGATCTTTCTCGACGGCGCGCCGGCGCGGATCCTGCGGCGGCTGCCGATCGACGCGCCGCGCGGAAAACGTGACGAAGATCTTACAAATTTGCGCCGTCTCGCGCCCAATTATCAGGTGATCCCGGGCGACGGGAATGGTAAATCCGATGACGTGGATTAGTTCAAAAAATCAAGAATGGGAGTGAGGCAATGACCGAAGCCGCCACGGCGCAAAAAACGTCCGGGACAGACGTTCTTCTGACGCCGGAAGAGTTCGAGGCCGCCATCCGCGCGGTCGGCGCCGAGCGCTATCACGACAAGCACATTTTCCACAAAATGCTGCATGGCGGCCAGATGAACAAGGGCCAGGTGCAGGCCTGGGCGCTCAACCGTTATTGCTACCAGGAAGCGGTGCCGCGCAAGGACGCCGCGCTGATCGCGCGCACCGACGACCGCGAATTGCGGCGCGAATGGATTTCGCGCATCCACGATCATGACGGCCTCGGCAATGAGCAGGGCGGCATCGAGCGCTGGCTGGTGCTGACCAGCGGATTGGGCCTCGACCGCGACATGGTGATGTCGAAGAAGGCGGCGCTGCCCGCCACGCGCTTCGCCGTCGAAGCCTATGTGCATTTCGTGACCGAACAGCCGCTGACGGTCGCCGTCGCCTCGTCGCTGACGGAATTGTTCGCGCCAAAAATCCACCGCGAGCGCATTTCCGGCATGCTGGAGAATTATTCCTTCATCAGCGACGACGTGATGGCCTATTTCAAGCGCCGCCTGACCCAAGCGCCCAAGGACGCCGATTTCGCGCTCGAATACATCAAGCTGCATGCGAAAACGCGGGAGACGCAGGACGCCTGCGTCGAGGCGGTGAAGTTCAAGTGCAACGTGCTATGGGCGCAGCTCGACGCGCTGTATCTCGCCTATGTCCAGGGCATGATCCCGCCGGGCGCGTTTGTGCCGACGGCGTGAGGACTTTTTTTCCCGACTGGGAGCCGTCATGCCCGGCCAAAGCCGCAAGGAGACGGCGTCGCTCCGCTCGCCTGTGGCGCCGGCATCCACGCCAGGCCGCTTGTTGCGCGTTTGAGTTCCCGCCCGAGGACAACGACGTTCCGAGATCGCACTGCGCGGTCGGCTTGCGGCGACGCCGATATCCGACGCTTCCCTCATCATTGCGGCGACGTCGGGACGTGGATGGCCGGGACGAATTCCCCCTCATCCGGCGCTTCGCGCCACCTTTTCCCGCAAGGGGAGAAGGGAAGCCTCACGCCAGATGCTCCCTCGGAAACCCCGGGCTCGCCCAGACCTTGCCGGCCTTGGTCACGCCATAGGCCTCGGCCTGGTAATGGCGCAGCAGCCTCACACCCTCGTCCGGGCCGACCACCGAAACGGCGGTCGACAGCGCGTCGGCCAACACGGCCTTTTCCGCGATCACCGACACGCTGGCGAACGAGGCCGGCGAATAGCCGCTGCGCGGGTCGAGGATGTGGTGGCGGGAATAATCCTCCGACCAAGTGTAGGCATAATCGCCCGCCGTCGCCATGCAGCCGGTGAGCGGCGCCGTGCCCAGCACCGCGTCGGCCTGGCGCGGATGGCGGATCGCCGTGACCCAGTCGCGGCCTTGCGCATTATGCCCCAGCGCCTCCATTTCGCCGGTGTCGACGAAAGCCTGCCGCACCCCGCGTTCGGCGAAAATTTTCGCCACGCGGTCCGCTGCATAGCCATGGGTGAGGCTGTTGAGGGTGACGCCCATCCCGGGTCGCTCGAAGATAATGGCGTCGGGATCGAAACGAACGCGCCGCTGGCCGATCAAATTTCGCGCAGGCTCGGATTCTTCGTCGGATGGCCACGCGCCGCGCTTAAAATAGCCGTCGTAAAGAATCCACAGCGGCTGCACCGTGACGTCGAAGGCGCCGTTGGAGACGCGATGCACGTCGTCGGCGACCGTGAGCATGTCGATGAGCGCCGGATCGGGTTTTTCGAGCCGCCCGGTCGCGTTGAGCTTGCGGATGTCGCTGCCCGGGGTCGAAAGCCCGGCGACGCGCTCGAGCCGGCGGATTTCGGCGTAGCCCGCGTCGAGCGCCGCCTGCGCCTCGCGCTCCTCAAGGCCCACCACCGTCAAGCCGACCGAGGTGTCGAAGGCTATTCCGGGACGCCGGAACACCGGCGCGTCGGCCAGCTCCTTCGCTGCGACAAATCCGGCTGCGCCGACGCCGGCGGAAACGAGAGCCAACTGCAACATCTGCCGACGGTTGGGCTTGCCTGTCGCCGTCATTGCGCCGCCTCCATTTGCTGTTTCTGTTTCTGCGCCTTGCGCGCGCGTTTCTGCTCCAGCACCACCGGCACGCAATGTTGCGGATTGTCGAGGATCGCCACGCAGTCGAGGCACTGGAAACATTCGGAATAGATGATCTCGCCGCTTTTCTCGATCGCCCCGTACCGGCATTTGACGCGGCACATCTGGCAGGGAGAACCGCATTCCGCGCGGCGCGGAATCCATTTCCAGCGGCGCACGAAGCTCAAGGCGGACAGGGTCGCGCCGAGCGGGCAGAGATAGCGGCAGAAGAACTTGTAATGGAACATGCCGGCGATCAGCAGCGCCAGAGCGTAAAGCACGAAAGGCGCCGAGCGCATGAAGACCAGGGTGATCGAGGTCTTGAACGGTTCGACCTCGGCGACCTTTTCGGCTTGCGACGAGAAGAAGAAAGCCGTGAGAAGGATCGCCGCCAGCACCAGGAATTTCGGAATGCGCGACAGCTTTTCGTAGCGTTGCGGCAGGCCGATCTGGCGCAGGCGCAGCAGGCGGGCGACCTCGCCCGCGAATTCCTGCAAGGCGCCAAAAGGACAGAGCCAGCCGCAGAACGTCCCGCGCCCCCAGATGAACAGGGCGACGAGCCCGAACACGGCCACCATCAGGGTCGGCGGGTCCCACAGGAAAAAGACGAAACTCCCCTCCCCCTTGATCGCCTTGATCAGGCCGAACAGCCAGACGATCGACAATTGCGCCTGTGCCCACCAGCCGATGAAGACCAGGGTGAAGGCGAGATAGGCGAGGCGGAAGAGCTTGAATTGTTGCGGCGACACGGTGAGCGCCCGCTGCCGCGCCAGCGCGACAGCGAGGACAGCGAGCCCGACGGCGAGAATGGAAATGTCGCGCACGCGGCTCTGCCAGATCGACAGCAGGCCCATTCCGTCGTCGCTCGGCGGCAGGTCGAACAAGTTCGTCGGCAGCGAATAGGCCAGCTGGAAATCGCGCGTCACCTTTTCGGGAAAGATCTGGCCCTTTTCGCGCAGCACGCGGAGCGAGAATTCGGACGGCGAGGCCGGATCGAACGCGGCCTGCGGCGCGATGCGCAGGATGGCGAGATCGCTTTTCGCCAGATCGAGTCCCGCCGGGCTGGACATCTCCAGTCCGTCGCCCCAGACGAAGTCGCGCCAGGAGACCGGGGCCTTGGCCTGGGCGAGGGCGATGAAATCCGGGGTCGATCCGGGAATGAAGCTGTCGGGCATGAAGGTCCAGCGGCCGTGCGACAACACCAGCATGGCCGGCGCGCCGTCGAGCTGGCCCATCAGCTTGCGCCAGCGCGCCTCGCCAAGCAGGTTGCGCCCGACGATCGGCACATCGACCTCGGCGATATAGACGTCGGCGAACGCGCCTTGCGGATCGGTGAGGCCCTCATCGTCCACGCCCTCGGCGACCGAGCCGGCGAAACTTTTTTCGACTTCGCCGTTGGTGAGGTGCAGATGGCGGATATAGCCGCGGTCGAGCATTTGCGCGAAAGACAGCTTTTCGAACACGTCCGGCTTGACGTGGGCGACGCGGTTGGGATCGCGGCCCTTGGAAAAGCCAAGGCGCGCGCGCGCCACCTGCAAGGCCGAATTGATGATCGTGTCGTTGATGATGCGGACGGAGGCCGTGGCCTTGGCGACGCCGTTGATCTCGGCGGCGACGCTGTCGGCGCGCGGATCGCGCGTGCCCGGCGCGACGATCTTGATCGACTGGCGCAGCGACTTGCCGACATATTGCTTGACGAATTCCATCAGCGGCTCCGGCCCGAGCCCGTCGACGAAGACAGGCTCGTGCTGGCTCAGCACCGTGACGCCGAGAAACTCGCCCGACGGCTTGACCGCGATCAGCAGATCGAGCGGCGTGCCGGAAAAGCCGGGGATCGGTTCGAAATCGACCGATTCGAAGGCGTAGGCGGCGAGGACGTCGCCGTTGTAGCTCTGCCGGAAGATCGGCCAGACCGGCAGGGTCGCGTCGCGTTCGCCGACCGTCAGCGGCTTGGGAAAATAGCGCTCCATCGCCGCGCGATCGAGCGTGGACGCATGGGCCGCGTCAGCGCCGGACCAGCAAAACGCGCCGAACCAGCAAAACAGCAGCGCCGCGACAAGACGCGGCAAACCTGCGCGGAGCCATTTGCGGCTCGCCTTATTCCTTGGCATTTCAATCTCCCTGAACAAGGTTGTGTTACAGGGAAAACATCGCCTATAGTACTTTCGCCCAATTGCGCCGCCAATGGACACGCCTCCCAGCTTGGGAGCGGGCAACGGCGCGATGGAAACGGATTATTGGTTTGCCAGAAAAGCGCGCGAAAAACAGCGGCGCGAGAGGGAGCGGTCCATTGCAGATGGGCGACGGGCGGTTCGACCGCCCCGATGGCGTCATCGTCGCCTCGACGAGCGCTGCAAGCGCCGAGGGCGCGGCCAGGGAGATCGCCGCCGCCGTCAAGACCCAGATCGGCGAGTCCGGCTGCCCGCCGGAGGTTGCGGTCGCGGGGCTGGTTTGCTTCGTCTGCGCCAGCTACGACGCCGCGCGCTTCGCCCGCGCCATGCACGAGGCGTTGCCCGGCGTTTCGATTTTCGGCTGCACGACAGCGGGCGAATTGTCGCCCGCCGGCTGGACCTCCAATTCCGTCGTCGCGCTTGGCTTCCTGCGGCGCGACTTCACCCTGGTCGCGCATCTGCTCGAAGACCTCTCGCATTTCGGCGTCGAGGAAGGCTGCGCCTCGATCGCCGAGGCGCGGGCGGCGCTGATGGCCACGAGTCCCAATGTCGAGACCGACCATTGTTTTGGCCTGCTGCTGATCGACGGCCTGTGCCGGCGCGAGGAGGCGGTGATATCCGCGCTCTATTCGGCGCTCGACGACATTCCGGTGGTCGGCGGCTCGGCCGGCGACGGCATGAGTTTCGAGAAGACCTGGATGATCCGCGACGGCGCGGTCCATCGCGACGCCGCGCTGCTGCTGCTGTTTCACACCGATCTGCCTTTCACCCCGTTCAAATGCGATTATTTCGAGCCGACCGCGCAGAAGATGGTGGTCACCGACGCCGACACCGAATTGCGCGTCGTGCGCGAGCTCAACGCCGAACCGGCGGCGACCGAATATGCGCACCAGATCGGCCTGATCGAAAGCAGCCTCGATTCGGCGTCCTTCGCCTCGCATCCGGTGCTGGTCGGCGTCGGCGGCCAATATTACGCCCGCTCGATCCAGAAGGTGAACGCCGACGGCTCGCTGAGCTTTTTCTGCGCTATCGACGAAGGGCTGGTGCTGACCGTCGCCAAGCCGCTCGACCCCTATGAGAGCACGCTGGCGACCTTCGAGCGGCTGGAGGCCGATCTCGGCGCCGTCTCGCTCTATATCGGCTTCGATTGCGTGCTGCGCCGCCTCGCCGCCGAACGGCGGCAGATCGCGCACAAGCTTTCCGACCTCTATCGCCGCCGCCGCGTCATCGGCTTCAACACCTATGGCGAGCAATATCGCTCCATGCACGTCAACCAGACTTTTACCGGCCTGGCGCTTGGCTACCGTCAAGCCGAAGAGAAGCCCAGGGCGCCGGAAAACAAGCCATGACGACCCAGGCGCGCAACGAGGCGGACGATCTGAGGCGCCAGATCGCGAAATTGCAGAAGATCAACAGCGCCCTGATGTCGCGGGTCGAACGCTCGGTCGACAGCCAGTTCAACGCCTTCTCGCTGTTCGAGACGGCCATCGCCCTCGACCATCAGGTGCGCCGCCGCACCCAGGAACTGCAGCAGGCGATGCGCTCGATCGAGAAGGCCAAGCGACAGGCGGAGGCGGCGAGTTCGCTGAAGACCACGTTCGTCACCTCGGTCGGCCATGACCTGCTGCAGCCGCTCAACGCCGCGCGCCTCGCCCTTTCGGCGCTCGGCGATTTGCAAGCGGCGCCGGACGGCAACGCGCTGGTCGAGCAGGTCGACCGCTGCCTGGTGACGCTGGAAGACCTGATCCGCACCCTGCTCGACCTTTCGAAACTCGACGCCGGCGTGATGCGGCCGGACATCCGCTCGTTCGAACTCAGCGACGTGATGGAGCCGCTGGCGCGCGAATTCAGCTATTTCGCCGAGAAGCGCGGATTGAAGCTGCGCATCTTCCCCTCCCGGCAGACGGTGCGCTCCGATCCGTCGATGCTGCGCCGCGTCCTGCAGAACCTGCTCGCCAACGCCCTGCGCTATACGTCAAAGGGCGGCGTGCTGGTCGGCGCGCGCAGGCGCGGCGACCATGTGCTGGTGCAGGTCTGCGACACCGGGCCGGGCATAGCCGAGGATCGGCGCGAGGCGATCTTCCAGGAGTTCCAGCGCGAGCACAGCGACACGCCGGGACAGACCGGCTTCGGCCTCGGCCTCGCCATTGTCCGCCGCTTCTCCCAGGCGCTCAACCACCCCGTGCGCCTCGCCTCCAACATCGGGCGCGGCTCGACCTTTTCCGTCCTGTTGCCGCTGAGCGCCGAAGCGCCGCCGCCGCCGGAAGCCAGCCCGCCGCTGCGCGCTTACCAGAACCTCATCGCCGGCGCGAAAATCCTGCTGATCGAGAACGAGCCCGCCGTGAGCGAGGCGATGGTGCTGCTGCTGGAGCGCTGGGGTTGCGACGTGGCCGCCGCCATATCCGGCGCCGAGGCGATCGAAACGGCGCGCGCCCTCGACAACGAGCCGGAAATCATCATCGCCGACCTGCATCTCAACAATGGCGAACGCGGGCCGCAGGCGATCCAGGCGGTGCGCCAGGCCTTCGGCCAGGACCTGCCGGCCTTGCTGATCACCGCCGACCATTCGCCCAAGGCGGAGGAAGAGGCGCGGCGGCACAAGCTGGAAATGCTGAAGAAACCGGTGCGGCCCGCCGAACTGCGGTCGCTGCTCTCTTTCTTGCTGGCTTGAAAATAGGACTTTGTTACGGGAAGAACCTGCGCTGCCGACATGATTTAATTGAGCTATATCATATCAGGACGCTCATGATCGCCGGATAAGCAGGCGAATGGGCGCTTTCGCCGCGAATCGCGCGCGAGGGCTCGTCCCACCGGCAAGCGGAGCAAGAGGTTATGCAAGCCAAGGTTCTCATTCTTTCCGCCGCCCTTCTTACCGGCTTCGCGGTCAGCGCGCAGGCGGCCGACGCGAAGGCGGGCGCAATCGTCTTCAATCAATGCCGCCAGTGCCACCATATCGGCATCGGCGCGACGAATTTCTATGGCCCCGTGCTGAACGGCCTGATCGGCCGCAAGGCTGGCTCCGTGACCGGCTATAATTATTCGGAAGCCAACAAGCATTCCGGCAAGGTCTGGGACGTGCCGACCCTCACCTCGTACCTGAAGCAGCCGCAGCATGACGTGCCCGCGACCTACATGACCTTCAAGGGTCTGAAGGGCGACCAGGACATCGCCAATGTCGTAGCCTACATCGGGCAGTTCGACTCGAGCGGCAGGATGACCCCCGCCAAGTAAGGCGGGCAAGTCAGGGATGACTGGAGTCTCCCGAAGCGCCGCGCAACGCAAAAAAGCCGCGGGACGTTCGTCCGGCGGCTTTTTTTCGTCGCGGCCGCCCTCCGATCCGGCGCCGGCGGCGACAATCGCATTGTGAAGCGGCGCCGTCCGTCCTATTGCATTGCCTCGATCCCGGATCGGGATGAAACGAGGCGGAAGAATGAAGGAATTGTTTTCACTGGAGGACCACATCGTGGTGGTTCTCGACGACGTCTGCGTCAATATTTCCTGCGGCCTGCATCCCTGGGAGCGCCATCCCGAGCGTCCAACCCGGCTCATGGTCTCGGCGCGTCTCTATGCGCCGCTCGTCACGCCGCGCTCAGCCGACGCGCCGATCATCAATTACGACATCGTCCGCAAGCGCATCCTCGCACTCGAGAACGAAGGCCATATCGACCTGCTCGAAACCATCGCCGACCTGATCGTCGACGCCTGTTTCGCCGACCCGCGCGTCGTCGCCTGCAACCTGTCGATCCGCAAGCCGGACATCTACAATGAAAGCCGCGGCGCCGGCATCGACCTGTTCCGCACCCGCGCCCGGTGGAGCAGCCAGCTGGGCGGCCAGCCGTCGAGCGCGAAAAAATGAAGACGGCGCTGGTCACCGGCGCGACGAGCCGGCTTGGCGCCCCGCTCGCGCGCTTTCTGTCCCGCGAAAATTATCGCGTGCTGCTGCATGTGAATTCGTCGCGCGAAGCGGCGCAGGGGCTTGCGCGGGGGCTCGCCGGCGCTGAAATCATCATCGCCGATTTCACCGACCGCGCGGCGATTTCGGACATGTGCGCCAAGGTGACGGCGATTTGCCGCGCTCCCGACGTCATCGTCAACAACGCCTCGGTGTTCCAGCATGATTTTCCCGGCGCGGGCGATGCGGACAACCTCGCGGCGAGCCTTTCCGTCCACGTCCTAGCCCCCTACCTCATCCTCGAGGCGGCGGCGGCGGCGAAAGCCCCGGACAGGAAGTTGACAGTGTTCAACATCCTCGACCAGAAGCTGCTCAACCCCAATCCGGACTATTATTCCTACACGCTCGGCAAGAGCGCGCTGATGGCGATGACCACGCTTTGGCAGAAGGCGGATCGGCCCGACATCCGCGTCTTCGGCCTGCTGCCCGGCCTGATGTTTCCGTCCGGCCCGCAGACCGACGCGCGCTTTGTCGACGACCAGCGAAAAATCCCGACCGGCCGCGCCACGCCGGCCGACGACATTTGCGCTGCCATGGCGTTTTTCCTTGCCCATCCGGACCAGCCCGGACAGATGCTGCCGATCGACGGCGGCGAACATCTGGTCGCGCGGCGCCGCGATGTCGCCTTCGAGTGATTTTCAGCTTTTTTTGCGCGATCAACAGGGCTAAGAGACCGCCATGTCCATGACCATCACCCAGGCCTTCACATTCGAGGCCGCGCATCACCTGCCGCATGTGCCGGAAACCCATCGCTGCCGGCGGCTACACGGCCATTCCTATCGCGTCGAACTGCGCCTGGCGGGCGATGTCGACCCGCGCAGCGGCTTCGTGGTTGATTTCTTCGAGGTGGAAAAGGTGTTCCAGCCGCTGCTCGAGCGTCTCGACCATCACTTGCTGAACGAGATCGAAGGCCTGGAGAATCCGACGGCCGAACTTATCGCCACGTGGATTTTTCGACGCGTCAAACCGGCGCTGGGGCAGCTCGAGTCGGTGAAAGTGTTCGAGACGCCGATGTGCTGGGCGGAATATTCGGAATAAGAAACGGGGGCGCCGCGCGCCCCCGTTCCATTGGCCCGATCAGCCGCAGACCCAGACCCAGCCGCCGAAGAACGGGTTCCAGCGCCAGCACGGGCCTACGCCGTAGCCCCAATAGCGGCCATGCCAGAAGTGGCCGCCGCGACCGCCGAAGCCGCGACCGCCATGAAAGCCGCCGCGACCGCCGTGGAAGCCGCCGCCGCCATGGAATTCCGCCGTGGCCGCCGCCATGGAAGCCGCCATGACCGCCGCCATGACCGCCGCCGCCATGGAAGGCGAGGGTCGGCGTCGGCAGCGCGATAAGCGAAGTGACGGCCAAAGCCATTGCCAATTTGCGCAACATGTCTTCATCCCCTTTATTCCTCCCGCGCCTTTCCGCTTGCGCCAAAAGGCCCGGGAATCGACCGCTCGATCGCGATCTCAAGCTTGAGCGTATTACGAAATCGCCGTCCGCACGATGTTTTTCTCCACGAATCCACGCCCCGGCGGGTCCGTGAAAATGCGGATGCCAGCTAACGCAGACCCAGTGGCGAAGGTTGCGGTGCGTGAACGGTTTATTCGGCGAAGTCGCGCGGATCGAAGCGGCGGAGCGTCGAGCAGAACTCGCAGGTCACGCCGATCATGCCGTCGTCGCCGACCATGTCTTCGCGTTCGGACCGCGAAAATCCGCGCAGCATCGACTCGACCCGCTCGTCCGAGCAGCGGCAGGCTGCGCGCAGCGCCTGCGCGGGAAAGGCCATCACGCCGCGCTCGTGGAACAGGCGATAGGCCAGCTCCTCGCTCATGAGGCCGGGATCGAGCAATTCGTGGTCCTCGACCGTCGCCGCCAGCGTTTTCGCCTCGATCCAGCTTTCGTCTTCCGGGCGTTCGGGCTGCACATGGCCTTCCGGCGCGTCGCCGGGATGAAAATCGGCCACGCGCCGGCGTTCCGGCGAATGCGGCAGGAATTGCGCCAGCAATCCGCCGGCGCGCCAGCTCGCGCCCTCAGGCGTCACCACCTGGCCCGCCGCCAGGCGGATGAAAGTCGGGATCTGCTCGGACTGGCGGAAATAGCCCTGCGCCGCCGCCTCCAGCGAGCCGCCCTCGATCGGCGCCACGCCCTGGTAGCGGGCGACATCGGCGCCCTGCTCAATGGTGAAAGCCAGATGACCGCGCCCAAGCAGCGCCGCAGAGTCCCATTTGACGCCTTGCCGGCCGCCGTCCTGGGCCGCCAGCTGCGCCGCGTCGAAGCGGGCGAAGGCGCGCAGCCGGTCGGGCGCGTCGAAATCCACCACGACCATGTCGACCACGCCGTCGGTGCGGGCCTGCATCTGGAAGCGGCCGTTGAATTTCAGCGCCGTGCCGAGCAGCACGGTCAGCGCCGCCGCCTCGCCGAGCAGCAGCGCCACCGGCTCCGGATAGGCGTGGCGGGTCAGGATGGCGTCGAGCGCCGGTCCAAGCCGCGCCAGCCGCCCGCGCATGTCCAGCGCCTCGACCGCGAAGGGCAGCACAAGATCGTCGCGCCCGGATTCGGACGAGGACTCTTCCACAATGCCGCCCCGGCCCGAGCCGATGGTCATGAACGCGCCTCCAGACACCAGGCCAGAATGCCCTTCTGCGCGTGCAGACGGTTTTCCGCCTCGTCGAACACCAGGGATTGCGGCCCGTCGATCACCGAGTCGGTGACCTCCTCGCCGCGATGCGCCGGCAGGCAATGCATGAAGACCGCGTCCTTGTCGGCTGCCCGCATCAATTTGGTGTTGACCTGGTAGGGCGCAAGCAGGGCGTGGCGCAATTTTTCGTCCTTGTCGCCCATCGAGACCCAGCAATCGGTCAGGACGCAATCGGCGCCGCGCACCGCCTCGAAGGGATCGCGCATGACATTGACGACGCCGCCCTGCGCGCGGGCCTGGGCGACCAGTTCACTGCGCGGCGCCAGTTCCTCGGGTGAGGCGATGTCGAGGGTGAAGCCGAATTTCACCGCCGCCTGGATCCAGCTGGTAAGCACGTTGCAGGCGTCGCCGACCCAGGCGACGCGCGCGCCGGCGATCGAGCCGCGATGCTCCTCGAAGGTCATCAGGTCGGCCATGACCTGGCAGGGATGCGTGCGCTTGGTCAGGCCGTTGATCACCGGCACCGTGGCGTAGGCCGCCATTTCCACCAGATGGTCGTGGCTGAGGATGCGGATCATGATGGCGTCGACGAAACGCGACAGGACGCGCGCGGTGTCGGCGATGGTCTCGCCGCGCCCGAGCTGCATCTCGGCGCCGGTCAGCATCAGCGTCTCGCCGCCCAGTTCGCGCATGCCGACGTCGAAGGACACACGCGTGCGGGTCGATGGCTTGTCGAAGATCATCGCCAGGGTGCGGCCGGCCAGCGGCCGCTCCTGCGCCGGCTGGCCCTTGCGGCGCCAACTCTTGATCGAAACGGCGAGGTCGAGGATAACGCGCAGCTCCTCGGGCGCGAAATCCTCCAGGTCGAGAAAGCAGCGCCGCGCCGCGCCGATCCGCGACGCGTCGAACTTGGGCGCGTTCATGAGCCTGCTCCTTCGCCCGAAGCGGATTTAAGCTCGGGCGCCTTATCAAAATGGCGGCAGGCCGCGTCGAGGCGCCGCACGCCTTCGCGGATTTCCTCGTCGCTGGCGATCAGCGGCGGCAGGATGCGCAAAACGTTTTCCGCCGCCGGGATGAGGATCAGCTTTTCTTCGCGCGCCGCCGCGGCGAAATCGGCGTTGGGCACGACAACACGAATGCCCTGCATAAAACCTTCGCCGCGGATTTCCGCTATGACGCCCGGATGGGCCGCGGCAAGGCCGGCGAGCGACTGCCGCAGCAACAGGCCCTTGCGCGACACGTCATCGAGAAAGCCCGGCGCCAGCAGGACGTCGAGCACCGCGCCGCCGCAGGCCATGGCGAGCGGATTGCCGCCGTAGGTCGTGCCGTGGCTGCCGACGCCCATGCCCTTGGCGGCTTCGGACGTCGCCAGCACGGCGCCGAGCGGAAAGCCGCCGCCGATGCCCTTGGCGGCGGCCAGGATGTCGGGCGCCACGCCATAATAGTCATAGGCGAACAGCTTGCCCGTCCGCCCCATGCCGCATTGCACTTCGTCGAAGCAAAGCAGCAGCTTGTTCTCGTCGCAGATCTCGCGCAGGCCGCGGATGAAGGCGCGGTCAGGGGCGCGAACGCCGCCCTCGCCCTGGATCGGCTCGACCAGGATCGCGCCGGTGTGCGGACCGATCGCCGCCTTCACCGCGTCGAGATCGCCGAACGGAACCTGGTCGAAGCCGTCGACCGGGGGGCCGAAGCCGTCGAGATATTTGGGATTGCCCGCCGCCGCCAGGGTCGCCAGCGTGCGCCCGTGGAAGGCGCCGGCGAAAGTGATCATGCGGAAGCGCTCGGGCTGGCCATTGGCCGTGTTCCACTTGCGCGCCATCTTGATCGTCAGCTCCACCGATTCCGCGCCGGAATTGGAGAAGAACACCAGGTCCGCGAAAGTCGCGTCGGTGAGGCGCCGCGCCAGCGCCTCCGCCTCGGGTATCTGGAACAGGTTGGACGTGAGCCAGAGCTTTTGCGCCTGCTCCGTCAACGCCTGAACCAGGTGCGGATGCGCATGGCCAAGGCTGGTCACGGCGATGCCGGAACCGAAATCGAGATATTTCTCGCCGGTCGTCGATGTCAGCCAGGCGCCCTCGCCACGTTCAAAAGCCAGCGGATAGCGCGCATAAGTCGGAAGTAGCGCCGAAGTCACGTCATGAACCCCCATCAGCCGCCGGCGAGGCGGGGCCTTGGCTGCATTCGCAGCATCTGCCTTCGCGTCTTCGGCGCCGAACCCGAAAAAGAAAGCGCCGCCCCGTGGGGACGGCGTCGGCAAGCCGGCAATTTAGAAAATCCCGGCGACAAGGTCAAATTCGGATTATCCAGAACAGGACAGGCCGCCCTCGGGCGCGGCGCCCGCCGGAGGGAAGCCATGGAGCGGAAACGGAAATTCCATTTCCCTTTTTCGAAGTGTTGCAGATTTGCGCAATGGCTGGGGAAAACCCGCGCAACGCGCCGCGATCTCTTGCGCCCGATTCTACGACTAGTGTAATCTTTCCTTCGTCGACTACGACATCTCGTGCGGCGCGCGTTTACCTGGCGCCGGCTTTCGTCAGTCCTCGTCTCTGTTGGAGCGTTTTCCAGCGACCGCAAGCCTGCGGCCGAACGGAATTTCGCGTCCGAAAGCGCGCGGACAAACGGAAAGACCGGAGCTTTGCGCTGGCGAAGAATTTAATGCGTGGATAGCGACGAAAAGCAATGAGGGGCGCGAGACGAGCGCCTTATTAGGGGGGCTCCGTAACGGCAAGCCGAGACGGAAGCTGATATCGTTTGGAGGCCGAAACCATGTCCTGGACCGATGAACGCGTCGAGCAGCTGAAGAAAATGTGGCTCGATGGTTTGAGCGCCAGCCAGATCGCGAACGAACTGGCGAACGGCATCACCCGCAACGCGGTGATCGGCAAGGTGCACAGGCTCGGCCTGTCGGGCCGCGTCAAGTCGCCCGCCCCGGCCGCGACGCGCGTGCGCGCCAAAACCCGTCCCGACGAGGACACGCGCGGACCCTCGGTCCCCATGAGCCTCGGCAACCTCGCGCTGGCGGCGGAAACCCGCCCCGCCCCGGCGCCGGCGCCGCGTTCGTCCAGCGATGATGTGGTCATTCCGATGTCCGAGCGCGTGACGATCATGGAATTGCGGGAATCCATGTGCCGCTGGCCGCTCGGCGACCCGTCCAGCGCCGAGTTCCGCTATTGCGGCGGCAAGATGCAGGTCGGCCTCGGTCCCTATTGCACTTATCACGCGCGCATCGCTTATCAGCCGGCGCAGGATCGCCGCCGCGACCGCGACCGGAGAGTCGCGCGGGCCTGATGCGCGACAGGCGCATCACTGCTTGAACAAAACAACGGGCGTTCCAGCGGAACGCCCGTTGTTTTGTTTTCTCGTGGCGCCGGAGGCGACTGAAGTCAGTTGCGGCCAAAAGTCTCGTCGAAGGAATAGCCGGCGCCGCGCACCGTGCGGATCGGATCGCCTTCCAATTCCTGCGACAGCGCCTTGCGCAGGCGCCCGATGTGCACGTCGACCGTGCGTTCGTCGATTTCGGCGGAAAAACCCCAGACGCTGTCCAGCAATTGCGAGCGGGCGAAAACCCGGCCCGGCTTTTCCATCAGATATTCAAGCAGGCGGAATTCGGTCGGGCCGAGATGCACGTCGCGGCCCGAACGGCGCACGCGGCGGGTTTCCCGATCGAGCTCGAGGTCGCCGGCGACGAGCTTCACCGCCACGCGCTCCGGCCGCGCCCGGCGCAGCAGCGCGCGCACCCGCGCCATGAGTTCCGGAACCGAGAAAGGCTTGACCACATAATCGTCGGCGCCGACCGAGAGGCCGCGCACCCTTTCGCCTTCCTCGCCGCGCGCGGTGAGCATGATCACCGGCAGGGTGCGGGTCGCTTCGCGCGCGCGCAGGCGGCGGCAGATTTCGAGGCCGGAGACGCCCGGCAGCATCCAGTCGAGGATGACCAAATCGGGCGCCGCTTCCTCGAGCCGCAATTCGGCCTCGTCGCCGCGCTCGACCCGCTCGACGACATAGCCTTCGGCTTCGAGATTATAGGCGAGCAGCAGCGACAGCGCCGACTCGTCCTCGACAACCAGGATGCGGGGCGCGCCTCCGGGCGAAGCAGCTCCGATGATCGATGAGCGCGTCTCGTTCATGAGATCCAAAAGTCCCTGGGGTTACGGCAAATTTGCGGAGTCGACGCCGCGCGGCCGTTCGATCGGAAGGGACTCTCCCGTTACGATATAGACGACGGTCTCGGCGATATTGGTCGTGTGGTCGCCGACCCGTTCGAGGTTCTTCGAACAGAACAGCAGATGGGTGCAGAAGGTGATGTTGCGCGGGTCTTCCATCATGAAGGTGAGGAGATCGCGGAACACCGAGTCTTCGAGCGAGTCGAGTTCGACGTCGTGCCGCCACACTGCCTTGGCGCGCTCGGGATCGCGCTGCGCATAGGCGTCGAGCACGTCGTTCAACTGCATCGCGGCGACTTCGTGCATCGACTTCAGGCCGACGACGGCGCGCGGAATGCGTGCTTCGCCAGCGATTTTCGCGGCGCGCTTGGCGATGTTCTTCGCCAGGTCGCCGATCCGCTCGATGTCGGCGGAGATGCGGATGGCGCCGATGATCTCGCGCAAGTCGACGGCGAGCGGCTGCCGCCGCGCGATGGTGCGCACGGCGTATTCCTCGACGTTGCGTTGCAGCGCGTCGAGGCGGGGATCGGCGGCGATGACCTTTTGCGCCAGTTCGGCGTTCATGCCGCCCAGGGCGTCCATGGCGTCGGCCAGCATTTTTTCGGCGATGCCGCCCATTTCCGCGATGAAGCGGTCGAGAGATTCGAGTTCGGCATCATAGGATTTGACGGTGTGATCGACCATTTTGCGCAATTCCTGATGAGAATTTCCCGTTACCGGCGATCAGCCGAAGCGGCCGGTGATGTAATCCTGGGTGCGGCGTTCGACCGGCGTGGTGAACACCTGGTCGGTGACGCCGTATTCGACCAGTTCGCCGAGATACATGAAGGCGGTATATTGCGACACGCGCACCGCCTGCTGCATGTTGTGGGTGACGATGGCGATGGTGTATTCGTTGCGCAATTCGTCGATCAACTCCTCCACCTTGGCGGTGGAGATCGGATCGAGCGCGGAGGCCGGCTCGTCGAACAGTATGACTTCCGGCTGGATCGCCACGGTGCGGGCGATGCACAGGCGCTGCTGCTGGCCGCCCGACAGGCTGAGGCCGCTGGCCTGCAGCTTGTCCTTGACTTCTTCCCAGATCGCCGCGCCGCGCAAAGCCTTTTCGACGCGCGCGTCCATGTCGGCCTTGCCAAGCTTCTCGTAGAGACGCACGCCGAAGGCGATGTTCTCGTAGATCGACATCGGAAAAGGCGTCGGCTTCTGGAACACCATGCCGACGCGCGCGCGCAGGGCGTTCAGGTCCTGGCCCGGCGCCAGGATATTCTGGCCGTCGAGCAGCACCTCGCCGGTCGCGCGCTGGCCGGGATAGAGATCGTACATGCGGTTGAGCACGCGCAGCAGGGTCGACTTGCCGCAGCCGGAGGGGCCGATCAGCGCCGTCACCTGGTTGGTGTAGAGCGGCAGGTTGACCGACTTCAGCGCCCGCGAGTCGCCGTAGAAGAATTCCAGGTTCTTCACCGACATCTTGGTCGAGAGTTTTTCGCGCGGAATCGCTGTCGCGTCCGATGTAACGTTGGTCATTTGGAGATCCTTTGCGCGCCGAGGATACGCGCCGAAATCGACAGGGCGAGGACGGCCATGGTGATGATCAGCGCGCCGACCCAGGCGAGATCCTGCCATTCCTTGTAAGGCGACAGGGCGAACTGGAAGATGACCACCGGAAGGCTGGCCATCGGCGCGTTGAAATTGGTGCTCCAGAATTGATTATTGAGCGCGGTGAACAGCAGCGGCGCGGTTTCGCCCGACACGCGCGCCACCGCCAGCAGCAGGCCGGTGATCAGGCCCGACCGCGCCGCCTTGTAGGCGACATGGCGGATGACCAGGGAACGCGGCAGGCCGAGCGCCGAAGCCGCTTCGCGCAAGGTGCCCGGCACCAGATTGAGCATGTCCTCGGTGGTGCGGACGACCACTGGCACGACAAGCAGCGCCAGCGAAAGGGAGCCCGCGAAGGCGGAGAAATGGCCCATCGGCACGACGGTGATCTCATAGACGAACAGGCCGATGACGATGGAGGGCGCCGACAGCAGGATGTCGTTGATGAAACGCACCACCGAGGCCAGTCTGGTCTTGCGTCCGTATTCGGCCATGTAGGTTCCCGCCAGCAGGCCGAGCGGCGCGCCGATCGCCACGCCGATGAAGGTCATCACCAGCGAGCCATAGATGGCGTTGAGCAATCCGCCGGCGGAGCCCGGCGGCGGCGTCATCTGGGTGAATACGGCTGGCGAGAGGTGGGAAAAGCCGCTCCACAACAGCGCCCCGAGGATCAAGGCCAGCGCGAAAAGGCCGACGCCCGCCGAGGTGACGCAAAGGCCCATGGCGATCGAAGAGCGCAGTTTGCGGGTGGCTTGCAAAGTCGCCATGTCAGCGCGCTCCCTTCTGCTCGATGCGCATCAGCATGTAGCGCGAGATCGCCAGCACGATGAAGGTGATGACGAACAGGACGAGGCCGAGCGCGATCAGCGAGGAAGTGTAGAGCGCGCCGTCGGCTTCGGTGAATTCATTGGCGATGGTCGCGGAAATGGTGGTGCCCGGACCGAGGATCGACGGCGTGATCTTGTGCGCGTTGCCGATGACGAAAGTGACCGCCATGGTTTCGCCGAGCGCGCGGCCGAGCGCCAGCATGACGCCGCCCATCAGGCCGACGCCGGTGTAGGGCGCGACGATGCTGCGCATCACTTCCCAGCGGGTGCAGCCGATGCCGAACGCCGCTTCCTTGAGCACGGGAGGAACCGTGTCGAACACGTCGCGCGAAATCGAGCTGATCAGCGGCAGGATCATGATCGCCAGGATCAGGCCGGCGGTGGCGATGCCGATGCCGTAGGGCGGACCGGCGAAGACAGCGGACAGGCCGGGAATGCCGGCGAAGGCAGCGATGATCGCCGGCTCGATATGCGCCTGCAGGAAGGGGGCGAGGATGAACATGCCCCAGATGCCGTAGATGATCGAGGGAATGCCGGCCAGAAGTTCGACGGCGATGCCGATCGGGCGGCGCAGGTTGTGCGGGCACAGCTCGGTCAGGAATACGGCGATGCCCAGGCCGATCGGCACGGCGAGGGCGAGGGCGATGATCGAGGTGACGAGCGTGCCGTAGATGGCGGCCAGAGCGCCGAATTTCTCGGTGACCGGGTTCCAGGATTCGGAAGCGAGAAAACCGAAGCCGAACTGCTTCAGCGCGGGCGCCGCGCCATAGACCAGCGAAACGATGACGCCGCCGAGCAACAGCAGCACGGTGATCGCGGCGGCCTGCGTGATGACGCGGAAGGCGGAATCACCAATTTCGAACCGGCGAAGCACTTTTTCGCGAATATCGCTTTGCGTCGCCTTTGCCGCCACGGAACTCACGAGCGCCTCCGCCATGACTTACCTCTCAAATACCAGAAACAGGCCGGGGGGTCGCCCCGGCCCGCATTTCGATGACGCTTACTTGGCGTCGAAAACGACCTTGCCGTCAGCCGTCTTGATGTCGGCGGCCCAGGTCTTCTTGACCAGGGACACGACATTGGCCGGCATGGGGATGTAGTCGAGCGCCTCGGCCTGCTTGTCGCCGTTGGCGTAGGCCCAGGAGAAGAACTTCAGCGCTTCGCCGGCGGCCTTGGGGTCCTGCGGCTGCTTGTGCATCAGGATGAAGGTCGAGGCGGTGATCGGCCAGGATTTCGCGCCCGGCTGGTCGGTCAGGATCTGGTAGAAGCCCGGCGCATGCGCCCAGTCGGCGTTGGCGGCGGCGGACTGGAAGGTCGCGGTTTCCGGCGCGACTTTCTTGCCGTCGTGGTTGACCATGTCCATGAAGGTCATCTTGTTCTGCATGGCGTAGGCATATTCGACATAGCCGATCGAGCCGGCGGTGTTGCCGACCGTGTTGGCGACGCCTTCATTGCCCTTGGCGGCGAGACCCACCGGCCATTCCACCGCCGTGGCGGAGCCGACCTTCGACTTCCAGTCGGCGGACACCTTGGCCAGGTAATTGGTGTAATTGAAGGTGGTGCCCGAGCCGTCCGAACGATGGACGACGGCGATGGCCACGCCAGGCAGCTTGACGTTGGGGTTCAGCTTGACGAGGGCGGGATCGTTCCAGGTCTTGATGTCGCCGAGGAAGATCTTCGCCAGCGTCGGGCCGTCGATCACCAGTTCGCCGGGCTTGACGCCAGCAAGGTTGACGACCGGCACGATGCCGCCCATCACCATCGGCCATTGCACCAGGCCGTTCTTCGCCAGGACTTCGGCGGTCAGCGGCGCGTCGCTGGCGCCGAAGGTCACGGTGTTGGCCTCGATCTGCTTGATGCCGCCGCCCGAGCCGATGGACTGGTAGTTCAGGCCGTTGCCGGTCTCCTTCTTGAAGCTGTCCGCCCATTTGGAATAGATCGGATAGGGGAAGGTGGCGCCGGCGCCCGAAATATCAAAGGCGTAGGCGGCCGTGCCGGCGCCGACGAGAGCCGCCACGAGAGCGGTGCGCAGAAAAGTTTTCGACATGCGAGACCTCTTCAGAGGTTAAATCTTCGCCGACATCCAGCCCATCCGCTAGTGAGGGGCCGCACCCGGCGATTGCGCGGTGGCGAGACGCCGCCGCAAGGAATGCGCTGATGCGCCTGCGTCATTTAAGACGGCTAAATGACAAGCAGATGACAAAAACCGGCCGCTTACGGTTCGTAAAGCGGCACATAGGCGGTGAAGGCAGCGCCACGCCCAAGCTCCGACTGGATTCCCAGGCGGCCGCGATGACGGGCTAAAATATGTTTCACCAAAGCCAGGCCCAGGCCGGTGCCGCCCTTGGCGCGGCTTTGCCCGACATCGACGCGGTAAAAGCGCTCGGTCAGGCGCGGAATGTTTTCAGGCGCAATGCCCGGCCCCTCGTCGCGCACCGCCAGCACGCCCAGCTTCTCGCGGGCGGAAACGTCGATCCACACATTGCGGTCGGCCTCGCCCTTGTCCGGCGCGCTGTATTTGATGGCGTTCTCGATCAGGTTTTCGGCCACCCGCACCAGTTCGTCGCGATCGCCGCGCACCATCGCCGGCTCTCCCACGAGTTGCAGCGTCACGCGACTATCCTGGGCGAGCGGCGTCAGCGCGTCGCGCACATGGCGCACCAGCGCGGTAAAATCGACGGCGGCGCGCGGCAGCAAATGCAAGGTCTGCTCGATACGCGACAGCGACAGGAGATCGTCGACGAGGCGCGCCATGCGGCGGGCCTGTTCCAGCATGATGGCCAGGAATCTTTCGCGCGCCGCCGCATCGCCCTTGGCCGGTCCCTGCAGGGTTTCGATGAAGCCGAGCAGCGAGGCGAGCGGCGTGCGCAATTCGTGGCTGGCGTTGGCGACGAAATCGACCCGCATCTGCTCGAGCCGGCGCGATTCGGTGGCGTCGTGCAGGGTCAGTGCGACAAAGCGCGACGTTCCCCCGACATGGAAGGCCGCGACGTGGATCTGAAACAGCCTCTCGACCGGCACGCGATCGAGCCAGGAGATGTTTTCCGCCTCGCCCGAACCCAGCACGCGCGAAATGGCGTCGTGCAGGTCGACGGCGCGGAGGCTCGAGCCGAGCGGCGCCTGCAAGCGCAAATTGGGAAACAGCGCCCGCGCGGGCGCATTGGCGGCGACGAGCCGCACCGAGGCGCTGACCACGAGCGTCGGTTCCGGCATGGCCTCGATCAGGCTGGCGACCAGATCGCCGGCGGCGTCAATCGTTTCGTTCATGTCGCGTGGAAATCCAATTTTTTCGCGCCGACCCGCCGATCAGGCGTCGCCGTCGCCGTCCGCCTGCGCCCGGTTCATCGTTTCGCGCAGCGCGTCCCAACGGCGGCCGCCCTCGTTCGCGCCGAGCAGGGCCAGAGCCAACACGAAGGGTATGACATAATAAAGAATACGGAACATCAGCAGCGAGGCGAGCAAGCTTTCCTGCGACGGCGACGGCAGGACCTTCAGCATGGTCGCCTCGAAAACGCCAATGCCGCCCGGCGCGTGGCTGACGATGCCCAGGAGGCAGGCAAACACATAGACCGAGGCGAAAGTGAAGAAATCCAGGCCCTCGTGGCTCGGCAGCAGCGCGTAAAGCACGCCTGCGGCGCTGCACAGGTCCATGACCCCGAGCGATATCTGGCCGAGCGACAGGCCAAAGCCCGGCAATTCCAGATGCAGCCCCTGCCAGCGGGCGCGGCGCGGCCGCATTGACACCCAGTAAAGGTAGAAGAAAATCGCCGCCAGCACGCCCAGGCCGATCAGCCGGTTAAGGTTGACGGCAAAATGGTTGATCTCGGCCAGGGGCTTCGCCTCGACCAGCAGGCCCGTGCCGATGACCACGGCCATGCCGAGCCAGAAGGTCACGCCGGCGACGACGGTCAGGCTGGCGATCTTGCCCGGACGCACGCCGGCGCGCGAATAGATCCAGTAGCGCACCGTGCCGCCGGTGAAGATCGGAAACCCCAGCGTGAAGGACACGGCATAGGAGGCGAACGAGCCGAGCGCCGTGGTGCGGTAGGGCACGCGCAGCTTCAGCTGATGCAGGGCCAAAGCGTCATAGCCCGTCAGCATCAGGTAAGACAGCGCGGTGAACAGCAGGCCGAGGGCGATCTGGCGCCTGGACGTCGCGGCGAGGGCCGCGCGCAACTGGCCGATGTCGAGATGGGCCACGGTGCGGGAGAGGACAAAAAACGCCAGGGCGACGAGGATCAGGCTGGCCGACGCCCCCAAGCGCGCCCACAGCTTGCGCCGCCGGGCCAACGCCCGATCAGTTTCTTCGCGGTGAGGAGTTGATCCGGATTCCGCCGGCGGCAGGTCTACCACGTCGGCTTCACCCTCGTTTTCGCTCCCCATGCGTTCCATCGCTGACGCTGCCGCGGGCTGATCGGCAGCCGTATGTTCGAAGCGCTCATTTACGGCGCCAATCCGCCTACGGCAAGTCAGGACCTCCACGTGGACCTGCGCAGGCACAGCGAAAAGCGCGGATTCCGTCAAGAACCCGCGCGCGCCATCTATCGATCCCGTTGAAACCGTGCGCCGATTTAGTCGAGCCTGGCGTGCGACTTCGACTTCTGCTGCTTGACCGGCACGGTTTCATCGCCCGAAAACTTCACGAGGATGTCCTCGTCGCGAATGATGTACTGGCAGGCCAGACGGAAATGCGGCGGCATGTCGTTGACCTCGGCGTCGACAACCTCCGCCTTGGAGATCTTGCCGAGTTGCTTCAGCATTTCCTTTTCCTTGTCGGTGAGCATGATGGCGTGCGGCTTCCGGCTCAGGACCGAAACCTCGACCAGGCAAGAGCCGCATTCGCCATCCTGGCAATCGAAGGGAATGGGAATCTTGTTTTCCTTGGCGAGGGAAAGAAGCGTGCCGCAATCGCCCGCCACCGCATAGACGGTCACGTCGCGCGAAAGGGACGGCGAAGAAAATGTCACATTGGCCATGAAACCTCTCCCGAAGGAATTAAGCGAAGCCGCGTTTGCTCCCGCCTCCGGGCAGCAAGAGCCGTGCCCGATAATAACGAGCTGGATTTGCGACGCCGACCGCGTCCGGCAGGACAATTTGTTGCGGCCGGGCCAAATGGGAAACGAAAGCGACAGGCTCGGACAGCCCGCGTCGCAACGCCGACACGTCCTGGCGCTCAAGGAGCCGGGGTCGCTTTCGTGTGACGCCACGGCCAGAACTGCAACAAGCCCTTGATCGGCTCGAAGCGAAAGCGCACGCGGTGCGGGCCGGGCGACAGCGGCACGGCGCGGAACATCAGGTTCGCCTTGAGAACGGGGACTTCGACGCCATCGACATAGGCGTGCTGCCAGTCCTGCCAGACATCGTTGAGCACGAGAAAGCCGCCATGCGCCGGCGCCTGCGCCTCGATATCGACCAGGGTGTTGTCGTAGCGCAGGATTTTCGCGGTTCCGGCCTCGCCGGACGTCGCCGGGTATGCGGCTTCGGCGGCGTCGGCGCAGCGCAATTGCGGGCGGGCGGCGCAGGTTGTGCGGTCGAGCAGCAGGTTCCGGCGATAATCGATGGCCGGCATGCCGCCGGAGGTGATGATTTTCGCGAAATCCGCAACCAGCGCGCGGCCCGGCAGCAGGACGCGCGGCAAGGCGTCCCTGTTTTCATAAATATAGGCGTCGGCGGTCCGCTCGGCCAAAGGCAGGTCGCCCGGCTTCAGCGTCCTGTCGATCTCCTCGGCCGGAACGCCGGTGGCGATCCAGCGCAGGCCCATCAAATTGGCCATGGGCGACTTATAGGAGGGAAAGGCCGGCGAAAACACCCGCTGTTCCGGCAGCGCGACATGGTCGATGGCGTGAGTGGCGTCGACGAAGAGCTGCAGCCTGATCGGATTGTAGCCGAGGTCGACGTCGAAACCATGCGTCAGCCCGGCGTTGGGCCAATGGAAACCGATGCCCGCCAGCTCCACCCGGTCGCGCCGATCCGGCTCGTGGTTGTCGGCGAGCTTTTGCTTGAGGAAGACGATGGTGTCGTTGCGGGTGTTTTCGCGCAGGATGTCATAGGCCTGCGGCGGCAGGCCGGTGGACTGGTTGGGCGCATTGTTGAGCGACAGGTCGAACGTCAGCAGCAGGCCGAAAAGGGCGATGGCCCGCGCCGGCCGTTCCCGCCAGCGGGGCGCGTGGAAAAGCAAGAGCAGCGACAGGCCGGAAAAAATCGCCGAAAAGCCGATCGCCGGCAGCGCGCCGCGCAAATGGCCCTTGGACATGGCGACGCCGAGGCAGACAAGATAGAGAGCGCCGACCAGCGCCCAGCCGATTTTCTGCCGCAATGCGTCGGGCGGCGCGTCGAGGGCGCGGCTGACGCAATAGCCGCCGATCACGCTGGCAAAGGCGGCGAGCGGAAAGGTGGCGTCGGCCGGGCGGCGGAACATGCTGGCGCCCGGCACGCTGAAAAGGCCGGCGAAGACCGGCGTATACTTGCCCAGGGCGTAGACAGCCAAGGCGAGCGCGAAGGCTGAAAAAAAGCGCATCGGCCGGGCGAAAACCCAGCCGCGCGCGAAGCCCAGGGCCAGAAGGGCTATGACCGGCAGCGCGCCGAAATAGATTTCGGTCATGTTGCGCGCGACATAGAGGCCGGTTTCGCCCCAGCCGGGCGACGGCGGCCCCCAGAATTGCGATTGCGCGCCGTGAACGCCGTAAAGATTGGCGACCAGCGCGGTGAGCAGCGAGGCCGGATGCAGCGAGCCGCGCAAGGCCCCTTCAAGGGTGATTTCGGCGCGGTTGGACTGCCGCGCCAGGGCGATCGTCCACAACAGCGGCGGCCCGGCGACGGCCAGGCCGACAGCGAAGCCGCCGGACAAGGGCGCGACAAGGCGTCGCAAACGCGCGGAAAAATCGTGCTGGTCGGTCTCCGGCGGGGCGAACAGCCGCCAGATCACGAAAATGGTCAAGGCGAACACGAACAGCCAGGCGACCTGATCGCGGCCGAGCACCATGAAGGCGCCCAACAGCCCGGCCAGCGCGCCCCACGCCAGCGAAGCGCGGTCGAGCGCGCGGTTGAGCGCCCAGAAGGTGAGCGGAAACCACGACAGGCTCAGGATCTGACCGGTGTGCTGGATGCGCCAGGCGGCCGAGCCGCCATAGGCGAAGGCGAGCGCCGCGACCAGTCCGCCGGCGGCGCGCCAGCCGCGATCGCGGAAATACAGCATCCAGCCGATGCCGCCGAGCGTCAGCATGGCGAAGGCCGTCGCGTCGGCCTGCTGGAACGTCGGCTCCCGCACGAGCCAGGCGAGCAGGAAATAGGGCGGCGAAAAGATCAGCGATTGCGGGTCGGCGACCTGCGGCATGCCCGCGAACACGTTCGGCGTCCAGAACGGCGACTGGCCGTCATGCAGGGCGTGGGCGAGGAAGGAGAGTTGCGGCTGGAAACCGGCCTTGGAATCCCAGGGAATCGTCACCTGCCCCGACAGCCACGGCCACGCGAGGTAGAGGCTGGCGAGGACGAACAGGAACAGGGAAAGCCGGAAAATCCAGAGTGATTCAGGCGCCGCCGGGCGGGGGTATGTCGACATCTAGGAAATGGCCTGCCCTGTCGCGTTTGGTGGCGAGATAGTGGATGTTCTGCGGCGTCGGCCGCCCCTGGATGCGCTGGTCGGTGACATCCAGCCCGGCGGCGCGCAGCGCCTCGATCTTGGCCGGGTTGTTGGTCATCAGCTTCACCCGCGTTACGCCGAGCAGGTCGAGCATGCGCGCGGCATAGCCGAAGCGGCGCTGGTCGAGGCCGAAGCCGAGGATTTCATCGGCGTCGTAGGTGTCGTGGCCCTGCGCCTGCAAGCGGTAGGCGCGGACCTTGTTGGCCAGGCCGTTGCCGCGCCCTTCCTGGTCGAGATAAAGGATCACGCCGCCGCCGTTTTCCGCCATGTAGCGGGCGGTATGGCGCAGCTGGTCGCCGCAGTCGCATTTCAGCGAGCCGAACAGGTCGCCGGTGAGGCAGGCGGAATGCAGCCGCACCGCGACAGGGCCGGCCAGATCGGGATGTCCGACGATCACCGCCGCCTGGTCGCGCAAGCCTTCGCCGCCGCGAAAGACGGCGATTTCCGATTGCGGCGCGCCTTCGAGCGGCACGGGCGCGCGCCCGACCAGATGCAGCGACAGGATCTTTTTCGCCCTGAAAACCCTGATGTCGCGGCCCGACACCTCCTGCAGCTCCGGCATGGGGCCTTGCGCCGGCGCCAGCACCGCGCCGGGCAGCAGATGGGCGAGGCGCAGGATGTCGAGCGCCGCCTCTTCCGCCGGTCCGGGATTGGCCACCGGCGCGTCGATGCGCGCGTCCTGCTCTGCCAGCAGGGCGGCGATCCGGTCAAGGTCGATTTTCGGCAAGGCGATGAGGCCGGGACCGTCGTGCTCGACGCCGAGGCGCCGCAGGCGCTGCGCCGACAAGACAAGATTGGCCCGCCCCGACGCCAGCGAATCGAGCGCGGCGGCCGAGGCTTCGTCGAGATTTTCGGCCGGAAACACCAAAAGCCGGCTCGCGCCTTCGCTGACGACGATCGGCCGCGCAGCGCGCAATTCGGCGATCGCGCGCTCGGCGGCGACCGCGCCGGAAGCCGCCAGGGATGGGAAAAGACCGGAAATCTCAGACATTTTGCGAAAGAACCTCTTTCCGCGCGCTCCCTACATAATGGCTCCGGCGCTCAAGAGCCAGCCTCCTGTCAGGAACGACTGGCAGCGCCCACGTCCGCATGATCCAGCCCCCAACTTCGCCATACGTGAAAAGTTGCGTCGCTGCGGCTCAAAGCAGAAGGGCGGCCAGGGAAAACAACAGCGCCGGCGGCATGGCGACCGCGCCGAGAATCAAAAAATCCCTGGCGCTGACCTTCTGTTTTTCGCGACGCAGGGCCGTCAGCCAGAGGATCGTGGCGAGCGAACCGGTCACCGACAGGTTGGGGCCGAGATCGACGCCGACCAGTATGGCCCCGGTCATTCCGGCCGGGCTCGCCGCCTGTTGCGCCGCGCTGGCGGCGACGAGCCCGGCGGGCAGGTTGTTGACGAGATTGCTGGCGAAAGCGATGACGCTCCCGGCCGCCGCCGCGCCCCAGACCGGAGTCTTCGCCGCGACTTGCAGGATTTCGGCGAGCATGGCGGTCACGCCGGTCCGGTCGAGCGCCGCGACGAAGATGAACAGGCCGGCGACCAGCGGCAGAACGCCCCAGGAAATCTCGCGCAGCAGCGGCAGCGGGCTTGCGCGGCGGATCAGCAGCACCAGAGCGGTCGTGAGAACCCCGGCGACAAGGGTCGGCGCGCCCAGATCGCGGCCGAGCGCCGACGAGCCAATCAGGCCAATGGCGGTAACGACGATGCCCGCCGCCGCGATCTTGCCGCAGCCCGAAAGACGCAGCTTGTCCTCCGGCGTCGCGACGCCTCCTTCAAGATCGCGGCGCAGCCGGAAGCGCAAGGCGAGGTAGGTCGTGGCGATGGCGGCGAGCGACGGCAGGGCGAAAATCCGCAGCCAGGCGCCAAGCGGAGGCATGGCGCCGCCATAGACCACGAGATTGGCCGGATTGGAAATGGGCAGGACGAAGCTGGCGGCGTTGGCCACGAAGGCGCAGATGAACAGGTAAGGCAAGGGCTTGTCGATTTTTGCGGCCTGTGTCGCGGCGAAGACGGCGGGCGTCATGACAACGGCCGTGGCGTCGTTCGACAGCAAGGCGGTCACGGCCACGCCGATGATATAGAGGAGCAAAAACAGGCGGCTTTTCGAACCCTTTGAAAAGCGCGTCGCCTCGCCGGCGAGAAAATCGAAAAGCCCCTCGCTGCGCGCCAGTTCCGACAAAAGCATCATGCCGGCGAGGAACATGTAGACGTCGGCGCCCCTGGCGATTCCGGCCCAGGCGGTCGCTGCCGGCAACAGGCCGAGCGCGACCAGCAGGATTGCGCCCGCCACCGCCCAGATCGCCTCCGGCCATGCGAAGGGACGGATGATGACGCCCGCCGTCGCAAGGCCGGTTATGCCCCAGGTTATCGATTCCATGGTCATTGCTTCCGTGGTCATCGATCCCGTGGTTTCCTCCTGGCGTGCGGCTTCCGCCGTGATGACGCCGGCGACATGGGTTGGTTCCGCCGGGCGCGACGCCAGAACTTGCCTTCCGGCGGCGGCGGGCTAAAACAGGCGCGCCCCTCCTGCACGGAATAGTCCATTGCGCCCTTTTCGTCTCGCGTCCGTCCTGTTCTTTCTCGCCGCCCCCGCCTTCGCCGCCGGGTCCGACCAGCTGGCCAACGAACTGGCGGTCAGCGTGGTCAACAAGACCACGCCCGAGCTTTGCGCCGAGCGCGACAATGTGGAGCTGGATTTCGTCTCGCCGGATGTGCGGCACATGGAGGTGCAGGCGGAGCATCCTTCTTACATCGGCATGGTCAAGACCGACCGCTGGGCGCCCGATTTTTCCGCCTGCGACATGCAGCATGGCGAAGGCGCCTTGCCGCGCAAGACGTTTTTCGAATCGCCGACCCTGTGGCTGACCGGCTTGACCGACCCCAATTTCTGGCGCCCTGCCGATGTGCCTATCAAAGTCGGCGACCATGTCGAGCCCGGCTTCAACTACATCCAGCTGTGGATGCTTTACCGCGAGCGCGCCGAGGAGGTCCTGGTGCTCTATCCGTCGGACGGCAACTGGCGCATCCGCCCCTTGCCTTTCGGCGACATGCGCTGGACGGCCTATGGCTCGTCGTTCCAGATCGGACCGCTGGAAATGCAGGATTCACCCTCGGGCGGGCGGCCGATCGTCGCGATCAAGGACATTGCGTTCGATCCCGCCAAAAAGGCTTTTACACTTAATTTCAAGCGTGGCGGCTCGGCGGTCGTGACGCTCAAGCAAATCGACCAGGACCATGTCGCGCTCGATGTCGATTATTCCGGCGCCATGCCGGACAAACTGCCCTTCGCCGCGCTGCGCTCGATGTATGCGACCGAAGGCAATTCCGATGTCGCGCGCGTCGCCTGGCGCGAAAAGAACGGCAAGGGCTGGGGCGAGGCGCCGGTGATGACTTTCCCGGGCGCGCTGGCGACCGAGGTCTGGGCCGGACGGCGGACGCCTTCGCGCCACAATCTCTCGGCGCCCGACATGGTCTTCTCGCATTTCCGGCCTTGACCAGGTGAAGCCCGCCCGCCTCGCCGCCGTCGATCTTGCGCGCGGCCTGGCGCTGCTGGCGATGTTCGGCTTTCACCTGACCTGGGACCTGGCGCATTTCGGCTGGATCGACCCTGGCGTCGTCGCCGCGCCGCCCTTCCACTGGCTCGGCCACGCCATCGCCGCAAGTTTCCTGGCTCTGGTGGGCCTGAGCCTTGTTCTCGCCGACCTCGCAAAAGGACCGCTCTGGCGCAGCGCCAAATACTGGCGGCGCTGGGGCGAAATCGCGCTCTCCGCCGCCGCGATCAGCGCGGTCTCGTACTGGCTGTTCCCCGCGACGCCGATTTTCTTCGGCATACTCCACTGCATCGCCCTGGCCAGCCTGATCTCCCTGTTTTTCGCGCGCGCGCCGCTTATCCTGACCCTTTGCGCCTCGGTTTCCGCGTTTGTGGCGGCCGCATTTCGTCGCCTCGCCCGACTTTGACGCCAAAATCTTCTGGTGGACGGGACTGGGGACTTTCGAGCCTGCCAGCAATGATTACCGGCCGCTGCTGCCCTGGCTCGGAATCGTGCTGCTCGGGGTGGCTCTGGGGCGTTGGTTGACGCGCTCCCGTCATGGCGAGCGGAGCGAAGCAATTCCCGCCGCGGTTCGCCCGGAGCGTGGCCTTGGCGGCGCCGTCGCCTTTTGCGGCCGACATTCGCTTCCCTTCTATCTCGTCCACCAGCCTGTGCTCTTTGGCCTGTTCACGGCCTTGAGCCTCGTCGTCGCGCCGCCGCCCGACGCCGGGCTTTTTTTGCGGCAATGCGCGGTGCAATGCGTCGATGATGGCGCGGCGGCGGATCTTTGCGAAAAATCCTGCGCCTGCGTGATGGACCGCGCCAAGAAAGATGGTCTCTGGAGCGAACTGGCGCAAAACCGCCTGACGCGGCCGCAGAAGGAGCGAGTGCATGACGCGGCCGTGGCCTGCTACGCCGGGGCCGTCGGCAAATGATCGGCTCATGATCAACTTTTGGGCGCCAGCATGTCCTCCGGCCGCACCAGCGCGTCGAATTCCTCGGCCGTCACCAGCCCAGACTCAATCGCCTCCTCGCGCAGGCTTGTCCCGTTTTTTTGCGCGGCCTTGGCGATCCCTGCCGCCTTGTCGTAGCCGATTTTCGGCGTCAGCGCCGTCGCCAGCATCAGCGAGCGGCGCATGGCCTCGTCGAGCCTTTGCGCGTCGGCTTCGAGGCCATCGACGCAATGGACCGCGAAGCTGCGCGCGGAGTTGGCCAGCAGGCGCACGCTTTCGAGGAAGGCGAAGGCGATCACCGGCTTGAACACGTTCAGCTCGAACTGGCCTTGCGAACCGGCGAAGGCGATGGTCGTCTGGTTGCCGAAAACCCGCGCGCAGACCATGGTCACGGCTTCGACCTGCGTCGGATTGACCTTGCCCGGCATGATCGAGGAGCCTGGCTCGTTCGGCGGCAGCGCCAGTTCGCCGAGACCGGCGCGCGGACCGCTGCCGGCCAGCCTGATGTCGCTGGCGATCTTGTAGAGCCCCGTCGCAGCCGCTTCGAGCGCGCCATGCGCGAAGACCAGCGCGTCATGGCTTGCCAGCGCCTCGAAGAAATTGTCGGCCGGCTTGAACGGCAGGCCCGTCTCGCGCGCCATCTCGCGCGCAAACAGCGCCGCGAACTGCTTGTGCGCGTTCAGCCCGGTGCCGACCGCCGTGCCGCCCTGCGCGAGGTAGTAGAGGCCCGGCAGAACCGTCTCGATCCGTTCGATCGCCAGCGCGACCTGCGCCGCATAACCGGAAAATTCCTGGCCGAGCGAGATCGGCGTGGCGTCCTGCATATGGGTGCGGCCGATCTTGATCAGGCCGGCGAATTTCTCCGCCTTCAGGCAAAGGCTGTTTTCCAGCTGGCCCAGCGCTGGCAGAAGATTTTGCGCGAGGGCGCGCGCCGCCGCCACATGCATGGCGGTGGGGAATGAATCATTGGACGACTGGCCGAGATTGACGTGATCGTTGGGATGGACGGGTTGCTTGTCGCCACGGCGGCCGCCGAACGAAATTTCGTTGGCGCGGTTGGCGATCACCTCGTTGACGTTCATGTGCGACTGGGTGCCCGAGCCCGTCTGCCACACCCGCAGCGGGAAATGATCGTCGAGCCGGCCGGAGACAATTTCCTCCGCCGCCGCAATGATCGCTTCCGCCAGCTTGCGATCGATGAGGCCGAGTTCCGCATTGGCCTTGGCTGCGACCTTCTTGCCGAGCGCCAGGGCGTGCACGATTTCGAGCGGCATGGGCTGGTCGCCGATGGCGAAATTCTGGATTGAACGCTGGGTCTGCGCGCCCCAGAGACGGTCGTCGGCCACGTCGATCGGGCCGAATGTGTCAGTTTCCGTGCGAAATCGCGTCAAGACCGCCCCCTTGCGCAATGAACGCCCGATCTCGGCGCCGGTCACGTCCGCGCGGATCACGAATTGGTGATCAGGGTGAACGCAGCCGAAGCGGGTTTCGTGCGTTGCAACCTGATCGTGTGGAATCCCCGTCGTTCTGAACGCCATGAGGACTATAGATGATCGACCCAGCGAAAAAGCCGAAACGCGGCTTCGCCTCGATGGATCCCGAAAAACAGCGCGCGATCGCCCGCAAGGGCGGCGAGAGCGTGCCGCGCGAGAAACGAAGCTTTTCGCAGAACGCCGAACTGGCCGCCGAAGCCGGCCGCAAGGGCGGCAGAAGCGTAAGTCCGACCAACCGGAGCTTCGCCCGCGACAAGGATCTTGCGAAAAACGCCGGCCGCAAGGGCGGTCGCGCCGCGCATACCCATCCCCCCACCGACGGCGGAGAGCATCGGTGAACGCGCAAAAAAGAAGAGGCCCGCGAGGGCCTCTTCCATATTTCCGCTATTCGCGCGGATCGACCAGCCATTTCAGCGCGTGGCGTCAGGACGCCAGTCAGTGCGCCACATCGGCCCAGATGCGCTTCTTGGTGAAGTAGAGCAGCCCAGCGAACAGCACGAGGAACAGCATCACGCGGATGCCGACGCGCTTGCGCTGGTCAAGGGTCGGTTCGGCCGCCCAAACCAGGAAGCTCGCCACGTCCTTGGCGTACTGGTCCATGGTGGTGGGCGAACCGTCGGTGTACTGCACCTGGCCGGCGGTCAGCGGCATGCCCATGGCGATCTTGTGGCCCGGGAAATACAGGTTCCAGTTCGGATCGTCGGTATGGGTATAGCCGTTCAGGATCGCATAGATCGTGTCCGGCCCCTGCTCCTGGTACATGCCGCCCGGAATGGGCAGCGCGTCGAGGACGAAGCGGGGGAAGCCCGCTTCATACTTGAGTTCCTTGGCGAGCAGCGCCATGTCCGGCGGCGTCGCGCCGAGAGCGGCGGCGGCGGCTTCCGGATTCGGGAACGGCGCCGGGAAATAATCGGACGGGCGGCCGGGCCGGTCGAACATTTCACCCTGCATGTTCGGCCCGTCATGGACCGTGTAGCTCGCCGCCAGTGTCTTGACCTGCGCTTCCGTGAATTCCGGACCGCCCGGCTGGGCGAGGGTGCGGATCGGGATGTGCAGCTGGTGGCAATTGGAACAGACTTCCTTGTAGATCTGGAAGCCGCGCTGCAACTGCGCCTTGTCAAAGGTTCCGAACGGACCGGAGAAGCTCCAGCTCTGGCGCGTCGGGTTGGGCAGTTCCGCGCTGCCGGCTTCTTCGGCGCGCAGGGTCATGGAGGAGATTGCGACGACCCCGAAAACGGCGGCCGCGGCAAATCCGAGTTTCTTGCTGAATGCCATTGGTCTTTTCCTCGAAATCGGCCGGTCAGCCCTTGGTCTGCGGAGCGGAGGCGACGTGGGCCGCGACCGATGACGCCGACCCGCCCCTGGCGAGCACCGCGTCGGCGATAGAGGCCGGCACCGGCTTGGTCTTTTCGAAAAGGCCAAGCAGCGGCAGGACGATCAGGAAGAAGGCGAAATAGGCCACCGCCAGGATGCGCGCCGCCAGCACATAGCCGCCTTCGGGCGGCATGGCGCCAAGATAGCCCAGGCCGACGCCGACGCAGACGAAGATCCAGAAGAAAATCTTGTAGATCGGACGGTACTTGGCCGAGCGCACCTTGGACGTGTCGAGCCAGGGCAGGAACGCCAGGACCGCGATGGCCGAGAACATGGCGATGACGCCGGCCAGCTTGTTCGGGATCGAACGCAGGATCGCGTAATAGGGCAGGAAATACCATTCCGGCACGATATGCGGCGGCGTCTTCATCGGATTGGCGGGGATGTAATTGTCCGCGTCGCCGAGATAGTTCGGCACGTAGAAGATGAACCAGCAGTAGAGCAGCAGGAAGACGATGACGCCGAGGCTGTCCTTCATCGTCGCATGCGGCGTGAAGGGCACGGTGTCCTTGGCGACGTCCTTGATCTCCACGCCGTCGGGATTGTTCTGGCCGCACACATGCAGCGCCCAGACGTGCAGGCCGACGACGGCAGCGATCATGAAGGGCAGCAGGTAATGCAGGGCGAAGAAGCGGTTCAGCGTCGGATTGCCGACCGAATAGCCGCCCCAGAGCCAGGTTGTGATGGCGTCGCCGACCAGCGGAATGGCCGAAAACAGGTTGGTGATGACCGTCGCGCCCCAGAAGGACATCTGGCCCCAGGGCAGCACGTAGCCCATGAAGCCGGTCGCCATCATCAGGAGGAAGATGATCACGCCGAGGATCCACAGGACTTCGCGCGGCGCCTTGTAGGAGCCGTAATAGAGACCGCGGAACATGTGGATATAGACGGCGAAGAAGAACATGGACGCGCCGTTGGCGTGCGCGTAGCGCAGCATCCAGCCCCAGTTCACGTCGCGCATGATGTGCTCGACCGACGAGAAGGCCAGCGTCTCTTCCGGCGTATAGTGCATGGTCAGCACGATGCCGGTGACGATCTGCGCGATCAGCATGAAGGACAGGATGGCGCCGAAGGTCCACCAATAGTTCAGGTTCTTCGGCGTGGGATAGGCGACGAAGGAGCCGTGCATGAAGCTCATCAGCGGCAGGCGGCTTTCAAACCACTTGCCCAGGGCGCTTTTCGGCACAAAAGTTGAAGGTCCGCTCATATCATGGTCTCTTCAAGGAATGTTTGGGACGGGCGGAGGCGCCAGGCTTGCGCCAGGCCGCGCATCAGCCGATTGGAACTCAGCCGATTTTGACCTTGGTGTCGGTCAGGAAGGAATAGGCCGGCAAGTCGAGGTTGCGCGGCGCCGGACCTTTGCGGATGCGGCCCGCGGTGTCGTAGACCGAACCGTGGCAATGGCAGAACCAGCCGCCGTACTCGCCTTCTTTTCCCGCGGGTATGCAGCCCAGATGGGTGCAGATGCCGATCAGGATCAGCCATTGCGGCTTTTGCGCGCGGGCGGAATCGGGCTGCGGATCGCGCAGGTCGGACATCTTGACGTTGACCGCCTCTTCGATTTCCTTGGCTGTCCGATGACGGATGAACACCGGCTTGCCGCGCCACTTGATGACGACGATCTGGCCTTCGGGAATCGCGCCAATGTCGACTTCGGTCGAAGCCAGGGCGAGGGTCGAGGCGTCCGGGCTCATCTGGCTGATGAGCGGCCAGACGACCGAGGCGGCGCCGACGGCGGCGGCGGCGCCGGTGGCGATAAACAGAAAATCCCTGCGGGTCGGTTCGACCGTCGATGCGGTGGCCAAGAGTTCGCGTCCCCAAAGTTTCGAGCTTCCTGCTGCGCCGCGTGGCGCCTGGAGGCTCGCTTCGCCCCATTCCGGCGAAGCTGTTGACGTTACACGCGGGGTCCGGCAAGGCCGACCGCCGCGCGGCGCAAAAAATACCGTCGCGCCAGTTGGCGCGGCGCCCAAGGGCCAAGTTCGACGCCCCCGGTGTCGATTTCCGCCATGACAAGCCTCACCTCGCCGGCAAGCGGCGCTGGCGCGAGGACGGAATCATGGCTAAGCCTGATTGAACAAGCGCCGTTATTTGGCATCGTTCCGCCGCCATGTCCATAGTCGATCCTTGGCGACTTGCCGCTTGCGGTGCAATATCCGGACCGCCCGCGCGCGCAAAAAACCAGAACATCCGGCGGACGGGCGCGCGGATCGGCCCTGGACGCCGTCCGGACGGCTTGGCTGCATCTTCTCGCGGTGCTATCGAGCCTCATGCCCGCATCCGCCGCCCCCCTCTGTCTGGCCCTGTTCCAGCCCGATATTCCGCAAAACGCAGGCGCCATGCTTCGCCTGTGCGCCTGCCTCGGCGTGGACGCGGCCTTGATAGAACCCGCCGGCTTTCCCATGTCCGACCGGCATTTTCGTCGCGCCGGCATGGATTACCTGGATCATGTGCGAATCGAGCGCCACATCTCCTGGCGCGCTTTCGAGGCGTGGCGTGCGACAAACGGACGCAGGCTGGCGCTTTTGTCGACGCGTGGCGAGACGCCCTATACGGACTTCGCCTTCCGCCCCGGCGACATCGTGATGGTCGGCCGCGAATCCGCCGGCGTCCCGGACGAGGTTTTCGCCGCCGCCGACGCGCGCCTCGTCATTCCCATGCGCGGAAAGCTTCGTTCGCTGAATGTCGCCGTGGCGGCGGCGATGGTTTTGGGCGAAGCTACGCGCCAGACAGACAATTTCGAACCTGGAGATCGCGCGTGAAGGATACGGAGCTGGACGTCCGCAAGCGGATGGCGGTCGAATGGTTCGACGCCCTGCAATTGCAGATTGTCGCCTCTTTCGAGGCGCTGGAGCGGAGCGAGGACGCGGTCTGGGCCGAAGCCGAGGCCGAGCCCGGCGAATTCGCGCTCACCGAATGGGAGCGCGTCAATCACGACGGCGCGCCCGGCGGCGGCGGCCGCATGGGCCTCCTCAAGGGCCGGGTGTTCGAAAAGGCCGGCGTCCACTGCTCCTCCGTGCACGGGACTTTCGCGCCGGAGTTCGCGCGCCAGATTCCCGGCGCGGAAGAAGACCCGCGTTTCTGGGCGGCGGGCCTGTCGCTGATCGCCCATCCACGCAATCCCAACGTGCCGGCCGTGCACATGAACACGCGCATGGTCGTCACCTCGAAAGCCTGGTTTGGCGGCGGCGCGGACCTCACGCCGGTGCTCGACGCCCGCCGCACCCAGGCGGACCCGGACTCGGTCGCCTTCCACGAGGTCATGCGCAAGACTTGCGGAGAGCACAGGGTCGCCGATTACGCGCGCTACAAGACCTGGTGCGACGACTATTTCTTCCTCAAGCACCGCAACGAGCCGCGCGGGATCGGCGGCATCTTCTTCGACTATCTCGACGCCGAGGGCGGCGCCTTCGACCCCGCTTTCGCTTTCGCGCGCGCCGTCGGCGAGGCTTTCGACTCGATCTATCCCCCGCTGGTCGAGGCGAACATGGCCACGGGCTGGACGCATGCCCAGCGCGAGGAGCAGCTGGTGCGGCGCGGCCGTTATGTCGAGTTCAACCTGCTTTACGATCGCGGCACGATTTTCGGCCTCAAGACCGGCGGCAACGTCGACTCGATTCTGTCATCCATGCCCCCCATAGTGAAATGGCCCTGATTCAGGATGTCCCCCAAAGCGTTTCCAAGCGAAGTGGAAACCGGTTCGCGTGAAGAAAACGCGTTAAAACGTGAAATGAGAGCTCCGATCCGATTCCATCGGATCGGAAAGGGCTCTGGAAGGAGATAAAGGCGATGGACTTCAAACCCGGTGAAATCGTGCAGTTGAAATCCGGCGGCCGCGGCATGACCGTCGCCCGCCAGACCAAGGACGGAGTCGATGTGATCTGGTACGCCGAGAGCGACGACGCCGTGCGCAGCGCGACCATTCCGCCAGCCTGCCTGTCGCCGATCGAATTCGACGATGACGAGGAATTCGAGGAAGAGGAATAAGCTCGATCAGGCCGCCAGGATTTCCGCGACGCAAATCCGTCTCGCGCGCTCGTCGAGCAAGGCCCTGACGCGCAGTGGAACCTGGCGGCGCGCTTTTGCGCGCGGATAGGGCATCTCGGCGATTGTGCGCCCGTCCGGATAAAGCGCCTCATGCTCGGCCCAATTGTCGAAGCCCATGCGGTCGACATTGTCGATGAAGGTCTCCGCCGGCGCGTTGTCGGCGAGGATCAGCGAATGATCGTCGAGTTCGACGTGGTAATAGACGAAGACGCGTGGAACCCTGGTTTCGCGAATGATCGATGTTCCGTTGACCAGCGCGCCGGCGTGGATCAACACGTCATCCACCAGAAGAGCATGATCCGGCGAAAGCAGCAGGTCGCGCGAAGGGACAGTCTCGCCGAGCGCGTGGGCCATGACGCGGACTGGCCAACAGCGAACCGGGTCGCAAGCCAGCGCCGACACCATGCGCCGACCGACCCACGCGACCGGCCTGGTTTCGCCTTCGGCGGTCACGATCAGCTGGCCGCGCTCGAGCGTCTCTATCGGCTTCTCGCCATCGGGCGTGCGGATCAACGTTCCCGCGATGAAGCAGCTGACGTCGGTGATGACGCTGGTCCCGCCGTCACCGTCGTTTTGCAGCTGGATCGCGTTGTCATATTGCGTACCGACGAAGGTCAGGCTTTCGGTGACTGTCTGGCCATTTTCCGTGCCGGTGAAGCTGACCGATGTATCGCCATTCGAAACCGTGTATTGCGGCGCCGAGACGGTGGAAAAACCCAGATTGGTCAAGTCGATCGCATCAGTGGCGACAAAGCCGCCGATTGGACCGAGATCGCCGGCTTGCGACAGGGTCAGTTTGTCCCCCGCGCCAAAAAATTGCACGGCGCCCGAAAAGGCCGTTTCGAACTGGATCGCGCCGCCATTGGCCATCTCGGCCGTCGAGTCCTGCACCGTGGAGCCGGCCTGCACGTCAATCAGGCTCGCGCCTTGCGCGTCGAGCAGCACGCCGGTGAGGGTCGCCCCCTCGATTGTCACCGTTGCGCCGAGGCTCGCGCCCGCCGCCGTGGAGCCTTCCGCCCCGATGGTTTCATTCGTGACCGTGGTGTTCGCGATCACCACATTGCTCGCAATAGATCCGGAGCCGTTGACAATATCGTTGACGACCGGCTGGATCAGATAGGTGACGGGCGCCGTGTCGATCCCGTAGACGTTTGTAGCGAAGCTCTCGCCGCCGAGCGAGGTGGTCGAGCCGGTATAGAACAGGTTGATATCCTGCGGGTAGGCGCTGGAGCTGCCGGCATATGTGGCGCCGTTGGGCAAACCGCTGGTGGCGAAGGTGATGCCGCCGAGATCGACCAGAGGGGCGCCATTAAGGAAAAGCTCGTCATCGGCGCCGTCGATACTTCCCGATTCCAGGCTGACGCCCAACGATTGAACGGTTCCGGAGGCGTCGGTAAACGTATAGGTCCCGGCCGCCGCTGTGACTGTGTAGGAGCCGTTGGCGTTTGCCGTGTCGCCTATGGTCAGGTCGAGCGTGAACGAGACGTTTGGCAGACCGGTCTGCGAGCTTGCGATGGACACAAGATTAAGAATGACGTCCGACATTTTTCCTCGCCAAGGCGTGCGATGCTGCCCAGACCGGCGTCGCCCCGGCCGGTTCAGCACAGGCAGACTTGCTGAGACTGCGCAGGACAGCATCGACATGACGTGGTTAATTTATTGTAAAACCAGGTGAAATAACTGCACTTGGCAGCCATGACCCTACGGTGAGCCTAAGCGCAATACTGTTAATTGACGCAAGGTCATACTGGGCGATACCGTCTGTTCGGGCATTGGCGCAAAAAACAGAATTAGCCGGATTTAACGGGTTTTCGAGGTCGGCAGATCGAAGTCGGTCGGCGCGCCTTCCGGTTCGAAAGCGCCGTCTTCACGCATGATTCCGCGCCGTGGACCCGGTTGCGCGGCCGAAGCGGGGTCAGCGTTGGCGTGCAGCGTCCCATCGCCGGACGCATAGGCGCGGCGCGGTCTTTGCGCCGGCGCCGGATGGAACGGGCGGCGCGCCGGATCGGACGCGGCGAGGGTCGCGGCGACGGCCGCCAGATCGGGGCCGGAACTCATGGCGTAGGAGGCGGAGCCGCGCGGCGGGCCGGCCTGGGCGCTGTCGATATCGTCGTCGATCGCCGGCGCGTCGGGCAGATCGTCCCTGCGCGGCGGCGGCGCCGTTTGCTGACGCGCCGGCTTGCAGATATGCCGCCGCCCGGTCGAGGTCATGCCGTGCATGGCGAGGTCGACGTGCATATGATTGTAATGGAAGACGTTTGCGCCGGGGCTGAGCACGGTGGAGAAGCGGTCGCAGGCGCCATTGTGCACATCGTGCAGGAAGGCCTGCGTGACCGCGTCGCCATGCCACCAGTCGTGGACCAGGGTGATTTTCCGACCGTCGGCGAGGCGGAAGCCGCCGATGTCGATGGCGTTGCCGAACGAATGTTCGGACAGTTTCGCGCCCATCTGGTTATTCATGCCGCGGCAATTATACGAACCCATCGAATCGATCTGCGCCACCGGCTGGCCGAAGCGCGCCTGCGCCGCCGGCTGCACCACGTCGGCGACCCATTCGTTGAGCGCCGCGACCATCGAGCAATCGAGCGTCTGGGTCGAATTGAACAGCACCGTCCCGCGCTGCAGGGCCGTGACTTTCAAAGGCCGGGTCAGGCCGCAGATCGAGGGGCCGTCGAGTTCACGCGAGGCAGGCTGCACATATTGCGAGAAAGCGACGCGCTTTTCCGCGAAGCAGGCGTTTTCAGCGCTGGCGCGCCAGGCGGGACGCTCCGCATGTTCGAACTTCGAGCACCCGGCGAGAGCGCCGAGGCCAAGCAGGAGAAAGAAGGGGATTTTCGAATGGCGCGCCATGCTGCAATTCCTGCAGCCGGCGCGTTAATCGGCGCTGAAGCAAAATAGTTAACGAAAACATTTTAATCGACCGTGGCCAAAAGGCGGCTTTCCGCAGCGGATTTCGGCGCAGTCGCCGCGCCCGCGAGAATAGCCTCGGCGGCCCAGACGCCGGACAGGGCGGCGGCCTCGACGCCGGGGCCAAGGTTGATCGCTCCCGCGACAAACAGCCCGGGAATCGGACTTTTCGAGCCTTTCATGCGCCCTCCGGGCGCGACGCCATAGACCGCGCCGGCGCTCGAACGGTCGTAACGCGCATAAGTGACGGGGCTTGCCTCGCAACGGAAGACGATCCGCTGCCGCAGCCCCGGCAGCGCCTTCTCCGCCTGGGCGATCAGGACGTCGCCGAGCGCCTGCTTGCGGCGCAGGTAATCTTCGCCGTGGCGAAGCCCGCGCCAACCGTCGCGCGCTCCCTGTTGCGCGAAAAACCACTGCCGCGCCTCGTCGTGGTCGAGGAGGATGAAAATATCGACCGTCGAAAAGCCGCGCGGCGCGTCGGTCGGGTCGACAAGTCCGACCTGGACGACGAGACAGTCCGGCGAACCCGCGACAAAAGTCAGGGACCGGCCATCTGACTCGCCGGAGACGCCGAGATGCACGGCGAAGCCGGAAGCGGCGGGCGGCGCGGCCGCGAGTTTCTTGCGAAATTCTCGCGGCAGCGACGCCTCGTCGAGCAATTCGAGAAAGGTCTTGCGTGGATCGCTGTTGGCCACGATGGCGCGGGCGCGGACAATCTCGCCATTTTCGAGCACGAGGCCTCTGGCCCGGCCCTGCTCGACCAGAATCTTCTTCACGCCCGTCTTGAAGGCGATCTCCCCTCCCCTGGCGCGAAAAGCTTCGGCCAGAATTTCCGGCAGACGGCTCGTGCCGCCCCTGGGATAAAATCCGCCGTGGAAGAAATAGCCATAGATCGGCGCCATTTCGCGACAGGTCGGCAGCGAAACATCCTCGCTGACATAGCAGACGATGGTGTTCAGGTCCGTACGCGCGGCCAGGCCGCGCACGTGGCGCGCAACCAGCTCCGCATAGGGCCGCTCCGACCATTGCGCATAGATCGGGTGTTTTTCCGCGAAGGCGAGCATGGCGTCGACGCTACGCGGAAAACCGGGAAAACCCGGCTCTTGCAGCGCGTCCTGCATGGCGTCGTAAATCGACTTCATGATCTCGAAACAGGTTTTTATTCCGTCGCCGTCCGCCGGATGGCGGCGGGCCAGCGCCTCGGCATGGTCGCGTCCGTCGCGCGGCGGATCGAAAGCCTCGCCGTCCGCGCCGATCATGCGATAATCGTGGCGCAGCCATTCGACCTTTCCGGCGCAGCCGAGCTGGCGCAGCAGAAGGTCGAGCGCGCCCCCCGGCTGCGCGCCGGAAAAATCATGCGGACCCGCGTCGAAGCGAAACACCAGCGAAGCGCCGTCATGGCGCGCCTTGCGCAGCCAGGAATGGCAAAACCCGCCCGGCAGGACATGCTGTTCGAAAACCTTCACCCGCAATCCCCGTGCCGCGAGCGCCGCCGCCGCCGTGAGGCCGCCAATGCCGGCGCCGATCACCGCCACGTCGAGCTCGTCCGCGCAGCGCGGCGCCTCGAACGACGGCGCCGGCCAGTCGAAATCCTGCTGCGCCGCCAGTTTCCGCGCGACGATGGCGCGCACGAGCAGGCGCGGACCGAAGATCGACAAGAGGGCGCCAGACAGCGTCAGCACGGCCGCGTAAACCGGACTTGCGCGGAGCGAGTCCATGAACCCCAGCGCCAGGAAAATCGCCATCCATAGTGAGGAGAGCGCCTTGTTGACGCCGATGAAGATCGGGCTTTCCCGCTGCTGGGCGAATTGCGCGGCGGAATAATCGGCGGTCCAGGGTTTTTGCCGCCCGAGCGAGACAAAGGCCGCCAGCGCCAGAGCGAAAAACGACAAGGCTATGGCATGGGAAAGGATCAGGGCGGGCGACAGGACCAATCCGGCGGCAAGGGAAGCAAACAGCGCCAGCGCAGCGATTTCCATCTGCTTGACGTCGCGCCGCCGCCAGCGCCAGGCATTGACACCCAGCGACAGGAAAAGCGCCAGGAGAATGGCCATTTCCGACTGGGTCGGGGTTAGGGCCCAGAAAACGACAAAGGGCAAGAGACCGATCTTGGCGGCGAGAAAGGCGCGCATGTTTCGGCTCCGCATCGATCGGGGGAGATGGCCCGGAGGCCGATGGCTTGCATCGAGGAAAACGGCGGCCCGGAGGCCGACGCTCGCCGCAAAGAAAACGGCGGCCTGGAGGCCGACGCTCGCCGCAAAGAAAACGGCGGCCCGGAGGCCGACGCTCGCTGCAAAGAAAACGGCGGCCCGGAGGCCGCCGTCCCGCGCGCAAAGGCGATCAGCCTTGCGGCGCCGAGGGGCCGGGATTGGCGGGACCCGAATTGGAGCGGCTCGACATGAAGCGCTCGAATTCCTCGCGGTCCTTGGCCCGGCGCAGGCCGTCGAGATAGTCGTTGAAGGCCTTCTCCGCCTCGAAGATCTTGCGCCGTTCCTCTTCCAGCCGCTCGAGCTCGGCCTTGCGCCAGTCATCGAAGGCGGAATTGCCGCTCGACGGCGGCCAGGCGCCCTCGAACCGGCTGGCCATGTCGGGGAACCCGCCCCAGCGCTTCTCGAACCCGCCCCATTTTTCCTGCGCGAACTGGCCGAAATCGCCGGCATATTCGGTCTTCGCCTGATAGACCTTCCAGCCGAGGATGGCGAGGCCGACCGGCCAGAACAAGATGAAGCCGAGGATCATCGCCAGGATCTCCAATGGCCTCCAGCGCATGCGTCCGCAATGCGAGGGATGGCGCCTGGCGTGGGCGTAACAGCTCATGTGACAGCTCCCTTCACCGCAAGCCTGCGATGTGAATGTAATATACATTTACATCGCCGCCCTGCCTAGGAGCGGCGCGGAAAAGTTTTCGTGATCAGCCGGAGTTCGGGAAAAGTCCCTCGACCCCGAGCGCCTGCCGGACCGCCGTCTCGATCAGCGCGGCGACCCCGGATTCCAGCACGCCCGGAGCGTCGGCGGGGTCCGCGAAATGGCCGGCGAGCATCAGTTCGGCGACGCCATGCGTCAGCGCCCAGATTTGGACGGCGAGCATTTTGGCGTTTTTCTCCGGCGCGTAAAAATGGCGCAGCACCGCCACCGTGGTGCGCACGAGCTCGTCGAACGCCTGCTGCGCCGGGGCGCTGGCCGAGGGGCGCGCCAGAAATCCGGCGTCGCCGAACATCGCCTTGTAGAGGCCCGGTTCAGCCCTGGCGAAAGCCAGATAAGCGGCGCCTCGCCGCCGCAGCGCGCTGACCGGATCGGGCTTGCCGCCGTCCCAGGCGCGGGCGAGCTGTTCGTTGAAATGTTCGAAACCCTGCTGCGCCAAAGCCGCCATTAGCGCATTGCGGTCGGCGAAATGGCGATAGGGCGCGGCGCCGGTGACGCCGACGCGCTTGGCCGCCTCCGCCAGGGTGAAGCCGGCCGGGCCGCGTTCGGAGATCAGCGCCCGCGCGGCGGCGAGCAGGGCCTGGCGCAACCGCCCATGGTGATAGCCGCGCCCCTTGCCGCGAGGTCCGCATCCGTCCGTTTCGGCGCTCATTCTCGTCCTGTCCGCGGCGGCGCGCTGGAGCGCATGTCCCGAGTGGAGAGTCGCCGCTATCGCGCATTTTCCGCCCCGCCGCAATCTTTGACCAGAGGGCGATGAAACGACAATTTACAGGCGCCAGCGGATTTTGAGCATAAATTAGGCAGATGTCGCCATTTTGCGCAGGATTCCAGGCCTTTTGCCCGCCATTTGGAATTGTGAGCCCATGTCGGAAATTTTACACTCCATTAACGCTTCGAGAGTGAACTGCATCAAGTACGAGCACAGTTCCCGATCTGACAGTCGTTGATCCGTTCCTTTTGGAGGACCAAAACCATGTCGACCGCCATCAAAGTTGAACTCGTCTCGATTTGCGCCGCTTTCGCCTTCATGACCGGCGTTCTCGTCGCCGTCTGGTAATCCACGACAAGCCCTTTTTTCGACAGGATCTTTTTTCGACAGGATCTTTTTCACAGGATCTTTTTCGACAGGACAGGCCTCCGCCGCGATAAAGCGTCGAAACAGCGAAGCGCGCTCCCTCCCCGCCCTGCTTCGCCCGACCTGCGAGCGACGGAGTTTTGGGGCGTCCGGCAAATTGCGGACGCCCTTTTTTTCTCAAATATTCGATTTCGATCCGGCGGCGGTTTGGTTGGCGGCGACTGTCGTGCCCGCGCGCAGCGCGCATCGCCCGGCGCGGCGCCTCATTTCTTGTCGAAACGCCGGCTCGCCGTCAGCTGGAACAGCAGGTCCTGCGACTGCGCCAGCATTTCCATCTTGCGCAGGTTGATCGGCGCCAGACCCATGACGGACTCGACCCAGATGTCGGTGACGTCGCGCAATTCTTCCATGGTCAGGGGCGCGATCCGCCGCCTGACCTTGCCGACCGCGTCGAGCAGCCGGTGCCTCTTGCCGTTTTCCGCGATGAAGGCGCGCGCCCGCGCCGTCCCCTCGCCCTTCTCGACCAGGATGTCGATCAGGCCCATTTCGAAGAAATCCTCGGACTTGTGCATACGCCCCGACAGGATCAGCTTTTCCGCCCGCGCCGCGTCGAGCCGGCGGGAAACCAGGCTGTACGCCCCCATGCCCGGAAAGGTGTGAAACAGGGCTTCGGGAAAGCCGAGATTGACGCCGCGTTCGGCGATGACGAACTGGCAGCTCAAGGCCGCCTCCAGTCCGCCGCCGAGGGCGTCGCCCTCCAGCAGCGCCATGGTGACGACGGGCGAATTGAAGCCGTTGTAATTGTTATAGACGGCGTCGACGCAGGCGTAGGCGTATTGCCGCAGGCCCTCCGCGTCGCGCGACCGCACGCGATCGATGAAATAGGACAGGTCGCCGCCCATGTTGAAGACGCCGGGGCGCAACGAGCCGCCGATGAAGAACCTAATCGGCGGATCGTCGAAATCGCCCTGTTCAAACAGGGCGCGAATGTCGGCGTTGAGCGCGTTCAGCTCCCGCAGCAGGGGCAAGGTCCAGCTGACCGAGTTTTCATGGCGCATCGCGCACCACACGGTCTTGCTGACCGGATCGAAGCGCACATCGAGCGTGCGGCGCGGCTTCACCAGAAAGTCGAGGCAATGCGGCAGGCCCTTTGCGTCCGTCGCGCGCGGCGAAACCTGTTTTGACGAAATCGGTTGCCGCGAAGTCTCCGGCGGCAACGGATTCGCGACGCGATGGGCGTCGGGCAGGAACGAAAAATCGATGGCTTGCAACATGGCTCGGACATTCCAGCGGGCGGCGTCGCCTTGCGCGGCAATTTGCCGCGCCGCCAAATCCTAACAAAAGTTTAACGGCCGAAATGTTATTTTGAGCGATCGCGCGCGAAATTCGCCATCTTTTTTTGTCTCTTTTGGCCGCGCCTAAGCTCAGGACTCGAAAAGGTTTTCCGTTTCAAAAATGCGTGTTGGCCTGGGCCGTTTCCAGCAGCGGCGCTCCAAAACGGGCGAGCAATCCGGTTTCGTCGCCGCAACGGCCGATCATTTCGGCCAGATTGGCCGGCGGCGCGTCGACCAGCCGCTCGAGCGCCGCGTCGTCGATCAGCCGCGCGGGGGCGACGCCGGCTTTTCGCGCAATTTTGAGCCGCGCCGCGCGCAGGGCGCGCAAACGCCGCGCGTCGCCGACGTCGCGCGCGGGCGGCGGCTGGGGCGGCGAAAACGCTACGGCCGTCCCGGACGCATCCGGCTCGGGCGCCGCCCCGCGCCGTGAAACGCGATCAAATCCAAGCCGCAGCAGATGTCCGGCGAAAGCCCTGGCCTCGCCCGGCGCCGTGGCCGCCCGGAGAGCAAGGCGCCGCCAAAGGCGCAGGCCACCCTGGCAATTGTCGCAACGGCCGCACGGCGGACATTCCTCGCCGAGCGCGGCGAGCAGGTTGCTTTCCCGGCAATCGAAGGCGGTGAAATAGCGCGCCAGCAGGGCCGCGGCTTGCGCCGAGGGCTCGTCGAGGCGCGCCAGTTCGAACCGCGCCGCGCGCAACTCGGCGACGGCTTTGGGCGAATAGATGGCGATCGCCTCCGCCGGACGCCCATCGCGTCCGGCGCGGCCAGTTTCCTGATAGAGCGTTTCAAGATGGTCCGGCATGTCGCAATGGACGACGTAACGCACGTCCGGCTTGTCGACGCCGAGGCCGAACGCCATTGTTGCGACCATCACCATGTCCGAGCGCGCCAGAAATTCATCCTGCCGCTCGTCGCGCAGGCGCGCGGGCAGGCCCGCGTGGTAGGAGGAAGCGCAATGGCCGGCCTCGCCGAGCGCCCGCGCGAGATGGTCGGCGGTCTTGCGCGCGCCGCAGTAGATGATGCCGCATTGTCCCCGCCGCGCGGCGACGAGGTCGAGAATGTCCCGCGTGGCGCCGCGCCGCCGCGGACGAGCGGAAAGCGCGATGGCCTCGCGCCGGAAGGAGCCAATGAACAGGCGCGACGGTCGCGAAAAAAGGTTGTCCGATATGTCCTGGCGGGTGCGCGGCGCCGCGGTGGCGGTCGTCGCGACCATCGGCGGCCAACCGAAGGATTCGGCCGCAGCGCCGATCCGCCGGTATTCGGGGCGGAATTCATGTCCCCATTGCGAAACGCAATGCGCCTCGTCGACCGCCATAAGGCTGACGCCGGCCGAATGCAAAAGCTCCATGACAGCGGGATCGGCCAGCCGCTCCGGCGAAAGATAAAGCAGGCTCAGGCGGCGGGAGTCCAGCGCCGCGCGGAGCCTCGAATAGTCGCCGGCCTCCATGTCGGCGTGCAGCGCCGCCGCGGCGATCCCTCGCTTTTGCAGCTTCCGCGCCTGGTCGCGCATCAGGGCGACAAGCGGCGAAACGACCAACGTCAGGCCCGGGCGAGCGACTGCGGGAAGCTGGTAGATCAGCGATTTGCCGGACCCCGTGGGCCAGACGGCGAAAACGTCCTCGCCATCGAGAACCGCCGCGACCGCCTCGGCCTGGCCCGGCAAAAAATCGTCGTAGCCGAATTTTTCACGCAGGATTATTCGCGCCGCGTCAAGGTCGGCCATGGGAAATCCCGACCTTTCCGGGCGTTTCCGCGATCATCGCCAAGCCGTTTCCGAACGGCATGGCGCGAAATAACACAAAAGTTGTTGGCCACAGTGACGCTTGCGCGATTGTCATGAGCCGGTTCCCAGCCTAGATTAGCCTCGCGCCGCGCGATTCCGGGTCGCCGGGCTTTCTGTCAATTTGCACCGATTTGGGCGAGTTGTCCCGAGCGCCAGGAAGGAAACCTATAATGAAGCTCATCCACGCTTTGTCGGCGGCCGCCGCATTCGCGCTTATCTCCTCGACCGCCTTCGCCGCCGGCGACCCAGCGGCGGGCGCCAATGTGTTCCACAAATGCCTGGCCTGCCACAAGATCGGCCCCGGGGCCAAGAACGGCGTCGGCCCGGACCTCAACGGCCTGAACGGCCGCAAGGCCGGCACGGAAGCCGGCTACACCTATTCCGACGCCATGAAGAACTCCGGCGTGACCTGGGACGCGACGACGTTCGACAAGTATATCACCGCGCCGCAGAAGGACATTCCCGGCATCAAGATGCCCTTCGCCGGCATCCCGAACGCGACCGACCGCGACAACCTCTGGGCGTATATCGCCCAGTTCAAGGCCGATGGCTCCAAGTAAGGGACCCAAGCCTTTATCAGGCTTTCCGACGCCGGCCGCGCAATGCGAGGCCGGCGTTTTTTCGTTTTTTTGCGCCTCGTCCTGGCGTCTTGCCGCCTGTGCGCGCGAAAAGAATTTTTCCGCGACGAGTTGCGATCGGTGAAAAAAGAAACTAAACAGCAGGCATGACCGATCTTTCGCTCGACTACGCCCTGCAGACCCCCGCCGACCTGCCCGCCATCCGCAAGCTGGAAGAGCGAGCCTTCGGGCCGGGCCGTTTCGCCAAGACCGCCTATCGCTTGCGCGAGGGCGCTCAGCCGGACTGGAGCCTTTCCTACCTCGCGCGAATCGGCGGCATGCTGGTGGGCGCCAACACCATGACCCGGATCAGCATCGGCGGAGCTCCGGCCCTGCTGCTCGGCCCGCTGACGGTGGAAGAGGCGTTCCGCGCCAGGGGATTGGGCGAGGCGCTGGCGCAGAAGTCGTTGCAGGCGGCGAAAGCCGCCGGCCACAGCCTGGTGATCCTGGTCGGCGACCCGCCCTATTATGAGCGCATGGGCTTTTCGCGTACGCCTTTAGGGCATTTCACATTTCCCGGCCCGGTCGATCCGGCGCGGCTGCTGCATTGCGAATTGCGGGCCGGCGCGCTTGAAAGACACAAGGGCGCGGTGACTTTCCTGCGCTGACATTTTTTTTTGCGGCCGGCGCGCGTGGCTGTGCTTTTCCAGCAAAAATACGCTTCATGACAATCGAATAGCGACCGTCGCCGGTGAAGCTCGCGCGTCGCGCGCGGGGCGTAGACGGAAGCGCGGCGCAAACCTCCATCCGGTCAGGTCCAAGCCGCGCGACGACAGCGCCGAAAATACTTCGATCGGCGCTTTCGGCTAAGCAATCAGGACAGTCCTCATATTGATTGTTTGGCTTGCGCCAGGAACCGCACGATTTTGAGGATGTTGGCCTGTCAAGCGCCGGCGCCGCGACGCGGGATCGCGAAGAGGAGGCCCTGCCGTGAAATTGCTCGTGTCGGCGATCGTCATGACCGCCATGCTTCCCACGGGGACGCAGGCCCAGACCTGCACGGTGAACAACCACACCCGGAAAATGACCAATGTCCGCAAGTCGGCGCGCGGCGTGGAGGGCGCGGCGGTCATAGGCAGGATCGGCAACGGCGCCCAGGTTCGCTTCATCGGCTTGGGAAGGGATCGCCACGGCAATGTCTGGGACAATGTCGCGCTCGCCGCCGGATCGGGCGGATGGGTCTTGCGGCGGGAGCTCGAATGCGGGCGGTCGAAGACCGCCGCCTTGAAGCACAGGCGCGCCGCGCCGCCGCTGCCGCCGCCGCGCGAGCCGGTTTCCGTCCCCCGGACGGCTTCGAATCCGGCGCCTGCGGCCGACCTGACGCCGGTCCGAACCCCGGCCCCCCCGGCCACCAGCCTGGCCCCAGCCTCGACTTCCGATACGGCCTCGGAGATGGCTCCTCCGCCGCCGCCCCCTGCGGCGCCAGCCGCGCTTCCGCCACAGGCCGAGGTCTCGCCGCAGCCGGCTTCCCCCCAAACCGCGCTTCCGCCCCAAGCCGCGCTTCCGCCCCAAGCCGAGCTTACGCCCCAGGCCGAGCTTACGCCCCAGGCCGAGCTTACGCCCCAGGCCGAGATCTCGCCCCAGGCCGCGGTCTTGCCCCGGACCCCGAAACCAGACCTGGACACGACCTCGGTCATCCCCAGAATAGCGGAGCTGACCTGCGAACTGGTCGGGAAATGTTCTGGCCTGCGGCTTGGCATTCGCAGCGACGATCACTCGTGTCCAAACGGGCTCGGCGTCAACGACGGAACCTACAAGATCGCCTTCAACGCCAGCGACAAGACTGTCACGCTCTCGCGCCCCGACCTTGAGGAAACCTCGCTCGCGGTGTCATGCAAAGGCGGAAAGTGCATAGCGAGCGACCAGGGCGAAGACAGGAACACCAGCTGGTCGCACTCGCTGGTGCTGACCAGATCCAATACCCATGTCGATTATACCTACCGGATCGTTTCGGATTTCGGCGGCGGCATGTCCTTCGCGATCACCCATATTTATCGGGGAACCTGCACACGCTAGCCGTGGAGCCTTGGCAAGGCGTCCCCGGCCAGACAAAGGCGACTGACAGGCGTTTGCCGTTTCATTTCGCGGCGCGGCCGCCGCGTCCCTCATAGGCCCATGCCGCGACCAGCGCGCCCAGCAGGACGAGAAGACCCAGCAGGCCGACCGCCAGCGGCGAGAGTTTTACGCCGCGCGCGAGGCTTGCGCCGGTGCGGCGGATGGCGATGTAATCCGCGCCGGCATAGACCGGGCTGTCGCGCATGGCGACGATGCGCGGCATGTCGACCGCGCCGCCTTTCGCGCCAATGCGCCGCACCGAGCCGCCGCTGGCTTCCGCCAGCGGGCGCAGTTTCTCGGTGGTCGAGACGACCTCGCGATATTCCAGCGGATTTTCCGGCCCGACATTGACCAGCGCCGTCAGATTTCCCTGGCTCAGACGATAAAGGCCCAGTTCGCCCGCCTTGACGGTTGCGCGAAACAATCCCGGCTCGGCGGCGGCCAGGGTGATGTCGCTCTGCCTGCCGGTCGGGGAGACGACATGGACGGAGCCGGCAGCGTCGGCCAGGGTCTGGCGCTCGACCGTGATCTCGCGCCCCTTCGCGTCGCCGCGCAGCGCTTCCTCCTCGAGCTCGGGCTCCTTCATCAGCCAGTGCGCCGTGCGCCGCATCAGGTCCACATAAGGGCCGCCGCCCTCGAAGCCGCGCGCCCAGAGCCAGCTCTGGTCGGTCAGGAGCAGCGCCACCCTCCCCTTGCCTTCGCGCGACAGCACCAGCAGCGGCGCGCCGCCGGCGCCGGTCAAAACCGAGGCGCCACGCGTCGAGATCGCCTTTTCCTCGCGGAACCACTGGCTCCAGGCGGGCGGCCTGGCCTTGGCGCCAGGAAGGTCCCGGGTCACCGGATGGCGCGCGCCGATTTCACTCAGCGCCGCGCGGAACGGCGTCTCGACCACGTCGCCGGTCGGCCGGGCCGGCATCACTTCGCCAATCGGCGTGTAGTAGAGCCCATCGGGCTGCGAGAAATTCGGCCCGGCGACGATGGCCATGGCGCCGCCGTTGCGCACATAGCGGACGATATTGTCGAAATAGACCGGCGGCAGCAGGCCCATGTTGGAATAGCGGTCGAAGACGATCATGTCGAAATCGGTGATCTTCCGCCCGAAAAGCTCGGCCGTGGGAAAGGCGATCAGCGCGAGTTCGCGGATCGGCGTGCCGTCCTGCTTTTCCGGCGGCCGCAGGATGGTGAAATGCACCAGCTCGACATTGGCGTCGGCCTTGAGCAGGTTGCGCCAGGCGCGCTCGCCGGGATTGGGCTCGCCCGACACGAGCAGGATCTTCAGGTGGTCGCGCACGCCCTCGACCGTCGCCACCGCCTTGTTGTTGACGAGCGTGAGTTCGCCCGGCATAGGCTCGGCGTCGAATTCCAGCACGTTCTTGCCGCCATGCCCGATCCGCACCGGGATCTTCACCGGCTCGCCGGGTTGCGCCAGCACGCGCGTCGCCAGCACGCCGTCGCGCCGGACCGTCACCGCAACCGGCTCGCCCGGGCCGTTCGCCTCCTCGACCTTCAGCGTGAACACGACATCCTTGCCGATCAGCCCGTAGCGCGGCGCCTCGACCAGTTCGATGCGGCGGTCGCGCTCGCCCTCGTGGCCGGTGACGAGGACCTGCAGGGGCGCCTTGAGATTGGCGGCGGCCAGCGACGGCGGGATGTCATGGACGATCCCGTCCGTCACCATGATGACCGCGCCGAGCCGTTCGGACGGCACGTCGGCGAGGCCGGCGTTGAGCGCGGCGAACAGCCGCGTGCCCTCGCCTTCGTCGTCGTCGCCGCGCGACGCGCCGGCGTCGATGAAGCGCACATCGACGTTGCCGAGCGCCTTCAGGCCTTTTTCGATGGCGGCCCGAGCCGCAGTGGTCTGGGCCGAGCGATCGTCGAAATCCTGCGAGGCGCTGCGGTCGAGCACGACCGCCACCACGTCATGCAGGCTTTTGCGCTCCTCCTCGACCAGCGATGGACCGGACAGCGCGGCCAGCAACACCACGAAGACGATGGCGCGAAAAACCGCACCGCGCCGGCGCAGGATCAGGGCGGCGGCGACGAGGCCCGCCGCCAGCGCCGCGAACGCCAGCAGCAGCCAGACGGGCGCGAGCGGCGCGAAGGCGAGGCTGAGCTCAGTCAATGTCCAAACCTTTTCTTCAATGACCAAACCTTTTCGTCAATGACCGAGCCTTTTCTTCAATGACCGAGCCTTTCCAGCAGTTCACGCACATGCACCTGGTCGGCCTTGTAATTGCCGGTCAGTGTGTACATCACGATGTTGACGCCGCCGCGCAGCGCCATTTCACGTTGGCGCGGATCGCCGGGCTCCAGCGAATAAAGGCCCTCGCCGGACGCATCCCCGGCCCAGGCCGCCGCCAGGTCGTTGGAGGCGATGATGATCGGCGACACGCCGTCGCCGGCGCGGGCGGGCCGGTTTTCCCCTTCCTTCTCCGGCGGCAGGGCCTCGATATAGGTCGGCCCGGTTTCGGTGCGGCCGACGAAACCATCGAGAAGATAGAAGGTCCGGGTGACCACATGATCCCTGGGCAGGACTTCGAGCGGCGGCAGGTCGATATCGGCAAGGAAGGTCTTGAGCCAGGCCTGAGCGGCCGTGCGGCCGCCTCCCTCGACCTGCATGTCCGCGTCGCGCGTGTCGAACAGCATCAGCCCGCCCTGTTTCATGTAGGCGCCGATGCGGCGCGCCACGTCCGCGCCCGGCTGCGGCCGGTCGGGGCTGATCGGCCAGTAAAGCATGGGATAGAAGGCCAGTTCGTCATGCGCCGGATCGATCGCCTGCGGCGCGCCGGGGACCAGCGCCGTCCGCTGGCCCAGCACTTCCGACAGCGAGGCCAGGCCTTCGCGGCTGATCTGGTCGGCCCGCGCGTCGCCGGTGACGACATAGCCGAGCTTGGTGGTCAGGGCCGCCGCAATGTCCTTTTGCGTGATCTTTGGGGCGCCGCCGGGCGGCGTGCTTTGCGCCCTCGCCGGCGGCGCGGCGGCACCGAGCGCCACGAACAGGGCGAGCGCGGCGATCGCCGGGCCGGCCTGCCGGCGCCAGCGGCCGCCAAGCGCCAGCACCGCGAGCAAGTCCGCGAGCGCCAGCAGGAAAGCGACGATCAGCAAGGGCGGCCGCAGATCGATTGGCTGCGGCTCGGTCAGTTCCGACTGCTTCACTTTCAGGCCGGCGAGATCGAGCGGAGTCGGGCGCCAGTTGGCCGCGACCGCATTGAGCGCGCGCGGCGCCTCGGCCGCGCCGTAAAAGCCCGGCGGATGGCTCTCGTCCACTGCGGGTTGCCCCTTGATTTGCAGCGGCTTGACCAGCGCCGAGGGCGCGCCGAGCCGACCGAAGCCATCAAGTGTGCGCAGCGGCGGCAGCGCCGCCTGCGCCGTTGTCGCGCCTGTCGAGGCGCCTTTGCCGACCAGGGCCGAGAGATCGACGATCTTGCGCAGCATGTCGACGAAGACGCCGGACAAGGGCAGGTTCGACCAGCTTGCGTCCGCCGTGACATGGAACAGGACGAGCAGGCCCGGCCTGCGCCGCTCCGCCGTGACCAGCGGCGTTCCATCGGCCAGCCTGGCCCAGGTCTTCGCGGCAAGACCCTCTTCGGGTTCGGCCAGCACCTGGCGCGAAACCGTCACTTCGGCCGGCGCCTTCAGGCCGAAAAACGGGCTCTTTTCGCCGAATGGCGCGAGAGGTTTCGGCCTTTCCCATGACAGCGCGCCGCCGAGCGTGCGCCCGCCCCGCCGCAGCCGCACGGGGACGAAATCGTCGCTTTTCGCGGCGAGGCGCGGACCGGCGAAGCGCAGGATTGTCCCGCCCGCCGCCAGGAAATCGTCGAGCTTCTTGCGCAACTCGGGCGCGGCGACGCTCGAGTCGGCGAGGATCAGCACGTCGACGCCCTCGTCGATCAGATGGACGAGCGGGTTGGGATCGCCCGGTTTCGGCTCGCGCAGGTCGGCAAACGGCGACAGGGCGTCGCGCAGATAATGCAGCGGCGACAGGAAAGGCTGATCGCTCGTCTCGCCCGAGATCAGGCCGACGCGGCGCCGACGCGCCCCGGCGTCGAGCAGGAAGACGCCGCCGGCCGAGGATTCACCTAAAATCTCGAGCCGCGCCGCCTCGTTGCGCAACTGGATCGGCAGATCGAGCCGGGCCTTGGCCTCCAGTCCCGGGCCAAAATCGAAAGCGGCGTCGCCGAGCGGCGCGCCCTTGGCGTCCAGGGCGCGGACCTTGCCCCTGGCGTCGCCGTGACCGGTCGCGCGCAACAGATGGATCTCCATCGCCTGCGCTTGATTGTCGGCGCCGCTGATGACGCGTTGCGCGCGGGGCGCATGCAGGAATTCCATGTCCGGCGCGATCGAAGCGAGCTTTTCGGCGAATTTCTGGCCATCCGACTCCGCCAGTCCGTCGCTCAGCCAGACCACCTGCGTCGTCTTGTTGGCGCGCAGGAATTGCGCGATCGCCGCCAGCGCCGGCATGCGGGCGGGAAGGTATGGTTTCGGCGACAGGGCGCGCAGACGCGCAACCGCCGTGGAAAATTCCCCCGGTTGGGGCGGTTGGGCCGGGTCCGACAGCGCCATGACGGCCGCCGGCTGGCCGATCCGTCCCTGCTGTTCGAGCCGCGCCTCGGCGGCTTTGACCCGCAACGACCAGTCCGGGGCCGCAGGCCAGAAATCATCGACCAGCAGCAGCAGCGGCCCCTTGTTCGTCGCGGGAAGGCCATTGGGCATGAGGACCGGCCCGGCCATGGCGAGGATGACCAGCGCCGCCAGCGCCATCCGCAGCAGCAAAAGCCAGAGCGGCGTGCGCGCCGGCGTGGCGTCGGGTTTTTTCAGGTCGAGGATGAGTTGCAGCGGCGGAAAGGGTATGCGCGCCGGCGGCGGCGGCGTCACCCGCAGCAGCAGATAGAGCAGCGGCGCGCCGGCCAGCGCCAGCAGGACCCAGGGTTGAGCGAAGGCGAGCGACAACAGGCTCATCTCGCGCCGTCCGCGGTCAGCGCCAGCCGCAGGTGAAGCAGCGCCTCGGCGGCGGGCCGGTCGGTCGCGTGCAGGGCGAAGGTCCAGCCCTGCGCCCGCGCCGCCCGCGCAAGCGCCTCGCGATGCGCCTCGAGCCTCTGGCGATAGACGCCCGCGTAATCCTCCGCCCGTCCGGCGCGCAGCATCGATCCCGCCTCGTCGAAGAATTCGGTCTGGCCAGCGAAGGGAAACGATTCTTCCGCCGGATCATAGACCATCAGCGCATGGCCGCGCGCGCCCTGGGCCGCGAGCTTTTTCAGCGCAGCCGCGAACTTTTCCGGATCGACCAGGAAATCGCCGACCAGCACCGCCTTTTCACGCGGCTTGAGCGGCGGGGCCTGCGGCAAATCATCGAAATCGTCACCGTTGCGGCGCGCTTCGGCGATCAGCGCCACCGAGAGGCGATCAACGATGTCGCGCGCGGAAATCAGCGGGGACAGGCCGAGCCAGCCGGTGCGCTCGCCGGCGCGGACGGTCAAATCGGCGAGCGCCAGCGTCAGGATCAGCGCGCGGTCGATTTTTGATTGGAAGGCCAGGGTGGACTGGTAATTCATCGAACCGGAAAGATCGCCCCAGACCCACAGGACCTGCGCCGCCTCCCATTCCCTTTCGCGCACGTAGAGCCGGTCGTCGCGCGCCGAGCGGCGCCAGTCGACGTTCTGCGCCGCCTCGCCCGCGATGAAGGGGCGGAACTGCCAGAAATTCTCGCCCGCGCCCGACCGCCTGCGGCCATGCAGCCCCGTCTGCAACGAGGCGGCCGCCTGTCTGGCTGCGAGCGCCAGCGCCGGCAGCCGCCGCGCGAGGTCGAGCGCCCGCCGCCGCTTGTCGGGATCGGGTCGAGCGGCTTTGGACGGAAGGAAGGCGAAGGCGTCGGGCATCAACTGAATTTTCGCGTGAGCCGGTCGATGACGGCGGCGATGGTTTCGCCGTCGGCGCGGGCGCTGTAGGTCAGCGCCATGCGGTGCTTGAGGACGGGCGCCGCGAGCGCCAGCACGTCGGCCTTGCCCGGCGCGAGCCGTCCCTGCGTCAGGGCGCGGGCGCGGCAGGCCAACATCAGCGATTGCGCGGCGCGCGGGCCGGGTCCCCAGGAAATGTGGCGCGTCAACTCCGGATCGCCCTCGCCCGGCCGCACCGCGCGGACAAGGTCGAGAATGCATTCGACGATCGCCGCGCCGACCGGCATCAGGCGCACCAGCGCCTGGATGTCCATCAGCCCCGCCGCGTCGATCACGCGCGGGGGTTTGGGACGCGCCTGGCCGGTGGTCTCGATCAGGATGCGCCGTTCCGCTGCGCGCTCGGGATAAGGCACGTCGATCTGCATGAGGAAACGGTCGAGCTGCGCTTCCGGCAAGGGGTAAGTGCCCTCCTGCTCCAGCGGGTTCTGCGTCGCCAGCACGTGAAAGGGCCGCGGCAGGTCATAGCGCGCCCCGGCGATGGTGACGTGGTACTCCTGCATCGCCTGCAAAAGCGCCGACTGGGTGCGCGGACTGGCGCGGTTGATTTCGTCGGCCATCAGCAATTGCGCGAAAATCGGCCCCTTGATGAAGCGGAAGGCGCGTTGGTGATCGGCGCTTTCCTCCAGCACTTCCGAGCCGAGAATGTCGGTCGGCATGAGATCGGGGGTGAATTGCACGCGATTGGCGTCAAGCCCGAGCACGCGGCCGAGCGTATCGACCAGCAAGGTTTTCGCCAGACCCGGCGCGCCGACGAACAGGGCGTGGCCGCCGGACAGGATCGTCACCAGCGCCTCCTCGACCACCAGGTCCTGGCCGAAGACCGCCTCGCCGATGGCCGAGCGCGCCGCGCCAAGCGATTCGAGCGCGTTTTCAGCCTTTTGCTCGATCTGGCTCTCGCTCATTGTATTGATGTCGGCCCGGAGGGCGGGTTCGGCATTCATGCCAGTTCTTCTCCTGTTGCGGTCCGCTGACGAGCCATGCTTGAACGATTGCCCGGCCGCCGACTACATTATAGGTTGGCTCGATCTTGCATAGAACCCGATAAAAGGCGCCGCGTTCATGTTAGGCGGCGAAATTGGCGCCAAATCATGACGCAGGCGGATCGGGAGACGGACAATTGAACGACGGAAATTTGCCGCCCCAGCCTCTGCGCGGCCTCGAGGCGGCGCAAAAGACGCGCGGACCGGCGCCCGTGCATCTGTGGAACCCGCCCTATTGCGGCGAGATCGACATGCGCATCGCCCGCGACGGGACGTGGTTCTACAATGGCACGCCGATCGGCCGTCCGGCGCTGGTGAGCCTGTTCGCCGGGGTGCTGCGCAAGGACCCCGAGCGTTTCGTGCTGGTGACGCCGGTCGAGCGGGTCGGCATCGTGGTCGAGGACGCGCCCTTCCTCGGCGTCGAGCTTTGCCGCGAAGGCGAAGGGGAACGCCAAGTCTTGCGGCTGCGGACCAATGTCGATGACTGGGTCGAGATTTCGGAAAACAACCCGCTGAAATTCCTGCCCGGCGAAAGCTGTGGGTTGAAGCCCTATGCGCTGGTGCGCGGCGATCTCTGGGCGCTGGTGAAGCGGGCGCTGTTCTACGATCTCGTCGCCTGGGGCGAGCCGCGGCGCATCGATGGCGAGGAATTTTTCGGCGTCTCCTCCGCCGGCGCCTTCTTCGTCATGGCGCCCATGCGCGAGCTGGCCGGCCTGACATGAGGTCCGAGGACTTTTGCGCCCTCGCGCGGAAAAACCTGAGGCAGGATTGGCCGGAGGGCGCCTTCGATCCGGCGGCGCGGCCGCATCACGGCGATCACCGCCTCAACGCGCCGCCGCCCGATGAGGCGGCGCTCATCCCGGAGCCGGCGCGGCCCGCCGCCGTGCTGGCGCCAATCATCGCGCATGAGAGCGGCGCAACACTCTTGCTGACGCTGCGCGCCGCCGCCCTGCGCGATCATTCCGGCCAGGTCGCCTTTCCCGGCGGCAAGATCGAGCCGGGCGAATCGCCCCTCGCCGCCGCCTTGCGCGAGGCGGAGGAGGAAATCGGCCTGGCGCGCGACAAAATCGACATCCTCGGCTGTCTCGACCCCTACCAGACCTCGACCGGCTTTCGCATCTTTCCGCTCGTCGGGCTAGTGCGCCCGCCGCTGGCGCTCAAGCTCAACCGGCAAGAGGTGGACGAAGTGTTCGAGACGCCGCTGTCGTTCCTGATGGACGCCGCCAACCACCAGCGAGAGAGGCGCCTTTGGCAGGGGAAAGAACGGCAATTTTACGCCATGCCCTATGAAAACCGTTATATCTGGGGCGCGACGGCGGGGATGATCCGCAATCTCTACGAAAGGCTTTATCGCTAGATGGCGCGTTCGTTCCTGGACTCCTTTGGGCTGTTCGCCGCGCCCTTCCTGCTTTACGCGCTTTTCCTCCTGTTCCGCGCGCGCCATCCCCTTGTCGTCGAGCACTGGTCGCGCAGCGCCGTGTCCTGGCTGACGCTCGCCGGCCTGCTGCTGGCGATCGGCGGCTTTCTCGCCATCGGCTTTCTCAGCGGAACCGACGGGGGCGTCTATATTCCGGCGCATATCGACAAGAATGGCCGCCTGACGACGGGACATTTCCAGTGAAGCCCGATCCTTCACAAGCGGCGATCGCCAAGCTGCTCTCCCGGCCCGCGCTGCAAAAGCTGTTCAAGGCGCTCGAGGGCGAAGAGGTGCGCGTCGTCGGCGGCGCCGTGCGCAACGCGCTGCTCGGCGCGGATATCGCCGACATCGACCTCGCCGCCGCAGCCTTGCCGCAAACAATCGCCGAAAAAGCCGAAAAAGCCGGCCTGCGCGTGGTTCCGACCGGGATCGAGCACGGCACGCTGACCATCGTGTTCGATGGAACCCATTTCGAGGTGACTTCCCTGCGCGAGGACGTGGAAACGGACGGGCGGAGGGCGAAGGTGCGGTTTGGCCGCGATTTCGAAACCGACGCCCTGCGGAGAGACTTCACCGTCAACGCCTTGTCCGTCGATGCGCAGGGAAGGCTTTACGACTATGCCGGCGGCCTCGACGACCTGGCGGCGCGGCGCGTCCGCTTCATCGGCGCGCCGGAAAGGCGCATCGCCGAGGATTTTCTGCGCATCCTACGCTTCTTCCGCTTTTCGGCCGCCTATGGCGACGGCGCGCTGGACGCGGCGGGTTTCGACGCCTGCATCGGCTCGCGCGCTGGACTGAGAACCCTGTCGCGCGAAAGAATCGGCGCCGAAACGCTGAAAATCCTGGCGGCGAGGCGGGCGGAATTCGTCATCGCCGCCATGTCGGGGGCCGGGCTTCTCGCCTATCTCGGCGTCGCGCCCTGGCCGGCCCGGATGGTCCGACTTGACCGAATCCTTGGCGCGCGAAAATTATCCGATCCGCTGCTGATGCTGGCCGCGCTCGCCTTGCACAATGAAGCCGACGCGGAAAGCCTCGCCGAGGCCCTGCGCCTGTCGAACGCGCAAAAGCGCCGACTCGCCGTCATGGCCAAAGCCTTGCCCGCCTGGCATGGCGCGACCCAGGCGCCGGAGCCGGCGATGCTGCGCGAGGCGCTGTTCCTGCATGGCGCCCAGGCGGCGCGCGACGCCCTGGCGCTGATCCATGCGGAAAGCGGCGCCGCGCCCGACGACCCGGATTTCGCCCACGCCGACGCCTTCCTGCGCGATACGCCCGCGCCACGGCCCCCTTTCGCCGCCACCGACCTCATCGCGCGCGGACTGGCGCAGGGCGCGGGATTGGGCGGCGCGCTGAAACGCCTGCAGGCGCTATGGATACGCGCCGGTTTCCCGGAAGATCCGCAAACCATCGCGCGGCTGATCGACACGGCCGGCGCCGCGCCGCAGGACGAGACGCGCTGGACGCGGCCGCGTCACTAACGATTCGGGGAGCTGGCCCCACTTTTCGCGAACGTGCTTTGGTGGTTTAATCCCGGCGGGGAAGGCCATGCCCATTGAGCGGAAAAATCCCGGCGATCTCGCAACCCGCGCGGCGGATAAGCTGTCGCGGCTTTCCTCCGTGCGTCAGGCCTCCGACGGTTTCCGCCGCGAATCTTTCACTTTGCCGCGTGAAAAGGCGCGCGAAAAAGCCCGCGAATGGTTCAGCCGCTTCCCGAAGGCCGCCTACATGACGGAGATCGAATCCTGGCGCGAACTCGACGATGGCAGCATCGAATTCACCATGCGCCGCTTGCCCAGCGCCGATTGACGCCGCGCACACGCGACAAGATCATTTATTAAACGCCTATTAACCAAAATAATCATGCGGTTTGCTGCGCAAATTTAAGAAAAAATAACAATATATTCGGTAACTTAACAAATATGACTTGTCGGTATTTTATTAAACACACCAGAACAACCTTAATTCAATCTTTGCCTTGCGCGCATCACAATCCATAATTTGCATAAACCATTTATTTTTACACTCTAATTACCTTTACGGATCTAAATCACTTCAGAAGGGCCCCGACACGGGCCTCACTCTGGAGTTTGTGTGATGAAAAAGGTTCTGATCGCGCTGATCGGTGGAACGGCGATGTCCTTCGCCTCGCTGGCGCAGGCCGCCGATCTGCCCTACCGCAATAGCGCGCCGTCGTCCTACGACTACCCGCCGAGCTTCACCTGGACCGGTTTCTACGCCGGCGTGAATGGCGGGCTCGGCATCGGCGGCTTCAATGGCTCGGGCGCCAATTATTTTGGCCGTGATCCGGTCGGCGGCGCTTTCGGTCTGACCGCCGGCTACAATTACCAATCGGGCAACCTGCTGATCGGCGGCGAAGGCGATTACGCCTGGTCGCATATCGCCGACTCGGCCAGCCCCGGCGTCGGCATGGCCTCGACCGGCGTCGTGCAAAACCTCGACACGATCCGCGCCCGCGTCGGTTATACCCAGGACCGCGCGCTATTCTACGGAACCGGCGGCTATGCCGGCGGCGATATCCGCGGCGTGCTCAACAACGTGCCGACCACCTTCGCCGACCAGACGCGCTACGCCAACGGCTTCACCCTCGGCTTCGGCTTCGAATATGCGATCACCCCGCATATTACCGCCAAGGCGGAATATCTTTACGCCTCGCTCGGCAGCAACAGCTATTTCACGGGAACGCCGAGCGCCGTCTCGGCGGGCGTGAACCTGAACGTGCTGCGCGGCGGCGTGAACTACAAGTTCTAGAGCCTTTTCCGATCCTTTTGCATCGGATCGGGGCTCTAGGTCTTTTTAAGACGCGTATTCGCTAACGCGGCCCTTCGGGTCTTCATGCGAACCGGCAGACACTTCGCTTGAAAACGTGACTGGTCAAGGCTCCGGCCGCCTTCCGCGACGAGGGCGGCCGGTCAAAAAGCAAAAACCTCCCGCAAATTTGACCCCGGCTTCGCGCCGGGGTTCTTTGTTCAAGCTTTCGTCGCCGCAAACGCAGGGATGGCGGCGGCGAAGGCGGCGAGCCAGGCGACGAGCCGTGGATGGCCGGCGCGCCACGCGCCCTCGAACCGCAAGTCGAGATAGCCGAGCGCGCAGGCCAGCGCGATCTGCCCGATCCCGGGAGCGTCCGCGCCGAACTTGTCCGCCGGCGGCTCCGCCTCGAGATGGGCGAGCGCGCGCGCGACCTTGCCGCGCTGATGCTCGACCCAACTGGCGCTGCGCTCGGTCTCGGCCCGCATCTTGATCTCGTAGACCTGCAAGATACCGGCCTCGCCGATGCCGTCGGCCAGCGCCTCAAGCGTCAGCGTGGCGTAACGCTCGCCAAGATCGCGCGGGATCAGGCGACCGCCGCCGGCCAGGTCGTCGAGATAGGCGACGATCACCGCGCTGTCATAGAGACAGGCGCCATCGTCGAGCTCCAGCACGGGAATCTTTCCGAGCGGATTTTTGACGCGAACGGCGTCCGACGGTTCCGAGGTGTCGGCCGCGACGAGTTCGATGCGCTGATCGAGCCCGAGCACGGCGGCGGCGATGCGCGCCTTGCGGGCGAAGGGCGAGGTCGGCGAATAATAGAGTTTCATGAAACTGCTCCGGGCGCGGGCTGGATTGCATCTCGGAGCGCAAGAGCAACCCGATTCACCGCGGGGACGCAAGCCCAGGGGCGGCCCGAAATCACGGTTTCCGCAAATCGCGCGGCGATCGGCGAAGACGCCGTGGCGCGAAACTCAGCTCAATCGAGGCCGGATTTTCGCGCCAAGGGTCGGTCGTGTCGGGTCAGTCCGCTTGCAAGTCAGTCCACTTGCAGGTTGACCGCCTTGGGGCCCTTGCCCTTCTTGTCGGGCTCCACCTCGAAGGAGATTTTCTGCCCTTCGTTGAGCGAAGCCAGACCCGCCTGTTCGACGGCGGTGATATGGACGAAAATGTCCCGCCCTCCATCGCTGGGTTTGATGAAGCCGTAACCCTTGTCAGCATTGAAGAATTTAATCGTGCCCTGTTGCGCCATGACGCCTTTCCTCCGGTCGTGGCCTATTCGCGGGGCGCTGCGCCGAAGAAACGACGCAAGGATTGCAATTCCACCAAATGCAGTCCACGGCCCTGATCGCTTTCGGCCGATTGACGGACTGCCTCGCCTTATGCAGGCTTTTTATAAGCAAGACATCGCTGCGGTTTTTTTTCCCCGTCAGCGCCTTCGCTTGCGCGAAGCTCCCCCAACTGCGACAAAGTTGCGACAAGTTGTCGCGCTTGGCAAGCCTTGCTTTTATCGCCTTAAGTATCCTTCAGCTTGGCGGAAGCTTCGGAACAGTGCAGCGAGAAATCGGCGCCCGCGCCGCGCGCCAGCAGGCGCGAGAGCGCCGGCAAGATAATTTGCGCTTCTTTTTCAAGGCCAAAGGGCGGGTTGACAATGACGAGGCCGGTTTGCGCCAGCGGTCGCCCCGGCGCCGGCGTCTCGACCCGCAACTCCACCCGCATGACTTCGGGCGAGAGTTTGCGAGAGACTTTGTGCGAGACTTCGGCGACAGCCGCGCAAAACGCTTCGACCACGTCCTTCTCCTTGACCGGCAGCCAGATCATGAAGATCCCGCCGGCCCATTTGCCCAGGGCCTCGCGCAGCGCGTCGAAAATGCTTTCATATTCGTCACGCCGCTCATAGGGCGGATCGATCAGCGCCAGTCCGCGCCGCTCCGGCGGCGGAACAAAGGCCCGCAAGCCCTGATAGCCGTCGATTTCGAGCAGTTTTGCGCGGGCGTCGCGGCCGAGCGCCGAGCGCAGCGATTTCGCCGCCTGCGGCAAGGTTTCGCAAAACAGCGCCTTGTCCTGCGGCCGGAGTAAACTTTTCGCGATCCATGGCGATCCCGGATAGAATTTCGGCGCTCCCGCCGCGCGAACCGCCGCGAGATAGGGCTCGAGCAGTTCCGCCGCGGGGCCAAGATCCGCCCCCTCCAGCAGGCGGCCGATTCCGTCGCGCGCCTCGTTCGAGCGCGCCGCCTCCGGCCCCTCGAGATCGTAGAGTCCGGCGCCGGCGTGGGTGTCTATGTAGCGGAACGCCTTGTCCTTGCGGCGAAGATGGATGAGGACGCGGACGAGGAAGACGTGCTTGAGCACGTCGGCGAAATTGCCCGCATGGAATTCGTGCCGATAGTTCATCCCGTTCCTTCGCTCGACCGTCCTATCGGCCTGCCGGGACGAGGATGCTCTGGCTGCGGCAACCCTCCCGGACCACCTGCGGACAATCGACGAAATTGCGCAGGTCCTTCGAGAAACAGAACCGCGCCTCCTGCAGTTCGCTGCGCCGGCAGGTCACCGCCATCATGCCCGGCCGCAGGCGCGGATTGGCCGCGATGAAGGCGCGCTGCAAGTCGAGCGGCGACAGGGTCTGGTCCTGGCCCGGCGCATCCAAGGCGGGCGGCATGACAATAGCGCCGCGCGCGATGCGCACATCGTTGAAATAGCCGGCGGGCGCCTTGCCGGAACAGACGCCGTGCTCGCGCCATTCATGCCGCGCCAGTCCAAGATCGGGATAAAGCCCGTTCAAGCCGTTGAGCACCGAATAGGGCACGAAGCCGTCGCCACCGCATTGCGACGGATAGCCGCTGGAATATTGCGGCCACAAGCCGTGCACGACAAAGCCGGGATTGGCCCCCGGCGCGCACTGGCTGCGCGAACGCGACGCGCCGCCCTCGGCGCAGAAACTCGGCGACCAGGACAGGGACAGGACGTAAAAGTCAAAGTCGCCGGTCGGGGTGGTTCCCGCGCGGCTGGGCTGGAACCAGGAATTTTGCGCCGGCGTGGGCGCGGCAGTTGGCGCGGCTTGCGGCGCGGCTTGCGGCGCGGCCGGAAGCGGCTTCTGGTCGGCGCAATTGTCGAGGATGCAGTCGGCGGCGAGGCCCGTGGCCGGCGCGGCGGCCAGCGCCATCACGACCGCCACGAAAAGACGCTTCATCGATCCGTTCCGCTGCACGAGGCCTTACGGCCCAGCCGCGCGGCAGGCGGGCGAATAGACGTGGAAGCGGTCAAGGCCGACAACACACCATTCGACGCCCGAACCGATGCCGACGAAACCGCCGCGCTCGATCAGATTGTAGCGCACCTCCCGCATGCGGCCATCGTTGAACAGCGCGCGGGCGGCGCAATAGCGACGCGGGATGAAATCGAGGCCATTGGTGCGATAGCCGACCTGGCCGATCCGCTTGAAATCGACGATCGCCAGATTGGAGTTGAACCACGGCTCATGCGAGTTGAAGGCCCAGGTGATTTCGTTCAGCGCCCAACCGGCGTCACACTGCGACCCGACGCCGGTGTAGGGAATGGTGCGATCTTCGGCGGGCCAGATCGGGCGCGCGGACGCGGCGCCGGCGCAGGCCAGCAGGGTCGAGGCCGCCAAAGCGGCGCGAAGCGAAAAGTGCATGGTCCCCCCCAAGCTTCCAATAACGGCAACGATGCGCGCAGAGCGCGCCCTGCGTCAAGGCGCCATTGACCGCGCCTTGTCCTCAACGACAGAATAACTCATTCGCCGGGCGCGTGGACATGAATTTGATGCGCGGGCCGAACGTGCAGCAACCGGCGTTCGATCATGACGCGTCCGAGCAGGCCCGCGCATTGCGCATAACGCCAGGCGAGGCGGCGCGGTTCGCAGGCCAACCGCCACAGCCACTCCATGCCGAGGACCTGCGCCAGGCGCGGCGCCCGCGTCTGCCTGCCGGCGACGAAATCAACGGCGGCGCCGACGCCGATAAAACCGATGCGATTGTGTTTCTGCGCGACGCGATCGGCGAAAAGCTCCTGTTTCGGCGCGCCGAGGCAGACGAAGCACAGGCGCGCGCCGCTGGCGGCGATGCGGTCGCCCCAGACTTCAGCCTCCGCCGAGAGGGGATCGAATCCAAAGGCGGGGCTCGCCTTGAAGACGATGGAGATATTGGGGAATTCGGCCTCGAGCCGCGCCGCCGCAAGTTCAAGGCTTTCTTCGGTCGAACCGAAGAAGGCGACTGGAATTTTTTCACGCGCCGCCATTTCGCACAGGGGCCGCAGGAGGTCGGCGCCGGTGGCGCGGCGCATGTCGGCGACCTGATCGCGAGCGAGCGCCGCGACCGGGGCGCCATCGGCGCTGATAAGGGTCATGCGCGCATAGGCGGCGCGAAAGCCGGCGTCGACGCGCAATTTCACCAGGTGATCGAGATTGAGTGTGGCGAAAGTGAAGCCTCGTCCGGCCCGTAACCGCGCCTGCACCCGGGCGATGGCGTCGTCGGGATCGCGAACGTTGATGGCCTGGCCGTCGACGGTGGCGACGGCGTTCATGCGTGGGTCGAAAATCGTCATTCCTGCAGCGCTCCGCTTGCCAAGTGTTTCGTCAAGACTTCGAAACGGGCGCCGTCGAGGGAGAAAGAGAGACCGTTACTTTGCGGATGCCCTTCTTCCGTCGTCGGCGCGCCCATTGCTGCAAGCGGCGCCAACATCCGGAATCGAGCCAACCGGGGACAGGTCAGCGCCGCATTGGCACAGGCGGAGACCACGGCCCCGCCGCGACATGTCAAATCCGGACATGCCGGCACGCGCCGCGCAGCATGGCTATCTGCATGATTTACGATGATTTTTTACGATATCGGCGACGGAGCAAAACGATCGCTTCAGCAACAGGGAGCGCCCGCGCGTGGTCGGCGGCCCAGCGCTCGATAATTATTGATCGCCTTTGATTTATTCCGCTTTTGCGCAATATCAACGCTAATATACAAGCTTAATTCGTAATCGAAAAAATAATTTTAATATTAAAATTGTAACGATTTACAAGATCGCGCTCTACGTCGACGCGGACGCGATCTTCGATTCCCTCAGGCCTGCACGCGCCATTTCCCTCAGGCCTTGGCGACCTGATAGTCCTTGATGTCGTCGAAGCGGACCGCCGGCCAGCGCTCCTGATCGTAACGCAGGGAAAAAGCCGATTGCGCCAGGAAAACCGGCGAACCGTCGAGATCGTTGGCCATGGCGGTCGGATAGGCGCGGACGAATTTCTCCAGTTCCGCCGGATCATCGGCGCTCACCCAGCGGCAGACCTCGAAACGGCTGGTCTCAAAGCTTACCGGCAGGCCGTATTCCGCCTGCAGCCTTTCGATCAGCACGTCGAGCTGCAGCGCGCCGACCACGCCGACCATCGCGGGAGCGCCGTCATGCGGCAGGAAGAGCTGCACCACCCCCTCCTCCGCCATCTGCTGCAAGGCCTCGCGCAGTTTTTTCGCCTTCATGGCGTCGCCAAGTTTTACGCGGCGCAGGATTTCAGGGGCGAAACTCGGCACGCCGCGAAAAACCAGGTTTTCGCCTTCGGTCAGCGTGTCGCCGATACGCAGCGCGCCATGGTTGGGAATTCCGACGACGTCGCCCGCGAAAGCCTCTTCCGCCAGCTGCCGGTCCTGGGCGAAGAAGAACTGCGGCGCGTTGAGCGCGATATTTTTCCCCGTGCGCGACAGCCTCGCCTTCATGCCGCGCAGCAGACGCCCCGAAGTAACGCGTAAAAAAGCGATACGGTCGCGGTGGTTGGGGTCCATGTTCGCCTGGATCTTGAAGACGAAGCCGCTCATCTTCGCCTCGCGCGGATCGACCGTGCGGGTCGCGGCGGGAACCGGCTGCGGCGGCGGCGCGAATTCGGCCAGGGCGTCGATCAGGTCCTGCACGCCGAATTTCTTCAGCGCCGAACCGAAGAACACCGGCGTCAGATGGCCTTCGAGAAAGGCCGCGACATCAAAGGGCTTTTGCGCCTCGCGCGCCAGGGCGATTTCCTCCGCGGCGATTTCCGCGTCGGCGGCGTTGGACAGGGCTTCGATCTGCGGATCGTCGGGGCCGGACACGCGGATCGGCTCGGAATCCTCCTCGAGCCGCCGCACCAGGTTTTTGCGCAGATCATAGGTGCCGGCAAAGGTCCTGCCGCGCCCGATCGGCCAGGTCAGCGCCACCGTGTCGAGCGCCAGCGTCTTTTCGATCTCGTCGAGCAGGTCGAAGGGATCGCGCGTCTCGCGGTCCATCTTGTTGACGAAGGTCATGATCGGGATATCGCGCAAGCGGCACACTTCGAATAGCTTTCGCGTGCGCGCCTCGATGCCCTTGACGGCGTCGATCACCATGATGGCGCTGTCGACCGCCGTCAGTGTGCGATAGGTGTCCTCGGAAAAGTCTTCGTGGCCGGGCGTGTCGAGCAGGTTGTAGACGCAGTCGCCATATTCGAACGTCATCACCGAGGTGACGACCGAAATGCCGCGTTCGCGCTCGATGCCCATCCAGTCGGAGCGGGTCTGGCGACGATTGGCCTTGGCGCGCACTTCGCCCGCGAGCTGGATCGCCCCGCCGAACAGCAGCAGCTTTTCCGTCAGCGTGGTCTTGCCGGCGTCAGGATGCGAGATGATGGCGAAGGTGCGCCGCCGGGCGACGGGATCGGGATTTTGCATTTTGGGCCGGGATGAGGAGATCGGGTTCCGGCTGATTAGCGCATGACGAGCCTCGCGCGCAAATTTATTGCGACGGCCGCTGAGCCGCTCCCATTTGGCGCGGCCTCCTGAATTGCCGTCCGAGCTTGTGGCGATTCGCCGCCTTTTTCGACGATCCGCAGGCGTCAAACGCGCCATGCAACGGTCAAGCAACTGATAGTATTTGCCTATTTTTTAGTCAGCTTAACGCAAGGTGGGCTCGCGAGTGTGTCATAGAGCACACATCCCGACGCCCGTCGCTCGATCGGCGGAACGGAATGCGGCTCTGGAATGAAAGAGGCCGCCATGGCGACGCTGCAACACCGTTTGAACTTCAACATGATCGACGCTTCAGCCATCGAATTGCTGCGCGCCAACGCGGACTTTCTGGCGCGGGAGATGGACCGCACACTGGACGGCTTCTATCGCCATGTGGCGACCGTCCCCGAGACTGCGCGCTTCTTCCCTTCGGCCGAGATCATGCGCCACGCCAAGGAAATGCAAATTCGGCATTGGAAGATCATTCTTTCCGGCGCTTTCACTGAAGATTACGCAAATTCCGTGCGCCGGATCGGCCAAACCCACCATCGGCTCGGGCTGGAGCCGCGACTTTACATGAGCGGCTATAATTTCCTGATCGCCGACATGTGCCAGTCCATCGGCCTGCGCATGCCGCTTGGCCGCCTCGACCGCGAGGCGCCGCGAAAGCGCGCTTCCCTGCAAGCCGCCTTCATCCGCGTCGCACTTCTCGACATGGAATTGTCGCAATCGGTTTATCTCGAGACGCTGGAACAGGCGCGCAAGGGCGGCTTGCAAAGGGTTGCGGCCGATCTCGAACGCGCCATCGCCGCTACCGTGTCCTCGGTGACTTCGACCGCAAACGTCCTGCAATCGAGCGCGCACAGAATGGACGATTCCGCGCGGATCACCGTCGCGCAGGCGAAAAGCGCCGAAGAGGCTGCGGCGCATACGGCGGCCAATGTGAACGCGGTCTCCGCCGCGACGACGCAATTGAGCTATTCGGTCGGGGCGATAGGGCAACAGACCCGCCGTTCGCACGAAATCGCGCAATCCTCCGCCGAGGCGGCAAAAAAATCGGAAGGCATGATTGCGCAGCTCTCCCAGGCGGCGGAGCAGATCGGGGCTTTCGTCGGCATGATCAACGCCATCGCCGGCAAGACCAACATGCTGGCGCTGAACGCCACTATCGAGGCGGCGCGCGCGGGCGAGGCCGGACGCGGCTTCGCCGTGGTGGCGAGCGAGGTGAAGGCCCTGGCTGACCAGACCGCCAAAGCCACGGCGGAAATTGGCGAAAAAATCACCGCCATCCAGGCTTCGACGCAGATTTTCGCCGCGAACATCGACCTGATCGCCCGGACGACCGAAGAGACCTCCACCGCGGCGACCGGCATAGCCACGGCCGTCGAGGAACAGGGCGCGGCGACCCAGGAAATCACTCAGAACATCGCCGAAGCCTCACAAGGCGTGGCGGGCGTGGCGCAAAGCGTTGAGGCCGTGGCGCGCGCCGCCGACGCCGCCAGCGCCACGTCCGGCGAAGTGCTGGAGGCCTCACGGCAATTGACGCGGCAGGCCAGCGATCTCAAGTCGAACATGGAACATTTCCTGCAATCGCTGCAGGCGGCCTGAATTTCAGGCCGCAGGCGCCGACTGTCCCGCCTGGCTGGCGGCGATCCATTTTCGCAGTTCGGCGACATGCCCCGCTTCTTCGTTGACGAATTCGGCGGCGAGAACCTTGATTTCCGGATCGTCGGTCGTGTCGTGCGTATGCTTGTAATAATTATAGCCCGCCAGTTCGGCGTTCAGCGCGATCTGCAACGCCTCCTCGCGTGAAATCATCGGGTCTGCGCCCCAGATCGCCGCGGCCTCCGGGCTTTCGAGATCAGGCCAGACGAATTCATGCGGCGCGATTTCCGGAATTTCGCGAAAACCGGCGCGCGCCCGCGCATCGGCGAGATGCAGCCTGGAATAATCGGACAGGCGGCGGAACAACTGTCCGACCTCCCTGTTGCCGCCGCTTTCCATGGCGTCCGCCAATTCGCCGAAACGGGCGGCGGCCTCCTGTTCGAGATGAATGGAATAGGCGAGGAATTCTTCTACCGTTTGCATCGGTCGTCTCCCGAGCCGCTTGCCGATTTTCAAGTCGCCCTTTTTTCATACACCTGCTTCCGCAGTGGACAAGCTGCTATTTTGTGCAGGCGATAAAATCGGGCAGGTCGCGATGCGGCTGCGCCCGAGGCGGGAAAGGCGGGACGACGGCTGAAATTGCTGTAATAATCGGTCCTGGTTCAACGTAGTGAACGCATCGGCTCCATCCGGAAGGAACGCCCATGCCGCGCCGCCTGCTGTTCGTCCCGGTGATGCTTCTGGCCGCGCTGGCGCTTGCGCTGGCGGCGATCGTCGAATTTCCGCAACAGGCGCGGCCGCGGCTGCCGCCGTCGATCGCCATCCTGCTGCCGCCGGCGCTGCCGGCGGCGAAGAGCTATTCCTCCGTCCATTGGCTCGAGCAGAACTGGTCCGACGCCGACCGGTTCTGGGCGCATCACGCCAGCCAGGGGACGGCGACCCTGCCGATCCCCTACGCCTGGTTCCTGGCGCTGGAACAGCCGGGCCTGTCCCTGTTTTCGCAACCCGGCCTTTTACGGGACGACGCCTATCTGGCGCGGATCGGCTTCATTCCCAGCCCAAGGTCGCTCGATGGCGGCGCCGGCGCATTGCGCGCCTATGGATTTGGCGGCAACGAGCCTCCGCCGCCGGAGGCCGCGCCGTCCACCTCGCTGCAATGGAGCGCCGCCGACAATCGCGACGGCCTGCCGGTCGGTTTTGCGCGCGCCGCCATTGCGGTCGATCCGCGCGACGGCTCAGCTTCGCCCGACCGCATCGGCCTGACCTGCGCCGCCTGCCACACCGGCCACATCGATTACAACGGCGTCAGCCTGCGCTTCGACGGCGGTCCGGCCATGGTCAATTTCAACGCGCTGGAGCGCGCCGTCTCGCTCTCGCTGTTCTATACGCTGAAAACGCCCTTCCGCTTCGACCGCTTCGCCGCCCGCGTGCTGGGGCCGCGAGCCGACGCGCAAGCCAGGTCGAAATTGCGCGCCGATCTTTCGGCGGCGTTCGACGCCATCGTCGCCTCGGCGCGCGCCACCGGCGCGATCGAAGCGGCCGCCGGCCAGGCGAGCTCGCCGGAAAACTTCGGCCGGCTCGACGCGCTCAACCGCATCGGCAACCGGCTGTTCTTCGAGGATCTCGGCGGACCCAGGGGCGGCGGCGCCCTCGCCGTCAATTACCACGCCACCGATGCGCCCGTCCGCTTTCCCGCGCTGTGGAGCGTCCCCTGGTTCGCATGGGCCGAATATGACGCCTCGATCGAACAGCCGCTGGTGCGCAATGTCGGCGAGGCGCTGGGCGTCGGCGCTCTGGTCAATCTCGGCGGCGGCGCGAAAAAAGACCTGTTCGCCTCCTCGGTGAAACTCGAAAACATCGTCTGGATGGAAGACCTTCTGCGCGGCGGCGATTTCTTCTCTTCCGCACAAGGAGGCCTTCGCGCGCCCAAGTGGCCGGCCGCGTTTTTTCCCGGCGACGCCGCCTGGGCGATCGACCCCGCCCGCGTGGCGCGCGGCCGCGCGCTTTACAGTGAGCTTTGCGCGGGCTGCCATCTCGGCCCGATCGCCGATCCGGCGTTCGACCAAAAATATCCGGACAGGGCGCTGAAAAACTCCGATGCCTGGCGGACCGGCGCGAACGGCGCGCGGACACTCGATTTGCGCCAGATCCCCGTCGCGCTGGTTGGAACCGATCCGGCGCAAAGCGAGGTGTTGAGAAGCCGCATGATCGAGCCGCCGGCGATCTTCGGCCTCGACCCGCAACGCGACATCGCCGAGCGATGGAACTGCCCGCAGGATCTCGCGGGCTTCTCCGGCAAGGACCTTCCCTTCTCCCTGGCCTTGATGGCGAGCGTCGATCGCATCGCGCGCAAATGGATGGACGACCATGCGACGCCCGAAGACGAGCGCGCGAAAATTTTTGGCCCGCGCAAGAGCTGTCCCAATCCCGAGGCGCAGGCGGTCTATCGCGCGCGGACGCTCGACGGCGTCTGGGCCACGGCGCCCTATCTGCACAATGGCTCGGTCCCCTCGCTTTATTGGCTGCTGCGGAAGGCGTCCGAACGGCCGCAACAATTCTGCCTTGGCGCCCGCGATTATGACCCGCGTGAGGTCGGCTATCGCGCCGATCCGGTCTGCGCCGAAGGCGAGACCTTGTTTTCGACCAGGGACGCGGCGGGGCGGCCCATCAAGGGCAACAGCGTCGCCGGCCATTCCTTCGAGGCCGGGGGCCTGCGTCCGGGCGTGGTCGGACGCGCCCTGAGCGACGGCGAGCGCGCCGACCTCATCGAATATCTGAAGACTTTGTGAGGAGACCGGAAATGCGGAAAATCGCGGCGCTGCCGATCCTTGCCGCCCTGCTGGCGGGCGCCGGCTTTTTCGCCGCGCGCACGCCGTCAGACGACCATGCGCCGGAAAACCAGGTCATCGCGACATTCGCCGCCGGAGCTGTCAGCGAGTTGGCCAAGGCCTACCCCGACTCCGCGAAAAAGACTGTTCCACGTGACGCGCATCCCAAGGCGCATGGCTGCGTCAAGGCGATTTTTCAGGTCGATCCCGCCTTGCCGCAAGACTTGCGCGTCGGAACCTTTTCTCAACCGGCGCAAAGGTTTGAGGCGCTCATCCGTTTTTCCAACGGCGCCTCCACGCCCGGCCCCGACTCTCGCCCCGACTTCAGGGGCATGGCGCTCAAGCTGATCGACGCCGATCCAGACCGCGCCGATGCTACGCGCGCGAATCCCGCCCGCCAACGACCGCCGCATGATATTCTCATGGTCGATTATCCCCAGTTCTTCCTGGCCGGACTCGCGGATCTGCGAGCGCTGGTTCGCGCCGGCGCGTTTAGGGCCGACGGGGATGCGCTGCAGCCCTATTTCTTCCCAAGCGCCAATCCGTTCGGCTGGCGCCTGCGCGAGGCGTGGATCGCCTATCGCACCGCGACGCAGAAAATCGCCTCGCCCTTGCGCGCGGACTATTTTTCGCAGACGCCCTATCGTTTCGGTCCCGATCAGGCCATCAAATACGCCGTCCGTCCCTGCGCCGCGTTGAGCGCGCCGGCGCCGGCGCCCGACGATCCCGATTCCCTGCGCCACGCCCTGCAACGGCGGCTCAAGGCCGCGCCGGCCTGTTTCGAACTGTTCGTGCAGCAGCGCAGCGGCGATCTCGGCGTCGACGACGCGACGCAGCTATGGCCGCAAGCGCAATCGCCGTTGCGGCGGATCGGCCGCATCGACATTCCGTCGCAGGATGTTTCCGCTCCCGGCCACGACGCTCTTTGCGAGAATCTCAGCTTCAACCCCGGCCATGCGCCGACCGAGCTCGCGCCGCTCGGGGCGATCAACCGCGCGCGCGAAGAAATTTACGCGCGCATCGCCGCCTATCGCTTTGCCCGCAATGGCGTGACGCCGATCGCCGCGGAAACGGCCTGGGACCGGTTTTGAATTCGCAAGAAAAGCCGCCGCGCCGAAATCGGTGTAATGTTTCGGCAGGCCGACACGTAATCCAAGACGTAAAGATTGCATTCCTCGCTGACCGGAAAGCTTGTCCCATGCTGCTCCGCCTGCTGTTCGTCCTGGCCTGCCTGACCTCCTCTTCCGCCGCCTGGGCGGTCGAGGCGCGCATCGCCTTTCCGGCCGCCTACGCCGACGACCCCTTCGTCAAGTCGTTGCTGTCGAGCAAGATCCTGAGCGACGCCGGCCTGACGCTCGTCGCACAGCCGGCCGCGACCGAGGCCCAGGCCATGCAGGCGGTCAAGGGCGGCGGCGCGGACATCGGCGTCTTCACCCTGGCCGACGATGACTTTCGCAAGTTGCGCAAGGCGGGCTCGGAAGCCTCGCTGCTCACGCGGCCCTTCGTGTTCAAATCGGCAAGCGAAGTCTTCTTGATGCAGAAGAGCTTCCTTGGCGACGCCGCCGCCACCGACGCCAGCCGGTCCGGGTTGTTTCCGCTGAAATTGTGGAATCACGCCATCACCTATTTCCTCACGCGGGAGCCGGTGCGCTCGGAAAACGATTTCAGCAAGCTCAAGGTGGCCTCGGCAAATGGCGCTCCAGACGCGAAAATTCTCGCCAATGTCGGCGCGAAGAGCGTTGAAGGCGCCCCGGCCGCCGCCATGACGGACATGAGCGGCGGCGCGGCCAATGCGCTCGAAACGCAGCTTGGCGCGGGAACGCAGCAATTCGTCGCCAGATATCCGGGAAAACTTTATCTGACCGTGGGCTGGCCGGAGACCGGCCTGCTGGCGGCTGCGCCCGCCTTCTGGCTCAAGCGCAGCGAAGCGGAAAAGAATGCCTTCCTGGCGGCCGTGGACCAGGCGCGGCGCGCCTCCGACGCCGAGATCATGGCGCGCGAGCAGGCGATCCGCAAACTGCCGAATGTCGCGGACAACCCGCTGGCGGAGCCGGCGCGGATGCAATTGGCCATGCGCTCGGAGGGCGACGGCCATGCGGCGATGAACAAGGAAATGGGCCTCTGGAAAAAGGCGGAGGTTGAAGTTCACGCCGCGCCGAAGCCGCCGGCCGCCTCGCCGCCGCCGCCGAAAATGGCCACGCGTTCGCCGGTGTTCTTCGCCACCGATCGCGATGACGAGAACACCCGGGACTACACGACGCGCTTCGGTTCGCGCCGGCTCGATCCTTTCGAGTTCACTTGCGGCTTCCTCGGCGCGCCGGCGCGCCATTCCGGCGAGCCGCATCTGCCGCCCGCGCCAAAGACGCTGACCAAGGGCGCCGATGCCTGCGCCAAGATGATCGTCGATGGGACGCGGCAAAGCGGCGGCAAGAAGATCATGATCGTCATCCATGGCTTCAACACCTCCTTCGACAGCCTCGCCTGGCGCGCGCTGCAATTGGGGTCGGACGCGGATTACGACGGCGCCATCGTCGGCTGGAGCTGGCCGTCCGAGGGTTCGGCCTTCGGTTACGCCTATGACGAGGATTCCAGCGCCTGGAGCGAACCGCACCTCGAAGAACTGGTCAACGACATCGCGGCGGCGGGGCCGGATCTGCAACTCGATTTCGTCGCGCACAGCATGGGCAATCGCATCCAGCTGCAGATGCTGCGCGATTTCGCGCTGGCCAGGACGAAACTGCGGATGGGCGCGGCGGTTTTCGCGGCGCCGGACGTGGCGCAGGACGTTTTTCGCGAGCAGATCAAGCTGGCGGGCAAGATGGGCGAGATCCGCACGCTCTACGCTTCCGGATATGACCGCGCCATCCTGATTTCGGAGAGCTATCATGGCTCGCCGCGCGCCGGCAGCGGCGGCGCCGACATATTGGTGACGCCTGGCGTTGAATCGGTCGACGCGCGCCTCAGCGGTCATTCCTACGTGTTCGACGAACCGGAGGCGCTGCGGGATTTCCGCATGGTGGTCAACCGGGACACGGCCGCCGCCAAGCGCGGGCTGAAAGAGGACGAGAAGAAGGGCGAGCCATATTGGGTCATTGAGCCTTGACGGCTGCGGCTTGCGTCAAGACGCAGTGCGATGGCGGGCGGACTCATCGCCGCGGCGCGCCGTCCGCGGCGGATTCCACTGCATGAAAAGCGCCCGCCGCCGGCGCTTTCAAGCCGCGACGGCGGAAGCTCCCGCGCCGATGACGCCCGCCCGCTCCTCCAGCATCGCGCGAATGCCCTTCGGGACCTGACGACGCGCCTTGGCGCGCGGATGCGGCATTTCCTCGATCGGCTTGCCATCGGGATAGAGCGCCTCATGCTCGGCCCAATTGTCGAACGCCAGCCGGTCGACATTATCGACAAATGTCTCGGCGGGGGTATTTTCGGCGAGCACCAGCGCGTGGTCGTCGAGTTCGACGTGGTAATAGACGAATGTGCTGGGAACGCCCGTCTCGCGTCGGATCGAGGTCCCGTTGACCAGCGCGCCCGCGTGGATCAGCACGCCGCCGACCAGAAGCGCGTGGTCCGGCGAAAGCACGAGATCGCGCGACGGCGTCATCTCGCTCAGGGCGCCGGCCGTCACGCGGATCGGCCAGACGCGAAGCGGATCGGCGAACGCGGTCGAGATCGTCTGCCGTCCGAGCCAGGTCACGGGCTTCGCCTCGCCATCGGCGGTCAGCACCAGATCGCCGCGCTTCAGGGTTTCCACCGCGACCTCGCCGTCCGGCGTGCGGATGCGCGTGCCAGCCATGAAGCAGATGGCGGCCGTCACCAGAACCCCGCCGCTGGCGTCCTCGGTGGCGTCGAACGTCGTCGCCGTGGAATTGGCCAGGGTGAAGGTCTCGCTGTCGGTCCCGTTGCTCACCGTCAGGACATTGCCGGCGACCGTGGCGCTGGCGGCGTCCCAGGAGAGACCGGTCAGATCGATCTGGTCGCCCGCGGCAAGGTTCGAAAGCGTGTCGGCGAAGGCGGTGGTCGGCGCCGACGTCAGCGACTGGCCGAGGACCAGATCGACATTCGCGGCGCCGAAGGTGATGGCGCCGGCGCCAGCCGAAGCATTGGCGGCAAGGTCCAGCGCGCCGGAGTCCAGCGTCACGCCGCCGGTAAAGCTGTTGTCGCCGGAGAGCGTGACCGTTCCGGCGCCGTCGATCACCAGCGATCCGGCCGCCGAGCCGTCGACGATCGAACCGCCATAGGCGGACGTGCTGGACGAAGTCGGGGCAAGCGTCAGGACATTGCCGTTGAGCTGCACCTCGGTGGTGTTCGAGGCGTCGTCGGACAGGGAGGTCAGCCGGTTGTTGGCTTCGAGCGCGAGGGTCGCGGTCTGGCCGTCGACGGCGCCGCCGACACGGCCGAGCGTGACGCCGCTGGACTCGGCGATCGTATTGACGGCGCCGAGCGTCAGCGTGCCGGCTTCGACATAAGTCGCGCCGGTATAGGCCTGGACGTCGGCCAGCGTCACATTGCTGCTGTTGCCGCCGGAGCTGTCGTCCTTGTCGAGCGAGCCGGACAGGACCGGCCCCACGCCCATTTCGGCGCCGTCGCTGATGACGCCGGAATAAGCGCCGCTGGTCGACTGGTCGAACAGCACCATGCCGCCGGCGTCGGTAATGTTCGCGTTGCCCGACGACACGTTGGCGGTGGTGAGGTCCAGCGTCGAGCCGGTCTCGACCACCGTGCCGCCGGTATAGGTGTTGGCCGTGCCGGTGAGCTGCAGCGTGCCGCCGATCAGATGCACCTCGCCCGCGCCGGTGATCGCGTCGGCGAACTGGCCGCCGCCGCTTTGCGCGAATTGCAGCTGGCTGCCGCTGGCCAGATCGAAAGTCACGCCCGACGAGACTTCGCTGGAAATGATGCGCAGTTGCGCGGTGTTGTCGACGTCGATGCTGCTGCCGGAGACGAGCGAGATCTTGCCGCCGCTCAGATCAAACAGGCCGGAACCGGCGAAGGTCAGCGCGCCGGCGGTTGCGTTGCCGGTTTCAGTGATGGTCGAGCTCAGCACCGAGCTGAGATTGTTGATCGTGTCGCCGATGGTCAGGACGGCGCCGCTGCTGAGAGTGACGTCGCTGTTGTTGCCGACGGAGTTCAGCGAAGTCAGGGTATTGTTGGCGCTGACAGCCAGTGTCGCGGCGGCGGGCGCGCTCTTGACATCAGCCAGATTGACGCCGGCGACGTCGGTCGCGAAAATATTCCGCCCCGACAGCGTGACCGTGCCGGAGTCCACGGTTATCGCGCCGCTGACGCTGGCGGCCGTGCTGATCGCGACGGCGCCGGAGCCGGAAAAGGTCAGGCCGTCCGAGCCGGTGATTTGCGCCGAGATGGTCGGATTTGATCCGCTCAGCCAGATCACGCCTTCGCTGCCGCCGAAGGCCAGCGTTCCGTTGCTGATTGCGCTGCCGCTGGCGAGAATGAGGCCGGCTGCGTCGGCCGTGGTTCCGTCGCCGATCGTAAGCGTGTTGCCGCCGAGAGCGATGGTCTCGCCCTCGGTGTTGAGCGCGAAGGCGTCGATATTTCCGGTCGCCGTCATGGCAGCGCCCAAGGCGATGATGTCTAAGCCGGTGGCGCCGGTCAAGACGTTCGAATTATAGGTCGCCGTGACGTAGCCGTCGGCGGTGTAAGTCAAGAAATCATACGGTCCGACGCCCTTTGAAGCGTCTCCGTTTTCGACCATCCACGCCTGGGCGATGCCGTCGGTGGCGGTATTGACCAGCGACGAAGCGCCGACGCCCGAAAGCACATCTTCCGTGCTTCCGAGCGTGTTCGTGCCCGAAGGCATGATGATCAGCGTATCCGACGCGGCTTCCTGCACGACGCCGTTGGTCAGCGTGACCGTCTCGCCTTCGGTCCCGCCGGCCAGTTGCAGGATCGCCGTCGCAGAAATGGTGAGATTGCTGAATGTGACCGCGCCGGCGGTCGTCTTGCTGGAGTTCTCGACCTCCAGCGTGCGCTGCACGTCGGTCATCGTCCCCCAGCTGGAGGTGAGGCCGTTGACGTCGAACGTGCTGCCGCCGCCGAGGAAAAAATTGCGTTCGGTCGCGGTGATATCAGCGCCGACCTGAAACGTGCCGCCGTTCAGTTCGACTTCGCCGATGGTGTCCGCCGGTCCCGTCGTATTGCCCAGGGCGGCGTCGCTCATCACTTCGACGGTGGGCTTGCCGGTATTGCCGATGATGATATTGCCGTAAAAATACGGGCTGGCCTGCGACAGGATCAGCTTGCCCTTGTCCGCGCTGCTGAGGTCGTCGATGGTCAGATCGGAGAAGCCGTCCGCATTGCCGATCCCCGTACCCGCCGTGCCCGCCGAAATCAGCTCGCCGAGAAGAGTGACAGTATTGTCGTTGACGTTGATCGTCGCCGCTTCGCTGTCGACGGCGATCGGGCGGCTGGTCGAAAAGGTTCCGCCCGTGGCCGTTCCGAGCGTCAGCGTGCCATTGCCCTCCGTCAAGCTGTTGAAAATGATGCCATTGTCGGCCTGGACGGCGGAGATGGCGTTGGTCGGGAATCCGTTCGCGCTGAAAGTCAGGCTCGCCTCGAAGGCGGCGTTGGTCTGGGTCGGCGCCGCGCCGAGCGAGGCGTCGCTTTGCACGATCAGCGTGCCGGCAAGGATGGACGTGCCGCCGGTATAGGTGTTGGTTCCGTCGAGGGTGACGGTGTATCCGCTGTCATTGCCCAGCTCCATGATGAAGCCGATGTTCGGCGTGCCGATCATGATGGGATTGGCGACCGTGCCGGCGTTGATCTGCGGGATGCCGGTGAAGGTCGCGTCGCCGTCCATCGCGCCGGTGGACAGCGTCGCATCGCTGATGCCGCCGGCGTTGACGATATTTTTCGAAAGAATGAAGCCGGGCAATTGGTAGACGTGGACCGGCTCCGCCACGTTTGGCAGGGTCGTCAGGTTATTGCCGTCGAGGTTCCAGGCCGTGGCCAAAGCGATATCGCCCGTCGAAAGATAGGGCAGTCCGAGACCGCCATCGGCGTTCTGATAGGCGGCGGCTTCGAGAAAATCCGAATAAAGCCCGGTCATCTTGTCGAGACCGGGAGTCGATGCGCCCGCGGCGCCGGTGATGTTTCCTTTCGAAGTGAAGAGCTTCGAGCTCTTGTTCTTCAAGATACTGTATTCGAGGCCGCGGTAGACGTCGCTGGTGAGGCCGGTCAGCGTGGTCGGGATCGGCGCGCCGGTGGCGTCATTGACCGTTTGCGCCACATCGTCGTTGAGCGGCAGCAGGAAGTTGTTCGCCTGCATTTCCGCGTAAAACTCGGCCGTCGTCAGGTCGGAATAATTGGCGATGACGTTGACATAGACCGTCGGGTCCGAGGCGCCGCAGATCGAATCCTCCAGCGCCGTGAAAGTGTGATGACCGTCAGTCAGATAAAGCACGCCGCCGGGGCCGATGACCACGGGCTCGATATCGGTGAGCAGGGACGCTTGCAGTTCGGCGGGCGTTTCCAGATCGAAGGCGGCGGCCTTCTTGTCAACCTCGGTGAAGCCTTCGTTCATCTGCGTCGGGGCGATGCTGTCGACGGAAACGCTGTAGAGCGCGAGCGGGCCAGGCACGATCGAGGCGGCGTCGGTGGGGTCATATGGCGTGAAGGCGCTGAGGCTGAGCTGACCCATGGTTTTCTCCTCGCCTCGACGGCGATTATTCCTGACGAAAGGTCACGTTCATTACGCTGCGGTGCCTGACACTTTTGTGACCCTTTTGTTTCAGCTCATGTTTTCGGGGTCGATCGGTCGGACGCCTGTGGGCCGGCGCGCGCCTCTTCCAGCGGTCTTGCGCATTCGAGCGTTCACGGGCGCCAAGCCCCGGATCAATTAACCGATGAAGACCGCCGCCAGGATTGCAAGGCAGATCATCTGCGCTGCGCAGGCGCGGCGATAGAGCGCCAGGGCGCGGAAAATATCGGCGGCGTCGAGATCTGGGCTCCCGTCGCCCATGTAAACGTCATCGATCCGCTCGCCGCCGTAGACGCGCGGGCCGGCGAGCTTGAACCCGAGCGCGCCGGCCATCGCCGCTTCCGGCCAGCCGGCGTTGGGCGAGCGATGATTTTTCGCGTCGCGCCTGACCGCGCGGATCGCAGCGCGGGCGTCGGCGCCAGGGGATATCGCCGCCGCCAGGGCAAGCCACACAGCGGCGAGGCGCGAGGCCGGCAGGTTGACGAGATCGTCGAAGCGCGCCGCCGCCCAGCCGAAATCCTCATAACGCGCGTTGCGATGGCCGATCATCGAATCGGCGGTATTGGCCGCCTTGTACATGGCGCCGCCGGGCAGGCCGAGCATGGCCGTCCAGAAGGCCGGCGCGACGATCCCGTCGGAAAAATTTTCCGCCAGGCTCTCGACCGCCGCGCGGGAGACGCCGGCGACGTCGAGGCCCGCGACATCGCGCCCGACGATCATCGCCACTTCCCGGCGTCCGCCCTCGAGCCCCTCGCATTGAAGCGCCCGCGCGACTTTGGCGACATGATCGTGCAGGCTGCGCTGCGCCATGAGCGAACTGGCGACGATGGCCAGCAGCCAGAACCCGAAGAAATTGCGCGGCGCGAGGGCGGAAACGAGGATGGCGGCGGCGCCGGTCGCGCCGAGCACGACGACCAGCGTGAGGACGCCGGCTTTTTTTCGCGCGGCGTTCGTCTGGTCTGGCCGGTTGAGCCCGCGCTCCAGACGCGCGATAAGGGCGCCGATCCAGGCGACGGGATGGCGGATCAACGCATAGACCGGCGCGGGATAGCCGATGAGCGCCTCGACGATCAGGGCGGCGAGGGCGAGCGCGAAAGTGGCGGCGGACAGCATGGGCGGAGTTATCTTGGCTGAAGAAACGACGAATCGGCAGGCGGGAAGCCAACCAGCCTATCACGGCGGCGGCCTCGCCGCCGCGCGGCGGCGTTTTCCTGGGGCGCCCGAACCCTGGCTCGATCTTTCGACCGGCATCAACGCCAATCCCTACCCTTGCGTCGGTCTGGACGAAGGCGCTTTCACCCGGCTGCCGGAAGCGGTCTCCATCGAGGCGCTCGAAAGCGCCGCCGCGAATTTTTATGGCCTTGGCGCGGGTGGAAGAATCGTCGCGGCGCCCGGCACGCAAAGCCTGATCCAGCTTCTGCCCGGCATCGAACCGGCGAAGAAGGTCGGCGTGCTCGGGTTTACCTATGCCGAGCATCAGAATGTCTGGGCCTTGAGCGGCGCCCACGCGCAAACCTGCGCGACGCTCGCTGAGCTGGCGGCGTTCGACGTGGCGATCATCGTCAATCCCAACAATCCCGACGGCCGGCTTGTCGGCGTCGCCGACCTTCTCGCCCTGGCCAGCAAAATGGCGGCGCGGCAAAAATTGCTGGTTGTCGACGAGGCCTTCATCGACTTCCTGCCGCGTGAAAAAAGCCTCGCGGAAAATCTTCCGCTGCCGGGCGTGATCGTGCTGCGATCGTTCGGCAAGACGTTCGGGCTCGCGGGCCTGCGGCTCGGCTTCGCCTTGTGCGCGCCGGATCTCGCAGGGCGCTTGCGTGAAAAACTCGGCCCCTGGGCGGTGAGTGGCGCGGCGGTGGAAATCGGAATGAGAGCCTACAGCGATGCCGTCTGGCTGGAGCAAGGCGCGGCAAAACTCGAGAGCAACGGCGCGCGACTCGACGGCCTTTTACGAGACGGCGGATTCGAGATGATCGGCGGCTCGCCGCTGTTTCGTCTCGTCCGCCATGCGCGAGCGCAGGAGATTTTCGAACGCCTCTGCGCCGGCGGAATTCTCACCCGCCCCTTCGCGGCAAAACCCGAGTGGCTGCGTTTCGGCATCCCGCATCGCGACGAAGATTTCCGACGTCTCGCGGCGAGTTTCCGCGATATCTGAAGTTTCGTCGCGTCGCGCCTTCATGTCGGCCGCTTGTTCGCGCTGGCGACATCGGCGTCGAGGCAAATCGACATGCGGTCGAAATTGCGTTTGCTGAAATTGCGTTTCCGGGGCGATTTGGCGACCAGCGCCGCGACGAGCGCCGCGCGCTTGATGAGATTGAGCAGCGTCTTGTGCGGCGCGGGCTTGAGCAGCACGAAGCTCGCCGGCAGGTCGCGAAGGCTGCATACGCGAGGGGCCAGGATGATGAGCAAGGCGTGCGGCCAGCGTTTTGCGATCAGCCCGGCGACTGAACGATCGTCGATATTGCCATTCAAGTTCAGCAAGACGATGGAAACGTCGCCTGGAATTTCCATGATCTGGGCGGTATTGGCGGACAGCCTGACCGTGAATGCGTCAAGGCCGGCGCGTTTGAAAGCCGCGACCGCCAACGTGGCGATTTCCGGCTGGGTCTCGATCACGAGCGCTTCGGGCATGGCTCCATCTGCTTTTCGATTGCAGAATCCTGGCGCAGACTGCGCCGCCCCCCGGGCTCGGGAAAATTCTTCGTGCATGATTTCGGCCTTTGCCAGCTCTTGCAAAAAAACCTAGCAGGAAACCGGCGACGGATCAGATGCTTTTTCGGATTGTGGGCTACCGCTTGCGTCGATTGCGATTGCCGGTTTCCCGTACCGGACCACGCCGAAAGGCGGATCGCGGGTCGCCGCCAGCCAAAAGCGGATCCGCTCCAGCCATGCCCGAAAAACTTCGCACCCTCATGGGGCGGCGCTTGCGAACCTGGCAACGCCTTGAAAACCCGTGCGCCTGGCGCTTGCGTCGGCGCGCGCGGACACTTTGAACATTTCTTCGGCCTTTATGGCGACTTCGGTGCGGTTCCTGGCATGCAGCTTTTTCAGGATGCGCCGCACATGCACCTTCACCGTGCTCTCGCACATGTTCAGTTCATAGGCGATCAGCTTGTTGGGCTTGCCCTGGCGGATCGCCTGGATCACCGCCCGTTCGCGGTTGGTGACGGCGTTTTCCGAAAGCGGTTCGGGGGCCGCCGCGGATCCGGGCTTGGCGGCGAGCAGGCATTGCGGCGGAACATATGTCCCGCCCGCCGAGACAAACCGCGCGGCGTTGATGAACACATCGAATCCCACGCTCGTCGATATGAAACCGTTGGCGCCATGGCCCAATGCCAGCAAGGCGTCGTTCAGATCGTCGGTATTGGCCAGGATCAAGGAGCGCACGCAAGGATCGAGATGCGCCAGCAGCGCGGATTCGGTTTCCGTCTCTTCCTCGGAAAGCGACAGGATGGACAAGAGCGCCAAGGTCGCGCCCTGGCTGGCGCGTAGCTGCTGCAATTCGGCCAGGCTCGCGCAGGCCAAGGTCTCGCCCGGCCAGCAACCGGCCACGGCGGCTCGCAGGCAATCGCGCAGGAAAGCGTTGCGCTCGACGATGACGATCCTTCGCGGCGCTTCGGATTGCGGCTTGGCGGATTTGCTTTCGCGTCCCCATACATTCGCGGTCGTGAAGGGTGGCCTGTTCCCCTCGATCGACGGGCTCGACTGATCGGACAACGACATGGACGACTCCTTGCACTCGACGACAAACCGAAAACCACGCAGCGCGACATCAACTCTAGAAAATTATCGGCGACCTCAGCCGGAAGGTTGAAACAGCTACCACTTTCGAACAAATCTTGAATACGCCTTTGGTAAATATGCCATACGTCGACGTCAACACCGCTTTAATACCACAATGACTTACGCAATCAGCAAAATGTCATCTTATTAAGAAATTGCAAACTAAATTTACCGTGAAGTGATACGGAAACTACGTACTTTGAATCAGTCACGCCCAGCGATCGCGCGCTATCCGGACTGCGCGTATTTGGCCGACTGCGCGCGAGAAAGCTTTTCGCCGAAATAAATCCATGAATTCAACATATTTGCGGATGCCGCGGTAGCGCCATCTTATCCCGACATTGCCTGACGCAAACGCCGTCGGGCGGCGCCGCTTGCACGGCTCCGCCCGTTTTTTCATCGCCTTGGCGATTCCGACCGCTAGGACTTCACGCCCTGCGAGGCGACGAACGACGCCATCAACTGTTCGGAGATATTCTGCACGGCCGAGGGCGAATGCGTCAGGAACAAGGTATTGGTCTTGTTCGATTGGCCGATCGATTTCAGCGTGTCGAAATATTGCGTGATCAGCACCAGCTGCATCACTTCCTGGGCGCTGGCGCCGCCGAGCGTCTTCTGGAATTCCTCGATCGAGCCGCGCAAGCCCTCGATGATCGCCCGGCGCTGGTTGGCGATGCCCTGCCCCTGCAAGGCGTTGCTCTCGGCTTCCGCCTCCGCCTTCTTCACCACCAGGATCTTCTCGGCCTCGCCTCGCGCATTGGCGGCGACCTGTTCACGCTGCGCCGCGTTGATGTCGTTCATCGCCGCCTTGACCTTGGCGTCGGGCACGATGTCGGTGACCAATACATTGACGATCTCATAGCCGAAAGCCGCCATGTCGACGTCGAGCTCCTGCTTGACGGCGGCGGCGATGCTCGACTGGCTGGCGAAAACCTCGTCGAGCGTCATGCCCGGCACATGGCCGAGCACCACCTGCTCGACATAGGCCTCGATCTGCGATTGCGGATTGGACAGGCTGTAAAAGGCGGCGGAGGCCTTTTCCGGCCGCACCCGCGTCTGCACCGAGATTGGAATGGTGACGAAGACGTTGTCGCGCGTCTTGGTCTCCATGGTCAAGGCGATCTGGTTGACGCGCAGGCTTATCCGGCCGGCGACGCTGTCGACGAAGGGGATTTTCCAGTTGAGGCCGGCGTCGGCGCTGCGCACGAAACGGCCGAAACGGGTGATGATCGCCGTCTCGGCGGTCTGCACGGTGAAAAAACTGCCGAGAACGATGCCGAAGAAAATAAACAGACCGACGGCGACGAGGGTGGAGAGAATGATTTCCATGGATTCGGCCCGCCTTTGCAAGGACGGGCCAATCTCGTCCAACGCGGCTGTTAAATCAATGCCGCAAGCGCATTCAGCGGGTCGCCACGACCTCGAAGCCGGCCGGGCCGACAAACCACGAGATGACCCAGGATGTCAGGCTCACGACCAGCGACGCCAGGATGGCCGGCCACAGGCCCGCGACGTGAAAACCATTCAGGAAATGCGCCACCAGCTCGATCATCAAGCCGTTGATGACGAGCAGGAACAGGCCCAGCGTCAGGATGGTGACCGGGAAGGTCAGGAAGACCAGCACCGGCCGGACGATGGCGTTGACGACGCCGAGCAGGATGGCCGCCCAGATCAGGCTTTCGCCGGACGTGAAGGAAACGCCCGTCACGATACGCGACGCCACCCAGAGACCGACGGCCACGACCGCCGCGCGAATGAGAAAACCGATCATGGAAAAAACTCCCCCTGTCCCGCAACAGAGATAGGGGGTTTTGACCGATTGTCCAAGAGCGCCGGTTAGTGTCCGCCGGTTAGTGTCCGCCGGAGTCAGTGACCGCCGGAGTTTCAGATCGAACCGATCGAGTCGAGCTTGCCGCGTCCGCGCTTGGCGAAGATCTTGTTGAGCGCGGCGACATAGGCGCGGGCGGAGGCGACCAGCGTGTCCGGCTCCGCGCCCTTGCCGGTGACGACATTGCCGTTTTCCGACAGGCGGACCGAGACTTCCGCCTGCGCGTCGGTGCCTTCGGTCACGGCGTGGACCTGGAACAGCTCCAGCTTGGCCTCATGCGGCGCCAGCGCGTGGATGGCGTTGAAGATCGCGTCGACCGGGCCATTGCCGGTGGACTGATGCGTCTTCTGCTCGCCGTCGATCTCCAGCGTCAGCGCCGCCTTCTGCGGCCCCTTGGTGCCGGCGACGACCGTCAGTTCCACGACCTTGATGCGCTCGTGCGAGGAGACGATCTCGTCGTCGACCAGCGCGGCGATGTCCTCGTCGTAGACGATCTTCTTGCGGTCGGCCAGGTCCTTGAAGCGGGTGAAGGCGACCTCCAGCCCGTTCTCGCCCAGGTCGTAGCCCAGCTCCTTCAGCTTTTCGCGAAAAGCGTGGCGGCCGGAATGCTTGCCCATCACCAGATTGGTCTTCTGCACGCCGACCGATTCCGGCGTCATGATCTCGTAGGTATGGGCGTTCTTCAGCATGCCGTCCTGATGGATGCCGCTCTCGTGCGCGAAAGCGTTCCGGCCGACGATCGACTTGTTGTACTGAACCGGAAAGCTCGTCACCGCCGAAACCAGTTTCGAGGCCCGCGTCAGCAGCGTCGTCTCGATGCGGTTCTTGAACGGCAGCACGTCGGCGCGGGTGCGCATGGCCATGACGATTTCTTCCAGCGCCGCGTTGCCGGCTCGCTCGCCGATGCCGTTGACGGTGCATTCGATCTGCCGCGCGCCGCCCTGCACGCCGGCGATGGAATTGGCCACCGCCATGCCCAGGTCATTGTGGCAATGGACCGAGAAAATCGCCTTGTCGGCGTTGGGCACGCGCGAGCGCACCATCTCGAACAAGGCGCGATACTCAATCGGCGTGGTGTAGCCGACGGTGTCGGGAATGTTGATCGTCGTGGCGCCGGCCTTGATCGCGGTCTCGACCGCCCGGCACAGGAAGTCGGGCTCGGTGCGGGTGCCGTCCTCGGCCGACCATTCGACGAATTCGACATGGTTGCGGGCGCGGGCCACGGAGGACGCGATCATCTCCAGCACCTTTTCCGGCGTCATCTGCAATTTATACTGCATATGCACCGGCGAGGTGGAGATGAAGGTATGTATGCGCGGGATACGTGCGTGTTTGACCGCTTCGGCGCAGCGGTCGATGTCCTTGGCCGAGGCGCGCGACAGGCCGGCGACGGAAGCGTTTTTCACCCGTTTGGCGACTTCGGTCACGGAGTTGAAATCACCCTGCGAGGCGATGGGGAAACCGGCCTCGATGATATCGACGCCCAAGGCGTCCAGGATATCGGCGACTTCCAGCTTTTCCTCTGATGTCATCGAGGCGCCGGGGCATTGCTCGCCATCGCGCAGGGTGGTGTCGAAAATGAAGACGCGGTCGTTGTCGCCGATTGTTGCGGCGGAAGGGTTTTGCGGCTGGGTCATGGTTTAACCTTTTGGAATCTTTTTCGCCCCGGAGCTATTCATTTTCCGCATAATCTAATCCGAAAAGTGTGCAACTTTTCGGGAAGATGCGCGCAAACGGGGCCGGAAATCGGTGGAGACGAAAACCCCTGAGCGCCCAGGCGAAGCCCGGCCGGCCCTCAGGGGCGGATAAGAAGGAGGAGGTTTGCGAACGCGCGCGCGGGCGGACGCGGGGCAAAACACCCGGCGTTCATCGTCTGCGTCTGCTGTGCGTCGTGGGGCACGGAGGGCTCGCGTTGGGAGGCTGAAAACAGCCTGGAACACTTCTAATAACCGATTTGGGGGGATGAGCGCAAGGGTTCAGGCAACGGGTCGCCTCATCACCCATGATGATAGCGACACTGCGCAATCTGCAATGTGTCATCAGCGACGCGATAGACCAGCCTGTGCTCCTGCGTCAGCCGCCGCGACCACCACCCGGAGAGCGCGCCGCGCAGGGGCTCCGGCTTGCCGGTTCCGGTAAAAGGCGTGCGGGCGCATTCCTTGATCAGCCCGTTGAGCCGCGCCAGAAGTTTGGCGTCGGTCGCCTGCCAATGGAGATCATCTTCCCAGGCTTTTTCGCTGAAAACCAGCTTCACTCGGAAAGGCCCCGCTCCTGCCCGGCGCCGGCGTCCAGTTCCTCGATCGCGTCGCGCAAGCGCTCGGCGTTTTTCGGACTGGCGAGCAGATAGCGCGTCTCCTCGAAGGAGGCGTAATCCTCCAGCGACATCAGCACCGCCGCCGGCTTGCCCCGGTCGCGGGTGATGATGACCGGTTCATGATCGGCGTTGACGCCGTCGATCATGCTGGCGAGGTTGCGGCGCAGTTCGCTGTAGGAGGTCGTTTTCATTTTTTTATTGTACCTAAAGCCGTACTCATAAGCAACGAACGAGACATTCAATTGGTCGTCATCGCGAGCGGAGTCAGATTTACATAGGTATGGGGGGTATGCTATCTTCGCGTCATGACCCACACGATCCATGAAAAACAAAAGCTTCTGGCGCGCGTCCGCCGCATTCGCGGGCAGGTCGAGGCGATCGAGCGGGCGCTTGACGGCGAGGCGGGGTGCGAAAAGGTCATGCATTTGATTGCCGCCGCGCGCGGCGCCATGACGGGACTGATGGGCGAGGTGGTCGAGGAACATGTGCGCAACCATCTGGTCGATCAGCAAAAGCACCCCGGCGCGCTCGATCGCGAGGCGGCCGAGCAATTGCTCGACGTCGTCCGAACCTATTTGAAGTGAGGTCCGACATGAGCGAGAGCCAGGCTTTCAACGCTTTCCATGACCACGTCTTCCTCGGCGAGAGCCACGAGAAGAGCGAAAAGAAGACCTGGGCCGTCATCTGGCTGTGCACAACCATGATGGTCGCGGAAATTTTCGGCGGCTGGCTGTTCGGCTCGGTGGCGCTCATCGCCGACGGCGTCCACATGAGCACGCATGCCGGCGCGCTCCTCCTGGCGGCGCTCGCCTATTCCTACGCCCGCCGCCATTGCGCCGATCCGCGCTTCACCTTCGGCACCGGAAAACTCGGCGATCTCGCCGGCTTCACCAGCGCTCTTATCCTCGGCATGATCGCGCTGCTGATCGCCAACGAGGCCCTGTCGCGCCTGTTCGCCCCGGTTCCGATCAAGTTCGCGGAGGCCATTCCGATCGCCTGCCTCGGCCTCGCGGTCAATCTGGCCAGCGCCTGGCTTTTGAGCGGCGGCCACCATCACGATCACGGCCACGGACATTCCCACGCGCATGATTCCCATCATGACCACGACCATGCGCATGACCACCACCGCGACAACAATTTTCGCGCGGCGCTGGTGCATGTCGTCGCCGACGCCGCCGTGTCGGTGCTGGTCATTGCCGGGCTGTTGCTGGCGCGCGCCTTCGGCTGGCTGTGGATGGACCCGCTCGCCGGCATTGTCGGCGCCGTGGTCATCGCCTCATGGGCCTTCACATTGATCCGCGATGCCGGCGCCATCCTGCTCGACATGAATCCGGATCGCGCCATGACGGAAAAATTGCGCGGCGCGATCGAATGCGATGGCGACCGGCTGGCCGATCTGCACCTGTGGCGGCTGGGGCCGGGCCATCTCGGCGCCATCGTCTCGGTGGTGACGACCAGTCCGCGCAACGAGGATTTTTACCGGCAAAAACTGATCGGTTTCAAATCCCTGTCGCATCTCACCATCGAGGTGCGGACGCCGGAATGATTTGGCCCTGAAGCGGAGCGCCTTGCGCCCCGGCAACATGCCGCCTATATTCACAGCATGTTGCCGAAGGGGAAACGCATCATGGCGCTCGCGCTGCCGCAGCAAGTCGCTGAAAAGCTCGGCGGTAGCGCCGTTCTCGGCGCGACCGTGCTGTCGCAGGCCGATCTGGCCCTGGCGGTGCTCAACCGCCTGCCGCTGGCGGCGCTCGCCGGCCTCGCCAAGGCAGGATTGAGCGAGCGCGAAATCGAGCAATTGGTCATTCCGCAGCGGACGCGGCGCCATCGCGCCGAAAAACAGCAAAGACTGACGGTCGACGAATCCGACCGCGCGGTGCGGCTGTTGCGCATCCAGTCGCTGGCCGAGGAAAGCTTTGCCGACAAGGAAAAGGCCAATCTCTGGCTGCGCCGCCCGCTGCAGGAACTGCGCGGCGAACGCCCGCTTGTCGTGGCGCAGACGGAAGCCGGCGCCCGCGTGATCGAAACCATCCTGGGCAAGATCGCCTGGGGCGCCGCCGCCTGATGTTTTTGTGGCGATTGTCCGGCGCGCAACACGCCGCGCGTTTCGACGGCGGCTACGGCCTGCTGTTCGATGGCCGCTGGAACCGCCTCGGCCTCGCCGTCACTTATTGCGCGACCTCTCCGGCGCTTTGCGTGCTGGAAAAACTGGTCCATGTCGAAGATCCGGCCCTGCTGCCGGAAATGGTCATGGTGACTTACGAGGCGCCGGATGCGCTCGCGATCGAGACCATCGCCCTCGACGAATTGCCGCCGGACTGGGTCGGCCAGGGAATCCCTGACGCAACAATGGGGCGACGCGTTTTTGCGCGCCAGCTCCAGCCCGATGCTGCGCGTTCCCTCCGCCATCGTCGCCTTGCCCAACTCGCCCGACGTGAACGTGCTGATCAACCACGCCCATCCCGCGTCAGCCGAAATCCGAATTGCGCGCATGGCGCCCTATTGTTTCGATCCGCGCCTGTTGTGAGGAAAAATCGATGTCGCAAATCCACGAACAGCTCGTCGCCGCGCAATTTGGCCCGCGGGCGCAAGCCTATGTCGAAAGCGCGGTCCATGCCTCCGGCCCCGACCTCGCCCAACTGGACGCCGCGTTGCGGCGCAGCCCCGTCGCGCGCGCCCTCGATCTTGGCGCGGGCGGCGGCCATGTCGCCTATCTGATGGCCCGCTTCGCCAAAAACGTCGTCGCCTGCGATCTCTCCTCCGACATGCTGGCGGCGATCACAGCGACGGCCGCCGAAAAAGGGATCGGCAATATCGAAACGGCGCAGGCGCTGGCCGAGCGGACGCCTTTTGGTGACGAAAACTTCGATTTCGTCGCCAGCCGCTATTCCGCCCATCACTGGCGCGATTTCCCCGCCGGCCTGCGCGAGGCCCGGCGCGTGCTGAAAAAAGGGGGGCGCGCCGTGTTCATCGACGTGGTCTCGACAGGGCAACCGCTCAACGACACGCATCTCCAGGCGGTGGAACTGCTGCGCGACCCCTCGCACGTCCGCGACTACACCCCGTCGGAATGGTTCGCCGCGCTCGACGCCGCGAATTTCTCGCCGGGAGAACGCCATAACTGGCGCATCCGCCTGGATTTCGCCACCTGGACCCGCCGCATGAACACGCCCGCGCTCCAGGCCGAGGCGATCCGCGCGCTGCAAAAGGCCGCTCCAGACGAGACGAAAGCCCATTTCGCCATCGAGGCCGACGGCTCGTTCCTGATCGACGTGCAAATGGTCGAAGCCGTCGCGGCCTGAGGCGACTGTCCAGATGCTTTCGGCGCGCAGGAATGAGGCGGATCACCAAGGTGCGCGTCCCATTCCCCGCCTGCGGCGTGAGGCACGAATTGCGGTTCCTCCGTAAGGCTCGAGTTGCGGTCGATGTCCGTCAATCAGTTTATGATATGCTGCCATTCTAAATGTTTTTCCGGCTCGGCTGAAACCGTTTCGACATAGAAATCACCAAGCAGACGCCGTGTATTAACTACTAGGCTCGGCTCTTCCGAGTCTCGGTACGTGATGCCAACATTGAGCCCAGTTTTGTTGGTCGGATCATATACGAGCACTTCTGACTGGAATTTATGGCCCGCGAATAGTGCAGCGTGCCCCCAAGGAAAAGTTGCGCGCACGCCAGAGCGATCGGCGTTTCGCAATGTCGCAAGATAATATGGATAGCATAATCCGAGGTGAATATAATCGCCAGTGATCAAAGACGGCGGAATCAGAAATATTACAACGGCCGCTTTAGCAATACGGTTTTTCGCGCGTAACCAATCACGGCTGAACAAACTACCAAGCGCTTCGACGAACGAAATAATGGCGAATATAATAAAAAAAGCGAAGACCATAAATGATATTATGATAACAAAAGCACCAAGCGGTAAGAAACAACCTTTGGCGAAAGAATAAAACGCGCTCGCCGATAGCAGCGCAATCAGGAGTTGGAGACTGAACTCACCTATTGGCAACCGCTCGAACATAGGACCTTTCCAAGCGACGTCACTATCGCCTAGCCAAAAGCTCTGTCGACCATTCCTGACGCCTTCCTCACTCCACCGTGACGCTTTTCGCCAGGTTGCGCGGCTGGTCGACGTCCTTGCCCATGAACACCGCCGTGTAATAGGCTAGCATCTGGATCGGCGCGGCGTAGACGATGGCGGAAAAATCCGGCGCCATGTCGGGCATGCGGATTTCGCCCGCCAGCGTCACCGCCGCCTCGTCGATGGCGTGGCTATCGCCGACCATGATGATCTTGCCGCCGCGCGCCGCAACCTCCTGCAGGTTCGAAATGGTCTTTTCCAGCACCGGATCGGTCGGGGCGATGACGATGACCGGCAATTGCTCGTCGATCAGGGCGATCGGCCCGTGCTTCAATTCGCCCGCCGCATAGCCTTCGGCGTGGATGTAGGAAATTTCCTTGAGTTTTAGCGCGCCTTCCAGCGCCAGCGGATAGGAGGAGCCGCGGCCGAGATAGAGCACGTCGGTGGTCTTGCCGAGCTGGTGCGACAGCGTCTCGATGCCGGCCTCGAGCTTCATCGCCTCGGCCAGGAGGCCCGGCACCACCATCAGTTCATCGATCAAGCGCTTTTCGGTCTCGCGATCGAGCACGCCGCGCTCGCGCCCCAGCGCCACGGCGAGGGCGGCCAGCACCGTGAGCTGGCAGGTGAAGGCCTTGGTCGAGGCGACGCCGATTTCCGGCCCGGCCAGCGTTGGCGCGGCGACGTCGCTTTCGCGCGCGATGGTCGAAGTCGGCACATTGACCACGCCGATGATCTTCTGGCCATGCGCCTTGGCGTAGCGCAGGCTGGCGAGCGTGTCCGCCGTCTCGCCCGATTGCGACACGACGATCATCAGCCCCTCGTCCGGCAGGGGCGCCTCGCGGTAGCGGAATTCCGACGCGACGTCGATTTCCACGCGCAGGCGGGCGTAGCGCTCGAACCAGTATTTGGCGACCATCCCGGCGTAATAGGCGGTGCCGCAAGCGGTGAGCGTGATGCCGGTCAGCTTTTTCGGGTCGAAGGGCAGATCGAACGGCAGGCGCACCGAGGAATTGGCGAAATCCATGTAATGGGCGAGCGTGCGCGCCACCACTTCCGGCTGCTCGTGGATTTCCTTGGCCATGAAATGGCGGTAATTGCCCTTGTCAACCAGGAAGGCCGAGGCCTGCGTCTTGAGTTTCGGGCGCTTCACCGGCTGGTTGGACTCGTCGCGGAATTCCGCCGAGCCGCGACGCAGGACGACCCAGTCGCCATCCTCGAGATAGGTGATCGTGTCGGTGAAGGCCGCGAGCGCCAGCGCGTCCGAGCCAAGGTACATTTCCCCGCCCTCGCCGTAGCCGACCGCCAGCGGCGCGCCGCGCCGCGCGCCGATCAGCAGGTTCTCCTCAGCCTCGAACAGGAAGGCCAGGGCGAAGGCGCCCTTGAGCAGCGGCAGGCTGGCGGCGACCGCCTGTTCCGGCGACATCCCCTTGGCGATCTGGTCGGTGACGAGATGGGCGACCGCTTCGGTGTCGGTCTGGCTGACGAACACATGGCCGCGCGCGATCAGGCCGTCACGCAATTCGCGGAAATTCTCGATGATGCCGTTATGCACCACCGCCAGCTTTTCGGTGGCGTGCGGATGGGCGTTGTTCTCGGTCGGGCGGCCATGCGTGGCCCAGCGGGTGTGGCCGATCCCGACCGAGCCGTGCAGCGGCTTTTCGCGCAGCAGGGCTTCGAGGTTGCGCAGCTTGCCTTCGGCGCGGCGGCGCTCCAGCCGGCCTCCCTCCAGCGTGGCGATGCCGGCGGAATCATAGCCGCGATATTCAAGGCGCTTCAACGCATCGACGAGGGGTCCGGCGACAGGCCCCTGGCCGAGAATGCCGACAATGCCGCACATCAATCAAACCCTTCCAGAATATTGCGACGCAGCAAGCCTCGGCTCAAGCGCTCACGCAAGTCACATTGCATGACAGTTTATGTCAAAAGCCAACCATTTCGCATGTGCGAAGGGCGGAGCCTGAAAGCCGAAAGTCGTATCATTTCGTCGCCTTGAGGGCCGCCATCTTCTTCCTGAACGCCGTCGCCCAGCCGGTGATTCCAGCCTGCCGACCGCGCGCGACGGCGAGCAAATCCGCCTCGACGTCGCGCGTCACGACGGAGCCCGAGCCGACATAGGCGCCTGCGCCGATCTCGACCGGCGCGACCAAGGCGGAATTCGAGCCGATGAAGGCGTCGGCCCCGATGATGGTGCGATATTTGAGGAAACCGTCGTAATTGCAAGTGATGACGCCGGCGCCGATATTGGCGCGCGGACCGATGCTGGCGTCGCCGACATAGGTGAGATGGTTGACCTTCGCCCCCTCGCCGATGTCCGCCTGCTTGATTTCGACGAAATTGCCGACCTTCGCGCCCGCCGCCAGCCGCGCGCCGGGGCGCAGGCGGGCATAGGGGCCGATGGTCGCGCCCCGGCCCATGCTCGCGCCTTCGAGATGCGAGAAGGCGTGGACGATCGCGCCCTCGGCCACCGTGACGCCGGGGCCGAACACGACATGCGGCTCGACCAGCACGTCCGCGCCCAAAACCGTGTCGTGGCTGAAGAACACCGTCTCAGGCGCGACGAGCGTCGCGCCGCCGAGCATGGCGACGAGCCGCAGCCGGCGCTGGATCTCGGCCTCGGCTTCGGCCAATTGCGCGCGGTCGTTGACGCCGAGCACCTCGTCCGCCTCCGCCTTGACGATGGCGCAGGCCGCGCCCTCGCGCCGCGCGATCTCGACCACGTCGGGCAGGTAGAATTCCTGCTGCGCATTATCGCAACCGACCGCCTCCAGCCATTTTTCCGCCCGCGCGCCGTCGAGCGCCATCAGGCCGGCGCTGCAAAGACGGGTCTCCCGTTCCTCGGGGCTCGCGTCCTTGTGCTCCCGGATCGCCGTGAGCTTGCCGTCGGCGTCGGTCAGCAGGCGGCCATAGCCGAATGGGTCGGCCGGCTCGAAGCCGAGCGCGACCACGCCGGCGCCGGAAGCCCGGGCCGCGCGCAACGCCGAAAAAGTCCCCGGCCGCACCAGCGGCGTGTCGGCGAAGACCACCAGCACGTCGTCGAAGCCTTGCGACAAAGCGTCGCGGGCGGCCAGCACCGCATGCGCCGTGCCGCGCCGCTCCTGCTGCACGAAAACCTGCGAATTGGGCGCGGCCTTGGCCGCCTCCTTGGCGACGTCGGCGCGATCCGGCCCCACCACCACGGCGATCGCGTCGGCGCCGGCCTGGCGCACGGCGTCGAGCACATGCGCGAGCATGGAGCGGCCGGCGATCCTGTGCAGGGCCTTCGGCTGGCTGGAGCGCATCCGCTTGCCTTCGCCGGCGGCGAGCACGATCGCGAGACAGCGCTTGCGCGCCGCGCCCTGGTCAGTTTTCGTCGTCGTCATGACAATCCTTTTCGATCCCGCCCCCTTTTTGGGCAGGTGGCGGCAAGAAACCTATAGGGGAGAGGCAAAATCCGGCAAAGCGAAAAATCCGCCTCGCCTCGGCCATAAATTGCGTTATATGTCGCGCCGGATTTTTACTGATTTGCGACGGATCGGAATGCCTCGCCCATGTTGAAGCGAAGGGATGTCTTGCAACTGGCGGGAGGATTCGCCGCTTACGCCGCCGCCAACGCGCCGTCCTCGTCTTTCGCCGCGGACAAGCCGGCGGCGACGCCGGTCGCCTTTTCCAGCTCCTCGGTCGTCGACACCGCGCGGGCGCTGGCGCAAAAGCCTTTCGCCGCGCCCAGCGCGCCCGAATTGCCCGGCCCGCTCGCCAATCTGAGCGCCGACGCCTTCGCCGCCATCCACGTCAAGCCGGAAGGGCTGATCTGGGCCGACGATCCCGCCGGTTTCGTCATCGAACCGTTGCATCGCGGTTTCGTCTTCACCACGCCGATGCAGATCAACCTGGTCGACAACGGCATTTCCAGCCGCCTCAACTATGACGCCTCGAAATTCAGCTTCGGCGCGGTCAATCTGGGCGCTCAGCCGAAGAATCTCGACTTTTCCGGCTTTCGCATCCTGCACCGCGCGGAGTCCGGCGAATTGCAGGAAGTCGCGATCTTCCAGGGCGCAAGCTTCTTTCGCTCCAACGCGCCGGGACAGGCGCTCGGCGTCATGGCGCGCGGCCTGTCGATCCGCACCGCCGACGCGCGCGGCGAGGAGTTTCCCGTCTTCCGAACCGTGTGGATCGAGAAGACCACCCGCGCCGCCAACGCGCTGACCATCCACGCCTTGCTGGATTCGGACAGCGTCGCCGGCGCCTACCGCTTCACCCTGCGCCCGGGCGACGCGACGATCATCGACACCGAATGCGCCCTGTTTCCGCGCGCCGCCATCGACAGTTTCGGCCTCGCGGCCATGAGCGCGATCTCGCTGTTCGGGCCGCTCGACCGCCGCGGCGCCGACGATTACCGCGAAGCCGCCGCCGAGACGACCGGCCTGCAGATGCTGACCGGCGCGGGCGAATGGGTCTGGCGCCCGGTGACCAACCGCAACGCCCTGCAGATTTCGGAATTCGTCGACGAAAATCCGAAAGGCTTCGGCTTCCTGCAGCGGCGGCGCGATTTCAATGACTTCCAGGACGATGTCCAGCATTGGGAAAACCGTCCGTCGCTGTGGATCGAGCCGATCGGCGACTGGGGGCAAGGGTCGGTCGAACTGGTGGAAATCCCCTCCGACGCGGAAAGCGCGCAGAACATGATCGCCTTCTGGCGGTCCAGGACGCCGCTGGCCAAGGGCCAGCAATCCAATTTCGCCTATCGCCAGTTCTGGTGCTGGTCGCCGCCGTCGAGCCCGCCGCTCGCCACCGCCTGGCAAGGCCGAGGCGGACGCGGCGCCTCGGCCAAGCAAAGGCGCTTCCTCGTCGAATTCAAGGGCGACCAGCTTGCCGATCCGGCCCATACCGACGACATCAAGCCCAATCTCACCGTTTCGCCCGGCAAGATCACCGCATCGCACAGCTACTTTTCGCCGGAGCAGAAGAGCTGCCGGGTCGTTTTCGACATGGACCCGGACGGCGAGAACGCTTGCGAATTGCGCCTGACGCTTGAAGCGCAGGGCGCGACAATCTCGGAGACATGGCTATACAGATGGACGCCCTGACCGAAACCGCCCTCGCCAGCGCCCGCATGGAGCCCGCCTTCTCGCCGCCCATGCCGGCTGAATCACGGCTCGCCATGCCGGAGCAGAGCCTGTCGCGCTTCGACGCCGGCGCCGAGCGACGCCAGCCAATCCACAAATTCGGCGCGCCCTGGCTTTCGCGCCTCGTCACTTTCGGCGGCGGCCTCGCCCTGACCGTCTGGGGCGGCTATGAAATGTACCTCGTCATCGACGTGGGCGGCATCACCATGCTCAAATGGATGCTGCTGGTGCTGTTCCTGGCCAATTTCTCGTGGATCGCCCTGGCTTTCGCCGCCGGCGTCGTCGGCTTCCTGCATCTGCTGTTTGACCGTCCGAAGCCGGCCGCCATGCCCGAAAGCCTTGCCGCCCGCACCGCCGTGGTCATGCCGATCTACAACGAGGCGCCGTCGCGGGTGTTCGGCGCGCTGCAGGCCATCCACGAGGATGTCGAGGCCACGGGCCTGGGCTCGGCCTTCGACTGGTTCTTCCTGTCCGACACGACCGATCCCGATATCTGGATCGCCGAGGAGCGCGCGCTGGCCGAGACGCGCGACAGGCTGGGGCCGCGGGCGCGCGTCTTCTACCGCCATCGCGCCAAGAACACCGCGCGCAAGGCCGGCAACATCGGCGATTTCGTCACCCGCTGGGGCGGCGCCTACGAGCATATGCTTGTGCTCGACGCCGACAGCCTGATGACCGGCCACGCCATCGTCAGCCTCGCCGCGGCCATGGAGGCCGATCCCGATTCCGGCATCATCCAGACCCTGCCGCTGATCATCAACCGCAACACGCTGTTCGCCCGGGTGCAGCAATTCGCCGCCCGCATCTACGGCCCGGTCATCGCCGACGGCCTCTCCTGCTGGATGGGGCGCGACGGCAATTACTGGGGCCATAACGCGATCATCCGCACCAAGGCCTTCGCCGACCATTGCGGCCTGCCGCATCTCAAGGGACGGCCGCCGTTCGGCGGCCATATCATGAGCCACGACTTCGTCGAGGCGGCGCTGATCCGCCGCGCCGGCTATTCGGTCTACATGCTGCCCTCGCTCGGCGGCTCGTTCGAGGAGAGCCCGCCCTCGCTGATCGATGTCGCGGCGCGCGACCGCCGCTGGTGCCAGGGCAACCTGCAACATAGCCGCGTGCTGCCGGCCAAGGGCCTGCATATCGTCTCGCGCCAGCATTTCGCGACGGGCATCATGAGCTATCTCGCCTCGCCGTTCTGGCTGGCGCAATTGCTGGTCGGCCTCCTGCTCGTCCTGCAGGCGAGCTATATCAGGCCGGAGTATTTCTCCTCGGAATTCACGCTCTTCCCGACCTGGCCGCGATTTGACGCCGAAAGGTCGCTGGAACTGTTCGAAGTGACCATGGCGGTGCTGCTGGCGCCAAAACTGTTCGGACTGATCCTCGCGCTGGTCGACGGCCCGACGCGGCGCGGCGCCGGCGGCGCGATCAGGCTGGTCTTCTCGACGCTGTTCGAAGTGCTGATGTCGGCCCTGCTCGCGCCGATCATGATGCTGATCCAGACCGGCCATGTGCTGCACATCATCTTCGGCTTCGACACCGGCTGGGAGCCGCAAAGGCGCGACGACGGCTCGATCGCCTTCTCGGCCATTGTCCGCCGTCATCGCCACCATGTCATCCTGGGCGCCGTCTCCCTGGTCTCGGCGCTGTTGATTTCGCCATCGCTCGCCGCCTGGATGTCGCCCACCATCGCCGGCCTCATCCTGGCCATCGGCCTGTCCTGGGCCAGCGGCCAGAGATCGATCGGCCTGGCGCTGAAGCGCGTCGGCCTTTTGGTGACGCCGGAAGAAAGCGTCGCGCCGCCGATCGCCGTCCGCGCCAACGCCCTCTCCGACGAACTGGCGGCCAAGGACCGCGACCATTGCGACGGCTTGCGCGTCCTGCACGCGGACGCGGATTTCTGCGCCATGCACGAGGCCTTCCTGCCGCCGGCGCCGCCGCGCGTCCGTGGCGACATCACGCCGGAACGGGCGATGGCCGAGGCCAAGCTCAACGACGCCCGCACCATCGACGACGCGGCCAAATGGCTGCACCCGAAGGAGCGCGTGGTGCTGCTGCACGATCGCGCGCTGATCGCGCTGCTTGTTCGTCTCCCCGCCGGAATGGAGCCACACTAGAGCGTTTTCCAACGAAGTGGATTCCGGTTCGTGTGAAGAAAACGCGTTAAAACAAAAAACCAGAGTTCCGATCCGATTCTATCGGATCGAGGCTTTAGGGTCGTTAATCGCGGGTTAATGCGTGCGGGTGAAAATGGCCTTGACAGAGTTCGGAGCCGCCCGATGAACGAAATGATTCTCATCCCCCCGCCCAAGCCCGTGGCCAAATCCCGGCCCGGGCTCCACCAGACCGGGTCCCAGTCGTCGCGGCTCGAAGACATCGGGCTTCTGCCGCCGGAAGACATCAGGGCGCCGGCGGGCGGACGTGGCCGCTCGATGGACTGGAAAATGTTCACCGCGCCCGCCGCCGCCCTCGTGCTGGTGTTCGGCATCGGCTGGTCGGTCGCCGCGCGCATCCATGACGCCACGCGCGGTCCCGATCCCGACCAGATCGCGGCGCAAGCCGCCGCCACGTTCGCCGCCAAATCGGCCGCCGCGGTTTTGAGCGCGACCCAGACGCAGCAGCGCGAAATCGCCGATCTGCGCGGCCATGTCGAAAACCTCAAGGGCAAGCTCGACGCGCAGGCGCAGAAATCGCATGCCGCCGAGTCAACTCTCGCAGCCCTGCAAAAAAGCCTCGCCGAGCAGCGGGCCGCCGACGCCGCCACGGCGTCGAAATTGCAGGCGAAGCTCGAAAAAATGCAGACCCTGGCGGCGCAGCGCGTGATCGACCGCGCGCCGGTCGCGAGCATTTCCAGGGACTTGTCCAATGAGCCGCCAAGGAGCAACTTGCAGGCGCCGGCGCCGAAGGCCGCCTCGGTCCATGTCCCGGCCGGAGCCTACCGCGCCTATGTCCTGCGCGACGTCGAGGACGGACGCGCCGTGGTCGAAGGCCCGGAAGGGCTGGTGGAAGTCGGTCCCGGCGAAACCCTGCCCGGCGGCGCGCGGGTCGAGAAGATCGAGCGGCGCGGCCGCGACTGGGTGGTGCTGACCGATCGCGGCGCCATCAACCCCGACGGCCACTGGGACGACTGAGAAAATGGCCTTTTATAACTCCCGCCGCAAGTCGCGGTGCGGCGCTTTCGGCTTTGCGAACGCCGCCTGCAAGTTGGGCAGGATGTCCTCGACCTTGTCGCAGACCAGATAGCGCGCCTCGCAATGCGGCCTGATGAACGCCTGTTCGCGCATATGTTCGAGCAGGGCCAGCAGCGGGCCCCAGAAACCGTGGATGTCGGCGATCAGCACCGGCTTGTCGTGGCGCTCCAGCTGCACCCAGGTCAATTGCTCGACCAGCTCCTCCAGCGTGCCGATTCCGCCCGGCAGGGCGACGAAAGCATCGGCTTTTTCGAACATCAGCCGCTTGCGCTCGTGCATGTCCTCGACGATCAGCAAATCCTGCACGCTTTCGAGCATGTGCTCGCGTTTTTGCAGGAAGCCGGGAATGATGCCCGTGACATGGCCGCCGGCGCGCAAGGTCGCGTGCGCCACGGCGCCCATCAGGCCGAGGTCGCCGCCGCCATAGACGAGGCCGACGCCGTTTTCGGCGAGAATCCGGCCAAATTGCTCAGCCGCCGCGAAAAAGGCCGGATCGGCTCCGGACGACGAGCCGCAATAAACACAAATTTTGCGAATCTGGTGCATGAAACGCCCCGCTATCCTTCCCTTGTGTCGCGCCGCGACGGGACGGTCAAGCCGCTCCCTGCGCCAGAGCCCGGCGAATCTGGGATGCGGAAAAGCGTCTTTTGTCGGATGGCGATTTCCACGTTGCGGGAATAAAAGCGGAAACCCATCTGGAATCGAATCGCAGGCTCGTTTGCCGATCGGACGCCAAGCTTGTTCGCTTGCCGCCCGCAACTTTTGAAGAGGCGTCATGTCCGCCAAGCTCGAAGCCACCGCCCCCGGTCCCATCCGCCTCGCCGATTACCGGCCGACCGACTATCTGGTCGACGCGGTCGATCTCGACATCAGCCTGGACCCGAAGGCGACGCGCGTGACATCGCGCCTCAGCCTGCGGCCCAATCCCGCAGGAATCCCCGGCGCGCCGCTCGTGCTCGACGGCGGCGGCCTCAATCCCGCGCGCGCGCTGCTCGACAACGAGGCGCTCGATCTCGCCAGCGTCGCCACGCCCGACCGACTGACCATCGCCAATCCGCCCAACCGGCCGTTCACGCTGGAAGTCGAGACCCTGCTCGACCCCTCCGCCAATACCCAGCTCGAGGGCCTCTATCGCTCCGGCTCGGCCTATTGCACGCAATGCGAGGCCGAAGGGTTCAGGCGCATCACCTATTATCTCGACCGTCCGGACGTGTTGAGCGTCTTCACCACGCGCGTCGAGGCCAGCAAGGCGGAAGCGCCGGTCCTGCTCTCGAACGGCAACCCCGTCGCCAGCGGCGAGGCCGGGCCTGGGCGCCATTTCGCCGTCTGGCGCGATCCCTTCCCGAAGCCCTGCTATCTTTTCGCTTTGGTGGGAGGCGACCTCGATTCCATCCATGACGAGTTCACCACCGCCTCGGGCCGGAAAGTGGCGCTCGGCATCTATGTCGAGAAGGACAAGAAGGAACGCGCCCATTACGCCATGGACAGCCTGGTCCGCGCCATGCGCTGGGATGAATTCGTCTATGGCCGCGAATATGATCTCGACGTGTTCAACATTGTCGCCGTGTCCGATTTCAACATGGGCGCGATGGAGAACAAGGGCCTCAACATCTTCAACGATAAATACATCCTGGCCGTGCACGAAACGGCGACGGACGCGGATTTCGCGCATATCGAAGCCGTGGTGGCGCACGAATATTTCCATAACTGGACCGGCAACCGCATCACCTGCCGCGACTGGTTCCAGCTCTGCCTCAAGGAAGGTCTGACCGTCTATCGCGACCAGGAGTTTTCCGCCGACCAGCGTTCGCGCGCCGTCGGGCGCATCGCCAATGTCCGCACGCTCCGCGCCTCGCAGTTTCCCGAGGACGCCGGCCCGCTGGCGCATAATGTCCGCCCTGAACTCTATCATGAAATCAACAACTTCTATACGGCGACCGTTTACGAGAAAGGCGCCGAGATCGTCCGCATGCTGCGCTGCCTGATCGGCCATGACGCCTATCACGCGGGCATGGCGCTCTATTTCGATCGTTTCGACGGCAAGGCCGTGACGATCGAGGATTTCATCGCCTGTTTCGCAGAGAGCTCGGGCCGCGACCTCAGCCAGTTCTCGCTGTGGTACGCGCAGGCCGGCACGCCGAGACTGACCGCCCGCGGCGCCTATGACGCCGAGGCGAGGACCTATACGCTCAACCTCGCGCAAGAGACCGCGCCGACCCCCGGACAGCCCGTCAAGAAACCCATGCTGATGCCGATCAGGCTCGGCCTGATCGGGCCGGACGGCCAGGAAATCCCGCTGGCGCCGGAAAACCCGGCCAGCCCGCGCGAGGAAAAGTTCGGCATCTTCGAACTCGGCGCGGCGAGCCGGCGCATCGTTTTCACCAATGTGCCGCAAAAGCCCACGCCGTCGCTGCTGCGCCGCTTCTCCGCGCCGGTCGTGCTCGACATCGATCTCGACGAGTCCGACCTCCTGCTGCTGATGGCGCATGATTCCGACCCGTTCAACCGCTGGCAGGCGGCGCAGACCTTCGCCACCCGCCTGCTGATCCGCTCGACGCGGCTGATCCGCGACGGCGAAATGCCGGAGTTCAGCGAGACTTTCGCACAGGCCCTGGGCGCGATGGTCGAGAGCGGCGAGGCGGATCCCGCCTTCGCCGCGGAAATGCTCACCTTGCCGAGCGAGTCCGACATCGCCCGCGACATCGGCTCGGATGTCGATCCAGACGCCATCCACATGGCGCGCCAGGCCTTCCGCGCCGACCTCGGCAAATTCTTGGCGCAGCCGTTGCTGGCTCTCTACGAGCGCCTGACATCGGACGAGCCGTATTCGCCCGACGCGGCCCATGCCGGCCGCCGCGCCCTGCGCAACGCCTGCCTCGATCTCTTCGCCGCCGGCGACCACGACATGGGCGCTGAAATCGCCATGCGGCAGTTCCAGGTCGCCGCCAACATGACCGACCAGGCCGGCGCGCTGAAAATCCTGTCGCTCATTTCCTGCCCGCAGCGCGAGCGCGCGCTCGACTCCTTCTTTCGCGGCCATGCCGGCGAACCGCTGGTCATCAACAAATGGTTCATGCTGCAGGCGACAATTCCCGAGGCTGAAACGCTGGAGCGCGTGCGCCGCCTGACGAAGAGCCACGCATTCAGCCTGACCAATCCCAACCGCGTCTATGCCCTGCTCGGCTCCTTCGCCAACGCCAATCCGACCGGCTTCAACGCCGCCGACGGCGCGGGCTACCAATTCGTCGCCGAACAGGCGCTGAAGATCGACGCCGCCAATCCGCAGGTCGCCGCGCGGCTTCTCAATTCGTTCCGCTCCTGGCGCAATCTCGAGCCGGGACGGCGCGCGCTGGCGCGGGCGGCGCTCGAAAGCCTGTCCTCGCGCGAAAGCCTGTCGCCCGATTTGCGCGACATTGTCGGACGCGCCCTGGCCTGATCGGGTCATCTTCGAACAAGTTCAACACCCTCCGCCGGACAGGCGGGGGCGGCGGACGCGTGCGAACAATTTCGCGTTATCGCCAAAAAACAATCGCGGCAAAAAATCTCGCCCGTTAACCAAAATTTAGTCTGGACAAAAATCGGGCGCCGGATTCAACTGAAGGTGATTTGGGGGCGTCGCAGTAATGCCCCGAACGTTGGATTCCTTTACAGTGGGAGCGTTACATGGCGCGTGCAAACGCGGCCGACGCATCTTTTTGCCCTGAGACGCCGGCAGCCCAGACCAGACAAGAAAAAGCGCCCGCTGCGTCACGCCCGCCGCAGGACGACAACGAGAAGGTCACCCGGCTGTTCTCGGAGCAAGACGCGGCAGTTCAGGATTTGCGTTTTCCTGGAGCGCGGCCCGCGCCGCGAACCGACGCCGCCGCCCCGATCGCTTCGCTCACTCCGGCCGAACGCATGGAGCCCCTGCTCCGCCGCGCCGTGCCGACAATGATCATCCTGTTCCTGCTCACCCTGTTTGGCGTCGCCGCCCAGATCGCCTCGCAAAGCTACGCCAAGGTCTTGCCTGACGCCCTGGCCGAACTCGACATGGTCGGGCGGCTGGCGGTCGACGATCTCGACGCCGCCGTGCGCCAGGCGCCGCCAGGCGCGCCGGCCGCGGTGATCCTCGACGCGGCGCGGGGCCGCATCCTGGCGCATGGCCGCACTCTCGCCATCACCGACGCGAGCGGCCAGATCGTCGCCGCCCTGCCGCCCGGCGCCCTGGGCGCGGGGACGCTCGCCGCGAAACTCGGCGGGACGCTGCCGCTGACGATCTTCGCCGACAAGGCCGGTCCGATGCGCATCGTCCTGCCGAACGGCGCCGAGTTGCTTGTCTCGGTGCGCAATCTCGCGGCGCCGTTCGGACAGCTGGCGATCCTCCAGCCCGTCGACAGCGCGCTCGCCGAATGGCGCTCCAGCGCCTGGCGCTCGGTCCTCCTGCTGGTGCTCACCGCGGCGGTGATGGGCATTGTCGCCTTCGCTTATTTCGCCCAGGCGAGCCGGGCGATCGACGCCGAATCCGACCGCGCCCGCATCCGCAACCGCATCGACGCGGCGCTCAATCGCGGCCGCTGCGGCCTGTGGGACTGGGATCTCGCCGCCGGCCGCATCTACTGGTCGGAATCAATGTACGCCATGCTCGACATGCTCCCGAGCGACGGTTTCCTTTCCTTCGGCGACGTTAGGGCGCTGATCCATCCCGACGACGGCGACCTCCAGGACATAGCCGAGCAATTGACGACGCAGCGCACGATGGCCGTCGATCACGCCTTCCGCATCCGCGACGCGCATGGCGCCTGGATTTGGATCAGGGCGCGCGCGCAGATCATCCACGAAGGACGCGAGCGTGCGCCCCATCTCGTCGGCATCGCCGTCGATATTTCCGAACAGATGCGGCTGGCCGAAAGCAGCGCCGCCGCCGATGTCCGCCTGCGTGACGCGGTCGAGACGGTTTCCGAGGCTTTCGTTTTGTGGGACGCGCAAAACCGCCTCGTCCTGTGCAATTCAAAATTCCAGCGCCTGCACGGCCTGCCGGCCGATTGCACCGTTCCCGGCACGCCCTATCACCTCGCCATGGCCCAATCGCAGAGTTTCGCCGAGCAGGCGGAAACCGCGCGGGCGCTGGCCGGCGGCGGCCGCGTCTACGAGGCGCGGCTTGCGGACGGCCGCTGGCTGCAGATCAACGAGCGGCGCACCAAGGACGGCGGCTACGTCTCCGTCGGCACCGACATTTCCAATCTCAAGCGGCACGAGGCGCAATTGCTCGACAGCGAAAGGCGGCTGATGGCGACCATCGCCGACCTGCGCAAGTCGCGGCAGACCCTGGAAATGCAAGCGCAGCAGCTGGCCGAACTCGCCGAACGCTATCTCGAGCAGAAGGCCAGCGCGGAAAGCGCCAATCGCGCCAAGTCGGACTTCCTGGCCAACATGAGCCACGAATTGCGCACGCCGCTGACCCATATCATTGGCTTCGCCGAGGTGATGGAGCAGCAGTTCTTCGGCGACATCGGCAACACCCGCTATGTCGATTACGCCTGCCACATCCGCCAGTCCGGCCAATATCTGCATGGCGTGATCGGCGACGTGCTGGAAATGTCGCGCCTCGACGCCGGCCAGGTCACGCTGCACGCCAGCGAAATCGATCTCGCGCCGACGCTTTCCGGGGCGCTCGACGAATTTCGCGCGCCGGCCGAAGCCAAGAACGTGGCGATCGAATTTTCAGCCCCCGACGACAGCCGCATCGTCGCCGATGGCGAGGCCCTGCGCCGCATTGTCGGCATACTCCTGAAGAACGCCCTGAAATTCACCCCCGAAGGCGGCCGTATCGCGGTCCGCGCCCTGCGACGCGGCGCGGCGCATGACATCATCGTCGAGGATTCGGGCTGCGGCATGAGCGTCGAGGAGCTGTCGCTGGTCTGCCATCCGTTCGAGCAGCGCTCGCCGCTGATGCAGGACGGCATGAAGGGGGCGGGCCTCGGCCTGGCGATCGCGCGCTCGCTGGTGGAAATGCACGGCGGCGCGCTGCACATCGAATCCTCGCCCGGAAACGGCGCCAAGGTCTGCGTCCACCTGCCCGGCCCGCGCGAAGCGGCGCGCAACAAGATCGCCCTCTCGACGGCGGCGTGAGCGCAATCAGCCGCCCGCCCGTGCAAAAACCGCGTCCATGTGCGCGGCCAAAGCGAGGTCCTTGTCGGTGACGCGGCCGGCGTCGTGCGTCGTCAGCTCGACCCATATCTTGTTGTAGATGTTCTTCCATTCGGGGTGGTGGTCGGCGCGCTCGCAATAGAGCCCGATTTCGACCATGAAACCGAGCGCCTGGGCAAAAGTTTTGAACTTGAACGTTTTGGAGATGCGTTTTTCGTCGCCGCTCCAGCCTTGCGGAATATCCAGCATGTCGCGCCTCCCTCTGCGCGAGTGTAACGCCGGTTGATGTGAAAAGGCGCCATATTCGCCGGCCGCGTGACGGAGCGGCGGTCGACTGCTAATTTGTGTGGCGATTCTCGCAGGAGTTCCCATGCCCAACCTCGACAAAGTGCTCGCAACGCTCGACGACGACCGCCAGGGCGCGCTGGACCGCCTGTTCGAGCTCCTGCGCTTCAAATCGATCTCGACCGATCCGGCCTATGCGCCCGAATGCGCCTCCGCCGCCGACTGGCTGGTCGGCCAGCTGCAATCGCTGGGCTTTGCCGCCTCGTCGCGGAAGACCGCCGGACAGCCGATGGTTGTCGCCAAGGCCAAGGCGACGCGGGCCGACGCGCCGCATGTGCTGTTTTACGGCCATTACGACGTGCAGCCGGTCGATCCGCTCGACCTGTGGCAGACCGATCCCTTCGCCCCCCGCGTGGCGGAGGCGGACGGCCGGAAGAAAATCGTGGCGCGCGGGGCGGCCGACGACAAGGGCCAGCTGATGACCTTCGTCGAGGCCTGCCGCGCCTTTCGCGCCAATGGCGGCCTGCCCTGCAACATCACCATTCTCTTCGAGGGCGAGGAGGAATCCGGCTCGACCTCCCTGCCCGCCTTCATCTCCGAGAACGCCAAGGAGCTGAAGGCCGACCTGATGCTGGTCTGCGACACCAACATGTGGGACCGCGACACGCCGCTGATCACCTGCATGCTGCGTGGCCTCGTGCTGGAGGAAGTGATCGTCAAGGGCGCGAGCCGCGACCTGCATTCCGGCATGTTCGGCGGACCCGCGGTCAATCCGATCCATGTGCTGGCCAAGATCATTTCCGGCCTGCACGATGAGTCCGGCCGCATCACCCTGCCCGACTTCTACGCCGGCGTTCCGGAACTGCCGGACGAGATCAAGCAGCAATGGGCGGCGCTGAAGTTCGATGAGCAGGATTTTTTGGGCGAAGTCGGCCTTTCCGTCCCCGCGGGCGAGGCCGATTATTCGGTGCTGGAACAGATTTGGGCGCGCCCGACCTGCGACGTCAACGGCATGATCGGCGGCTATGTCGGCCAGGGCTCGAAAACCGTGCTGCCGGCGCAGGCCAGCGCCAAATTCTCCTTCCGCCTCGTCGGCAAGCAGAATCCGCAGGCGATCGTCGAAAGCTTCCGCGACTATGTGAAGAGCTGCCTGCCAGACGATTGCGAGGCGGAATTTTTGAGCCACGGCGCGAGCCCCGCGCTGTCGCTGCCCTTCCGCTCCGAAGCGATTTTACGCGCGAGCCGGGCGCTGAACGAGGAATGGGGCCGTCCGGCGGTGCTGGCGGCGTCCGGCGGCTCAATCCCGGTGGTCGGCCTTTTCAAGCGGGAATTGAGGATGGATTCGCTGATGGTCGGCTTCGGCCTCGACGACGACCGCATCCATTCGCCAAACGAAAAATACGAGATGTCCTCCTTCCGCAAGGGCGCGCGCAGCTGGGCGCGGATTCTCGATGCGCTGGCCAAATGAATGAAACAGGCGAACGAAGCCGGAATTGCGCGTCAAAGCTGATTCGTGCCGGTTTCATTCTGCTTCCGGCCTGCAATTCCCGTTGCGGCACGTCGCGCCTCCGCTGCGCGGCAAGCAAGTCTTAAGGTCTCCCCTTGCTCCCCTGGGTTCTCATCGACAGCGCGAAAATTCCGGGCGGCGGCGAGTTGCGGCTCAAGCGGCGCGGCGGCGAATTCTCGATCATGCTCGGCGACAACGAGCTGATGAATTCGCGCCTCAGCGGTTCGGAAGAGGCGCTCGCCGCGCTGAGCGTCGCCCAAATCGCCCATTGTCCCGCGCCGCGCCTGCTGATCGGCGGGCTTGGCATGGGCTTTACCCTGCGCGCGGCGCTGGCCGCGCTCGGCGGCCCGGCCAGCGTCGAGGTCGCCGAACTCGTCCCCGCCGTGGTCGCCTGGGCGCGCGGGCCGATGGCCGAGGTTTTCCGAGGCTCGCTCAGGGATGCGCGGGTAAAAATTCGCGAAGGCGACGTCGGCGCGATGATCCGCTCGAGCGCCGGCGCCTATGACGCGATACTCCTCGATGTCGATAACGGCCCCGACGGGCTGACGCGCAAGGCCAATGACGGCCTCTATGATCCGGCGGGACTGGCGGATGCGCGCAAGGCGCTGAGACCGGGCGGGGTTTTGGCGGTCTGGTCGTCCGGGCCGGATGAGGCGTTCACCAAGCGGCTGCGCAAGGCCGGGTTCGAGGTCGCGGAAAACAGCGTCCGCGCCGGCCGGAAAAGAGGCGCCCGGCACATGATCTGGATCGCCGCGCGCAGCTAGAGCCAGTCGGCGAACACGTGTTGGCCGAATAGCTCCAGCTTTTTCTCGTAACGCATATTCTCGTCCAGAAACGGGAACCCTTTTTCGGGAATAAGCTCTGCGCGAACAAAGGACGACAGGCGCGAAAAAGTGATTCGTGCGGGTTTTGATCCGCAAACGATCGCGCTTTCCCGTTTTGGGGCGGCGGCGAAAGCGCGCGAGGCAAGAAAATTTTCATTTTAAAAAATTCGTTTTTGCGACGGCGCCGATATGCGAAGGAAGTCGGACAACCGGGAGCTTTGTCGTGACGCTGGAGCAATTGCGCATTTTCGTGGCCGTGGCCGAACGCGAGCATGTGACCCAGGCGGCGCAGGCGCTGAACCTGACCCAGTCCGCCGTCAGCGCGGCGATCGCCGCGCTGGAGCAGCGCCACGACGTCAAATTGTTCGACCGGATCGGCCGTCGCGTCGCTTTGACCCAGGCCGGGCGGCAGTTTCTCGGCGAGGCGCGCGCCGTGCTGGCGCGGGCGCGCGCCGCCGAACAGATTTTAGCCGATCTCGGCGGCCTGAAGACCGGCGCATTAAAACTGGCGGCGAGCCAGACCATCGGCAATTACTGGCTTCCGACGCGGCTGGCGCGGTTCGCGCTGAATTATCCCGGCGTCGCCTTGCATCTGACCATCGGCAACACCCACGACGTCGCCTTGCTCGCCAGCGCCGGCGAGATCGATCTCGGCTTTGTCGAAGGCGAGGATGACCAGCCCGGCGTGGACCAGACGCCGATCGCCGAGGACGAACTGATCGTCGTCGCCTCGCCGGCGCTCGCTTCGCATTACCGGGATTGCCTGCGCGAAAAAATGTTCGAGGCGCCCTGGGTGGCGCGTGAAAAGGGCTCGGGAACCCGCTCGGCCTTCGAAAAGGCCGTGCATGATTTCGCCCCCGAGGCGCCGGCGCGGAAAATCGTGCTGGAGCTGCCCTCCAACGAGGCGGTGCGCATGGCGGTCGAGGCCGGGGCGGGACTGGCGGTCATGTCGCATCTCGCGGTCGCGGGCGCGCTTGAAGCCGGCGCGCTGATCCGCCTGCCCTGCGACCTGCCGAAGCGCCCCTTCTACATGCTGGCCCATCGCCAGCTCTACCGCTCGCGCGCCGCCCGGGCGCTGATCGACCTGATCGCGCAGGATAACTGACCGCGCGGAACAAAAAGGCAAAAGCGCCGGGAAGTGATTCGTTCAGGTCCTGGTCCCGTTCTGGTCGCGCAATCCCGTTTCGGGCGTTAATGCAACCTTGACAGGCAACAGCCTGTTAAGGCGTCACTTTTTCGGGAGCGATTTTTTTCGCGCCTTGCTTGGGGCCTTGCTTGGGGCCTTGCTTGGCGCTTTTCTTGGCGCTTTTCGGGACCTTGCCCGGCCAGCCGACGATATGGTCGAGAAGCGCTTCCGTGGACATCTCGTCCTCCAGCGCGCTGACGCGGCCGAGGATCGAGATTCCGGCTTCGACCACGCTCTCGCGCCTGCCGCTGACTAGCGGGTGCCAGTCTGGCAGGTCCTGGCCCTGGGCGATCAGGCGATAGGCGCAGGTCGGCGGCAGCCAGCGCAAGGTGGCGGCGTTTTCCGCATCAAGGCGCAGGCAATCCTTGACCCGGCGCGAGCGATGGCCGTAATCGGCGCAGCGGGCGCCCTTGATGTCGAGCAGCCGGCAGCCAACATCCGTATAGTGGATTTCGCCGGTGTCCTCGTCCTCGAGCTTGACCAGGCAGCAGCGGCCGCAGCCGTCGCACAGGCTCTCCCATTCGGATCGCGAGAAATCCGCCAGTTTCCGCCCGCGCCAGAATGGCGCCTCCGTTTTCCTGCTCGTGTCTTGTTCCTCGATCATGGGCTCCTGCTTCGAAATGACGCAAGAGGCGCTGGCGCCCTTCTTGCGCCGCCCACGTCTCGCCGGGCGGAAAATAATTCCATCTGGGGATGCGCCGACAGGTCTTGCTCGTCAAGAGCGTTAAGACAATGTTAAAAGCGGTCGCGCGGCGAAGCCCGCGCGAAAGGCTCGCCCGGTCAAATGCGATCGGATCCGGGTTTTGAATTTTGTTGTTTGGATGCGTTTTCCGCCGCGCCCCCCGCCTGAACGGGAGGTCCGCGCCAGCGGAGACGCTCTGACGGAGTCCGGGTCTTGGCTTACGATTTCCGCAACGCCCGATGGTTTCGCCTCCTGCGCAACGCTTTGCTGGCGTTCGACTCCTGGATCGATTCCTCGCTTTACGACGCCAGCGCCGAAGCGAGCGAATTGTGGCAGGATTTTTCCAGCTTCATGGAGCGTTTCCACGTGCGCGGCCCGACGCGCGCCGCGGTTGAACTGGCCTGCGAGGCTCTTACGCTCGGCGTTTTCGGCGGATTGGTCCTGGTTGTGCTCGCGCGGCCGGCTTTCCGTCTCACCGGGGCCAGCGACTGGCTGAAAAAGGCCGATCTGGCGGTGACCTTCGAGGATCGCTACGGCGTCGAGGTGGGGCGGCGCGGCATCCTGCACGATGACGCGGTGACGCTCGACCAATACCCGGAATATGTGGTCCAGGCGGTGCTGGCCACCGAGGACCGGCGCTTCTTCGAACATTGGGGCGTCGATCCGATCGGCCTTCTGCGCGCGGTGACCGTCAACGCCCGCTCGTCCGGCGTGGTGCAGGGCGGCTCGACGCTGACCCAGCAGCTGGCGAAGAACCTGTTCCTCTCCAACGAACGCACGGTCACGCGGAAAATCAACGAAGCCTTCCTGTCCTTCTGGCTCGAGTCCCACCTGAGCAAGAAACAGATCCTGCAGCTCTATCTCGACCGCGCCTACATGGGCGGCGGCACGTTCGGCATCCAGGCGGCGGCGCAATTCTATTTCGGCCGCTCGATCAAGGACGTGACCCTGGCGCAGGCGGCGATGCTGGCCGGCCTGTTCAAGGCGCCGACCAAATATGCGCCGCACGTCAATCTTCCCGCCGCCCGCGCCCGCGCCAATGACGTGCTGAACAACATGGTGGCGGCCGGCTATCTGCAGGATAACCAGATCGCCGACGCCAAGCGCCACCCCGCCTCGCCTGTCGATCGCGGCGCGGCGACATCCTCGCCCGACTGGTATCTCGACTGGGCCTTCAACGAGGTCAAGACCATGGCGGACTCAGGCAAGCTGGGCTCGGACCGCGTCTTCACCGTCCGTCTGGCGCTCAATTCCAGCTTGCAGAAAAAGGCGGAAGCCACCATCGAGACCATGCTGCGCGAGAGCGGGCCGAGCTATCACGCCAAACAGGCCGCGACGGTGATCCTGGAGCCGCTCGGGGCGGTGCGGGCGATGGTCGGCGGACGCGATTACGGCGCCAGCCAGTTCAACCGCGCCATCGAAGCGCAGCGCCAGCCCGGCTCGTCCTTCAAGCCCTATGTCTATCTGACCGCCTTGATGTCGGGCAAGTTCACGCCGTCGACGATGGTGGTGGACACGCCGATCTGCGACAACAACTGGTGCCCGCGCAATTACGGCAACAAATATTACGGCCGCCTGCCGTTGTGGGACGCCCTGGCCCATTCGCTCAACACGGTCGCCGCGCGCCTGACCCAGGCGGTCGGCGACGGCAACTGGAAGCTCGGACGCACGCGCATCATCACGACAGCGCATCGGCTCGGCGTCACGGCGGCCCTTCCCGACACCCAGTCCCTGCCACTCGGCGCCGACGAGGTGAGCGTGATGGACCAGGCCACCGGTTATTCGGCTTTCGCCAATGGCGGCAAGAGGATCAAGCCTTATGCCGCGCTCGAAATCTTCAACAGCCGCGGCGATCTGATCTACAACCACGACCGCGACGGCGACAAGCCGCAGCAGGTGATCGATCCGCGCTACATCGACGAACTCGTTTCGATGATGACCCAGGTGGTGCAGCAGGGCACCGGCCGTCGCGCCGCGCTGGACGGGATCACGGTCGCCGGCAAGACCGGAACCACCAACGATTACAAGGACGCCTGGTTCTGCGGCTATACCGGCAATTTCGTCGAGATCGTCTGGTACGGCAATGACGACGACCAGCCGATGGAAAAGATGACCGGCGGCTCGCTGCCGGCGATGACCTGGCACGACATCATGTCGTTCGCCCATAGCGGCGTCGATCTGAAGCCCCTGCCGGGCATACCGCTGCAATCCGAGCAGGCGCCCGTCGTGCAACTGACCACGCCGGAAGGCGAGGCGCCGCGCCGGCGCGAGCAATTGTCGAAAAAGTCCTCCGAAGCGCTCGGCTCCATCGAAACGTTGATCAAATCGGCGTCAGGCCGTCACGTCGAACTCTTGCTGCCGCAGCGGAATTTCGCCCAGGCCCATCCAAGCCAGCTGCTCGACCTGCGCTGAAAACTTGAACTTGCCGGCGTTTCGGCGACATCCTCCCGTCCGGCCGCCGGATTCAAGGGAATCGCGACATTGAACTGGCCATCGGCTTCGGATCACGATCGCCTCGACCCTTTCGCGCCCACGGTTCCGCTGGTCGTGGCGATCCGCGATTCGCGACGCGCGCGGTGCGTGCTCGGCCTGGCGCTGGGAGGCCTTGGCGCCCTGCTCCATCCCGTCGTGGCGCAGGTGACCGGGGAGCCCTTGTCTTTCGGCGCCATTTATCCTTGCGTGGCGATCGCCGCCTTGCTGGGCGGCATGGAGGGCGGCCTGACGGCGATGGCCGTCATTGCGTTCGCGCTGTGGCGGCAGTGGCAGCCCGCGAGCGGCGCCGAAATCAGGACGCTTGCTTTTTTTGTCGTCGGCGGCGCTTTTGTCGCCGTCGTTGCCGCCACGTCGCACGCCGCCCGGCGACGGCAGGCGCTCGACGCCTTGAGACGCAATGACGAGCGATTGCGCCTCGCCGTCGAGGCGGGGGCGATCGGCCTGTTCGACGCCGATTTCGTGACGAACTCCGCCGCTTTCGCAGCCAATACGCGGAAAATCTTCGGTTTCGCCGACGACGCCCAGATCACGCCGGACTGGGTGAACGATAGCGTCATCGAGGAAGACCGTCCAGCGCGCCAGGTCGCCCTCGACAAGGCGATGGATCCCGAAGGCGACGGCCTCTACCGGTCGCAATACCGCATCCGCCGCGCCAATGACGGCGCGCTGCGCTGGGTGAGCGCCATCGCGCAGGCCACTTTCGAAAATGGCAAGGTCGCGCACATAATCGGCGTCAACCGCGACATCACCGACGAGGTGAACGCGGAGGCGACGCTGCGGGAAAAGGCGCGGCTGGCGGAACGGTTGACGGGCCTCGCGGTGAGCTCTGCCCGGCGCGATCTATTCCTTCAGGCGACGCGGCGACGGGTCGGCCTTCCTGCCCTACGCTTCGCCCAACATCGAAAACCTGCTGGGCTTTGGCCCTGAGACGTTCCTCGACGACATATCGGCCATGCTCGAGCGCGTTCCCGGCGAAGACGTGCAAAAAATTTTCGCGGAGACCGAGGTTTCGCAGCGGCGGATGGCGCCGTGGCGGATGACCTTCCGCTACAATCACCCGCGAAAAGGCCTGATCTGGATCGAGGGCGATTCCACGCCGATGCGGCATGATGACGGCGACATTGTCTGGCACGGCTATTTGCAGGACGTCACCGAGCGCGCCAGGGCGGAAGGCGCGCTGGCGGCGAGCGAGGCGCGGGCGCGCGCGGTGATCGAGGGCGCCGCCGAAGCCATTTTCACTTTCGACGACCGCGGCGTCATCAAATCGGCCAATGCCGCCAGCGCCCGCATTTTCGGCCATCCCGTCGAGGAGCTGGTCGGCGGGAGCGTCGACCGGCTGATGGCGGAGCCTTTTCGTGGCGAACACAATTCGCGCGTGCGCGACTGCGCCGCGACAGGCGAGGAATGCCTGTGTGTCGGCCGCGAAATCCAGGGCCTGCGCCAGCATGGCGCGCTGTTTCCCATGTCGATGACCATTTCGCAGGCGCGTTGCGACGGCGCGCCCCTGTTCATCGGCTTCGCCCACGACCTGACGGAACAGCGCCAGATCGAGGCGCGGGTGCGCCATTTGAACGACGAGCGCCTGGCGTCGCTCGAGAGCATGGCGGCGAGCCTCGCGCATGAAGTCAACCAGCCCCTCGCGGCCGGGGCGACCTTCCTGACCGTCGCGCGGAAAATGCTTCACGCCCCGCGAGGAAACAACTCGGAGCCGCGGGGAACCGACGCCGCGGCGATCGGGCGCCTTCTCGACAAGGCGTCCGGGCAGATGCTGCGGGCGGGAAAGATCATCACGCGGGCGCGAGAATTTTCGCGGCGCGGCGAGCCGGACAAGACATTCCAGAAAATGCACCAATTGATCGACTGCGTTGCCAGAACCATGACCCAGGACGAGGCGCAGGCGGATTTTCGCCTGATCGAGCGACTGGACGCCGAGGACGATCGCGTTCTCGTCGACAGGTTGCAGATTTCCCAGGTTTTGGTCAACCTGATCCGCAACGCCGTGCAGGCGACGAGCGCGCCCGGCATACGCGAGATTGTCCTCGCCACGTCCCGTGAGCAGGATATGATCAAGATCAGCGTGATCGATGCAGGCTCCGGCCTGTCGGAACAGGCGCGACAAAACCTTTTCGAGCCCTTCTTCACGACAAAGTCGGAGGGCATGGGGGTTGGGCTGTCGATTTCGCGCGCCATTATCGAGGCGCATTTTGGAAAGATCTGGACCGAACCCAATCCTGGGGGCGGCGCCATTTTCAGTTTCACTTTGCCACTTGCCGGATTGGAAGCGACATGAAAAGCGTCGAGCCGATCGTTTATATCGTCGATGACGATGCAGCCATTCGTGAATCCCTCGGACTGCTGATGGAATCGGAAAACTTCCGCCCCTTTTGCTTCGCCTCGGCGGGCGATTTCCTCGCCTCCGCGCGCAAGGCCGAATTCGGCTGCCTGATTACCGACATGCGCATGCCTGACCTGAACGGCCTCGAACTGATGGCCGAGATGACGCGAATGGGCGCGCGGCTGCCCGTCGTGATGATCACCGCCTATGCCGATGTCGCGCTGGCCGTACAGGCGATGAAGATGGGCGCGGCGGATTTCATCGAAAAACCCTATCGCGAGGAGGAATTGATCGACGCGGTGCGTTCCGCCCTCGCCAGCGAAGGCGAGAACGCCGCGCGGCAGGACCATGCGAAGCGCTTCACTGAACTGTCCGAACGCGAGAACGAGGTTCTCGCCTGCCTGCTCGAAGGCAAGCTCAACAAGATCATAGCCCACGAACTGGGCGTCAGCATCAGGACGGTCGAGAGCATCCGCGCCAACATCATGGCCAAGACCGGCGTCTCCAGCCTGTCGGAGCTTGTGCGCCTGAGCCTGCTCGCCAGAGGCTAGCTAGGGCACGGGGCCGTTTTTATGCGGAGGTCATATTATAGACACAACTGACTTGGCAAACTCAACTTTCTATCGACCGGCTCTTAGCAAACTCCGAAACAACGTCAAGACGCGCCATTTCCGGGAAACTTTCGGGCATATTTCAGAAATGCGCCCGCAAGAGAGTATGTCCAAAGGATATAAATCCCGCCAATTTAGCTTCTGAACGGGCGCAGAGGCTAACGCTTCCTCGACTTCAGTGCGCGGCGGTGAGGACTTGCGCCCTAACAGCAGCTGCAACGCGTGCGGTCTGTCAGCCGAATATTTTATACAGCCGTCCCACAATGACGCTATCTCCTGATTAGTATTCAGGAGATAGTCGAACAAATAATGAAACCAGAAATAGGGGAAGGTCGCCGGGCCTTCCGGAGAAACGCTTGCGACTGGGGAAAGAGGTATCCCTTCAATTAACTGTCTCGGCATTGACCAAAACCTTATTATCTCCTTCCACAACTCTTGAAAAATAAGATGATTTGGCGTGCTCACCAAAAACCACGAAGAAATCGGTCGATCCGGTCCCGGGCGTTCGAATGCAAAAAAACCGACGTTGGTCAGAACCGTTGGCAGCCATTCGTCAAGTGGCTTTACCGGATATAAAGACGCGTCGACCCAGATTCCTCCGTGATCGAGCAAGAGCTTGGCCCGCACAACATCTGACACGGCCTGCGGCGGCAGAACGCCGACGTCGATGTCGACATCCGCAAGAAGGGCCGATACGTCGCGCCGCTCTAACACTTTCAGCTGGTAGCCAGGATTGAGCAACTCCCATCGCTGAAAGTTGAGACGCACGATTTCGGGAGCCTGTTCCCTGCCTTGGAGCCATAGCGAATAGATCATCCTAGGAATGTTAACGAAAGCCAATTCCATTTCCTCAGTCCTGGAGCAACCGAAGCAGGCCAGTTTTGAAATATTCGACGCCCGCGTGTTCCAGATATTGCCAAATATGACACATACCCTATTTGAAAAAAAACCAAAAGCACGAAGTATAAGGCAAAACGTATAACGGCCATCATGAGCCTGATTACATGCTATGTATCGTAATTAATGCCCCGTAACCTGCAATTATAAAATAAGGTCAAGCTTGCGGCGAAAACATCAATGGACGGCTACGACAGCTCATTACAAACAGCGCGCCAATATGCAACTGTAGTACTAGAGCGCGTTCGGTGAACTCCCGTTCACCGAACGCGCTCTAGCCTTTTGTTTTTTGCGCATATTCTCATCCGAACCGAAGGTCCGCGTCAGCGAATACCGGACCCACTTTTCGGGAATATGCGCTAAGCCGTCTTTTCAGCCTTCTTGCGGCGAAACAGCCGCGATAAGCCGAAGCTCGCCGGATCGACGCCAAGCGCCCTGCAGCCGCCGATCATCGCGGCGCCATAGACGATGACGCCGATCACGCCGAAACAGGCCAGGGCGGCGAGGCTGCCGAAGGAGCCCAGACGCGCCGCCAGCGTGGCGAAAGGCGATTGCAGCCAGAGCGCTACATTGGCCAGGATCACGCTGGCCGTCGCCACCGCGAGCAGAACGCTTTTCAAGGTCTCGTCAGGCTGGAACAGATAACGGCGCAGGCCGAGGACGACCAGCGCGCCGAGATTGATCCAGGCGTTGACCGACGTCGCAAGCGCGAGGCCAGCCGCGCCGAGCGGTTTGTAGAGCAGAAGTTTCAGCAGGAGATTGACCGCGAGCGCGCCGAGCGACACCAGCATCGGCGTCTTGGTGTCGCCCATGGCCTGGAAGCCCGAGCGCAGCGCGTTGATGGCGATGATCGCCAGCAGGCCGAAGCCATAGGCGCGCAGCACGGCGGCGGTGGCGACGGTGGCGCTCGCGTGGAAGGCGCCACGCTCGAAGAAGGCGCGCACGATCACGTCGGGAATGACCATGAACGCGACGACGAACGGCGCGGTCAGCGCCATGGTCATGGCGATGGTGCGATTTTGCGCGGTGAAGGCTCCCTCCCAGTCCTCGCGCGCGAAGCAGCGGCTCATTTCCGGCAGCAGAACCGTGCCCGCCGCAACCCCGACCAGGCCGATCGGCAACAGATAGAGGCGATCGGCGTAATAGATCGAGGACACGCCGCCGGTCGGCAGCAGCGAGCCGATGATCGTATCGGCGAACATGGCGATCTGCAGTCCGGAAGAGCCAATCACCGCCGGGCCCAACATGCGGAAAAAGGCGCGCACGTCAGTCGAGAGGTTCGGCCGGGCAAGCTTCTCCATCAGATGCGAACGCCGCGCGGAAAACATCAGCAGGACGAGTTGGACGAGGCCGGAAATCGTCGCGCCGGCCGCCGCCGCATGGGCCGCGCTGGGAAACAGGAAGGATATGGCGAGAAAGCCCATCATGACGACATTGAGCAGCACTGGCGCGAAGGCGGCGACCGCGAACCGGCCATGCGCGTTGAGCGTCGCCGAATGCATGGTGACGAGCGTGACGAAGAACAGATAGGGGAAAGTGATTCGCGTCAGGGTGACGGCGAGCTGGAATTTTTCCGGATTGGCCCTGAATCCGGGCGCCAGCAGGTCGACGATGTTCGGCGTGAACGCCCATCCCAGCGCCAGCATCACCACCTGCGAGAGCAGAAGAAGCGTGAAGACCTGGTTGGCGAAATGCCGCGCCGCCCAGATGTCGGATTGCTCATAGACGCGCAGATAGGTCGGAATATAGGCGGCGTTGAACGCGCCCTCGCCGAAAATGGCGCGGAAATGATTGGGCACGCGCAAAGCCACGAAGAGCGCGTCGCCCATCATGCCCGCGCCGACCAGGTAGCTCACCATGATGTCGCGAAGAAACCCGGTCAGGCGCGAGAGCAGCGTGAAACCGCTGACCGAGAGAAAACTTTTGAACATGTCGCGCCGATGGTTGCCGCAAGGGTTGGGTTAACGCATTTACCCGTCACGTCGTCAAGATCGGGAAGGCTCCGCCTTTGACTCCCCCCCGATCTCCTCGGCGATGAGGTAGAGTGGGCGTCCCTTCACCTCGTTGAAGACCCGGCCGATATATTCGCCGAGCACGCCGAGCGAAATCATCTGCACGCCAGCGAAGAACATGATCGAGACAATGAGCGAGTGGAAGCCCGGGACCACGGCCCCGATCAAAATGTGCTCCAGCAGGTAGTAGGCGGCGTTGACGAAGGCGAAGGTGGCGACCGCCGTGCCAATGTAGGTCCAGACCTTCAGCGGCACGGTGGTGAAGGAAATCAACCCATCGAGCGCGAAGCGCGTCAGCTTGCGATAGGAAAATTTCGACGAGCCCGCATGGCGCTCCGCCACTTCGAACGGCACGCCGATCGACCTGAAGCCGATCCAGGCGAAAAGCCCCTTGCTGAAGCGCGCCCTTTCGCGCAGGCCCTTCAGCGCGTCCAGCGCCACGCGGTCGAGCAGGCGGAAGTCGCCCGCGCCCTCCGGCAAATCGATTTCGCCAAAGGCGCGAAACAGGCGGTAGAAATGACCGCTCAACCATTTGCGCGCGGGCGAATTGGTTTCGCGGCTCAGGCGCACGCCATAGATATTTTGAAACCCCTCGCGCCATCTGGCGACGAGATCGGCGATGGCTTCGGGCGGATGCTGCAGATCCGCGTCCATGATCACCGCGCCGCGCCCGCGCGCCGCGTCCACCCCGGCGGCGATGGCGATTTCCTTGCCGAAGTTGCGCGAAAAGGACAAGGCCCGCACGCGCGGATCGGCCTGTCCGATTTCGCGCAGCATCTTCAGCGTCTCGTCCTGCGAGCCGTCGTCGATGAACACGATTTCAAAGCTTTCCACGCAGGCCAGGGCGGGAACCAGGCGGTCGAGCAGCGGTCCCAGATTCTCGCATTCGTTGAACACCGGCACGATCACCGAGAGTTCCGGCGCGGCGGCGCCGAGTTCGACAGTCATTTGCAATTCCACCTGCGCAGAGCAGTTTCTGATGGCGACCATCTAGGCCGACGCGCAAAAATGCGCAAGAAAAGGGCAAATTTCCGTTCGCACAGACCGAGGCCCGATGTCCTACACCACTTTATTCGCGCTCTGCGCCGATGACTTCGCCCTCTCGCCGGCCGTGACCGAGGGTATTCTCGAAGCCCTGGCCGCCGGACGCCTGACCGCGACCTCGGCCATGACGACGCAACCGCGCTGGCCGGAAGCCGCGCGAAAATTCCGCGAGCTGGCGCCGCCGGCCGATCTCGGCCTGCATTTCAACCTCACCCTGGGCGGGCCCCTGGGAGAAATGCCGCGTTTCGCGCCGGGCGGCGTCTTTCCGGCGATGAACGCCATCGTTCCAGCCGCCTGGCGCGGCGCCCTGCCCCGCAATGAAATCCTGGACGAATTGCGCCGCCAGCTCGACGCTTTCGAGGAGGCTTGCGGCGCCTCGCCCGATTTCGTTGACGGCCACCAGCATGTCCAGGTCCTGCCCGGCATAGCCGACGATTTGATCGCGGAACTGTCTTCGCGCAAACTGGCGGCAAAATGCTGGCTGCGCGACAGCGCCGACCGCCCCAGGCGTATTTTTGCGCGCGGGAGACATTGGGGAAAGGCGCTGACGGTCTCCGCGCTGGCGCGCGGCTTTCGCAAGAAGGCGCACGCCGCGGGTTTTGTCGTCAATGACGGATTTTCCGGCTTTTCCGATTTCGAGGCCCAAGCCAATTCTGACGCCAAAACCGATTACGCCTCCGATTTCGCGACATACCTGCTGGCGCCGGGCGCAAAACCGCTGATCATGTGCCACCCCGGCCATGTCGACGACGAATTGGCGCGGCTCGATCCGGTGACTTTTTCTCGCGAGACGGAGCTGGTTTTCCTGCTGTCGGATCGCTTCAACGAGGCCATGGCGGCGAGCGGCGCCCGCCTGGCCCGGATGTCGGCGATGTGACGGCCTCGGCGCCGCGTCAATGATCCATTTTCATTTTCGGCGCCTCAGGCGCTGACGAGCCGGGCGCCTTGGTCGCGCCGAAACCTTCGACTGGCATGCCGACGGTGACGGGACCGCCCTTGGCGAAATTCAGCGTCACCGGCACGGTTTCACCGGGCAGCAGCGGCTTCGCCAGGCCCATCAGCATCAGATGATAGGAACCGGGCTTCAGCGTGACCGTCGCGCCCGGCTTGATCTCGAGCCCATCCGGCATGAAGCGCATCTTCATCACGCCGCCTTCGATTTTCGTTTCATGGACTTCCACCTTGGCGGCGGCGTCCGTCGTGGCGCCGGTCAAGCGGTCGGCGTCCTTGCCCTTGTTTTCGATGGTCATGTAGCCGACGCCGACGCTGGCGCCGCGCACGGTGGCGCGCGTCCAGGGCGCGGAGACGTCGATATCGCCTGCTGCGGCGACGCCAGCCGCCCCGAGCAAGGACAGCCCGACCGTCGCGCCGAAAAACTTGCGTGAAAGATTCATGTCATTCCCCCTATTCCTGCGGCACGGTCTTGATGCGCCGACCTCGAACATAACCGTAGGCGATGAGGATCGCCAGCAGCGCGCCGACCGGCGGCGCGAAATCACTCATGATCGCCGGCGGCATCGGACTGGCGAGAACAGCTGCGTCCGTCGCCGCCATCTGCCCGGCGACCCAGCCGAGCAGGCCCGCGCCGGGCCACAGCAGCGGCGGCTTGCGCAAGACGTTGATGAATTGCGCCGATCCGAGCGCGAGCAGCGGAATCGACAAGGCAAGGCCAAACATCACCAGCGGCCGCGCGCCATGCGCCGCCGCCTGGACGGCCGTCATGTTCTGCAAGGCGGCTGGCGCATCCGCCGCAAGGCAGGTCAAAAGCACGGCGAAAAGCGTGCGTTGCGGCGCCCGCTGCGCCGGCTGCTCTTGCCGCATCGCCAAGGCCAGCGCCGCCCAGATCAGCACGAGCGCGCCAAAAAGCCCGACGCCTTCGATACGCGCGCAGGTCAGGAGGGCGAAGGCGACGCCGATGCGCATCAGGATGAACAGCACGGTCCCCAGCAAGACCCCGGGCCGCCGCTGCGCCTGCGGCAAAGCGCGGGTCGCCAGCGCCAGCAGCACGGCGTTGTCGCCGGACAGGATGAGATCGAGCCAGACGATCTCGATCAAGCCGGCGAGAGTATGCGAAACGCCCATAATCCCTTCCCCGCGAAGATTTGCCGCGACCTTAGGACAAAGCGAGGCTTTTCGCCATGGCCTCGACGGCGCGTCCGGCGCGCCGCAACGCGCCGCCGCGCCAATCAGGCAGATGGACAAAGCAGGCGCGGCGATCCATCAGCAGCGACAGGTAGAAGCTTTCGTTGCAGATATAATCGCCGGCGTCGCGCGACAGCGCCGCCGGAACGCCCTTTCTGCGCGCCAGCGCGACGAGGCGTTCAGCGGGACAGGGACCGCGAAAAATGTCCGGGCCGCCGTGGACGATGGCGCGGCTCCAGGCGCGCTGCCTGGCCGCGTCCGGCCTCAGCATCGAGACGCGGTTGCGGGCGAACGTCTCGACCGAAAGCTTCGTCCGCCGCGCCGCCACGCCGAGCAGCAGCACGGCGTCGGGGCTTTTTTCGGCGAACAGGCGGCTCAGCATCGGCGACAGGGCGAAATGCTCGACCGGCAAAATCGCCACATGCAGGTCAATTCCTGCGAGCGCGAAGGCGCTATTGCGGCGGCGCAGCTCTTCGACGATTTTTTGCGCCGGATTGACCGCCTGGCCGGGAAAGGCGGAAAAGCCGCAGACGAGCAGGGATTTGCGCATGCGCGCTCACAGACCGATGGCGGTGGCGATTTTTTCGACGGCGAGGGTCGGCGACAGCGCGCCTTCCGCCACCTGGCGCTCGAGTTCCGGCAGAAGCGCGCGGGCGCTGGCGTTCGAGCGCAGGCGGGCGCGGAAAAAATCCTCCAGCATGGTCCACATCCATTTGACCTGCTGCTCGCGGCGTTTTTTCGCGCCCTCGCCCGAGGCCTCGAAACGGCGGCGATGCTCCAGCACCTGCGCCCACATGTCCTCCAGCCCGACATTGTGCAGACCGGACACCAGCATCACCGGCGGCGACCAGTTGGGCGAGGCCGCCTGCATGATATGCAGCGCGGCGCGGTATTCGCCGGCCGCCACCACGGCGCGGGCGCGGCCCTCGCCTTCCGCCTTGTTGACGGCGATCATGTCGGCCAGTTCCAGCACGCCCTTCTTGATGCCCTGCAATTCGTCGCCGGCGCCCGGCAGCATCAGCACCAGGAAAAAGTCGGTCATGTCGGCGACCGCCGTCTCCGACTGGCCGATGCCGACGGTCTCGACCAGGATCACGTCGAACCCCGCCGCCTCGCACAAAAGCATGGTCTCGCGCGTTTTCGACGCGACGCCGCCGAGCGTGCCCGAGGACGGAGACGGACGGATGAAGGCGTTGCGCTCGACCGACAGACGCGACATGCGCGTCTTGTCGCCGAGGATCGAGCCGCCGGTGCGCGAGGACGAGGGATCGACCGCCAGCACCGCGATTTTATGCCCGGCGGCGACGAGGTTGGAGCCCAGCGTGTCGATGGTGGTCGATTTGCCGACGCCGGGCACGCCGGTAATGCCGACGCGCATGGCCTTGCCGGTGAAGGGGAGCAGGTTCTGCACCAGGGCGCGGGCCTGGGTCTGGTGCTCGGGTTTTCGGCTTTCGACCAGCGTGATGGCGCGAGCCAGCGCGGCGCGGTCGCCCGCGCGCAGGCGCTCACTGAGCGTTGCAATATCGAGGACGCGGGGAGAATGGGAGACGTTCATGCCCGCGTTATAGGCGCGCGGACGGCTCGGCGAAAGCGGAAGAAAGGCTAGGGAACTATGGAATCCCCACCGAACCCGGCTGCAGCGGCGCGCCAAAACCATTGCCATGCGCCTGGACCGCGTCCACCTCCACGCCGATATGCAGCTTGTCGGTGACGGCATAGTTGAAGCCGGCGCCGACGCGGGTGAGCGTGACCGATTGCGACGACCGCGAAAAGGCGTTGTTGAGCGAATTGAAGCCGGAGGAGCCCATGAAACTCGACGCGCCCGCCTTGCCGACGCCGAAGGCGACATAGGGCATGAAACGGCCCATGTCGTAGCCGACATGGACATTGGCCATGGCGAAATTATAGCCGCGCGGGCCATAATTGCTCAGACCCGGCATATAGCCGCTGCTGCCCTGGAATCCGACCACGACATTGTTGGCGAATTCCTTGTTGTAGCCGAGGAAGGCGTCGCCGCCGAAACCGCCGCGCGACCCATGCCCCGAGCCCGACACGCCATAAGCCTCCGTGCCGCCATAAAACCCCGCCCAGGGATTTTTCTGCGCCTCGGCGTCGAGTTGCTGCTGGCTCACGGTCTTCAGCGCCGGCGAAGGCGATTCGCCGCCAGCGAAGTACGGCACGAGTTCGTCGGCTCTGGCGGGGCCTGCCAGAGCAAGGCAGAGAAGGGGCAGAAGGCGAAGCGCGGCGCGGATCATGAAAGCCTCGGCGAAATTTGCCGCAGTGTAGTCGCTGACAAGTCTGGCGACAACGTGGCGGGAGCGAGCGAGGGCTTGCGGCTCCTCGACGCGGGTTCGCTCTTGACCACGCCTATTGGGCGGCTTAAGCCACTTAACGCGAAGCAATATTGTGTTAATCATTTCAAGGGCGATTGTTTTTGATTGTCAGCGAACAATGACGGAACCGATTATCAACCCGATCGATCAGTATGTTGGCTCAAGAATCCGGACTTTGCGCGTTTCGCGCAACCTCCGCGTTTCGCAGCTCGCTTCATTGATTGGCGTTACGGAACGCCAGCTCCAGGCTTTCGAAGCGGGATCAACGAGAGTTGGCGCCGAAACATTGAGTCAAATCGCCAGCGCGCTCAATGAGCACGCCATTTTTTTCTTCGATGGCGCCCCAAATTTTCGCGATGTGCGCGTGAATGACGACGACCTCCTTCGCTTTGGCCGCGCCGATGAAACGCGCGAACTCGTCAGGGCTTTCGTTCAAATTGAAGACGCCGAGGCGCGGCGAAAGATCATCGATCTCGCGGTTTGCTTCGCCGCCGTGCCAAAAGCCGAATGACGGCCTCATCGGTCGCCGCTGCAGACGCCCTGACCTAACAAAGAATTTATCTTCATCGACGCAATATCTGACGCACGTCAATTGAGGGCCGGCTTCATCGGGAGTCCTGGCGCCCATACGGTCGAGAATGTCGAAATGGACGAGGAATTGCGCGAACTGATCGAGCTGGCGCGCACGGACGCTGAATTTGTGCGCCTTGAGCTCGGGCGCCTGCCTTCGGCGATTTCGGACCCGATCTTGATCCACGCCGAGGGTGTTATCTTGCGTCTCGACGCATTCCTGGAACAGACTCATTGGAGCAGCGCGAGCAAGGGTCCAAAGAAGAACTGAAACCAGTCTTCGCCGCGCCGGCGCTCCAGCGACGAGCCCTGGCGTTACGGGCTGTTCGGTCGCGCCTTGCCCTGTCACGGGAACCCGAATGTCGGTCAAGGAGCGCCAAACAGACCTGAAAAGAACGAGGCCGGACTTGTCTTGTCGCCGGCGGCCCCGTACTCACCGCCCGGGCTAACGCCGGTCACCACCACCTGCGTATTCTGCAGGCCGTTCTTCCTCACCAGCGCATAAAGCGTGGCGGCGCTTTTGGGCGAGAGACGCACGCAGCCATGGGAGACAGGCCTGCCAAGATTCCTGACGTCATAGGTGGCGTGGATGGCATGACCGTCTCTGATGAAGAAAACGGCATGGGGCATGGGAGCGTTGTCCCACTGTTTGCTGTACCAGATCTCGTTCATGGAGGTGGCGGTGAAGGTTCCCGATGGCGTTGAATATCCCGGCTTGCCGGTTGACACCGGCCAATCATATCTTTCAACCCCGTCCAGAAAAACCGCCATTTTTTGATTTGTCTTGTCGATGTTGACGACAATGGCGACTTTGCTCGCTCCGGCCCCGGCCCTGTCGATCGCCCTGCGATGGCCGGAGCGCGCCTGAGCCGGCGCAAGAAACAAGATCGACGCTGCGGCAAAGGCGGTCAACAAAAGCGAAATTCTGTTCCGCTGATTTCAAGGACGTGCGCATATGCGCCTCCAAAGCCGGGGACATGAGCATAGGCCTCGCCGTTTTCGTAGCATGTCAAATCATTCCGGCAAACACAAACGCCGGGGGGTTACGGGGTCACCCAATTGAGCTGTCTCGCCGGAGGGGCGCGGTCCATGCCGCATTGTCGAAAAATTCGTCAGCGCAATTCGATCCAGTCCCCGCGTTCCTCGCATGCGTGCTGTCCCAGCGCCTTCGCGTCCTTGAGCCGTCACTTGCCGAAACTGGATAAGCCTTCACGCCTCGTCGGCGCCTTTCGCGATCTCGCGATACCTTCCGCGTAATTCGTCGATGCAGATTTTTTGGCCGGCGCGCTCGAAATGCCAGAAGGTCCAGCCGTTGCAGGCCGGCAGTCCCTGCGCCAGCGCGCCGATCTTGTGGATCGATCCGACGATGTCGCCCAAAGCAACAGCGCCGTCGGCGCGCACAATCGCCCGATGGCGCCGCCTGTCGTCGAACAGTTCGGTTCCCGGGGCGATCATCTCGGCTTCGACGAGGCTGGCGAAGGCGACGCGCGGCTCCTGCCGCTTTGCGACGGGGTTGCGGAAGGAGGCTTCATCCATCGGCTCGGCCAAGGCGATGCGGGCCCGGGCCGCCTCGATATAGATTCCATCACGCTCGCAGCCGATGAAATGGCGGCCGAGCTTTTTCGCCACCGCGCCGGTGGTGCCGGAGCCGAAAAAAGGATCGAGCACCACGTCGCCGGGTTTTGACGCCGACATCAGGATGCGCGCCAGCAAAGCCTCTGGCTTTTGCGTCGGATGGGTTTTCCGCCCTGCCTCGTCCTTCAGCCGTTCGGCGCCGGTGCAGATCGGGAAGAACCAGTCGGAGCGCATCTGGCGATCTTCATTGCCGGCCTTCAGCGCCTCATAATTGAACGTGTAGGACTTGGCCTGCGGGCCTTTCGACGCCCAGATCATCGTTTCATGCGCGTTGGTGAAGCGACGTCCGCGAAAATTCGGCATCGGATTGGCCTTGCGCCAGACGATGTCATTGAGGATCCAGAAGCCCAGGTCCTGCATGATCGCGCCGACGCGGAAAATGTTGTGATAGGAGCCGATGACGAAGATCGTCGCATCCGGCTTCATGGCGCGATAGGCGGCCGACAGCCATGCGCGGGTAAAACGGTCGTAATCGGCGAAGGAGGCGAACTTGTCCCAGTCGTCGTCGACCGCGTCCACTTCGGACTGGTCTGGGCGGGTCAACCCACCTTCGAGCTGGAGATTGTAGGGCGGATCGGCGAAGACCAGATCGACGCTGTGCTCGGGCAGGCCGAGCATCGCCTCGACACAGTCGCCGACCAGAATCTGGTCGAGCGGCGCCGCCCTCGCGACCCGGGGATCGCCGCCCGTCACCGGGCGGCCAACCGGCCTTGGTCCAGTACGCGATACAAGTTTCTGGACTTTGGAGCCGGCCGTCCCGGCGCGAAGGATACTCATGAACGCAACACCACAACGCGACTGACTGACAGTCGTAAATTACGCGCATCGCGGTAAAGACGAGGTTTAGGCAATCCCCGGCAATGTGTCCCTTTTCCGAACGAAAAGCTTAAGCGTTTCTTATGGTTAACGGGTTTCCCGCGCGATAGACGACATGCGTTAAGATGCGGTGAAGTCCGGGCGGCCCTTCTGCTGCGTCATGAGCTAAAAACGGAAAAAAGCGCCGCGGCGAAACGTCTCATCGCCTAGGCGCAGACTTGTTGCGCGGCCCATGGTTCGAGACGGCCCGTTCAGGGCCTCCTCACCATGAGGGCCTTGGTTTGAATAAATCTTTCCGTAGCTCTCAGCCCGAGGAGCGCCTCATGGCGCGTCTCGAAGGAAGGGGCGACGGCCGCCATCCGTAAGCCAGTCTCAGTCGGCGTCGGGGGCGTCGAAAAAAAGCTTGATCGGCGCATAGGAGCGGCGATGCTCGCGGCAGGGGCCGATTTTAGCCAGCGCCGCGCGGTGCGCCGCTGTGGCATAGCCGGCGTGGTCGGCGAAACCATAACCGGGATGCAAAATGTCGAGCCGCGCCATCAGCCGGTCGCGCGTGACCTTGGCGACGATCGAGGCGGCGGCGATCGAAACGCTGGTCGCGTCGCCATTGACCAAAGCCCGGCCCGGACATGGCAAGTCCGGCAGGTCGCGGCCATCGACCAGCACGATACGCGGCGCCAGCGACAGGGCGCGCACCGAACGCGCCATCGCGTTGAGAGTCGCCTGCCTGATATTGACCGCGTCGATCTCCGCCGCCGGCGCCAGCACGACGGAAATCGCCAGGGCGGAAGCGCAAATTTTTTCGTGCAACGCCTCGCGCTTGACAGCCGACAACTTTTTCGAATCGTCGAGCCCTTGCGGCAGATTGTCCGGGTCGAGGATGACGGCGGCGACGCAGACCGGGCCGGCCAGCGGGCCGCGCCCGACCTCGTCCACGCCGGCGATCGGCCAGAGTTTTTGCGCGATCAACCCGGATTTAATCTCGAAATGCGCGGTCATTCCGGCTCCGCCGCGTCGAGCGCGTGTTTCAGGCTGCGCAGGTCGCGCCAGGCCTGGGCCTTTTTCAACGGCGCGCGCAAGAGATAGGCGGGGTGCAGCATCGGCAGCGTCCTGATGGTCCGCTCGCCGCAGGGATAGTCGCGCCAGCGCCCGCGCAGCCGCATGATGCCCTCCTTCTCCTCAAGCAGGGTCTGGGCGGCCGAGGCGCCGAGCAGCACCAGGAAATCGGGCGCGACCAGTTCGATCTGGCGGCGCACGAAGGGCAGGCACAAAGCCAGTTCCTGCGGCGTCGGCGTGCGGTTGCCGGGCGGCCGCCACGGCACGACATTGGCGATATAGACCCCGGTGCGGTCGAGGCCGATGGCTGAGAGCATCTTGTCGAGCAATTGCCCGGCGCGGCCGACGAACGGCTTTCCGCTGCGATCCTCCTCGGCGCCGGGTCCCTCCCCGACAATCATGATCCGCGCGTTTTCCGCGCCATCGGAAAAGACCAGGTTGGTCGCGGAATTTTTCAGCGCGCAACCGTCGAAACGGCTGAGTTTTTCGCGCAGTTCACCGAGCGTCCCGGCGCTGGCCGCGAGTTCGCGCGCGTTCTTGGTCGCGGCGTCATGCGACAGCGCGGCGGCCTGCGCCGCGGGATTTTGATTTTGCGCCTCGCGCGAAATGCGGGCCGCGGGCGGCGGGCTTGATGGCGGCGCGCGCTTTTGCGACGGCGCGGGCGCCTCGACCGGACGCCCGGCTAGCGGCGCGGGCGCCGCAAATGTTTCAGGCGGCGGCGCGGGCGCCGCAAATGTTTCAGGCGGCGGCGCGGCCTGCCTTGCCGCCGACTGTGCGAAACGATCAACCGGCGCTTCGCCGACCGGACAATCGACGCCCATGTCCACATACCAGCGCAACAGCGTGGCGAGGACTTCCTGATCGGGCGCGCAAGGGACGGTCATGGCTGTTTGTAGCTTTCGCCTTCCCCTCGCGCAATTGTTCATATATAAACTGTCTCTGGGGCTATTCGTCGTTTCGCCAGTGGACACCGGCGCGCGGCGCGTTATGAAGTGGGGCTAAGGAAGGGCGCGATACCGAGGGGGCGCCGGCTGGAGAGAGAAATGAGCGAAGTGCAGGTCGAGCCGCGCGAGGCGATGGACTATGACGTTGTGATCGTCGGCGGCGGACCTTCCGGCCTGGCGGCGGCGATCAGGCTGAAGCAGATCAATCCGGACTGCTCGGTCGTGGTGGTCGAAAAAGGCTCGGAAATCGGCGCGCACATCCTGTCCGGCGCGGTGATCGATCCCGTTGGCCTCGACAAGCTGCTGCCCGGCTGGCGCGACGACGCCGATTGTCCGCTGAAGGTCAAGGTGACGGAAGACCGCTTCTATCTGCTCGGCCCCTCCGGCGGAATGCGCCTGCCCAATTTCCTGATGCCGCCGCTGATGAACAACCACGGCAATTACGTCGGCTCGCTCGGCAATGTCTGCCGCTTCCTCGGCGCCAAGGCGGAAGAACTCGGCGTCGAAATCTATCCGGGCTTCGCGGCGAGCGAAATTTTATATGGCGACAAGGGCGAGGTTTTGGGCGTCGCCACCGGCGACATGGGCGTTGGCCGCGACGGCAAGCCCAAGGACTCTTTTACGCGCGGCATGGAGCTTAGGGGCAAGTACACGTTGCTCGCCGAAGGCGCGCGCGGCTCGCTGTCGAAAGAGATCATCGCCAGGCAAAAACTCGATGAGGGCCGCGAGCCGCAGAAATATGGAATTGGCGTCAAGGAGTTGTGGCGCGTCGATCCGTCCAGGCACCAGCCGGGCCTGGTGCAGCATTCCTTCGGCTGGCCGCTGTCGGCGGGAACCGGCGGCGGAACCTTCCTCTACCATGTCGAGGACAACCAGGTCATCGTCGGCTTCGTCCTCCACCTGAACTACAAGAACCCGACCCTGTCGCCGTTTGACGAGTTCCAGAGGTTCAAGACCCATCCTTTTGTTCGCGACACCTTTATCGGCGGCAAGCGGCTGGCTTACGGCGCGCGCGCGCTCACCGAGGGCGGCTGGCAATCGGTCCCCAAGCTCGCCTTCCCCGGCGGGGCGCTGATCGGCTGCGCGGCGGGCTTCATGAACGTGCCGCGCATAAAAGGCTCACATAACGCCATTCTCTCCGGCGTCGAGGCGGCGGAGGCCGCGGCCGAAGCGCTCGCCGCCGGCCGCGCCCACGACGAATTGAGCCGCTACGAAGACGGCTGGCGCAGCGGCCCGATCGGCGACGACCTGAAAAAAGTGCGCAACGTCAAACCCTTGTGGTCGAAACTTGGCACCTATGTCGGCGTTCCCCTCGGCGGCGTCGACATGTGGCTGAACAATCTGTTCGGGCTGTCCCTGTTCGGCACGCTCAAGCACGGCAAGCCGGATTACGCGACGCTGAAGCCTTTGTCCAAGGTCAAGCCGATCGTCTATCCCAAGCCCGACGGCGTCGTCAGCTTCGACAAGCTGTCCTCGGTCTTCCTCTCCAACACCAATCACGAGGAAGATCAGGAGGTTCACCTGAAACTGGCCGATCCGAGCATTCCAATCGCCAAGAACTTGGCCGTCTATGGCGAGCCGGCGCGGCTCTATTGCCCGGCCGGCGTCTATGAAGTGGTTTATGCCGACGAGGCGAGCAAGACCGACCCGCGTTTCGTCATCAACGCCCAAAATTGCGTCCATTGCAAAACCTGCGACATCAAGGACCCCTCGCAGAACATCACCTGGACCTGCCCGGAAGGCGGCGGCGGCCCGAACTATCCGAACATGTGAACGGGCAAGACAAGTCCTCTCGCGAACAGGCATTTACGAAGTCTCAAGCGGCGCGGCGTTACAATCCCCCACGGCCTCAAGCCGTGGGACGCCATCGATGAAACCGACCTTCCGCAAAGCCTTTGTCTGGACCCTGCTCGCGGCGCCCTTGCTCGCGGCGCCGCTGGCTCTCGCTGCTTGCCGTCCTGCGCTCGCCGCCGGCTATGGCGACAGCGGCGGCTTTTCCATCGTCGACAAATTGGTGGACTGGATCGGCTGGTCCGATTTTACCGGCGACAAGCGCGATCTCTTCGCCTTCGGCCTGGGCGTCTACGCCGTTTGCTTCGGCCTCCTGACCGACATGGCGGTCAAGGAAAAGGCCTTCGGGCGGGTAATGAACGGCGTCGTCGGCGTCATTGGCGTCTGCCTCGTCCTTTTCCTCTGCGGACCCCGGCTGCATCTCCTGAACGATTTGCCGGAAAATTACCGTTTCAATTTCGCGCTGCTCGCCAGCGGCGTCGGTTCCGCCGTGTTCCTGCTGGTCTGCGCGGTGGCCATGGGAGTTCTTCAAGCGGCGCCTGGCGCTGGCGCTGGACCGCATCACCCGTCCGGAACGTCCGAAACCGGCGGCGACGGCGGCCGCCCTGTCGCCGCGCGTCGCCGCGGCCTTGCGGAAAAACTGAAAAGCCGGACACTTCTGGAGTAATGTGCCCCCTTGGCCCCGGGAAGCCGCGCTTTCCGGCGGCCGGAGGTGGCGATGTCTTCCCTTACCCAATATTTGTCCCGCCTGCTTGGTGTGTTCCTTCTGGTCATCGCGGCGTCGGAATGGACGCAACCCGGTCTGCTGACGACGGTCGCTCCGGCGATGGTCGATCAGCCGGCGCTGTTGTGGGTGTCCGGCATGCTCACATTCGCGTCCGGACTGGCGATCGTGCTCGGCCACAATGTCTGGAATGATCCGGCGGCGGCGGTCGTGTCGCTGCTCGGATGGGTGATGACGATCAAGGGGGCCGCGTTGCTGCTGGTTCCGGCCGCCGGCTGGACGGCGCTGCTCGGCGCCATGCGTTACCCGTCGCATTCCGTCGCCTACACGCTCATTCCGGCGCTGGCGGGAGCCTATCTCGCCTATGCCGGGTTTGTCCGCCAGCGGTAGCGCTATCAGGCGCGCAAAGGTGAAAACCGCTCGGCGCTCGCCCGATCCCAAATCGCGCGCAGCCGCTCGTCGCGCGCGCCGCGCAAAAATTCGCCCTCCTCCATCGCCGGGAAAAGTTCGGCGAAACTGGCGACGCTGCTTTCGGAGACGCGGCGGCGAAACTGCTCGAGTTCGAACTGGCTGGGATGGTCGAGGCCGGCTGCCGCCGTCAGTTCGGCGAGGCTGTGCATTGTGGCGCGGTGGAAATTGGCGACGCGCTGGGCCTTGTCGGGCACATGGATGGCGCGGCCGCGCCAGGCGTTTTGCGTCGCGACTCCGGTCGGACAGGCGTCGGTGTGGCAGGACAGCGACTGGATGCAGCCGACCGCGAACATGAAGCCGCGCGCCGAATTGCACCAGTCGGCGCCAAGCGCCATGGCCCTGGCCATGTCGAAGGCGGTGAGGATCTTGCCGGAACAGCCGAGCCTGACCTTTGCGCGCAATCCCGCGCCGACGAGCGCGTTATGGACGAAGTTCAGCCCCTCGCGCATCGGCATGCCCAGATGATCCATGAATTCGAGCGGCGCCGCGCCGGTGCCGCCCTCCTTGCCGTCCACGACGATGAAATCCGGCGCGACGCCGCTCTCGAGCATGGCCTTGCACACGGCCAGAAACTCGACCGGCTGGCCGACGCACAGCTTGAAGCCCACGGGCTTGCCGCCGGAAAGCTCGCGCAAGTGCTTGATGAAAGCCATCATTTGCAGCGGCGTCGAGAAAGCGCTGTGGCTTGGCGGCGAAATGCAGTCGCGGCCCTGCGGCACGCCGCGAATCGCCGCGATCTCCTGCGTCACCTTGGCGGCCGGCAGCACGCCGCCATGGCCGGGCTTGGCGCCTTGGCTGAGCTTGATCTCGATCATCCGGATCTGCCGATTTCTGGCGTTTTCAGCGAATTTCTCCGGCGAGAACACGCCCTCGGGCGTGCGGCAGCCGAAATAGCCCGAGCCGATTTCCCAGATGATGTCGCCGCCGTTTTCGGCGTGATAGGGCGAAAAGCCGCCCTCGCCGGTGTCATGCGCGAAATTGCCGCCGCGGGCGCCGCCGTTGAGCGCGCGGATGGCGTTGGCGCTCAGCGAGCCGAAGCTCATCGCCGAAATGTTCAACACCGAAGCCGAATAGGGTTTTTGGCAATCCGGGCCGCCGACCAGAACGCGGAACGGTTTTTCCGCCAGCGGTCGGGGCTCGAGCGAATGCAGCATCCATTCGAAACCGTCGGAATAGACCGCCAGCTGCGTACCGAAGGGCCGCTTGTCGAGCTGCATCTTGGCGCGCTGGTAGACCAGCGCCCGGCGGTCGCGCGAAAACGGCGAGCCGTCGGTTTCGCTCTCGAACAGATATTGCCGGATTTCCGGGCGTATCTCCTCGATGATGAAGCGCAGATGCGCGAGGATCGGGTAGTTGCGCAGCACCGAATGGCGCTTCTGAACGAGGTCGCCCAGCCCGACCGTCGTCAGGCCGCCGAAAACCACCAGGGGAATGGCCAGTATCTCCATCCGGTCGCGATAAATCGTCATTTCCGCCAGCGTCCCGCAAAAGAAAATGACGCTGAACAGGAGCGCGCTGTGACGCGGCGCGAAAATCAGGCGAAGCAGGCGCATTCTGGCGATCCTCTGGAGCAAACGCTTTATCAGACTTGTGCGCGACGATCAGATGACTTGCAACCTGCGCCAGGCTGACGCCCTCGACGTCAGGCGCGGCGCGGCGAACTGGCGCCCTTCTTTAGTCGATGGTATAGGCGCAAAGCGCCGCATTCCAGAGGAGCTTCGCTTGTCCCCTTCGCCCGAACCCGTTCTCCACGTCTTCGACCTCGACGGCACCCTGGCCGACACGGCCGGCGATCTCATGGCCTCGCTCGATTATGTGATGCTGCACGAAGGTTTCGAGGCGACGCCGATCGGCGACGCCCGCGCGCTGCTCGGCGCCGGCGCGCGCGCGCTGATCCAGCGCGCGCTGGCGGCGCAGGATAAAGGCGTTTCGAAAGAGAAGATGGAGGAGATGTTCCAGCTTTTCCTGGCCCATTATGAAACCCGCATCGCCGACGACAGCCGGCTTTATCCCGGCGTGATCGAGGCGCTCGATGCGCTTGCCGCGCGAGGCGACTTCTTCGCCGTCTGCACCAACAAGATCGAGCGGCCGGCGCGGCTGCTCCTGGAAAAGCTCGGCGTCGCCGACCGCTTCGCCTTCATCTGCGGCCAGGACACTTTTGGCGTGGCCAAGCCCGACCCGACCCCGCTCCTGCGCACCATCGAGGCGTCGCGCGGAAAAGTCTCGCGTACGCTGATGATCGGCGATTCCAAGACCGACATCGCCACCGCGCGGGCGGCGGGCATTCCGGTGATAGCTGTGGATTTCGGCTACACCGACCGCCCCATCGAGGAATTCTCCCCGGACCGGGTGATCTCGCATTTCGACGAACTGCCAGCGGCGGTCGAGGCGTTTTTCTGAAGCAGCGTCACAGTCATGGCCGGCCTTGTCCCCGGCCATCCGGGCCGCCTTTCTCGCATTCTGGCGTGCGGTCAAATCGACGAGCGATTTTCCATGAGAACCTTGCCACTGTCGGCGCCGCCGATCAGCAGCTTAGCCGCGATTGCGTCTTTTTCACCTCGAAAATAGACGTGCAGTTTGCGCGGCGCAAACAATTCCACCACCTTCTGTTCTACGCTACTTATGGCAAGCCATCGATTTCCGCATTTTCCAAAGCTTCTACTTAAGCTTTGGTGGATTATCTTCGCGTTGACGTTTTTGGCAAGCAAGCTAAAACGATGCGGGAAATCATGAAATTCCGGATCCATAGTAAATGCTCCGCTTAAGTGTTATCACGAAAACGTTATCAATATTATCTGTGATTGGCAATTAAAGATTAAATAGACAAGACCTAGCTATACCAGGACGACAACACCCTTCTCCATCGAACTCGCTGTCAAGGTTGCGCGATTGGCCGGGCGGAATTTGATGGCGCGGCAGGTCGAGGCGTGAACTGCGTCGGCGCGCGATGACGTCGCGCGACGCCCTCGCGCGGCGGCAGCAGAAATCGGCGTAGATGCAGACAGTTGTGGCAACCGCCGCGTTGGCCCGTCATCATGAGGCTCTTAGAAACCATAAAATATTGCTTGGAGATCGATTGCTTTGAACAGCCATCAGTAATTGTGGCTCGCGAGCCGCCATTTATGGAAATGTCGCGCTGTATTTAGTTGTGTGATACATTATTTTAGGGGTGACTTGAGGAGGAAGACAATGAAACGCCGTCATATTTCCCGCTCCGCCTCTCTTGCGATGTTTGTCGCGCTTCTCGCGCCGCAAACCGCCAGCGCCTGCTCGCGCGCCCTTTATGTCGGGAGTGACGGCACGGTCATCACCGGGCGTTCGATGGATTGGAAGGAGGACATGCACACCGATTTGTGGGTCTTCCCGCGCGGCATCGAACGCGATGGCGCGGCGGGTCCAAACTCGCCGAAATGGACCTCGAAATACGGCAGCGTCATTGCGTCTGGTTACAATATCGGAAGCGCCGACGGGATGAACGAACAAGGGCTCGTCGCCAATCTGCTGTTTCTCGATGAGTCCAATTACGGTCAGCCCGATCCCAAGCGGCGGCGCATGTCGATCTCGCTGTGGGGACAGTATGTCCTCGACAATTTCGCCACCGTCGCGGAGGCGGTCTCGGCGCTGCAATCCGAGCCGTTCCAGATCGTAACGCAAAAACTTCCCAACGGGGTCGGCGCGCAATTGCACCTGTCGCTGTCCGACGCGAGCGGCGACTCCGCCGTGCTCGAATATATTGACGGAAAACTCGTCATCCATCACGGCAAGCAATATGTGGTGATGACCAATTCGCCGACTTACGACCAGCAACTCGCCCTGAACCGCTATTGGGAGAGCATCGGAGGTCTGGTGTTCCTGCCGGGAACCAACCGGGCCGCCGACCGCTACGCCCGCGCCTCGTTCCTGATCAACGCCATCCCGAAGGCCGCCGACCCGGCTTACATCGCCAGCGTTCCGCAGCGCTCTTACGCCTTTCAGGCGGTGGCGAGCGTCATGGGCGTCATGCGCGCCGTCAGTGTGCCGCTCGGCATCACCACGCCCGATCAGCCGAACATTTCATCGACGATCTGGCGCACGATTTCCGACCAAACCAACAAGGTCTATTACTTCGACGCCGCGACGCGCCCGAACACTTTCTGGATCACTTTTTCCAAATTGAACATGCAAGCGGGCGCCCCGATTTCGAAGTTGCCGCTGGCTGACGGGCAGGTCTATTCCGGCGATGTCTCCGGACAGTTTCGTCCCGCCCGGCCCTTCACCTTCCTGCCAGCGCCGAACATCTAGCGCCCAGCGCTTTCTCCGGCGGCGCATGCGGCCCCGAGCGTGAAGAAGATGGTGGGCGATATAGGGATCGAACCTATGACCCCACCCGTGTGAAGGGTGTGCTCTCCCGCTGAGCTAATCGCCCGGACGCCTGAACGTCGGACGCCCTCTTTAAGAAACAAGCGCCGCCGCGTCAAGGCGCTCGCGGTCATTTCAATCGGTGCCGCCACTCCTTCTTTTGGACAAAATCGGCCAACAGCCGCCACTTTTCGAGCTTGAGCGCGTTAGCAACCCGGCGGCGGCGCAGCCCGCGCCGGCGGCAAGAAGAAATTCGTCGAACGGGAGCCTGTCTCATGCTGTGTCGTTCTTTCCTGGGCGCCGGTCTGGCCAAAGCCGTCGCGGCCATCGGCCTGACCTTGTCCTGCGCGGCGCCGGCCAGCGCCGGATTTTCCGACCTTTCCGCCGCGCCGCCCGACCTTTCCGCCGCGCCGCAGGAGCAGGACGGGCGGCCGGTGGCCAGCGCCATCCAGCGCGAAACCGTGGCCTATCCCGGCCATGAAAAGCCCGGCACGATCGTTGTTTCGACCCGGGATCGCCGTCTCTACCTCGTGCTCGGCGGCGGCCAGGCGCTGAGCTACAGCGTCGGCGTCGGCCGGCCCGGCTTCGAATGGGCCGGCGTCCACCGCGTCTCCGGCAAACGCGAATGGCCGGACTGGACGCCGCCGGCGCAGATGATCCAGCGCCGGCCCGACCTGCCGCGCCACATGAGCGGCGGCATCGAAAATCCGCTCGGCGCGCGGGCGATCTATATCGGCTCCACGCTTTACCGCATCCACGGATCGAACGAGCCGGACACCATCGGCCACGCCGTCTCCTCCGGTTGCATCCGCATGACCAACAATGACGTGATCGACCTTTACAGCCGGGTGAAGATCGGCGCGCGCGTTGTCGTCGAGCCCTGAACGCGCCGGGCTAAACCATTCAGCCTCCATTCAGCCGTTTTCCGATGAGATGACGCCCTGCCCCTTCGCGCCCCGAGCTGCAACGGCGCGGGGGGGCGATTTTTTTTGTGGAGGACTGCATGTTTCGACGAGTCGGCCATTTCAAGTCGCGGTTCGCCGCGGGCGCCATGGCGTTTGGCGCGCTGCTGGCCGGGGTGGCGGCGCTTCGCGCCCAGCAGGGGCCGGGAGCGCCGCCACGCCTCGCGCTGGTCATCGGCGAGGCGGCTTACAAGACCGGCCCGCTGTCGTCCGCCGCCAATGACGCTGGCCTGATCGCCGACACGTTGCAACTCGCCGGCTTCGACGTGACCGGCGCCGCTGATCTCGACCAGGACGGACTGCGGCGCACCCTGCGCGACTTCGTCGAAAAGGCGGCGACCGCCGGGCCGGACGCGACGGTCTTCATCTATCTCGGCGGCCGCGGCGTGCAATACGAGGGAGAAAACTATCTCGCCCCCGTCGAGGCGACGATTTTACGCGCCGCCGATACGCCGCTTGAGGCGGTGCGGCTGAGCGATTACCTGCAACCCCTGGCGCAGACGCCGCTCAAGGCGCGCATTGTCGTGCTCGACGCGGCGCGGATCAATTCCTTCGCCCCGGGACCGCAGGGGCTCGCTGGCGGTCTCGCCTTGGTCGAGCCGGAAAGCGGCGAACTGATCGCCGCCAATGCGGCGCCGGATTCGGTCGCGCCCAGCGAAACCGGCCCTTATGGCGTCTATGCGCAGGCGCTGGCCGAGATGCTGCGCGAGGGCGGCCTGCCGGTGGACGAGGCTTTCACCCGCGTCCGCCTGCGCGTGTCGCAGCAGACGAAGGGAGCGCAGGTTCCGTGGGACGAATTCGAAGCTCGCGCCCGCGCCCGTGCTGTTCGCCCGCGCGCCGGGCGCGCCGCCGCCGTCCGTGCCGCTCGAACCCCAGGCCGCCAGGCCGATCCGCGACTATCCGGTCGACCAGGCCTATGCCGCGGCGTTGGAAGAGGACACGATCGCCGCCTATGTCGATTTCCTCGCCGCCTATCCCAATTCCGCTTACGCAAAAAGGGCGCGCGCCATGCTCGCCCTGCGCCGCGAGGCCGTCACCTGGCGGCGCGCGTGGAAGGCCAATACGGCCAGCGCCTACTGGAGCTATCTGCATCGCTATCCGCGCGGGCCGCACGCCGAGGACAGTCGCCGCCGCCTGGCGATGCTGAACGCCGCGCTCATGCCGCCCGCGCAATACGATCCCTATGACTTCGACGTGTCGCCGCCGCCCCAGGACGAGTACGTTTATTTCGACCGGCCCTATGTGGTGTTCGACGACCAGGATTACGGCGCGCCGCCGCCGATGGCCTATCTGCTGCCCGAGCGCCGCGACCTGGTCGAACGCGCGCCGCCGCCGCCGCAACATGGGTTACTGCCGCTGCCGCTGGTCGCCGCGCCGCTGCTCTTCGCCATTCCGGCGGTAAGGCATGGCCTGTTCCACGCGCCGGCCGCCGTGCAGGCGAAGGATCCCGGCGCGAACGATTATTACAACCAGCATTATCGCCGGGCGCAGGGCGCGCCGGCCAATCCTCCGGCGGCAGCCCCAACTGCTCCCGCCGCCGGCCAGAAACCTGCCGGGGCGCCGTTGCCCCACGGAGCGCCGCACGGCGCGCCCACTACCGCTCCCAATGCCGCGCCGAATGCTGCGCCGAATGCTGCGCCAAATGCCCATGCCGCGCCGCATCATGCGCAGCCGCCGCAACGCGTCACGCCCCCGCCGCGCGCCGTACCGCGCGCTCCAACGCCCGCGCCTGCGCCGCGTGTCGCGCCGACCGCGCCGCATATCGCGCCGCCAGCGCCCCATCTCGCGCCGCCGGCGCCGCATATCCCCGCGCCCCATCTCGCGCCCACCGCGCCGCATTTCGCGCCGCCCACCTCCCCTCGCGTCGCGCCGCCGCATGAGCGTCCGCATTGCGGCGCGCCCGGCCAGCCGCCCTGCCGTTGAGGCGGAGGATAGACTGGCATGAAGGCCGAGGCCCCGATCGCATGGATCGGGGCCTCGGTTTTCTTCGTCATCTTCTCTCGACAGCCCGTTAGCTCAATCGACGGGCGCGCCCATGCGCATGGCGCCCCAGTGCTTGCCATCGACGGTGATCGGCATTGACAGGTCCTTCATCATGACCGTGCGTCCCCCGCCGATGTCGCGCGAATAGGTCTGCAGCAGGAATTCCTGCAGGTTGCGGGCGCCGGCGAGGCCGGCGCGATCGTCGAAGATCCGCCGGTTGCGGCTATATTGGTTGTTCCAGGCGGGGTCGTCGCCCTGCGGCTGCGACTGTCGCACATGGTGCATCGGCACGTAGCCATTGCGGTCCGACGCGACGCAGAAGAGGATGCGCGAATTGGCGGCCAGCGCCGGCTCCTGCAAGGGGGGCAGGATGTTTTCGAGGAACGCCAGCGACCTCGTCGAGAACTGCGGCGGATTGCTGCCGGCGATAGGCTGGTAATCCACGTCGAACAGGTCCTGAATCGAAATCTTGCCCGCCTTCAAGGCCGCATCCAGCGCCTGTTCCACGAGATCGCGGCGTTCCTTCAGGACGTTCTTCAGTCCGGCGTCGCTCGCCTGCGCCGCCTTGACCATCGCGGCGACGGCCGCCGCCTGCTGCTCGCTCATGTTCTTGAACTCGACCCGCATGCCGAGCGGCTGATAGCCCTTGACGGTTCCCCTGACCGCGCCGGCTTGCGGAAAATCGATACGGATGTCCGCGCCCGGCTCGGGCCGCTGCGAGGAAATTTTCAGCACGCAGCCGCCTTCGGAAATCTCCACCGTCTCGCTTTCGTCGCCCGCCTGCCCGGCCTGGTAATGCACCCGCACGCGGATCGGCACGCGGACGTGGCGGCGGCCGTCCACGCCGGCGAAACCGCGCACGGTGATGACCAGGCGCTCGATCATGCTGGCCATCATGGCCGAAGCCTGTTCGCCGTGGCGGCGGACGTTCTCGCCGACGGCGTTCACGTCGGCGACGCCGGCGGTGAACAGGCGCGCGCTGTTGCCGAGATCGTCCGCGCCGCCCGCCGCCGCCTGGGCGCTGGCGCTGATCTCCTGCAAGGCGGCGATCTGGCTCTCGGAATTCTGGGCCACGCCGCCGGCCATGGTCTTCATGCCGTCGATGATCTCGCTGACCTCGTTCAAGGCCGAGGCGACCGCGCTCGTCGCCGAGCCGATTTCCAGGATCTGCTCGCTGATCTCCTTGGTCGCCTCGGCGGTGCGCTGCGACAATTGCTTGACCTCGTTGGCCACCACCGCGAAACCGCGCCCGGCTTCGCCCGCGCGCGCCGCCTCGATCGTCGCGTTGAGGGCCAGAAGATTGGTCTGGCTGGAAATATTGGTGATCAGCTTGACGATCTCGCCGACGCGCGTCGCCAATTGCGTCAGCCGCCCCATGCGGCGGCCGGCCTCCTCGGCCTTCTGCACGGCGGAGGCGGCCATGCGCGAGGTGTTTTCGGCCTGGTCGCCGACCTCGCGGCTGTTGGCGTGCATCTCTTCGATCGCCGCCGCCACCGAACCGATGCCGTGGCTGCTCGTCGCCGAGCCGCGCTCGACCAGATCGACGCCCTGTTGCAGGCCCGAGATCGATTGCGTCAGTTCGCCGATGATGGCCTTGAGATCCTCGGCCTGCGCCTTGGCCTTCTCATTGGCTTTCGCGACTTCCGCCTCGACCGAACTGACCATCGCCTGCGCGTCGCGCTGGCGCGAATTGCTTTCGGCGATCTCCGAATAGGCGGAAATCGCCATTTCCATATCGGTGAAGATGGCGCGTCCCAGCGCGACCATGTCTCCGGCTTCGCCGCCTTTTTTGCCGAGGATGATGCGGGTAAAAGTCTCGAAGAAATAGCGATAGCTCTGGATGTAATAGCTCGGCGTCAGGCCGACGCGGACATGGGCCGCGCCGATGCGCCGGCCGCGCTCCTTCAGTTCGTCGGTGACCTCGCCCTTGAGCAAAAGTTTCCAGTGGCCGGCCTGCGCCTGCTTGAGCGCCTCGATCCCCGGCCCCTTGGCGAGGATGATCGCCATGTCCGGATCGCCCTGCAGCTTGTCGTAAAAGGCGTCGAGCGCCGGCCGCACATGCGGCGCCAGCAGCTCCGGCAGCCGCGACGGGCCCGCGCCCTTGTCGCCGAAGGAAAGCCATTTTTTCGCGACTGATTTCTGGGCTTGATTTGTCATGCTTTTTCGATCTCGCCGGTGTCCCAGCCAGCCAAGCACGGCCAGCTGGAGCGAAGCTGGCCGAAAATTCTCAAGGCCCTGCGGCGACAATCATGCCGGCGGAAAACCACTGGCCGAGAAAGCCCGCCGCTGTGACGGTCAGCCGTTCGGCCGGCTCCTGGGGTCGCGCGAAAGCGAGGAGGCCGCAGATTTCGCCAAAAGGCGCTCCGCGCATTGCCTCGCGCAAAGCCAGCGCCTCGAGCGCGTCGAGCGCCCGATAGGCCACGTCGAACCCGTCGCGCCAGACCAGGATGGTGATCCCCGCTTCGCCAGCCTCCGACAGATCCGCTTCGCAGTCTCCCGCCTGCACGGCCTCATAGGCTTTGAGCGCGGCGGCCGGCGCCTCGATCAGGACGACGCCAGGATGGAAGCAGAAGCACAGGCGCGGCCAGTCTTCCTGCGGCGTGACGCCGAGAATTTCCAGCGGCAGGACGCCCGCGTCGGCGGCGTCGAAGCTTTGCGCCAGGGCCGCCTCCAGCGCCGCGAGGCCGCAGACGATTTTTTCCGACGAAAAAGGCGGCGTGTCCCGCAAGAATTCCGGCAGGCCGACGCCGAACCAGCGCGCGTTGCGCCAGCGCGAGGGGCGCGCGGCGATATAGGCCGTGGCGATCTCCGTGAAAGCCTCGTCGCCGATCGCCTCGCGCAGAACCGGGTAGTCGTTGCACAGGAATTCCATCAGGCGCAGGCGGTAGCCGTCATGATAGACGGCGAATGTGTCTTCGATCTTTTCGGCGCGCGTCGGCGGACGCAAGCGCGCCAGGAATTTCGGCTGGGGCGCCTCCCCCAGCACGTTCGCCTGGAACATAGCCAGGATCTGCGCGAGTTTCATGCCGGCTCCCGCAACCTGTCGTCGGCGATTTCGGGGCTCTCCGCCAGTTCGCGCATGTGCTGCAGCTCCGCCAGCAGTTCGGCGAATGGCGGGAATTGGTCGTCGCGCTCGATCATTGCCGGGATCGGCCCGAAATTTTCGCGCACATAGGCGAACAGCGCCCAGACGTCGTCGCAGACCGGGTGGTCGTGCGTGTCGATCTTGTGGGTGGGCAGGTCGGTATGGCCGGCGACATGGATCTGCGCCACGCGCCCCTTCGGCACGAGATCGAGATAGGCTTTGGCGTCAAAACCGTGGTTGAAGCCGGAGACGAAGACATTGTTGACGTCGAGCAGCAGCAGGCAATCGGCGCGATTGGAAAGTTCGGCGAGGAATTCCGCTTCGCTCATGTCGGCCCGCGAAAAGGACACATAGGTCGAGGGATTTTCCAGCGCGATGCGGCGGCCGAGGAAATCCTGCACCCTCGCAACCCGCTCGACGCAATGGTCGAGGGCTTCGAGCGTATAGGGAATGGGGAGGAGATCGTGGAGATTGCGGCCATGGACGCCCGTCCAGGCGAGATGGTCGGAGACGAGCTCCGGCTCGACCCGGGCGATCAGCGCCTTCAGATCGCCAAGGTAATCGAGATCGAGCGGATCGGTCGAGGCGAGCGACATGGATACGCCGTGCATGCGCATCGGGTAGTCGGCGCGGATGCGGTTGAGCATGGCGAGCGGACGGCCGCCGGGAACCATGTAGTTTTCGGAAATGATCTCGAACCAGTCTACCGGCTGCGGCGCGGCGAGAATGTCCGGATAATAGACCGTCCGCAGGCCGAGCCCGAAGCCTTGCGCCTTTTGCGATGGCATGGAGCGGCTCCCCTTGGAAATTGATGGAATCCTCTCTCCGCGCAAGCGGAGAGAGGATTTTTGATCAAATGAATCAGCCGACCTTGCCGCCCGCCCTGGTGCAGGCCCTGGCGGAATGCTTCAACAGGAAGCCCTGGCCCTTGCAGGAATTCTGGCCCTTGCAGGAGTTCATGGCGGATTTGCAGGCGCTCGTGCCCTTGCAGGCGTTGATGCCCATGCAATGCACGGAGGCTTTCTTGGCCTGGGCCTGGGTGGTCATGCCGGCGCCGGCGACGGCGAGGGCGATGGCGGCGGCGGCGAGGCTGGCGCCGGAAACGATCTTCATCTGCATGGTCGAACTCCCTGATGACATCGCTCTTGCTGAAGAGCGTTGATACAGGCCGTCGCGGCCTGCAAGGAGGGATACGGCGGGCGCTCGAAAAAGGTTACAGCAAGGCTCAAATAATTTTTCAGCCGCCAGTCAGGCTCATCGAACGGCGGCCCGGCGCCAGCGACCCGGCCCATTGCGCGACAAAGTCATGGCCGCGCGGCTTGCGGCGCATGGCGTCGTCGAGCGCGGCGTGCAAGAGCGCATCGCCCGGCGAGGCGCGCAACGGCGCGCGCAGGTCGGTCTGGTCCTCCTGGCCGAGGCACGTGTAGAGGACGCCGGTGCAGGTGACCCGCACGCGATTGCACGTGTCGCAGAAATTATGGCTCAACGGCGTGATGAAGCCGACGCGGCCGCCCGTTTCCGCGACATCGAAATAGCGGGCGGGGCCGCCGCTGGCGAAGGTCGACGGGAGAAGCGTCAGTCTTTGCGCCAGTTCGGCGGCGACTGCGTCGAGCGGCAGGAAGCTTTCGATGTTGTGGATCGCGTCTTCGCCAAGCGGCATGGCTTCGATGAAGGAAATGTCCATGCCGCGGCCGTGCGCCCATTGGGTGAGCGGCAGGAATTCGCCCTCGTTGCCGCCCTTGAGCGCGACGCAATTGATCTTCACCCGCAATCCCGCCTTCTGCGCCGCGTCGACGCCGGCGAGCACCTGCGCGTGATCGCCCCAGCGGGTGATGGAGCGGAACCTGTCGGCGTCGAGCGTGTCGAGCGAGACATTGACCCGCCTGACGCCGCAATCGGCGAGTTCCTGAGCGAAACGCGCCAGTTGCGAGCCGTTGGTGGTGAGCGTCAACTCGCTCAACCCCGCGCCGATATGGCGCGACAGGCCGCGAAACAATTGCATCACATTGCGCCGCACCAGCGGCTCGCCGCCGGTCAGCCTGATTTTTCGCACGCCCCTCGAAATGAACGCCGCGCAGAGGCGCTCCAGCTCTTCGAGCGTGAGGAGATCGGCCTTGGGCAGGAAATGCATGTTCTCCGACATGCAGTAGGAGCAGCGGAAATCGCAGCGGTCGGTCACGGACACGCGGATATAGTCGATCCGCCGGGCGAAGGAATCGACAAGTGGCCGCGAGGCTGGAAAAGTCGCGACGGCAGACTGGTTTTCTGTATTTTCCGGACGCATAGGCCTTATATAAGCGTTTTCCGGCGCGCGAACAGGATTTTGCGCAAACATAAGCGCTTTCTCGGGGGAGCAGATGACCAACGAAACCCACTGGCCGACGGCGATCGGCCTCAAGGACGAGGGCCACAGCCTGCACGTCACGTTCGAAAGCGGCGAAGCCTTCGCGCTGCCGGCGGAATTCCTGCGCGTTAACAGCCCGAGCGCGGAAGTGCAGGGCCATGCGCCCGGCCAGAAGAAAACCGTCGCCGGCAAGAAGGACGTCGCCATCATCAAGGCCGAGCCGGTCGGCAGCTATGCCGTGCGTTTGGTGTTCGACGACATGCATGACAGCGGTTTTTTCACCTGGGACTATCTTTTCGATCTCGGAGCGCGGCAGGCGCAGCTCTGGCAAGCCTATCTCGACGATCTCGCCGCCAAGAACCTGCATCGCTGAGCCGGCTGGATGAACCTCTTTCGCGATCTGGCTTCGAGCCTGCGCTTCTTTTCGCGCCTGCCGCTGCCGGCCGAGCCGGACCAGAGCAAATTCAGTGGCGATTTCGCCGGCGCGTTGCGCATGGCGCCCGTGGCCGGCGCCCTGCTCGGCCTGGCGTCGGCCCTGCCTTTCGTCCTGGCCGTGCATTGGCGCGAGCCGCCGCTCGTCGCGGCCCTGCTCGCGCTGGCCGCGGCCGTCCTGCTGACCGGCGGCCTGCATGAGGACGGGTTGGCGGATGTCGCCGACGGCTTTGGCGGCGGTTTTTCGCGCGAGAGAAAGCTCGAGATCATGCGCGACAGCCGCATCGGCGCCTACGGCGCCGTGGCGCTGGTGTTGAGCATCGGCCTGAGGGCGGCGAGCCTCGCCGCGCTCGCGGTTTCGCCCGGTCGCGCCGTGCTGGCGCTGGCGGCGGCGGGAGCGATTTCGCGCGCCGCCTGCCTCGCGCCGCTGATCCTGCTGCCGCCCGCGCGCGCCGACGGCTCCGGACAGGCGGCGAGCGGTTTTACCGCCGCCGATGCGCGGCCGGTCTTCGGCCTGGCCCTGGCTTTGGCCGCCCTGCCCTGGCTTGGCGGCTTTTCCCTGGTCGCCTGCCTTGCCGCCGCGTTTTTGGCGGCCTTGGCCGTTCGGGGACTTTGCGCCCTGGCGCGGGCGCAGATTGGCGGCCAGACCGGCGATGTCGCCGGCGCCGCGCAGCAGATCGCCGAAATCTCCGTGCTGCTGGTTTTTGCCGGAGTGGTCGGATGAACCTCGGAGAAATCAGCACGCCCTGCGTCAAGCAGTGTCGGATCGATCAAAATTCCGGCTTTTGTCTCGGCTGCCGCCGCACGCGCTCTGAAATCGCGGCCTGGCGGCAAATGACGGAGGCGCAGCGGCGCGCGATCATGCACGGATTGGCGGCGCGACCGGACCGCGGCTCAGAGGCCGTTGACGATCGGGACGAACATGTTGCTGATCTGGACGCCCATCGCGCGGAAAGTTCCGATCAGAACGCCTGAGATAATGCCGGCGATGATGGCGTATTCTATCGCCGTCGCGCCGGATTCATTCTTTGAGAAGCGCGAAAACACCTGCATCATCCCCCTGCCCCAACCTGACGCCGCCTGCCCAACATGTCGCACATTAGCGTCAGAGCCTTAACATTTTGCGGACGCCGAACAACCAACGGCGTATTATCGTTGCCAATGATTTTGCTGGAAAATGTGTCATTGCGCGGGCTTCTAAAATTTTATGCTTTACGCGCGTAAGCAGCGCTCTTGGAAGTCAACGGCGTTATCGACCAGCCCAAGCGCGTCCTCGACCGTGCGCGCATCGGCGCCCCGCCGCGCCGCATGGGTGGCGAGGTGGCGACGGAAGGCGCGCGCGCCGGGGCGTCCCGCGAAAAGGCCGAGCATGTGGCGCGTCATGTCGGCCAGCCGCACCCCTTGCGTCAACTGGCGCTCGATATAGGGCAGGAAGGCCAGGGTCGCTGAGCGCGAAGTCTCGAAAGGCGGCGGCTCGCCGAAAATTTCAGGATCGACCTGCTGCAGGATGGAAAGATTGTGGTAGGCGGCGCGGCCGACCATTACCCCGTCGAGCATGGCCAATTGCGCCCGCGCCGCGTCCATCGTGTCAAACCCGCCGTTGATAGCGACAGGAAGGTCCGGATATTCGCGCTTCAACTCGTGCACCAAGGCGTAGTCCAGCGGCGGGATATCACGATTTTCTTTCGGGGAAAGCCCCTTGAGCCAGGCTTTGCGCGCATGCACGACCAGCGCGTCGACATTCGCCGCGACAAGGGCGCGGGCCATGGCGAACAGGGCCTCGCGCGGCTCCTGCTCGTCGACGCCAATGCGGCATTTGACCGTCACTGGCAGATCGACGGCCTCTTTCATCGCGCCGACGCATTTCGCGACAAGCAGCGGTTCGCGCATCAGGCACGCGCCGAATGCGCCGTTCTGCACACGGTCTGAGGGACAACCGACATTGAGATTGATCTCGGTGTAGGAAAATTCCGCGCAGATGCGCGCCGCGCGCGCCAGCTCCATGGGATCCGAGCCGCCAAGCTGGACGGCGAGCGGCTGCTCGCAGGCGTCATGGCCAAGCAGTCGCTCCCGGTCGCCATGGACGATGGCCGCGGATGTCACCATTTCCGTATAGAGCCGGGCGCGGCGCGAATGCAGTCGCGCCAGCACGCGATAATGCCGGTCCGTCCAATCCATCATCGGCGCAACGGAAAAGCGCCAGGGGCT
>CAWHDV010000018.1:0-92342 GCA_963828185.1 uncultured Alphaproteobacteria bacterium | reverse complement strand
GCCGTTCATCCGCGCAAGCGCCTCGCCGATGGCGGCGTTGGCCTCGGCCAGCGAGAAGAACGTCCTGTTGCGCAGCCGGCCGAGAATGTAGCTCTGGGCGAAGCGCACGCCGGCCTCGACCTTGGCCTTGTCGCGCGGCTTGTAGGGCCGCGCCGGCAACACGCCGACGCCGTAATGGTCGGCCATCTTGCCATAGCTGCGGTTGATCTCTGGATCGTAGAACGAGGCCTTGTTGACGCCGCTCTTGAGGTTGTCGGGTACGATCAGCTTCGGAACGCCGCCGAAAAAGCCGAACATGCGCACATGCGAGCCGATCCAGTCCGGCAGTTGTTGCGTCCAGGTCGCCTCGGAAAAGGTCAGGTTCGAGGCGCCGAGCACGGCGACGAAAATCTCCGCCTCGCGGATTTCGCCGGTGGCCGGATCGACGATCGGAAGCTTCTTGCCGGAATAGTCGACGAAGACTTTTTCGCCGGGCTCATGACGCTGGCGCATGGTCGGCGACAGGCGCCGCTCGAACTCGCGAAACAGATCGCAAAACCGCGAATAGCCATAGCCCGCCGAATGAGCCTCGCGATATTCCTCCCATAAAATCTGGAGGTTGACGCCAGGCCGCTTCAACTCCCGCGCCAGCGCCGCCCAATCGGGCTCGGGGCGCAAGCGCTTGCCAGCGCCCACGCCGGCCCGCGCAAACAATCTTTCTTCCAAAACCGCGTCGGTGAGTTCCGCCGGCAATGGCCAGGAAAGGCCAGCCGCCGCCGCGCGTTTGATTGCGTCTTGAACCGTCGAGCGCGCCACGCCGATTGTGCGGCAGATTTCGCGCGCGCTCGCGCCGTTCGAATGAAGACGCAGCAAATGCCGCATCTGTCTCATGGTCAGCTCTCTCTTTGCCGGCATCCGGGGCCTCCTGGTTGGAAGCTCCCGCAATGCCTGATCAGCTGACCCTTGGGGCGTCGTTCTTACACTTCTCCGTTTCCGAAAAAACCGCCGGCGGAGGTGGCCGGCTTCACGTCGGAATGGTGGCCGGCTTCAGATCGGAACGGTGGCCGACATCAAATCGGAATACATGGCCGGCTTCGCGTCGGAATAGGTGGCCGGATTGAATTGGAATTCGCACGCAAATGGCGCGACGCCCGCGCGGATCGCCCAGAGGCGGCAAACTCGCTTGTCAAATATTTGCGCCAGGTCTTTGTCTATGCCGTCGCCAATGATCTATGCGACCGCAACGCCGCGCGCGAGGTCCCCTACCTCAAGACCGGATCGCAGGGCCATCATTCATGGACAATTGAAGAGGTTCAGCAATTCGAACAGACCCATCCAAAAGGATCGAAAGCCCGTCTTGCACTCGGGCTGCTTCTCTACACCTCACAGCGGCGATCAGACGTTGTGCTCCTTGGGCCGCAGCACGTCCGCGACGGCTGGATAAAACTGACCCAGTTCAAAAACCGGGTGCGCAAGCCCGTCATGGTCGAAATTCCGATCATTGCCGCCTTGCAACAGCTCATTGACGCCACGCCTAGTTGCGCGCTCGCATTTTTCTGGTGACGGAATTTGGCAAGCCTTTCACGGCCAACGGCTTCGGCAACCGATTCCGCAAATGGTGCGACGCCGCCAGCTTGCCCAATTGTTCAGCTCACGGCCTGCGCAAAGCCGCGTCCGCGCGCCTCGCCGAGCTTGGTTGCACCGATCATGAAATCATGGCCATCACCGGCCATCAAACCTTGAAGGAGGTCGCGCGCTACACCGCCGCCGCCAACCGCAAACGGCTCGCCGAAAGCGGAATGGCGAAGTTCGCCCAAGGCGAAACCGGGAACGAAAGTGTCCCACTTTCAGCGACGATTGAGGGAAGTGGGACGATTTCGGCCAAAACGTCGAGGAAAAACAATGCCGAAAAAAGGTAATGGTGCCCAGGGGCGGAATCGAACCACCGACACTGCGATTTTCAGTCGCATGCTCTACCAACTGAGCTACCTGGGCTTGCCGTGACGGCTGGCGCCAAGGCTCGGGCCTTATAGAAAGCGAAAAGCGGCTTGTCCAGTCCTCAAGCCGCCCCAAACGCCGTCCCTTTTAAAAAATCCGCAGTTTTAAATTCCGTCTTGCCGGCGTCCGCTCAGCCCCGCGACAGGCGTTTCGCATTGGCCCGAACTTTTTTCCGCGCCGGAGCGGTCGTGGCCGACGCCACGTCCATGAAATGCCCCGCCACCGCCACGGGATGCGTGTGGCCGGCCATCACCTTCAACGCCACTTTCGCCGTTTCCAGCGCTCCCGCCTGCGCGCCTTCCGTCGCCGCGAACAGCTTTTCCGTGACCATGGCCTGAGTCTCGTGGCGGGCTTTCCGGTCGCCAAAGCCGGTCGATGCCGCCGCGATCAGCGGCAGGCGCGCGGAAATCGTGGCGAGCGAGGCCGCATTGATTTCGCAGGCCTCGAACCAGGAACTCATCAGGCGATTATGCAAGGCGAACAAATTTTTCATGTCGAAAACCTCGGGCGCGCGCGTCCAAAAGGGTTGATCCAAAAGTCTTGAACGTCGCTTCCCTCGCGCGCCATTGGCAGGCGCGTCGCAATTTGTTATAGCGCGGCGTGCCGTTCAGGCGCAACGAGACGCATTTGACGCCGCGCATCCCGGCAATCCGCCAGCCCGCCCCGGAGAAAACCGTTGTGGGCCTTTCGGAGTTCCTGATGCGCGGGCGATAGTGCGTCGTTTTGCCCACGGCGACAAGATGACTTCCGACCTATCCCGCGTGAAGGTTTTTTTGCGTGCGGGCCGGCTGGCTGTGGTCGACCCATAAAGTCAAGGAACCAGATGTCGAAGGAAGAACTACTCGAATTCCCGGGCGTCGTCAGCGAATTGCTGCCGAACGCGACTTTTCGCGTGACGCTTGAAAACGATCACGAAATCATCGCCCATACGGCGGGAAAGATGCGCAAGAACCGGATCCGCGTCCTCACCGGCGATCGCGTCCTGGTCGAAATGACGCCCTACGACCTGACCAAGGGCCGCATCACCTATCGTTTCAAATAGACCTGAACATTCAATCGATCGGACGTCCGTGACCGCCGAGCCCGAAATCCGCATCGCGCGCCTCGCGCTCGCCTCCGGTTCGCCCCGCCGTCTTGCGCTTTTGCAGCAAATCGGATTAGAGCCCGACGCCCTGCTGCCGACAGATCTCGATGAAGCGCCCGGCCGCAACGAATCGCCGCGCAAGCTGGCGGCGCGCCTGTCGCTGGAAAAGGCGCGGGTTGGCGCCAAGACCGCCCACGCGCGCGAGGAATTGCAGCGCGCCTATGTCATCGGCGCGGATACCGTCGTCTGCGTAGGCCGCCGCATCCTGCCGAAATGCGAGACCGTCGAAGAGGCCGAGGAATGCCTGCGCCTGCTGTCGGGGCGGGCGCATCGTGTCTATACCGGCGTGACCGTGATCGATCCGGCGGGGCGCGAGCGCTCGAAGCTGGTCGAGGCGCGCCTGCGTTTCAAGCGCCTGTCCCACAAGGAAATCGCCGCCTACGTCGCTTCGCGCGAATGGCGCGGCAAGGCGGGCGGCTACGCCATCCAGGGCATAGCCGGGGGCTTTGTCGTCAAGCTGACAGGCTCCTATACCGCGGTCGTCGGCCTGCCGTTGCAGGAAACCATGGCGATGCTCGACGGCCTCGGCTATCCGGCGCATGTGTTCTGGGCCGCAAGCGCCGAGGCGCAAGGTACAGCCTGATGCAAGAAGACGCGAAAAAACCGCCGGTCTGCGCGATTTGCGGCAAGCCGGTCGATCCGGCCTACAAGCCGTTCTGCTCAAAGCGCTGCGCCGACATCGACCTCCACCGCTGGCTCAAGGGCTCCTACGTCATTGCCGGGGAGAAGGTGGAGGAGACGCCTGCGCCAGAGTCCGACGACGAGGAATTCTAGCCCCTAGACTGGACGGATTCTAAAGTAACGCCGCAGCTATTGCCGCTAGGCCGTCGAGGCGCCAGAAGTGGGAGACACTTTTGGAAGAGCGAAGATGGTCGATGTGAGCAATGTCATGCCGCGTGGAAAAATGCGGCATTTTCTGGCGGTGGCGGGACCCGGGCTGGTGGTCATGCTGGCCGACACCGACGCCGGTAGCGTCATCACCGCCGCGCAGAGCGGCGCCGGCTGGGGCTATCGCCTGCTGTGGCTGCAAATCGCCCTCATCCCCGTGCTTTATATCGTGCAGGAACTGACGGTCCGACTCGGCGTGGTGACGGGGCAGGGACATGCGCATCTGATTGAAAGGCATTTCGGCAGGACCTGGGCCTGGTTCTCGGTGCTGACCCTGCTCGTCTGCTGCATGGGCGCGCTGTTGACCGAACTGGCGGGCCTTGCGGAAGTCGGCGCGCTGATGGGCCTCTCCGCCACGACGACGATGTTCATGGTCGTCGCGGCCTTGCTCATCATGGCCTATACCCATTCCTACCTGACCGTCGAACGCATCGCCATGGCCATTGGCGCGTTCGAGCTGGTGTTCCTCGCCGTGGTGTTTCTCGCCCATCCCGATCCAGCCGCCCTGGCGGCGCAGGCGGTCGACATTCCGATCGGCGACAAGAAATACCTCTATCTGGTGGCTGCCAATATCGGCGCGGTCATCATGCCCTGGATGGTCTTTTTCCAGCAGAGCGCGGTGGTCGAAAAAAAGATGTCGGTCGATGACCTGCCGGCGGGCCGCGCCGACACGATGATCGGCGCCGTGCTGACCCAAGTGATCATGGCGGCGGTGCTGGTGGCCGCCGGCGCCACCCTCGGCCGCGCCGGCAAGAGCGGCGATCTCGACACGGTGCAGCAGATCGCCGGCGCCATCACGCCCTTCCTGGGCGAGATCGGCGGCAAGCTCCTGTTCAGCCTCGGCATGTCTGGCGCGGCCCTGGTGGCGGCGATTGTCGTCACCATCACCGCCGCCCGGACGCTCTCCGAGATCCTGGGCGTCAAGTGCAGTCTCGACGATGCGCCGAAGGAGGCGCCCTGGTTCTATGGCGCCTATACGCTCACCCTGATCGTCTGCGGCGTCGTCGTCGCCTCCGGGGTCAACCTCGTGTCGCTGAGCGTCGGCGTGCAAGTGATGAACGCGCTGCTGCTGCCGCCGGTGCTGGGCTTCCTCTACCTGCTCGCCCGCCGCCTGCCGGAGCCCTACCGGCTGCAAGGGGCCTACGCCAAGGTTTGTGCGGCCATCATCATCGTCTCTGCCGGCGTCGGCGTCTATTCCGGCATCTCCGGCCTGTTCCAGTGACTGTTGGACGAGGGAGCCCGGCTCAATTCGAGGGCCGCTCCCCAACCAGCACCGGGTCTGCGCGGTAAGCGTCGGGGTAGAGGCGCTTGAGATTGGCGATCTTCGGCAGGTCGTTGATGACGATGTAGGGGTAGTGCGGATTCAGCGCCAGAAAGTCCTGGTGATAGGCTTCGGCCGGGAAAAAGGCCTTGGCTGGCTCGATCTTCGTCACGATGGAGGCCCCGAAGGCTTGCGTCTTGTCGAGCTGGGCGATATAGGCGCTGGCCACCCGCGCCTGCTCGGCGTCGGTCGGGAAGATCGCCGAGCGGTATTGCGTCCCCTCGTCGGGTCCCTGGCGATCGAGTTCGGTGGGGTCGTGCGCCACCGAGAAATAAATCTGCAGGATGCGGCCATAGCTGATCTTGCGCGGATCGAACGTCACCTTGACGGATTCCGCATGGCCGGTTCGCCCGCTGCTGACAATTTCATATTGCGCCTTGTCCCGGGCGCCGCCGGCATAGCCGGACAGGGCGCTGGTCACGCCCTTGACGTGCTGGAAGACGCCCTGCACGCCCCAGAAACATCCGCCCGCCAGCACCGCGACTTCCGGCGCCGCCTGCGCGGGCTCGTCGAGGACCGGCGCGGGGATTTTGCGCGCCTGTTCCGCGCCCGCGGCCGGGATCCTCAGCTCAAGACCGATCGCGGCGGCGAGCGCCCCCGTGACAAGGACCGCGCCCAGGGGAAAACTGGAATTTGCAAAGCGAATTTTTTTCATCGGACTTTTCTCCCGTTCAGCCGAAGGTGAAGGCGTAGGCTTTTACGCCGGGGTCCAGGAATTGGATCTCGAACGTGTGGTCGGCGATGGCGCCCTGTTGGCGCACCAGCTGATAAAGCCGCTGCCCGGCGACCGTACCCTGGCCGTCGGCGTCAACATCCACGCCGTGGTTTTCACCGGGCGGCGCGCCGTCGATGGTGACGCGGAAGCGGATTTTCTCGCCTTGCGCCCCTGGGCCGAGCACCAGATGCAGGTCGCGGGCGTGGAAGCGGAATTTGATCGCGCCGTCCGGGGCGTCGAGCGCCGCCTCTTCGCCGCCGACCGTCCATTTTCCGACCAGCCCCCATTGGTTGAGTTGAAGCTTTGGCGTCACGTAATCACGGGCGACATTGTCCGCCGCGCCGCCAGGCGAGGCGAAATGGTCCGCCCGCTCGGAGCCGACATAGGTTTCCGGCGAGCGCACCTCGTCCATGTCGGCCGGCGCCTCGATTCCCGAGGCGTTCACCTGGACGGCCGGCGCGGGCGCCGTCTTGTCTCCGGCTTCGGCGAGCAGTTCCTGGATCACGCGCTCGGATTCGGCGTAGCCGCCTTCGCCGAAATGCTGGCGGCGCAAGCGGCCCTGGGCGTCGAAGAAATAATGCGCCGGCCAATACTCGTTATGGAAGGCGCGCCAGATCGTATAATCATTGTCGATCGCCACGGGGTAATTGACATGCAGGTCGGCGACCGCGCGCTTGACGTTGTCGATATTCTTCTCGAAGGCGAATTCCGGCGTGTGGACGCCGATGACCACCAGGCCGTCTTTCTTGTATTTTTCGGCCCAGGCGCGGATGTAGGGCAGCGTGCGCAGGCAATTAATGCAGGAATAGGTCCAGAAATCGACCAGCACCACCTTGCCTTTCAGCCCCTGCGCCGTGAGCGGCGGCGAGTTGAGCCATTCCACCGCCCCGGACAGATCCGGCATCATCCCCTCGACGGGCAGGGCTTTTGCCGCCTCGGCCAGCTTGGCCGGGGTCAGCATCGCCGCGGAGTTGTCCGCCGCCGCCACGCTCGCGGGCGCGGCCTGCGCCGCTTGCGTCTGGGCTGCATGAAACTTTGCGAGCAGGCCCTGCTCGACCGAATTCGTGCCGGCGAGCGACGCCCGCGCCAGAACGCCGGTGTCGAGGCCCGAAGCGATGGCGATGACGCCCGCCAGCACCGCGAGGCCGAAGCCCCGCCGCAGCCAATCGCCAAAGCCGAGCGAGCGCTTCATCGCCGCGAAGACCTTGCCGCCCGCCAGCAGCGCCAGGGCCAGCGAAGTCGCCGCGCCGGCGGCGTAGGACGCGAGCAGCAGCGAGGTTTTGGCGTTCGCGCCCTGCAAGGCGGCGCCGGTCAGGATGAGGCCGAGGATCGGCCCGGCGCAGGGCGCCCACAATAGCCCGGTGGCGACGCCGAGCAGCAGCGACGGGCCGACGGAAGCAGGCTTTTCATGAGAATCGGCGAAGCCCGAAAGACGGCCCCCAAGCCTGACCAGCGGGCGCATCGCGGCGTCGGCGAAAGCGGGAAACAGCAGGGTCAGGCCGAACAGGGCGAGCAGCGCGAGAGCCGCGATGCGCCCATATTGGTTGGCCTGGGCCGCCCAGCCGCCGCCCACCGCCGCCAGGGTGGCGACGGCTGCGAAGGTCAACGCCATTCCAGCCAGCATCGGCAGGCCGTTGCGCACAAACGGCTTGTCGGCGCGGGCGAAGACGAAGGGCAGGACCGGAAGGATGCATGGGCTGGCGATGGTCAGGACGCCGCCGAGAAAGGCCAGTGCGAACAGGATCATGGAAAAAGAATCCCTTGCTTCACGATTTGAAGCTCACGCTTTGGCGGGCTTGAAGGTCATCGCCGCGCCGTTCATGCAATAGCGCAGGCCGGTCGGCTTGGGGCCGTCATCGAAGACATGCCCGAGATGGCCGCCGCAGCGGCGGCAGCGCACGGCGGTGCGGGCCATGCCGAAGGAATTGTCGGCCTGGGTGAGCACGGCCTTGTCGAGCGGCGCCCAGAAACTCGGCCATCCCGTGCCGCTGTCGTATTTGGTGCTCGAGTTGTAAAGGTCGAGATGACAGCCGGCGCAGGCGAAAACGCCGCGCCTGTGCTCGTTGAGCAGGGGGCTGGTGAAGGCGCGCTCGGTCCCGTCCTGGCGCAAGATATCGAACTGCTCGGGCGTCAGGAGCTTGCGCCATTCGCCGTCGCTATGGGTGACCTCGAACGTCTCGCCGCTCGCGGCGCGCGACCGCGAGGAAAAGGCGAGCGCCCCCGCCAGGCTTGCCAGCCCCGCCAGGCTGTTGTTGATGAAATGCCGTCTCGTCGTCATGGCGCCAATCTCCGAAAATGGGCGACAGGATGCCTGTCGTAATCGTCCTACGACACGAAAATCTGTTTGTTTCGGAAGCATGGTGTTTTTTTCGAGGAAAGGCGCGGTTCGCCGGGGCCTTGCGCCGCTTTTCCGCCACTTTCCTTTGACGAGTTGTGTTTGTGCGCTTATTAGGCGTCATCGGAAATTCTCTCGCGGCGGCGCCCGCGTCCCAACAACCCGGAAAGCACCGAAAATGCGCGTTTATTATGATAGCGATGCGGACATCAACCTGATCAAGGGCAAGAAGGTCGCGGTGGTCGGCTATGGCTCGCAGGGCCACGCCCATGTCCTGAACATGCGCGATTCCGGCGTCAAGGACGTCGCCGTCGCGCTGCGGGCCGGCTCGGCCACGGCTAAGAAGGCCGAAGCCGAAGGCGTCAAGGTGATGACCGTGGCCGATGCGGCCAAATGGGCCGACGTCATCATGATGCTGACCCCCGACGAACTGCAGGCCGAGATTTACAACGCCGAGATCGCCGACAATATCCGCCCCGGCTCGGCGCTTTTGTTCGCGCATGGCCTGAACGTGCATTTCAGCCTGATCGAGCCGCGCAAGGACATTGATGTGCTGATGGTGGCGCCGAAAGGCCCCGGCCATACGGTGCGCGGCGAATATCTCAAGGGCGGCGGCGTGCCCTGCCTGATCGCGGTGCACCAGGACGCCTCCGGCAACGCCCATGACATCGGCCTGTCCTATGCCTCGGCCATCGGCGGCGGCCGCTCGGGCATCATCGAGACAACCTTCAAGGAAGAATGCGAAACCGACCTGTTCGGCGAGCAGGCCGTGCTCTGCGGCGGCCTGGTGGAGCTGATCCGCGCTGGCTTCGAAACCCTGGTCGAGGCCGGCTACGCGCCGGAAATGGCCTATTTCGAGTGCCTGCACGAAGTGAAGCTGATCGTCGATTTGATCTATGAGGGCGGCATCGCCAACATGAACTATTCGATCTCCAACACCGCCGAATGGGGCGAATATGTCACCGGACCGCGAATCATCACGTCGCAGACCAAGGCGGAGATGAAGGCTGTGCTCACCGACATCCAGACCGGCAAGTTCACTTCGGAATGGATGCAGGAATATCGCGCCGGCGCCGCGCGCTTCAAAGGCATCCGCCGCGTCAACGACGGCCATCAGATCGAGGAGGTCGGGGCGCGCCTGCGCGCCATGATGCCCTGGATCGGCAAGAACAAGCTGGTCGACAAGGCCAAGAACTGACGTTGGCGGCGCGCCCCGCGAGGGGCGCGTTTTTTCGCCAGGGAAAATTCGAACGGCGTCAATTCCGCCCAGGACGCCGCTGCCGTGGGGGCGGGTGAAGTTTCAGGACCGCAACGAGATGAGCGACAGCGACAGCCTATCTCCGCAGGCTACCCGGTCGAGGTTCGACCGGATCATCGCCGCCGTGCTCGACCGCCGCTCGGACCCGAAGCTCCTCGCGCCTCTTTTCGCGCGTGAGGCCGACTGGCTGATGAACGGCGACCAGGCGAGCTGGGCTTTCGCCGGCCCGCGCTGCTCGCGCGATTCCATACTCGCCTATCTCGAAGCTTTCATCGTCGAGTTCGAGCAAAAAGCCGTGCGGCGGCTCGACACGCTGATCGAGGGCGAGCAGGCTTGCGTGCGGTACGAAATGCAGCTCCGCCATCGTGGCTCCGGCAACGAGGCCATGCTGCAATGCCTGTGTTTCATCCGTCTCGAAGGCGAAAAGATCGTCGAGGTCAGCGAATTCATCGACAGCGCCACCTTGTTCCGCCTGCGCGAAAGCCGCGCGTGAGCGCAACATGAGCGAATTGCGGGCGAAACTCATCCCGGTCGGGGCCGACGCGGAATTGCGGGCGCTGATCGCGCGCGCCATGGATTCCCGTGTCCGGCCTGAAGATTTCATCAAGCTGTTCGATCCCGACGCCGTGCTGCACATGGTCGGCGATCGCCGTCAAAGTCCGCTGTTTGGCGATTACCGCGGCCATGCCGAGATCCTGGCGCTGCTGCGGCATGTCGACGCGGAATTCGAACGGCGGCATCACAGAATCCTGAATTCGGTGATCGAGGGCGATTGTTTCGCCATTCGGCGACTGGTCGAGATCAAGCACCGGGGGTCGGCGCAGGCGGACCTGGTCGTCGTCGGCCATTTCGTGCGGACCCGCGCCGGCCTGATCAGCGAAGTGTTCGAATATTCCGACACGGCGACGCTCGGGCGCTTGATGAGTTAGCCGGTCCCGGATTGCCGCCTGTGCGCCCTTGGAAGGCTTGATTGCGCGGGTCGGCGGCCGCTGCATGTGTTGTGCGCCACATGCTGATTTCTGATGCTGATGGCTTGATACTTCGTTTCCCATTGAAGTTTTCTGATCGGGCGAGGCGAAGAAATAGTCGATCTGACTTGAACTTTGCAATATCCCATATTGAGCGCTAAATTGAAAAAGCTTGATTTTACAACCTTATAAGTATTGCCATTTGGTTCAGTGGCGGCTAAGTCGGGTTCAAGCCGTTTCGCTTGACGCTTTTCCCTCAAATGCGCGATGGGACTCTGGTTGGGGTCCGAGGCCGGTTCGGCCGGGGGCGCGTGGGAAACTGCGTATCGAAACATCGTTATTTTGGAATGTGACGTAAATGGCGGGCTCCGGTTTGAGATAAACGCAATTGCTGGAAGAAATAATGATAAGCGACAAATTGACCCGTATAGAATACATGGCGATAGCCCGCGAAATCTATGGGCGACGCGCCAGGGGCGACAATGAGCCTGGACTTCATTTCTTTCATGACAACGCAACGTATCGACTTCTCGGTTCGCGCGCCTTGATCCCGGCCGCGGGAGTGCGCGTCGGCAAGGACGAGATTCGCGAGGCGTGGCGCGCCTTCGATGTCGATTTTGAAATCGTGTCGTTTGAAGTCGACGATATCGTGGTGGATATGCCGCGCATCTCCTACATGTCCTGGCATATGCGGCTGCGCAATCGCGGCACGGGCGTCGAGGCGGAGCTCGAGGGCGTCGATCGCCTGAAGTGGGTTGATTTCAAGATTGTTGAATGGACGCGCTATTTCGATACGGCGCTGGTCGCGGCTCTCAAGGACGGCGAGGAAAACGGCGATCGCAAACGCTGAGGTCAATGCGCCGCGCCTCGATCCGGCCGAACCGGATCGAGGCGCGCGCGAGCATGATCTTAGCCGCCGTTCTTGTTGTCCGATGGCGGCGCCGCAGGCGTGCGCTCCACGGCGGTCGGCGTTTTCGCGTCAGGCAACCCCTTGTCGATCTTGGAAAGAATTTTCGGCAAGTCTTCCGGATCGGGATTGAGGTCGCGCGCGTGGTTCCACTGGAAGGTCGCGTCGAGCTTGCGGCCGACCCGCCAATAGGCGTCGCCGAGGTGGTCGTTGATGACGGGATCGCCGGGCTTGAGCTCGATGGCCCGTTCCAGAAGCTTCACCGCCTCGTCGTAATGGCCGAGCTTGTAATAGGCCCAGCCGAGCGAATCGACGATATAGCCATCCTCGGGCTGCAATTCGACGGCGCGATGCAGCATCTTGAACGCCTCGTCGAGGTGGACGCCCTGGTCCACCCAGGAATAGCCGAGATAGTTCAGGACCAGGGGCTGTTCGGGATAGAGGTCGAGAGCCTTCTTGAAGTCGGCCTCCGCCTTGTCCCACTGCTTCGCGCGCTCGTAATCGACGCCGCGGAAATAATGGATCGCCCACTGGCTTTTTTCATTCGAGCCCGTCAGCGCCAGCACGCGGGTATAGGCGTCCGCCGATTGCGCGAAATCCTTGCGCGAACGTTCGATATCGGCCAGTGCGGAAAGCGCTTCGACATTTTTCGGATGGTCGGTGATAATCGCCTTCAGGCGCTTGAGCGCGTCGTCGGAATTGCCGGAGGCGTCGCGCAGCAGCGCGATATGGATGTCGGCGTTGACGCGCATCGGACTGCTGTCGGGCGTCTGGTCATAGACGTCGATCGCCGCCTCATCCTGCTTCAGTCGAGAATAGGCGTCGCCGAGCGTATCGAGCGCCAGCGCATGGTCGGGCTCGAGATAGAGGGCCAGGCGCAAAAACACCATGGCGGCGATCTCGTCGCCTTGCCCGTTGCTCGACGTCCCCAAGCCATAGGCGCCAAGTCCATAAAGCACCTCCGCCGCGCCGCCGCTCGCGTCCTTGACCAGCGGTTCGAGCGTCTTGCCGGCCTTCAGATCGGCCAGCGCGGCCTGCACCATGGGCTGGCGCGGTTGCAGATGATCGAAGGTTTCGTAAATGCTTTGCGCTTCAGCGGCCTTGCCCTGCCGGTCAAGATTGCGGGCGTAGGCGTCGACGAGCCGCAACGTGGACTTGTCGGTGGAATAGGCGGCCTGCAGCCTTTTGCCGGCTTCCGCGGCGCGCCCGGCCGCGTCGAGCATCAGCCCGGCGTGGAAATCACGGAACACCGCGAATGACGGCTCATTCAGCGTATCGACCAGGGCGAGGGCCTTCTTGACGTCGCCGGAGCCCTCGTAGCTCCAGGCGGTCAGCAGCACGGCGGTGAGGTCGCGCTCCTTTTTCGTGGCGCCGCCGTAATTCAGCTCCGTGCGCGCGGCCGCGTAGCGCTTCGCCTTGATGTCGCGCACGCTGAGCGCCAGCCGCGCCGTGCTGTTGCCCGGCTGGCGGGCGAGAACCTTTTGCGCGAGGGCGAAACTGTCCTCCGCGTCGCCGTTGGCGAGCGTGGCGACAAAGGCGCGCTCGACGAGATCCATGTTGCGCGGGTCCGCGCGCAGCGCTTCGCGGAAAAAGGTCGAGGCGGCGAGCGTGTCATGCTCGGCTTCGGCGACGCGCGCGGCGAGATAATTGCCGGCGGGACTGTCGCTGACCTCGAAAGGGGCGGAAAGGGCGGCGCTTTCGCGCGCCTGGACGGAGGGCGCGCCAAGGCCGAGGCCCATCGCGAGGCTGGCGGCGGCGCAAAGCGCTTTACGCGCCGGTTTTTTCACGGAGATGGGTTTCAGAGCCACGAAATCGTCTTTCTTCGGCGCGCTGGAGGATATGGACGCCGTGTGATGATTTGTCACGGCGAACATGGCGTTTTTGCGCTGCGAGGGCAAGGGCGGCGCCGCGGAAAGTGTTTTCGCGTCCCTCAGCCGATTTCGATATCGAGGCCGAGGTCAAGGTTTGGCGCGGAATGGGTGAGGGCGCCGGAGGAAATCAGGTCCACGCCGGTCTCGGCCACCTCGCGCAAGCCGCCGAGATGGATGCCGCCCGAGGCCTCCGCCTTCATCCGTCCGCCGATCAACGCCACCGCCTCGCGCAATTGCTCGAGGCTCATGTTGTCGAGCAGCACCACATCGGCGCCTTCGTCCAGAACCTCGCGCAATTGCTCGAGCGTATCGACCTCGACCTCGATCTTGACCAGATGGCCGACGAAATTTTTCGCCGCGCGCAAAGCTGGAGCCACGCCGCCCGCCACCTGGATATGGTTGTCCTTGATGAGGATGGCGTCATCGAGGCCGAAACGATGGTTCATGCCGCCGCCGCAGCGCACGGCGTATTTCTCGAAGGCGCGCAGGCCGGGCGTGGTCTTTCTGGTGCAGCAGATTTTCGCTTTCGTGTGGGCGACGGCTGCGGCGTAATGCGAGGTCATCGTCGCGACGCCGCACAAACGGCCGAGGAAATTCAGCGCCACGCGCTCGGCCGAGAGCAGGGCGCGGGCGGGGCCCTCGATGCGCGCCAGGATGGCGCCGGCTTCAAACTGGGCGCCGTCATCGAGCAGGGCCTCGAAGCGCAGACCCGGATCGACAAGTTCGAAAGTCTTGCGCGCAATGGCGATGCCCGCGAGCACGCCGGGCTTTTTTCGCGCTGCGATCACCGCCCGGGCCTTGGCGGAAGCGGGAATTGTCGCCTGCGAGGTGATGTCGCCGGCGCGGCCGAAATCCTCCGCCAGGGCGGCGCGCGCCGCTTCTTCGACGAGGAGCGCGTTCAAGACAGGCAGATTCATTCCGGGCAAGTTCATGGCGTTTTCGCTTGGAGTTCGCTGGTCAAGTCTTGCGCCAGCCGCAGCGCCTCGTCCAGCGTGATGAAGGAGCGATGCGCCTGGGCGGGGTCGGGCTCGGGATAATCGCGGCGGAAATGGCCGCCCCGGCTCTCGCGCCGCAGAAAGGCGCTGGCGGCGATCAGCAGCGCCGCCTCGGCGCGGTTGCGCAGATCGAGATTGTTTTTCGCCAGGGCGTCGTCATGCAAGCATTTAAGCGCGACCATGGCCGCGCGCAATCCCGCCTCGTCGCGCAGGACGCCGACGTGGCGCGTCATGATTTCGCGCACTTGCCCGGCTTGCTCGGAGTCGTCGCCCGAAACCTTTGGCGGAATGGCCGACGTTACGTTCAGCCGGGGCTCGGAGGACGCCATTGCAGCAATATTTTCGCTGACATCCTGGGCGACGCGGGCGCCAAAAACCACCGCCTCAAGCAGGGAATTGGAGGCGAGGCGGTTGGCGCCGTGCAGGCCGGTCGAGGCGGCTTCCCCCGCCGCCCAGAGGCCCGGCAGCGACGTCCTGCCGTGGGCGTCGGTCCACAGCCCGCCCATGTGGTAGTGCTCGGCCGGGGCGACGGGGATCGGTTGATGGACCGGATCGAGCCTCGGCCGAGCGGCAGGTTTCGGCGACATTGGGGAATTTTTCCGCGAAAGTCGGGCCGATCGCCTGGGTCGCATCAAGGAAGGCGCCGCGCCCGGCCGCGAGCTCGGCGAAAACGCCGCGCGCGACAATATCGCGCGGCGCGAGTTCCGCGTCCTTGTGCAAAGCGGGCATGAAACGTTCGCCGGCGCGGTTGACCAGGATCGCGCCCTCGCCGCGCAGGGCCTCGGTCGCCAAGCGGCGCGGGGTCGCGGCCGATGTCGATGGCGGTTGGATGGAACTGCACGAATTCGGCGTCGGCGATTTTCGCGCCGGCGCGCGCGCCCATGGCGAGAGCCGCGCCATTGGCCTGCGGCGGATTGGTGGTCAAGGCGTAGAGCGCGCCGACGCCGCCGGTCGCCAGCACCACGGCGCGGGCGAAAAACGAATGCGAACTCGCCATCGGCGCCGCGCGCGAAAACGCCCAAGACACGGCCAGACTCGACGATCAGCTCCTCGGCGACGAAATTTTCGCGGACGACGATGGAAGGGGTTTGCCGCACCGCGGCGATCAGCGCCTGCATGATCGCCGCGCCCGCGCCATCGCCTTTTACGCGAACGATGCGGCGGGCCGAATGGGCGGCCTCGCGCGAAGGAACGAGACGCCCCAGCGCGTCGCGGTCGAACGGCGCGCCGAAACTCAAAAGGTCTTCCACTCGGGCGCGCGCCTCGCGGGCGACCGAAAGCGCGATCGCCTCGTCGACGACGCCCGCGCCGGCGGCGACCGTGTCGGCGGCGTGCAATTCCGGACTGTCGCCCTCGCTCACGGCGGCGGCGACGCCGCCCTGCGCCCAGACCGAGGACGAGCCCTCGCCGATCGGCGCGGCGGCGAGCACGGTGACCGGCAACGGCGCGAGTTTCAGGGCGCAGAACAGGCCGGCCAGTCCGCCGCCGACGATCAGGATGTCAGGTTCGGACATTTGCGGTTTCAAAACTCACATCGGTTGCCGGCAAGCGACAGGGATCGCCGACCTTATTTCAGCGCGATCATCCGCTCGACCGAGCGGCGGGCGCGCTGCGCCAGCAGCGGATCGATCGTCACCTCCTCGCGCAGGTTGACAAGGCTGTCGAGGATTTTCGGCAGGGTGATGCGTTTCATGTGCGGGCAGAGGTTGCAGGGCCGCACGAATTCGACGCCCGGGTTTTCCGCCGCCACATTGTCCGCCATCGAGCATTCGGTGACGAGCAGCACGCGTTTCGGCTGGCGGGTCTTCACGTAATCGATCATGGCCGCCGTCGAGCCGGAAAAATCGCAGACATCGACCACTTCCGGCGGACATTCGGGATGGGCGATGAGCTTGATCGAGGGATCGTCCTGGCGATAGCGCAGTAGGTCTTCGGCGGAAAAACGCTCATGCACCTCGCAGGCGCCGTGCCAGGCGATGATCCTGACCTTGGTCTGGCGCGCGACATTTGCGGCCAGGAAACGGTCGGGAACCATGATCACCGTGTCGGAGTCGAGGCTTTCCACCACTTTCACCGCGTTGGACGAGGTGCAGCAGATATCGACCTCGGCCTTCACGTCGGCGGAGGTGTTGACATAGGCGACAACCGGGACGCCGGGATATTTGCGCCGCAGCGCGCGCACGTCCGCGCCGGTGATCGACGAGGCGAGCGAGCAGCCGGCGCGGGAATCCGGAATCAACACGGTTTTCCCGGGGCTCAGCAGTTTCGAGGTTTCGGCCATGAAATGCACGCCGCCCTGCACGATGACGTCGGCGTCCGACTGCCCGGCGATGCGCGCGAGTTGCAGGCTGTCGCCCACCACGTCGGCGACGCAATTGTAGATCTCCGGCGTCTGGTAATTATGCGCCAGGATGACCGCGTTGCGCTGCTTCTTCAGGTCGTTGATCGCCTTGACATAGGGCGCGTGGAACGGCCATTCGATCGGCGGGATGATCGCCTTGACCTTTTCATAGAGATGGGCGGTCTCGCGCGCCACTTCTGGCGTATAGGCGAGCGACGGCATGGGCAGGACGCCATGGCGAAGGGCGGCTTCGCTGGCCTGCGGCGGCGTAACGCTGCGCGAAACGCCGGTCCGAACGCCTGGGGCGGATGAAAGCTGCATGACGCTCACTCCCGTTATGCTCAGTTTGAGCATAACTTGAACCGATAAAAAGGCCGTCAGGACGGCTTGCGAGGGTCGAACGCCCCTCATTCACATGATCTACATATACTCACATTGAGTATAAAGGCAAGGTCGATCCGCTCTCAGCCTTTGGCAAGCCCTCACCCGCAGATCGCGCGGAAAATCCTGTCGTGCGGAAGTCCGTCAACCATTTGCGTCTAGTCTGGCCCCGGCCTCACGGATCGATGTCATGACCGACACATTGCTTTTCAACCCTTCGCCCGCAAAAAGCGCTTTTTCGCGCGAAAGCCGGCTGTTGCGCTGGTTCGAACTGCCGCGCGTCGAAGCTGCGCCCGCGTTCGACTGGCGACTGGCTGTGCTCGTCGGCCTGGGCTTTTTTGCCATCCTGCTGCCGACGGCGGCCGGGCTTCTGTCAGACGGCGACATGTTCTGGCATGTCAGGACAGGCCAGGAAATCCTGAGCCAGGGCCATTTTCCGCAAGCCGACGCCTATTCCTGGACCCTGACCGGCCATCGCTGGATCGCCAAGGAATGGCTGTCGCAGGTCCTTTACGCGATCTGCTACGGCCTCGCCGGCTGGACCGGCGCAGCCCTGCTGGCCCTCGCCGCGGCCAGCGCCGCCTACGCCCTGGTCTTTGCCGCGCTCGAGCGCCGCGCCGGTCCGCTCTTCGCGTTGGCCGCGGTTTTTCTCGTCGCGCTGGCCGGCAATTTCCACTTGCTCGCCCGGCCGCATGTCCTGGCCTGGCCGGTGGCGGCGGCTTTCACCATCGGCCTGCTCGACGCCGCCGAGGCCGGCCGCGCGCCGCGCTGGCCCTTCGCGCTGTTGATGACGCTTTGGGCCAACCTGCACGGCTCCTTCCTGCTCGGCTTCATCCTGCTGCCTTTCTTCGCCTGGGAATCGCTGGCGCGCGCCGAGGGAAAGCTCCCGATCCTGGCCCTGCGATGGGCGGGCTTCGGCTTCGCCTGCCTGCTGGCTTCGTTCATTCATCCCTATGGCTGGCGGGTTTTCGAGGCGGCGGGCGGCGTGCTGGCGCTCGGCCCGGCGATGAGCCTGATCAGCGAATGGCGGCCGCAGAATTTTTCCCAGTTCAGCCATTTCGAATTCATCCTGCTGCTCGGCTTCGGCGCCTCCCTGCTGACCGGCCTGCGCCTGCCGGCGCCGCGCGCCGCGCTTGTGCTGGCGCTTCTCCATGCCGCTCTCGCCCATGTGCGGCAGGAGACGCTCGGCCTGATGATCACGGCGCTGCTGCTCGGCGCGCCGGTCGCCGCCCTCAAGGCGAACGTCCTCCGGCTGCCGCGTGAAAAATTGCGCCTCGTGGCCCTCTGCGTCGCCGGCGCGCTGATTTTCGCGGCCGGCTCATTTGCGCGAAAGGGGGGGCTCGTCGTCCCCGAAGCGATCGCGCCGCAAGCTGCGCTTGACGCCGCCCGCGCGGCCGGCGTCAAGGGCCATGTGCTGAACGAGGACCAGTTTGGCGGCTATCTGATCTTCCAGCACGTGCCGACCTATGCCGACGGCCGCGCCGAATTGTTCGGCCAGATGCATTATGACTTGTCGCTGGCGCTGGCCGGCCGCAAGCCGGATGTGCTGCAAAAGCTGCTCGCCGATCCCGCCATCGGCTGGACGATCCTGCCGACCATCCTGCCGGCCAACGCCGTGCTGGACGCCTCGCCCTGCTGGCGGCGGGTTTTTCGCGATGATGTGGCGACGGTTTATGCGCGCACCCGCCTAAATCCGTAATCGTTCGCGGATGACGCGCTTCGCTCAACGATCATCGAGGACCGCGAGCGCGACAAGCGTGAGAACGACGCTGGGCAAGACTTTCACCAGCGGCCCCAGAGGGTCGCCCCAAAGCTCCGGCGCCAGCAATGTCGCTCCGATGGCGTATGAAGCCGAAACCGCAAGTCCGGTGAGAAGCCCGAATTGGCATTTGCTCCTGAAAGCGATCAGGACGCCAATCATGACGTCCAGGACGCTGGTCACCCCTACGAAGCCGCGCGCTATCCCTTCATCGATCCCGCGCCCAACCAGAATGGCGAGCGCTGTATCAAAGCCTGCCGTCAGGGCTATCGCGCCGGAGGCCAACCAAAATGCTGCAAGCGAGCCAATGATCAGCGCCTTCGCTAGATATAATCGCGCAAACCAGCGCTCCTGAATCGTCGCCGAAATCACTGCCAATGCGGAGGAGAGGGGTTTTGGTTCGATACCTGTCGCGGCAATCCAGCCGGCGGGATCGCCCGCGACGCCGCGCCGCATTTCAGCCAGGGCGGTCGATCGGACCGGTGGCGACCAACCGAGCCGACCGGCGAAATCTGCTCCGAGCGCGCCCAGATTTATCAGCCAAGACGGCAAGGTGAGCCAAGGCTTGGGGCCGCCAAAATGCTGCCGAAATGACTCGATGACCCCATTTACCGAGGACGGATGCCGCTCCATCACGTCCCAGGATGCGTGGATGTCTCGCTCACCATTTCGCCAGCGCAGGGCGACAATCGCGATAGTCGCCGCGATATCCGACACGGAAGTCGTTGCGAACGGTCGCTCCCCTTCCGCTGCCGGCAGCCAAACCGGCAATGCGGCCAAGGCTCTTATAAGAGCGCTGCCTCCGTAGGCCGCATCGGCGATTACGAAACCGGGCCGGAGGATCACGAAGGGCGCCTTGGATTCGACAATCAAACGCTCGGCCTGCCGCTTGCTGCGACTGAAATCTGTTTTGTCGTCCTCCTGACGGCCGGGGATGGAAATCTGGACAAGCAGAATTGGCCGCTTCGACGAGGCAATGGCGGCGATGAGCCGTGCGGCAAAGGCGCCATGAACGTCCTCGGTCCTGCCGCGTGGGCTGCCTTGCAGGACGCCGACGCAATTGACCACGACATCCGCATTCGCCTCGGCGAAAAGGCGGCCGAGTTCGGAGGCGCTCAACGTGACGACGGGGCTTTCGACGGTCTTGCCCGCGAATTCCGTTTTCTGCGCGGAAGTGAACTGTCTCGCGACTGCGGCGACCGGTAGCCCGCGTCTTGCCAGGTCGGCCGCCACGGCTTGGCCTATAAGGCCGGAGGCGCCGATGATAGCGATAGCTGGCTGGTCCTCCATCGTCACCATCCCGGCTTGGCGATCATCAGCCACATGATCGCCATGACCGCGCCGAATCCAGGAAAGCCAAAAGCGAACCAGATTTTGAAAAGCCGGGTGTAGGCGGCTGGAAGAACCTGGCCGTTCGCCGCGGCCGCCACGGCGAGATCGCGCATCCGCGCCTGAATCCAAACGACCGGAAGCCAAAAAAGCCCGGCTACGACATAGAGGACGAGAGCGGCCACGACCCACAAATCGCTGAGCGCCCCTCCCGCCTCCCTTAGCAGAAGAAATCCCGTAACGGGCTGGGCGATTACGGCGCTGGCCGTGAAAACCATGTCGGCCAGGACGACGATTTCCCGCTGTCCGGGCGATAAAGTCGGCGTTGCCACTACGGTGGGCCATCAGCATGAAAAATGCGATGCCGCTCCCGGTTCCCAGCAGAACGGCCGCACCAAGCACGTGGAGATATTTCAAAATTATATAAATCATCGAAACCGCTTCCGTACCTGCCGAATTACGAATCGCGTTCGATCAAAATCATGACTGCGTGCGCTTCGATGGTGAGCGTTGGCGCGCTCGGCGAAACTTGCTCGCCCGCAACGGCAAAAGTGTCGATCGCCAAAATCCATTTTTTCCCCGCGCGAGGCGGCGGAAGGGTGAAATGCATAGTCCCTCCCGCGTTCAACAGCAGCAGGACGCGCGAATTTTCGGCGTAAAGCGCAAGCCCGAGAAAGCTCCGGCCGCCTTCGTTCCATTGCGCCTCGGTCATCGGCGCGCCCTCGGGTCCGAGCCATTCGACGTCCGGGAGCAGCGTTTCGTCGAGCGGCGCGCCGGTCAAAAAGGCGTCGCGATGCAGCGCCGCCTCGCCAAGCCGCAAGGCGATCAGCTTCCGGGTGAAGGCGACGAGGCTCTTGTCCGCCTTGCTCCAGTCGATCCAGGTGATCTCGTTGTCCTGCGCGTAGGCGTTGTTGTTGCCGTGCTGGCTGTGGCCGCATTCCGCGCCCATGGTCAACATGGGCGTCCCTCGCGCGCAAAACAGCGTCGCCAGCAGGTTGCGCTGGTCGCGACGGCGGCGGGCGAGGATTTCCTCGTTGTCGGTCAAACCTTCGACGCCGTTGTTCCAGGAACAATTGGCGTTGGTTCCGTCGCGGCCATGCTCGCCGTTGGCCTCGTTGTGCTTGCGCTCGTAGGAGACGAGATCGGCGAGCGTGAATCCGTCATGCGCGACGATGAAATTGACGCTTTTCGAAGGCCGGCCGTAAGGTTCGAACAGCGCAGCCGAACCCGCGAGGCCGCTCGCCAGCGCCCCGGTCATGCCGAAATCGCCGCGCCAGAACTTGCGCGCGTCATCGCGGAAGCGATCGTTCCATTCGCTCCAGCGTGGCGGAAACTGCCCGAGCTGATAGCCGCCGGGGCCGATATCCCACGGTTCGGCGATCATTTTCAAGTGACGCAGGCTCGGGTCCTGGTCGATGGCGGTGAGCAGCGAGGCGAAAGGATCGAAGCCGTCGCCCTGGCGCGCCAGCGTGACGGCGAGATCGAAGCGGAAGCCGTCGACGCCGCCAAGCCGAGCCCAGGCGCGCAAAGAGTCCATGGCGAGGCGGACGACGGCTGGATGATCGAAGCGCAGGACATTGCCGCAGCCCGCGTCGTTGCAATAATGCGCCTGGTTGTAGGCGAGGCGGTAAAAGCTGGAATTGTCGATGCCGCGTAAGGATATTGTCGGGCCGAATTCATCGCTTTCGCCGCTGTGGTTGAGCACGACGTCGAGCAGCACGTCGAAACCCGCCGCCTGCAACGCGGCGACCGACTCGCGCACCTCCCGCCAGCCGCCCGGCGCGAGGCGCGGGTCCGGCGCCATGAAGGCGATGGGATTATAGCCCCAGTAATCCTTCAGGCCGAGCGGCGGCAGGTGCCGCTCGTCGATCCAGGCGGCGCAGGGCATCAGCTCCAGCGTCGTGACGCCGAGATTTTTCAGATAGGCGATGGCCGCGGGATGGGCGAGTCCTGCGAAAGTCCCGCGCAGCTCTTGCGGAACCTCCGGCATGAGCCGGGTGAATCCGCGCACATGCAATTCATGGATGATCGTTTTCGCCCACGGCCGCCTCGGGCGTTTCGAGGGGGGCACGAAAACCTGGCCCCGCGCGATGGCCTTGGGAACGAAGGGCGCGCTGTCTTCCGCCGAGGGGCCGCCGCCGTCGCAAAAGCCCAGCATGGACGAATGCAACTCCAGCGCGCGGTCGAGCTCCAGCGCATAGGGATCGATCAGCAGCTTTTGCGGATTGTGGCGCAGGCCGCGCGACGGATCGTAAGGGCCGTGCACGCGCAAGCCATAGCGCGCGCCCTCCCGCAAGCCGGCGATAAAGCCGTGGAACACCGGGCCGCTGCGGCCGGGCAGGCGCAGGCGATGGGTTTCCTCGCCGGCCGCGTCGAACAGGCAGAAATCTATCGCCGTCGCGCTTTCGGAATAAAGCGCGAAATTGCCGCCGCCCTCGCTCAGGACAAGGCCGAGTTCATCGGGCGAGCCGCACGAGACGACGGGATTGGCGATGGCGGGATTCGCGTTCAATGCGCCCTCAGGTGATGACGCTCGGCTGCATCCGTCCGGTATGCCTGCGGATTTCAGCGAGCGAGTCCGCGAGCGCGATCAGTTCGGCCAGAGCTTGCTGGGTTTCAAGATCATGCCTCGCGGGATCCGGCTCGTAAAGCTCGATATAGACGCGCAGCGTCGCGCCCGAGGTGCCGGTGCCCGACAGGCGATAGACGATGCGCGAGCCGTCCACGAACAGGATGCGGACGCCTTGCTGCGCCGAAAAAGACTGGTCGATCGGATCGCGATAGGCGAAATCGTCCGCCGCCTCGATTTCGAGGGCGCCGAATTTCTTGCCGGCGAGGGCTGGCAGCTTTTCGCGCAAGGACGCAATCAGGGCGTTGGCGCCATCGCTCGCCACTTCCTCGTAATCGTGGCGCGAATAATAATTGCGGCCATACTCGGCCCAGTGGCCGCGCACGATGTTCTTCACGCCCTGCTTGCGGACGGCGAGGATGTTCAGCCACATCAGCACCGCCCAGAGTCCGTCCTTCTCGCGCACATGGTTCGAACCGGCGCCGGCGCTTTCCTCGCCGCAGATCGTGACGCGGCCGGCGTCGAGCAGGTTGCCGAAGAACTTCCACCCCGTCGGCGTCTCGTACAGGTCGACGCCAAGCTTTTCCGCCACGCGGTCGGCGGCGCGGCTGGTCGGCATGGAACGGGCGACGCCGGCGATCCCGCTTTTGTAGCCGGGCGCGAGATGGGCGTTGGCGGCGATGATCGCCAGCGAGTCCGAGGGCGTGACGAATTGTCCGCGCCCGATGATCAGGTTGCGGTCGCCGTCGCCGTCCGACGCCGCGCAAAGATCGGGCGCCTGCGCCGACATGGCGAGATCGTAGAGATGTTTGGCATGAACCAGATTGGGGTCGGGGTGATGGCCGCCGAAATCCTCGAGTGGCTCGCCGTTGATCACGCTGCCCTTCGCCGCGCCCAGCGTCTCCTCGAAGATCGCCTTGGCGTATGGCCCGGTGACCGCGCTCATGGCGTCGAATTTCAGCGTGAAGCCGGCGCGGAACATCGCCTTGATCGCGGCAAAATCGAACAGGCTCTCCATCAGGCCGAGGTAGATGGCGACGGGATCGATGACGCGAACTTTGGTTGCGCCGAGCGCTGTCTCGCCGAGCGCATCGAGATCGACATCCGCCGCCTCGACGATGCGATAGCTGGCGATGGTCCTGCTGTGCGCGAAGATCGCCTCGGTGATCTTTTCCGGCGCCGGGCCGCCATTGCCAATATTGTATTTGATGCCGAAATCACCAATCGGGCCGCCGGGATTGTGGCTGGCGGACAGGACAATGCCGCCAAAAGCCTGTTCCGCCCGGATCACCGCCGAGGCGGCCGGGGTGGACAGGATGCCGCCGCGCCCAACGATGATTTCGCCAAAACCGTTGGCCGCCGCCATCTTGATGACGATCTGGATCGCCTCGCGGTTGAAGAAGCGGCCGTCGCCGCCGACGACGAGCTTCTTCCCTGCAAAACCTTCAAGAGAAGAGAAGATCGACTGGACGAAATTGGCGAGATAGCGCGGCGACTGGAACACCCTGGTCTTCTTGCGCAGGCCGGACGTGCCGGGCCGCTGGTCGGCGAAAGGGCTGGTCGGAACGGTCCTGGTTGGCGCAAGCGAGACGTTCATTCGGCGAGGCTCCGGTAGAGATTGGCGTAGGTTCTGGCGGGATTAGCCCAGCTCACGTCGGTCTTCATGCCGTTGAGCTGGATTTTGCGCCAGATCGGTTTTTGCGCGAACAGTCCGGCCGCCTTGCGCAGCGCGGCGGCGAGCGCGTCCGCCGTCACCGGCGCGAATTGCAGCCCGGTGGCGCATTGCGCCGCCAGCGCCATGTCGTTGGCGTCGATGATCGTGTCCGCCAGCCCGCCGACGCGCGAAGTCAGGGGAACGGCGCCATAGCGCAGGGCGCAAAGCTGGGTCAGGCCGCAAGGTTCGAAACGCGAGGGAACGAGCAGCATGTCCGCCCCCGCCTGGATCAGATGCGCCAGCTCTTCCGCATAGCCGAAATGCGCGCCGATGCGATTTGGCGCGGCGTTCGCCGCCGCCTTGTAAGCGGCTTCCATCTCGGGATCGCCGGAGCCGAGCAGGGCCAGTTGCAGGTTGAGCGGCTCGAACAGCGGCAGGCATTCGAGCAGCAGGTCGAGCCCCTTCTGGCTTGACAGCCGGCTGACGACGCCGAGCAGCAGCGCGCCGTCATGTTCCGGCAGGCCCATTTTTGCGCGCAAGGCGCTGGTATTCGCGGCCCGTGCGGAAAGTGTCCGGGCCGAATAGGTCCTGGCGATCAACGGGTCGGCGCCCGGGTCCCAGACCTCGAGGTCAATGCCGTTGCGGATTCCGGCCAGAGCGGCGCCGCGCGCGCGCAAAATGCCGGAAAAACCCATGCCCTGTTCGGGATCGAGGATTTCTTGCGCATAAGTCGGGGAGACGGTGGTCAGCGCGTCGGAATAATTGACGCCGGCCTTGAGAAAGCTGATCTGGCCGTAATATTCGAGGCCTTCTTCGACGAGGCTCGCCTGAGGCAGGCCCAGGGGGGCCAGGAGGTCTTGCGGGAACAGGCCCTGGAAGGCGAGATTGTGGATGGTGAGGACGCTGGCTGGCGATCTCTTGCCGCTGAAGCGCAGATAGGCGGCGGTCAGTCCGGCCTGCCAGTCATGCGCGTGGACGACGTCGGGCGCGAAATTTTCGACCAGGCCCTGCGCCAGGGCCGCGCCGGCCTTGGACAGAGCGGCGAATCTCTGCGCGTTGTCGGGATGGTCGCGCCCATCGGGGCCGAGATAGGGACCGCCGCGCCGATGGAAGAGATGCGGCGCGTCGAGCGCGAACAAATCGAGCGGGCCGGCCTTGCCGCGCAAGATCCGCGCGGGTCCGCCGAACAGGTCCTTGAAGCGCGCGACCGGCTCGGGCTTCTTCATGCCGTCGAGCACGGCGGCAAAGCCCGGGACCAGGGTCGAGACGGCGACGTTTTCCTGCGCCAGCGCCAGGGGCAGGGCGCCGGCGACATCGGCGAGGCCGCCGGTCTTGACCAGCGGATAGATTTCCGAGGCGACGGAAAGCGCGATAAGCGAAGGCATCAGCCGAGCCGATCGATCATCGGCTGGGTGATGAGGCAGACGCCATTCTCGCTGCGGCGGAATCTTTTGGCGTCGAGCGCCGGGTCCTCGCCGACGACCAGATGCTCGGGAATGCGGACGCCGCGGTCGACAATCGCATGGGTCAGCCGCGCCCCGCGGCCGATGGCGACATCGGGCAGGATCACCGAAAAGCTGACATGGGCGAAGGAATTGGCGCGGACGTTGGAAAACAGCAGGCTGCGGCGCAAGGCGGCGCCGGAGACGATGCAGCCGCCCGAAACCAGAGAAGAAATGGCCTGTCCGCGTCGTCCGTCCTCGTCATGCACGAATTTGGCGGGGGCGGTCAGCTCGCTATAGGTCCAGATCGGCCAGTTGCGGTCGAACAGGTCGAGTTCCGGCGTGATGTCGGTCAGGTCGATATTGGCGGCCCAATAGGCGTCGAGCGTGCCGACGTCGCGCCAATAGGCGCGGGTTTCGTTTTCCGAGCGCACGCAGGAGTCGGAAAAGCGGTGCGCCACGGCCTTGCCGTGCTTGACGATGTAAGGGATCAAATCCTTGCCGAAATCGTGGCTCGAATCGGGGTTTGCGGCGTCCTGGCGCAAAAGGTCGAACAAAAACTTGGTTCCAAACACATAGATGCCCATGCTGGCGAGGCAGCGGTCGGGTTTTCCGGGCATGGTCGGCGGGTTTTTCGATTTCTCGATAAAGCTGACGATGCGGTCCTTGGCGTCGACGCCCATGACGCCGAAAGCGGACGCCTCCTCGACCGAGACTTCCAGACAGCCCACTGTCACGTCGGCGCCCTGGTCGACATGCTGCTGCAGCATCAGTTCATAATCCATCTTGTAGATATGGTCGCCGGCCAGGATGACGATGAACTGCGGTTCGTAATCTTCGACGATGTCGGCGTTCTGGAACACCGCGTCGGCGGTGCCGACATACCACTTGTCCTCGGAGACCCGCTGCGACGCCGGCAGGATGTCGAAGCTTTCGTTGCGCTCGGGACGCAAGAAGGTCCAGCCGCGCTGGAGGTGGCGGATCAGGCTGTGAGCCTTGTATTGCGTGGCGACGGCGATGCGCCGGATGCCGGAATTGAGCGCATTGGACAGAGCGAAATCGATGATGCGCGTCTTGCCGCCGAAATAGACGGCGGGCTTGGCGCGGCGGTCGGTCAGCTCCATCAGGCGCGAGCCGCGACCGCCGGCCAGGACATAGGCCATGGCCTGACGCGCCAGCGGCCCGTGCGCCGCGGCCTGCGCTTTGAGTTTCATGTCCGTCTCCGCCCTCGCCATTTCGCCGTGGCTCTCATCCGCGATCTCAAGCGTCGCTTGTTCTTTCTAGCGCCGAGCCGGCGTTAATGAATTGCGCCATCTCAAACTTTCGGCTTAACCCCCTCGTTGACCGGCACGTTCCAGATGTCGTCGGCATATTCGGCGATCGTGCGGTCGGAGGAAAACCAGGACGTGCGCGCCGTATTGAGGATGGCGGAGCGCAACCACGACTTGCGGTCGCGCCATTTGCGGTCCACCGCGCGCTGGGCGGCGTAATAGGCGTCGAAATCCGCCGTCACCAGGAAATGGTCGTGATAGGTCAAGACATCGACGAGATGGGCGTAGCGCCCGCGGTCATCCGGCGAAAAGACGCCGTGCGCCACGGAATCCAGCACTTCGCGCAGGATCGGCGAATTGGCGATGGTTTCCTGCGCGTTGATCCCCTGCCGGCGGCGCTCCTCCACCTGTTCGGCGGTCAGGCCGAAGATGAAGATATTCTCGTCGCCGACCTTTTCGCGGATTTCGACATTGGCGCCGTCGAGCGTGCCGATGGTCAGCGCGCCGTTCAGGGCCATCTTCATGTTGCCGGTGCCCGAAGCCTCCATGCCCGCGGTCGAAATCTGCTCCGAGAGATCGGCGGCGGGAATGATCGATTCCGCCAGGCTGACATTGTAGTTCGGCAGGAACACCACTTTCAGCAGGTCGCGCACGGTCGGGTCGTTGTTGACCACGCGCGCGACGTCATTGGCCAGCTTGATGATCAGCTTGGCCTGGTTGTAGCTCGCCGCCGCCTTGCCGGCGAAGATTTTTACGCGCGGGACGAAGTCGCGCATGGGTTGGGCGCGGATGTCGTTGTAGAGCGCGATGGTCTCGAGAATGTTCAGGAGCTGCCGCTTGTATTCGTGGATGCGCTTGATCTGCACGTCGAACAGGGCGGTGGGATCGACCCGGATCAGCAGGCGGTCGGCGATGATCTTGGCCAGCGCCTCCTTGCTGGCGAGCTTGGTCGCGGCGTAGCGCGCCTGGAAATTGAGATCGTTGGCGTAAGGCTCGAGCTTCGCCAGCAGCGAAAAATCGTCCAGCACCGATTTTCCGAGCGTTTCGCAAAGCAGGCGGGTGAGGGGCGGATTGGCCTCGATCAGCCAGCGGCGGAAGGTGATTCCGTTGGTCTTGTTGACGATGCGGCCGGGGAAAATTTCGTTGAGATCGTGGAAGACCGTCTGCTTGACCAGTTCGGTATGGAGATAGGAGACGCCATTGACCTTGTGCGAGCCGAGGAACGCCAGATGGCCCATGCGGACGTGGCGGCCGTTATGCTCGTCGATCAACGACAGCGACGCGAGCTTGCCGGCGTCGTTCTCACCGTCGCGCCGCAGCCGGTCGAGGTGCAGGGCGTTGATCAAATAGATGATCTGCATGTGGCGCGGCAGCAGGCGCTCCATCAGCGGCGCCGGCCAGGTTTCGAGCGCTTCCGGCAGCAGCGTGTGGTTGGTGTAGGAGAATGTCGCCTGGGTGATGGTCCAGGCCTTCTCCCATTCGAGCCCATGCGCGTCGACGAGCAGGCGCATCATTTCGGCGATGGCGATGGCCGGATGCGTGTCGTTGAGCTGGATCGCCGCCTTGTCGGACAGCGTCTCGATGTCGCCGTGCTGCTTGAGATGGCGGCGGATCAGGTCCTGCAGCGAGGCCGAGGCGAAGAAATATTCCTGCCGCAGCCGCAATTCCTGGCCGGCGGGCGTGGAATCGCTGGGATAAAGCACTTTGGAAATGGATTCGGCGCGCACGCGATCGGCCAGCGCGCCGACATAGTCGCCCTGGTTGAACACATCGAGGCGCAAGGGATCGGGCGCGCGGGCGCTCCAGAGCCTGAGCGTGTTGACATGGACGCCGCGCCAGCCGACCACCGGCGTGTCATAGGCCACGGCCTCGACCGTCTCGGAAGGCCGCCAGATATGCGCCGGCGCGCCATGCGCGCGCGGCGCGCTGTCGACCACGCCGCCGAAGCCGATGGCGTAATTGACCTCGGAGCGCGGAAACTCCCAGGGCGTGCCGAAATCGAGCCAGTCCTCGGGGAATTCGTGCTGCCAGCCGTCGCTGATGGTCTGGCGGAACAGGCCGTTGTCGTAGCGGATGCCATAGCCGTGCGCGGCGATCGACAGGGTGGCCATGCTTTCCATGAAGCAGGCGGCGAGCCGGCCGAGGCCGCCATTGCCGAGCGCCGCGTCCGGCTCGATATTGCGCAGCTTTTCGAGATCGATGTCGAGACCGGCCAGGGCCGCGCGCATCGGCTCGAGCAGGCCGGTGTTGCTCAATGAATCGACGAGCAGGCGGCCGATCAGGAATTCGAGCGAAAGGTAATAGACGCGGCGGCGGTTGTCGCGGTAATTGCGCCGCACCGCATTCAGCCAGTCGTCGACGATCCTGTCGCGCGCGGCGAGCGCCACCGCCATGAACCAGTCGCGTTCGCTGGCGGCGTTGCGATCCTTGCCGACGCTGTATTTGAGTTTTTCCAGCACCGCCTCGCGCAATCTGGCGACCAGGTCGCCATCCTTGGCGTTTTCGACTGTTGTCGCGGTTTCTGCGGGTTCGGCGGCGGAAACTTCACTCATCTTCATTCATTCCAGATTGCGCGGGAAATTGCGCGACAAAAAATCAGGTCGCCGTGACTTTGCCGGTTTCCGTCGCCGCTGGCAAATCCTCGTCACTGCCCTGCAAAGCTTGCCCCGCCTGCTGTTCTTCCCTGTCCTGCCGCGCTTGCGCGCGCCAGACGACGAGGCAGATGGCGGCGACCGGCAGGCCGATGCAGGACGTGCCGATGAAAAAAGCCGGAAAGCCGAACATTTCAACTAATTTGCCAGAGGCTCCGCCCGCAAATTTTCCCGTTAGCGCATAAATGGAAGTGAGCAGGGCATATTGTGTCGCGGCGAAGGCTGGCGAAACGATCGTGGACATATAGGCGATGAGCACAGTGCTGGCGTAAGCGGTGGCGAAGTTCTCGACGCTGATTGCAACGGTGAAAACGTCGAGACGGGGCCCACTCACAGCCAGCCACGCGAAAGTGAGGTGCGAAAGCGAAGCCGCCACGCCGCCAATGAGCAGCGACGGCATGAGGCCGAGGCGAACCACTGACACGCCGCCGACAAAAATACCGACGAGACCAATCCAGAAGCCATATAGCTTTGTCACTGTGCCGATCTGCGCCTTGGTAAAGCCGACGCTGGAATAGAGAAGATTGGCCATGGCGCCGGAAATGAAATCCGGCAGCCGGTAAAGCGCGATCAGCAGCAGCGCCAGGATAACCCCATATCCGAGCCGTCCGAAAATTTCACGCAAGGGATGGATGATCGCTTCGCCAATCGAATGAGCGACCGGCGGCTTGCCTTCGGGCGGCAGCGGTTCGGGCGCGAGCAGGCAGGCTGTCGCGCCGACGCCCATGAGCGCGGCCATCGCCAGATAGGCGATTCGCCACGAACCATATTGCGCTAAAAAGAGCGAGCCGGCTCCCGCGACGAACAATGCGATTTGATAGCCGTATTGTGCGACCGAAGCCATTATGCCTTGTTCTTCCGGCGGCGTAACTGCGATCCGCCAACCGTCAATGACAATATCTTGGGTCGCTCCGGCGAAACCGATCAGGAATGCGAAGAGGATGCTCCACTGGAGATTATGTGCGGGATCGCCAAAACCGGCGCCGATTAACGCCAGCATGGCGCAGATTTGCGCCGCAAGCATCCAGCCGCGTCGCCGTCCAAGCCATTTTCCGACAAGGGGCGCGTCATATTGGTCGATATAGGGCGCCCACAAGAATTTCAGTGAATAGGGCAGCGTCATTTCGTAAATCAGGCTGATCGTCGCGAGCGGCACTCCCGCCTCGTGAAACCAGATCGATGGCGTCGAATAGACCAGACGGATGGGCAGGCCAGAGGAGAAGCCAAGCGCCAGCATCAGCGCGAGTTTCTTGTCGGTGAACAGACGGCTCAGGGGCCGGCGCGGCGATTCGGCTTGCATTTGCCGACTATGCCACGGACGCACGGCAAAAGCGAAAGCGGCGGCTCATTCGTTTATCCATCGTTTTAGTGGAGTTTTTTGGCAAAATGCTGCAAATTAAGGCGAATTTCGGCGCGACGCCGACGGGATCGGAAAAATGCTGACCAACAAGGGCAAATACGGACTCAAGGCGATGGCGCATCTCGCCGGGCTGGCGCCGGGCGTCCTGGCGCAGGTGCAGGACGTGGCCGACAATAACGCCATTCCCAAGAAATTTCTCGATCAGATCCTGTCCGAATTGCGCAACGCCGGCCTGGTCTTCTCGAAAAAGGGCAAGGGCGGAGGCTACGCCCTGGCGCGCCCGGCGCATGAAATCAGCGTCGGCCAGATCGTGCGGGTGCTGGACGGGCCGCTCGCGCCGATCCAGTGCGCCAGCGTCACCGCCTACCGGCCGTGCGACGATTGCTGCAACGAGAAAATCTGCGTGGTCAGGCTGATGATGGTCAAGGCTCGCAACGCCATCGCCGCCGTGCTCGACAGCCATACGCTCGCCGACATGCGCGCCCTCGGCAACCCGGCCGAGGCGGCGCTCATGTTCGATATCTGATTCAGCCAATCTCCGGCAGCAGACGTCGCGCGATCTTGCCGTTTTTGGTGCGCGGCAATCTTTCCAGCCAGACATATTTTTTCGGGTTCTTGTAAGCGGCCAGATGTCCGGCGCAATGGGCGGCCAGCGCCGCCTCGTCAAGCTTCGCGCCCGGCGCGGCGACGACGAAGGCGCAGATCACGCTGACGTCCGCCCTGACCTCTCGCTCGGCCACGGCGACATCGGCGACGCCCGGCGCGTGCGATAGCACGGCTTCGATCTCGGCCGGGGAGACGCGGTAGCCCTGCGCGTTCATCAGGTCGTCGCGGCGTCCGTGCAGCCAGACGTAGCCGTCCGCGTCCGTTTCGGCGACATCGCCGCCGACAAACCAGTCGCCGCGAAAAACTTCCCGCTCGGCCTCCGGTCGGCGCCAGTAGCCGAGCATCAATCCGGGATCGGAGCGATGCACGGCGATGAGCCCGCTTTCGCCTGATGGCAGCGGCGTCTCTCCCCCGGCGAGCGGCAGGATCGCCACCCGCCGGCCCGGCTGCGCGCGGCCGGGCGAACCCGGGCGGACCGGCGTCGACGGGCCGCTCGAGATATAGGTCGAGATCTCGCTCATCCCGAGCAATTCGTAGAGCGGCTTGCCCGTGGCTTCGAGAAAGGCCTGGCCCAGGACGGGGGCGAGGGCCTCGCCCGCCGTCAGTCCGTGCCGCAGGCTGGCGAGATTTTCGGCCGTGCAGGATTTTTTTTCGCGCAGCATTTGCCTGTAGACGCCGGGGACGGCGGCGAAGATCGTCGCGCCGTGCCGGGCGATCTGGCGCGGCCAGACGCCCGGATCGGCGGGGCCGTTGTAGAGGATCGCGGTCGCGCCTCTTGAAAAAGGGTCCATCAGGCCGACGCCGAGCGTGTAGGTCCAGTTCATCGCGCCGGCGTGCAGCACGATGTCGCTTTCGCGCAGTCCTTGCCAATGGTCGTGCATGGGCGCGCGGCCAAGGATGACGCGCTGGGCGTGCAGCACGCCCTTGGGCCGGCTGGCGGTGCCCGACGTATAGATCAGATAGGCCGGGTCGTCGGGCGCCGTCGCCGCGTGGGTCCGGGGCTCGAAAGCCGCGAGACGCGACAATTCCACGTCGTCGATGACGCGCGCTCCTGCGACCGCCAACCCGGTCGCGCAGATGATCGCCACGGCGCCCGAGTCGGCAAGCAGAAAGTCCACTTCCTCGGCGGTCAGTTGCGCCGAGGCCGGCAAGGCGACGAGGCCGGCGGAGATCAGCGCGAAGAAGCTCAGCGCATAGTCGAGGTCGTTGCCGCGCCGGATCATGACGCGCGCGCCGCGTGGAAAACCGAGGCTCGAAAAGCCTGCGGCGAGGCGGCGGACAGCGAGGTCGAATTCGCCATAGGCAAGACGCCGGTCAGCCTTTTCGCCGGCCAGCACGAGGGCGGTCTTGCCGGGGCGGCGCAAAGCGTTTTCCGACAGGCAATGGGCCGCGAGATTGAACGATGGGGTCATGCGCCGAAAAGATCAAACCTTCACGCGTCTGTCACCTGATTTTCATAGGCAGGCGGGACGACGAGTTGCAAATCGAGAAAGGGTGGCGCATGTCGCAGACGATGACCAATGTGGTAAGCCTGAACGCCCGCAAGACCTACGAGAGGATCGCCTTCGCCTATGATTTTCTCGACGCGCCCTATGAAATCGCCTGGAAGCGCGCCTTGCGCCGCCGGGTGTTCGAGGGACTGCACGGCGCCATCCTTGACGCGGGCGTCGGCACCGGCTGCAATTTCGCCGCCTATCCGGACGGTGTGAAGGCTTCGGGCTGCGACGCCAGCGCCGCCATGCTGGAGAAGGCGCGGATGCGGGCGGAAAAGCTTGGCCAGCTCGTCGAACTGCGCCGTTCCGATCTGACCCGCCTCGATTGGCCGGACGCGAGTTTCGACGGCATTGTCGCGACTTTCGTCTTCGCCTGCATCGAGGACAACGAACAGGCGGCGGCGCTGGCCGAACTGCGCCGGGTGTGCAAGCCGGACGGCGAAATCCGCATTGTCGATTACCGCCTGTCGCAGCGCCCGCTGGCGCGCGCCCGCCAGAAGCTGATGTCGGCCTGGCTGAACGGCACGTTCGCCGCCACCTACACACCAACCACCGAGGCTTATTTCGATCAGGTCGGACTTGACATGATCGAGGAGAAATTTTTGCGCGGCGATGTGCTGAAGATGATCCGCCTGCGGCCGCGTTGAAAGTTCGAGATCGCGACAGGAAAGGCGCCGTTCGCGAGAACGGCGCCTTTTTTTGATCCGGATGCGGTTCGATTGCGAAAGCTCAGGCGATCTTGCTGAACAGCCAGTAGAGGGCGCCCGACAGGATCATGGCGACCGGCAGGGTAAGCACCCAGGCCATTGCGAGGTTGCGCAGGGTCGACATTTGCAGGCCCGAGCCGTTGGCCGCCATGGTGCCGGCGACGCCGGAGGACAGCACGTGGGTGGTGGACACCGGCAGTCCCAGGCCATCGGCGGCGCCGATGGTCGCCATGGCGATCACTTCCGCCGCCGCGCCCTGGGCGTAGGTCAGATGGGTCTTGCCGATCTTTTCGCCGACAGTCACCACAATGCGCTTCCAGCCGACCATGGTGCCGAGGCCCAGGGCGATGGCGACCACGACTTTCACCCAGATCGGAATGAACTTGGTCGCCTGGTCGATCGAGCCCTTGTATGTCTTCAAGGCGGCGACGTCGGAGGCCGAAAGTTCCGCCGCCTTGTCCTTCATCAAGGAGTTGACGGCTTCCGCCGCCAGGTACATGTCGTTACGCGTGTTACCGACCTTGTCGAGCGGCACCTTGCTGATCGCGCCGTAGGTCTCGACCTGCTTGGCGATGTCCTTGATCAGGACGGAGAGCGAGGGATAGGTCCCGCCGGTGATCTCGTGGCGCGAAATATAGGCGGTGACGGCCGGACGGGGGTCGCCGATGATGCCATAGCCGGCGGCGTGGGCGTCGACCACTTTCGAGGCGGCGGCCGAAGCCGCGGTGAAGGCCGCGATGTGGCTGGTGGGCAGTGACTTGTTGAGGGCGTAGGAGGTGGGCACCGTGCCGATCAGGATCAGCATGATCAAGCCCATGCCCTTCTGTCCGTCATTGGAGCCATGGAAGAACGACACGCCGGAGCAGGTCAGGAACAGAAGGCCGCGGATCCACGCCGGCGGCTTGGAGTTTCCCTCCGGCGCCTGGTAGAGGTCCTGCCGTTTGACCACCTGCTTCATCAGCATCAGCAGCGCATAGGCCAGGACGAAGCCGAATACCGGCGACAGCAAAAGCGAATAGCCGATCTCGATGGCCTTGCCCCAGTTGACGCCCGAGGTGCCGTCCCGCCCGCGCATAAGAGCGTTGGTGATGCCGACGCCGATGACCGAGCCGATCATCGTGTGCGAGGACGAGGCGGGCAAGCCGAAATACCAGGTGCCGAGGTTCCAGATGATCGCCGCGATCAGCAGGGCGAACACCATGGCGAAGCCGGAGCTCGATCCAACCTGCAGGATCAGTTCGACCGGCAAGAGCGAGATGATGCCGAAGGCGACGAGGCCGCTCGAGGTCAGCACGCCGAGAAAATTGCACAGGCCGGACCAGGCTACAGCGATCGGGGCGGGCAGGGTGTGGGTATAGATGACGGTGGCGACCGCATTGGCCGTGTCATGGAAACCGTTGACGAATTCGAAGCCGAGCGCGATCAGCAGGGCCACGCCAAGCAGCAGGAATGGCCAGAACGTGGCGATATGGGCGGTTGGGCCGAGATCGGAATAGATCGACCAGGCGGCGTAGAACGCGCCTGCCAGGCCTATGGCGATCAGGATGAAAGTCTGCTTGGGATCGGTGGGCTGGTCGAGATTGGGCCGGCCGACGATCGGCTCGGCCGCCGGCATTGGCGACGCAACAGTCATGGTCAAGGTCCTTCCGCTATGGAAGGGCATGACTATCGACAGTTAGATTACAGCCCGATGACAAGCGCCCACGGAAAAGGCGAAATCGCCTGAGGAACGGCTCTGCTTCAGCCGGCGATCAGCCGTCGCGCGCCGTTTACGGATGTTCCGGGCGCCCGCACGCTGCTGTTGGGACGGTTCGACAAGGGCGCTTTTGCCGCTTCATGCAGCGCCACCATATTGCGGCCCGAACGCTTCGCCGCATAAAGAGCGGCGTCGGCCTTGCGTAAAATATCGTCGATCGTGTCGCCCGGCGCGCCGACGGCGACGCCGAAACTGCAGCTCAGCCGCAACGACGTCGCGCCGACATCGATCTCACGCAAGGCGATCGATCGGCGCATGGCCTCCGCCGCCCGCCAGGCTTCGGCGGTGTCTCCATGGCCAAGCACGAGGGCGAACTCCTCGCCGCCCAGTCGCCCGACCGCGTCGCCCTGGTCTTGCAGGAATTCGGCGACGGCGCGGATCGCCTTGTCGCCGGCGGCATGGCCGTAATTATCGTTGACGGTCTTGAAGTGGTCGATATCGACCATGATGGCGGCCAGCGGCGTTTCGGCTTCCTCGCACAATCTGGTCGCGCGGCTGAAAAAGGCGGGGCGATTGTAAAGGCCGGTCAGCCCGTCGCGCGTCGCCATTTCAACCAGTTTCATCTGTATCTGGCTAAATCGTTCGGCCGCGCGCAGTCGCGCGTAAAGCTCGTCGGACGATAGCGGCAGTTGCAGGACGTCATCAGCGCCGCAGTCGAGCGCTTCGATGAAAGCGCGCGAGGTGAGGGGCCGGGAAATGAGGCAGATGTAAATCGGGCGCTCGGAGCTCGCCATGAGCCGCGCCTCCCAGCAGATTTCGGGTCCGGCGACCCCCATTCCGGAATCGACGACGATCAGGGCGTTGGCCTCGTCATGCGCGCCGAGATGTTCGAGGGCGTCGTGATGCGCGGAAAAACAGCAGACCTCATGCCCGCGCGTTTCGAGGAGCGAGGCGAGCGACTGCATCAATGGTTGGTCGGCCGCCGCCAGCACTACGCGCATCGTCCCCGGCTCCCTGTCATCAAACGGGTGAATTTCGTGACCGCACCCTGAACAGGCTTCGGCTCCATCCGGCATACTAAGTAGAAATCGTGAGTCCGAAGTTAACGCGCGAAACGCAGGCGGCCCGAAGCATCCCGGCGACAGGCCTGCCAGCTTCGCGCAAGCCACGCGGCGCACAAAGGCAAAGACAAAGTTCAGGAGAAGCATGATGGGTCTTTATGACGCCATGAACGCCAGCGTGACGGGAATGGCCGCGCAGTCGAACTACCTGTCCAACATCGGGCAGAATATTTCGAACTCGGGCACGGTCGGCTACAAAGAGGCCGAGACCGAATTCTCCACGCTGGTCGACCAGTCGGCCGTCGGGCAGACGGCGGCCGGAGGCGTCCAGTCGGTCACCGTCAACGCCATTTCCCAGCAGGGCACGCTGGAGAGCACGACCTCGTCCACCGATCTTGCGGTCAGCGGCAACGGTTTTTTCGTCGTCTCCAACAGCGCCGGCCAGGAATTCCTGACGCGCGCCGGCTCCTTCGTGCCCGACGCCAGCGGCAATCTCGTCAATTCGGCCGGTTTTTACCTGATGGGCTACAGCCTGGCCAACGGCACTCCGACCATGTCGTCCAATTCCCTGACCGGCATGCAGGTGGTCAACGTCAATTCGTCCACGCTCGCAGCGGCACCGACGACCACGGGAACCTTCACGGCGAATTTGCCCGCGACGGACACGGTCGCCGCCGGGCCCGCCTCCAGCACAAATTATACCGAGCAGACCTCGATGGTCATGTACGACGATCTCGGCCAGGCGCATACGGTCGATCTCTATTTCCAGAATACCGGTTCGTCGACGACCGGCGGCGTCACGAGCGACAGCTGGTCGGTCGCCGCTTATGATCCTTCCACGACCCCCCCAACGCAGCTAACGACCGGCACCATCAACTTCAGCCCCACCACCGGCGAGGTGACCTCCGGCGGCACGCTGTCATTCACTGTGCCGAATGGCGCGAGCATGAGTCTGGACATGTCCGGCATGACGCAGCTTGCCGGCTCCTACGCCGTCTCGACCTCGACCGTCAACGGCAATAGCGCGTCCTCCGTCAGTTCGGTTGTGATCGGCGCCAACGGCACATTGTCCTATCAGCTCGCCAACGGCTCCTCGGTCGCCGCCTACGAAATACCGCTCGCCAATGTCGCCAGCCCGGACAACCTTCTGCCGCAGACCGGCAACGTCTATTCAGCCAACGTCCTGTCCGGTCAGCCTTCGGTCGGCACGGCCGGTACGGGTCAACTTGGCACGATCCAGTCGAGCGAGCTTGAAGAGTCGACAGTCGATATCGCCACCGAATTGACCAACATGATCGTCGCGCAGCGCGGCTACCAGGCCAATTCGCAGATGTTCAAATGCGGCGCCGATCTCATGAGCACGCTCATCCAACTGAACCTGACCTGAAAACGGAAATTAAGTCATGGGTCTCTCGAACGCCTGGAATGTCGCGACAAGCTCGCTCGCCACCAATGCCGGCCTGACGTCGGTCGTCTCGCGCAATATTTCCAATGCGCAGAATTCGACCGGCTATGTCTCGGCGAAGGTCGCCAACCTCGTCACCGGCTCGGGCGGCGCCGCGGTCATACAGTCGATCAGCGACCTGACCAATGCGACATTGTTCAACTCCATGCTGTCGAGCGCCTCGTCGAACGCCGCGGCGCAGGCCTTGTCGAGCGGCGTCTCGCAATTGCAGCAGACGGTGACGGACGCGACGACGACGACGGATTCTTCCACCGCGGCGACGTCGCCTTCGGCGCTGCTGCAGGTCCTCGACACCGCCCTGCAGACTTATTCCGCCGCGCCGAACAATTCCTCGGCCGCCAGCGCCGTCGTCACCGCCGCGCAAAATATGGCGCAAGGCCTGAATGCGGCGAGCGCGACGACGCAGGGCGTTCGCGAGACGGCGGACCAGGACATGGTCCAGTCGGTCGCCACCATCAATTCGCTTTTGGCGCAGTTCCAGACGGTGAACACGACCATCGTCAACGGAACCGCGAGCGGCGCCGATATTTCCGACGCGCTCGACCAGCGCAGCACCCTCCTGCAGAGCCTGTCGCAGCAGGTCGGCATCTCCACCACGACGAGCGCCAACGGCTCGATGCAGATCTACACCGATAGCGGCGTCACCCTGTTCGACACGACCGCGCGCAGCGTGACCATGGCGCCGACCACGACTTATACCGCTTCAACGGTCGGCGCTGCGGTTTACATCGACGGCGTGCCGGTGACGGGCGCCAACGCCACCATGCCGATCCAGTCCGGCGCGCTGGCCGGCCTCGCCAATCTGCGCGACAATGTCGCGACGCAATATCAGAGCCAGCTCGATTCCATCGCCGGCGGCCTGGTCAACGCTTTCGCCGAAACCAACACGAGCACGGGCGGACAGCTCGCGGGCCTGTTCACCAATGCCGGCGGAACTTCCGTCCCCGGCTCGAGCCTCGTGAGCGGCCTTGCCGGTTCGATCACGGTTTCTTCCGCTGTCATCGGCAACCCAAGCCTGATCCAGAACGGCGGCGTCAACGGGTCCGCCTATGTGCAGAACACCACCGGCGCGGCGGGCTACAACACGACGCTCCTCAACGACATTTCGAATCTCGGCGCGACCACGCCATTTCCGTCGGGAACGGGCGTCACGACCTCGAGCAGCCTCACCGGCTACACGGCGGCTTCGTCGAGCTGGCTTGACGCCGAATACCAGACGGCGAGCAACAACGCGACCTATCAATCCACGCTTTCGACCCAGGCGTCGCAAGCGCTTTCCAATGCGACGGGCGTGAATATCAACTCCCAGATGTCGCAGATGCTCGACCTCGAAAACTCCTACCAGGCGTCGGCCAAGCTGATTTCGACGATCAGCACGATGTTCGGCTCCCTCTTGCAGGCGCTGTCGTAAAATGTCCGTAAGCTCCGTTTCCTCATCGACCATTTCCTCGATACTGCAGAACACGGTCACGCGCATGCAATCGCAGTTGACGACCGTTTCATCCGAAGCCTCGACAGGCCTTCTCGCCGATATCGGCCAGACGCTCGGCGCGAACGCAGGCCAGGACATTTCGCTGCATCAGCAGATGGCGGATATCTCCGCCATCTCCAGCTCCAACGCTCTTGTCGGCAACCAGCTCGACACCGCGTATAATGCATTGACGACCATGCAAAGCAGCACGCAATCGATGCTGACGAGCCTCGTCAGCGCCGAGGCGGGGACGTCCGGATCATCCGGGTCGGCCTCCGTTCAGGAGACCGCCTCCGCCGCGCTCGCCAGCTTTACTTCGACAATGAATTCGCAATCCGGCGGCCAATATGTGTTCGGCGGAATCAACAGCGGCGTCGCGCCGCTTGCGACGTCGCCCACCGCCATGCAGACTGCCGTTGCGAACGCCTTCCAAACGGCTTTCGGCTTTTCGATGACCTCGTCGAGCGTGAGCACGATCACGGCGGCGCAGCTGACCAATTTTCTCGGCGGCAGCCAGTTCACATCCCTGTTCAGCGGATCGGGCTGGACCTCGGCGTCGAGCACGGCGCTGACCAATCGCATCGGCGTCAACGAAACGGCGACAACCTCCATCACCGCCAACGACCAGGCCTTTCAGGACACGGCGCAGGCCTTGACCATGGTCAGCGAATTCGCCGGTTTGAATTTGGGTTCGGACGCCTATTCGGCGCTGCTGAGCACGGCCAGCACGGTCATGACCAGCGCCAACAATGGCCTGATCCAGGCGAGCGCGACCATCGGCGGCATGCAGAATCAGGTGACGCAGGCCAATAGCGCCGTCAGCTTGCAGCAGAATCTGCTGACCACCCAGATCAACGCCAACGAGGACGTCAACAGCTACCAGGTGGCGACGGAGGTTTCCAATCTCTCCACTCAGTTGCAGACGGCCTATTCGCTGACCGCACAGATTCACAAACTGAGCCTGGTCAATTTCCTTTAGCCTGATTTGCGCAGGGTTTTCGCATGTACCAGTTCACCTATGCAGAAGTCGTCGACGATTCTCCCCAGGAAATGCGCGCACGCGAACATGACGCGATCGGGCGCGCGGTGACTTTGCTCGAAGCCGCGCAAGCGGCCGGGCCGAAGTCGGCCGAAGCCAATGAGGCGCTGACTTATTTGCGCCGCCTCTGGACGATCTTCATCGACGATCTGGGCAGCCAGGGCAATGACCTGCCCGAGGATCTCCGGGCGCAGCTCATTTCGATCGGCATCTGGACCATGAAGGAGATCGAACGGTTGCGCACGGGCGCCACCGATTCCTTCGCCGACCTTCTCGAAATCAACGCGATCATCCGCGACGGACTGGCATGAGGCGCCAATGCTGCTGAAACTGCGCGCCGGCGAAAAGCTTTACATCAACGGCGCCGTCATCAAGGTCGAGCGCAAGGCGACGATCGAATTGATGAACGACGCGACCTTCCTGCTCGAGGCCCATGTCCTCCAGCCGAGCGACGCCAGCACGCCGCTGCGTCAGCTTTACTTCGTGTTGCAGACCCAGCTGATGGAGCGCGACGGGGCGCCGCTCGCGCGGCAGATGTTCCAGGACATGCTGTCCGCCACCTGCGAGGTTCTGGGCGCCGGAGCCCTGGCCGACGGGCTGCGCGCCGCCGCCGCTTCCGTCGAAGCCGGCCGGGCTTTCGAAGCGTTGAAGATCATTCGCGGACTTTTTCCGCTTGAAGCTGAAATGCTGAAGGACAAGGCGAATGAGAACGCCGCCGCCTGACCAAGGACAGACGCCATGACCGTTTCTTCCGTTGCTTCCGCCACTGCCGCGAAAACCGCGGCGACCACCACCTCGGCCGCGGCCACGGCGAGCGCCGCGGGCACCACCGCCGCCTCGGCGGCGCTCAACTACAATCAGTTCCTGCAACTGCTCGTCACCGAAATGCAGAACCAGGATCCGACCCAGCCGATGGATCCGACTTCGCAATTGTCGCAGCTCGCCTCGTTCTCGGCGGTCGAGCAACAGGTGCAGACCAACACCACGCTGACGTCGATATTGAACACCTCCGGCTTGCAGCAAGCCGAACTTGCGGTCGGCAGCACGGTGACGTCCGCCGACGGCACGGTCAGCGGCACAGTATCCTCCGTGACGATCGGCGCGAGCGGCACCACCGCGACGCTGACCAACGGCCAGACCCTCGCGCTTGGCTCGGGCGTCACGATATCGAACTGATTTCCCGCTTCCGATTTTCGTCTGGCGCGGCGTCGCGACGCCGCCCGGACGGCGATTCGCCGGACGACCGCCGCCCATGAACGAAGCCGATGCGCTGGACCTCCTGCATTCCTCGATCTGGACGATCCTGCTCGGCGCCGGGCCGGCGGTCAGCGCCGCCATGGTGGTCGGCATCGTCATCGCCTTGTTCCAGGCGCTGACCCAGATCCAGGAAGCGACCCTCACCTTCGTTCCCAAGATCGTCGCCGTCCTGGTCGTGCTGGCGCTGACGGGGTCGTTTGTCGGCGCGCAGATCCACACTTTCACCGAGCAGGTCTACAGCCGCATCGAAAAGGGCTACTGAAGCGCCCGCAAGCGAAGCGGAAATCGCGTCGCATGAAGCCGCTCGTGGCAGTTTGACGCAAGCTTGCGCCTCCATGTTCGCCTGGTTGAGACAACAAGGTGAATCATGACGCAAACAGCGGCGATCACGTCGGTGCAGCCGGCGGCCAAAGGGGGCCGCGACATCGCTTTCGCGCTCGGCATCATCGGCATCCTCTGCATCTTCTTCCTGCCAATTCCCGCTTTCATGATCGATCTCGGGCTGGCTTCCTCGATCGCTCTGTCCGTGCTGATTCTGATGGTCTCGCTGTGGATCGAGAAACCGCTGGAGTTCTCCGCCTTCCCAACCATCCTGCTGGTCTCCACCATGTTGCGCCTCGCGCTCAACATCGCCACCACGCGCCTGATCCTCAGCCACGGCGCGCAGGGCGTGACGGCGGCGGGTTACATCATCGGCGGCTTCGCGCGGCTGGTGATGGGCGGCGATTTCGTCATCGGCCTCGTCGTTTTCATCATTTTGATCACCGTCAATTTCCTCGTCATCACCAAGGGCGCGACGCGTATCGCGGAAGTCGGCGCGCGCTTCACGCTCGACGCCATTCCCGGCAAGCAGATGGCGATCGACGCCGATCTGTCAGCCGGTCTCATCAACGACAAGGAGGCGCAGCAGCGCCGTCGCGAGCTAGAGGAGGAAAGCTCGTTTTTCGGTTCGATGGACGGCGCGTCGAAATTCGTGCGCGGCGACGCCATCGCCGGCCTGATCATCCTCGCGGTGAATGTCTTCGGCGGCATCGTCATCGGCGTCACGCGCCATTCCCTCGACCTTGGCGCCGCCGCCGACGTCTATACCAAACTGTCGGTTGGCGACGGGCTCGTCTCGCAAATTCCCGCCCTGATCGTCTCGCTCGCGGCAGGCCTGCTCGTCTCCAAGGGCGGCACGCGCGGCGCGGCCAACAAGGCGGTGCTTGGCCAGCTGGGCAATTACCCGCGCGCCCTCTTCGTAGCCAGCGCGCTCCTGCTCGTCCTCGGCATGACGCCGATGCTGCCGTTCTTCCCCTTTGCCCTCCTCAGTGGGCTGCTGGCCTTTCTCGGCCGCACGATTCCGCAGAAACTGGCGCAGGAGCGCGAAGGCCTGGCGGCCGCGCAGCGCGTCAAGGAAGAGCAGGAACGGCTCGAAGCCAAGAATTCGGTGAAGGAATCCCTGCGCACCAGTGAAATCGAACTGGTGATGGGCAAGCAGCTCGCGGCGAGGCTGCTCCTGTCGCAGAACGAGCTGTCCACGCGCGTCTCGCGCATGCGCCGGAAATTCGCCGTGCAATACGGATTCGTGGTGCCGGAGATCAAGGTGTCGGACAGCCTGACGGCGCCGCCCAAGAGCTACCAGATCAAGATTCATGGCGCCATCGTCGCCACCCAGGACGTGCGCATCGGCGAATACATGATCATCAACGGCGACGGCAGGAGGCCGGACACGCCGGGGGAGGAGACGCGCGAGCCGGCCTTCGGCATGAAGGCCTACAGCATTTCCGAAGCCTTCGTGAACGAGGCCAAGCGTTGCGGCTTCAATCCGATCGACAACATGTCGGTGCTTTTGACGCATCTGTCGGAAGTCATCCGCAACAATCTTGCGCAACTGCTGTCCTACAAGGACATGCGAGCGCTGTTCGACCGCCTGGGTCCAGAATACAAGCGGCTGCTCGACGAGATCAGCCCGTCGCAGATTTCCTATTCCGGCCTGCAGGCGGTGCTCAAACTCCTGCTCGCCGAGCGCATTTCCATCCGCAACCTCCATCTCATCCTCGAAGCCATCGCCGAGATCGCGCCGCATGCGCGCCGCGCCGAACAAATCGTCGAACATGTCCGCATCCGCATGGCGCAGCAGATCTGCGGCGATCTCGCCCAGGGTGGCGCTCTGAAGATCCTGCGCCTCGGCAATCGCTGGGACATGGTGTTCCATCAAAGCCTGAAGCGCGACGCCAAGGGCGATGTCGTCGAATTCGACATCGATCCGCGCCTGGTCGAGGAATTCGGCGAGGAAGCCTCGACTGTCATTCGCCGGCACATGGACGCGGGCGAGCATTTCGTCATCGTCGCCTCGCCGGAATCGCGGCCTTATGTGCGCATGATCGTCGAGCGCCTGTTCGCCACCCTTCCCGTGCTGTCGCATCTCGAACTCGCGCGCGGCGTGGAAATCAAGTCGCTGGGAACGGTTTCGTGATCCAGCTCGCGCCGGAACTGGTCGCGTCGGTGTTCATCCTGTTTTGCCGCATCGGCGCCTGCCTGATGCTGGCGCCCGGCTTTTCGAGCCCGCGCCTGCCGATCCGCGCCCGCCTGTTCGTCGCGGTCGCCTTGACCCTGGCGCTGGCGCCCGTGCTGACGGGAGGCAAGCCTTTCGCCATCGGCAATCTGGCGACGCTGACCGGCGACATATTCGGCGAACTGTTCATTGGCGGAATGATCGGCCTGCTCGGCCGTCTCTATTTCCTGGCCATCGAAACCATGATGATGGCGGCGTCGATGAATATCGGCCTGAGCAACGCGATGGGGGCGCCGATCGACGAATCGGAACAACTGCCCATCCTCGCCACCCTCGTCACCCTGACGGCGACCTGCCTGATCTTTGTCACCGATCTGCACTGGGAGCTGATCCGCGGCGTTGTCGCATCCTACAAGGTCATGCCGGTCGGCTTCGCGTTGCGCCCGCAGGAGGCCCTCGTCGCGGTCGGCGACGACCTGGCGCGGACTTTCATGATCGCGCTGCGCATCGCCAGTCCCTTCATGGTGTTCGCCATCGTCGTCAACATGGCGATCGGATTGATCAACAGGCTGACGCCGCAAATTCCGATTTTCTTCATTTCCGGCCCCTTCGTCATCGCGGGGGGATTGATCCTGTTCTACCTCATGTCGGGTCCGATGGTTGAAATCTTCATGTCGCAATTCGCCGACTGGGCGGTGAAGGGAAACTGATGCGCAACCGCCAAAAGTCGCTTGAGCGGCTGCTCGCCGTGAAGACCCAGCTGCACAGGCTCGAGGAGGCCAAGCTAGGAGAAATCCAGCGCCAGAAGCAGATCGTCGTCGAAGAAAGGCAGGCCATGTTCAACCTCCTGGGCGACGAAAAAAAGACGGACGGCTTTATTTTGGGGCTCGCCTGTCGCCACATCGCGCGGACAGACAACAGCGAACGCGACCTCGACGCCGCCGAGACCGAGCAGAAGCAGGCCTTGCTGAAGCGCAGCGCACAGAAACGGGCGCTGGAAAAAATCGTCAAGGAAGCCGCGGATGCGGCAGATCGCGACAGCGAGAGGCGGACCCTGCTCGATATTGGCGAAAAGCTGGGCCAAAAATTGGGCCAAAAATTGGGCGAACAATTGGCGATCGAGCCGCCGACAAGCCTCCCGTAAGTTTGGCGTTCTAGGCTGAGGCCGAACTCAAAGCAGCGGCGTCCATGTCGATTTCTCCGACTTCCGATCTCATTCTCGACGTGGCTCGCGCGGCTGACCCGGCCAAGGCGCAAGCGACCGCCCGCGCGTTGGCCGCGGGATCGGCCGGCGGCGCAAGCGCGTCGGCCGGATTGGATCCGTCGGCGGATTTTTCAAAGGCGTTCGATAGCGTCGCCGCGGCGCCTGTGACGCCGAGCTGGAGCTACAGCTACAAGAATCCGGTCATGTCCAGTCACGGCGCGGTCGAGACGCCGGCGCACAAGGCGGAAGTCGGGTTGGAGAGCGTGTACCTGAAGCAATTCGTCGAAGAGATGTTGCCCAAGGACGCGGTCGATGTCTTCGGTTCCGGCGTCGCGGGCGATTGCTGGAAATCTATGATGGCGGAAAAAATCGCCGATGAAATCGCTGAATCGGGATCGTTGAAAATCGGCAAGAGGTTGTTTGCGACGCATCCGCAATTGCTGCGTTCGAACAGTCACAAGGGCCTGGCCAACATGGCGCCGGCGCCGCAAGCGTCCAACAAGGTTTGACGAGGCCCAAGGATGGTGGAAAAATCGGGCGTCCCGCCGCGTCTCCAAAACGCGGCGCGAGGAGCCGGGGCGCAGTCGGCCTTCTATGAAGCGATTGGCCGCATGGAGACCATTGTCGACCAGGAGACGGCGCTGCTGCGGGAAAACCGCGCCGTCGAGTTGACGGAGTTCAACAATCGCAAGCAGCAGGGTCTGCTGGAAATCAACCGCATCCTGCGTAATTTCACAAATTTCGACATTCAGCTCGTCGACCGCGAATGCGTCCGCAGCCTGGTGCGCAAGCTCGAGGCCAATCGCCAGATCCTCGCGCATCATCTCAAGGCGATGGACGAAATTTCGAGTCTTGTTTCGCGCGCCATGCAGGAAGCGGAATCGGACGGAACTTATGGTCGCGGCGGCGCCTGACGCGCGGTTGGCGCCAACGAGGCGGATGCGCCGGAGGGATCGATGATCAAGATGCTGGCCCTGGCGCTGTGGGTGAGCGCGATCACGGCGGCGGCGAGCGTCGGCGTCACGCGCTGGCAGGCTTCGCGCGCCGCCGCGCCGACCGCCGAGGCGGCGGCGGCGCATGCTTACGACTATCGCAAGACCAAGGTGATCAACGTGCCTGTCGTCGGCGGCGGCCACCTCCTTGGCTATGTGATCGTGCAGTTTCTTTATGGCATCGACGCCAAGGCGACGGAAAAGCTGAATGTCAGCCCTGACGCCTTCATCATGGATTACGCCTTTCGCACACTGTACGGCGATCCCAACCTCGATTTCCGGCATCTCGACCGCTACGACGTGACCGGCCTGACGACCCGGCTCAAGGACATGCTGAACACGGAACTGGGCGAAGGAATGGTCAAGGAGGTGTTGATCCAGGACTTCTCCTACATGCCTAAGGATCAGATGCCACAATGATTTCCGCCGCCGCGAGAAAGGTCCGCGCAAGCTCGCGGAGCTAGTTTTTCGTCCAGCGCCCGGGCGTGGTCTCTTGACGCAAGCCGGGCGCCTCAGCAGCAAAGGCGCACAAGGCATGGGACTATATCGCCTCAAGGGAAATCGCGCGGCGTTTTCAGGCGACGACAATGTCCACGCCGCGCTCGTGGCCATGCTCGCTCCGCGCATCGGCGACATCGTCGATGTTTTTTACGCGCGCCTTCTCGCCGATCCGGCGAAGAGCGCGATCGTCGCAAAGGCGCAGGCTGGCGGGCTCAAGCAGACCCTTGCGCAGCACTTGCAGTTTCTGTTGTCGCGGGCGCCGGACGGCGAGACGAGAAAACGCGCGCGGCGGGTCGGCGACGCCCACGCCCGGATCCAACTCAAGCCGGGCGAGTACATCGATTCCTACGCCTTTTTCTTCAAGGCCATGACGGCCGCAGTCCTGGAAAAACAACCGCGCGAGGCGACGCTCGTCGCAGCCATGATCGATTCGCTCTTCAGCGACATGAGCGAAGCCCTGACAGCGTTTTTCGCCGGCGAGGAGACGGCCTCGCGCGAGCGCGAATCGCTCGAGCTTCTGAAGACCGTCGAATCGGAAACGGATGCGTCCAACGGCATCGCGGAGAGCCAATCGGCGTCGCTGCGCTCGATCGTCGAAGATCTCGAGAAGGTGCTCAAGGACTTGCGCGGCGGCGTCTCGCTCGTCAGGGACGGCGCCGCGACGGCGTCGGGTTCGATTGGGGCCGTAGCCGCGGCCGTCGAAGAGCTGCACGCCTCCAGCCAGGAGGTGGGACGCCAGGCGAATGAAGCAAATTCCCTTGTCCATGACGCTGTGGAGCGCGCGGATGAAGCGGAGCGCCGTTTCGAACTGCTCGCCGCCTCCGCGGCGCGGGTGACCGAAATCGTCGACCTGATCGCTGCCATTTCCAAGCAGACGAGCCTGCTCGCGCTGAATGCGACCATCGAGGCGGCCCGCGCCGGCGAGAACGGGCGGGGTTTCGCGGTCGTCGCCAATGAAGTCAAGTCACTGTCGCAGCGAACCAATGCGGCGACGCGCGATATTGCGAGCCAGATCGCCGAAATCGAGGGCGCCACCCGCAGCGCTGTCGGCACGATGAAGGACGTGCGCGAAATCATCGGCCGCATAGCCGAGATCGCCGCCTCGGTGGCGCAGAGTTCCGACCAGCAGGTCGGAGCGATTCAGGAAATCGGCCAGAGCGCCAATTCGGCGGCGCACGGCGCGGCGCAGCTCGGCGGCAGCGTGGAAATGTTCACCGGCGCGGTCACCGAGGCGGGGCAAGCCACGCAAAGCGTCGCGATCCAGTCGCGGCAGGTCAGCACGCTTTTCGAGCGGCTTTCAAAACGCCTGATGATCACCTTGCGCAATTTCGCCGATTCGGACTTGCGGCGCCACCCGCGCTCGCCGGCGAAAATCGCGGTCGAACTCACGCTGGGCGGGCGACAGCTCAACGCCGACGTCGTCGAGATTTCGGAAGGGGGCGCCCTGGTGAACGGTCTTTCCGAGAAAATCGAATCGGGAGCGCTTCTCGATGCGCGACTCCAGGATATAGGGGCGCTGCGCGCGCGCGCGTCGAGCACGTCCGAATTTGGCCAGCGGCTGCAATTCGTCGATGTGCCGGAGGCGACCGCCGCCGAGCTGAAGAATTTGATGCAGCGCCTGACGGGCAAGGAAGAGGTCTTGCGCCGAATTGTCATCGACAGGTCGAAGCGGGTCGCGGCCGCCTTCGAGGACGCGCTCGCAAGGGGCGAAGTTTCCGAAGCTGACCTGTTTGACGTCAATTACGTTCCGATCCCCGACACCGATCCGCAACAGTACAGAAATCGCGCCCTGGATTTTCTCGACCGTTGCCTGCCGCCGATTCAGGAGCCGATCCTTACCCTCGACCCCGGCGTGGTGTTCTCGGCCGCTGTCGATCGCAACGGCTATCTTCCGGTGCACAACAAGATCTATTCCGCGCCGCAGGGTCCCGATCCGGTCTGGAACAACGCCAATTCGCGCAATCGCCGCATCTTCGACGACATGACCGGACTCATGGCGGGACGCAACACGCAAACGGTGCTGAGCCAGACTTATCCGCGCGAACTCGGAGGCGGGCGCGTCGCTTTGATCAAGGATATTTCCGCGCCGATTTTTGTCCGGGGCCGGCATTGGGGCGGGCTGCGCATGGGCGCCAAGATTTCCTGAGCGCAGGCCTGACAAAAGCGCCGCCGTTCGATCCACTTGATGGAACGAACGGCGGCGTTTTTGCTTTTCCGCGCACTTGCGGGCGCGATCAGAAATTGGCGCTCTTCGAGATCAGGCTCGGGTTGGGCCGCCGCGGCGGCGTCAGGCGCGAATCGGCGATCGCGCGCGCGAAAAACGCCAGCCGCTCGGCCGCGTCGCCGCCTTTCAGGTCGCTGGGCTGATCGAAGGCCAGGTGCTGGATGTCGACGCCGGCGCGGGCGGCATTGAGGCAAAGGCGAAAGAACGCCGTCACGCCGCGCCAGGAGAACTCCATGTTCAAAGATATTGTCGGCAGCGCCTCCCAGACCACGTCGAGATCGGCCGACCAGGCGTAACGCAAGGCGCCGTGCTTGAAATAGAGCTCGGCGGAGGAATTGACGAGATCTTCCAGATTGGCGAAACGCTCCGCCCGGACGTAGCCGATCAGATCGATCACATTGACCAGACGCAATTCCGTCGCCACATCCGCGACGCTCTCGGCGAGCACGCGTTCGCAATCGAGGGCGTGCCGTTCCGGCGATCCCGGCGGGAATTCGCAACTGTCCATGGAAAAAGCCTTTACTGTTTGCGCTCTACGCCGCCACGGCTGCCGAGGAAATGGATGAGTTCGGCGATGACGCGATAGAATTCCGCGGGGATCATCATGTCGACCTCGACACGATCGTACATGGACCTTGCCAGAGCCTTGTCCTCGATGACCGGAATATCGTGTTCTTCCGCGATTTCGCGAATCTTCAGCGCGATGAGATCCTGCCCCTTGGCCACGACCTTCGGCGCGCCGCCCTCGGAACGCACATAGCGCAGCGCGATGGCGTAATGGGTTGGATTGGCGATGACGAGCGTCGCCGTCGGGACGGCGCTCATCATGCGCTTGCGCGAGCGCTCGAGCGCCACGGAGCGCAGGCGCGCCTTGACCAACGGGTCGCCCTGCATCTGCTTGTGCTCGTCCTTCACCTCCTGCCGGCTCATGCGCAGGTCGCGCTTCCAGTGAAGCCGCGACCAGAACAGATCGCCCGAGGCGAGCACGAACACGGCGGCGGCGATGCCGCCGAAAAGCCTTGTGCAGACGCTGAGCAAATGGTCGGCCAGACTGCTTGGTTCTGAAAACAGCGTGGCGTAGGAGAGGGCGATTTCCTTCTTCACGATGAGGAAGGCGATGAAGCCGACGATGGAAAGCTTGGCCAGGCTCTTGGCGAATTCGGTCAGGCCGCGCGGGCTGACGAGCCGCGACCATCCGGCGCCCGGGGAAATGCGCTCGAACTTCGGGGCGATCCTGTCGGCGACAAGGCGCGGCGGATTCTGCGCGAAAGAGGCGACGAGAGAGGAGACGATGAAAAGGATGAAGGCGGGAAGCACGAAGGCCCCGGCGGTCCCGATGAGAGCGTCTAACAGCGCGGCGGCGTTCTGGCCTTCGCCGAGCTGGTACTGCCCGCACAGGTCGACCATGCGCTGCAACGCGATGACCAGGTGGATCGCGCCGTCGCGCAGGAAGAAGACGAAGAAGATGAGCGAGGCGAGCAGGCTGGCGAACAGGGCGATTTCACGCGAATTTGGCGTGTCGCCCTTTTCGATCGAATCATGCAGGCGCTTGTCGGTGGCCTCTTCTGTCTGGCTTTCCTTGTCGGGCGCGTCGCTCATGCGCGCCTGACGCTGACGGCTGGCGCCGGCGACGCGCGCCGGGGGCGATTGGCCTCAGTCATAGACCGCATCGCCCTGGCCGCCCGAGTTGATCTCGATTTCATTGCGTTCGGCCATTTCGAGCACGGCGTCGGCGATCGCGCGCCGCGCCTTCAGGACATCGCGCTGCTGCGCGGGGCCGCCAGTGTTCAGTTCGTTCTCGACCATGCGGCGCGCGCGCGCGCCCATGGAGGAGAGAATCATCTCGCGGAATCCCGGGTCGGTGCCCTTCAGCGCCAGCACGACGCGATCGGCGGGAACCTTGTCGAACACCGTGGTGCGCGCCTTCTGCGAAAGCTTGGCGATGTCTTCGAAGGTGAACAGGAGGCCGCGCAAGGTCTCGGCGTCCTTGGGCCGATCCTCCGCGAGGCTCGTCAGGACGTCCTCGATCTGGTCGCGTTCCATTTTGTTGATAATGTCGGCGATCTTCGAATGCGTGTCGGCGCCTGTGTTGCGCGCGACGTTGAGCAGAAGATCCTCGTGCAGCGTGCGCTCCAGCAGGCGCATCATCGGGTCCATCACCGGGCGCGGCGAAAGCATGCGGCGCATCAGGCTGTTGCGCAGTTCGCGCGGCGTTTGCGCCATGATCTTGGCCGCTGTGCCGGAGGACAGTTTCGACAGGACGAAGGCGCAGGTCTGCGGATGCTCCTTCAGGAGATAGGTTGCGAGCGCGCTTTCGGGCGCGGCGGACAGGCGGTCCCACATCGCCTTGTTGGAATTGCCAAGCACGTCGGACAGGATTTCGGCGGCCTCCTCCGAGCCCAGCGCGCCATTCAGCAGGCTTTCGGCCTCGCCGGCCGAACCGAGCAATTCCGCGCCGGCGGAGAATTGTTCCGCGAAATCCTCGATCAGCTTTTCGATCGTCGCCGAATTGACCGAACCCAGTTCCGAGGCCGCGCGCGTGACCTGGCGCAATTCGAGCGAATCGAATCGCTTCAGGAGGCGGCCGGCGATGGGCTTGTCGAGCGCCAGCAGCAGCGCGGCGACCTTCTCCGCGCCAAACAGAGATCGCGCCGCGCCATAGGAGCGCGCGACCTGCGGCGGCACGAATTTCGAACTATCTTCAGGCGAAGGCGTCGACATCGGAAGATCCCACGATTTCTGTCAGCGACACGCCGAAGCGCGAATTGTCCTCGTCGACGACAACAACTTCGCCGCGCGCGACAATGCGTCCGTTGACGACGACATTGACGGGCTCGCCGACCCGCTGGTCGAGCGCAACGACGGCGCCGCGGCCGAGCTTCATCAGGTGGGCGACCGGCATTTTCGCCGAGCCGAGCACGACCTGCACCGTGACGGGGATGCGCAGGATGGCGTCGTGCCCCTTGGCCTCAAGGTCGGACACGCCCGAGCCAAAATCGAGATGATCGGCCGCCGTCTGCGGGAGTTCGTCTGTGTCAGACATTTTCATCCTCGGACTTTCGTGATGGTTGCTGCCAGCTTGTCATGAATTTTCCTTGGCGCTCGCAAGTCGCAGGAATTGCGCGAGAGGCATTTCCTCGATGTCGACGCGATCGGCCACCTTCAGGGTGTAATGCCCTCTCGCCTGCCCGAGTTCGCACCAGAACAGCGGCTGGCCCTTGCAATCGAGGCGCACTTTCGACACGGCGGAGGCTTTCAGCGCGATGACGTCGCCGACGCTCCAGCTGGAGATGTCGCCAAGGGTCAAGGTCTGTTCGTCCAGGATGCCGACCGCCTTGACCTCGGCCTTCTGCACGCCCTGCTGCATGAGCTTTTGCCAGCGGGGGTCGCTGGCGGAGCCGTCGCTGGAAAGGTCGCGCGCCAATTGCTGGCGGATCGGCGTCAAGGCGGGCTGAGGGATGACGACGAACATCTGTCCGCCGATATCCATCGCCTGGATGAGGATTTTCGCGATCACGGCGAGAACGTTGCGACGACCCATGACGGTGAAGTCCATGCGGGTCTCGACGCGCTCCAGCCGGAAGGTCGCGGCGATCACGGGAGCGAAGGCCGAATGCAGGGCTTCGGCGGCGATTTCGAACACTGTCTGCGCGACGCGGGTTTCGAGCGTCGAATAATTGCGGTCGTCGTCATGCGGGGACTCCTGCGCGTCGCCGCCGAGCAGGACCTCCATCAGGGAGAACAGGCAGCGGCGGTCGAGGCCGACAAGCACACGCGCGTCGAGTTCCGGCGAATAGAGGATCGCGGCGATGCTGCCGTCGTAGGAATCGAGCGCGTCCCAGACGTGGTCGGTGTTGATGCTGTTGACGAAGAACGACAGGATGGCGGGCGAATAAGGCCGCATGCCTTCGGCGCAGGACGCCGCGAGCCGATCGAAGATGACCGGCAGCATCGGTAGCCGCTCGACGGTCAGGCCGGGATTGTCGAGGAGTTTTTCCGCGGCGCTGCCGGCGTTGCGGCCCTTGGTTTTCGCGTCCATGTCTTACGCCGCCTGCTTGTCGCCGCCGCCCGACGTCGTCTCGGTCTCGACTTCGTCGATGGTCGGCCGCTCCTTCGCCGGAATGGTCTTGCGACCGAATTCCACCGCGATCTGGGGCATTGCGCCGTTCATGTAGGCGAGCAGCGTCTGCTTGACCAGCGTGTACTTGCGCAGCTCTTTTTGGCGCGTGGCCTTGATGACCGTGGCGATGGGCGAGACGATGCCATAGGAGGCGAAAATGCCGGAGAAGGTGCCCACCAGCGCCGCGCCAATGAGGCCGCCGAGAACTTCCGGCCCCTGGTCCAGCGCGCCCATGGCGTGGATGATGCCGAGCACCGCCGCGACGATGCCCAGCGCTGGCAGGCCGTCGCCGACCGTGGTCAGCGCGTGATAGGGCTTCAGCTTGTCGTAGGTCAGCGTCTGGATTTCCTCATCCATCAGCGCTTCGATTTCATAGGAGCGCGCGCTGCCGATGACGATCAGGCGCGCATAGTCGCAGATGAAGCCGAGCATCAGCTTGTTGTGAAGAATCTTGGGATGGTTCTTGAAGATTTCCGATTCGGTCGGATTGTCGATATGCGCCTCGACCTCTCCGCGCGACTTGCTCCGCATTTCCCGCATCAGCGCGTGAAGCAGCGAAAGCAGATCGAGGAAGTCCTTTTGCTTTGGCCCCTTGGCGGCGATCGCCTCGACAATGCCCTTGCCGGTGTCCTTGATGACCGGCAGCGGATTGGCGACGACGAAGATGCCCAGCGCCGCGCCGCCGAGGATCAGGAATTCGAAGGGTTGCACCAATGTATGCAAATGGCCGCCGAGCGCGGCATAGCCGCCCAACATGCAACCCATCGATATGAAAATGCCGATGAGGAAATTCAATGCAATTCTCCGCTTGGCCCTGCCGCCGTTCCTTTGTGCGGCGCAGGGCTTGCGTGAGGCTGAAGCGAACAGCGTCAGCCTGGGGCAAGCGCCGCTCCGCTAAAGTTTGAATCAATGGGTCGCTATCTCCACGGCGCCGCACAGGGAAGTCGTCGATGCAGTCGAGTTTTTATGTCGCCCTCTCGGGGCAGGTCGCCCTGCAAAGGCGGATGGATACGATCGCCAACAACATCGCCAACATGAACACCGGCGGCTTTCGCGCCGAGGAAGTCAGCTTCTCGACGGTCCTGTCGAGGGCCGGCGCGACGCCGACCGCCTTCGCGTCCAGCGGGGACAACTATATCTCGCGTCGCACCGGGGAATTGACCAATACCGGCGATCCGCTCGACATCGCCGTGCAAGGCGACGCCTGGTTTGCGCTGAAGACGCCGGACGGCGTCGCCTATACACGGGACGGCCGGCTTCACATGGACGCCACCGGCGCATTGCTCAGCGTCAACGATTATCCGCTCCTTGACGCCGGCGGCGCGGGCATCCTGCTCGATCCGACCGCCGGGCCGCCGGTCATCTCGCAGGACGGCATGGTGGTGCAGAACGGGCGGTCGGTCGGCGCCGTCGGTCTCTACGCGCTCTCCGACACGGCGCGGCTCAGCCGCTATGACAATTCCGCCGTCCTGTCCGACCAGGCGGGTACGCCTGTGCTCGACTTCACCAATAATGGCGTGGTGCAGGGCATGAGCGAGGGTTCGAACGTCAATCCGGTGCTGGAAATGAGCAAGATGATCAATGTGCAGCGCGATTTCGAGAGCGCCAGCAACGCCATCCAGTCGACGGAAACCTCTTTTCAGGACGCGATCAAGTCCTTGGGCGCGACGTCGTCGTCCTGACGCGCGGGCGTCTTATTGCGAGGCAATGAATGCAAGCGTTGGAGCAATTGCAGCGGGAGGTGCTCGAGACCGAGCTCAGGCTCGACCCGGTGCGCATTGGCGGCGTCATCACGGAGGTCGGCCCGTCTTCCTACCGCGTCTCGGGATTGTCGCGCTATCTCAAGCTCGGCGATGTCGTCTCGGTCGCCGGCGCGGGGCGGACTTCGCCGGGCGAGGTCGTCAAGATCGACGTCAACGGGGTGACAGTCAAATCCTTCGACGTCAAAGTCGACGCCGGAATTGGCAGCCTCGCCTTTCGCTCGCGGCCGATGCGGCTGAAGCCGCATCGCTCATGGAAGGGGCGCGTCATCAACGCGCTCGGGCTGCCGGTCGATGGGCTCGGGCCCTTGCTGGAAGGCCCGCGCTCTGTGCCAATCGACGCCGAGCCTCCGGCGGCGATGCGGCGCGACCGCGTGCGCCGCCCGATGAAGAGCGGCGTTCGCGTCATCGACTTTTTCACGCCGCTCTGCGCCGGTCAGCGCATCGGCATTTTCGCCGGCTCGGGCGTCGGCAAGTCGACGCTCCTCGCCATGCTGGCTTCTTCGCCGGGGTTCGACAGCGTGGTCATCGCGCTGGTCGGCGAGCGCGGCCGCGAGGTGCGCGAATTTCTCGATGACGCGCTCGGCGAAAACCGCAAGCTGGCGATCACCGTGGTTTCAACGGCGGATGAAAGCGCGATGATGCGGCGGCTGGCGCCGAAGACCGCGATGAGCGTCGCCGAATATTTGCGCGACCAGGGCGAATCGGTGTTGCTGATCGTCGATTCGATCACCCGCTTCGCCCACGCGGCGCGCGATGTCGCGCTCGCGGCCGGCGAGCCGGCGGTGGCGCGCGGCTATGCGCCGAGCGTGTTCAGCGAGTTGCCGAAATTGCTTGAGCGCGCCGGACCCGGCTTGTCCGGCGGCGGTACGATCACCGGCGTATTTTCGGTTCTCGTCGATGGCGACGACCACAACGATCCGGTCGCCGACAACATCCGCGGCACACTGGACGGCCATATTGTGCTCGACCGCGCCATCGCCGACCAGGGGCGCTATCCAGCGGTCAATGTGCTGTCGTCCGTTTCGCGCCTGGCGCATCATGTCTGGAGCAAGGAACAGCGCGCGCTGGTGATGAAATTGCGCGCGATGGTCGCGCGTTTCGAATCGTCGCGCGATCTGCGGCTGATGGGCGGCTATCAGGCGGGCTCCGATCCAGTGATGGACCAGGCGGTGACATTCGTGCCGAAAATCTATGAGGGCATGAACCAGTCGCTCGATGATCCGCCAAGCGCCGACGCCTTCCGCGAGCTTGCAAATGCGCTGCAAACCGACAAGGCGGCGACGTGAAATGCAAAAAAGTCGCCGACGCCTGCCGCGAGCTTGCAAATGCGCTGCAAACCGACAAGGCGGCGACGTGACAGCGAAAAAATTATCGACGGCTTTCGCGAACGCGCTGCACGGCGCCGTTGCGGCTTAGAAATGAAACGAAGGGAAAAATCATGAGCGATTTCACGCTGAAGAGCCTGGGCGTGGCTTGCGCGATCGGGTCCGTCTCGTTCGCGGCCTATCTTTTCACGCACCAGGACGGCGGGCCGCGCATCAGCAACATGCAGGATTTCGCCATTTTCGCCCAGCCCAACCGCCTTCACGCGGTCGAGGCGGCGGTCCGCGCGGCGGCAGCCGACACGGACGCGCGCAGGACGGGGCGCGCCATCTCGATCGACATGACGCCGATCGGCGCGGTCAACCCGAACCAGGCGCGCAAGGCGAGCGCGCCGCGCCACGACGTGAGGATTCTCGAACTCACCGCCGACAACGCCCTGCTCGAAACGACGGAAGGGTACAGAAGGGTCAAGGTGGGCGACGAAATTCCGGAGATCGGCAAGGTCATTTCGTTCCGGCGCATGGGCGAATACTGGATCGTCGTGGCCAGTCTTCGTTCGCTGGCGCAGGCCGCGCCGCCGGTCGAATACGATCCCCTGCGCGATGGTCCGCGCTTCTGAAATTGCGGACAAGCCGCTTCGCCGACTGGGCGGTTGTCGTGAAAATCAGCCGCCGACGCCGAAAAGGGCGTTGATGCGCTGGCCGATTTCGCCAACCGGCAAAATTTCGTCGACGCAACCGCTTTCCGTCACGGCGCGCGGCATCCCCCATACCGAGGATGTCGCCTGGTCCTGCGCCATGACATAGGCGCCTCCGTCCTTGAGCCGGACGAAGCCCTTGGTCCCGTCGTTGCCCATGCCGGTGAGCATGATCGCGAGGACATTCGCGCCATAGGCCGCGGCGACGCTGTCGGCAAGGACGTCGACGCTGGGCTTGTACAGGCTCTCGTTCTGCGCGGCCGCAATTTTGGCGTGGCCATTGGCGATGCGGAACTGCATTCCGCCCGGGCCGACCAGGGCGACGCCGGGCGTCAACGCCATGTCGTCCTTCGCCTCGACCACCCTGATCGCGCAGACGTCCGACAGCCATTTGGCCATGGCGGCGGTGAATTGCGGCGGCATGTGCTGGGCGATGACGATCGGCGCGGGAAAGCGCGCGGGCAGGCGCTCCAGCACCTGGTGCAGCGCGCGCGGCCCGCCGGTGCTCGAGCCGATCACCACGATCTTCGGCTTGGGCGGGGAGACGCGCATCGGCATCGGCCGACGCGGCGCGATCTTCAGCGCGGGCGCGACCATCGGGGCCAGCCGAACGCGCGTCGCTCCGACCACGGCGTGCAGCTTTTCGTGCAATTGCTCGAAGCCGCCGGCCTTGGGAATGAAATCCATCGCGCCGTGCTGCAGCGCCTGGATCGTCGTCTTGGCGCCGGCTTCGGTCTGCGAACTGACCATGATGATCGGAATCGCCGATTGGGCGTGAATCTGGCGCAAGGCCTCGATTCCATTCATTTCAGGCATTTCGACGTCCATCGTGATGACGTCGGGCTTGAGCTCCGCGGCCTTGGCGACGGCCTCGCGGCCGTTGTTGGCGGTCGCGATCACGCGGAAGCGGGCGTCGCGCTGGATATGCCGGGTGATCGCGTTGCGCATGAAACTGGAATTGTCGACGACCAGGACGCGAATCGGCAGGCTTGCGGGTTGTCCTTTCAGCATTGGGGGAGTCCGCTCCTGTCAATAATTGCTTCGGCCCGCGCCGGCCGGCGATGGCGTGACGCCTCCAGGCGTCGCCCGGTCCGGACGCCCGACTGATTGGGTGGGCGCGCCAACCATTTTCGAAGGCCGGCGCGACCTGTCCGAATGCATAGTGGCGAAATTTTCTTAATAAAAGATGCAAGTAAAAGTTGTCGCCTGCGTCGACGTGGTGTGGCGAAAAACCATTGAAACTCAGCTTCACGATACACGCAACGCGAGAATGGTAACGATTTTTTATCCTCTCGCGAGTGATATTTTATCGGCGCAACCTTAGCGAGTGCAGCGACAATGCAGAAACCGTTGGCGAACGACGAAATTCAGTACGGGGCCGCCGAGCCGTCCCGCGAAAGCGGGTTAGGCCTGGTCAATCCGTCGACGGGTCTGGCCAACGACTACCTCAATGTCTTCAATGAAATTCTGCTGGTCCTCGAATTTTTGCCGTCGATGCCGGAAATGACCGACGAGGCTTTGGCTTGGCAGCCACGCACTTATTGCGAATATTTCGAGAAATCGAGCATTCCGGGCGCCCGTCACGCCTTGCAGGCCTATGACCGGGTTGATCCCGAAGTGCGGCGGAAATTCGAATCGATCCTCGTCCGGCTGACCGAGATCGTCGTGGAGGCGCAGCAGACGCTGGCCAAGGAGTTGGGCCAGCCCGACTTTCCCGATTCGATCGCCAAATCCTGCGAGGAAACGGCGGAGGCCATGCGCGTCGGGCTTGCCTATGTCTCGCGCCTCATCAACGAAGGCTGCGCGCCAGGCGAACGCGCGACCAAACGAGCCAATAAATCAAAAGCGATTGGAAACTGAGCTATGGATGAAATGCTCAAGGAGTTTTTGGCGGAATCGGCGGAGCAGATCGAGGCTGCCGCGGTTCAGATCGTCGAATTCGAGCGCAATCCCGATGACGCGGCATTGATCGCCAGTATTTTTCGGATGGTGCATACAATCAAGGGAACCTGCGGCTTTCTTGGTCTTGATCGCCTACAGCGCCTGACGCATCACGCCGAGAGTTTGATCGGTTGCCTGCGCGAAGGCGCCAAGGCGACGCCGGATGTCGTCTCCGCTATTCTCGGCGCCGTGGACCAGGTCAAGGTTCTGCTGGGCGAACTGGAGGAAACCGGCCAGGAGCCGGAGGGCGACGACGCCGACATGATCGCCTTGCTCGGACGCCAGGTGGCGATTTGCCAGGGCGCCGAGGCCGCCGTTGAAGCGTCGCCGACCGAGCCGGTCGAAATCGAGGCGCCGCCGCCTGCCGCCCAAGAAGCTTCGGCCAAGGCTGTCGCCGAAATCAAACCCGAACTCGACGAAGCGGAGAAGCCCGCAAAAGGACAGTCGCAGGAAGCCCTCGATGCGCTCGTGGCTTCGCTGCGCCGCGCCAATCTTGACGTCCGGCGGAAACAACCCGAAGCGCACGAGCCTGCGTCGAGAGCGTCGGCCCCGGCGGCCGTTGAGGCCGCCGCCCAGGCGGGGAAGCCTGCGGGCGGCGAAGCCGGCGAAAATCGCCAGTCGAAGGGCGCCGAGACGATCCGCATCAATTTGAACACCCTCGAGCGGATCATGAACCTGGTCTCGGAGCTGGTGCTGACGCGCAACCAGCTGATCGAGCTGACGCGGCACAAGGAAGAGGAAACGCTCAAATCGCCGCTGCAGCGATTGTCCACCATGACCACCGATCTGCAGGACGCGGTGATGCGCGCCCGCATGCAGCCGGTCGAGCGGGTTTTCGCCAACCTGCCGCGCATGATTCGCGACCTGTCCAACGATCTGCACAAGAAGATCGATCTGGTCACCGAGGGCGCCGACACCGAACTCGACCGCCAGCTGATCGATCTCATTCGCGATCCGCTGACGCATCTCGTGCGCAACTGCGCCGATCACGGCATTGAAACGCCCGAGGAGCGCCTGCGCGCCGGCAAGCCGGCGACGGGCACGGTGCGCGTGACGGCCTCGCACGAGGCCGGCCAGATCACCATCGAGATCGCCGACGACGGGCGCGGCCTCGATATCGTCAAGATCAAGGCGAAGGCGCTGCAACTTGGCCTGGCGACGCCGCAACAGCTTGAGCGAATGAGCGATGATGAAATCTATCGCTTCATTTTCGCCGCAGGTTTTTCGACCGCCGAAAAGGTGACCAACGTCTCCGGTCGCGGCGTCGGCATGGATGTGGTGCGCGAGAATATTCAAGCGATCGGCGGATCGGTCGCCTTGTCGTCCACGCCGGGCCGCGGTTCAAGGTTCGCGTTGAAAATTCCCCTCACGCTGGCCATTGCCCCGGCGCTGATCGTCGAGGCGAGCGGCCAGCGTTTCGCGCTGCCGCAGCATTCGGTGGTCGAGGCGGTCGGACTGAACAGCGGCGAGCACAGGATCGAAATGGTGCAGGGTTCGAAGATCCTGCAATTGCGCGAAGCCGTCCTGCCGATCGGCAGCCTGGCCGATCTCCTCCATCTTGACCCGCCGGCGGAAGCCGCAGGCGATCCGGAACAACTCGCGGTGATCATGCGCGTCGGCGCGCATTCGTTCGGCATCACCGTCGATGCCGTGGTTGACGTGCAGGAAATCGTGGTCAAGCCGATGGGCGGTTCGCTGTCGCATCTCTCGGTCTTCTCGGGCCACACGATCCTCGGCGACGGCTCGGTGGTGCTGATCCTCGATCCCAATGGCGTCTGCACTTCGCTCGGCCTGGAGCAATCGCGCGAAGCGACCGCGGCCAGAGTGGAGGGCGCCAAGTCGTTGACCTCGGGCAAGACGCGGCTGGTCTATTTCCGGGCCGGCGCGGGCGTCGACAAGGTCCTGCCGCTGTCCAACATCGCGCGCATCGAGACCGTGCCGTCCGAGCGGATCGAACAGTCCAACGGGATGATGTTGATGCATCACCAGGGACGCCTGATGCCGATCGTCGCCGCCGCGCATGACATCATGGTCAAGGAAGGCGACAACACGGTCTTCGTCATCTCGCCCGATGGCGAACCGTTCGGCTTGCTTGTGGACAGCATCGTCGACATCATCGAGGAGAAGCTCGATGTCGAGATCGGCGGCGACGCGCCGGGCATCATCGGCGCCGCCGACATCAACGGCAAGGTCGTCGAGTTGCTCGACATCGCCTATTTCATCGACATCGTGCGTCCGACCCAGGACGCCGGCGCCGGGCGCGGCAAGGACCGCAAGAAGCGCCTGTTGCTGGTCGATGACGCCGCCTTCTTCCGCGACATGCTCGCGGCGACCCTGCAGGCGTCCGGCTTCGAGGTCATCAAGGCCGGATCGGGCGCGCAGGCAGTTGGTGTCGTCACCCAGGATTTCGGGCTTTGACGCCATTCTCGTCGATGTCGAACTGCCGGACGCCGACGGTTTCGAACTGGTTGGCCGCCTGCGCGAGGCGGGCGCCCGCGCGCCGATGATCGCCATCGCGCCTTATGCGACGCGCGAGATTTCCCGCTCCGCGATCTCAGCCGGCATGATGGGCGCGGTCGGCAAATTCCAGCGCAACCAGATGCTGGACCTCATTCGCCTCTGCATCGAACAAACCGATGAAGAGGCCCTGGACAACGGCTTCGCCAAGGGAGTTGCGGCATGAGCTACGAATCTTCAAAAGTCACTCGCGAAGCGGTCCACGCCGCGGGCAACGCGCTTGACGGGTATTTCTCGATCAAGGTCTGCGACGATACGTTCGGCCTGCCCGTGACGCGGGTCCAGACGATTTTCCGCATCGGGTCGGTCACGGCCGCGCCGGGCGGGCCGCGTGACATTGTCGGTCTGGTCAACTTGCGCGGCAAGATCGTGACCGCGGTCAGTCTCAGGCGCCGGCTCGGCCTGGCGCCGGAGCCCGGCGGCACCGGCAGCCTGGCCATAGGCATCGAACATCGTAACGAAGCCTTCGCCCTGCTTGTCGACGAGGTCGGCGACGTGCTGACGCTGACGGCGGAAACATCGATCGCGCCGCCGCCGCACATCGGCAAGCGCCGGGCGAAATTCGCCTCCGGCTACAACCGGATCGGCGGCCAGATCCTGCCGCTCCTCAACATCGACGCTGTCTTCGATTTCAGCGACGACCATTAACAGCCAGGCGCGGAGAGCGCTTCCCTTCCAACGGAGTTGAACGATGAAATATGTACTCGTGGTGGACGACTTGCCGATGATCCGGCGCATCGCCAAGAAAATACTCGAGGAATTGAACTTCAAGACCGCCGAGGCGGAGGATGGACAGAAGGCGCTGGCCTCGGTCAACGACGCCATGCCGGACGCCATCCTGCTCGACTGGAACATGCCCGTCATGGATGGTCTGGAATTCCTTATCAACCTGCGCCAGCTTCCCAATGGAACGGCGCCGAAAGTTCTGTTCTGCACCACAGAAAGCGACGTGAAGCACATCACCCGCGCGATGCAGGCCGGCGCCGACGAATATATCATGAAGCCGTTCAACAAGCAGATCGTCAAATCGAAGTTCGAAGAAGTCGGACTGTGCTGAACGGCGCCGGTGAACCCTCCGTGGGCGCGATGGGAATGGCCATCCCTTCACGCCGCCGCTGAAGGGCGCAGCCCAACCAACCCTTGCCGGGACCGCGTTTGTTCCGTTCCTCGTCAGTGAATGAGTTTGTCGCCATGTCCCAGGCGTTCGCAGCCCTCCAGTCTTTCCTGTTGAAGTCGTCCGGCCTGGCGCTCGACCGCGAGAAGCAATATCTTGTCGAAGCGCGACTGACGCCGGTGTTCCAGCAGGCTGGCCTGGCCAATCTGGGCGAACTCGTCGCCCGGATCGAGGCCGACCGCGCCCTCGGCAAGAAAGTCACCGAGGCGATGACGGTCAACGAGACCTTCTTCTTTCGCGACCGACAGCCGTTCGAGGGGTTTCGTCAATCGATCCTGCCGGAAATCCTCAAGAACCGCTCAAGGACCCGGCGCATGCGCATCTGGTCGGCGGCCTGCTCGACGGGGCAGGAGCCCTATTCGCTCGCCATGATCCTCGATGAGGAGGCGCGTCGATTGATGGGTTGGACGGTCGACATCGTCGCCAGCGACATTGCCGATACGGTGCTGAAAAAAGCCAGGGATGGCGTCTATTCGCATTTCGAGGTGCAACGCGGCGTGCCAATGCCGCATCTGGTGCGCTATTTCACCAAGCGCAAGGATCAGTGGGCGGTCAACCAGAATATCAAGTCGCGGGTCGATTTCCGCCAGCAGAACCTGATGAGCGATTTTTCGCATCTTGGCGTCTTTGACGTGATCTTCTGCCGCAACGTGCTGATCTATTTTGCGCCCGAGCAGAAACGTGACGTCCTGCACCGCCTTTCGAGATGCCTCGCTCCCGATGGATTTCTGGTCCTCGGCGCCGCGGAGAGCGTCATCGGCTATTCCACGGAATTCAAGCCGCATCCGGACAACCGGGTGATTTTGACGCGGCGCGCCCTTGCGCAAGGGGAGGCGTTGCGCGGCGCTGTTTAACGCCATTCTCGCGCCCTGTTCGCGCCAGCCTCGGGCAAGCCGGCGCGGCGAGGTTGGGACGCGTGATTGCTCGGCGATGGTCGCCCGCAGCCGCGGGAGGCGCCCCAATGCATGCCCTGCAACAAGCTCAAACCTTCGCTCCGCAACAGGAGGCTCGTCCGCTGATCGGCCTCGCCGCGCTGGCGCGCAAGGCGATGCGCGGCGAAAATCTGGCCGGGGTCGCGCAAGCGCTGCTGGCGCGACTCGCCGTTGATTCCCGCGACGCGGCGGCGCTGCTCGACCTTTCGACAATCGAGCAATTGCTCGGCGCCGGCGCCAATCGCATCGCGCTGCAAGCCCGGGCGCTGGATCTGCGGCGCGTCTTCACCCAGGCGGCGCGTGACGAGGCCGCGCCGACGCTGCTGGTGCTCGCGGCGCCGGGCGATTTCATGGCCAATACGCCGATCGAGTTTCTCCTCGAAGGCGCCGATGTCCGAATCGACACTCTTTTCGTCGATCCCGAAATGGATATCCTCGCCGCGGCGCCGCCGCATGACGCGGCCTTTGTCGCCGTCGCCGAATTGGCGGCCAACCAGCCCGTTCTCGCGGCGATCGCCAAGGCGGCCTCCTTGTGGCCGCGCCCGCTTCTCAATGCGCCCGGCGCCATCTCGAAGCTGACGCGCGACGGCGCCTGGCTGCTGCTGCATGACGTTCCGGGCGTCGTCTATCCGCGCAACGAGCGCTGGTCGCGGGCGCAATTGCAGGGCGAAGGCCATGAGGACGATTATCCCTTCATCATCCGTCCCGTGGATTCGCACGCCGGGACCGGATTGGAAAAAATCGAGGACAAGTCCGAACTGTTGGCCTATCTCGGCGCCCATGACGAAGCGCAATTCTACACCGCTCCGTTCATCGATTACCGCGATGGCGACCGTCTGTTCCGCAAGATGCGACTGGCCGTGGTCGACGGCGCGCCTTACCCGGTGCATCTGGCGATTTCGCCGCGCTGGATGATCCATTATCTCAACGCCGACATGATGGAGAACGTCGCCAATCGGGCCGAGGAGGCGCGCTTCATGGCGAGCTTCGAGGTTTTTGCGGCGAGGCACGCGAGGGCGTTCGCGATGATGCGGGAAAAAATGGGACTCGACTATTTCCAGATCGACTGCGCCGAGATCGACGATGGAAAACTGCTCGTGTTCGAGGTCGGCACGGCGATGATCGCGCATGACCTCGATTGCCCGACGACTTTCCCATACAAGTCCGCCCCGATGCGCCGCCTGTTCGAAGCCTTCCGCGCCATGGTTGTTTCGAGCGCGACCAAGAACGCCTGACGCCAGTTTCTCTCGACGCTGGCGGCGGGGCGCCAGCCTGAGGCAAGATTGAAAACCTAAGCTTGCTCATCGCATCGAGCGGAGGAGATGGAATTGCAACCCTTGGCGCTGTTTTCACTCGCCACGCAGGAGTCGGGCTGGCTCGCGACCCGGCAGGCGACGATCGCCTCGAATGTCGCGAACGCCAACACCCCCGGCTACGAGGCGCGTGACGTGCAGCCGTTTTCCGCGGTCCTGTCGCATCTGCAATTGCCGATGGCCGTGACCGATCCCGACCACATCCAGCCGGCGTCGCTCAGCGGCGAAAAGGTCAAGGTCAATCCCGCCGACACCTGGGACGTGGTCTATTCCGGCAATTCGGTGAACCTCGAGCAGGAAATGATCAAGGCGGGCGACGTGACCCAGGCTCATGCGCTCAATCTCAATATCGTCCGCTCCTTCCACCAGATGTTGATGAATGTGGTGAAGGGTTCATGATGATCGATCCTCTTGTTTCTTCGCTGCGCGTCGCCGGTTCCGGGCTCGAAACCCAGTCGGCGCGCCTGCGCGTCGTCGCGGAAAATATCGCCAACGCGCAATCGACCGGCTCCTCCGCGGGCGCCGATCCCTATGCGCGGAAAACCATCACCTTCGAAAGCGAACTTGATCGGGCCACCGGCGACAACATCGTCGCGATCAAGTCGATCGGCGCCGACAAGACGCCGTTCCGCATCGAGCACATGCCGGGCAACCCGGCGGCGGACGCAAAGGGCGACGTCAAGATGCCCAACGTCGATTTGCTGTTCGAAATGGAAGACATGCGCGAGGCCAACCGTTCCTACGAAGCCAACCTTCAGGTGGTGAAGCAGTCGCGCGACATGATTACGCAAACCATCGATCTCTTGAGGACCTGACCATGATCGCAGCCTTGCTTCCCCTCGCCGCCAACGTGTTGCATTCGGTCACGACCGCCGCCCCCGCGGCGACGTCCGGGACGGCGGGCGCCGATTTCGGAACTGCCATGGCGCAGGCCTCGAGCGACGCGTTGAAGACCATGAAAACCGCCGAGACGACCTCGATGGCCGGCCTTGAAGGCAAAGCCAGCACGCAGCAGGTGGTCGACAGCGTCATGTCGGCGGAGCGCACGCTCCAGACGACGCTGGCCATTCGCGACAAGGCGGTCGCCGCCTACCAGCAAGTCAGCCAGATGCAGATCTGAACCATTCGGAGTTAGTCGATGAGAGCGCTTGCGATAGCCGCGACGGGCATGAACGCCCAGACCCAGAACCTTGAAGTCATCGCCAACAATATCGCCAACATCAACACCACCGCCTTCAAGCGTTCGCGCGCGGAATTCACCGATCTGATCTATCAGGCGGAACGTCTCCAGGGCGTGTCCAATCGTGGCCAGAATTCGGTGGTGCCGGAAGGCGCGCAGATCGGCCTCGGCGTGCGCACCGCGGCGATACGGCCTCTGAACATCCAGGGCTCGCTGACCAACACCGGCAACCAGCTCGACCTGGCGATCAGCGGCCGGGGCTGGTTCCAGGTGACCCCGCCGAATGGTGAAACGCTCTACACGCGCGCCGGCTCGTTCAGCACCAACGCCACGGGCCAGATCGTCACCAGCGATGGCTACCAGATCCTGCCGTCGATCGTCGTGCCGAACAATACGACGGCGATCACCGTAGGTCAGACCGGCATCGTTTCCGCGACCATCGGCGGCCAGACCACGCCGCAGCAGATCGGCCAGATCAGCCTCGCCAACTTCGTGAACGAAGCCGGCCTCATGGCCTTGGGCGGCAACATGTTTCAGCCGACGGCGGCCTCCGGCCCGGCGGTCGTGGGAATGGCTGATGATCCCGGTTTCGGCCAGCTCAACCAGGGCTATCTCGAAGCCTCGAACGTCGATCCGGTGTCCGAGATCTCCAACATGATCGCCGCGCAGCGCGCCTACGAGATGAACTCCAAGGTGGTCGAAGCGGCAAGCTCGATGGCGGGCACCATCTCCAACCTGAGGGTGTCGTGACCGCGCGGCGCCGCGGATGGCCGGTCGCCGTCGCCTTGGCCCTGGCGTCGGCGGCGATCGCGCCCGCGCCGGCGGCCGCCGCGTCGCACGGCCTGCCTGTGCCGACCCAGGTCATTTATCCGGGCGACAAGATCACCGACGCGATGCTGGTCGATTCGCAAGATCAGCCTCAGGGCGGAGCGGTCGGGAGCGCTCTGTGGGACCGCGCCGACATTGTCGGCAAGGTGGCGCGGCGGACCTTGCTGCCCGGGCGTCCGATTCCCTCCGTCGCCGTCGAGGAGCCGCGCGCCGTCACCACGGGAACGCAGGTGCGGCTGATCTACCAGCAGGATGGCCTCAGCATCGCCACCACGGCGCAGGCTTTGCAGAACGGCTATGTCGGCCAGGTCGTGCAGGTGCGCAATCTCGATAGCGGACTGGTCGTTTCGGGCGCCGTTCAGGCCGATGGTTCGATCCGCGTGAACGGTGGTTGAAATGCGGTTGCTGCTCGCGGTCCTCGTTTCGGTCTTCTGCCTCGCGCTGTCGCCGGCGAACGCCGCCGTGCGCATAAAGGACATAGCCTCGGTCAAGGGCGTGCGTGACAACCAGCTCATCGGCTACGGGCTCGTCGTCGGCCTGCAGGGCACTGGCGACACTTTGCAGAACGCGCCCTTTACCGGCCAGTCGCTGCAATCGATGATGGATCGCATGGGCGTCAACGTGCGCGGCGCAAACCTGCGCACGCGCAATGTCGCCGCGGTGATCGTCACAGCCGACCTGCCGCCCTTCGCCGGGCGCGGCACGCGGCTCGACGTCACGGTTTCGTCGCTGGGCGACGCGGCCTCGCTGATGGGCGGAACCCTTTTGCTGACATCTCTCAACGGCGTGGACGGGCAGGTCTACGCCATCGCCCAGGGCGCGGTCTCTGTCACGGGCTTTGCGGCGCAGGGCCAGGCGGAAACGCTCACGCAAGGCGTGCCTACGGCGGGTCATGTGCCGAACGGCGCGACCGTGGAGCGCGAAATTGCAAGGCGCATGCCGGACGACGAACCCTTGTCGTTCGAGTTGCGCAATCCGGATTTCACCACCTCGGTGCGCATCGCCGACGCGATCAACGCTTATTCGTGGCGCGTCTATCGGCGTCGCGGCGCGCACGAGGAAAGCCCCAATTCGGTGGCCTTGATGAAGCCGCCCGGCGTCGACGCGACGCATTACATCGCCGAGATTGGAGAATTGCTGGTCGAGCCGGATATTCCGGCGCGCGTCATCGTGGACGCGCGCACCGGCACGGTGGTGATCGGCCAGGACGTGCAGATTTCGCCGGTCGCGGTGACGCAGGGCTCGCTGACGGTGCGAATCACCGAAACGCCGAAAGTGTCGCAACCCAATTCGCGGTCGCAAGGCAGGACGGTGGTGACGCCCCAGACGCAGATCGACGCCACGCAATCGGGCGGTTCGGTGGCGATGCTGGGGGGGCGGAGCCTCAAGGGGCTGGTGCGCGGCCTCAACCAGATCGGCGTCAAGCCGCCGGGCATCATCGCCATCCTCCAGTCGATCAAGGCGGCGGGCGCGCTGCAGGCCGATATCGTCATCCAATAAAAAACCATTAACGGTCAGCGTCGAGCAAGCTTGTCCGGCGAAGTTGCTGGCAAAGGACGAGTCGCTCATGACCAGAAGTTTTCGCCAGATCCTGCTTCTTTTCTTCTGCTTTGCCTGCCTTGCGCCCGCCTTTGCCGGCGAGGAGCATGAGGGCGGCGGGGCGAAGCCGAAGTCGGATCAGCTTCCCGGCCCGGATCTGCCCGGCCTGCGGCATGTGAAAACCAGAAGGCCGATCATTCCTCCGCCAAAACCTTTCGTCGCCGACGGCATGAAAGGCGTCGAGAATTTCTGCGGCGCGGTCGCCACCTCGGCCGCCTCGACCCGCCTTGCCTGGCAGGAAACGCGCATCAAGGCGCTGCAAGCCGAGATGCTCGTCAAGACGGCGGAACTCGAAGCCAAGGAGGCGGAGGTCCGCGACTGGGTCGCCAAGCGCGAGCAGTTGCTCGCCAAGGCCGGGGGCGACCTTACCGCCATCTATTCGAAGATGAAGCCCGATGCGGCGGCGGCGCAAATGCAGGCGATGGACGACGATACCGCCGCCGCGCTGCTGTTGAAGCTCAAGCCTTCCCTCGCCAGCGCCGTGATGGGCGAGATGGATCCGGCGCGCGCGGCGCGTCTGAGCGATCTCCTCACCGGCGCGGCGCCCAAATCTGAGGGGACAAAATCGTGATGAGTCCGCTCTTCCGTCAAGCAGGCCTCGGCTGGTCCCTGGCGCTGGCTTGCGCCCTTTCCGGCTGCGCCTCGCCGGCCGCCTTCATTCGGGCGCCCAGCATGTCGCCGGTCGGCAGCGGCTTTGTCGCCAAGACCGATCCGGCGATGTATCGGCTGGGCATGGCGCAAACGCCTCCCGGCGGTTCGCTTTTTGGCGACGGGTCGGCCAATCTCTTCACCGATCCGCGCGCGGCGAAGGTCGGCGACGTCGTCACCGTCAAGATCATGATCAACGACAATGCGAGCTTCGGCAACACCAGCGGCCGCTCGCAGACGGCGCAGGAAGGCGAAAGCGCGACCTGGGCCTTCGGCCTCAACACCACGACCAATACGGTCAGTCCGTCCGCCACCTTGAATTCATCGACCACGTCGAACGGCCAGGCCAACATCGACCGTTCGGAAAAAATCCAGCTGTCGATCGCCGCCATTGTCACGCGCGTCCTGCCGAACGGCAATCTGATCATCAGCGGCTCGCAGGAAGTGGAGGTCAATTTCGAAATGCGGCAATTGAAGATCGCCGGCATCGTGCGTCCGCGCGACATCAGCTCGAACAACATGATTTCCTACGACAAGATCGCGGAAGCGCGCATCTCCTACGGCGGCAAGGGCCGCATGACGGAAGTGCAGCAGCCCTCGTGGGGCCAGGAAATGTTCGACACACTCAAGCCATTCTGATCGGGGAGAGCATTCATGGCTGCGAAGAAGCCGGCCCCGGGGCAGGAAGGCGGCAAGGCCAAGGGCGAAATGGGTTTCAAGCAGAACGCCATCGCCTTCGTCATCGCCGCGCTCATCGCGGGCGGGGTCGGCGGCTTCCAGGGCATGCAGGCCAAGCCCGCCGCGCCGCCCGTGGCGGACGCCGCCGCCAAGCCTGACGACGCCAGAAAATTCGCCCCCATCCTCGACATGGGAACGATGGACATTCCGCCGGTTGTGACCAATCTCGCCGCGCCGCCGGACGTGTGGGTGCGCGTCGAAGGCTCGATCCTGTTCGAGGGCAAGACGCTGCCGCACGGCGAGGCGCTCGCCGCCGAGATCAGCAGCGACATCCTCGCCTTCATGCGCACCCAGACGCTGCAGGACATCCAGGGCGTCTCCGGCCTGCAGCACCTGCGGCAGGACCTCAACGAGCGCGTCAGTACCCGCACCGACGGGCATGTGCGCGAATTCATGATTAAATCGCTGGTCGTGCAATGAAGCTCAAAAACGCTTTCGTCGTCGCGCTCCTGTCGCTCGTCGCGATGCTTGCATCAAACGTCGCGCAGGCCCAGACCAGCGACCTCGCCTCGGCGCTCAATTCCGTCGGCGGCGCGACGACCGGGCGAATCATCCAGCTGATCGCGCTTTTGACGGTGCTGTCGCTGGCGCCGGGCCTGTTGATGATGGTCACGAGCTTTACGCGCTTCGTCATCGCCTTGTCGTTCCTGCGCTCCGGCCTCGGCTTGCAGAGCACGCCGGCCAATCTCGTGCTGATCAGCCTCGCCTTGTTCATGACCTTCTTCGTCATGGCGCCGACCTTCGACAAGTCGTGGAAGGACGGGGTCAAGCCGATGATGGACAACCAGATCACAGAGGAGCAGGCGTTTCCGAAGATCGTCGAGCCGTTCCGCATCTTCATGTTGGCGCAGACACGCGAAAAAGACATCAAACTGTTCGAGGACCTGTCGCACGGCTCCTTCGAGATCAAGGACCGCACGACCGTCGATCTGCGCGTGCTGATCCCCGCCTTCATGATTTCCGAATTGCGGCGCGGTTTCGAGATGGGCTTCCTGATCGCCCTGCCGTTTCTCATCATCGACATGATCGTGGCGACCCTGACCATGTCGATGGGCATGATGATGCTGCCGCCGTCGCTGATTTCTTTGCCGATGAAATTGTTGTTCTTCGTGCTGATCGACGGCTGGAACATGCTGATCGGGAGTTTGGTGCGCAGTGTGAATTGAGCGCCAATCACCGCCAAAGCGCCGTAACACTTTGGGCGCATGAATCGCCTCCTCGCGGACCGCTCACGGATTCGTGACGCCCTTAACCTTTCCGCAAGACTTCTCGCTTAGGTTGCAATCAAGCACGACGGGTTGAGCTGAAAAACGCTCGAAGGCATGAAGCCGCTCCGTTGTTCCGGCAAGCCCGGGATGTTCCGAGAAAAAATCCCCACATCCCACAGGAACAGTCTCCCATGTCTTATTTGCTCACCAACGCCTCCGCCCTGACCGCCCTGCAGAATCTGCAGAATACGCAGAATTCGCTGTCGCAGACGCAGAGCCAACTTTCGACGGGCCTCGCCATCCAGAGCGCCGCCGACAACGCCTCCTACTGGTCGGTTGCCCAGACCATGTCGTCGGACAATGGCGCGCTCGGCGCGGTCTCCTCGTCGTTGAACACCCAGGGCTCGATGATGTCGACCTTCAATTCGGCGATCCAGCAGTCGATTTCGGTCGTCAACCAGATCAAGAACGACCTGGTCGAAGCCCAGACCCCGGGCGCCAACCTCACCCAGATCGGCGCCGACATCCTGTCAAAGCAGACATCACTGCTCAGCATCGCCAACGGCTCGACGTTCAATGGACAGAACTGGCTGACGAGCACCAACGCGACGACGACCATCGTCAGCTCCTATACCAACAGCACCGGCGTCAATACGTTGCAGGTGAGCACCGGCGCCATCTCGCTGATCCAGGGCGTGGCCGCGGGCGCCGGCGCCTCGAGCGCGACCGCCGGCGTTCTTGGTGCAAACGGCTCAGCGTCCGGCAAGTCGCTGCTCGCGATGGTGGTCAACTCCGCCACCGCACAGACTGCGAGCAGCGGCGGGTCGATTGCGAACTTCCTGACAGACGTCAACTCCGTCCTGTCCTCGATGGAAACTTCCGCCGCGACTCTGGGCTCGGCGGTAAGTTCGAACACCACGGAGATGACCTTCGTCTCCAGCATGCAGACCAACTTGACCAATGGCGTCGCTTCTCTGGTCGACGCCAACATGAACCAGGTTTCGACTCGCCTGCAGGCATTGCAAACTCAGCAGCAGCTCGGCGTCCAGTCGCTGTCGATCGCCAACCAGTCGAGCCAGATGATCCTGAAGCTGTTCCAGTAATCTTTCATACCGAGGAAAAAGGCGAGGCCGCGCCCCTGGGCGCGGCCTTTTTTTTGCGCGTCACACAGCTTCGCGCCAGCTTGCCGTGGTTCCTTACCTCTTGCGCCGCCGCCGGGTGATGGCGAGGAGACGACGAATGACTGCAGGCCCGCTCAAGATCGAAAGCATTCCGACCGCCATTCCTTTGTCGCCGTCCGAAATCGTGCATCAGAGTTTCGTGCTCGCGACCAAGGCGCAGCAGGCGGGCAATGTGGGCGAGGCTGAGCAGCTTTATCGCGCCATCCTCGCCTTCGATCCAGCTTACGCCGAGGCCTTGCACGGTCTCGGGACGCTCGCGCATCACCTGGGGCGCAGCGACGTCGCCGCCGGTCTGATCGGGCAAGCCCTCGTCCAGCGCAACGACCCGATGTTTCACAACAATCTCGGCGTCGCGCTCGCGGCGCTGGGCAAATTCACGGACGCGATCGCCGCGCACCGACGCGCGCTAGAGCTGAAGCCGGCCTACCCCGAAGCCTTTAACGCGCTCGGCAACGCGCAATCGAAGCTGGGGAACCTGGACGAAGCCATCGCCTCTTACCGGCAGGCGCTGGCGCTTCGCTTGGCTTACACCGACGCCCGTTCCAACCTGGGCAAGGCTTTGCGGGACAAGGGCGAGCTTGCTGCAGCGGAAGAAGCTTACGAGCAAGTGCTGGAAAGAGCGCCCGATTGCGCCGAGGCGCATAACAATCTCGGCATTGTCTATCGCGCTCAGGGCCGGCTCGACGAAGCGGTGGCCTCCTTCGATCGCGCGCTTGCCTGTCGGCCGGCCTATGCCGAAGCCTACAACAATCAGGGCAATGTTTTCGTCGCGCAGGAAGATTACAAGAAGGCGCTCGAGTCCTTTGAACTTGCGTTGACCTTCAAGCCAGACTTTTCCGAGGCATTGACCGGTTATGGCCACGTCCTGCAGGTGTTCGGGAACACCGATGTGGCCATGGCGTCATGGCGCCGCGCCGTCAGCATCGAGCCACAATGCTTCGAGGCGCTCAGTTTTCTCGGGCGGCAATATTCCCGGGAGTACATGCCCTCGGAAGCGATCGACGTTTATGAAAAGGCTTTGGCGATCAGGCCCGACAGCGCCGAGACGCACAGTAATATCGGCACGGCCTTGCTGATCGCGGGGCGCCCGGAAGAGGCGCTGGCGGCTTACGAACGGGCGATCGAACTCGCGCCCGACTGGCCGGTGGCGCGCAGCAACCGGATCATGGCGATGCAATATGTCGCGTCGCAGTCGATCGCCGACATACTCGCCGCAGCGCGTGACTTCGGCGCCATGTTCGACCGACCCGACCCGACGCCCTTCGACAACGCCCTTTCCGTCGACCGACGGCTGCGGATCGGATATGTCTCGGGCGACTTTATCCGCCACCCGGTCGGCCTCTTCCTCGCGCCGGCCCTCGACGCGCACGACACGAATGCAGTCGAGACTTTTTGCTATTCGAACAATTCGAAGTCTGACGAGGTTACCGAAGCCTTGCGCCGGTCGGCCCATCACTGGCGCGAAATCGCCAAATTGTCCGATTTCGAGGCCGCCGACCTGATCCGACGCGACGGCATCGACATTCTCGTCGATCTGTCCGGTCATACCGATACGAACCGGCTGCCTTTGTTCGGCCTGAAGCCGGCGCCGGTGCAGGCCGCCTGGATCGGCTATTTCGGCACGACCGGCATGGCGACGATCGATTACGTGCTGCTCGATCCCATTTCAGCGCCCGCCGGCGCCGAAAGCGGATACAGCGAAAGCGTGGTGCGGCTGCCCTATGGACGCTTTGCGGTCAAGGCGCCCGACTATGCGCCGGACCTGGTCGATCCGCCCTGTGTCCCGCATGGTTTCGTCACGTTCGGCAGTTTCAACAATGTCGCCAAGGTAGGACCCGACGTGATCCGCGTCTGGGCGGAGATCCTGCGGGCCAACCCTGAAGCGCGCCTCATCCTGAAATGGATGAGCCTGCATGAGGACGGGCTGCGCCGGCGCCTGCTCGACGCCTTCGCCGAGGCTGGCGTCTCGCCAGACCGCATCGAACTGCGCGGTCCATCGTCGCATCGCGACAGCATGTCGGAATATGGCGACATCGACATCGCGCTCGATCCCTTCCCGTTCTCGGGCGGCCTGACCACCTGCGACGCCCTGTGGATGGGTGTCCCGGTCGTGACCCTGCCGGGCGAAAGACTGGCGTCGCGCCAGACCTTCAGCTTCCTCAGGCAGATGGGCATGGACGAGGGCCTCGTCGCCCGGTCTCCGGAAGACTATGTGGCGCTGGCGTCGGCCCTGGCCGCGGACCCGGCGCGGCTTCGCGACTTGCGGCAAGAGCTGCGGCCGGCCATGGCCGGCGCGCCGTTCTACGACGGCGCGAAATTCGCCGCGGCGCTGGAAGACGCCTTCCGCCAGATGTGGCGGCACCATTGCAGCGACGAAAAGCCGACGTCTTTCGACATCGCGGCCGCGCCGGATTCCCACTGACCAAAAAAAAGCCGCGGCCGGGCGACCGGCTGCGGCGGAACGTTCTTGAAGCGGTTCCAGCAGGTCGCGCCGAAGGAGACCCGATCAGCCCAACGGCGCGGGATCGCGGGCGACCTTTTCATAAACCTCGTTCAACGAGCCGTCCTCGCCCACCCTTACGACGTAATAGCGCAGGAACTGGAGCGGCGCGCCGGCGTGACGTTCACGTTCCGCAGAATTGTTCCAGTGCGCAATCGTCGCGTTGCAGGTCGTCGAATAGGCGTCCTCAGCGCTCGACTGGATATACCAGTCGAGATGCAAGGCGTCGAAAGGCTCATAGACCCGCAACCCGCACTTCAGGCGACGAAACGGCTCGCCCTCCCGATGCACGGCGAAGGTCGTGTCGATCGGCGACCTGAGATAGGCGATGCGGCCCGCGGTCACGGTCTCGACCCAGGAGGGCCGGCGCCGCCAGAACTGCCCGATGTGCAGGTTCATCATCATGTTGAACAGCGGATAAGTCGGGGGCACGTCGCGAATTCGCAGCATCGGCCCGACGCATTGCGCGTCCGGGAACAGCCGCAAAAGCTCGAGATACAGATTCAGCGCGCGGGGATCGGCCACGCCGATGTCGATGTCGCAGTCGCTCACAACATAGGGGGAGGGGGCGTTCCGGGAGAAGAAGTCGCGCACCGTCCTGTTTACAAGGCTGAGGTCGTCGGCGCAGTGGATCGCCGCGGCGCGGACGACCTCGGCGTTGCCTTTTTCCAACCGGTCCAGGACATCGAGCGTTTCGGGGTCCGTGCTTCCGTTGTCGTGGACAATGACGCGGGTCGCCAGGGCCATCTTGCCGAGGCTGGCGATGGCGCGTTCGAGAATGGCGCCGCGGTTGAAAGAGATCAGGAAGACAGGAATGGGAGGAGTTTCGGTCGTCATGTCCGTGCTGCCGCTAGCTGGCGTTGGCTTGGCATCTGGCGCTGAAGGTCAGGCGCTCGTTGAGTTCGATCACGGTCCGGCGAAGCGTCTCGTTGGTGGCGGCGAACTTGCTGAGGTAAGCCCTCATCATCAGGAGGACCGGCTCGCCCATATGGCGCGCGGCATGGTCGAAATCGGCGCGCAAGCCGTCGACTTCGGTGAGAACCGCCGCGTCGCCGGGGTCGGCCTCGAGCCTGCTCATCAGCCTGTAGGCGCTCTTCAGCCAGTTGCAGGCCTGGTCGTCCGCAAGCAGCGCCTGGGCGTCGTTCCTGTGGTGGGTCTGCTCGCGGTTGAGGAATTCGTCGATTTTCGTCTCGGCCTGCCTGTCCACGGTCCAGTTCAGCCCAAGCTTGCCGTTGACCGCCGCAACCAGCGCGCGCCAGTCGGCCATCAGCGCTTCGTAAGACCAGAATATGCGGCTCTGTCCTCGCGTCGCGACTTCCGCATCGAGGACATAGCGAAGCCAGATCAGGTTCGAAAATGCGAGGGGCATACCGTCGCGCTTTGCGAGTGAAGCGGCGACGGAAAGCGGGTTCCTCATCATGTGGATGAACTTCACCTGGTAGCCCATGCCTTCCATGATCGCCGTATAGAACGGCGCAAAGCGACAAATGCGTGGGTCCTTCAGCACGATCAGCGGCGCGTCGCCAAATTCCTGCGCCACGACCTGCGAAATGGCCGCCCGAAACTGACTTACGCGTGATGGCGAAAGGTCGTTCAGACTAAAAATGCGGAAATCGTCCCAGCTGGTTCCGGCTTCGCCCAGCATCTGGTCGTGCAGGGCCACAAGCCGTTCGGGCTCCCAATGGCCGCTCTCGTTGGCGGCGGTGGAGCCGAGGACGTTTTTTGGCAGTTCGGCGCCGAGCAGGCTCATCACGCGGGTCAGCGCGCTCGTTCCCGAGCGATGCATGCCGAGGATGACGAGACATACGCGTTGTGGCCCAAGCGAAGCCCGATCGGTTCCCGCGCTTTCAAAGTTCTTTTTTGGCATGGAATTTACTCGCGGTTTCTGTGGCCTTTGCATTTTATTCCGCGAGGGCCAGACGATTCGCGGCGCCGTTTGATTAAATCGAGCCGAGCTTGCGCCAATCATGCGTCCATATTCACAAGTCGCGTTGGCGGAGAAGATATTGCGCTCCGGCGATTTATTTTAAAAAAGGTGAGACAAAACCTCCGCGCAAGTTTGCCGGCCGATGATGAGCGTAACGACGCGCGAGAGGTCTGATTCCTGAAAGTGCAAATCGCGAACAATTCGAACGCCTGCGGTCAAATTTGTTCGCGCCAAGGCCAAACGGGCTACCGGATCTGCTCGCCATTCGTCGGCGGCCGCTGAACGGCTGGAGGCAATCCATGTTTCATCTGCCCCAAAACAGGGTCGCCAACGGCGCGGCGAACGACCTTTATCGTCGCGGCATGGCCGAACAGGCGGCCGGGCGGCTCGACGCCGCCATAAAACTGATCGACGAGGCGCTGCGGCTGCGTCCCGATTTTCCGGAAGCGCTGTTTGCCGGCGGCTTCATCCTGCAAGGCCGGGGCTTTGCCGCGGGAGCGCTCGCCTTCTATGATCGCGCGCTCGGACTCGACCCCACCCACGCCATCGGCTGGTTCAACAGCGGCGGGCTGCTGCTGGAGCACGGCAACGCGGTGGCGGCGCTGCCGCGCCTTGAACGGGCCTGCGCCTTGCTGCCGACTCACGCCGGCGCGCACTGCAATCGCGGCGCGGCTTATTACGCCCTGGGACGCCTGGAGGAGGCGGCGGACGCCTGTCGTCTCGCCATCGCCAATGACGGCGGCCTGGAACGGGCGCAGCTCAATCTCGGCAACGCTTTTATGCGCATGGGACGCTATGGCGAGGCGCGGCAAGCCTATTCGCGCGCCATCGAGTCTGAAGGCCGATTACGCGCTGGCCCTGTGCGGCCTCGGCATCGTCAGCAAGGAAATGGGTCTTTTTTGACTGAGGCGATGCAGGCTTTCGACCGGGCGCTGGAAATCGAGCCCAGTTCCGCCGAGGGATTGAGCAACAGGGGCTGCCTGCAATTGTTGCTGGGCGATTTCGCGCAGGGTTGGGAGGGCTACGAATATCGCTGGGCGAACGGCGAACGGCCGCTGCCGATTTCGCCTGAACGCTTCGACCTTGACGATCCCTCGACTTTGGCCGGCAAGAAAATCCTTGTCGTCAATGATCACGGCCTTGGCGACACGATTCAGTTTTTTCGCTATGTCGCGCGGCTCGCCCGCGCGGGCGCCGATGTCACTTTCGCCGGGCCGGCGAAGGTGCGCCGCTTGCTCGGCTCGTCCGGCGCGAACATCGCGTGGCGCGATGAAACCGATCTTTCCGGCGAATTCGACGCGGCGCTCGCCATCTCGAGCCTGCCGCGCGCTTGCGCCACCCGGCTCGATTCCGTTCCGGCGGCCGTGCCCTATCTCCATGCGGAGCCGGAGCGCATCGCCCTCTGGCGCGAGCGCATGTCCGGTCCCGGCCCGAAAATCGGCCTGTGCTGGCGCGGCAATGTCGATTTCCGCGTCGATCCGCGCCGGTCAATTCCGCCAAAAACCTTGCTGCCGCTCGCCAGCGCGCCGTCAGCGCGCTATTTCTGCCTGCAGAAAGACCCGGGCGCCGATGAATTGCCGGCCGAACTGGCGGCGCGGACAATCATCTTCGCCGACGCATTCGACGCCGGCGCCGACGCCTTTCTCGACACGGCGGCGGTGATGGCCAATCTCGACCTCATCATCACCTGCGACACCTCCATCGCCCATCTTGCCGGAGCGCTCGGCCGCCCCGCCTGGGTCGCCCTGCGTCACATTTCCGAATGGCGCTGGATGCACGCGCGGGCGGATTTGCCATGGTATCCGACCATGCGGCTGTTCCGCTGCCCCGAGGGCGACGACTGGACGGCGCTGTTCGAGACGATCGCCGCCGAAATCGGCGTAAAATTCGATCGCTGAATAAAAGTCGCGCCGAGCCGCCAAATTCCTTTCCAAATTCTTTCCGCGAAAACCCCCGCGCAAGTTTGCCGGCCGAAGATGCGGTTCAAATCTGCATCACCGCGCCGGAATCGTGAATGACCATCCGCGAACAGTTCGAACGCCTCCTTTCCAACCTGCTGGCCCTCGGGCCGCGCCGCCTCGGGCTGCTCGGCGCGATCGGCGTGGTCGTGTTCGGGCTCGTCGGCGCCGCCGGCTATTTCCTCAGCCGTCCGGCCAATGAAGTCCTCTATGCCGGCCTCGACAAGGAAGACGTGTCGCGCATCGGCTCGGCGCTGAGGGATTCGGGCGTCAATTTCGACATTTCGGCCGATGGCGGCAGCGTCTATGTCTCCTACGGCGACACCGCGCATGCGCGCATGCTGCTGGCGGAAAAAGGCCTGCCGCGCGCCGGCGGCTCCGGCTATGAATTGTACGACAAGCTCGGCTCGCTCGGCCTGACCTCGTTCATGCAGCAGATTACCCGCGTGCGCGCGCTCGAGGGCGAGTTGGCCCGCACCATCCAGACCATGCAGGGGGTCCGGGCGGCGCGCGTGCATCTCGTCATGCCCGACGAAGGCTCTTTTCGGCGCGAGAAGACGCAGCCATCCGCCTCGGTCGTGCTGCGCACCGAGGGCGCCGACCGGACGCTGATCGCCCAGGCGGTGCGCCACCTCGTCGCCGCGGCGATTCCGCAGATGAAGGTCGACGAGGTGACAGTGCTCGATGTCGATGGAACGTTGCTCGCTTCCGGCGGCGAAGGCGGCGACACCGGGCCAAGCAAGATGCTGTCGCTGGAAAAAAGCGTCAGCGACGAGATCCAGAACAATGTCCGCCGCACGCTCGCGCCTTATCTCAGCTTGCGCAATTTCCAGATCAGCGTCGCGGCGCGGCTGAACACCGACAAGAAGGAAACGACGCAGACGACGTTCGATCCAGATTCGCGCGTCGAGCGTTCGGTGCATACAGTCAAGGAGACGTCGTCTTCACAGAACAATTCGACGCAATCGCCGACCTCGGTTGGCCGCAACGTCCCTCAGGCCAACGCCTCGCAGGGCGACGGCAAGCAGGCGGCCGAAGACACTTCCAAGAAGGACGAGCTGACCAATTTCGAATTGTCGTCGAAGACCACGCAGACGGAAAGCAACGGCTTCGCCGTCGAGAACCTGTCGGTCGCGGTGCTGGTCAACCGCTCGGCCCTCGCGGCGTCGCTCGGCGGCAAGGCGACGCCGGAGCAGATCGACAAGCAGATCAATGAGATCGAGCAGCTGGTCACCTCCGCCGCCGGGCTGCGCAAGGATCGCGGCGACATCATCAAGGTTTCGGCGGTGGATTTCGTGGACAGCGGCAAGGAGCTCGAACCGGTGCCGCCGATCTCGATCGTCGAGGCCTTGATGCGGCAGTTCGGCAGCATCATCAGCGCCCTCGCCATGCTCGGCGTCGCGGCGCTGGTGGTGCTGGTCGGCCTCCGCCCGGTGACGCGCGCCTTGATCGAAATGCGCGAAGCGCCCGGCATGGCAGGCGCGCTGGCGCTGCCGGGCGGCGGATCGGTCGGCGCCGACGCGCTCAACGGACGCGTCGAGCCGGCCCTGCTGACTGAACAGTCGGGAGCGGATCAGGCGATGATCGAGGATGCGAATTTCAAGCGCAGCAAGGGGCCGCAGAAACGCATCGAGCAATTGGTTGAAATTGATGAGGCGCAGGCCGCCGCCATCCTGAAGCAATGGATACGACACGGGGAGCGTCCATGAAGCCGGTTCCATTCGCTCAATATCTCGAGCGTCAACAAAAGGCGGCGTCGCGGGGCGCGATCGAACCCGTGAACTGGCCCCAGCGCGACCAGGCGACGGCGGAGCAGGAAAAGCCACGCAGTTCTCCATTGTTGCGCCGGGTCGAAACGGGAGGCAAGGAAACAGCTGCGGCGTCCTCGCAACGCGTCGACCAGGGCCGGCGCGCGGTTTTCGAGGAAGGACGCGAGGCGGCGCGGCGGGAATTCGGCGAGGAGCGGGCGGCCATGCGGGATCGGCTCGACGCCGAGGTCGCCAAGGCGCGGGCGCAATGGGTCGAAGAGGAGGGCGGGCGTCTGGCCAGCGCGCATCGCGCGGCGATCGAAGACTTCGAGATGCGCTGCGCCCAGGCCGTGGCCAATATCCTGCGGCCCTTCCTCTCCAATCTGGTCATCGGCCGCGTCACCGAGTTGCTCGTCGAAAATCTCGAAGTGCTGTTCACCGCGCGCACGCCCGCGCTGTTCGAGGTCAGCGGTCCCGCGGACATGCTCGACGCGCTGCGCGAAAAATTCGCCGCGCACGACGCCTCGGTCGAATTCAAGCCGGACGAGAGCATGGATATCCGCGTTCGCGTCGACGACACGATCATCGAAACCCAGCTCGGCGCCTGGATGACGGCGCTGGGCGCGATGCCTCGGGATGCTTGCGATGAGTGACGAGCCGCACCAGGAAATCATCATCGTCAGGCGGCGCGTCGAGGGCGAGGAAGGCCATCACGGCGGCGCCTGGAAGATCGCCTACGCCGATTTCGTCACCGCGATGATGGCGTTTTTCCTCGTGTTGTGGATCCTGAACTCCACCAACAAGGATTCGCAGACGATTATCGCCCGCTATTTCAATCCGGTGAAGATGGAGGATTTCGCCAAGAACAAGAAGGGCATCCGCGAGGCGCAGCAGAAGGAGCAGAAGGCCGGGACCGACCAGGGCGATCCGGACAAGGCGCCGCCGGCCGGCCAGGAACAGGGCAAGCTGGAGCAAAGGGGCAAGAACGCTGACAAGGACTCAAGCGCCCGGGCGATGATGAACGACGAGACGTTGTTCCAGAACCCCTACGCCGCGCTCGACCAGATCGCCGGCAAGGCCCCCGCGCCGCAAGACAAGCAAGATCAGCAAGACCAGAAACCCGCCGGTTCGCCGGCCGAAGCCGGGTCGACCGACGCTTTCCGCGATCCCTTCCGGTCACCCGCCAGCGACTCGCCCGATGATGGAACCGACACGCCGCCAGCGGCGCAAGCGCCAAGTCAGCAAGCGTTAAGCCAGCAGGCGCCAGGCCAGCAGGCGACGATCGCGAAGGCGGCGGCCGCATCGAGCGCCGTCCAGGCGGGCGAAGCCGCTGACAAGGCTCGCGCGGCGACGCTGCAAAAGGAAATCGGCAAGGCGCTGAAAGGAGAGGCGGGCGAGGGGGCGCCGCAGCTCGATGTGAAGGCCACCAAGGAGGGCCTGCTCATCAGCCTGACCGACAAGGAAGACTACGGCATGTTCGAAGTCGGCTCGTCCGCGCCCAAACCCAAGCTGATCCATCTGATGGAGCGGATCGCGCGGAGCCTGAAGGACATGCCGGGGGCCATCGTCCTGCGTGGTTACACCGACGCCCGCCGCTATCGCAACGGCACGTCGGACAATTGGCGCCTGTCGGCCTCGCGCGCGCAGATGGCCCTTTACATGCTGGAACGCGGCGGCCTGCCGGAATCGCGCATCGAACGTATCGAGGGCTACGCCAACCACAATCTGAAAATACCTGGCAAACCCGAATCCCCGGAAAATCGCCGCATTGAAATCCTGCTGCGCAAGACGACGTCATGAAACTTCCGAAGCCGAAATTTTCGCTGCCGAAAATCCGCCTTCCCAAGCTGCGGGCGCCAAAAATCGGTTTGCCGAAATTTGGTTCTTCGAAATCCGCGCCGGCGGCGCCTTTCGATGTCGCGCCTTTCGATGCAGTCCGTTTCGATGCTGCGCCATTCGAAATCGACGCCGGCCCGAATGAGGAGGGCGCGCTCGAAACCGAATTCGAAGCTCTGATCCCGGCAGATCGAATTGACGAAGACCCGAAACAACCCAAAGCCTCGAAAAACGGCAGAGGCCGCAAGCTCGTGATTGGGGCGAGCGCCCTGGCCGTGCTCGGCGCGGGCGGGCTCTCCTGGTTCTTCCTCAAGCCGATGCTGGGCGCGCACGACAAGCCGGCGCGGCAAGCTGTCGCAAAGGCGCCGGAAAAGCCGGGGGAAGCGCCGAAGATGGCGGAAGCGGGCGCTGAGGGGGAGAAGTCAGCGGAAGCGAGGCCGGCCGCGGCAAAGACGCCAGAAAAACCGGAAGCCGTGGAAGCGAAGCCGGCCGCCGCGGAAGCGAAGCCGGAAGGCGCCGAGAAACCGGCGGAAAAAGCGGAAAAATCCGAGGGTGGCGAAAAGGCGGCGCAGGCCCCGCTGCCTCTGCCGCCGCCGCCGAGCGAGCCGGAATTGCTCATCCGTCGCCTGCAAGGAATTCAGGAGCGGGTGGCGGGGGGCGATCCCGCCTCGTTCGGCGAAATGCCGCGACTGTTGCACACGATCGCGCAAAAATTCATCGCGCTGCCGCCTGAAACCTGGGCGCGGAAGGAGAATGCGCAAGCGCTGGTCCTTTATCTGCTCAGCGGCGGCAGTCCCGCCGTAGGGCGAAGGATTTTGGGCGGGCATAAATTCGCCGAGTCGGAAGAGCCTCTGGCCAAAGCGGCGATCGCCTACCTCGAAGGGATCGAGGGGCCAGATCGTGACCTGCTGCTCAACCTTGATTCACGCGCGCTTAATCCCGATCTCGGCGCGCAGGTGGCGTTCGTGCAGTCGATCCTCTTGACCAATGTCGATCATCAAAAGGCCATCGCCAGCCTCGACCTGGCGCGCCTCCTGGCGCCGGGAAGCCTGGTCGAGGAGGCGGCCCTGCGCCGTGAAGTCGCGCTTTTGAGCGAGACGAAGCAATTCGACAAATTCGCCGATCTGGCGCGGCAATACTGGGAGAGGTTCCGCCGCTCGCCCTACGCCGACAATTTCCTGCGCCAATTCATGCTTTCGGCCGCCCGCGTCAGCCTGGACATCAAGGTGGCGGAATGGGCTGAACTCGATGAATTCATCAGCAGCCTGACGCCGCAGACCCAGCGCAAGCTCTACCTGGCGATGTCGGAGACCGCAGCGGTCGGCGGCAATTCAGGCCTCGCGGACATGGCCGCGCAACGTGCGCTGGCCCTGTCGCCAGCGGATTCGGTCGAGCGCCAGCGCGCCCTGCTTTATCGCGCCGCGGCGGAGGTTGGCGGCGCCGATCTCGCCCAGGGTCCCGGGCTTCTGCGCGAGGTCGAAAGGGCGAAACTGCCGGCGGACGACCAGCCGCTCTATGACGCGGTGGCGACGGTGTCGGCGCGCATCTTTCGCACGCCGCAACAGAAATTCAACGCCCCGCCGCCGGGCGGCGCCGATGATGTCGACGCAAGCCTGGCGCGTGCGGAAAAAGGGGTGCAGGAAGCGGACGCGGTCATGGACAGCGTACGAAAGAGCATGGAAAGGAAAACGCGATGAGCGCCTACGCGGTCGCCACGCAGGACGCCGCCAGCGCCGTAGCGCTATCCGCGCGGCGGGGGGGGCACGACGCCGCGCCGGACGACGAGGCCGGGACGAGCTTCGACGCAGCGCTCGCGCAATCCGGGCAAGACTCCAGGCCAGACTTCAGGCGCGACTCCGCGCAAGACGTCGGGCCCGTTTCAGCGCAAGGCCGGCCCGCCGAGGCGGATGCCGCGTCGGCCCCACGCACTGTTGCAGCGACTTCGGCTTCCGACCCCCGGCAATCCTCCCTGCTGCCGCTCGCCGCGGACGAAACGGCGGCCGCCTCCGCCCGGTCGCCGGGAAAGACGGCGCCCGGGAACTGGCGAAGCGATCTCGCGGAGCTCGCAAGCCAGGCGACGGCGACGCCTTCAGGAAATCCCTCTCCGCGCAGCCGCCAAGATCCGCAGCCCGCTCCTTTCCTCCTCGTGGAATTCCGACGCGAAGCGAGACGCCTTCAACGTAACCGCAGGCTTTGTTCATTTTTCGAGGCTGTCGCAACAGGCTTCGTCCGGGCCGCCGATCTCCTGCGAGGAGGCGAGCGGGACGCTGCTGCTCGCCAAAACCTTGGCGACGCCGCTCGCGACCGCGCTTAAATCCCAGGATGCTTCCGGGCGGCAAGGAGACACGACGGTAGCAGCCCAGCCGCGAACGAACGCGATTTCGGGATCGCCGTCTCGGATCATCGCGACCTGGGCGCAAGCTTTCTCGACGACCGGGTCGGCGCTTCCATCCGCGTCGGCTGCGGCGGAAAGCCGGGCGGTGACGGACGCGGCGCAGAACGACTCCGGAGCAACCGACGCCAGTCCGGCGCCTGCGTCAGCGCCAAAGGATTGGACTTCGGCGCAAGCGGCCGATCCGCTTCTTGCGTCCTTCATTGCCGCATCGCGTCCGACGCAATCCGCCGGGGCCGGGCAGGCGGCCGCCGGCGAAGCGTCGGCCCAAGACGCCGTGGCGCTGATCGGCGCCGCCCTGGCCTCCGCCAGCGGCCGCGCGGAGCCCCCGGCCACGAGGACGTCGAGCGTCGCCTCAAAAAGCGGAGCCGGCGCGGACATTCCCCTCGCCACGGCGGACGAGGGACCGCAAGTTTCCGCCGTTCACGTCGTCGCGCAGGAAACATGGCTACAACCGGTCAGTCCCACCTTCAGTCCGGGCTTGAACCGGCTGGCGGCGGCCGATCGCTCCACCATCGAGGGGACGTGGACCGGCCAGAACGCGGCCAAGGAGTCCGCCGCAAGCAAGGAAACCGCGAAGCAGGTCGACGCGGCAAAATTGGCGGCGGCCTCGGCGGCAGCGCCTTTGGCTTCATCCTCGGCCAGCGCGCCCGCGGATCCGTCGCTGACCGAGGCCGGCGGCCCAATGGGCGCCCTCGGCGCGACAGTCATCGCGGACGCCGGGGACGCCGCCGGCCCGAACTCCGGCGCGACGTCCGAGAGCCGCTTCGACCGCCGCCGATCCTGCTCCGCTGGCGGCGGCGCCGCGTCGTGATCTCGAAATCACCCTGGAGCCGAAGGAGCTTGGCGGCCTCGCCGTGCGGATGAAAAGCGCCGGTGACCGGCTGGAGATCGCTTTCGTCGCCGACAAGGGCGAAACGGCGCGCATGATCTCGGACAAGAGCGCCGATCTTGAAAGTCAATTGCAAGGAGCGGGAATTGGCCTCGGCGGCATCGACATCACCGCCGCCGCCAAACAGCTTCCCGGCGCGGCCGGCCTGTCGTCGTCGACGGCCGGCGCCTCGTCGAACGGGGCCGGCTCCGATCGGCGCGGAAATCCGGATTCGACCGCGCAAGGACAAAATTCCGCGGGACGCAACAACCAGGACCAAAACCATGAGACAAGTCAGAAGAGCCAGGCTCAGCGTCCTTCCGGCGTCGATCGCGGTCTTTATCTGTAGCATCCTTCTTGGCGTTCTCCTGAGCGTTGCGGGCGCGCACGCCGGGTCGGCCGCGCTTCCGCCAAAGCCGGCCGCGCCAAAAGTGACCACCCTTGGCCCTTGCGAGAGAGAGATGGCGCGCGCGGCCCAGGCTGAAGGCGTTCCGCTGAGCGTGCTCTATTCCGTCGGCCTGACGGAGACGGGCCATCGCGGCCAGTTGCAACCTTACGCGATGAACATCGATGGCGTTGCGGTCGTGGCGCGAAGCCTCCCCGAGGCCTTGCAGATATTTCACGCGGCGAGCGGAAAAGGCGCCAAATTCATCGATGTCGGCTGCATGCAGATCAACCACCGCTTTCACGGCAGCCATTTCGAATCATTGCAAGCCATGTTCGACGCGCACAGCAACGTCACCTATGCCGCGCATTTCCTCAAGCAATTGCGGGCGAGGGAGCCAAGCTGGACGCTAGCTGTCGCCCGCTACAACGCCGGTCCCGACAATAATTTCGCGCAGAAGAAATATGTCTGCGCCGTGATTGGCAACATGGTGCGCAGCGGCCTCGGCGGCTGGACCGACAACGCGCGGAAATTTTGCGCGCCGGCAGCGGGAGGCGCATGAGGCGTCCGGTTCAGTATTTCCGAAGCGCCTGCGCCTTGTCCTTGATCGCGCCGTCGATGGCGGCATTGACTTCGGCCATGAGTTTCTCGGCCGTCGGCCGCTCCAGCGGGCCGACTCGGTCGGGATGCGCCGCGAGCGCGCAACGCCGCCGCAATCGCCTGAGATCGTCGAGATTTCGGGCGGCGGCGAGTTCGCGCCGGATCTCCGAAATTGTTGGCGTCAAGGCGGGCGGTGTGGCCTTCTCGATCATGGAGGCCGCGTCGGGAGCCGTCTGGCCCTCCATGGAAAGGGCTTCGGCGTAAAGGCTTTCGACGGCGCCGGTCTGGAAAAAGCTGTGGCCGCGCGGCGGCGCGCAAGCTCCCGCCCAGAGGGATTCGGCTCCACGTCCGCTTCTTCGCGCGCCGGATGAATCAGCTTCGTCCAATTCGTTCAGCATCCGCTCAAACGTGCTTTGCCGTCCGTCGAAATCCTCGCCGATGATCATGATACGCAACTTGGGGTACTCGTTGGCCGGAAACGGCCTGTCGGACCGCACGAAAAACTTTCCGCCAGAAATGTCAACAAAACCGCAAGGCTTGGATCGAACATGGCGACCCGGGGCGTGTCTTTTTGGCACATTGCCAAGGGCGTTAATGATTAATTAACCATCCTGACACAACTTATAGGTGTATTCACCGCCTCGGCGCGAACGGGCGCAACGCCCGATTTCGAAGATCCGGGAAGGGATCGCGTTTTGGTTCAAATACAACCAGATCGAGTAAGGCGTCGAAAAACAATCTTTGGTTGAGTTTTCTTAAATAGCAGCCTGCGCATCGCAGTCCCGGAAACCAGGGACGCGATCCTGAAATGACTGACCGAATTGGGGGGATGAGATGTTCGTCATCGTCGATGACCGCGAAATCGTCAAGACCGGCTACGCTTCGAGCTTTGATCGGGAAGGCGTCGCCTCGACCGGGCTGCGTCCCGATGAATTCGAGGAGTGGGTTGCGGGCGTTGGCAAGCCAGATCTCCAGGCGATCGAGGCTTTCCTGATCGGCGATTGCAGCAAGCGCGACATTTTCCCCAAGATGATCCGCGAACGCTGCCATGTGCCGGTCATCGCCCTGAACGACACGACGTCGCTCGAACAGACGCTGGACCTGTTTGCCGCCGGCGTCGACGATGTCGTGCGCAAGCCGGTGCATGTGCGCGAGATCATGGCTCGCGTCGGCGCAATTCGCCGTCGCAAGGAGCCGCAGCCGGAATTCAAGGTGGTCGGCGAGATGCGGGTCTACTTCGACGGCCGCGATCCCGAAGTGAAGGGCGTCGCGCTGCCGCTGCCGCGCCGCGAACGCCGCATACTGGAATATTTGGTGATGAACCAGTCCAAGCGCGTCACCAAAGCTCAGATATTCAACGCCATCTACGGGCTGTTCGACGAAGAAGTCGAGGAGGATGTGGTGGAGAGCCACATCAGCAAGCTGCGCAAGAAATTGCGCCACCGCCTCGGCTACGACCCGATCGACTCGAAGCGCTATCTCGGCTATTGCCTGACATTGAACTGAGCTTCGGCCAAATATGATTTCGACGAGGCGAACGTGGCGATCACGTTCGCCTTTTTCGCATGGCGCGGTAAAAATCAGTCCCGCATGGCGTAGAATTTTCCGCGCAAGGCGGCGACCTCGCGCGGAGTGGCCGCGACAGGGCCGCCGGGCTCGATCCGGGCCCCCACCAGAGCCTGCCTTCGCCAAACGATGCGGGCGGCGAAAACCAGTTCGGTCTCGTCGTCGAAAAGGTGGAAGCTTTCGGGTATGGCGCAGTCCCTGCCGAGACGCAGCCGCAAACCGCTGCTCGACCGGTCAAGGATCGCGGCCTCGATCAGGAATCGATTCGCGCGATCGACAATTTTGCCCGAGCGAAGGCGTGTGCGCCGCCGCTGGTCCTTGCGTTTTTCGTTCGACAACGGCGCAACCGGCGGCAAGACGCTATAAGTGACGAGCGCAGCTTCCTTGCGGCCACGCCAGAATCGCCGGATCGCGGAAGGCTTGATCCCGTAGGCCAGCTTCAACGCAGTGAGTTCGCGCTCGGCCATGCCGGTTTCTCCAACGCTTGTCGTCACGATTGCGGGGGCAGGCGGCGCAAGTCGGCGATCGCGCTCTTGATCATGCATTTCTGCAAATCGTTGGCCTTTTCGCCGATCCCGTCCTGCGCCATCTCGTCGCAAGTTTTCAGTTTGGCGACGACGTCGGCGAACGTCAGGCTCGGCTTTTCGGCGATGGAGCGTTTCAGCGCGCTTATGATGTCGCAGGCCGACTGACGCGCTGCGTCGGGAAGGGGGCCGGCGACCGCTATTTTCATTTCAAGCATTTTCAGACGCAGGATGGCGGGGCTGTCGGTGGCGGCGACATATTCGCCGGGCGATGCGCAGGAGCGATAGGCGAACATTGGCTTTGACGTACCTCCCAGTACCTCTCGCTGCCGGCTGGAACAGGGCTGTTCGCTTCCGTCGCAGGTCCATTCAACGACATGATCCTTTTGCGAAACTTGCGAGGCGGAGGCGACCGGAATGTCGGAAAAAATCCAGCTCCGCTCCAGCCCGCGCGAGGATGGTGGGACGTGATTGATTTACGGAGACGATTCGATGCCGCATGACATTCTGGATTCGATGCGCGCCCTGCGCGAGGATATGCGCCAGCGCCTGATGCAGGTGCCGGAATATCGCGCGCTCATGGCGCTCGACCGTTCGATCGACGAAATCTGCGACATATTGCAGGACTCGATCGCCCAAATGGCGCATCCAGCCGTGGCGCCGCCGCCGATCGTCGGGCAACCTGACGTCGCGCAACAAAACGCGCAGCAATATCCCGAAGCGGAAGCGGTCGTCGCCGTGGAGCGGGTCGTCGCTCCCGCGCCGGCGCCTCTGCATCCCGCCCGTCAAGGCGCCATCGCCTCCGCTTTCGCGGAAACGCTCGCCGCCAAGCTCGACCAGCGCAATGGCGCCCGCGCGGGCGCGTCCTATCTGCCGCCGACCCACAATGTTCGCGGCGGCTGATTCGCTCGCATTTGGCCGATGAAGTTGAGACGAAATTAACGCGCTCCGAAGATGCTGCCATCGATACAAGGGTCGATGACGGAAGCTTCGATGGACAACCTTATTCGCCGTCTGGAAATAATTCATCGCGCGCTGCGCGCAGCGCCACAACCTTTCGATCGCGACCCCCGCATGGCGGAGGCCGTCGCCGATTGCTTGCGCGAATTGCATGCGATCGCGGCGCAATCGACGGACCGCCGGGATGACGCGCAACCGCGCTTGCGCCTCGTCGATGCCGCGCTTCGCGCCCAGCACCGCCTGCACTGATCTTCGCGCCGCCAGCTTCGCGCAAGATCGCGCGGGCAGAATTGATTTTGCCGCATGGGCGGCGTCTGGAAAATGCGAGGCGTTCGCGGGGGGCGGCGATGAGCAGCACATTCACCACCTATATGTCGATCGCCAACAACCTGAGCCGCTACCAGACGATGACGGCGGCTGATCCAACCGTCGCCCAGGCGACGCAATATTTCCAGACCAATATCGGCAGCATCACGACGCCCGCGCAGCTGGTCAACAATCCGCGCATCTTCAGTTATGTCATGAACGCCTTCGGCCTCAGCAACATGACCTACGCCAAGAGCCTGATCCAGCAGGTGCTGCAGCAAGGCACGAGCAGTCCCTCGGCGCTCGCCAACACGCTCAACAACCCGAATATCCTGGCCCTCGCCAACGCTTTCAATTTCTCGCTCCATGGAAAATCCACGACCCAGACGATCGCGGCGACGAGCGACGTGGTCAACAAATATGTCATGCAGACGCTTGAAACCAACGAGGGCGCGCAGGATCCCGGCGTGCAGCTCGCGCTCTATTTCCAGCAGAACGCCTCCAATATCACCGACGGCTACAGCATCCTGGCCGACAAAAATCTATTGACCGTGGTGCAGACGACGCTTGGCATTTCCTCCTACACTTCGGAGGAAAACATCGATCTGCAGGCATCGCAACTCGACAAGCTGCTGAATTATTCGGACTTCCAGAATCCGGCCAAGGTCATGACGTTCCTGGAGCGATTTTCGGCGCAATACGATCTCGCCAATGGCGGCTCCTCGAGCACATCCTCGGCGACTTCGAACATCGTGAGCCCGCTCCTCTCGGGCGCGAGTTCGTCGGCGTCCTTCAGCACCGACCTGCTCATGAGCCTCCAGGGCCTCAAGCTCGGCGGCTCATGAGCGCCGCCGTGCGCTCCACCCTCCTGGAACAACGATCGCGCGCTGCATTTCGATCCCGATTATGCAATCGCCTGATTCAATCGCGACAGCCTGCTCATCGCGCATGCCAGGCGGAGGCGGCGCTTCCGAGCCCGGACCGCGCCATCGCGCTGCAACCCGGTCACGCCGGCGCCCATTGCAACCGCGGCGCTTTACGCGCTCGGCAGGATGGAGGAGGCCGTTGACGCCAACCGCCGCGCCTTGAGCCTCGATCGCGGCCTTTCCAAAGCAGAGCTAAACCTCGGCAACGCCTTGATGCGGCTCGGCCGCTACGGCGAGGCGCGGCAAGCCTATCTACGCCATAGCGCTAAGGGACGATTACGCCCTGGTTTTCTTGCGGTCTCGGAATCGTCGAAAAGGAAATGGGCCTTGACGAAGCGATGCGGGCCTTCGACCGGGCCTTGGCAATAACTCCGGATTCCGAAGAAGCACTGAGCAACAGGGGCTGTCTGCAATTGCCGCTCGGCGATTGCGCCAATGGCTGGGAGGGGTACGAATATCGCTGGGCCGCCGGACAACGGCCGGATCCCGCCTCGTCCGCGCAATTCGATCTCGCAAATCCTGCGAGCGTCATCGGCCGAAAAATCCAGGTCGTCAACGATCACGGTCTCGGCGACACGATCCAGTTCTTCCGTTATGTCGCGCTGCTGGCGCAAGCGGGCGCGAGGGTCACGTTCGCCGGCCCGGCGAAAATGCGCCGCCTGCTCTCGTCCTCGGGCGTCTCGATCGACGGGCGCGACGAAAGCGACCTTTCGGGCGATTTCGACGCGATCCTGGCCATCAGCATCCTGCCGCGCGCCTTCTCGGCCCGTCTCGACGCTATGCCCGCGGGAGCGCCCTTCGATCCGCGCCGTTCGATCCCGCCCGCCGCGTTGCTGCCGCTCGCGTCCCTGCGCGACGCGCGCCTGTTCAGTTTGCATAAGGGCGCCGCGGCGTCCAAACTTCCAGGCTCGCTGACGGAGCGCGTCCAAACCTTGGGCGAGGATTTCGACGCAGGTCCGGACGCCTTCATCGACACGGCCGCGCTCATGGCCGGCCTCGACCTGATCGTCACCTGCGATACATCCATCGCCCAGCTCGCCGGGGCTCTCGGCCGTCCGGTGTGGCCCGCGCTCCGCCATGTCTCGGAATGGCGCTGGATGGCCGATCGCCGGGATTTGCTATGGTATCCGACGATGCGGCTGTTCCGTTGCGGCGAGGGCGACGATTGGAGCGCTCTTATGTAGAAATAGCCGAGGAAATCCGCCGGACAATGCAAGGTTGACGTGAATCGCCGCGCTGCTTCTGATGCAGCAAACGATGACAGGCATGTGAATCCGCAGCCCGGTCAATAAAAAAGCCATCTCCACAACATATTGAAATAGCGCAGTTTTA
>CAWHDV010000017.1:0-657963 GCA_963828185.1 uncultured Alphaproteobacteria bacterium | reverse complement strand
TCGGAGTGGGATTTCGCGCGAAAAACTTGACACCGGAATCGCCAGCCGCAGGAGACAATGATAAATCAAGAGGTCATGAATCTCTTCAATCCGGTTGTCGCGCCGCAGGCGTTCGACCAAATTCAAATTTCCATCGCCAGCCCGGAAAAGATCCTGTCCTGGTCGTTCGGCGAGATCAAGAAGCCCGAAACGATCAACTACCGCACCTTCAAGCCGGAGCGCGACGGCCTGTTCTGCGCCCGCATCTTCGGGCCGATCAAGGATTACGAGTGCTTGTGCGGCAAGTACAAGCGCATGAAGTACAAGGGCGTCATCTGCGAAAAGTGCGGCGTCGAAGTCACGCTTTCGCGCGTCCGGCGCGACCGCATGGGCCATATTTCGCTGGCCGCGCCGGTCGCCCACATCTGGTTCCTGAAGAGCCTGCCGTCGCGCATCGGCCTGCTGCTCGACATGACGCTCAAGGACCTCGAGCGCATCCTCTATTTCGAGTCCTACATCGTCATCGACAACGGCCTGACGCCGCTGAAGACGCGGCAGTTGCTGAACGAGGAGGAATATGTCCTCGCGCAGGACGAATATGGCCAGGACTGCTTCACCGCGCTGATCGGCGCCGAGGCGATCCGCGAGCTGCTGCGCAACATGGACCTCGAGACCATCGCCGCGCAGCTCAAGGTGGAGATCGCCGAGTCCGACCACCGAGCTGAAGCCGAAGAAGCTCGCCAAGCGGCTGAAGATCATCGAGGCCTTCATGAATTCCGGCAACAAGCCGGAATGGATGATCCTCACCGAAGTGCCGGTCATTCCGCCGGACCTGCGTCCGCTGGTGCCGCTCGACGGCGGCCGCTTCGCGACCTCCGACCTCAACGACCTCTACCGCCGCGTCATCAACCGCAACAACCGTTTGAAGCGGCTGATCGAACTGCGCGCGCCCGACATCATCATCCGCAACGAGAAGCGCATGCTTCAGGAAGCGGTTGACGCCCTGTTCGACAACGGCCGCCGCGGCCGCGTCATCACCGGCGCCAACAAGCGTCCGCTGAAGTCGCTCGCCGACATGCTCAAGGGCAAGCAGGGCCGCTTCCGCCAGAACCTGCTCGGCAAGCGCGTCGACTATTCCGGCCGTTCGGTCATCGTGGTCGGTCCGGAGCTGAAGCTGCACCAGTGCGGCCTGCCGAAGAAGATGGCGCTGGAGCTGTTCAAGCCCTTCATCTATTCGCGTCTCGACGCCAAGGGCCTGTCCGCCACGGTCAAGCAGGCGAAGAAGCTGGTCGAGAAGGAAAAGCCGGAGGTCTGGGACATCCTCGACGAGGTGATCCGCGAACATCCGGTCATGCTCAACCGCGCGCCGACGCTGCATCGCCTGGGCATCCAGGCCTTCGAGCCGACGCTGATCGAGGGCAAGGCGATCCAGCTGCATCCGCTGGTCTGCGCCGCCTTCAACGCCGACTTCGACGGCGACCAGATGGCCGTGCACGTGCCGCTGTCGCTCGAAGCGCAGCTCGAAGCGCGCGTGCTGATGATGTCGACCAACAACATCCTGCACCCCGCCAATGGCCAGCCGATCATCGTGCCGTCGCAGGATATCGTGCTCGGCCTCTATTACCTGTCGCTGATGCGCGACGGCGAGCCCGGCCAGGGCATGGCCTTCGCCAACCTGGGCGAGATCGAGCACGCGCTGTTCGCCAAGGCGATCACGCTGCACACCAAGATCAAGGGCCGCGCCTGGACCTATGACGAGAACGGCGAGCGCGTCATCAAGATTTTCGACACCACGCCCGGCCGCATGATGCTCGGCCAGCTCGTGCCCGACCACCACAAGATTCCCTTCGACGTCGTGAACAAGCTCATGACGAAGAAGGAAATTTCCGGCGATGATCGACACCGTCTACCGCAATTGCGGGCAGAAGGAGACGGTGATCTTCTGCGACAAGATCATGGGCCTCGGCTTCAAGGAAGCCTGCAAGGCCGGCATTTCCTTCGGCAAGGACGACATGGTCGTGCCCGAGACCAAGGGCCGGATCGTCGAGGAAACGCGCAGCCTCGCCAAGGAATACGAGCAGCAATACAACGACGGCCTGATCACCCAGGGCGAAAAGTACAACAAGGTGGTGGACGCCTGGGCCAAGTGCACCGACAAGCTCGCCGAAGAGATGATGGCGCGCATTTCCGCGGTCCGGAAGGACGAGGACGGCCGCGACCTGCCGATCAACTCGATCTACATGATGGCCCATTCCGGCGCGCGTGGCTCGCCGGCGCAGATGAAGCAGCTCGCCGCCATGCGTGGCCTGATGGCCAAGCCCTCGGGCGAGATCATCGAGAGCCCGATCATCTCGAATTTTAAAGAAGGCCTGACGGTTCTCGAATACTTCAACTCGACCCACGGCGCCCGAAAGGGCCTCGCGGACACCGCGTTGAAGACGGCGAACTCGGGTTACCTGACCCGCCGCCTGGTCGACGTGGCGCAGGATTCGATCATCACCTCCTATCGATTGCGGCTCCACCAATGGCATCCGCATGCGGGCGATCATCGACGCCGGCCAGGTCGTGGCTTCGTTGGCGATCCGCATTCTCGGCCGCTTCACGGCCGAGGATCTGCTCGAGCAGGACGGCACGGTCATCGTCAAGGCCGGCCAGATGATCCAGGAATGGCATATCGACCGCATCAACGCGGCCGGCATCCAGGAAGTGAAGATCCGTTCGGTGCTCACCTGCGAAGCCAAGAACGGCTGTTGCGCCGCCTGCTACGGGCGCGATCTCGCGCGCGGCACGCCGGTCAACATGGGCGAGGCGGTCGGCGTCATCGCGGCGCAGTCGATCGGCGAGCCGGGCACCCAGCTCACCATGCGCACCTTCCACATCGGCGGCGCGGCGCAGATCGCGGACAGCTCCTTCGTCGAAGCCAATTTCGACGGCCAGGTGAAGATCCGCAACCGCCATCTGGCGCGCAATTCCGAAGGCGACCTGATGGTCATGGCGCGCAACGTCGCCGTGGTCATCTGCGCTCCCGACGGAACCGAACGCGCCGTGCACCGCGTGCAATATGGCGCGCGGCTCAAGGTGGACGAGGGCGACCAGGTCAAGCGCGGCCAGCGCGTGGCGGAATGGGACCCCTATACCCGTCCGATCCTGACCGAGACGGACGGAATCATCGGCTTCGAGGATCTGGTCGAGGGCCAGTCCATGTCGGAGACGGTGGACGAGGCGACCGGCATCGCCAAGCGCATGGTCATGGACTGGCGCATGAATGTCCGTTCGTCGAGCCTCAAGCCGACGCTGGTCATCAAGGGCAAGGACGGCAAGCCGATCAAGCTGGCGCGTGGCGGCGAAGCCCGCTATTCGCTGCCGGTGGATTCGATCATCGCCGCCGATCCCGGCTCGCATGTGGCTGCGGGCGACATCATCGCCCGTATCTCGCTCGAAAGCGCCAAGACCCGCGACATCACCGGCGGTTTGCCCCGCGTCGCGGAACTGTTCGAAGCGCGCCGTCCCAAGGATCACGCGATCATCGCGGAGATCGATGGAACCGTGCAATTCGGCCGCGATTACAAGAACAAGCAGCGACTTTCGATCATTCCGTCCGAGGAAGGCGCGGAGCCGGTCGAATATCTGATCCCCAAGGGCAAGCACATCCATCTGCAGGACGGCGACATTGTCGAAAAGGGCGATTACATCGTCGACGGCAATCCCGCGCCGCATGACATCCTGGCGATCAAGGGCGTCGAGGAACTCGCCGCCTATCTGGTCAACGAAATCCAGGAAGTCTACCGCCTGCAGGGTGTGAGCATCAATGACAAGCACATTGAGGTGATCGTCCGGCAGATGCTGCAGAAGGTCGACATCACTGATCCTGGCGAGACCGAATATTTGCCCGGCGAACAGGTCGACCGGATGGAAATGGACGAGACCAACGAAAAGATGATCGAGGAGGGCCGCAAGCCCGCCACCGGCACGCCGGTCCTGCTCGGCATCACCAAGGCGAGCTTGCAGACGCGCTCCTTCATCTCGGCGGCGTCGTTCCAGGAAACCACCCGCGTCCTCACGGAGGCGGCGGTCAACGGCAAGATCGACACGCTCGAAGGCCTGAAGGAAAACGTCATCGTCGGCCGCCTGATCCCGGCGGGCACCGGCGCGGCCATGTCCAAGCTGCGGCAGGTCGCCACCACGCGCGACGACATGATCCTGGCGCAGAAAGCGGAAGATTCCGCCGCTCCGCCGCAACTACCCGCCGCAGAGTGATCCACGAACAAAGGGCCGTCCGATTGGGCGGCCCTTTTTCGTTGAGGGGTTGTGTTGTGAAATTTTCGGAAGAAACAATACGCTTTCCGTAACGAGAGCCATCGGTTTCAACGTCTGCGGACCACGTCGCGAAGAATTGATCTCGCCCCGCTGCGTCTCCGCCCTCCTGCTGAACAGCGCAGGCTCTCCATGATCCGCGTGAACCGCCATGGGCGCCATAGGCGGTTATGACGCAGACGGCTGGCACGAGGCCGAGCGGGAGGGCGAGCGCCAATGGCGTTGGTCGGAGGGCGACGCTATGCTGCCGGCAGGTCGGAGCATCGCGTCGGCTGCAACCGTTGACGGGGCCTGTCCGCCGCCCGGGCGCGGCCGCCGCGCGCCCGTGGAAAAATTCGCCCGAGCCAGCGGCGGCTTTGACGCGCGGGTGGGTGCGCCTGTTGCTCGGGTCCCGGCGCGCGCCATCCGTTCCGACGCGGCAATCGCAACTGTTTCAACAAGTTCGCGAGCCGTCGCGGTTTCGTTTTCCGCTCCTTGCAGGAACGATCGCGACGGAAAATTGTTCGTCTCGGGCGAGGCCGGATAGATGCCTGGACGATACGTGCTCCCCGGCGGACGCTGGATCCAAGCGCATTGGAAGCGTTCTCACAGGCGCCAATTTCGTTCGCTGCTGCGCGTGCTGTTCCGTCGCCTGCGGCGGCGCTGGCGTACGCCTGTCTTCGCGCTCGGCGCCTTTCTGGCGGGACTGGCGGCGTTCTGGCTGATCGAGCAAGCGAGATCGACATTCATGCCGGCGTCCCGTCCAATTGAAAAGTCGGCGCCGCCCGGGCCGATTTCTCGGCCAGCGGCGCGACGGCCAACCGCGCAGCCTGCGGCGCCTGTCTCGAAAGCGCCATCCGTCTCGCCGCTCGTTCCGGGGGCGCCAAATCCGTCGCATTTCCAACGGCCGCCAGCCGCACCTGAATTCGCCCGCGCCGATCACGCCGTCGCCATCGACCAAGTCGCCTTTCGGCTTGCCGCCAATTCCCGCGCCGCCAATTCCCGCGCCGCCTAATCCCGCGCCGGCCTCGCCCGCGCCCGCCGCGCCTGTTGCGCCTCCGCCGACCCAAGCGCCCATCAGCGAGCCGCCGGTCGCCGCGCGCCGCGCCGCCTAATCCGGCGCCGACCTCGCCCGCGCCCGCCGCGCCTGTTGCGCCTCCGCCGACCCGGGCGCCCATCAGCGAGCCGCCGGTCGTCGCGCCGGCTATTCCGGCTCCGCTTGTTCCCATGCCGCTTAATCCAGCGCCAGCTTCGTCGATCGCGCCACCGACCCGGGCGCCTGCCGGCTTGCCGCCCGTTCCCGCGCCGCCTCCGCCGGCGCCGGCGCAATCCGCGCCGGAAAAGCCGGCGCCAGCCCATCGCCAACCGGCCCATCGCCAACCGGCCATTCGCGCGCCGGAAGAGCATGTCCGCCCGTCTGAGCCGCGCACGACGGGGCGCGAGCGGCCAAAGGCGCAGGCTCCGGCGCGGCCGGAAAAGGCGCGGCCGCCCGTCGCGAGGAAGCGGCCGGCCAAGACGGAAAAACCTCATGCGGTCGCGCGGCCGCGCGCGCCGGCCCGGCCAGCCAGGGCCGCGCATCCGCCAGGCCGCAAATTCATCCTGCCGCCCGCGCTGAGACCCAGCGGAAAAACGCCGAGCCCGGGGCCGGCGACAGGGGCGGCGGCGTCCAGCGCTCCGGCGAGCAAAGGGGCTTAGTCATGCATAAGCACATCGCCATTCTTTCCGGTCTTTCCCTGCCTCTGCTCACGGCCGGCTGTTTCAGCACCGGCTCCAACGAGCTTGCGGGCAAATCGGTCGCCTCATGGCAGATGCCGATGCAGCTCCGTCCGATCTCGCGCAAAACGCAGGGCGAGCGGATCTTCACCAGCAAGGTGGCGGGCGTGGGCATGGTGCGCGGCACGCGCCAGGCGCTGGCTTCCGTCGGCCATGCCCTGCCGCAGGGACCCGGGCCGAACCGCACGGTCGATACCTGCCGCAAGACGGTCGCCGGCGCGACAGCGGACTATGGCGAGGCCAAGGAGGTCGAGGCGGCGTCAGTCGGACCGGACCACATCGACGCCCGCGGCGATTACGTCGGCCGCGTGCTCGTCCGCGTGGATTACGTGCGGCCGTGGGGATACGAGGTGCGCGAGGCGGTGCTGACCTGCATCGTCGACCCCAACGAAAAGATCGTCGACGCCTATGCGGCCGGTTCGCGCCGGGGGGCTTAGGCGGCGCGCGCCGTCGAAACGGCAGGCTGGGATTCTGCGAAGGAGCGGCGTGACGGATCGCCGGCGAATTCATATTGGCCGACATGGATCAGCGCGCCGCGCGCGTCGAGCCAGATGCGGCCGCCGAGATCGCGCCAGCGCCGGCAGAACGTATAATCCTCGGAAAGGTAGACGCCGGTCTCCGGCTCGATCATGCAGTCAAACAAGGCGTACTGGTTCGGGCTGAGACTCGGGCTGGCCGAGACATGGGCGGCGAAAAAGCGCAGCTGCGGATAGGCCGCCATCATCTGCGGGAACACCTGCCGCCGGATCAGCATGAAGCCGGTCCCGGCATAGGTCGCGGCGACGAAATCGTCGTGGCTTTCGGCTTCCTCGCCCTGGCAGGGCGTCCCGACATAGCGCAGCGGCGCCGTCTCCAGCGCCTCGCCGGCGACCGCGCAGGGAAGGCCCGAGTTCCAGTCGTGCAATTTCAGCGGATACATGCCGGCGACGACATCGCCGTCAAAGCGCAGCATGCGGATGACCTGGGCGGGGTCAAAGCCGATGTCCGCGTCGATGAACAGAAGGTGCGTCGTCGAGGGGTCGTCGAGAAAACGGCTGACCAGGATGTTGCGGCCGCGCGTGATCAGCAATTCGTGGCCGAGCAGATCGAGCGTGACTTTTATGCCGAGCGACGCGCCGAGTTGCAGCAGGGCGATGGCGGAAACCATGTAACGCTGGCTGACCATGCCGCCAAAGCAGGGCGTGGCGACGAAAATATGCGGCTGAGTCTTCACACGACGTCTCCCAATTCAGTGATCGACGTCGAGAAGTTAACAGGAGTTAACTTGTCCGGGGCTGGCGGGGCCGCCCCGGACAAGATGGCGCCGGCGCGCCTATTCCTTGGCGAGCGCGTCCATCGCCTGGGTCAACCCCTTGAAGGACACCGGTATTTTGACCTGTTGGCCGCCGGCGTTGTAAAATTCGATCGCGCCGGGCTCAGTCTGGATATGGAAGATTTTCGCCTGGTCGGCGGTCAGCATGGCGTCGGCGAAACAGCCGACCGGCGCGCAGCGGCGCCAGTTGAGCGTGACCCCGTGCGCTTCGCGGTAAACGAACTTGACGACGCTCGGCAATGAAATATTGGGCGCCACATGGGCGGTGAGGCGCAGCGGATCGGACTTGTTGAACTGGCCGATGGCGATTTCCGCCATGGGCTTGTCGCCCTCGCGAATGGTTTCGGCGATCTCGCAGACCTTGCCATTGGCCGATGCGGCGGCAGGATTGACGAGGCAGCGCAGCACCCAGTCGCCATAAGTCGCGGTGGTCCTTTGTGGTCCGGCGTTAGCCACGGTCTGGCCGGCCCGCGCGCTCGGCGAGGGCGTCTGGTCGGCCGCCCGCGCCAGGGCAGGGAAAAGCACGATTGGCGCGAACAAGACGGCGGCGGCGAAGCTTCTCTGCATTTCATAGGCTCCCTACAGTATTTTTTTGCTCCCGTTCCTGCACGGGACGGGCCGGCGTCGGCGATGACGCGCGGGAGGGATTATGCCTGTTTACGCTCGCGCAAGAACTGGAAAAATTCAACGCCCTCGCGCAGGCGGCGCTTCATCATGTCGCCATCGCGCGCCATTTCGGCGACGATCGAGACGATTTTCCGCGGGCGGAAGTAGAATTGGCGGTAGAAGGTCTCGACGGATTTGAAGATTTCCTCATGGCTGAGGTCGGGATAGTGCAGCGGCGCGATCTGCACGCCGTTCTCGTCGACGAGTTCGGCGTGTTCGCTGTCGAGCCAGCCGTTCTTGATCGCCTGGTCGTAAAGCACGGTGCCGGGGTAGGGCGCGGCCAGCGACACCTGCATCGTATGCGGATTGACCTCCTTGGCGAAGGCGATGGTTTCCTTGATGGTTTCGCGCGTTTCGCCCGGCAGGCCCATGACGAAGGTGCCGTGCACGGCGACGCCCAGCTCGCGGCAATCCTTGGAGAATTTCTTCGCCACCTCGATCAGCATGCCCTTCTTGATATTGTGCAGGATCTGCTGGTTGCCGCTCTCATAGCCGACCAGCAGCAAGCGCAGGCCGTTGTCGCGCATCACCTTCAGGGATTCGCGCGGCACATTGGCCTTGGCGTTGCACGACCAGGTGACGCCGAGCTTGCCCAGCTCCCTGGCGATGGCTTCCGCGCGGGGCAGGTCATCCGTGAAGGTGTCATCGTCGAAGAAGAATTCCTTCACCTGCGGGAAGGCTTTTTGCGCCCAGGCGATTTCCTCGATCACATGGGCGACGCTGCGGGTGCGGTAGCGATGGCCGCCGACCGTCTGCGGCCACAGGCAGAAGGTGCAGCGCGACTTGCAACCGCGGCCCGTGTAGATCGACAGGTAGGGGTGCTTGAGATAGCCGATGAAATATTTCTCGATCTCGAGATCGCGCTTGTAGACCGGCGAGACGAAGGGCAGCGAATCCATGTCCTCGAGGATCGGCCGGTCGGCGTTGTGGTGGATGTCGCCATTGGCGTCGCGCCACGACAGGCCGAGGATGTCCTTCCAGTCCTTGCCGTCGGCGACATCCTTGATGGTGAAGTCGAATTCGTTGCGGGCGACGAAATCGACCATCGGCGCGGCTTTCAGGCTGCCGTCGGCGTCGACCGCCACCTTGGCGCCGATCAGGCCGGCTTTCAGCGCGGGGTTGGCGTCCTTTAGCGCCTGGACGCATTTGATGTCGGAGGCGAAAGAGGGGATGGACGTGTGCAGCACGACAAGGTCGAAGTCCTTGGCCTGGGCCACGACTTCGGCGAGCTTGGTCTTGTGCGGCGGCGCGTCGATCAGCTTGGAGTTCTCGACCAGCGCCGCAGGCTGCGCCAGCCAGGTCGGATACCAGTAGGAGGCGATTTCGCGCCGCGCCTGGTAGCGCGAGCCGGCGCCGCCGTCGAAGCCGTCGAAGGAAGGAGCCTGCAAGAACAAAGTGCGCATCAAATCCCGCTCCGGATTTTTCTTGAAAAATCGCCGCCAAAAGGGCGTGGGATCGCGGCCATTCTGTGGCAATGGGTCACGCGACCGCGAATTCCGCTCAGCTATGCCCCATCGGAACGATTTATTCAATGGCGCCCAGCAGAGGTCTCGGCGCCGTCCTGTCAGCGAGCAGGCGCGCCAGCGACGGGCCGACCAGGATCACCAGGACAATGCGCGCTGTCTGCAGCGCCATCACGAAGGGCATGTCCAGTTTGGTCGAGGCGGCGATGATGGCGGCCGCGTCAAGCCCGCCCGGGCTGGTGGCGAGATAGGCGCTCAGCGCATCGACATGAGCGAGGCGGGCGAGCAGCAGCCCAAGGCCGCCGCAGAGCGCCAGCAGGGACAGAGTTCGAGCCGAGGACGACCGGCAGGCTTTTCAGCGCATGGAGCAGGATGTCGCGCGAAAAGCGCAGACCGATGCTCCAGCCGAGCACCGCGTAGCTGGCGACGAGCAGCGCCGACGGCAATTCGATCTTCATCAGGCCGAAATCCTGCGCGGCGGCGCCTGCAACGAGCGGCAGCAGCAGCGGCCCGGCGGGCAGGCGCAGGCGGACGCCGACCCAGGCCGAGGCGACCAGCATCAGCAAGGTCAGGCCAAAGGCCGGCCAGTCGATCGGGGCTTGCGCCAGCGTCAGCCAGGACGGCGCGGCGCTGACGCCGCCCGGCGCGAAGAAACGCGCGACGAGGCTCGCGGCCAGCGCGACCATCAGCACGCGGAAATATTGCATGAAGGCGACGAGGCGCATGTCGGCGCCATAGGCTTCCGCCATCAGCACCATGGCGGAGGCGCCGCCGGGCAGCGAGCCCCAGATCGCCGTCGAGCCTGGAAAAACCCGCCAGCGCGCCAGCACCCAGCCGATCGAGCAGCTGGTCAGGATGACGGAAAGCGCGGCGGCGACATAAAGCGGCCAGTCGCGGGCGATTTCGTGCAAAATGTCGGCTTTGATAAAGCGCGCGACCATCATGCCGATGATCGCCTGGGCGAACAGGAAGGCGCGCGGCGCAATCCTGATTTGCCCGTCGAGCGAGGCGACGAGCGCCGCCGCGCCAATCGTCGCCAGCAGCAGGGCGGCCGGCAGGCGCGCCGCCGTCAGCGCCAAGGCCAGGATCGCCGACACGATGAGCAGCGCCGCCCATTGCAGGCCGCGATTTTTTCCGCGCAAACTTGGCGACCTCACTCCAGCGCCTGCGAAAATTCCACGTCGGCGGCGCGGACGACGCGCGACAGGCGCGGAAAGACCTGGGCGATGGCGAAATTGTGCAATTCGTCGGAGCCCGAGGCGCAGGCGTCCTCGACCGTCACCACTTCAAAACCCAACTCCCAGGCCTGCCGCGCCGTCGATTTCAACGCCGAAATTGGTGGCGACCCCGCCGAGCGCGATGGTCTTGATGCCCCGGCGACGCAGCTGGAGTTCGAGGTCGGTGCCGTAAAAGGCGCCCCATTGACGCTTGTGGATGACGATGTCGCCCGGCGCGGCCAGCCCATCGACCAGTTCGCTCCAGTCGGCCGGCATGCCGCCGGGAACGCGCATCGGCCTTTCCACCGCCTGTTGCGGCGCATCGGCGAAATCCGCGGCGAACCCGACCCGCACGGGGAACACCGGCGCTCCCGCGGCGCGGAATTTTTCCGCCAGCGTTTTGGCGCAAGCGATCACATCCGCGCCGGAGCGCGGCGCGAGCGGCATGCCGACAATGCCTTTTTGCAGGTCGATGAGGACGAGGGCGGAGCTTTTGGGATCGAGGGCGGGCATGGCGAGGATTCCGACGCGACAGGAGACTCCGGTTTACCGGCTCACTCGCCGAAAATCGACCATTTCATTTTCCGCGCCAGACTTTCCAGCGCCATCCGGCCCAGGCGGGAATTGCCGGCGGCGTCGAGACCGGGCGACCACACGGCGACCGAGGCCTTGCCCGGCGCGACCGCGAAAATGCCGCCGCCGACCCCGCTCTTGCCCGGCAGGCCGACGCGATAGGCGAATTCGCCGGAGCCGTCATAATGGCCGCAGGTCAGCATCAGCGCGTTGATGCGCCGCGCCCGCTCGGGTGAGACGATGCTGCACCCGGTCGAGGGATTGCGCCCCGAATGGGCCAGAAAACGCCCGGCCAGCGCGAGTTGGCGGCAGGACATGGCGATGGCGCAATGGTGGAAATAGGTCCCGAGCACATGATCGACCGGATTTTCCAGCACGCCGAAGCTTTTCAGGAAATTGGCCAGCGCCACATTGCGAAAGCCGGTGCGTTTCTCCGATTGCGCGACATTCTGGTCGATGAAGATCGCCTCGTCCTCGGCGACAAAGCGGATGAAGCGCAGGATCTCGCCAAGCGCGGCGCTTGGCGCATGGCCGGACAAAAGCGCGTCAGTGACGGCGAGCGCGCCGGCGTTGATGAAGGGATTGCGCGGCACGCCCTTTTCCAGCTCGAGCTGGATGATGGAGTTGAACGGGTTGCCGGAGGGCTCGCGCCCGACCCGCGCCCACAGCCGGTCGCCGGCCTTGCCGAGCGCCAGCGTCAGGGTGAAGATTTTCGAAATGCTCTGGATCGAAAAAGGCGTCTCGCAGTCGCCGGCCTCGGCGATTTCGTCCTCAGTGACGACGCAGAGGCCGAACTTGCGCGGATCGACGCGCGCGAGTTCGGGAATATAGGCGGCGACCTCGCCGCGATCCTGGCGGTCACGCATCTCCGTGGTGATGTCGCGCACGATGGTTTGCAGATCGGGCAATGGACGTCCTTGATCAGGGGCGAAGGCGCTCGCGAGAGCCAGTCTCCGTCATCAAAGCGTGGCGGGCAAGGCGGATGTGAGGCGCGATGGCCCAGGACTTGCTTGAGATTTGGGCGGATATCAGGGGAGACACATGCCGCTCTATTCTTTTCATTGCGCCGAATGCGACAAGGATTTCGGAACTGCTGATGCGCTCCGACGAGGCGCCCGCCTGTCCCGCCTGCGGCGGCGCGAACATGGAGCGGTTGCCGTCCTGGCTGGCGCCGGAGCTGAAATCCGACGCGATCCGCAAATCCTGGCGCGCAAGGGCGGCGCGCGAGGGCGACACGAGCAATTTCAGCAAGGCCGAGCGCGGCAAGTTCCAGAAGTGAGCGGGACGCCACGGCGTGGCCATGGCGTCCCTGTTGATCTTTCGCGCCTTCTCTAGTGCGCGAGCGCCTTGGCGCCGTTGTGATGGGCGATGATCGCTTCCGCCGGCTTGCCGACGATTTCGGCCAGATGGTCGAATTTCGCCGCATAGGAGCCGACGCCCGCCGTCGCCGAGCGCAATTCGACGATCAGCCCGCCCATTTCCGCCTCGGGAATGAGCGCGTTGAGCACATCCCATCCGTCCCAGCCGGGGCGGGCGTCATAGCCGAGGATCTGTCCGCGCCGCGCCGAAACAATGGCGGTGACGCGCGATAAAGCTTCGCTCGGCGCTGTCAGCTCCACCGAGAAGATTGGCTCGAGCAGCACCGGATTGGCCTTGCCCATGGCCTCCGACATGCCGATGCGCGCGGCGGTGCGGAAGGCCATGTCGGACGAATCCACCGAATGATACGAGCCGTCGGTCAGGGTCGCGGCCACATCCACCACCGGGAAGCCGAGCGGACCCTTGACCAGGGCGTCGCGGCAGCCTTCCTCGATGGCGGAGAAGAAATTGCGCGGCACCGCGCCGCCATGCACGGTTTCGTTGAAGGCGAAGCCCTCTCCACGCGGCAGGGGGCCTACGTCGAGCGCCACATCGCCAAACTGGCCGTGGCCGCCGGACTGCTTCTTGTGGCGTCCGCGCATGGAGACCGTGTGGCGGATGGTTTCGCGGTAGCCAACGACCGGCTTCTGCGTCTCGACAGTGACGCCGAACCGCGCGGAGAGCCTTTCGAGCGCGACGCGCAGATGCATTTCGCCCTGCCCAAACAGCTTCATCTCGGCCGCTTCCTGGTCATGGACGAACGCCAATGAGGGGTCTTCCTCGATCAGCTTGGCCATGGCGGTGGCGAGGCGCACCTCGTCCTTGCGGTCCTTGACCGACAGCGCGAGGCTGTGCGCCGGCTGCTGCGCGGTCGCCGCCACGACGGCGGCGGCGGGAACGCCGTTTTTCGCGTCGCCGAACGAGTCGCCGGTCGCCACATGGTCGAGCCGGCCGAAAGCGACGCAATCGCCTTCCTCGACCTTGCCCTGCTTGGAGCCGGCGAGGCCCATCAGCCGCGACAGGCCGGAAATGCGGTCCTCGCCCCTGGCGCTCTTGACCATGCCGTTATCGGAGAAGCCGCCGCGCAGCACGCGCGCAAAACTCAGCTTGCCGCCATGCGCGGTATGGATGGTCTTCACCGCATGCGCCAGCGCCGCGCCGGAGTCCGACACGCCGAGTTGGGCGCGGACCTGGGCGATGGCCGGGGCTTCATGGCGCAGCGCCTTCAACAGCCGCGTCACGCCGTGGCCGGCCTCCGCCGAGCCGATCAGCACCGGCGCGACCAGGCCCTTGCGCAGGTCCTGGGTCAGGTCGTCGAAAATCTGGTCGCGCGGCGGCTCGATGTCGGAGATCAGCTCCTCCATCAGCGAATCGTCGTAATCGGCCAGGCGCTCCAGCATGGTGTAGCGCGCCTCTCTTTCACGCGGCATTTCGCCAGCGGGGACGTCGACGACCACCGACGGCGCGTGCTCGCGATAGACGAAGGCGCGCTCAAGCGCGAGGTCGATGAAGCCGGTGGCGATGCCGTTCTGCCAGATCGGAATCTGGCGCAGCAGCAAAGGCGTGCGCGAGGCCTGCTGCAGCATGGCGAGGGATTCGCGGATGCGCGCCGTCGCCGTGTCGATCTTGTTGAGGAAGAGGATGCGCGGGACGTTGAGGTCTTCGAGCTCGCGCAGGATCATGCGCAGCGCCGGCAGCTTGCGCTCGTCGGCCTCGCAGACGACGATGGCCGCGTCGCACAGGGGCAGGACATTGCGCGCCTCGTGCGAAAACTCGACCGAGCCGGGGCAGTCGATGAAAGTGTAGCGGTCGCCGAGATAATCGACCGAGGCGATATTGGCCTCGACGCTGGCTGCGTGGGCGCGCGCCTCGGCGCTGGAATTGCCGACCGACGAGCCATCGCGCACCGATCCCTGGCGCGACAGCGAGCCGGCGCGGGTGAGGACGCATTCGAGCAAAGTGGTCTTGCCGCTCTGGAACGGGCCGACGAGGGCAATCAGTCTCGGCCCGCTCACGCGCCTCTCGCCGTTCTGGGTCTCGCTCATGATTTGGCTCCTTCCATATTTCGATACGCGATTACGATACTTGCCTGGATTTCTTGCGCCGGCAGGCGCGCGAAAGCTGTCGCAAATATTTCACGCGCCGTTGAACTTGCCAATGATTTTACAGCGTCCTTTTGTCGCTGGCGGTAAATCCTTTGCGCTGGTCGCGAGCGTCGGAACGCCGCGCCGGAATTTAGTTGACAAAAAAGATAGAAGATAGAAACTTAGTGCCACGCTCGCGGCTGGTGGATTGCGCGCTGGCGCGATCGGCGTAAAATATCCGCCGGACTTGAGAAGGCGACGCCGGCACCCGGTGAAAGGCGCGAACCGTCATGCAAAGTCTCGTCCACCTCGTCCATCTGCCCTATACTGTGGCCGGCTTCGCGGTCGGCGCGATGGTCGGGCTGACCGGCGTCGGCGGCGGCTCGTTGATGACGCCGCTGCTGGTCCTGCTGTTTGGCGTTCATCCGGCGACGGCGGTCGGCACCGACCTGCTCTACGCCGGCGTGACCAAGGCCAGCGGTTCGACCGTCCATTCGCTGCACGGCTCGATCGATTGGCGGGTGACGCGCCGCCTGGCTTCTGGCAGCGCGCCCGCCGCGCTGCTGACCTTGCTGGCGCTGGCGCATTGCGGCGCGCGTTCGGGTCACGCCAGCTCCACCATCACGACCATCCTCGGCTTCGCGCTGCTTTTGACCGCCACGAGCCTCATGTTCCGGCCGCTGCTGGTCGAAAGGCTCGCGCCGTTTTTCGAGCGGCAAAGCGAAGCGCGGATCGCCGCGCTGACGACCGGGCTTGGCGCCATCCTCGGCGTGCTGGTCACACTGTCCTCGGTCGGGGCGGGGGCGATCGGCGTCACCGTCCTGATGATCCTCTACCCCAAAATGCCGACCCTGCGCATTGTCGGCTCCGACATCGCCCATGCCGTTCCGCTGACGCTGATCGCCGGCGCCGGCCATTGGGCGATGGGCTCGGTGGACTGGCCCATGCTGGCTTCGTTGCTGGCCGGCTCCATTCCCGGCGTCGCGCTCGCCAGCCATTTCGCCGGCCGCGTGCCCGACAAGGCGCTGCGCACGCTGCTCGCCGGCGCGCTGGTGCTGGCGGGGGGGCGGCTGGCTTTTTGAATTTTCGCAAGAACCACTTGGCCGGCAGCGACCCTTAGGAAGCATTGACGCAAGCGCAGCCGTGCGGAAAATTGTGCGCGGTTTTGCGGGAGGCGAAAATGTCCAGGGCGATCATCGTGCAACAGGGCGGCGGCTTTGACCGCGTCACGATTGGCCGAAGCGAGGCGCGCGATCCGCTCGCCGGCGAAATCAAGGTGCGGCTGCGCGCCAATTCGCTCAATTACCATGATTACGCCGTGGTCAGCGGCATGTGGGGGCCGACGGAGCCGCGCATTCCCATGGCCGACGGCGCCGGCGAAATCGTCGCCATCGGTTCGGGCGTCACGGAATTCGCCGTCGGCGACAAGGTGGTCAGCACGTTTTTCCCGACCTGGCTCGACGGCGCGCCTGATGTCGACGGTTTCGCCACCGTTCCCGGCGACGGCGTCGACGGCTATGCGCGCGAAATGGTCACGGCGCCGGTCTCGGCTTTCACCCATGCGCCAAAAAACTATTCCGCCGCCGAAGCCGCGACATTGACCACCGCCGGCCTGACGGCGTGGCGGGCGCTGCACGACGAGGGCCGCGTCAAGGCGGGCGACAGCGTGCTGGTGCAGGGCACCGGCGGCGTGTCGATCTTCGCGCTGCAATTCGCCAAAATGGCCGGCGCCACCGTGGTCGCGACCTCGTCGAGCCCGGAAAAGCTCGAACGGCTCAAGGCCATGGGCGCCGACCACCTCATCAATTACCGCGAGGACGCCGCCTGGGGCGAGACGGCGCGGCGGCTGACCGGCGGGCGCGGCGTCGACCACGTCATCGAGGTCGGCGGCCCCGCGACGCTCGAGCAATCGATGATCGCCGCGCGCGTCGGCGGCCATGTCTCGGTCATCGGCATCCTGACCGGCGTGGCCGGACCGCTGCCGCTGATCAACGCCCTCTTGCGGCAATTGCGGTTGCGCGCGGTGCTGGTCGGCAACCGGCGCCAGCAGATCGACATGATCCGCGCCATCGACGCCAATGGCATGAAGCCGGTGATCGACAAGAGATTTGCGCTGGAAGACATGGTCGCCGCCTTCAAGCATCAGGAAAGCAACAAGCACTTCGGCAAGATCTGCCTGGAGTTTTAGGGCGGCGCAGCGGCGGCGACGGTTTGCGCGTGCCGCCGCGCGACGTAAAGGGCCAGGATCGCCACCGGCGCGCCGATCAGCGACGTCAGGATGAAGAACGTCTCGAAGCCCGTGTCCTTGATGATGAAGCCGGACATTCCCGCGAGCAGGCTGCCGGGCATGGCGCAAAGCGAGGTCAGCAGCGCGTACTGGCTGCCCGCGAGTTCCGCCACGGTCAGGGTGGACATGTAGGAAATCAGCACGATCGAGGCGAAGGCGGCGGCGAAATTGTCGATGCTGACAGTGGTCGCCAAAATCCAGAACGAGCCGCCGCCATGCGCCGCGAGCCAGGCGAGGCTCAGATGCGAAGCGGAGGCGGCGACGGTCCCGACCAGCAGGGTTTTCATCAGGCCGATGCGGCGGGCGACAAAGCTCGCGCAGAACACGCCGCAAAGTCCGACGCCGAAGCCGAAGCCCTTGGTCACCAAGGCGATTTCGGCGTCGCCATAATGCAGCGCCTTGAACAGCGGCATGGCCATGGCGCTGGAAATATAGCCCGGCATGCGAAAGCCCGCGACCATGGCCAGGATCGGCAGCGCCAGCGGACCGAGCCGCGTCGCCAACTCCCTGGCCGGCTCGTAGATGGTGGCGACGAGGCTCGGCCTCGGACGCGCGGGCGGGGGATGATGGAAGTCGATCTCCGGTTCGGGCGCGAACAGGCAGGCCAGCGTGCCGGCGCTCATGATCGCCGCCATGCCGAGATAGGCGGCGCGCCAGCCGAAGCGATCGGCGAGGATGAGCGCGCCGGCGCCCGAACACAGGATGCCGACGCGATAGCCCATTTCCGAACAGGCTGACATCAGCGGCTGGCGCTCGGCGGGGGCGGCGTTGATGCGCCAGCCGTCGATCACCACGTCCTGCGTGGCGCCGGCGACGCCGAGCGCCAGCGAGAACGCGACGGTCCAGGCCAGCCAGTGGCCGGGATCGCCGAAGGCGACGCCGATCAGCGTCAGCATCACCATGATCTGCGCAGCGACGATCCAGCCGCGCCGCCGCCCAAGCAGGCGGCCGAGCAGGGGCGGGTCGTAATGGTCGAGGAAGGGCGCCCACAAAAACTTGAATTTATAGGCGACGGTCATTTCGCTCATCATGCCGATGGTCTCGATCGGCACATTGGCTTCCGACAGCCAGGCCGACTGCGTGACATAGACCAGCAGGAATGGAATGCCGGAAGCGAAGCCAAGCCCGGTCATCGCCGCGAGCGTGCGGTCGGACAGCATGTGGGCCACAAGCGACTTTTGCGCCGGAAGCGGAGGGAGCGATTCGATCTGCATCGGCGGCTACTCTAACCGCTCGGCGGCGCTTGCAAAGCCGCGGGCGCGCTTCAGGGCCGATTGCCGAAAATATGCTCCTCGAGCAGGTATTTGAGGCCGCGATCCCAGGAAACGTCGGTATTGCCGCGAATGTCGACGCTGCCGCCCCGGAGCGTCCGGCCGGTCTTTACGTCCTCGATGCGGATGCTGATGTTAAGGATCAGGTCGCTGACCTTCTGCACCCAGGCGACGACGACGCATTGCGCGCCGAGCTTCTTCGCCAGGTCGATCTCGCAGCCGTTGCAATCGTGGATGTCGTTGACGGAGGCCAGCTGACCCTTGATCGGCGCGACATCGACGACATGGTATTGGCCGGACCTTTCCAGCGCCTGCCGCAGCGCGGCCGTCAGATGCGCGAGCCGCGCCGCCTCCGCCGGGGTTTCCGGTTGCGGCGAGGAATCGACGAAGGCGAAGTCGAACACGGCTGTGTCGGGAGCCGCCGCCGCCAGGGCTGCGCTTGGCGCGGCCAGAATGAGCGCCGACAGGAGGAAAGGCAGGGAAAATGTCCTGGCGCGCATGGATGAGCCCCCTCGTGTCGACCACGCCAAGCCTGCACGGCGCCGAGCGTTCAAGTCAAGCTTGTTCACGCGTCAAGCCTTTGCTCAGGCGCGCCGGACAAGCTGCATGATCAGCGACACGACGAACAGCACCAGGAAGATTACGAACAGGATGCGCGCGACGCCCGCGAAGGCCGCGGCGACGCCGCCGAAGCCCAGGGCGCCGGCGATGAGCGCGATGATCAGGAAGACGAGAGTATAATAAAGCATGGCCTTGACCTCTGCAAAAATGCGATCTTGACCAACAACGCCAGGCTTTAGCAAAAGTTCCACCTGCTATCTTGGTGACGTACAGGCGTTTTTTCGTGCGATGGAACTGCATCGTTTTTATAACGTTCTTGGATCAGCAAGGAACGAGTGCGGCAGATGGCGCCGTGAAGTCGTCCAGACCGTACGCCTGGACGAATTCTTGTTGGAGCCATTGCCGCAACCCACAAAATCAAGGGAGTTTACGTCATGGGACGGGGTGTTCTGCTATGGCTTATCGGCATACCAATTCCGATCATCCTGCTGATCGCGTTCCTGTATCACTAGGTTTTTGACCGTGAGGAGCGCAGCAACAGGAGGAGCGGCGATGGTGTCGCAGAGGACGCGCGAACAGCTGGAAACATCGGAAAACGTCAGCGAAAACAGGGCGAAACCGCCCGAAGCGCGGCAATTCAGCCGGGAATGGGACGATGTCGACGAAGCGTCCTGGGAAAGCTTTCCCGCGAGCGATCCGCCCTCATGGATCGGGCGGCGTGCGGCAAACCCAAAGAGCAACGCAAGCAAGAGTAATGCAACAGGAGAGAAAGCATGAGCAGTACGTCCGACAAGATCAAAGGCGCCGCCAACGAAGTCGCCGGCAAGGCCAAGCAAGCCGCCGGCTCGGCCATGAACGATCCGCAATTGCGCGCCAAGGGCGCGATGCAGGAGGCCAAAGGCTCGGCGCAAAGGACCAAGGGCGACGCCAAGGACGCCGTCAAGAAAACAGTCGACAAGGCTTGAGTGGCGCGTCGTGAAATGAGTTCGGGCCGGTGAGGGTTGGCGAAAAAAGCCAGGCGTCGCCGGCTCACTTCTTTTTTTTGGCTGCGCGCGCCGCGCGGATCGCGGCGTTGGCGTCAACAGCCGCGCGAATAAGGCTCTTGAACGCGGCCTCGTCGATCTTCTCGCCCTCGCGCAGGTCGATCGCCCGGCGCACATTGCCTTCGAGACTGGAATTGAACAGTTTTTGCGGGTCTTCGAGCGAGGCGCCGATGAAGAAGGTGAGCTTGACCGCCTGCTTGTAGGTCTCCCCCGTGCATACGCCGCCGTCATGCGACCAGACGGGTACGCCAGGGTTGGTTGGCTTGACCCATTTCCACTCTTCGCAAATGTTCGGGTCGGCCTCGTGGATCAGTTGGCGCACGTGGGCGAGCGTTGCGCCGCGCCAGTCGTCCAGCTCGGCGATCCGCGCGGTGATGCTGGCTGAAGCGGCGTCGTCTTCCGGACCCGGCATGGTCGCTCCGAAAAAAAAGCGCGAAGCGGGCTGTTGGAAAAAAGCCCGCGCCGCGCCTCTGCATCAATGATGATGGTGGTGATGATGGTCCATGCAATGATGGTGATGGCAATGGGCGAAAGCCGCCGCCGGGGCCAAGGAGACAGCCGAAGCCAGGACGAGCGCGGCGAGAATTTTTTTCATCATGTGAGTTCCCCTGTTCGCCCGCCCTCTTCTGGAGCGGGCGGCGAAGGATGCGATGGAGGCTTGGCCTTTGCAAGGGGCGTCTTTTCCGCTTCTCGCGCGTCGATCAGGAAGTAACCCGCGAGGAGCGTCGATGCTGACCGTGCACCATTTGAACAATTCCCGCTCCCAGCGCGTGCTGTGGCTGCTGGAGGAATTGGGAGCGCTCTACGAGATCAAGCGATATCAACGCGATCCCAAGACCATCCTTGCGCCGCCCGAATTGCTGCGCGTCCATCCGCTCGGCAAGTCGCCTGTCATCACCGATGACGGCGTGACCATCGCCGAGACCGGGGCGATCGTCGATTATATTTTGAGCCGCTATGGCGGCGGTCGTATGGCGCCCTCGGATGGGATGGCGCCCTCGGGAACGATTGACCGCCTTCGCTACACCTACTGGCTGCATTTCGCCGAGGGCAGCGCGATGCCGCCTTTGGTGATGACGCTGCTGTTCCAGCGAATCCCCAAGCAGACGCCATTTTTCATCCGCCCGGTGGCGCGGATGATCGCCGGCAAGGTGCATTCTGGCTTTTTGGCGCCGCAAATCGCACGGCAGCTCGACATGATGGAAAGCGAACTCGGGCGCAGCGAATTTTTCGCGGGCTCCGAGATTTCCGGCGCCGACGTGATGATGAGTTTTCCGGTCGAAGCGGCGACCGCCCGCGTCGGCCTCGGCGAGCGCGGCAGGCTCAAGGCGTGGCTGGAGACCATCCATGCCCGACCGGCCTATCGGCGGGCGGTCGCCAAAGGCGGCGCCTACGCCTATTGCTGAGGCGCCGGCGGGCAGAAGCGACCGGCGCGGCCGAGGAACCGGCAGCTCTGTTCCGACTCGTCAGAACTCAGCGCGGGGCCATTGGCGCAGCGGGCGCCGGCGCGGCCGAAATAGACGCAATCTTCGGCCCGTTGCGGACCCGGGGGGTGCGAATGCCGTGGATGCGACAGCAAGACCCAGACGGACAGGGTGACGACGACGACGGCGACGTCGAGCGCGAGGCGCGAAAAAAAGTGGTCGAGTTCGATTTCCGGCGCTCGGACGCACGCCCCGGCGCCTTGGCGCCGATGACGGAACAACATTTTTGCAGCCTCCAAGATGGAGTGCGATGTTTTTTGATAGCCCTGTTCGCCGCAAGGGTTCAATTCGGATTGGCCGCCCCGGCCGTAAGGAACGCGTAGGGAAACTCAATAGGGCGGGGCCTTGCGCGCCCGCTGGGCCTTGGCGGCTTCGGTCCACCAGGCGAGATCGTCGGCGAAGCGCGGGAAGGCGCGTTGCAGCGCGCGTCCTCCCGGGCCGTCGATGGACTTGCCGTCGGCGTCGAGCGCCTCGGCGATCGGCCCGGCGGCAAGCGTCGAGGACACGACCACCATGCCCATTTCCGAAAGCGTCCCATGCCAGGCCAAAGCCGCGCGCGCGCCGGAAAAGCGGCCCGCCGAATAGCTGGCGATGGCGGCGGGGCGCCAGAACCATTCTTCGAGAAAATGGTCGGTCAGGTTTTTCAGGCCTGGCTGCATGCCCCAGTTATATTCGCCGGTGACGAAGACGAAGGCGTCGGCGGCCCTGATCTTCCGCGCCAGCGTCGCGAGGACTTCCGGCGCCGAACCCGGCGGATATTCCTTGTACATGCGGTCGAGCATGGGCAAGGCGAGGGCTTTGGCGTCGATCAGTTCGACCTCGGCGCCGCGTTCGGCGAGCCCTGCGACGATGAAGTCCGCGAGGCGGATCCCCATCCGGTCGCGCCGATAGGAGCCATAGAAGACGAGGATGCGGTCCGGCATGGGGCCTCGCTAGAGTTATTGCGCACGCGACATGAAACCCGCCAGGCCGCATTATGATCCGCGCCGATTGATTCGAGGAGATCGACATGACCCGCCAGCTTCTCCTGCTCCGCCACGCCAAGTCGTCGTGGGACGATCCTTCGCTGGCCGACCACGAGCGTCCCTTGAGCAAGCGCGGCCGCAAGGCGGCGGCGGCGATGCGCGCCTTCATGCGGGCCGAGGGTTTTATCACGCCCGATCTGGCGCTTGTCTCCGCCGCGCGAAGGGCGCGCGAGACTTTCGACGCTCTCGGGCCCTGGTCCAAGGCGCCGCAAGTCGAGTTGCTGGCGACGCTTTACCAGGCGTCGGCGGCGGAGATGCTGGAGATCCTGCGAGAGGCGCCACAGTCGATTGGCTGCATCCTGCTGGTCGGCCACAATCCGGGCCTGATGGAGCTGGCGCTGCTCCTCGCGGGCTCCGACGCGACGACGGCCGGGGAGGCGAAACGCATGGCGTCGGCCTACCCGACTGGCGGCCTGGCCCGGTTCGAGCTGGATGGTCCGTGGTCAAAGATCGAGAAAGGGGCGGGGAGGCTGGCCGGCTTCACCATTCCGCGCGAGCTGAAGGGCCCGCGCGGCTGAAGGGCCCGCGCGGGCAGAAGGACGTCAAATAAGCCGGGCTCCATTCGGCATGTTGCGAGGAAGTGGCGTATGCCGCACTTGCTTCCGTTTATTATGCCGTGGTCGTGAACTTCACAGGGGATGCGTCTGTTTCTGTTGAGCCAAAGCGAACGAACTGGGCGGCCCCCATGGATCAGCGACCGGAACCGGATCAGCGACCGGACTTCAAGACCGACATCGAGCTGATCGGCAGGATCAGGGCCGTCCCGACGCTCCTCGATGTGGTTTGCCTGACCACGGGAATGCGTTTCGCCGCCGTCGCTCGCGTCACGGAAGACCGGTGGATCGCCTGTCGCGTTCGCGACGACATCAACTTCGGGCTGCGGCCGGGCGGCGAGCTCCCCGTGGAGACGACGATCTGCGACGCGATCCGCAAGACGCAAACCGCCGTGATCATCGAAAACGTGGCCGACGACCCGCGCTATGTCAGGCACGATACGCCGAAGATGTATGGGTTCCAGAGCTATATTTCCGTGCCGGTGGTCCTGCCCGACGGAACATTCTTCGGCACCCTTTGCGCCATCGATCCCTTGCCCGCGCGCATCCACACGCCGCAAATCGTCGGCATGTTCGAGAAGTTCGCCGAGCTGATCGGCTATTATTACGAGGCGGAATCGCACCTGCGGATGAAGGATGAGCAAATTCTCGACGAGGGCCGGACAGCGCAATTGCGCGAACAGTTCATCGCGGTCCTCGGCCATGACCTGCGCAATCCGCTGGCAGGCGTCGCCGCGGGCATTCGCCTGATCGGCAACACCCCGCTCGACCGGAAGGCGCAGGGCATTGTTCCGCTGGTGCAAGCGAGCGTCGCCCGCATGGCGGCGCTGATCGACAATATCATGGATTTTGCGCGCGGCCGCCTTGGCGACGGACTGACTCTGGCGCGGCAAAAGGCGGACCTGAACGCGGTCATCGCTCCCCTCGTCGACGAATTGCTCGCCGCGCACGAGGGGCGGACGATCGAACGCGACCTGCGATTGCCGAAGCCGGTCGATTGCGACCCCGTCCGCATCGCGCAGCTCGTCTCGAACCTGCTGGCCAATGCGCTGACCTATGGCGCCGCCGACGGTCCTGTCCGCCTGCGCGCGACCGAGCAGGGCGGCCGCCTGGAGCTTTCCGTCAGCAATACGGGCGATCCGATTCCGCCCTCGTTGCTCGCGCATCTGTTCGAGCCGTTCGAGCGCGGAACGGTCAGGCCCAGCCAGCAGGGCCTGGGCCTCGGTCTTTACATCGCCTACCAGATCGCCCGGGCGCATGGCGGCAAGCTGGCGGTCGCCTCTTGCGCCGAGGAAACCCGCTTCACCTTCACCATGCCGACTGGGTGACGTGAGGCCTTGGCGGTTTTACGGGAAGGCTTGGCCGATTTTAGGAGAAGGCTTGGCGGTTTTACGGGAAGGTATCGATCTTCTGCTTTCTGACCGTCCCGTTCCACAGCGGCCTGACGAGGCCGGGGCGCCTGGCTCCGCGCGGGCCGTAAAGGTCGAGCGCGCGATCGCAGGAGACCGGGAAATCGCCGTGGTCCATCGCCTCGTTATGGTCGCGCGTGTAGGCGAGGCCGAAGACGTCGCGATAATGGCCGTTGACCGGGATTTTTTCCGCGCGCTGGAACCGCGCCACCGCCTGCGGGTCGATGCCGTAATTGACGCAAAGCTCGCTCCAGGCCGTGGCGTCGGCGATCAGGCGGATAGCTAAGTCTTTTGCGGCGACCCTCCGGGCGTCGGCGCAACTGGACCATGCGAGCAAAGCCGCCGCCGCTGCGCAGGCCAAGGCTCTGGTCGTCGCGCGCTTGCCCATTTTTGCCGCCCCCCGCAGAGCTGAAACGCGAGAGCCAGGGTCTGGTTCAATGTCGGGTTAGGCACGAAAAAAAACCCGCCGGGTTTATTTCGGCGGGTTTTGGGGCCTGCACGCTGCAAAATGTCAGATCGGGTAATCGCGCACGGGGTCCACGCCGGCATCGGTCAGGAATTTCCTCATGGCGGCGACCTGGTCTTTCGAAAGGCTGTGATGATCCTCACGGAAGCGGTGCGCCACTCCCTTGAATGAAACCATGACGTCTCCATGTCCGCCATGCGAAACCTCCGCGCCGAGTTCCGTCAGCGTCGCCTTGACGTGCTTCGGATCGATGTTGGCGCTGATCGGATGCGCAAAAAGCGTATGCAGGACGGTGCGATGCTTATGGTTCATGCTTTCTCGGGCCTTTCGTTTCCTGACTTCATCGTTTTGCCTGATTACGCTTTTCATGCCGGGCGGGCATTGATCTGGGACATTCCGGCGTTGCGCCAATGCGTTGCGGGCGCTTTTCACGGGAGTGCGGGAGGATGGGCGAAAGCGAAATGCGACAGGCGCTCGATCGCCACTGGGCCGCCTCGGACGCCAATGACCTCGAGGTCGAGCACGACATCTACCGCGACGACGCGGTGCTCGAATATCCGCAATCGGGCGAACGTATCAGGGGCCGCGCCAACATCCAGGCCTCGCGCGCCGCGCAGCCCAATGCGAAACGCTTTGAGGTGCGGCGCATCGTCGGCGCGGGCGCCCTGTGGGTTACGGAATTCATCCTCGCCTACGACGGCCGACCCTCCTACACAGTGAGCGTCATGGAGTTTCTCGATGGCAAGGTTGCGCGTGAAACCCAGTATTTCGCCGATGCATTCGCACCCGGACCGTCGCGCGCGCGATGGGTCGAGCGAATGGACTGAAGCGCCGCCGCGCGTGCTGGATCGGGCGGAGTTGCCGGTCGATACCGCCGGGCTCGCGCGCTTTCTCATCGGCAAGATTCTGGTGCGGAGGCTGAGCGAGGGCGTGGCGGGCGGCCGCATCGTCGAGACCGAGGCTTATGACATCGGCGACCCCGCCGGCCACGCGTTTCGCGGCGTGACCCCGCGCAATCGCGCGCTGTTCCTCGAACGCGGCCACGCCTATGTCTATCTCGCCTATGGCGTCTCGTTCATGCTGAACCTTTCGAGCGAGATTTCTGGCGTGGGCGCGGGCGTGTTGATCCGCGCGATCGAGCCGAGTGTTGGCGTCGCCATCATGCGGCGCAATCGCGGCCTTGAGGATGTGCGGGATCTGGCGCGCGGTCCGGGGCGGCTGTGCCAGGCCCTGGACATCGATCGCCGTCTCGACGGGATCGACCTCTGCCAACCCGGCCCGCTGTGGCTCGGCGCGGACGGCCGGGCGGCGGGCGAAATCGGCCAGGGCAGGCGGATCGGCATTTTTCGCGCCACCGAGCGTCCGCTGCGATTTTATGTTCGCGGCAATCGTTTTGTCAGCGGCGCGCGGGCGCTGAATATTTAAGGGTTCGCATCATGTCCAGGAACGTGATTGTGGCGCTTTACGTCGTGCTGATGGCGGCGCTGATCGTCGGCGTCGATTTTTTGCTTTTCAAGGATCGATTCTGGCAGCGGCTGATGGCCAATGTCGGCATTGTCCTGGTGTTCGCCGCCTTTTATCTGCGTTTCCTGCGGGGTCCTTGAGGACGGGACCACAAGACCGGACCTGGCGACTCTTTCTTAGCCTCGGCGCATGTTTAGCAAGTCCTTACTCGCTACTCGCATCATTGTATCAAATTTTATCAAATAGTATCGATCAATTAACTTGAAATAACAAGTGCAGTTGGCGGGCGCTCGCCGGGCGTCTATGGACGATGCAGCGATTGTGCCTGGGGTATCTGGAATGCGCGGCGATACGACAGCTTTTGGGGCAAATGTTGCAGCAATTGCAACCAGGCGCCCGCGCGCCATTGCTGGCGTGGTCGTGGCCGCCGGGCTGCTGGTCGGGGTCGCCGCCGCCTATTCCGCCACGCAGCTTGCGTGTTCGCTGAAGACGGCGCCGATCGTTTTCATCGGCTGAATCCTGCCGCAAACGCCTGCGCCTGTCCAGAATTGGACCGAGTCCCGCCGCGTTCTCGCCTTCAGGTGGCCTTGAACACGCGTGATACGCCTCTGCCGACGTTTGAAGTCGGCTGTCAGAGGGACACAATATGAAATTGACAATGCTTTCTTTTGGCCTGGCGGCCATGCTCGGCTTTGGGGCTGTGGCGGCGCAGGCGCAAGGCGTTCCTGGCGGCGTCGCGCATGGCGCCGATGTGGGTAATCATACCGCGGGGCCGGTTGGCGCGGTGGTCGGCGGCGTCGTCGGCGGCGTGGTCGGCGGGGTGGAAGGCGTCCTCGGCGTCGACTACCATCCGGCGGCCGAGGCGCCGGGCCGGCCGTATCACCACCGCTATCATCGCCATCACCGCATGCATCACCATCATCACCGGATGCATCATCGCCATCATTATTGATCAGGGCCAAACCGGCGCCGTCATGCCCGCTTGAACCCTCGAAACCATCGCATGACTGCGTCGTTCTGTCCGCTTACCCCGTGCCATCAGGCGGTTGACGCGCGGGGGTGGGCGTGTTCGGATGACGCCCTTATCGCCTTGTTTTAGGGAAGAGGGGCAGATGCGTCATTTCAAGAAGATTTCAGCCTTGGTCGGAAGCCTGTCGGTCGCGGCGGCGCTCGCGGTCGCCGCGCCGGCCCAGGCCCAGGAACCGGGCGCCATCATCGGCGGGATAGTGGCCGGGGCGTTTGGCGCGCCATTCGGCTGGGGCGGCCGTCAATATTGCTGGTATGACGGCGGCTGGCGCGGTCCGGGCTGGTACTGGTGCGGCTACGCCAACCGCTACGGTTACGGCTGGGGCGGCCCGAGAGGCTGGGAGCGAGGCCACGGCGGCGGCGGACGCGGCGGCATGCGCGGCGGGATGCGCGGCGGCGGTCACGGCGGCGGCGGTCATGGTGGCGGTGGCCACGGCGGCGGCGGGCATCACCACTAAGAGCGACTCAAATCAAACGGCCCCGCAGGCGAAGTCGCTTGCGGGGCCGTTGTCTTTGCAACAGGCGATTACGCGCTTGATCGCGCAAACGATTCAGGCTCGGTCGGCGTTCGCGCGCCGTTGCGCTTGATCGTCCGATTCTGGCGCGATCCAATAGCTTGCGCCGCCCGCCAGCCTTACCACGAGGACGCCGCCCCCGTCGGGCAGGGCGCCTTCGCCCTCGCTCCAGCGCAAGCCCGGCTCCGGCTCGTTCCAGCCGTGGCCAAGCGCGTCGAGGTTTTGAGCGGCCCCGTCGATCTCCAGCGCGCGCACGGCGACGCCGAGGCGGCGAACATCGTCGCCGCCCGCGTCGGCCGGGCGGAAGCGGCGCGAGACGAGTTGGAGCCCCGTTGCGCCGGCGGGCAGGCCGAAGCGGTAGTCGCCCAGCTCGCGCGTCGGCGCAAAAATGCGCCCGTTCGCGACGATGCGCAGCGCCGGATCGTCGCTGCGGCGAAATCCGAGCGCGAGCGCCTGCGCCAGCAGACGCTCGCGCGCCGCCTCGACCTCAAAGCCGCCTTCGCACAGGGGCGCGCAGGATTCGCCGCGGTTTTGCGACTGGAAGGTGGGATGCAATTCGACGAAGCCGTTGGCGTTGGCGAAGCCGGAGCGGCTTTCGCAATCGAGAAAGCTTTCCGCCGGCAGGTTTTCGGCCAGCAGCACGTCATGGCTTTCGAGTTCGACGTGCCAGTAGGAGACGCGGTTTGCCCGCGTCTGCTCGACGGTTGCGCCATTGGCGAGCCGGATGATCGGGATCAACACGCCCTCGATATGAACCGCGTGCTGCGGGCTGAGCCAGAGGTCGCGGCGCGGCAGGTTTGGGCCGAAGGCGTGGGCGCGCACGCGCACGGGAAAAACTTCGAGCGGCCAGGGATGGAGGGCAAGGTCGATTTCGCGCCAGCCGATCCATTTGACCGGCCGCAGCGCGCCCGACGCCGTGCGGACGTGATCGCCGGCGCGCAAGGTTTCGACGGCCGCCTCGCCCCGGGCCGTGGCGATCCGTGTGCCCTTCAGGAAGCAGGGCACGAAATCGTAGTTCTGCAGCGTATAGCTGGCGTTGCCGTCCGAGAGGAGCGGGTCACCATCGTTGGGAACTCGACGGGTTGTTATCGGCGTACAGATTATATTCGCCGCCGCCTTGTGTCGTGAAGGAGAGCCCGCCGCTATCGACCTGGGGAGAGCTGGCGACGATCTGGTTGTCGGCGCCATCAAATCCGCTGAGGCCGGTGATCGGCTCGTTGCCGACCGAGCCGGAGATCGAGTTGACCGCGCCGACGCCGGTCGTTCCGGCGACCGACAGCGTGAGGTCGAAGGTCAATCCGTCGGCGGTGAAAGTGATGGTGTCCGTGCTATTGCTCAAGACCGTCTCCCGGGGGTCGCTTCCTTGGCTTGGTTCGCCGCTTGAGCTAACCTTAGGGCATTACGTAAAGAAAACAAGACCTTCCGCGTGCAGCCCGCCTGCGCTGGCATCACATTGCCGTCATGAGCGGCGGCGGCGCGAAGGCTGGATGTCGGGATTTTTTGGCGCGGGGTTGCGGCGGTTCAGTTGCGCCCCCACCTGTTGCTGTCTGGGGATCGCAGAGGAGCGCGCATTGGCGAGAGTATTGCTGCTTTTCGTTCTTGGCGCGGCGGGTTTGGTGGGCTCGCTGGGCGCCGCTTCGGCCGACACCTGCTTTCATGTCTGCCTCAAGGCAAAAATGACGGCCACTGACATCAATGACCAGCGCATTCGCGAACTGATGAGCAATTGCCGCGACGATTGCCAAAAACAGGAGCTGGCGCGGCTGAAAGCCGAGGGGCTCGCGGGCAAGATCGCCGCCTGCATCCCCCAGCCTGTCGATGAGGACGACCTGAAAAAAGTTCGCGGCGGCAGCCCGTCCGTCGTCGCCTTCGCCAACGCCTTTACCTGGGACGTCAATAACGTCCTGCCCGGAAAAATCATACGCCGCGTGGAAATCGGCACGCAAAACCTGTCGCTCGAAGATGTGACGCTTACCGCCTCGGGCATCGTCGAGCCCGGCCACAGCGCCACATTCCTGATGAACAATGTGGGCGACGGCTATCCCAGCCTGCGCGTGACCTCGCGCATCATGGCCATCTACGCTTGCCCCGCGGAGTGAGGCTTTCGCCGTGGCGCCGCCGCGCTGGGCGCGCCTCCTCGTCGCTGCCGTTGGCGCCCGCCTCGCCCCGCTTTAGCGGGGAGAGGGCAGGGGTGAGGGGCCGAAGTTTGCGCACGCAGTCGGCGACCAAGACCTCGCCGTTTTCGACGATCGCCTGCGGCGCCCTGATACTTCAGCGCGGACCGGCGTTATTCTCGCCGAATGCGTAAATCAGTCCGACCTTGACGATATTTTCGTCAATCGAATGGTTATTGAAGCCGGTGTAATACCCGCTGGAGGCAACGCTGATATTGTCCGTCACTCCGCTGATGTTCACGTAACGGTATTCGACGCGGGCGCGCCATGCGCCAAGCAGATGATATTCCAGGCCGCCGCCGACGGTCCAGCCGGCGCGAACATTGGAAAACAGGCCATTGTAAGTCGAAACATAGGGGTAGGGGATGTCCTGCGTGTCGTAATAGCGCCGGTCGACCTGCGCGAAGGCAAGGCCGCCGGTCGCATAGAGCAGCGCCGATCCGAACGCATAGCCGATCCGGCCGCGCAGCGAACCCTGCCAGCGCAGCGCTGCATCGACCTCGCCGGCGATGGGGATGGGCGCATTGTTCTGGTAATAGGTGCTCGACTTCGGATCGAGACTTGTTCCGTCGATATCGGCTTCCAGGCCGAGGAGAATATTTTCGCCGACCAGAAAATTATAGCCGACAAGGCCGCCGCCGGCGACGCCGGCGCCCGTCAGTTTCGAGAATTGCGTGGGATATACGGTCTGGTCGTAGCGAAGATGGTCATGGCTCCAGCCGCCGCCGATTGTGGCGCCGACATAAAGGCCGGACCACGAAAAGACCGGGGGCGTTTGTGTAAACACGGGGGCGGATTTTGACGACGGAAGATCGGCGGCTCGGGCGGGGACCGCAAGCGCGCTGAACGCGACCATCGAAAGGAGAAGTTTTCGCATCATTGCCACCCCGTTGCAGCAGAGTCGTTCGATAAATGTGGAAATTTATGCCTCCAAATCGCCATACTCCACAAGCGCGGCTTCTACTGTATCGCCAAATGAAAGACGCGGTGTTGCCGAACGGCAACGGATTTCCCCTTCAGCTTGCGGGCGCGGCCGACGGACGCGGCGGCTTGATGGTCCCCACATCGACGTGGATTTCGTCGCCCTCGACGCGCAGGGGGTAGGGATGCAGCGTGTTGCGGACGAGATGGGTCACGCATTTGCCGTTGGCGGGATCAAACCCCCATTGGTGGTGCGGGCAGGTGACGGTCTTGCCATTGAAGGTGGCGCCGTCCAGCGGGACGTCGGCATGCGGGCAGCGCCCGCGAAAAGCCTTGAGCTCGCCGCCTGTCGGCCAGACCAGCAGCACGCTTTTGCGCCCGGCGACAAAATAGCCCATGCCGCCTTCCTGAATGGCGTTTTTCGGGCAAACGGAGGTGAAAGCCATCGGGGCGCCTCATGCAAGGGAATGTCTGGCGGAGACTGGCAAATTATGGGCCAGCGCAGCCCCGGCGGCGAATGTCGCGAAACCGACGCTCCGCAACTTCCGGGACGTTTTAGGCCGGCCTCCCAAAATGCCGATCGTCGGCGCCCCCTTTCCCGTTGCACGGGTTGCGCGGGGAGAGGGGCGCCGCGACACCGCGATTGGGGCGAATAAATTGGGGAATTCGTATTGGAATGGACCCCAAAGTTGAGACACGGTTAAATGGGCGACATGGCTTCCGAGGAGGATGCATGTCGGAACCGTCGCCGCGTTATTTTTCGAACGAGTTCAAGGAAAAGGTCGTCTTGCGGCTTGAGAGCGGCGAGAAGATCGCGGCTGTGGCCGAGGAGACGGGGGTCCGTCGCAAGCTGCTTTACCAGTGGCGTGACGCGTATCGGGCGATGGGCGCGGCTGGCTTCAATCGCAAGCGCGGGCCGAAGCCAGGATGGAAGGAAAGGCGGGCTTTCGAGGAGCGCGCGGCGTCCGCGCCGTCGTCCTCCCCGGACGCCGCCGCATCCGCCACGCGCTCCTCGAATGAACTGAAGAAGGCCGAGGCGCGGATCGCCGAACTCGAACGGGTGATCGGACGCCAGCAGGCGGACCTGCATTTTTTTCGCGAAGCCTTGCGGCTCTGGGACGCGAGCAGCCCGAACGGCGGCGCGCCCACCTCTACGCGGTCATCGAAAAAATGATCGCGTTCGAGTCGCAAGGCTTCCTCCAGGACGACGCGAACATCCTGCGTTTGTGCGCGCTCGGCGGGGTGTCCCGCGCCGGCTATTATCGCCATTTCGGCCCGCATGCTCCGGCGCGCGACGACGCGGATCTGCGCGACCTCATCCAACGCGCCGCTTTGGCGAACCGTTATTACGGCTACCGGAGAATCGCGCGGGAACTGCGCCGGCAAGGGCTGATCGTCAACGCCAAGCGGGTGCTGCGGCTGATGCGCGAGGACAATCTGCTGAGCCTTCGCGCCAGGCCTTTCGTTCCGCGCACGACCGATAGCCGTCATGGCTTCGCCATTCGGCCCAACCTCACGCGCGGACGCCATCCGACCGGCGTCGATCAGCTCTGGGTCGCCGACATCACCTACATTCGGCTTGCCGAGGACTTCATTTATCTCGCGGTGGTGATCGACGCCTTCTCGCGCATGGTCGTGGGCTGGGCGCTCGCCGATCATCTGGAGGCCAGGCTTGCCATCGAAGCGCTCAACCATGCGCTGGATGACCGCGATCCGGCGCGCGACAGCCTGATCCACCATTCCGATCGCGGCGTGCAAGGCGGATTCAATCGGTCGTCGCAAGGTGGCAAGATATATCATCTTAAATATCGATCCAACGCCTCGGCGGGTGTGCGCCATTCCAGCGACTTTCGTGGCCTCGCATTGAGCGCGATCGCGACCGCGTCCAGATCGTCGGCGCTGTGCGCGCTGAGATCTGTTCCTTTTGGAAAATACTGACGCAGCAAGCCATTCGTGTTCTCGTTCGTGGCGCGTTGCCATGGGCTGTGCGGGTCACAAAAATAGATGCCCAGGCCTGTAGCAATCCGCAAGTTTGCATGCTGAGCCATTTCGGCGCCCTGGTCCCATGTCAACGAACGGCGTAATTGTTCCGGCAATCGGGAGATCGTCCGGGCGATGGCGTCTCGAACTGCTTCAGCGCCATGGCCGGCAAGAGCCGGTCCGTTTTTGACCCGAGCTATATCGCCATGCCCCTCCATGCGGGGGAGATGCAGCAGGAGCGTAAAGCGTGTCGTTCGCTCGACCAGCGTGCCAATTGCGGAGCTTTGCAGCCCCAAAATAAGATCGCCTTCCCAATGCCCTGGAATGGCCCGATCGGATGCCTCCGCCGGTCTTTCGCTGATCATGACCTCGGGCGAGACGAAAGACTTGTTTTTCCCGCGAAGTCGAGATCGCGGCATTCGTAGCGCTCTGCCGGTGCGCAGACATGCGGTCAACTCCCGACGCAGCGCGCCGCGTCCTTGAATGAAAAGCGCCTGATAGATGGCCTCGTGACTGATGCGCATCTCCTCATTGTCGGGAAAGTCGATGACGAGACGGCGAGCGATCTGTTCGGGACTCCACGCCGTCGCCCATCGTCTATGCTGTCGTGGCCCTGAACGGCGTCCTTTCCACGAAGTGTCCGGCCCCTTGATTTTATCGCCCTTGCCGGTCGCGATCATGCCGGACAGTCTATCCTGAACATAACGCCGCAATGTCTCGTTCTTCGCCAGCTTCGATATTTTTGGACGCCTCGCAGATCGGTCGGCGTGCCATTGCGCCGTCGTCGCGCGATATTCCAGGCCACCGCTGCGGGTCGCGGCATTGCGGCGTAACTCTCGCGATATCGTCGAAGCTGATCGCCCCAACCGGCGTGCAATCTCGCACACGCCTTGCTTCTGGGCATGCAGGATCGCGATCTCCTCGCGTTCCGCAAACGATAAATACCGCCCTGACAGCGGCTTTGCATTCTTGGACAAATGCGACGGGGCCATGCCGCCGCTCCTCCGAAACCACCGGGCGCCAACCGCCGGGGAAACGCCGGCATCTATAGCAGCGGCCTCGCTCGTTCGGCCTGCCGCAATCGATAGCCAAAATGCGCAAAGTTCAGAACGCTGCGCCACCGATGGCCGTCCAGGCGAGTGCAATGCCTTTCGACCCGATTGATCCGAACGTCTTCGCCTCATCGCAATCCCCATCAGGTTGTTGCGACGACCGATTGAATCCGCCCAATACGCCTGCGCCGACTATGTCGAGCGGCTGGAGCGGCGCGCCGTCGCGATCAGCATGAGCCGACCCGGCAACCCCTACGACAACGCCAAGGCCGAAAGCTTCATGAAGACGCTGAAAACAGAGGAGGTAAACGGCAAAGCCTACGCCAATCTCGAAGACGCAAAACGGCAGATCGGCGCCTTTATAGAAACGGTCTACAATCGCCAGCGCCTGCACTCGGCGCTCGGCTACAAACCACCGGTCGAGTTCGAGAGCGAACTCAGGCCAGCCGTTCAACCGCTAACCAAGGACGAAGCTCTGTCACCTAATTAATCTGTCTCAGCAGAGGGGTGCAGTCCAGTATCATGTCACCGTAATGCCCTGCGCAAGAGCTGATAAGCCGGACGCGAGACGTGGCCGTTTGCATCAGATCAGGGAAGACCAGCTTCGCGCAACTGGTCCAGGGCGCGCGCGCGCAGCGCCGGATCGCTCGGGTAGACAGTGGCGATCGAGGGCGTGCTGGTGCTAAAGCCTGGATGGAAGCGCAACAGTTCCGCGATCCGTTCCGCCGCCGCTGACTTTCGTCCCATGGCGATGTCGCTGCCGGCGCCGATGGTATAGCAGAGCGGATAACCCGGCGCCATTTCCGCGCAAACCGTTTGCGACCGAGCCGCCTCGTCGAACCGACCGAGCGCGTAAAGCGCGAGTGCAAGCATGGGGAAATAATAGACGGGCGGGCGTGGGTTGAGAAGCATCGCGCGCTCGATCGCCGGCAAAGCTTCCGCGTAGCGACCCGCATTGATGAGCGCCCACGACAGGAACGTGATGTTTTCGGCGTCGCCTGGACCAAGCGCCAGGGATCGCTCCGCCGCCCTGAGTTGAGCGTCTACCTGTCCGATGAACGCGAACGCCACGCTCAACGCCTGATACCCCACCGCCAGCGACGGATCGAGCTCGACGCCGCGCTGTATGTGCGCGATTGCGCCGGGCATTTCCGCCGGATCGGCCGTTCCCGAAATGCCGATCCCGATGTCGAGGATTTGCAGATAGCCTAGATAAATATGCGCGGGCGCGTAATCGGGATCCAGCGCCACGGCCTGCTCCAGTTCGGCGCGACCGGCCGCATAGGCGGCTTTCGTGAACTGATGCTTGTGCGCCATGCCGCGCAACGTCAGTTCGTAGACGTCCAGATTGGCCGGCGGACGCCTGAGGCTCGCCGCCTCCTCGGTCTGGCGCATTTCCGCAAAAAGCGTCCCGGCGATTCTGGCGCAGATGTCGGCCTGCGACCGGAAGATTTCGCACGCTCCGATTTCGTAGCGCTGCGCCCAGACGTGATTGCTGTCGCGGCCGTCGACAAGCTGGGCGTTGACGATCAGCCTGTCCTCCGCGCGCCGGACGCTGCCTTCGAGCAGATAACGGACGCCGAACATCTTGGCGATTTCGTCGCAGGTCTTGCCCTGGCCTTTGACGCTGAAGCTGGTGTTGCGCGCGAGGATGGTGAGATCCCTGTTGCGCGCCAGCTCTGTCGTGATGTCTTCCGCCAATCCCTCGCCGAGCATGTTCTGATCGGAGCTTGCGGAGAAATTATCGAACGCGAGGACGGCGATCGAGGGGCGATCCGGCATTTTTCCGCGGCCGACATGGGCGGGCTCCGCGCCGCTCCTGGGCGCCGCTGGCGTAAGCCGAGCCGCAAAAATATAGCCTTTTCTGGGAACATTGCGGATGACGTCATGTCCGGCGTCGCCGATCGCCTTCCGGATTTCCGAAATGCATTGCGTCAGCGAATCCTCGGTGACGCAAACGTCCGGCCAGACGTCCGCCATCAACGCGTCTTTTGTCACCAGCCGGCCGGCGTTGGTCGCCAGACATCGCAGCACATCGAGCGAACGCGGCCGAAGATCGACGCGGCCCCCGGCCGCGTCATGAAGCTCGCCACAATCTATGTCGAAAACGAAGCCTTCCCATTGAACCGGCTCTTTCGAGGCGGGCGAACGTCCGCCTGTTGAATTGCTCGATTCATGCATCGCAGCGCCTCAATGTCTGGTTTGTCGACGACGGGGGCAATATTCAGCGCAATTTCAGAACGGTTCACCGGACCGTCAGGACAGTTCACGGCGCCAAGCATAGCATGATCACGCGTCCAACAAAAAACGCGCCGGCGCAACCATCCGCGCCAGAAGAACGCGAGAAATTCACACGAGTTCAAACAGAGGGAGGATTCGATGTTCAGCTCAAAGATTTCACGCGTTTCGGCGATCGCCACCGCCGCTCTGCCGCTGATCCTGGCTGGCGCGGCAGGCGCCGCCGGCCGTCCGGACTACGGCGGTAAAATGTCGTTGAACGTGGTCCAGCAGGAAGCGCACCCGCTCGACGCCAAGGGCCGCGTCGCAGTCGCCTCGGTCTACAAGGGAACCAACACCAGCATCGGACGCCTGCCCTGGATGGACGGCGCCGACGTCCTGATGACCGATGTGGCCGATCTCGATCGCGGCAACGGGCAGGCGCACGGCTCCGGCTTCGACATCAAGGACGGCGCCGCCAAGGGCTATACCTATGTCAACAAGATCAAGACCGTATTGGTTGACGGCAAGCCCATGACGACGGCGGACGGCATCGTCACGAAGATAGGCGCAGCGCCGATGAAGGACATTCGCGTCCATTGCGCCTTCACCTCGCAAACGAGCCTCGAATGCGAGTGGCGCGCCGACGCGACCAAAAGCGCGTCGCGCTGACCCCTGCAAGACTTCGGGCGGAGGCGGTCCGCACGCGGGACCGCCTGACCGCCGCCTGGATTGGCGCGGCTGGAATTGGAAGTCCCTCACAGTAGTAACAGTATGTGTTAACCCTCAGCTACATCCCGTGGTCGCCCCACAAGTATCGCACTTCAAACAAGTCCCATTGCGCACCAGCGTGAAATTCGCGCATTCCGGGCACGCCTCGCCGATATAGCCCTTCATCCGCGCTTCCGCGCGCTTGTCGAGGGCGTTGTCCGGCAGTTTCACCGGCGGCGTCCACGTCAGCGTGTCGGCCAGCGATTTTTCTGTCACGTTGGCGTCGCTCAAAGCGTCGCTTTTCAGCGCCGTCGCGCCCACCGACACATTTCCCATCGGCGCGCTCTTGCTGCGGCCTTCGGGCGCTGTGGCTTCGGCCGGGGCGTTGAAATTCTGCACCAGCATCAGCTTGTCGGTCTTGCCGCGCACCAGGCCGCGCGACACGAACCGGGCCGTCTGCGAGGACTGCGAGGCCTGCGGGGCCTTGCTCTGGTCGTCGCCCTTGCCCAGCGCGTCATGGCCGATGTCGGCGGGATCGACATGGGCGAGGTCGTTGCGGCCGAGATAGGAAATCGCCAGCTCGCGGAAGACGTAATCGAGAATGGAGGTGGCGTTCTTGATCGCGTCATTGCCCTGCACGAAACCCGCCGGCTCGAAGCGGGTGAAGGTGAAGGCGTCGACATATTCGTCGAGCGGCACGCCATATTGCAGGCCGACCGAAATGGCGATGGCGAAATTGTTCATCAAGCTGCGGAAGGCCGCGCCTTCCTTGTGCATGTCGATGAAGATCTCGCCGATGCGCCCATCCACATATTCGCCGGTGCGCAAATAGACCTTGTGGCCGCCGACCACGGCTTTCTGGGTATAGCCCTTTCGGCGATCGGGCAGCTTTTCGCGCTCGCGCCGGCGCTCGATGCGCTCGACCACCCGCTCGACGATGCGCTCGGCGATCTGGGTTGTCCGCGCGGGTTGGGATTGCGACAGGAAAGCGTCGAACGCGTCCTCGTCTTCGTCCTCGTCGTCGGCGATCAATTGCGAATTGAGCGGCTGCGACAGTTTCGACCCGTCGCGATAAAGCGCATTGGCCTTCAGCGCCAGGCGCCAGGACAAGAGATACGCCGCCTTGCAATCCTCGACCGTCGCCTCGTTCGGCATGTTGATGGTTTTGGAGATCGCGCCGGAAATGAACGGCTGCGCCGCCGCCATCATGCGGATGTGGCTTTCGACCGACAGATAGCGCTTGCCGGTGCGCCCGCACGGATTGGCGCAGTCGAACACGCCGATATGCTCAGGTTTCAGGTGCGGCGCGCCCTCGACCGTCATCGCGCCGCAAACGTGGATGTTGGCGGCCTCGATGTCCTGCTTGGAGTAGCCGAGGAAGGTCAGCAGGTCGAACGAGGGATCGTCGAGCTTTTCCTGCGGCACTTTCAGCGCATTGACCAGAAATTCCGCGCCGAGGGTGAATTTGTTGAACACGAATTTGATGTCGAAGGCGCCGGCCAGCGTCTTGTGCAGCTCGGCCAGCTTTTCCGGAGTGAAGCCTTTGGCCGTCAGCGTCGCCTCGTTGATCGCCGGCGCCTGCCGCAGGCTCGCGTGCCCCACGGCGTAAGCCTCGATCTCGGCAAGCTGCGCCTCGCTGTAGCCGAGCGCGCGCAGGCCCTCGGGCACGGCGCGGTTGATGATCTTGAAATAGCCGCCGCCGGCGAGCTTCTTGAATTTCACCAGCGCGAAATCGGGCTCGATCCCGGTGGTGTCGCAATCCATCACCAGGCCGATGGTGCCGGTGGGGGCGACGACCGACACTTGCGCGTTGCGGTAGCCGTATTCCTGGCCAAGCTCGAGCGCCAGGTCCCAGGCCGCGCGGGCGTGGCTGACCAGCGTCTGGTCGGGACAGGAGGCGGCGTCGAGCGGCACCGGCCTTACGGCGAGCTGCTCGTAGCCCTCGCTGAGCCCATAGGCCGCGCGGCGATGGTTGCGCATCACGCGCAGCATGGCCTGCTCATTGTCGTGATAGCGGTCGAAGGCGCCGCGCTCCCTGGCCATTTCCGCCGAGGTGGCGTAGCAGACGCCGGTCATGATCGCCGACAGCGCGCCGCAATAGGCGCGGCCCGCGTCCGAATCATAGGACAGGCCCGACGACATCAGGAGGCCGCCGATATTGGCGTAGCCGAGGCCGAGCGTGCGGTAGTCGTAGGAAAGCTGGGCGATCTCGCGCGACGGGAACTGCGCCATCAGCACCGAGATTTCCAGCACCACGGTCCACAGCCGCACCGCGTGCTCGTAGGCCTTGACGTCGAAGATTTTCGTCGTGGGGTCGCGGAATTGCAGCAGGTTGAGCGAGGCGAGGTTGCAGGCGGTGTCGTCGAGGAACATGTATTCCGAGCACGGGTTCGACGCGCGAATTTCGCCGCCGGCCGGGCAGGTGTGCCAGTCGTTGATGGTGGTGTGGTATTGCAGGCCGGGATCGGCGGACGCCCACGCGGCGTAGCCGATCTTGTCCCACAGGTCGCGCGCTTGCAGCGTCTTGGCGACCTTGCCGTCGATGCGGCGGGTCAGCGCCCATTCCCCGTCATTCTCGACCGCGCGCAAAAACCCGTCGGCGATGCGGACCGAATTGTTGGAGTTCTGGCCGGATACCGTGAGATAGGCCTCGGAATCCCAGTCGGTGTTGTATTCGACCAGGTCGAAATCGCGAAAGCCCTGCTTGGCGTACTGGATCACGCGCTTGATGAAGCTGTCGGGCGCCTGGGCGCGGCGGGCGAGCTTGATTTCGCGCTTCAGCGCCGGGTTTTTCTCCGGGTTGAAGCAATCGTCGCCGTCGCCGACGCAATTGATCGCGGCCTTGAACACCGCCTTCATGTGCTTGCGCAGGATTTTCGAGCCGGCGACCAGCGCCGCGACTTTTTCCTCCTCGCGCACCTTCCAGTCGATGAAGGATTCGATATCGGGATGATCGACGTCGACCACCACCATTTTCGCCGCGCGGCGTGTCGTGCCGCCCGACTTGATCGCGCCCGCCGCGCGGTCGCCGATCTTCAGGAAGGACATCAGGCCGGAGGACTTGCCGCCGCCCGACAGCTTTTCGTTCTCGCCGCGCAGCGACGAGAAATTGGCGCCCGTGCCGGAGCCATACTTGAACAGGCGCGCCTCGCGCACCCACAGGTCCATGATGCCGCCCTCGTTGACGAGGTCGTCCTTGACCGACTGGATGAAGCAGGCGTGCGGCTGCGGATGCTCATAGGCGGAATTGGAGGCGGTGAGCTTGCCGGTCTCGAAATCGACGAAGAAATGCCCCTGGCCGGGGCCGTCCACGCCATAGGCCCAGTGCAGGCCGGTGTTGAACCATTGCGGCGAATTGGGCGCGGCGATCTGGCGCGCCAGCATGAAGCGCATTTCGTCGTAAAAAGCCTGCGCGTCCGCCTCGGAGTCGAAATAGCCGCCCTTGTAGCCCCAGTAGGTCCAGGCGCCGGCGAGACGGTCGAACACCTGTTTGGCCGAGGTTTCGCCGACGATGCGCTCGCCTTCGGGCAGATGGGCCAGCGCCGCGTCGTCGGGACTCGAGCGCCACAGGAAGGAGGGGACAGTGTGTTCCTCGACGCGCTTCAGGCGCGCCGGCACGCCGGCCTTGCGGAAATACTTTTGCGCGAGAACGTCGCAGGCGACCTGGCTCCAGCCGGCGGGGACTTCGATGCCGTTCTGCGAAAAGACGGTCGAGCCGTCGGGATTGCGGATTTCGCTCTTGGTCTGCCGGAATTCGATGTCCTGGTAGGGCGATTGCCCCGCTTTGGTATAGTGCCGCTCAATCCGCATCGCCTGATCCCCGAAAAATTTGCGCTCCGGCCCAATGGTCTGTCGAATTGTCCAATGTGGCGCGGGCGGCCGCATGCGTCGTCGGGCCGGGAGAAAAACCCGGCCAGACCAGACGAACGCGGCACAGACGCCAATGATTGAACAACGCGCGGGACCGCCAATCGCGGGCGTCCCTTGACCGGCCCGGGCGGCGTCCGAAAACCGGACCGACCGCCGCTGGCCAACCACCAAACCGGATGATCAAAGGTACTGCCAGCGCGCGTCGGGCGTCAAGATATTGTGTGCATTAATCCATCCAGCACTACAAATTGAGGATTATGGGGACAAATTCAAGCCGGTGTTCATATTCTTTTTGCATTTCGTTCGCCGTCGGCATAAGCGCAATTTTGCCTTATTTCACAAACCGAGCCCTGTTTCACAATCCCAGCCATGGCCGCAAAAGCGGCAAAATCACACTGGTCAGCGCGCCGTTCAGGCCCATGGCGATGCCGGCGAAGGCGCCTGCGGTCGAATCAATATGGAAGGCGCGGGCGGTGCCAATGCCATGCGCCGAGAGGCCGGCGGCCATGCCGACGGCGGCGGGGTCGGTGATTCGCAAAAGCTTCATCAGCGGCGTCAGGATCACCGCGCCGAAAATGCCGGTGGCGACCACCAGCGCCGTGGTGAGGAAGGGCGCGCCGCCGATTTTCTCCGACAGGCCCATGGCGATCGGCGCGGTGACGCTTTTCGGCGCCAGCGACGCGGCCAGTTCATGCGAGCCGCCGAGCGCCTTGGCGATCAGCACGGCGCTGACGATGGCCGTGACGGAGCCGATGAGCAGCGAGGCGATTATCGGCCACGCGCTTTGCTTCACCTTTTCGAAATTGCGGTAGAGCGGCACGGCCAGCGCCACCGTCGCCGGGCCGAGCAGGAAATGGATGAATTGCGCGCCGGCGAAATAGGTCTGGTAGGAGGTTCCCGTCGCTTTCAGCAACAGGATAATGAAGAGGGTGGCGAGCGCGACGAGATTGGCCGCGGGATGCCGCCCGGTGGCTTGGGAAATGCGGTCGGCGAGGAGGAAGGCCAACAGCGTCACGGTCAGCCAGAACAAGGGCGTCGTGGCGAGATAGACCCAGATGTCGGCGCCGCCGGGGACGAGTTTTTCGATCATTTCGGCTGCTCCTGCGCGGTTTCGGCTGTCGCGCGCGAAAAAAGCCGGAACGTCGCGGCGGTCACGGCCATGGCCAGGATGGTCGACACGCAGACCGCCAGCGTCAGGGTCAGGGCGTTGGCTTCGAGAAGGTCGAAGTAGCGCATCAGGCCGACGGCGGCCGGCACGAACAACAGCGATAGGTGGCCGAGCAGGCCGTCGGCGGCGGCGGCCAGCGGCGCCGGGATGCGTTTCGCGCCGCCTTGGCCGCCGCGCGGCGATAGATTTTGCCCGCCGCGCAACAATAGAAAGAAGAACAGCAGCCCCATGCCGAGCACGGGGCCGGGCAGGGGCAAGGCAAAGGCGCGGACGATGATTTCGCCGAGCAACTGGCACAGAAAAATGCCGGCGAAGGCGGCGATCATGATGTTTCCCCCTTGAAAAGGCTCACCCGGCTGGAATGGACCATCGGCAAAATGCGCGCAAGAGACGACTGGACAGAAGCGTGCGACGCGGCCATAGTCCCGCGCGAAAAATGCCCCCGGCAGGATGCGGACAGGATTACGCGCGATGAAATGGCTCGTCCAACTTTTCACCTGGTGGAACGGACAGACGCTGAGCACGCGTCTTTATACCCATCTTCATGGCGAAGAGGTCGGCAAGGACCAGTTCGGCAACATCTATTTCCGCGCCAAGGGCGGCAAGCTCGATCCGGCGCTCGGCTTTGAGCGTCGCTGGGTCATTTTCAACGGCTACGCCGAAGGCTCCAGCGTGCCGCCCGGCTGGTACGGCTGGCTGCACCACATGACCGACGTCGCGCCGAGCCAGGAAGACTACCAGCCGCGCGCTTGGGAAAAGCCTTACACTCCCAACCAGACCGGCACGCCCAACGCCTGGCGTCCGCAGGGTTCGACGCTGGCCGCCGGCGCCCGTCCGGCCGCGGGCGGCGATTACCAGGCCTGGTCGCCCGAAGCTTGACCGGCGGAAACGGCCGGATGATTCGCCGCTCGAGATTCGCTGCCGCGCTGCCCGCCCTGACCTTGGGGGCGGCGCTGCTGGCGAGCGCGCCTGCGCGGGCCGACGAGATCCACAATCCCACGGCGATCTTCGCTGGTCTCGACAAGATCACCGGCCGCATCATCGCCTTCGACGTCGCGATGGACGAGACGGTGCAGTTCGGCACGCTGCAGATCACGCCGCGCGTCTGTCTCACCCGGCCGCAGACCGAGGCGCCGTTGACCGAAGGCTTTGTCGAGGTCGACGAGATCGAGAGCGCCAAGCAGGCGAAGCGTGTCTTTTCCGGCTGGATGTTCGCCGCCAGCCCCGGCCTGCACGGCGTCGAGCATCCGGTCTATGACGTGTGGCTGAAGGACTGCAAGGGCGGCAAGGAAGTGGTCGCCTCGCCGGTCAATGCCGGGCCGGACGCCGGCAAGGCGCCGCCGCCCAACGCCGGTCCGGCGCCGGCGGCCGAGACGCCGCCGCGCGCGACCCGCCGCACCATCACGCCGCAAAATCCGGTCGAGCCGCGCGTGGATGTCGCGCCGGAAGAGCCGCCGCCGGCCGATCAGCCGGCCGCCGCGCCTGAGCAGGTCCATCCCGAACAGGCTGCGCCCGAACCGGTCCATCCACCCGAACAGGTCGCGCCCGCCAGCCCGGCGCCCGATCGCCAGCCCGCCGCGCAAGACCCCGCCGCGCAAGACCCCGCCGCGCAAGACAATGGTCTCGGCGCGCCGGTGGAAGTCGGGCCGCCGCCCGGCGCTCCCAAGCCGCAAAAGCACAGGCGCCGCCGCAGGCAGCCCGCGCCCGCCGCGGACGCGCCGCAGGATTTCCCGCAAGACGCGCCTCAAGAGGCGCCTCAAGACGCGCCGCGAGGCGACCGGCCGCAGCGCGAACGGCTGGAGCCGATGACGCCGAACGACCTGCCGGGCGACACGCTCGACAGGTAGGTCCTCGTCCCCAGGGCTTGCGGACGATCACTTTGCCGGGAGGGCCCAGCGCAGGACGGTTTCGGGCGCGTCGCCATGGGCGTCGAGCGCCCGGAAATCGCCTTCGACCAGCAGGGCCGCGTCGAGCATGCGGCGGTACTGCTGGCGGGAAATCTCGATCGCGCCGAGGCTTTCGAGATGCGGCGTGACGAATTGCGCGTCGAGCAGGCTAAAGCCGCCGCAGCGCAGCCGCGCGAAAAGGTGGACCAGGCAGATTTTCGACGCGTCCCGCGTGAGGTGGAACATGCTCTCGCCGAAAAAGGCGCCGCCGAGCGACAGTCCGTAGAGGCCGCCGACCAGTTCGTTGTCGCGCCAGGCCTCGACCGTGTGGACGTGGCCCGTGGCGAACAATTCGCGAAACAGCGCGGCGATGCGCCGGTTGATCCAGGTTTTTTCGCGGCCTTCCCGGCTGCCTGCGCACTGGGCGAGCACGGCGTCGAAATCATGGTCCACCCTGATCTCGAATTTTTTCGCCCGCAAACTCTTGGCGAGGCTTTTCGAGACGATCAGCCCGTCGAGCGGGAAAATGCCGCGCTCGCGCGGGTCGAACCAGTGCAAATGCGCGTCGTCCGCGTCCTCGGCCATGGGAAACAGGCCGGCGGCGTAAGCGCGCAGGAGAACGCGCGGGGTGATGGGATCGGCGCCTGGTTCGGGGGCGTGCATGCGCCGATGTTACACGCGTCGGCGAAGAAACTGAACGGTCTTTGGCTGGCGTGCTCGCGCGCCAGTCAGCGAAAGGCGAGCGAAGCGCTGGAATAGGTGTGCTCTCTTTGCATGTCGGCCTGGGCGGGGCCCCATTCGGCGCTCGACAGGATAAAATTCATGCTGTTGCCGCAAATGCCGATCCAGCCGGTTTCGCCCGTGAATTCTTCCGCGGGCGTGAACTCGCCTTTCCTTCGTCGCTGTTTGCTCTCCTTCAGTCTTGGCCGCACCTTGGTATGGAAAAACAGGTAAAAATTGTGAGGCGTCGCCAGTTCGGGGCAGTTTGGGCGGGTCCCCAAGGCGAAGAGCGCGGTTTCATACATATGGGTGGCTTGGTAATCCGCCTCGGATTCCGCGACTACGACTCCCTTGCGCAGGGTCACTTCGAGCATGTTGATCCTGAGCGACGAAGAATAGTCCAATGTGAGCAATTGCGGCGGGTCGGTCGGGTCGGCGAATTTGCTCTGATACGCAACGGAAAAGCTCGATTTCGACTTTCTGGCGCCGGTGACGTCGCCGGCCAGATAATTGTCGATGTCCTTTCGCGCCAATCGATGTTCCAAGGCGTTGAGATGCGGCCTGATCGCTTCAAGACAGGCGGTGACCTTCGCGCCGAGGCAAGCGTCAAAAGCGCAGACGGGCGACGCCACAATTTGCGCGCCACAAAAGGCGATCAGCGCGGCTGCCGCGTGGGTAAGTTTTCGCAATTGCGCCTCTCGGAAATGACGCGCGTTCCGCCGAAGATGAAGCGCCGGAACTGCTCAAGTCGGATCGTAAAGCAGGGGCGCCGCGCGGTTTGTTTCGTTCCCACCATTTGCCTTCGCGGCGATGGCTGGCGCTCGCACAGAGGCGGCGGCGCCCCCGTCACTGCGTCTTGCTGACCTGTCCGTCGAGGAAGATCAGCCGCCCATCGTCATCGGCGCGCCAGAACACGAAAGCGTCGGGATGACTCCAGTCCGGGCTGAGCCAGCGCGCGCCGAAGACGCCTTCGTCATTGGCGCAGGGGCTATATCTCGTGAAATTCTCGCGGCCAAGTTCGGCGGCGAGGGCCGAGGCGTCCGAGCCGAGCGGAAATTTTTCGCGCAGCCTGCGGCCTAGGCTGGCTTGCGGCAGGACGCCCTGTTTCATGCGGGCCTTCTGTTCATAAAGCGTCCGCGCGGGGCAGGGCGCGGCGCGCAGCCCGTCGTCGCCGAGGCCCGCGATGAGGCTTGGCGGCGGCCCGGGGTTGGGCCACAGCGTCCAGAGCGCGGCAAGCGCAGCGAAACCAGCGGCCAGCAGGAGCAGGACGCGCGACGCCCTCAATGGTCGAGATGGCCCATGCCGCCCTGGCTCAGGAAATGTTCGAGCCAGTGGATGTCATAGGCGCCGTCCTGGATGTCGGAATTGCGCACCAGCGTGCGGAACAAGGGCAGGGTGGTCTCGATCCCGTCGACGATGAATTCGTCGAGCGCGCGGCGCAGGCGCATCAGCGCCTCGTTGCGGGTGCGGCCCTGGACGATCAGCTTGCCGACCAGCGAATCGTAGTTGGGCGGGATGGTATAGCCCTGGTAGACGGCGGAATCGACGCGCACGCCGACGCCGCCCGGCGGATGGTAATAGAGGATCCTGCCCGGCGAGGGCATGAAGGTGCCGGGGTGCTCGGCGTTGATGCGGCATTCGATGGCGTGGCCGCGCAATTCGAGATCGGCCTGGGCGAAGCTGAGCGGCGAGCCGCTGGCGATCTTGATCTGCTCGACCAACAGGTCGAGGCCGGAGATCATTTCGGTGATCGGATGCTCGACCTGGATGCGGGTGTTCATCTCGATGAAATAGAACTCGCCGTCCTCATAGAGGAATTCGATGGTGCCGGCGCCGGAATATTTCAGCTTGCGCATGGCCGCGGCGCAGATTTCGCCGATCTTGTTGCGCTGGTCCTGGTTCAGCGCCGGCGAGGGGGTCTCCTCCAGCACCTTCTGGTGGCGGCGTTGCAGCGAGCAATCGCGTTCGCCGATATGCACCGCATTGCCCTGGCCGTCGCCGAGGATCTGGATTTCGATATGGCGCGGCTTGTCGAGAAATTTTTCGAGATAGACCGCGTCGTCGCCGAAGGCCGCCTTGGCTTCGGTGCGCGCCGAGGTCAATGCGTCCGACAGGTCTTCCGCCGTGCGCGCCACCTTCATGCCGCGTCCGCCGCCGCCCGCCGCCGCCTTGACCAGCACGGGATAGCCGATTTCCCCGGCCACGCGCAGCGCCTCGGCGTCGTCGGTGATGCCGCCTTCAGAGCCTGGCACGCAGGGAATGCCGAGCGACCGCGCTGTGCGCTTGGCCTCGATCTTGTCGCCCATGATGCGGATATGTTCGGGGCTCGGGCCGATGAAGGCGATGCCGTGGTCGGCCAGGATTTCCGCGAATTTGGCGTTTTCCGACAGGAAGCCGTAGCCGGGATGCAGCGCGTCGGCGCCGGTGATTTCGCAGGCCGCGAGCAGGGCCGGAATGTTGAGATAGGATTCGCGCGCGGAGGCGGGGCCGATGCAGACGGATTCATCGGCCAGCTTGACGTGCATGGCGTCGGCGTCGACCGTCGAATGCACCGCGACGGTGGCGATGCCCAGCTCCTTCGCCGCGCGCAGGATGCGGAGGGCGATTTCGCCGCGGTTGGCGATCAGGATTTTCTCGAACATCAAAGTCTCTGTTTCTTTCCCCGCATCCCCGCGGGAACGGGCGTCAGGCGATCACGAGCAGTGGCTGGCCATATTCGACCGGTTGGCCGTCCTCGACGAGGATCGCGGTTACGGCGCCGCTCTTATGCGCAACAATATCGTTGAACGTCTTCATCGCCTCGACCAGCAGCACCTTCTGGCCGACCGACACATGCGTGCCGACCTCGATGAACGGCCGGGCGTCGGGGCTCGGCCGCAGATAGACCGTGCCGACCATCGGCGATTTGAGCGAATCCGCCAAATCGTGGGCGTCTTCGGGAGCGGCGGCGGCGACGCCCGCGGCGGCGGGCGGCGCGGCGTAGCCGTGCTGCGGCGCATAGGCCGGCGGGGCGGCGAGAAGGGTCGTCTGGCGCGACACCCTGATGCGCAGATCGCCCTTCTCCACCTCGATCTCGGTGAGGTCGCTGTCGCCCAGCAGGCTTGCGATTTCGCGCACGAGATCGGTGTCGATCTTCGGGCCGGCGGCGACGCGCGCGGGCTTTTCGGTGGAGGAGCTGGATTTGCTCATTCTTGTTGCGGCCTTCATCGATGAGGGGCTTTTCTCGGCGGTAGGGGCTTCGTCTGCGGCGGGAAGTTTTCGACCCGGCCTGTCGGAACAGATCGCGCGGCCAATGCGGAAAAATCGGAGCCCTCGCCTATAGACTTTTTAGCGCGGCATTGAAAGCGCCATCGCGGAACGGCCCTGACCTTTCGTGAATTCTTCCACGACTTTCGCCGCCGCCGTGCGCCGTTGACTTGTTTTTGCGGCATTGGGGCACTAGGTTGCGCTTTAGAGCGCCCGACGCTGCATGCGCGGCTGTTTATCGCCAAACCGGAGGTTTTTTTGTCATGGGCGGTCTTTCCTTGACCCATCTGCTGATCATCGGCGCGGTCATGATGCTCCTGTTCGGCGGCAAGGGCAAAATCTCCGACATCATGGGCGATGTCGCCAAGGGCATAAAGTCGTTCAAGAAGGGCCTGCAGGACGATGACGCGCCGGCGGCGCCGGCGCCGTCGGAGCCGCCGCGCACCATCGAGCACCAAGCCCCCGCGCCGCTCGACACTTCGCGCGACACGCACAAGGTCGGCTGACCGCTGCCTTAAGCGTTAAAGGGTCCGACATGTTCGATTTCGATGTGGGCAAGCTGCTGCTGATCGGCGTCGTGGCCCTGATTTTCATTCCGCCCAAGGACCTGCCGCAGGCCTTGCGCCAGATCGGCCGGCTGGTCGGCCAGGCGCGGCGGCTCGCCGCCGATTTCCAGGCCCAGTTCAACGAGGCGATCCGCGACACCGAGCTCGACGACCTCAAGAACGAGTTCCGCCAGCTCAAGGAGCAGGCGTCGGTCAGCGGGGCCATGAGCCAGATGGCGGAAATCATCGAGGACGGCGGCGTCTCGGCCAGCGCCGCGCAGCCTTCGCCTCCGCAATCGCCATTTCCACCGCCCGCGCCGCTGCAGGCCGAAGTCGCCGGCCCCAGGGCCCAGATCGCCAGTCATCGCCCGAGTCATCGCCCGAGCCATCGCGCGAGCCATTGCCCGAGACGGCGCCAGCGCCCGCCGGGCCGCTGCCTGAAGCCGTGGCGCGCGCGGCCACCGGAACACATTCATGACCCAGGCGGATATCGACTCCACCAAGGCGCCGCTGATCGAGCACCTGGTCGAATTGCGCGCCCGGCTGATCAAGGCCCTGCTGGCCTTCCTCGCCGCTTTCGTCGTGTGCTTCACCTTCTCGCACCATATCTACAACATCCTGCTCCACCCCTATGTGTCGGTGGTGGGCGTGGACAACGCCAAGCTGATCGCCACGCATTTCCTCGAGCAATTCTTCACCCAGATGAAATTATCGATGTTCGGCGCGGGCTTCATCGCCTTCCCGATCATCGCCGCGCAGGTCTATAAATTCGTCGCGCCCGGCCTTTACCAGCATGAGCGGCAGGCGTTCGCGCCCTATCTGATCGCCACGCCGGTGTTCTTCTTCATGGGCGCTCTGCTGGTCTATTTCGCGGTCATGCCCTTCCTGATCAAGTTTTCGGTGAGTTTTCAACAGATCAACGTGAAAGGCGAGCCGACGATCGAATTGTTGCCGAAAGTCTCGGAATACCTGTCGCTCATCATGACGCTGGTGTTCGCCTTCGGCGCCGCCTTCCAGTTGCCGGTGATCCTGACCCTGCTCGGCCATATCGGCGTCATCGACCAGGCTTTTTTACGCGAAAAGCGGCGCTATGCGATCGTCATCATCACCGTGGTGGCCGGCGTTTTGACCCCGCCCGACATCATTTCCATGTGCGCCCTTGTCGCGCCCATGCTGCTTCTTTACGAAGGGGCGGTTTTCGCGGTGGGTGTGATCGAGAAGAATCGTATTCCAGCCGCCTGATTCTCTCCTTCTGCGAGCCGCTCCATGCACGACATCAAATCGATCCGCGAAAACACGGAGGCGTTTCGCGCCGATCTCTTGCGCCGCAAGCCCGATGAAGCAGCTGCCGACGCCCTGCTGGCGCGGCTGATCGAGCTCGACGACGCCCGGCGCGCGGCCATCGCCAAGGCGCAGAGCGCACAGGAGCGCCGCAACGCGGCGTCCAAGGAAATCGGCGCGGCGATGAAGGCCAAGGACGGCGCGCTTGCCGACAAGCTGAAGCAGGAAGTCGCCGAGCTGAAAACCGGCATGGGAGCGATCGAGGCCGAGGAAAAATCGGCGATTCTCGCGCTCGAGCGCGAACTCGCGGCCATCCCCAACCGCCCGCTGCCCGATGTCCCGCCGGGCGCGGATGAAGACGACAATGTCGAATTGCGCCAGGTCGGCGAAAAGCCCAAGCTCGCTTTCAAGCCGAAGGAGCATTTCGAGCTTGGCGAGGCGCTGGGCATGATGGATTTCGAGGCGGCGTCACGCCTGTCGGGCGCGCGTTTCGTCGTGCTCAAGGGCAAGCTGGCGCGAACTCGAGCGCGCGCTGATGCAGTTCATGCTCGATCTGCACGCCGATCGGCACGGCTACCAGGAGGTCGCGCCGCCGCTGCTGGTGCGCGACGCCGCCATGTTCGGCACGGCCCAATTGCCGAAATTCAAGGACGACCAGTTCGCCGCGCTCGGCATTTTGGGCGTCGAGGGACTGAAAGAAACGCTCGAGGACATAGAGGCCGCCGCGCCGTCCGACCTCGCCGAAAAGGTCGCGGCCGCGCCCAGGGCGGAGTCCTTCGAGACCGACCATTTCTGGATGATCCCCACCGCGGAAGTGCCGCTGACCAATCTCGTCCGCGAGCAGATCCTCGACGAGGCGGCGCTGCCTTTGCGCATGACGGCGGGCACCGCCTGTTTCCGCGCCGAGGCGGGCGCGGCGGGTCGCGACACGCGCGGCATGATCCGCCAGCACCAGTTCTCCAAGGTCGAACTGGTGTCGATCACCGCGCCGGAGCAGTCGCAGGCCGAGCACGAGCGCATGACCGCCTGCGCCGAGGAAGTGCTGAAAAAACTCGGCCTCGCCTATCGCGTCATGGCGCTTTGCACGGGCGATATGGGCTTTGCTTCGCAGAAGACCTTTGACATCGAGGTCTGGCTGCCCGGCCAGGACCGTTTTCGCGAAATTTCCTCTTGCTCGGTCTGCGGCGATTTCCAGGCGCGCCGCATGAACGCGCGTTTTCGCCCTGTTGACGGCAAGGCGCCGCGTTTCGTCCATACGCTCAACGGCTCGGGCGTGGCGGTCGGCCGCGCCCTGGTGGCGGTGCTGGAGAATTACCAGAACGAGGACGGCTCGGTGACCGTGCCGGAGGTTTTGCGGCCTTACATGGGCGGGCTGGAGACGATTTCGCGGGGGTGAATACTTCTCCCGCAAGGGGAGAAGGGAGAGCGCCACGGCGGAAAATGCTGTTCCCCGGCGCGACGCGCGTTATAAGACGCTCTGCAATTCTCGGCAGAATCGGGCGAAAAACATGCGCATTCTGATCACCAACGACGACGGCGTGCATGCGCCCGGCCTGAAAGTGCTGGAGCGCATCGCCGCGAAACTGTCCGACGACGTGACCGTGGTCGCGCCGGAGACCGACCAGTCGGGCGTCGCGCATTCGCTTTCCCTCGCCGACCCGTTGCGCCTGCGCAAAATTTCCGACCGCCATTTCGCGGTCAAGGGCACGCCGACCGACTGCATCATCATGGGCGTGCGCAAGCTGATGGCCGACAATCCGCCCGACCTGATCCTTTCGGGCGTCAACAAGGGCCAGAACGTCGCCGAGGACGTGACTTATTCCGGCACCATCGCCGGGGCGATGGAAGGCACGCTGCTCGGCTATCCTTCCTTCGCCCTGTCTCAATGCTATTCGCCGCAGGGGACGTTCTGGGATTGCGCCGAGACGCATGCGCCCGGCCTGATCGGAAAACTGGTCGAAAAAGGCCTGCCGCCTGGCGTGCTGATGAACCTGAACTTCCCCGCCTGCCACGCAAGCGAGGTGACAGGCACGGTTCTGGCGCGGCAGGGGCGGCGGGACGCCGAACTGATGAAGATCGAGCCGCGCTTCGACGGGCGCGGCAATCCCTATTACTGGATCGCCTTCGAGCGGCCGGACTTCACCGCCGGCGCCGGCACCGACCTCGAAGCCGTCGCGCAGAAGAAGATATCCGTCACGCCGTTGCGCCTCGACCTCACCGACGATCCGGCGCTGAAGCATTTCGCCGGCCTGTTCGGCTGAGCGTCTCCATGCGGCCCGGCTCCGGCGCTCCTCCCGTCATTTCCGCCGCCGCGCAGGCGCGGGCCGAAGCCAAGGCGCAACTGACCTTGCGACTTCGCAACAAAGGCTGGCGCGATCTCGCGTTGCTGCGGGCGCTCGAAAGCACCCCGCGCGAAAATTTCGCCGGCGCCGCCCATGCCGATCTCGCCTTGCGCGACGTCGCCATTCCCTTGCCTTGCGGGCAGACGATGGAGGCGCCGTCGACGCTGGCGCACATGCTGACCCTGCTCGCGCCGCAGCCGCACCAGCGCATTCTCGAAATTGGCTCGGGCTCGGGCTATTCGGCCGGCGTGCTGTCGCGGCTCGGGCGCGACGTGGTCAGCGTCGAATGTTTCCAAAAGCTGGTGCTGGAGGCGCGCGGAAGACTGGAGCGGCTGGCGATCAAGAACGTCAACCTGCTGTGGGCCGACGGGTTCGAGATTTCGCCCACCTTCGGCCTGTTCGACCGCATCCTGGTGCATGGCGCGCTGGAGGCGCCGCCGCCGCATCTGTTCGGCGCGCTCGGCGAAGGCGGCGTTCTCGTGGCCTCGCGCCTGCGGGAGGCCGGGGGGCAGGCCGAATTGCTGCGCTACCGCCGAGGCCAGGGCGACGAGCTCGAGGCCGAGGTTTTCGGGCGTTGTCGCGCGCAAAAACTGCTTCATGGGCTCTACCGGGCGGAACAAGGTTAGCAAGTCGTTAATTGCAAAGGTTTTTATGAATCCGCATTCATCTTAAACGCTCCTTTAACCCGCTTACCGTTTAATCGCATTGTTGGTTAGATGCGTAGGTGGGATGCGTGATGGACAAGGCGCTGAAGATTTCCGGCACGACGGTCCGGTTGGCCCTGATCGGCATGGCTGCGATTACACTCGGCGGGTGCGCGGATTTAAGCCGCATGGGCGGCGATCCGCTCGGCAATCCGTTCCAGACGTCGTCGAGATTTGACCGCAACCCCACGGGCACGATCAATCAGCCGCAGCAAAGCTCGGGCAATTTCTTCACCGACGCGTTCAAGCCCTTCGGCGACAACAATAGCGAACATTCGCCGCGGCCGCCGGCCGACATCGACCAGCCGCGCTACGCGCCGCAACATTCCTCCTTGATCCAGAGCGAGCCGCTGGCCCCGCCGAGCGCCGCTCCGGCGCATGCCGCCTGGTCGGCCCCGGGATATGCGCCCGGCGTGACGCATTCCGCTTCGCTCGCGCGCCCCAAGGCGACGGGCGTTGGCGGCTGGAGCCCCGAGGGCGGCACCCCCATCGTCGTCGCCCAGGGCGAAAACGCCGAGATCATCGCCCAGCGCTATGGCGTGCCTCTGGCGACCTTGCTGCGCCTCAATGGCTACAACACCCGCGCCCAGGTCCAGCCCGGCGCGCGCATGGTGATCCCGGTCTATCATGCCGAAGCGCGCTCCGCGTCGCTGGCGCCGGCCGAGGCCCGGCCTGCGCGCATGGCTCATGTGGAGTCCCGGCAGGAAGCCTCGCGGCTTGCGCAGCCGAAGGCCCATCCGGTCATGACAGCCTCCCGCGGCGAGCCGCCGCATCGCCTCGGCGCCGAGCCAAAATACGCAGAGACGCAAAAATTTGTCGCCGGACCGAATCCGGTCGCGATGGAAACGCACGACGCCGCGACCAATCTCGCCGGAAGACGCGCCCGCCTGGCCGAGGCCAAGATGGCGCAGGCCAAGATGGCGCAAGCAAAGTTGGCGCAGGCGAATGCGACCGATGCAACGCGCAGGGCCGCCGAAGCGCAATTGAAGCAGCAGGAGAGGATCGCCAGGCGCGAGCAGGAGAAAGCCGACGCCGAAGCGAAGAAACTCGCTGCGATGCATGCGCCCAAGCAAACGGCGGTCGCCGAGTTGACGGCGCCTGAGCCCGCCGCGTCGAAATTCACCAAGACGCATGCTTCGGCCGTTGACAGGTCCGCCACCACCGCGAGTCTCGAGCCAGCCGCGCCGAGCGTGGCGAGCGGCGGCGACGCCGCCCATCCCGAGTTCCGCTGGCCGGCGCGCGGCCGGGTGATCCAGGCATTTGGCGCCGGCGGCAACGACGGCATCAACATCGCGGTGCCCGATGGCACCCCGGTCAAGGCGGCCGAGAGCGGCGTCGTGGCCTATGCCGGCAGCGAGTTGAAAGGCTATGGCAATCTCGTGCTGATCCGCCATCCCAACGGCTTTGTTTCCGCCTACGCCAACAATGGTTCGCTCGACGTCAAGCGCGGCGATACGGTCAAGCGCGGCCAGACCATCGCCTTGTCGGGCCAGAGCGGCAATGTCGCCTCGCCGCAATTGCACTTCGAACTGCGCAAGGGCTCCAAGCCGGTCGATCCTTCGTCCTACCTGGCCGGATTGTAATCATTGTAATTCTTTCCCGGAGCCGCGAGACACGGCTGGGAAAGCATGCGGGGCGGCGGGGTCAAAAGACGGGCCCTCGCCGCCCCGATTATTTTTTACCGGGTAAGCCACAAAATTCGCACTGGCTCGCCGGCCTCGGCGGCAGGCGCCCTGGGGGCGCGCACGATCAGCACCTGCGATCGCGCCAGGACACGCGTGAGCGATGAATCCTGGTCGGCGTGAGGCGTGGCGATCCTCCGGCCCACAGCATCGACTTGCAGCGTCGCGCGCAAATATTCCTGGCGCGGGCCGCCCGCTGGGAGGGCGGCGCCGGCAGTGGCGGGCTCTGACCGGTCGGCCCCGGCGGATAAATCGCCGCTGAGCGCCCGGATCATCGGCTTCAGGAACAATTCGCCGCAGACCACGGCCGAGACCGGGTTGCCGGGCAGGCCGAGCACCGTCATCGGGCCGATATGGCCATAAATCAACGGCTTGCCCGGCTTCATGTTGACGCGCCAGAAGTTCAGCTGCATGCCCTCGCGCGCCAGCGCGCCGCGCACCAGGTCGTGGTCGCCGACCGAGGCGCCGCCGATGGTGACGAGCACATCGAGGCTTTCAGCGCGAGCCCGATTTATGGCCGCCTCGATCTCGTCAAGCCGGTCGCTGGCCAGGCCGAGATCGAAAGCTTCGCCGCCGCAAGCGGCGATCAGGCCGAGCACGGAAAATGTGTTGGAGGCGACGATCTGGTCCGGCCCGCGCTTTTTTTCGCCCGGCGCGACGAGTTCGTCGCCGGTGGCGAGCACGCCCACGCGCGGCCGTCGCGCCAGCGGCAATGTCGCATGATCGGCGCTGGCGGCCAGCGCGACATCGGCCGGGCCGAGTTTTCGTCCGCGTTCGAGGATCTTTTCACCGTCGCGGAAATCTATGCCTTCCAGTCGGACGTTGCGGCCCGCGGCTATGGGCGCCGTCGGCGTGACGCTGTCGCCTTCGCGCTCCGCGTCTTCCTGAACAAGGACAGTGTCGGCGCCGGCGGGCAGCGGCGCGCCGGTAAAAATGCGCACCGCTTCGCCCGGCCCGCAATGTCCGGCAAAGCCGCGCCCGGCGGCGGATTCGCCGATCACTCTTCGTGCGCCCAAATCATCGGCGCGCAGGGCGTAGCCGTCCATGGCGGAAAGCGCCTTCGGCGGCTGGGTGCGGCGGGCGAAAACATCTTCCGCCAGCGTGCGGCCAAAAGCCTGGGCCAGCGGCGTCTGCTCGACCGCCAGCGGAGATTTCGCGCCGGCGAGAATGGCTTGCAGCGCCTCGTCGACGCTGAGGGGAGGTGTTGTTTCGGTCATGGCGGAAGCTCGACCTAGTGCTCGCGAATATAATCACCCGACTCGCCGCCGGTCTTTTCACTCAGCAGCACGCTTTCGATGCGCATGGCGTGATCGGCCGCCTTCAGCATGTCGTAAATGGTCAGGCAGGCGACGGAAACCGCGGTCAGCGCCTCCATCTCGACGCCGGTCTCGCCCATAACCTTGGCCGTGGCCTTCACCCGCAAGCCGGGCAGGGTCTCGTCGGCCTCGATATCGACTTGCACCTTGGTCAGGTTCAGCGGATGGCAGAGCGGGATCAGTTCGTGCGTGCGCTTGGCCGCCATGATGCCGGCGATGCGGGCGACGGAATAGACGTCGCCCTTTTTGGCCTGTCCGGAAAGACAGAGCGCGAGGGTTTGCGGCGCCATGACGACGCAGCCTTGGGCGATCGCCGTGCGCGCGCTGCGCTTCTTCCCGGACACATCGACCATTCGGGCCTCGCCGCTCTCGCCCAGATGGGTGAGCTTTTGCGGTCCCTTGGTCATGCCGTCTGGGTGGCGGCGGCCGCGCCGGTGAGCAGAGTCCTGGTCGCCTTGGCGACATCGGCCTGCCGCATCAGTGATTTGCCGACCAGGAAGACATTGATGCCTGCCTTTTGCAGCCGCGTGATGTCGGCATGGGCGCCGATTCCGCTCTCGGCGACGAGCAACCGGTCCTTCGGCGCGCGCAGGCTGAGCTTTTCGCAGGTTTCAAGATTGACCTTGAAATCGCGCAGGTTGCGGTTGTTGATGCCGATCAGCTGCGTTTCCAGCGCAAGGGCGCGGTCGAGTTCCGCTTCATCATGCGCCTCCGCCAGCACGTCCATGTGCAGATCGTGCGCGGCGACATTCAAGGCGCGGGCTTCGCGGTCATTGACGCAGGCCATGATGATCAGGATGCAATCGGCGCCGGCGGCGCGGGCCTCGTAGACCTGGTAGGGGTCGAACAGGAAATCCTTGCGCAGCGCGGGCAGGCGGGTCGCCTCGCGGGCCGCGGCGAGATCGTCGAGCCTTCCCTGGAAGGAGGGGCCGTCGGTCAGCACGGAAAGGCATGCGGCGCCGCCCGCTTCGTAAGCGCGGGCGAGGGCCGGCGGGTCGAAGTCGGCGCGGATCAGGCCCTTGGACGGACTGGCCTTCTTCACCTCGGCGATCAAAGCGGGGCGGCCGCCCTCAACCATGGCTTCCACGGCGCGCAAAAAACCGCGCGGCGGGTCGTGGTCATGCGCCTTGCGCTCCAGGGTGGAGAAAGGCACGCGCACTTTCGCCTCGGAAATCTCAGTTCGCTTGTAAGCTTCGATTCTTTTCAGAACATCGGACATGTCGCAACCTTAGCGCCTAAACCGTCGCCTGTGTACCGGCGCGTTTATCGGCATTGGAGATTTTTATCAATTTTTCGAGCGTTGCGCGCGCTTTTCCGCTGTCAAGCGCGGCCTCGGCCATGCGCGCGCCGGAGGCGAGGTCCGGCGCCTTGCCGGCGACGATGAGCGCGCCGGCGGCGTTGAGCACGGCGATGTCGCGATAGGCGCCTTTCGCGCCGTCGAGAACCGCGCGCAAAGCCTTTGCGTTATGGGCGGGATCGCCGCCGCGCAGGTCCTCGATGTTCGCGCGGCTCAGGCCCGCCTGTTCCGGCGTGACCTCGAAACGGCGGATTTGCCCATCCTCCAGCGCGACGATGGCGGTCGGGCCGGTGGTGGTGATCTCGTCGAGGCCGTCGTCGCCATGCGCCACCCAGACGCGTTCGGCGCCGAGTTCCTGCAACGTCCGGGCGATCGGCTCCATCCATTTTTCGGAAAAGACGCCGAGCAGGATGCGCTTGACGCCGGCGGGGTTGGACAGCGGCCCGATCAGGTTGAACAGCGTGCGGGCGCCGGTTTCCTTGCGCACGGGCGCGACATGGGCCATCGCGGCATGGTGGGCCTGCGCCAGCATGAAGCCGATATTGGCCTCGCGCAGGCTCTCCTCGACCATCTCAGGCGTAATGCCGACGCCCACGCCCAATTCGCTCAGCACGTCGCTCGCCCCGGACATCGACGATGCCGCGCGGCTGCCGTGTTTGGCGACGGGAACGCCGCAGGCGGCGACGATGATCGCCGCCAGCGTCGAGACATTGTAGGTGTTGGCGCCGTCGCCGCCCGTGCCGACAATGTCCATTGCGCCGTCCGGCGCCTTGACCGGCAGCATTTTCGCGCGCGCCACGGTGACGGCGCCGGTCAGCTCATCCACGGTTTCGCCGCGCACGCGCAGGCCCATGAGGAAAGCGCCCATCTGCGCGTGGGTGGCCTGTCCGGACAGCAGCATTTCAAACGCCGCCTCGGCCTCTGCGCGGGAAAGACTGTGCCCGTGGGCGATTTTCGAGAGGAGGGGCTTGAACGCTTCCATGTCAGGCCTTGCGCCGGGCCGCGTTCCAGCCGTGCGCCAGATCGAGGAAATTGCGCAGCAGCGCATGGCCGTGTTCGGAGGCGATGCTTTCGGGATGGAATTGCACGCCGTGGGTGGGATGGGTGATGTGGCTCAGGCCCATGATCAGCCCGTCGCCGGTCTCGGCGGTGACCGCCAGATCGGTGGGCAACGAATCGCGGCGCACCACCAGCGAATGATAGCGCGTGGCCTTGAAGGGCGTCGGCAGTCCGTGGAAAACCGTCTCGCCGGTGTGGCTGATCTCGGCGATCTTGCCGTGCACGGGGCTCGGAGCGCGGACGACTTCGCCGCCGAAAACCTCGCCGATCGCCTGATGGCCGAGGCAGACGCCGAGGATCGGGATGGCGTCGCTCGCGGCCCGGATCAGGTCGAGGCAGATTCCCGCCTCGCGCGGCGTGCAGGGGCCGGGCGAAAGCACCAGGCAATCCGGGTCCTCGGCGATGATTTCCTCGACCGTGGCCTGGTCGTTGCGCACGACCTTCACATGGGCGCCGAGCGCGCCGAGGTAATGCACCAGATTGAAGGTGAAGCTGTCGTAATTGTCGATCAGGGTCACGGATTGCATGGGGAAAAAACCTCTGCCGCTTGGCCGCGGACTTGATGGTGGTGTTTTGAGCGGAAGGGCCGGCGAAGTCAATCTGCCGGCCGGGACCGCCTTTAACCGGGCGCCCCGCGATGCTATATGGAGTGTGTCGCAATATTCGCCGGCTATTGAACCGGTTGAAGGGGACTTATCGCTGATGGCCGCAACCCGTTCGCTCATGACAATCACCGACGCCGCCGCCGCGCGCGTCATTTCGCTGGTCGGGAAGGCCGGCGGCTCCGCCTTCGGGCTACGGGTCGGCGTGAAGAACGGCGGCTGCGCCGGCATGTCCTATACGGTGGAGATGGCGGAAGAGGCGCGCCCCGGCGAGATGCTGGTCGAGGACAAGGGCGCCAAGGTGCTGATCGACCCCAAGGCCGTGTTGTTCCTGATTGGCGCGCGCATGGATTTCGCGGTCACCAAGATGTCGGCCACCTTCGTGTTCGAAAACCCCAACGAAACTGCGTCCTGCGGCTGCGGCGAATCGGTGTCGCTGACGCCGGTTTCTCAGGAAGCGCTGGCGGACTACGCGGGCTGAGCGTGTTGTGCCTGAAAGACAAACGAAATCAATCTCGGGCGGTAAAAAACGCTCATCCCCGCCGCCGACTCGGCGGGCCGGCGGCCATGTCGCGGTTTTGATCGCCAGTCGCCAGGGCGAATAAGCGATAGTCAACCTTTTTGGCGGCGAGCTTATCCCTTTGAGTCCGGTGATGCTAAATATGCTGCTAAGCTGTAGCAGCAGCATTTTTTCAGAGACTGAGTTCGCTATGGGAACCAAGCCGGACGAGTTTTAAGATTTCATCGTCCTGTTTTTGGTAAATTAGGACCAAATCTGGCTTAAGGTGGCAATCACGGTGATCTTTCCAATCGCCCGTCAATGCGTGATCGCGGTATTTGACAGGAGGTGGTTTGTCTTCGATGAGGATTTCAAGCAGAGAAATTAAGTCGTTCTGCAGGGTTTCTCGATATGGACCTTTTGCTTCGCGTTTGTAGTCGCGTTTGAATTGTCCGGTCCGTTCAATCATCCGCATTGAGGTCTTCCATCAGATTGCCGATGGAAGAAAACGATTTCAAGCCGCCGCGCCGCGCTTCTTTCATTGCTTCAATGGTCTTGGCGTTCGGAATCAAAGGCTCGAACGGCAGAGCCTTGTCGGTTGCAATACGCACGATCATCAGGCGAAAGGCGTCAGATACGGTTAGTCCGATTGTCGCCAGGACGGCAGAGGCTTCTTCCTTTAGGCGCTCGTCAATGCGAGCGCGGACAACGGTGTTGGGCATGGATGTTCTCCTTGGGCTACAATGTAGCACACCATGGGTGACGACCCAAGTTCGACATGTTCCGTTGTTGCGATCGTCTCTACGTCGTTAACCATATTAGGACGGCGGCTTGGGGAGTTGCGTCGGTCATACCGCCCGTTAACCGGCGCGAACTCTTCGAGATAGCGGCGCAGGTGCGGTGAACGGACGCCGTGATAGGTGCCGAGCGCCCATCGCTTGAAGTTGGCGAAGACGCGGTGGATCCATGGCAGGACCATATGCGCCGCCATTTTACCGACGACCTTGGGTTGGTGGTTGTAGCCTTTGAGGCCGCGATAGGCCGAGAAGCCGTCGCTTAGGATCGTCGCGCCGGGTGTGACCGCGTCGGAGACGAAAACACGGATGCAGGGTGCCGAGAAGTCTTGCAGCGGCGCGAGGCGGATGCGGCGCCGATGGCCGTCAGGCGAGAGCTCGATCGCGCCGATGAAATGCAGCTTGCATGGCGCTGCGGCCTTGGCCGCCGGCGATCGGATCGGCTTTGGTGCGATAGGGGATGTCGCTTTCGTCGACTTCAACGAGAGTTTCGAGAAGCGATCGGTCGGGAAAAAATTGTGGTCATCAAATTTCAAACTGAGGCACTACCAAAAAATCCCTTACCTCTCCAGCCTTTGCCGATGCCATAATACTAGGGAAAGCGTGACGCTTCCGGTCCAACCGTCAGGAACTCGATCCGGAAGGTCGCGGAAAACGGACCCCTGCGCGCTGCGAGCAGGCGGCGCAACGCCGTGGTTGGAACCGGATGGTGGCCATGCCGGGCGTTGCGGGCGCCGGTCCATTTGAAACTTTGCAGAAAGCTTTTTGCGTCGGCATAGGTCGCGACGAAATCCCTGGTTTCCGTGTGTTCGGAGAAATCCGCCGCGAAACTGGGTTGCGGAAAATCCCACAGGCCATCGGCGATATTTTCCGCCCGGCACGCGTCGCGCCATTCGAAAAGAGAGCCGGCCACCGGCAGCGCGACGTGTATTTTTCCGCCCGGCGCGAGCCAATGCCGCCAGTTCGCGAGACTTTGGCGCGGATCCGGCAGCCAGTGCGCCATCATGCTCGACACGATCAGGTCATAATCGCCGGCGCCGCCGAGCTTTGTCGCGTCGGCGCACAGGGTTTCGACTGCGGGAAATTTTCGCCGCAACGCCGCCAGCATGGCAGGGGCGGCGTCGAGCGCGGTGACTTTCGCCTCGGGCCAGCGCTCGAGCGCGGCTTGCGTCACATGGCCGGCGCCGCAGCCGAGATCGAGGATTTTTTTCGGCGCGCGGGACAGGCCGCGCCCGGCGCGGAAAATCAGCTCGCGCGCAATCTCGCGCTGGACCTGCGAGGCCGCGTCATAGGTCGCCGCCGCCGCGTCAAAGGCGCGGATGACGGAAGCGTTGATATCGTCAGACTTCATTTGCCCGCAAAAAATGCTCGATATGCCCGGCGCAGAATTCCGGCGCCGTCCAGGGCAGTCCATGCCCGCCCGTGGCGCACAGGACAAGCCTTCCGTTCGAGATCTGCGCCAGTCTTCGCGCCTCGGCGCGGGGCGCGAGGGAATCGTCCTCCGCCGCCAGCGCCAGCATTTTGGCGCGTAAATGCGGCGCGGCGTCGAAATCGCGCAAAAGCGCCAGTCCTTGCGCCAGCGCCACCGCCTGCGCCGGCCTTGCCGGAGGCGGCGCGCCGATCGAGGCGCGAAAAGCCGTCACGCATTTGTCCGCGTCCTGAGAAAGAGCCTTTTGCATCGCCCGCAAGCCGGCGGGCTTGACGCAACCGCGCCCCTGCGCGTCGAGGCAGAAGCGCGAAAAGGAAGCGAGCGCCACCACGCCGGCCCAGTCCGAACGCTGGCGCAGCCCCCATAGCAGGCCGGCCGAATGGCCGACGAGGATGTCGCCGGGCGCAAAATCGGGCAGGCGGGGAGGGCCGAAATAGCCGAGATCCACGCGCGCCTGCGCGAAACGACCGAGCAGGGCGGCCAGCGCGTCGAAGCTTTCCGGGCCGAGCGCCCAGCCGTGGACGAAGACCAGCCTCACGCCGCCGGTCTCGCGGCGTATTTTTGCGCATAGACCGGCGCGAATTCCGCCAGGTTGGCGATGAGCGCGTCGATATCCTGTGAATTATGCGCGGCGCTGAGCGACAGCCGCAGCCGGCTCGACCCCAGCGGCACGGTCGGCGGGCGGATGGCCGGGACGAGAAAACCACGTTTTTCCAGCTCGGCCGCCAGGGTCAGCGCGTCGGCCTCGGCGCCGACCAGCACCGGCGTGATCTGGCTGGCGCTCGCGCCGCAATTCCAGCCCTGCGCCTTGAGTTTTTCGCGCAACTTTTCTGCCCGCTCCAGCAAATCGCGCCGCTCCGCCGCCATTCGCGGAACCAGCGTCAGCGCCGCATCCATCGCGCCGAGCACGGCGGGCGGCAGGCCGGTCGAGTAAACCAGGCCGCCGCAACGCTGGATGAGGAATTCGCGGATTTCTGCGGCGCAGGCGAGATAGGAGCCGAAACCGCCGAGCGCCTTGCCGAAGGTGCCCATCGCCACATCGGTGGTGGCGGCAAAGTCCTCGCAAAGGCCAAATCCTCGCGCGCCAAAAACGCCGGTGGCGTGCGCCTCGTCGACATAGAGCAGGGCGTCGTAGTGTTGCGCCAAAGCGCCGATGCGGGCGAGGTCGGCGAGGTCGCCGTCCATGCCGAACACGCTTTCGGTGACGATCAGGCAGAACTCGCCCTTGCCCGCTCGCGCGCGCAAAAGGCTTTCGAGATGGTCGCAATCATTGTGCTGGAAGCGCATCAGCCGCGCGCCCGCGAGCGGGGCGCCCTGCAACAGCGAATGATGGGCCAGGCGGTCGGCGAGGATCGTCACCGGCCGGCCCGCGACCTCCCTGTCGGCCAAAGCGGCGACGGCGGTGAGATTGGTCTGGTAACCCGAGGCCATCACCAGCGCGGCAGGCTGGTTCTTGGCCTCGGCGATCCGCGCTTCGAGCGCGGAAAAAGCCGGATGCTCGCCGGTGACGAGGCGCGAGGCGGCGACGCCCGCGCCATATTTTTCCGCATAGGCGCGGGAAGCCTCGATCAGGGCGGGATGCTGGCTCAGGCCGAGATAATCGTTGCTGGCGAAATTGACGAGCAGGCGGCCATCGCGAAAAATGCGGCCTTCGGGCGCGAGCACGCTGGGTTTCAGCCCGCGCAGGCGGTCCTGGCTGGCGCGCTCTGCGCAATAGGCGCGGTAGATTTCGGTTTTTGCCATTTGCCGGCAACCTGATATGAGATCCGCACGCAAAAGTCACGGGATTGTCATGACTCTGAACCCGCAAATCGCCGAAAAAATCCGCCACGACTGGACTCAGGACGAAATCGAGGCGCTGTTCGCCCTGCCGCTGCTCGACCTCGTTCATCGCGCGCAAAAAACGCACCGTCAATATCACGACGACACGATCCAGCTCGCGAGCCTGCTGTCGATCAAGACCGGCGGCTGCGCCGAAGATTGCGGCTATTGCCCGCAGAGCGCGCATTACGCCAAGGCCACCGGCGTCGCCAAGGAAACGCAGATGGACGTGGATTACGTCCTGTCGCGCGCGCAAATGGCCAAGGAGGCGGGGGCGTCGCGCTTCTGCATGGGCGCTGCCTGGCGCTCGGTGCGCGACGGCAAGGAATTCGACGCCGTGGTCGATATGGTCAAGGGCGTGGTCGACCTGGGCATGGAAGCCTGCGTCACGCTGGGCATGCTGAAGCCGCACCAGGCGAAACGCCTCGCGGAAGCGGGCCTCAACTCCTACAACCACAATCTCGACACCAGCCCGGAATTTTACGGCGAGATCGTCTCGACCCGCACCTATCAGGAGCGGCTCGACACGCTGGCCATCGTCCGCGCCGAGGGGATCAACCTCTGCTGCGGCGGCATTATCGGCATGGGCGAGAAGGAATTCGACCGCGCCTCGCTGCTGCGCGTGCTGTCCGAAATGAACCCGCATCCCGAAAGCGTGCCGGTCAATGCGCTGGTCGCCGTGCGCGGCACGCCGATGGAGGGCCGGCCGCCGGTCGACGCCTTCGACATGGTGCGGATGATCGCGGTAGCGCGCATCGTCATGCCGCAATCGCGCGTGCGCCTTTCCGCCGGCCGCTCCGAAATGAGCGCCGAGGCGCAGGCGCTGTGCTTCATGGCTGGAGCAAATTCAATCTTTTACGGCGAGAAGCTCTTGACCACGTCGAACAATGACGCGGCCGAGGACGTCGCGCTGATCGACCGTCTCGGGCTGAAGGTGCTGCAAACCACCGAAGGTCATTTCCATCATGATCTCGACAACCAGCCGGGCAGGGTCGAACAGATGGCCGAGGTCAAGGCGGCGAGCTGATCCTCGGCAATGGTGAAGGCCGGCGTCAGATAGACGATGTCGCCGAACGGGCGGATCCAGAACCCCTGTTCGGCGAATTTTTCGCGCAAGGCGCTGGCATTGCCGAGTGAAGCGCATTGCACGACGCCGATCGCGCCCTTGACGCGCACGTCGAGCACGCCGGGGATTTTTGCGCACGGTTCGAGCCCTTCGCGCAACAGCTCTTCAATTTGCGCCACCTGTGCGAGCCTCGGCTCGGTCTCGAACAGGTCGAGCGAGGCGTTGGCGGCGGCGCAGGCGAGCGGATTGGCCATGAAGGTCGGGCCGTGCATCAGCGCCTTTTGCGGATCGTCGGACAAAAAGGCCTCATAGACATGCGGCCGGGCGATGGTCGCGGCGAGCGACAGCGCGCCTCCCGTCAGGCCCTTGCCGAGGCACATGATGTCGGGCGTCACGCCGGCCTGCTCGCAGGCGAACAGAGTTCCCGTGCGGCCGAAGCCGACAAAGATCTCGTCGGCGATCAACAGCGCGCCATGCTTCTCGCAGGCGTCGGCGATGCGGCGCAGCGTTTCGCTTGAGAAGAACTTCATGCCGCCCGCGCCCTGCGCCAGCGGCTCGACCAGCACGGCGGCGATGCGCGATTTCTCCTGTTCAAGCAAAACATCAAGTTGTTGCTCTAAGGCAATGTTAGAAGGCAGTTCCGCCAGAAATTGCCTGGGCAGATAGTCCTTGAACAGCGCGTGCATGGACTTGTCGGGATCGCAGACCGACATGCAGGCCATGGTGTCGCCGTGATAGCCATTGCGGAAGCTGACGAAGCGCGAGCGGCCGGCCTCGCCGCGGTTGAGCCAATATTGCACCGCCATTTTCATCGCCACCTCGACCGCCACCGAGCCGCTGTCGACGAAGAACACATGGCGCAAGTCGCCGGGCGTCTTTTGCGCCAGCCGCGCGGCGAGTTTTACCGCCGGATCGTGCGCGAGGCCGCCGAACATCACATGCGGCATCAGGTCGATCTGGCGATGCAGGGCGGCCTGGATGTGCGGATGGTTGTAGCCGTGGCAGGCGGTCCACCAGCTGGCGACGCCGTCGATCAACTGGCGGCCGTCCTTGAGGCGGATCAGCGAGCCTCGCGTGGAAACGGCTTCAAGCGGCTGGCTCGCCGTCCGCATTTGGGTGTAGGGAAGCCAGACGTGCTCAGTCAGGTTATTCGGGGGCAGGAGCTTGGCCATAAGATATTTCGTCACCTCGACCGGCACGGGGATCGGCAAGACCTATGTCACCACGGCGCTGATCCGCCAGGCGCGGGCGCGAAACATGTCGGTTGCGGCCACTAAGCCAATTATCTCGGGCTTCGACAAGCGACAAATCGCCAAGAGCGACACGGGGGCGATCCTCGCGGCGCTGGGCGAGGCGCCGACGCAAGAGGCGGCGGAAAGAGCTTCGCCGTGGCGTTTTTCAGCGCCGCTGGCGCCGAACATTGCGGCGCGCGCGGAACGGCGGGCGCTCGACTGCGACGCGCTTTTTGCGCAAGGCCGGGCGTTTCTCGGCGGCAAGGCCGATCTCATGGTGATCGAGGGCGTCGGCGGCGTGATGGTTCCGCTGAATGAGACACACACCGTCCTCGACTGGATCGTCGCGTTGGAGGCGCCCGTCTTGCTGGTCGTCGGCGATTATCTCGGCACGCTCAGCCACACCCTGACGGCAGTCGAGGTTTTGCGCAGCAGAGGCGTGGAACTGGCGGCGGTGATCGTCAATGAAGGCGAGCAGGCGAGCGTTCCCTTCGACGCCACGCTCGAGGAAATTGCCGCGCGCATCGCGCCGATTCCGACGATCGAATTGCGGCGTGGCGACGATGGAGCTTCGCTGGCGGCATTGCTCGCCTGAAGCTTGGCCAGGGCGCCGAAGCCACAACGCCACGGAAATGCGATTTGGCTGCGGCGAGCCCGTTGCGAAGATTTTATGAAGCTGTCAACTTCGCGCTTGGAAGTCATCTAAACCCCTGAGTTTGGAGCATAAAATGAAAGCCATAGCCTTCGCGGCTCTGGCGTCGGCGGCGCTTGCGCTCACGACGCCCGCCTTCGCGGAATACAGAGGAAGCGCCGAAGCCCAGCAGGCCTGCACGCCCGACGCGTTCCGCCTCTGCGGGCAATTCATCCCGGACGTGGGAAAAATCACCGCCTGCCTCACGCGGCAGAAGGCGCAACTGAGCCCCGAATGCCACAAGGTGTTCGCGGGCCGAGCGCATCGCCACGGCCGGAGGATGGCCGACGGCTGATCCTGTCGCATTCTCCTCGCGAGCAGCAAATCAGGAGCGCTCTTCGCGAAGCGCTCCCAAAAATTCCGGCGTTTTCGCCTCACTCGGCGGCGGCTTTTTGTGCGCCCGCCGCCGCATAGTCGAGCGTGGGAAAGAAATTCCCACGTCCTTCCGGCGTCATGTCGAACAGGCCCCAGAGCGCATTGGCCGAATTGCCCGATCGATGATGTTGGCCGGGCTCCGGACGAGCGAAGCTGAGCTCGGAGCCCCAGAAATGCCTGATCACGCCATTGTCCTTGCGAAAGACGTTGTAGATCGTCTCGTCCCAATCATCGCCATCAGGCACGCCATGGGCCTGGCGCATCTCGCGCGAGAGCTTCGACGTGTCGCCGAAATAGTCGGCGTCATAGCTGTTGCCGTCAGTCGAAAGGAACCGCAGATATTCCCATCCGCGCGCCCGCGCCCAGGCCATCAGGCGCGCGATGGGCGACTTCGCCACGACGTAGAAGGCGGCCCTCTGGCCGACATGCCGCGCTGCTCCATCTACCGAATCCAGAAGATGGGTGCAGCCCGGACAGGGGTTTTCGCGCTCGGGCCCATACATGAAACTGTATAGGACCAGCGTGGTGTGCTGGCCGAACAGTTCCGACATCCGCGCCTTCTCGGGCATGGAGTTCGCGCCGATTTGCTCGAACACGTAGTCCTCGGGAACAGCCCCGCCGAGCGGCAATCTCCGGCGTTGAGCCGCCACCGCCTCGGTCTGGGCGCGCAGTGCGATTTCGGCGTCGAGCAGGGCGTTGCGCGCCTCGCGATAGTCCGGACTCTCGTTGGGGTAAGAAAGATGCGGCATGCGCAACTCCTTTCCTTCCGCTAAATCCCCCATCGAACCAAACGCGCTGCTTCGGATGCGCGTTCCCTGTCGACCTCCTTGGCGCGTCAAATCGCAGCTGACATCGCGGCAGTCGCGCGCGCTTCACTTTTGGCGTGATATGTTCAGTGAAGAACAGTTACGGGCAAGATCGCAGCGGTAGAACGACACCGCAATCCTGCGGGAGCTTTTCGCAATGCCCAATTTCCATTCCATGTCATTTCGCATCGCGCTGGTCGTGATGCTGGCCTTTGTCGCCATCGGCGGCGTTGGCGCCTTCGCCTACGCCAACCTGCGCAACGCCCTCTATGCCCAGAAAAATCTTGAACTGCGCCACCAGGTGGAAACGGCGGTCGGCGTCATCGACGGGTTTCGCGCCCGCGCCGCCAAGGGAGAAATGACCGAAGCCGAGGCGAAGGCCGCCGCGGTGGCCGCCATCAGGCCGGTCCGCTTCGGCGTGGAGCAGAATTATTTCTTCGTCTATCGGCTGGACGGCGTGAATGTCCTTCTGCCCGGCAAGCCGCAGCTCGAAGGCAAGAGCCTCATCGACCTGAAAGATCCCGCCGGTTTTCCGCTGGTCAGGAATTTGATCGCCGTCGCGCGCGCGGGCGGCGGCGCGTCCGCCTATTTATGGGTCAAGCCGGGCGACAAGGCGCCGAGCGAAAAGCTCGCCTATACGATGCAGATTGCTGAATGGGGCTGGGTGGTCGGGACAGGTTTCCATGTGTCCGACATGGAAGCGGCGCTGGCGCATGCTTCGCGGGTGATGGTTTCGGCGACGCTGGCCGGGTTGCTGGGGATCGGCGCGATGGCGCTTCTGGTGACGCGCAGCCTGTCGCGGCCGCTGGCCACGCTGACCCGTTCGATGGATCGCTTGCGCGGCGGCGATCTCGACGCCGACATCGCCGGCGCGGCGCGGCGCGACGAAATCGGCGTGATCGCTCGCTCCGTCACGCAATTTCGCGATCTTCTGCGCCAAAGGCTGAGCCAGGACGCCGAAGCCGAAGCGCGGCGGCGCAAGGATGCGGAAGGCTCGCGGCGCGAGACGCTGCAAAAACTGGCCATGGAATTCGACGGTTCGGTCCGGCAGGCGGCGCAAGGCATTGACCAGACGGCGATCGGCTTCGAAACCGCGTCGGCGGAACTCCTCGCCATGGCGGACGACACGAAGCGGCAGGCGTCAGAAAGCGCCAGCGCGGGCGAAATCGCCCATGAAAATGTGCAGTCCGTCTCGGCGGCCGCCGAGGAGCTGTCGGCCTCGATCCGGGAAATCCTCAGCCAGGTCAATCTGGCGGCGCAAATTTCGAACGAGGCCGTGCGGGAGACCGAGAGCGCGGCGGAAGTGATCCGTGGACTGGAGACGGCTTCCGACGAGATCGGCGACGTCGTGGCGTTGATCGAGGACGTCGCCAGCCAGACCAATCTGCTGGCGCTGAACGCCACCATCGAAGCGGCCCGCGCGGGAGAGGCCGGCAGGGGATTCGCCGTCGTCGCCACAGAAGTGAAGGGGCTCGCCGCGATGACCAGCAAGGCCACCGGCGAAATCTCTCAGCGCATCGAGACGATCAGGCAGGGAACGCGTCAGGCGGTGACGGCGACCGATCGGGTCGAGGCGAGCATCGGTCGCATCAGCGCTTCCTCGCAATCCATCGCCACGACGCTCGACCAGCAGAATGCGGCGGTGTCGCAGATTGCGCGCGCCATTTCCGATACGCTCTCGGCGGTCGCGGGCCTCGCCGAGGACATGCGGCGGCTGACCGGCAATGCGGTTTCGACCGACGCCAAATCCAGGGAAGTCGCCGAGGCGGCCCGGCGCCTGCGCGGCGGCAGCCAGACCCTGCAAGGCCAGCTCGATCGGCTGACGCGCGAGCTGCGGGCGGGCTAAGGCGTCGCTTCTCACCCCTGGCATTTCGCGGCGGGCGGGAATTCGATGCCCGTCAGTTCGCCGGTCATGACGAAATCGCCGTAATCGAGCTTCAGGCCGCTCGAGACGCCGTTTTGGTAGAGATTGAACGACAGGACGTAATCCGGCGGGCCGTCGCGGTGGTCGGCGGGAAAGTAGGAGAGCGCCACCGGCCAGCGCCGCAAGCCGCGCAGGATCGGGGATTGCGCGCCCTTGTCGTGGTCCGGCCCGGTTTCCGCCTTGCCGATGATGGCGGTGACGTTGAAAATCTTCTTTCCGTCGTCCGAGCCGTCGTAAACGCGGGCCAGAAATACTTTTTCGCCGCGCTCGGCCGCCTCGATCACTCTCTCGATATGCTGGGTCGGAAACAGGACATTGTCGGAGGCCTTGATCGAGAAGGGCAGCGGATGCGTCACGGCGATGGCGATGGCGCCGTTGGCCGTGCGCTGGGCGTGTCCGTCGATCTCCAAGGCCCGGGCGCCCGGCGTGGCGGTGTTGAAGCGGAAATCGTCACCCTTGGCGTCCTCGTAGGTGCTGGAGCGCGTCTCCGTCAATTGCCGCGCGCCTTCCTGCGGCTGCATGTCCACCACTTGCCGCAACGTCTGGGCGTAACCTTCGCAGGCGGAGGAGAAATCATAGGAGATGCGGCCGCTGGCGCTGGCCGGCGCGTTGGCGCCCGCGCCCTCGACCAGCTCAAGGTCGTAGATCGCCTTGTGGCTGGCGAGGCGCGGAGCGACTAGCGCCAGGCCGGGGTTGGGCGAGGCCGGGCCGGCCCAGGCGGGAGAAAGAGCGGACGACACAAAAGGCGACGCCAAGGCGGCGACGCAAGCCGCGCCAAAGAAGACCGGGGAAAAACGCATGTGGCTTGTCCGCATGAAGGAGACGGGAATCTTCAATGTAGGCGCTGGAAAGCATTGCGGGAAGGGCGTGGCGAATTTACGGTCGGCGCCGACGCGGGGCCGGATGAGGATGGAACGATGGGACAGATCGCCAGCGAGGTCGAGCGCCGACTCGCCAATCTCGGATTTGTCCTGCCCGAGCCCGCCGCGCCACTCGCCAATTATGTTCCCGCGACCCGCAGCGGCGCGCTGCTGTTCGTGTCCGGGCAATTGCCGCTGGGGCCGGACGGCGCGCTCGCGCCCGAGCATACGGGCAAGGTCGGCGCAGGCGTCGACGAGGTGGTCGCGCGCCGGGCGGCGGCGCTGTGCGCGCTGAATTGCCTCGCCCAGGCGCGGGCGCACATCGGCGACCTCGACCGCATCGGCCATTGCATCCGTCTCGGCGGCTTCATCGCCTGCGCTGACGATTTCACCCGCCACGCGCTGGTGATGAATGGCGCTTCCGATTTGATCGCCTCAGCGCTGGGCGAAAAGGGTTTTCACGCCCGCTCCACCATCGGCGTCGCCAGCCTGCCGCTCGGCGCCTGCGTCGAAGTGGAGGCGATTTTCGAAATCACGCCATGAAAGCGCACGAATTATGAAGGCTGGCGAAGCCAACGCGCCCGACTGGCTGATGGCGCGACCGATCGCCCATCGCGGGCTGCACGATTTTTCGCGCGGCCTGCCGGAGAACTCGCTCGGCGCGGCCCGCGCCGCGCTGTCTCAAGGCTATGGCGTCGAATGCGACCTGCGCCTGTCGCGCGACGGAAAAGTTTTCGTGTTTCACGACGAGACGCTCGGGCGGCTTTGCGGCAAAAGCGGCGCATTTGACGCGCATGAGTTTGGCGAATTGCTGAAGACGCCGCTGCTCGGGTCGAACGAATGCGTCGCCTCGCTACAGCAATTGCTGGGGCTCGTGCAGGGCGCGCGCCCGCTCATCCTCGAACTCAAGAGCGATTTTTCCGGCAATGTCGCGCTGGCCATAGCCGTCGCCGCCGCGCTGGGCGATTATGCCGGTCCGGCAGCGATCAAGAGCTTCGACCCCGCCCTGATCGCCGCCTTGCGCGCGACGGACGCGCCCTGGCCGCTGGGGATCATCTCGCAATCCGACCATGACGAGCCGGAGTGGGCGGAACTGAGCTATCGGCAGATCGACGAACTGGCGCGCTTTACCCACGCCCGCGCGACGCGGCCGGATTTCCTGTCCTGGCGCGCGCGCGACCTGCCCAACCCGACCTGCGAATTCGCCCGCGCCTGCGCCGGAAGGCCTGTCATGACCTGGACGATTCGCTCGCCCGAGCAGGCGGCGAGCGCGCGACGCCATGCCGACCAGATCGTGTTCGAGGGGTTCCTGGCCTGAACGGTCGTGCAAACGCAAAAAGCCGCCCGGAGGCGGCTTTTGACGGAACAAGTTCAAGTGTTACTTGATCTTGGTTTCCTTGAACTCGACGTGCTTGCGCGCGACGGGGTCGTATTTCTTGAACGCCAGCTTGTCGGTCTTGGTGCGGGCGTTCTTCTTGCTGACATAGAAATAGCCGGTGTCGGCGGTCGACAGCAGCTTGATCTTGATCGTGGCGGCCTTGGCCATGGGCATCGTCCTGCAAAGTCTGGCGGCGCGGCTTGCGCCGGAACAAAAGGGGCCGGAGACGATCCGGCCCAAACTCGCGGGCAACATACGGATCGCCCACGCTTTGTCAAGCCGTGCGGCGCGCCTTCAGGAGCGGAAAGGGACCGGCCAGCACGACGATCAGCGCGAGATAGGCGGCGAAGAACAGGGCGAGGGTGTCGAACAGGCCGTGCGGCGAGGCGAGATCGAGCCCCAGCCCCAAGGCCGGCGGCCCGGCCATCATGCCGACCGCATACATCATGATATAGGCGGCATTGGCCGAGACCAGCCGCGCGCCGTGGAATTTTTCCGCCAGCAGCGCCAGTCCCACCGTATAGATGCCGCCGATTCCGCCGCCCCAGACGAACAGGCCCAGGGCGTAACTCGGCCTGTCCGCCGCCAGCGCGGGCAGGGCGAGCGCGCCGACCATGCCGAACAGGGCGAAGAAGGCCAAAAGCTTGATCTTGTTGCACCGGTCGGCGATCAGGCCGATGGGAATCGGAAACACCACATTGCCGAGCGCCAGCAGGGTGAGCTGGAACGTCGCCCATTGCGGCGTGAAGCCGGAGCGCAGGCCGAAAATCGGCAACAATCCATTGCCGCCGGTCTCGATGCCGCCATAGAGCAGGGCGGCGGCGAGCGCGATGGGGGCCGCGGCGAAAACGCCGCGCAGTTTTGCGCGCGGGCCGGCGTCCATCTTCACCGCGGCTTCCTCGCCGGCCAGCGCCACCGGGATGACCGCCGCGCCGATCAGGGCGGCGGCGGCGAGGAAGGGCGCGACGCCTTGCGCGCCGGTCAGGCTCAGAAGCGCCGGGCCGACGGCGAAGCCGAGCGACAGCATGGTGGCGTAGAGCCCCATCACCATGCCGCGCTGGCCGCGCGGCGCGGCGGCGCTGATCCAGTATTCGCTGACGACGAAGATCACCGTCAGGGCGAAGCCGAACGGCGCGCGGATCAGCAGCCACAGCCAATAATCGTTGCAGAAGGCGAAGGCGAGCAGCGAGGCGACGCCAAGGCCAATGGCCGCGAACAACAGGCGCCTGATGCCGAAAACTTTCGCCAGCCACGGCGTCAGCGGCGCGCCGATCAGCGTCGCGAGGCCGGTGACGGCGATATGCAGCCCGTTGGTCCGCGCCGGAAAGCCTGCGGCCTCCAGCCGCAAGGCGAGCAGCGGGATGACCAGCGACAGGCCGATTCCGACGATGGAGATGCAGGAAATGGCGGCGGCGAGCTTTTTGCGCGTCGGCGAATCGAAACGGGAGGACATGCGGCCTTATAGGCCATGTTTTCATGGCCGGCGGAAGGCGGATCGAGGCCGCTTAGAGATCCTCGCGCAGCCATTTTCCATGGCTGTGGTGGAAAAACGGCGCCGGCAGGTAGCGGGTCATTCCCGCCGCCAGCCGCGTTCGCAATTCGGCCAGCACACGCCGGGTGATTTCCGGCAGGTCGAGGCTGTCCGCCTCGTCGAGGCCGATCCACACCAGTTCGACCAGTTCGGCGTCGGCATGCGCGAAGCCGTCGAGTTTGGCCACGATATTGCGCGCGTCGAGGGCGAAAAAGCGGGTGTCGAACCGTTTCGGCCGCGAAGGCGGGGTAATGGCGCGGGCGATGAAATGCAGGTCCTGCAGATCTGGCATGCAGCCGGTGGCGGCGTAATCGCTCCACGCTCCGGCCGGCGCCTTGGCCGGCGGCCCGAATTCCCGCGTGCCGAGCGCCAGCCCCGTCTCCTCGAACGTCTCGCGGATCGCCGCCAGAGCGAGCGCCCGGGCGAAGGTCGGTCCGGCGGCTGGACGGCGCTTGATCAGCCGCGCCTCGACCAGGGCGTCGAGCGCGCCTGCGACATTCATCGTCCGGTCGGACGGCTCGACCCGCCCGCCAGGAAAGACATATTGGCCGGGCATGAACTGGTGGCCGTGATGGCGCTTGCCGAACAGGATTTTGGTCTTCTTGCCCTTGCCGTCGAGCAGGATCAGGCTCGAGGCGTCGCGCGGGCGCACGACCCGGGGAGAGGCGCGGGTCATGCCTGTTCTTCCGGCGCCGGCGCGCCGCCAAACCCATGCATGCGCAGCGCCCATTGGTAGGCGATCAGCGCGCCCTTGACGATTGGCAGCAGCCACAGGCAGGCCAGCGCCGCGACCAGCGGCCACAGGATCATCTGCGCCCAATCCGGAAAATTGGGGAAGTAGTCCTGGCCCATCAGCAGGCCGGCGACAATGAAATGGCCGACGATGAACATGGTCACATAAGGCGGCATGTCGTCGGCGCGATGGTTGAACAGCGCCTCGCCGCAATGGGGGCAGCGGTCGTTGACCTTGAGATAGGCGTGATAGATCCCGCCCTCGCCGCAGGCGGGGCAGCGTTTCTTCATGCCGCGCTTGAGCGCCGGCCAGACCGGGCGCTTTTCGATGACGATGACGCCGCCGTCATGATCGGGTATGTCATGATCGGCCATGTCTTGATCGGGCATGTCTTGATTCGCGCTGTCTTGCGGGCTCATCGGCGCGCTCGCTTGCTGCTCGGACGCGGCTTGCCGCCGCCTGCCTTGCGGGCGCCCATCCTGCGCGGACCCGCCTTGGCGGCGCCGGCTTTGCCGACCCGCGCCTTGCCTTCGCTCTGCATTTCGAAGCGCAGGGCGCCGGCGAAAGGCGCGGCTTCCATCAGCTTCACCTTCACCGCATCGCCAAGCTGGAACGATTTGCCGGTGCGCGAGCCGATCAGCGCGTGATGCGCCTCGTCGTAATGGAAATAGTCATGGCCGAGCGTGCCGGCGGGGACAAAGCCGTCGGCGCCCGTGTCGGCCAATTTGACGAACAGGCCGGCGCGGGTGACGCCGGCGATGCGGCCGTCGAAAATCGCGCCGATGCGGTCGGCGAGATGCGTGGCGATCAGCCGGTCGGTGGTTTCGCGCTCGGCCGCCATGGCGCGGCGCTCGGCGGCGGATATTTTCGCCGCGATCTCCGCCAGATGCTCGCGCCCCATCTCGGGCAGGCCGCCGGGGCCGAGGCCCAGCGCCCGCACCAGGGCGCGATGCACGATGAGATCGGCATAGCGGCGGATCGGCGAAGTGAAATGCGCGTAGCGGCGCAGATGCAGGCCGAAATGGCCGTAATTCTCCGCCACATATTCCGCCTGCGCCTGGGTGCGCAAGACGATTTCATTGACGACGTTCTCGTGCTCGGTGCCGCGCACCTTGGCCAGGATCTCGTTGAACTGCATCGGCTTGAGCACTTGGCCCTTGGCGAGTTTGATGCCGATGGTGGCCAGAAACTCCGACAGCGCGTTGAGCTTCTCGATCGAGGGCTCGTCATGCGCGCGATAGATCAGGTGCGACTTTTCCGCTTCCAGCGTCTCGGCGGCGGCGACATTGGCGAGGATCATGAACTCCTCGATGACCTTGTGCGCGTCAAGGCGCGGCGGCGTCAGCACGCGGTCCACCGTGCCGTCAGGCTTCAGCAGGATTTTTCGCTCCGGCAGGTCGAGATCGAGCGGCGAGCGCTTTTTGCGCGCGATCAATGTCGCCTCATAGGCGCGCCACAGAGGCTTCAGCGCCGATTCGAGCAAGGGTTTGCTCGCCTCGTCGGGGCGCCCGTCGATGGCGTCCTGCGCCTGCACGTAAGAGAGCTTGGCCGCCGAGCGCATCATCACGCGATGGAACGTATGGTCGAGCTTGTGGCCGTCCTTGCCGATGCGCATGCGCACGGCGAGCGCGGGGCGGTCCTCGCCCTGGCGCAGCGAGCACAGGTCGTTGGAAATGCGTTCGGGCAGCATCGGCACGACGCGGTCGGGGAAATAAACCGAATTGCCGCGATCGAGCGCCTCGCGGTCGAGCGCCGAGCCGGGGCGGACATAAAAGGACACGTCGGCAATGGCGACGGTGACGACATGGCCTTCCCTGTTGTCGGGGGCCTCATCCGGGCAGGCGAAGACCGCGTCGTCATGGTCCTTGGCGTCCGGCGGGTCGATGGTGAGAAGCGGCGTGGACCGCCAGTCCTCGCGTCGAAAACCTTCCGCCTCCATGCGGGCGGCTTTGGCGGCCTCCGAGGCCTCGATGGTTTCGGGACGGAACAGGTCGGGAAGGCCGTGGATGTTGATGGCGATCAGGCTGATCGCCTTCTCCGAGTTCATCGAGCCCAGCCGCTCGCGCACTTTGGCGACGGGACGGCCGAGGCGCCCGCGTTCGAGCGTCTCGACGCTGACGAGGTCGCCGTCGCGCGCCTCGCCGCGATCGGCTTCCGAAACGATGAATTCCTTGTCGCGCATTTTCTTGTCGACCGGGACGATGCGCCCGCCGCGCGTCGCCGGGTCCTCGCGGAACACGCCAAGCACGCGCGTTGCGGCGCGCGACAAAAGCTTGACCACGCGCCCGGAATAGGATGGAGCGCCGGCCGCGTGCAGGGGCGAGACGCGCAGCAGCGCCCGGTCGCCGACGCCCGCCGCCGGCAGGTGTTTTTCCCGCGGCTTTCTCGGCGCGAACACGATTATTCGCGGCGCCACGCCCAGGGCCTCGTCCCATTCGGCGGGAACGGCGATCAATTCGCCATCGCGGTCGCGCGACAAAATGTCGGCGAGCACGATCTGCGGCAGGGCGCCGGCCTCATGCAGGCCTTTTCGCGAGCGCGCGACGGCGCCTTCGAGCTCCAGCTCCTTGAGGATCTTCTTGAGCAGGATCTTGTCGTCGCCGCGAATGCCGAAGGCTCGGGCGATCTCACGCTTGCCGATCTTGTCGGGACTGGCGGAGCCGGATTTCTGCGCCTCCTCGCGTTCGCGGGCGATGAAGGCGACAATGTCATCGCGGCTCGGGAAAGGTTTTTTCGGTTTCAACGGCATTACGGCAACATAGGGGCGGGAAGGGCTGACGTCACGCGAGAATCCCTTCTCGCCTCATGGGCCGTGTGGGGATGTTGGCCGCAGGGGCGGATGACCGTTGGCTTAGATGCATGCTGCAAGGCAACTGCCTTGCCGCTCGAGCCTTGCCGCTTGAGCCTTGCCGCGCGTCCGCCTGTTGCGGACGACTGCGGGCGCGAAAAATTGTCCGCCGAGTCAAACAGGCGCATAGTGGGCGCCATGCCGTAGTTCAGCCGACCCAACGCTCGGTCCCTTCAGATGCTGGCTTTTTGGCGCAACCGCGCCCGTATTCTGCTCGTGGTGTTGACGCTGTGGGCGCTCGCGATGATCGCTCCGGATTTTTATCGTCTCGTTCAGCCCCTCGGCTCCCTCGGCTTTTCTGTCGATGGCGACGGTCTCGTCACGGACGTGAGAGGGCATTTCGCCGATGAAAGCGAGTCCGCGGCCTGGCAGGCCGGTTTGCGCTCGGGAGATCGTCTCGATCTTGCGCAAATGCGCTGCATTCCCATCAATACGCTCAGGTGCGCGACGGCGCTTGCGTCGCTTGGACAGCTGCAGCTCTTGGATAATGGCCGACGCGCCGAACTCGTTGTCGTCGCGACTGACGCTACGCCAGCGCGAAAAGTCGAATTTGTCGCCAAGACCAGGCCCTTCACCTGGTGGGTGGCGGCGATCCTGCCATTCGACCAGATCGCGGCCATTTGCGTCATTCTCGCGGCGGCCTGGCTGGTTTGGACGCGGCCGGGAAAAATGACTTGGGGCTTTTTTCTCTACATCATCTGGTTCAATCCCGGGCAGTCCTATCAATATTACGCGCTGCTGCAAGAGCTTCCCGCCGCTTTGCTGGCCCAGCACGTGGCGGGCGGGATTGCGCAAGGCGCGGGCCTGGCCGGATTTCTGCTATTCGCGCTGCGGGTTCCGCGCCAGCAGATCACCCCACGATGGCGCAGGGTCGAGAGGATATTGCCAGCGCTCGCAATGCTGTTGGCGATCGTCCTCGTTTCCGCCTACGCCAACGTTTTTGGCTATCCCGCGGAATTTCTGATCCGGGCCGGCAATTTCACCGGCTTCATTGTCGCCGCATGCGCATTGGTGATCCTTTTGGCGCGTCGCGGCGATCAGTCGCCGACCGATTATCAGCGTCTGCGCTGGGTGATTTGGGGATGCCTGATCGGCTTGCCGTCCTTGACCCTGGCCGATATCGGACAACAGACGACGCTGCTTGACGGCCTCTGGGAGCGGTCGCCGCCGCCGGATGAGTTTTGGGATTTGGTCCGCCTCATCAACGGAATTCTTTGCCTGTTCGTTTTCGAGGCGGTGCGCAAACCGGTGGTCGTCAGCGTCGCCATCCCATTGCGTCGGGTGACGATTCTCGGCCTTCTGCTGAGCGCTCCGGCTTTATTTGTCCATGAACAATACCAGCACATTAGCGAAAATTACCACGATCGCCTGGCGCTGCCGGGCGCCGTCTGGGTCGCGCTCGCCACTTTGGCGCTCTTCCTGATTTCGCGCCTGCATGAATTCACGACGCATCATGCCGACCGGCTTTTCAATCGGGGAGCGATCCGGGCCGGCGACGCCTTTGGCAAGGAATTGCTGCAGGCCCGAGATTGCGCGTCGATCGAGGCTTTGTTGGCGGTGGACGTCTGCAAGACGTTTCGGCTCGCCTGCGCCGGCGTCTTTTGCAAGGACGATTCGGGCTTCCGTGGCGGGATACGCACGGGCGACGGGTCCAAGTGCTGGCCGGCGACCTTGGCGCATGACGATCCCATCATCCGTCATGCGCAGTCGAAGTGCGCCAGCGACGTCGCGTTGCACGCCGCGGCGCCAGGCGATCAACTCACCCGCCTGGAACAACCGGTCTTTGCCGTTCCCGTGGCCAATCGCTTTGAGCTCTTCGCCGTGGCGCTCTACGGGCCCCATGCGTCCGGCGCCAATCTCAATCATGACGAGCGCGCCACGCTCGCAAAACTCGCCGGACTGGCAGGAGATGTCTGGGCGAGGCTCGCCCACCAGTCGTTGCTGCAGCGCATTGCAGTCCTGCAAGGCGATCGCGATCGCCTGGCCACGAAATTGGCCGCGACCGTGATTGGCCACGCAACCGAAGGTCAAGGCGACCCTCCGGAGGAACATGTTGGCTCCCACAAGGCATGAACAGCGTCGAGGAGAATGAAAAGATGGTGCGCCACCGGTTCGCTTCAATCGTCATCGCCGCCGCCGCGACCTTGTCATCAGCGCCCGCCATTGCTGAGGACAAACTCCTTGCCGAAGCGTCGGCGCCGGCTTCGGGAACGCCGTGGCCGCCGCGAATTCGTCGATCGCGCAGCTCGCGCGCATCGTCCAGGTTTCGCCGGCGTTGTCAGGCATGGCCAATGTCAGCATGCCCGGTTGCAATGACGTCCCCTGCTTTCAGCGGTCTATGAGGGGAGGGAGACGCCGTCGGAAATTTGCTACGTTATCAACAGCACTTCGCCAATCGAGCAGGCCCAGATGATTCTGAAAAATTCCGACCGCTCCAAGACCGTCAAGCTCGGCGGCCGGGAATTCGTGACCAAGGGGCTCGACCATTCGTTCTGGAATGACGCCTTCCACAACATCATGATCCTGTCCTGGCCGAGGTTCTTCCTCGGCTTCGCCGTCTATTTCGTGGTCATCAACGCCGTTTTCTCCGCGCTGTTCTGGCTCGGCCGCGATTGCGTCGCCAACGCAAATTCCTTCGCCGACATGTTCTATTTCTCGATCGAGACCCTGGCCACGGTCGGCTACGGCGACATGCACCCGGCCAACCATTACGGCCATCTCGTCGCGACCCTGGAAATTTTTTCCGGCATGTCCACCCTCGCGGTCTACACCGGCCTGGTGTTCGCCCGGTTCGCCCGGCCGCGCGCGAAAGTCATCTTCGCCAATGCGCTGACCCTCGCCCGGCACGAGGGCCGGGACATGCTGATGGCGCGGCTCGCCAACGCCCGCAGTGCATGGGTCAACGAGGCGGGGGCCGAAATCTGGCTGCTCTATTCCGCGGTCACCGAGGAAGGCGCGCGCTTCCGGCGGTTCGCGCAATTGCCGCTGACCCACCGCCGCAATCCGATCTTCGCCTTTTCCTGGACGCTGTTCCATCCGGTTGACGAGGCCAGTCCGCTGCATGGCCTCGGGCCGGCGGACCTCGAGGAGATGGACGCCTATTTCGTGGTGATCTTCGAGGGCCTCGACGACGCATCCGGCCAAAAGGTGCATGGCCGTCGCAATTACAGCTGGGACGAATTGCGCTTCGGCCACGTCTTTTCCGACATTCTCGCCGCTTCCGACGGCGGTCCGCCGGAACTCGACTATGGCATGATCCACGAGACGGAGGCGCAGGCCGAACAGGAACTGGCGGCGGAAATATCGCAAACGCAGGCGGAGCCCGCGGCTCCGCCCCGTTCCTGACTAAAGCAGGCCAAGTTCCTTATTAAAGCAGACCAAGTCCCGATAATTCGCGCCGCAGTTCTTCCGGCATGTCGGCGAGCGAGGCTGAGCCGGAGGCGAGATCGGGCGGCGCGTCGGCGGCGTCGAGATAGCGCCAGCCCTGGAAGGCGCGATGCGGCCTCGGCCGCACGGGCACGACTGCGTCGTCGAGTTGCAAGGCGCAGCGCTTGACCCCGGCCGAATCGACGAAAGGCTCGAGGCCGATCAGTTTTTGGCGGGCGCAAAGCTGGCCCTTGATCACCCAGTAGAGCGAGCCGCCGTCAAGCAGCTCCTCCCCCCGCTTCGGCGCCATGCGCGTGACATGCGCGTGGACGCCGGGGTTTCGCTGGTGGCGCAGGGCGATCCACGCCTTGAGGTCGGCGATGGATTCGGCGCCGACGCAGAGTTTGATCAGATTCAGGGCCATGCAGATTTCTAGTCCGGGACCGCCGCAACCGCAATCGGCGCGGCCTCACTTCTCTTGCGCCGCGTGGCTCCTCTTTCACGCTGCGCGGGCTTCTCTTTCACGCTGCGCGGCTTGCCTTTCGCCCGGCGCGCGCCATCTTAACGTGAACAGGGAGGCGGGGGATGGCTGACGCGGACAAGCGGCAAAACGCCGTGGCTGCCGAAGACAAGGCGAAGAAGGAAAAAGCACAGCTCGAGGCCTTCCTCAACGCGGCGCGGAACACGCAGGTCAGGACGAGTTCGGATCGCGGCCGGCTGATTTTTGCGCTCGACGCGACGATGAGCCGGCAGCCGAGCTGGGACCTGGCGCAGCAGCTCCAGGCGCAGATGTTCACCACGGCCTCGGGCTGCGGCGGCCTCGACATCCAGCTTGTCTATTTTCGCGGCTTCGGCGAATGCCGCGCCTCGCGCTTCATCCGCGATGGGGCGGGGCTGGCGAGCGCAATGGGCAAGATTTCGGTGCGCGGCGGCCAGACCCAGATCGGCAAGGTGTTGCGGCACATCAGGGCGGAACAGGCCGAGGCGGCGGTGGGCGCGTTCGTGTTCATCGGCGACGCGATGGAGGAGAAGGCCGACGATCTCGCGCGGGTCGCGGGCGAACTCGGCCTGCGCGGAATCAAGGGCTTCTTTTTCCAGGAAGGCGGCAATGTGGAGGCAGCCGCCTGCTTCAAGGATCTGGCGCGACTGACCGGGGGCGCCTATGCTGTGTTCGACCGCAGCGCGCCGGGCCGGCTGGCCGGATTGCTCAAGGCCGCCGCCGCCTATGCCGCCGGCGGTTTTGCGGCGCTCGAGGACCGGGCGCGCAATGGCGAGGCCGAAGCGCGGCATCTGCTGTCGCAGATGCGATAAGGCATAAAGGTTCAGGGGAGGTCATGCCCATTTTCTTGATCGGGATTCTGGCGCTGATCCTGTGCGTCTATGTCCTGCGCCAATTGGGGCAGGCCTCGCCGGCGCAGGTCGCCTCGGGAATGCGCAGCGGCGGCGGCCTGCTGGCGCTGGCGGTCGCCGTGCTCGTGCTGTTGCGCGGGCGGGTTTTCGTGGCGCTCGGCCTGGGGGGGCTGTCGTTCTACCTGTTCTCGGGCGAAAAAATTTCCTGGAAGAAATTCGCCGAATTCGCCGCCGAGCGGCGGAAGGCGAGGCGAAGCTCGCAGGCGCGCACCGCCACGCTGGCGATGACGCTCGACCATGTCAGCGGCGAAGTGGACGGCGAGGTGCTGGCGGGGTCCTTCGCCGGCAGCAAACTGTCGCAATTGTCCAGGGAAAACTGCGACCAGCTTTATCGTGACTGTCTTGCCGGCGACGTGGACGCCGCGCGGTTGCTAGAACCTTATTTCGACCGCCGCTTTCCCGGTTGGCGCGCGGCAGGACAGGGTGACGCGAACGCGCGGGACGGCGCGGGACGCCGGAGCGGCGGCTTTGAGATGTCCGAGCAGGAAGCCTATCAGACGCTCGGTCTTCGTCCGGGCGCGAGCCCCGAGGAAATCATTCGGGCGCACCGGGCTCTCATGAAGGAACGCCATCCCGACCACGGGGGGACGACGGATGACGCGGCCCGTATCAATCAGGCCAAGGACAGATTGCTGCGTCGACACGGCTGACAAGCTCCACACGAGAACAGACGAACGAAACTCATTTTCCATCAGGCTTGAGCGGCCGCCCCGCTCAGTTCCTGGTGGCGAAGCACGAGAAGCCGGAGGACTTCAGCTGCTTGCAGGCGGCTTGGGCCTTGTCTTCCTCGAGGCCGGCGAAACGCGCGCGGTAGAGCGTTCCAGAGCCCTTGCGCACCTTCTCGGTGAAGGGACGGGCCGAACCCAGATGGACATGGCGCTCGTTTTTGGCGCGGGAGAGCAGGGCCGCGGCCTTGTCGGCGGCGTCGGTCGCGCCGATCTGGATCATCCAGCCGGAAACCGGCGGCTTTTCCTCGGCGGCTCGGCTGGCATCCTGGCTGGAGTCCTGACGGGCTTCCTGGCTGGATTCTTGCCGGGAATCTTGCCGGGCTTCCTGCTTCGCGACCTGCTCGACCTTGGCCAGCTCAAAATGCGCGCGCTCTTTCTGCGAAGCCGCGAAATGGTTGGTCGAGCGATAGGCGGCGACCGCGTTCGGGCCGGTCGACCAGCGCATCGGCGGCGCCGCCTCGGCGCGGGCATGAATCGTCTCGCGATGGCGCGGGATCGACGCCGTGGGAATGCGCGTGTCCTCGTTCTCGCGGCTGGCCTCGGCGCCGCGGCGGCGGCGTAGGCGGCGCGCTGTCGGGCCGCGGGGACGACCGCGGCGACCGCCAGTTGCGGCGCATCTTCAGCCGCGCTGGCGCTTTCGCGCTGTTCGCGAGCCTTGGCTTCGGCCATCTTCCTGGCCGCCGCCTTGTCAGCTTCGAGCTTTTGAGCTTCGGCCTTGGCTGTTGCGGCTTCAGCGGCTTCGGTCCGGTCTTCGCGGTCGGCGAAGCGCGCGGGGCGCCGCCCTCGTCGATATGATTTTCGATCAGCGCCTGCATGTAGGCGTCGCGGGCGCGCCGGGTCCGGCCGCCCAGCACCACCGAAACGATATAATGGCCGTCGCGCTTGACCGAGGTCAGCAGGTTGAAGCCCGAGGCGACGGTATAGCCGGTCTTGATGCCGTCCATGCCCTCGACGCTGCCGAGCAGATGATTGTGGTTATGCAGATGCTGGCCGCGCACCTCGCATTGGCGGATCGAGAAGTAACGGTAGTAGCGCGGAAAGCGCGCCTGGATGTCGCGGCCGAGGATCGCCAGATCGCCAGCCGAGGTGATCTGCGCATTGTTGGGCAGGCCCGAGGCGTTGACATAGACCGTATGGCTCATGCCGAGCTCACGCGCCTTGCGCGTCATCAGTTCGGCGAAGCGGCTCTCCGAGCCGTCGCCCAGTTTCTCGGCGACGGCGACGGCGATGTCGTTGGCGGATTTGGTGACGATCGCCTTGATCGCGTTCTCGACGCGGATCGAGTCGCCCGGACGCAGGTTGAGCTTGGACGGAGCCTGTGACGCCGCGTGGCGCGAAATCGGAATTTCGCTGTCGAGCGTCAGGTTGCCTTTTTGCAGCTGTTCGAACAGCAGGTACAGCGTCATCACCTTGGTGATCGAGGCGGGGTGGCGCGGCGCCTCCGCATTCATGCTCCAGATCACCCGGCCGGTGGCGCCGTCCTCGACGATCGCCGCCGTCGCGCCGTCGGCGGAGAGGCCGTGATGGCCCTGGGCGCCTTGGGCATGCAATCGGGCGTGACGGAAGCCGTGGCGCGCATGGAAGCGGACGTGCGCCTGGTGGTGAGCGTGACGGGCGTGGTGGCGGTGGTGGGCTTCGGCCGGGGTCGCGATGCTGGCGCCGATCAGGGCGAGGACAAGGGCGGGCAGAGCCACGCCGGACGCAATGCGGCCTTGGACTTTACGCTCGAACATACAAACACGTCCCGTAATAACAAACAAACTGGGCGCCGTCGCCGCGCCGCTTGGGCGCCATGGCGGCATCTAGTCCTGACTCTATGGGAACGCGGTTACCCGGCGGTTAAAAGACGCGCAAAAAATAATTTGACGGAAAAATGTTGCGGCGCAGCAATTGTCGTTGACTTCTTGTGCGGTGCATATAAATTACGCCTCGAGCAGCGGGGAGAAACGCTTGCTCTGGTTTCCCGGCCGCATACGGCGGCCCTCAGATAGGTGTCGATATGGCTATCAATTTCGAAGAATATCAGAAGTTCGGCAAGGAACAGATGGAAGCCGTCCAGGCTGCCGCCACCGAAGTTTCCAAGCAGCTCCAGGCGATCGCCGCCGAGTTGACCGACTTCTCGAAGAAGGCCGTCGAGTCCGGTTCGGCCCACGTCGAAAAGCTTCTCGGCGTCAAGGAGCTGAACGAAGCCATCGCTCTGCAGCAGGAATTCGCCAAGACCTCCTATGAAGGTTTTGTCGCCCAGGTTTCCAAGCTCGGCGAGCTCTACACCAACGTCGCCAAGGAAGCCTTCAAGCCGGTCGAAGGCGCGATCGCCAAGATCAAGGCTTCGGCCAACTGAGGCCTTTCGTCTCTCGCGTGGCTTGTTACGCCCGCGTTTGGGGGCTCTAGCCCCGGGTGGCCCTGCGATCGAGACGAAATCTGACTTGAGCCCGGCCCTTGCGGCCGGGCTTTTCTTTTTGAAACGTTCTGGCCGTTTGGGCGTATATTTGATGAGTCGGCGCCATGCTGGGGCGTTGCCGCTCGTGCGCCGAAGTTTTGGCTTCAGGGTTCGCGCAAGCCAGCGCGCGTCAAATGGGAGTTCGAGCAAAGAGTCGGGCTTGCGGAAACAGGTTGGGCTTAAGGCGAAAAAAGTTGAGCTTGAGCAAAAAGTTTTGGGGGCGGTCTGGCAGGAGGGGCATGCGGCGCATAAATTGCATGGTGCGGCTCGCGTCCGCCTGAAAATTTTCGGGCTCCCAAATTAAAGGCGAATTTATCGCGTTGAATAGGAGGATGTGCGGGTTTTGCGGGTTCTGGCGATGTTGAGGAGAGGACGGTCTTGGCGACGCAAAACACTCAACCAAGGCGCATTGGCGGCCTGACGACCAAATCCTTGCCAACTGTGGCGACCGGGCTTTCGCCGGTTCTGGGCGCCAAGGGCGGCAAGAAATCTTCCGGCGACGGCCCTGGGTCGGGCACGGCGGTGATCACGCGCACGAAAAGCCTGACCCAACGACCCTCCATGTATCGCGTATTGTTGCTGAACGACGATTATACGCCGATGGACTTTGTAATTGGAGTCTTGTGTACCTATTTCCATAAGGATATCGACGACGCCAATCGCATCATGTGGCAGGTGCACAATAACGGTGTCGGCGAATGTGGCGTCTATACCTACGAAGTGGCTGACACCAAGGTGACCCAGGTGATGGATCACGCCAGAAAGCATCAGCATCCGCTGCAATGCGTCATGGAAAAGAAGTGAGGCTGGACTTATGCCGTCGTTCTCGCGCAACCTCGAACAGACCCTCCATCGCGCTCTCGCCGTCGCCTCCGAGCGGCGCCATGAATACGCGACGCTCGAACATCTCTTGCTGAGCCTGCTGGACGACGCCGAAGCCGCCGCCGTCATGCGCGCCTGTTCCGTGGACATCGAAGCCCTGCGGAAGAGCCTCGTCGGCTATATCGAGCACGAACTCGACAATCTGACCACCGAATTGCACGAGGACCCCAAGCCGACCTCCGGCTTCCAGCGGGTGATCCAGCGCGCGGTGATCCATGTGCAATCCTCCGGCCGCGAGGAGGTCACCGGCGCCAACGTGCTGGTGGCGATCTTCGCCGAACGCGAGAGCCACGCCGCCTATTTCCTGCAGGAACAGGAAATGACGCGCTACGACGCGGTCAATTACATCAGCCACGGCATCGCCAAGCGGCCGGGCATGAACGACGCGGGCAAGGCGCCGCGCGGCGTCGAGGAGGAGGTCGATCGCACCGAGACCGCGCGCGAAAGCAAGGACCAGGATCCTAAGAAAAAGGAAACGGCATTAGAGGCTTATTGCATCAACCTCAACAACAAGGCGAGGGATGGTCGCATTGATCCGCTGATCGGGCGCGAGCCGGAAGTGCTGCGCACCATCCAGGTCCTGTGCCGGCGGCAGAAGAACAATCCGCTGCTGGTCGGCGACCCCGGCGTCGGCAAGACGGCGATCGCCGAAGGCCTGGCGCGCAAGATCGTCAAGGGCGAGACGCCGGAAGTGCTCATCGGCGCGACAGTCTATGCCCTCGATATGGGCGCCCTTTTGGCGGGCACCCGCTATCGCGGCGATTTCGAGGAACGCCTGAAGCAGGTGATGAAGGAGATCGAGCAGCACAAGAAGGCCATCCTGTTCATCGACGAGATCCATACGGTGATCGGCGCCGGCGCGACCTCCGGCGGCTCGATGGACGCCTCGAACCTGCTCAAGCCGGCCCTGGCGCAGGGCGGGCTGCGCTGCATCGGCTCCACCACCTACAAGGAATTCCGCCAATATTTCGAGAAGGACCGCGCCCTGGTGCGGCGCTTCCAGAAGATCGACGTCAACGAGCCGTCGATCCCCGATACGATCGAAATCCTGAAGGGCCTCAAGCCCTATTTCGAGGAGTTCCACAAGCTGCGCTACACCCAGGACGCGGTGAAGGCGGCGGTGGAATTGTCGGCCCGCTACATCCATGACCGCAAGCTGCCCGACAAGGCGATCGACGTGATCGACGAGACGGGCGCCTCGCAGATGTTGACGCCGGAGCCCAAGCGCAAGCGGGTGATCGGCGTCAAGGAGATCGAGGCGACGATCGCCACCATGGCGCGCATCCCGCCGAAATCCGTGTCCAAGGACGACGCCGAGGTGTTGAAGAACCTCGACGCCACCCTGCGGCGCGTCGTCTATGGCCAGGACGAGGCCATCGCCGCGCTGGTCGCGGCGATCAAGCTGGCGCGCGCCGGCCTGCGCGACATGGAAAAGCCGATCGGCTCCTATCTGTTCTCCGGCCCGACCGGCGTCGGCAAGACCGAAGTGGCCAACCAGCTCGCCAAGGCGCTGGGCGTCGAGATGGTGCGCTTCGACATGTCGGAATATATGGAGCGCCACACGGTTTCCCGGCTGATCGGCGCGCCTCCCGGCTATGTCGGCTTCGAGCAGGGCGGCCTGCTGACCGACGCCATCGACCAGCATCCGCATAGCGTGCTGCTGCTCGACGAAATCGAAAAGGCCCATCCCGACCTCTACAACATCCTGTTGCAGGTGATGGACCACGGCAAGCTGACCGACCACAACGGCAAGCAGATCAGCTTCCGCAATGTGATCCTGGTCATGACCACCAACGCCGGCGCGGCCGACATGGCCAAGGCGAGCTTCGGCTTCACCCAGAACAAGCGCACCGGCGACGATGTCGAGGCGATCAACCGCATGTTCGCGCCGGAGTTCCGCAACCGGCTCGACGCCATCGTGCCGTTCAGCCATCTGCCGACCGAGGTCATCGCCAAGGTGGTGGACAAGTTCGTCATGCAGCTCGAGGCGCAGCTCGCCGACCGCAACGTGTCGATCGAACTGTCGGATGAGGCGCGGCTGTGGCTGATCGAACGCGGCTATGACGAATCGATGGGCGCGCGGCCGATGGCGCGGGTGATCCAGACGCACATCAAGACGCCGCTGGCCGACGAGGTGCTGTTCGGCCGTCTCAAGAGCGGCGGCACGGTGCGGGTCGTCGTCGCGGGTGAGGGCAAGGACTCGAAACTGGTGTTCGTCTTCCCCGACGGGCCGGTGCTGCCGCGCCCCGACAAGGAAGTCGTCGAGGCCAAGCGCAAGAGGCCGCGTAGCGAGCCGGAAGTGCGGGCCAAGCGCAAGCCGAAGGAAAACCCGCAGCCGGTGTGAGGCGGGGGCCACCGTATAGCAAAAGCGCCGTCGAGCGATCGGCGGCGCTTTTTTGTTCAGTATCCTTCCCCTGCGAGGATTGTGGTCCTTTCCTCAAGCAGCCTCTTTGCTTCCGTTGTCAGGCGCATTCGGCCCTAGTGGTCCATCGACAAAATTGGGCGCGATGACCCTCAACATGGCCTCAGCCTCGCGGATATGCTCCCGGACCATCTCAAGACGTTCATCGATTTCGCCATAAACGACAATGTCGGCCTCGGCAAAATAGAGGTTGATTAAAGCCAGTTCTGCCAACTTGGTCACGAGGACGGACATCACACAAACTCCATAGGTACTTACGCACGTAACAGCGTAAACAAAAAGTTAATTCTGTAAATGCCTGATCTACAACTATTTACGCTTATCCGCCCCAATGGTTAACGGCAGGCTCTCGCCGCCAATTCTCTATTGCATTCCGTCGGCGAGGGCATGCCCTGCCGAGCGCACAACGTCCGCGCAATCGCGTCATCTGGGTGTTCGTGCCGGTTTCGTCGATGAAAACCAGCCTGTCCGGATCAAGCGTCGGCTGCGCCTTTTTCCATTCTTCGCGCGCCTTGGCCACGTCTTCCCGGTGCTGCTCGCTGGCGTGCAGCGTTTTTTTACAACTGACGCTGTGACGCTAGAAAAACCGCGAAATCGAACTGTCCGCCGTCTTGAACTGACGCTCGGCAAGAAGCCGCGCCTCTATCTCGGCCAGCGTCAGGTCCGGCGCGCCGGCGACCAAAGCCAACAACCAATCCGCATGGTCGTCCAGCGGCGAAGGTCTCAATTTTTTGCCCGGCTTTTCGGCGAAACTGCCCGTCGACTCGAAGCGCTGCCGCCATTTGATCGACGACGATGCCGAAACCGTCAATTGCCGAGCTGCGGCCCGCCGGAAAATGCCACCTTCAACCAACGCAATCGGCGCGGCGGCCGCCCGCCGTGGCCTGATCCATCGGCCGCGCAATTCATGTCGGGGCGGCGCTCGAGTCCAGCGTCGAAAAGACGATCGCCCAGGTCGCGGGCGGCAATAGCTGGTCGAATACCGGGCAGGCTTCGGATCGGTGCATTACGTAACGATATATCAATTGTTTGGCTGTTAACCTTACGTAATATATAAGCTCCGCGCCCTCGTGAAAACGGGACGGGGTCGATGGTTCTCGCCGTGTTCGTAGTCGTGACGATGGTCGGAGTATAGATGGGCAACGCGATCCGCAATGCGAGACAGGAGTTTCCCGCGGCGACGCTTATCGGCACCGCCTTCGCCAAATCCGCGCCCGCCGGCGTTCCCGCTGAAGCTCCACGGCTCCGGGCGTCCATCCGTTTGTCGGGCGTTCCGGGGCCGCTGAACGGGGCAGTAGCGGCGCAGCAAGACCTTTTAACCAGATCCGATTGATCCGCCGGACATCGTTCTGCTGACCGAGGTCAACGCCGCGGCGCTTCTGGTCCGGCGCTTCGGTCGCGGCGCCGCGGCGATCCTTCCCGTTGTTGATGCGACGGGCAGGGGGCGCGGAACGACGGACCATCGCCGTTCCGACATGACCATCGACGCTGTTTCCCAGGCCGCGACCGACGAGGCCGTGGAGATGCTGCGCCCGGCTGTGGAGCGGCTTCGCGGCTTGCCGCGCGAGGCTGATCGAGACCGACGACCCAAATCTGATGTTGCTCGCGCGCCTGTTTGTGCGCGACCGCGCTTTCGCTCCGCGAAACGAAGTCAGCGCGCGCGAGACGTTCGTTTATGACGACGAAGCCGCGATACCTGGCGCGGCGGCGTTGGCCGAGAATTTGGCGGCCTTGGGGCTGCTGGAGCGCAAATTCGCCGACAAGACGACTGTTTGTCCGCATTGCGAGTTGGCGCGGATGACGGTGCGCGAACATTGCATCGGCTGCGGCAGCGCCAATATCGTCGAGGAGCCAATCGTCCACCATTTCAAATGCGCCTATCAGGGTCCCGAGCGGGATTTCCGGCGCGGCGCCGATCTGGTCTGCCCCAAATGCCTTCAGCAGTTGAAGAATTTCAGCGTCGATTACGACCGTCCCGGCTCGATCGGCGTCTGCCTCTCCTGCAGCCACCTCTCCTCGGAGCACAAGGTCGGCTTCGTCTGCCTCGACTGCAATTCGCGTGTCGATGCGCGCGCCGTCGCCAGCAAGACGGTCTATTCCTATCATCTGACCGCAGCCGGACGCGCCTGCGTGACCGACGGCGCGGCTCTTCCGCGCGCCGGAGGCGCTTCGGTTGGCGAGAAGGTCATCGCTTTCGCGCGACGAAATTCCGAGCTCGGCCAGCCTTGCAGCATTCTGTTCATTCGTCTGCACAAGACGAGCGACTTTCCCGCGAACGGCGACGCCTGGCGGCAGACCTGCGCATTTTTCGGCCAGGTTTTGCGGGAATGTTTCACGACCGATACTGAAATTCTCGACGCCTCGCCGATTTATCTGGCTTTGCTCGCACGCGACCCGAAGTCTGCCGTCGAGCCGCATTTGCCGCGGATACGCAAGCGGCTTGAACGCCATCTCGCGCTGGCGCCCACCATCGAAGTCGCCGTCTTCGCGCCCGAAGAAGCTCCGGGGGTCGCAGAGTGGCTGAGGAAGGTGGCCTGAGTGACCGAGATGGATCTGATCCTCTACATTGAGCGGTTGCTCGATTCCCTGTCGGGATGGTCATTTTTCCTGATGTTCGGCATGGTGCTGCTGACCGACGGGCCTCGTCACATCGTCGGCATCCAGGCGACGGCGGCCGCCTTCATCCTGCGCGACCATCGGCCTTACGGCCCGTTGCCGCCTGTGCCTCCGGTCTCGATCCTGCTGGCAGGACATAACGAGGAAGACGCCATCGAAAAATGCGTCCGGTCGTTGTGGCAACAGACGTTTCATCGCTTCGAAATCGTCTGTGTCGATGATGGGTCGACCGACAGGACCTTCGCGATCATGCGCCGGTTGCAGAATGACGGCCTGGTGCAATCGATCGCTCGCCTGCAATTGCGGGGCGGCAAGGCGGCCGCGGTCAATCTCGCCGCGCGCATGGCGCATGGCGACATATTCATTGTCGTGGACTGCGACTGTTCGTTCGAGCCCGACGCCATCGAAGCGATTTTACGCCCGTTCGCCTTCGACCCGTCCCTTGGCGCCGTTTCCGGCAATATTCTCGTCCGGAACTGGCGGAAGTCGTTGACCACGGCGATCCAGGCCATTGAATATCTCGTGTCGATTTCGCTGGGCAGGACATTTGCGGGCGCGCTCGATCAGGTGACCTGCGTTTCGGGCGCCTTTGGCGCATTCCGCCGCCGCGCCTGGCTCGCCAATGGGGGCATGGACAGTGGCGGCGAGGATTTCGATTTCACCATCAGGCTGAGGCTCGCCGGCTTCAAGATCGTCTTTGCACGCCATGCGATCTGCTATACCGATGCGCCGGAAAGTCCTTTCGTCCTGTTGCGCCAGCGCAGCCGCTGGGAGCGCGACGGCTTCTGGATCCGGTTCCGCAAATATGGCCGCCTTTTCAACCCATTCGCTCAGACGTTTCTTTGGCGCGAAACAGCGCACCAATGGGATTTCCTGCTCTTCACCGCATTGCCGACGCTTGCGTTTCCTTTTTATATCGGATGGCTGTTCGCCACTTTCGGCGCCGCAGGCGCGACGCTGTTGCTTTTGGCCATATCATTCATATTCATGTGGGTCGATTTGGCTTGCTTCCTCGCCGCGACACTCGTCACCGGCCGTCCAGTCTATCTGCGGCTTCTGCCTTTCGTGCCGATCTACGGCCTGTTTCAGACCTACGTCATGAAACCCCACCGATTTTACGCTTATGTCACCGAGGCGATCGCCTCCTTATCGCTTGAAGACAATTACGTTCCGAAAAAGGTCCGCGACCTGAACGACTGGCGATGAAGCCAAGATGGAAATCAAGAGCAACATGACTATCCACTCCCTACGCCCCGAGTTTCGCCCCGACAATTCACGGAATCAGGTGCGCGCCAGCCAGAGCCTCGCTCGCCGACTGTATATCCTGAGCCTGGGCGCTGGCGTCACGTGGGTTCTCTATCTGTTGTTTGGCTCCCTGGTGCTGATGGACGCAAGCGGATTGGTCGTCCAGGAGCGAGAGATCGTCACTGAGCCTTTCGATGCGCAGGTTGTTTCGTTTACGGCCCGACCGGGCGAAAAAGTCGCTGCCGGACAGCAACTCGGTAGCGTCGTTTCAACGCAAATGCTGGACCTGATTCCGGGTCTCATAACTCGCAAAGCGCAGCTCGAGGCGCGCCAGAACCAAATCGTGACTAGGCTCGCCGCAATTTCGTCGACGCTGCCGGCGGCGGAGCGCCGCAGTGGCTTGGCGCGAGCAGCGCAGGACGCCATCGCGAAGGCCGTGACGGCCGGATATTCCACGCTGGTGCGGCAGGCCGAAGCCAGCCGCGACGCTTTCGATGCCGTGCGCGAAGTCGAGGCTTTGCGGACAGAACAAAACGCTCTTGAAGGCGAAGGGGCCTCGGCGAAATTGACCCTTGTGGATCTCGCGGACACGCTGGCGCGGGCTCAGGCGACCTATCGCAACGGGGTGGTCACCAGCTCCGTCGATGGCACGCTCGGAGCCAAGGTCGCAGTGCCCGGGGCCGTTTTGTCCCATGGCGAGGTCATGGCGGAAGTCTATCACGGCGCCAAATACGTGCTGGCCTACCTGCCGACCAATCGCATGTATGGCGTAAAGGCTGGCGAAAAGGTGCTCGTGACGGATGGCGTCAACCACGAAAATGGCCGCATCGAGCGGGTGGAGACGATCACCGACCGAACGCCGCCGGAATTCCAGTCCAGTCTCCACGGCGTCGATCGCGATCAGGTTGTGCGCGTCGAATTCAACGAGCCAACCGAATTTCCGCTTTTGTCGAAGATTAGGATAACAGGCCCCTACAGCCTGTCGAATCTGTTCGATGGAGCGCTCAATTCCTTGAATTGGCGGGGCGCGGCCGTTGGAAAACAGATCGTTGACATTTTGTCGCGCCGATTGGCGCGGATCTGACGGCGAAAGAAACCGTGTGAAGCGCCAGAGCAGTGGCGCGCATTGCGAAGTGGAATTGTGCTATCGCGAAGGTCGATGGCCGATCCGGCTGTCTTTATTGGCGTAGACGAAACTACACACGCAGTGGATACGCCGAACGGCGGCGGCCACTCCTCCGGAGATTATGAAATGGCGGGCAAGTTTGAGGCGTCTGTTTTTGTCGCGAAGCGGGGAATGGCCGGCGTCTTCGTCGTGACTTTGCTGCTCGCGGGGTGCAGCAAAAAGGATGGCGACCGCCCGGTCGGCGAGGTGATCGCCCATGTCGGCGCGGACGATGTCACGATCCAGGAGCTGGAAAACGAATTCCGCCTCGCCAACGTGCCGGCCGACAAGCGCAGCGACGCCAACGTCAAGAAGGCGTTGGAGGCGATCGTCACGCGCAAGGCCGTCGCGCGCCAAGCCATGACCGCCAAGTTCGACCGAGAGCCGACCGTGCAGCTCGACGTCCTGCGGGACAAGGAGGAAATCCTCGCCCGCACCTTCCTGCAACGCAAGCTTTCAACCCTGGCTGCGGGCGTGGGCGAGTCCGACCTCGATCAATATACCGCGTCGCATCCCGCGCAATTCGCCAATCGCGTCATTTTCGTCACCGATCAGCTCGAGGTTCCCGCGCGATCGCTCTCTCCGGCCGTTGGCGAGGCTACCAAAAACGCTAAGAGCATTGCGGAAGTGGAACAGAAGCTGGCCGAGTTGAAAATCCCGTCCAAGCATCAGGCGGGCGCGTTTGACAGCGCCACCTTGCCGGCGCAGATGACACAGCAGCTGCAGGCCAACAAGGCGAGCGACGTTTTCTTCATTCACGCCGCCGCCATGGGCGTTTTCTTCAAGGTCGTGGACACGAAGAGCAAGCCGCTGACTGGCGCGGACGCCAGCAATCTCGCTCGGCAGATGATTGTCAGGGAAAAGGCGGAAGCGCTGAACAAGCAAGCCGCCGCCGACGCGCGAGCTTCCGCGACCTACGAGGGAGATTACGCCAGGATCATGAAGGACGCACGCCACCGCTAAATAACCTCTGGGCGAGACTTGTCCGGCCTGCTGCGATCGTGTCGTGTCGCACTTGGGGGTGTATCTGACGCTGGAAGCCGTCCTTTTCATGGCCGTTGAGCTTGGCGGTTTCCAGGGTGAGGGTCGCTACCTCGGCTGCCCGCAAGCCGAGCTTGGCGAGCATGGTGAGGCTGGCGAGCGCGGCCCAACTGTATCATGCCGTTAGGCCGCGCTCGCCAGCCTCAAATCGCCCCCGCCATGAATAAGACGGTAAGACGGGTTAGTGGTTTAATGGATTTCGGACGCCGAGCAGAATTAACGGCTTAAGCGCGGCAATAATTGCGGTACATCGCCTTGAACGAAGGCCGGATTCTCCCGGCGGTTTGTAGGTGGGGTTCAAGCTGCAAGGTTCAGCCGGGTTTCGATCCGGCCGAGACGGCCTTCCAGGCGGTCAATCCGCATGGATTGGCCGGAGAAGTCTCCGTGAACCTGCGCCACGCCCATGTCGAGCGATGTCATGCGGTGCTCAAGCGCCGTCATGCGGCGTTTCATGTCCGCGATATCCTCGCCCATCATCGCGAGCTTGCCCTGAATGGCTTTCAGCGTCTCGAACAGCAGTTCGTTGGTCACGTTGTCAGTCATTTCATTGCCTCGTTTGATTTGGTTTAAGGCTTATCCCTTTGAGTCAGGGATCGCGTTATTTAGTAGTTTAAGGGGTTTGGTCACTGGGCGGCATTAATGGCTTAAGCACCGCAATAATTTGCGGCAGGTCGTATTGGATGACGGCCCAGACGATGTCGAGTCGAACCTCGTTATAGGCGTGAATGAGGCGATGGCGCATGTTGGTGATATTGCGCCACGGAAGTCCGGGTAAGGCTGACTTGAATTCGGCCGATAGTTTTCCAGACGCCTCGCCGACGACTTCCAGTGATCGGATGACGGCGTTTTGATGCAGTCGGCTGGCCTCGAAGGCTTCAAAATCCATGCCTTGAACGAAGCTTTGAGCGTCTTCCGCGGCAAGAACGATGTCGAGGACGAGGGCGTCGTCACGCGACATAGATTGGTTCTGCGTGTTCGAGGATGCTGCGTCGGCGGATGTAATTCCGGCTGATTTCGATGGCGCGGCGATCGACGAGATCGACTTTGCGTCCGAGAATGCGCTCGAAGGCCTCTTCGAGGTCGAGATAGAAATCAGTTTTCGCGTCGGGACGGAAGGCGACCAAAAAATCGGCGTCGCTATGATCTGGATCGAAGTCAGCGCTACGTGCCGCTGATCCGAAAATATCGAGGCGCGCAACATCGTACCGCTTGCAGGCGGCGATGAGTTGGTCGCGTTTTTCAGATATCATTGGATGCATGTCCGGTCTCATTTGGCTGACTTATAGCATAATGCGCGGTTGTATTCATTAGCGCGAGTGGCTTATCCCTTTGAGTCCGGTTGGTGCATATGTTGTGTTTGGGATGCACGCTACCAAGGGTCGTAGCCACGGCCTTTTGATTTCTTAGGTGAAATCTTGGTTGGCTTCCAATCGCTTCCGATAGCCGCTGGGGCGTCGGTGCCGTCGGGAAGGTCCACGAGGGCGCGCGCGTCCGTGGGACGCCTTCCCGGTTTTGACGGGTGGGTCATTTCGAAAATGAGGGCGTCGGCGGATTTGACTATGCCGACACGCTCTAGTCCGCGTAGCATTCCGACCGTTGAAAGGAGGTGCAAGTTCGGGGGCTTTCTAAAGACGTGCCAGTCGCGGTCTTCGAATAGAAGCGCTACCGGCTCGCCGGGTGCGAGGTAGCGCCGCAATCCGTCCTCGGACGACATGAAGTCGGCCATGGCGAGCTCGCCTGCATTTTTCTTAGGCTTTTCTCCTTTCGTACGTTTTGTGCGCTCCAATGTCCCAATGTCGGTTGTCTCGACGACAAATGGCGGCTTGTTGCTATCGATGAAGCTCTTCACGTCGCGGTCTTTTTGATACGACGTATCGCTTGTCATTTCGTCATATACTGCGTCCACGACTACGATTTTCATGTCGAGCGTCAGCAGCAGTGGGAGCTGATCGGCAACCCATAGGCTATTGATTGGTCCGGCGTCTGGGATGATGATGGTGCAGCGCTTCACGACTGGTTCCAAAGTTTAACGAAGGTCGTCGCTTGGTTTTCGACCTCGTGCGGCGGCGGTAAGGGCATGGGAAGATCGGCGTCTCCAAGAGCAACAAGAAGCTCTGTATAGTCTCGAAGTCGGAGTAATCTGATAGCTTCATCACGGGCCAAGAGGCCGCGCGAGTAAGCGACTAACGGATCCGCTACGATAGCCTCGTCGGGAGCAGACGTAACTGCCGCGAGATGTTCTCGGACGATTGATGTCATTGTTGTTCCATGATCTGCTGCATAGGCTTTAGCGCGTGCCACAAGCTCTTCTGGCAGATTGAAGGTTGTGTTTTTCAACATGTCACACCTCGTTGTTCGTTCACATATATATGTGAACGCGATAAAATTCAAGATTATAGGGACTTGGGGCCGAGGAATCAGGCGATCTGATCGACGAACTGCCGATATCCGGCATGCGGCAGCCCGGCGGCGATTTCGAGCAGTTTTTCGAATGACGACTTCATATGGCGTCGTCGGTTCCAGCGATAGACGAACTCGTCGAGATAGCGGCGCAGGTGCGGCTTGCGGACGCCGTGATAAGTGCCGAGCGCCCATCGCTTGACCCGAAGGGCCGCGAAGCGAATTTGGCGAAGACGCGATGAATCCAGGGCAGAACGATATGCGCCGCCATTTTGCCAACGACTGTGGGTTGGTGGTTGTAGCCCTGGATGTTTCGATAGGACGAGAAGCCGTCGCTGAGCAAAATCGCTCCTGGCTCAATAACGCCGGTAACGAAGGTGCCGATGCTGGTCGCGGAGAAGTCTCGCAGCGGTGCGAGGCGGATGCGGCGTGGATGGCCATCTGGTGAGAGTTCGATGGCTCCGATGAAATGAAGTTTGCCGATGGCGCTGCGGCCTTGGCCACCGGCAATCGGATCGGCTTTGGTGCGATAGGGGATATCGCTCTCGTCAACCTCGACGAGGTCTTCTAATAGGCTTCGATCAGGATCGACCATGGCGCGACGGAGTTTCTGGAGCATCAGCCAAGCGGTCTTGTAGGAGCCGAGGCCGAGTTGCGCCTGGAGTTGCAGTGCCGAGATGCCGTTGGAATGGCTGGCGATGGCGTAGATGGCCAGAAACCAGGTAAGCAGCGAGAGGTGGCTGCGATGGAAGATTGTGCCGGCGGTGACGGATGTCTGGCGGCTGCAGGTGGCGCACTCGAAAGTGAACGGCTTGGATTCCAGTGTCCAGGCTTTGGCGCCTTGGCATTTCGGACAGACGAAGCCATTCGGCCAGCGCTTTTCATAGAGATGGCGGGCGCAGGCCGTGTCGTCGGGAAACCGCTTGTTGAACGCGGTGCGAGACATGGGCGGTCGTTTTTCCAGCGGCTCGACATAAGAACGAAAATAGAACATTTTGGCGAGGCGTCAAGTCTGAATGACGCTACCTTTAGGGCTGCCGGACTTAAAGGGATAAGCCTCTTTGGTTTATAGCATGACTGCGTGCTGATTGCACCCAGGTGACGAGAACTGTGCTCTAGGATTGTTTTTGCATGGGAGCTTGGCGTTCGCGAATGAATGTGATGAGCGCGGGTGAGCGTTCTATTTCAACCCGCCAGCCTTCGTAGCCCTGCATGCTGGCCAGTTAATGCTGGTCGGTGACGTCGATGCTGTTGATTTCGAAGACGGGCTGGCCGTCGCATTCGTCTTCGTTGCAGGTTGTGTTAGCGCTCCAACGCCGATGGGCGCCTGGGAAGGAATCCCAAGGCTCAGGAAGCGGCTCGATGGCGGTCCAGCCGCGACTTTCTTCGATGACGACGAATCCGAATTTGTCGGCGAGGGCCGCTGTTTCGGCGGCGAGTCGGAGGGCAGCGTCTTCATTTGAGATGGGGAACAGGAAGCGGGCGCCTTCGCCCTCGTCTTCGAAGTCGATGAGATCCAGTCGGTTGGCAAGGATTTCTTCGAAGTCGGACGACGTCGACGATGAAGCGAGATTCAAGGCGAAGCTGGCTAAGAAGGGGAAAGAACTGGAGGAAGTCAGCCTGCGCCAGGCTGTTGCGATCAAGGCTGTGGGCGCCGCCTGAGGACGCCCGGCCCGAACCTTATTGCAGCAGGTGGGGGCCGACATTCGCGGTCGTCGTCGTCGTCGTCGGCGTGTAGGTTGTCGTGGGCGTCTCCACGGTCGTCGTTGTATAGGTTGTCGTAGGCGTCACCACCGTCGTCGGCGTATAGACTGTCGTCGGCGTCTCCACCGTCGTCGCCGTATAGGTCGTCGTCGTCGATGTCGTCGATGTCGACGTGCTGTATGTCTTGGAACCGATCACCGGGGCGCCAGACGCGTAGGCGATCGCGCCGATCGGCGAGGCGCCAGGCGCGATGTTCCAGGTTTGACCGGAGGTGTCGTTGCTGTTCAGGATCAACGTATTGAACACCATGGTTATGCCTTCGCTGCCGCTGTTGACATTCGACCCCGCGTTGAAGGTGATGTTTCGGCTGGGCAGATAGATCAGGCCGCTCATGTTTTGCGCTGACCCGGCGTTGATCGTGAACGAAGACGTCGACAGGCCGTTCGGCTCGTAGATCAGGATATTGGCGTAGGTTCCGGTGGTCGGCGCAGTCATGTCAAGGGTCACGCCGCTATTGAACTGGATGTAGGAGTTACTATCGGCGAAATAGAACGTGACCCCAGTTCCTTTGAACGTCCACCCGCTGTTGATGTTCCAGTGCGTCCCGCTGAAGACATATAGGCCTGGATTCAAGGTCACGGTGCCAGAACCGTTAAAGTTGAAATTGCCGCCGGTATAAAGACCAGGATTTAACGTGGTGTTGCCGCTATAATTCTCGTTGCTAAAGGAGGGCGTGATATTCGAGACGGTGATCGCGGGGAGTTTGCCGTTGAACGGATCTGCGGCAGTGGCGCAGTTGAGCGACAGGTCGGGGATGCTCACGCTGTTTTGGGTAACCGTCGAGCCTTCTACGCAAATGTGCTGAACCTGGATATTGTCCCCGCTGTTGAATATCGCCTCCGGGGCCACGGTCGAAGCGACATCTATTTCACAATTGGGGCCGGTGAGATTGAAATTGCCGTTGACCAGCAAAGCTTGTGACACCTTGCTGGAATTGAGCAGCAGGATGCAAACCGCGTTCGGCGTCTTCGTTGTCGTCGTCGTCGTCGTCGTCGTCGGCGTCTCCACCGTCGACGCCACATCCACCGTCGACGCCACGTCCACCGTCGTGGTCACATACGTTGTCGTCGGCGTCACCACCGTCGTCGGCGTATACGTTGTCGTTGGCGTCTCCACCGTCGTTGTGGTCGACTTGGTCGCCATGGCGGCCTTGCTCGTCACCGTGAAAGCCATGGAGGATGCGCCGACAAGGGCTGTGAAACTCGTCGGCATCGTGCCGCTGGCGGTTCCGGTGACGCTGCCGTCGGCATTGACGACAAAACTCGGCGATCCCGTCATCGTGAGCCCGCTCTGCGTCGCGCCCGCGAGGAACATGTTGGAGGCGGCGCTTGTCGAATTCTGCGCGACGGCTCCCAGCACGGCGCTGTCCAACGCCGATTGCGCGCGGCTGCGCGCGTCGATATAACCGCCGTAATCGATCGCGACGCCGACCATGGCCATCAACGGTATGACAGCTAAAGCAAAAATGACGGCGACTGAGCCTTGCTCATCGACGAAACGACGGGGAAGCCACTTGGCGATTACCGCAAGGGAATGGAGACGCATGGGGTGCCGACATAAGTAGCTGTTATTCATGCGCTAAGAGGCCCGTAATTTTTCTAACAACGAATTAATGAAAAACAACCAAATGCGTTCAATCATCACGCATGACTTGCGTCCGACAAAATAAAACAGCCAACCAATTGTTTCTAGATGGATTATGCGACTTGTAAGTCATTAACCGTTCTAATTCATGACGGGGCGATTTGAGGCTGGCGAGCGTGGCGTAAGGCCATGATACGGCGTAGACTCTGGTTGCTTACACCAACCCTCCCGCGCGTTTCGCGCCAGCCCCGCCCGCATGACCGACGATAATCTCCTGCCGTTTTCGTTTCCAGCCGTCTCCGGCCAGAAAATCACAGCTGCTTTCGATGGCGGGTGGTGGCGTCATCCTGCTGTCGATGGCCGAGCAGCGCATTGGTCTCGCCGACCGGCTGGTGGCTTGCGGTCGGTTACCCGACACCGGCGCGGACCTGTGTTCGCAGCCGACGCTGTCGCGGCCGGAGAACGCGCCGTCGCTGAAAGACGCCATCCGCCCGACCTACGCCCTCGTCGAGCAATGGATTGCCTGCTATGAGGCGCCGCCATCCTCGGTCACGCTCGATATCGATGACACTTGCGACCTGCATACCGCCGCCTACTGGTTGATGTTGACCGTGCGCGACGCCATTCCCAAACCGCGCGATCTGGCGAAAGCCGAGTTCTCGACCTTGCGGCTGCGCCTGATCAAGATCGCCGCGCGCGTGATTGAAACCGCAAGCCACGTCCGTTTGGCCTTTGCCGCCGGTCATGTCATCCGGAAGCCGGGCTCTTCGCCAGCCTGCCCGGCGCGCTCGCCCCGCTCGGTCCTTGAAGGACGGGGCGTGAAGCCCCTTCCTCCTTCCCCTTCCTTCGAACGCGTGATCAAAAGTATCGGTCCACCAGGCGGCGAAAACGCCGAACGGCGCCGCGCGACAAAAATCGCCTTAAGCGAAATCGGGTGAAAAATCAGGCGTGCCGTGAATAGGATGGGTTAGGACGGTTGGTGCAAGATGTCGTTTCGCGTTGCAACGGGAGCACAGGGTACGAAATGACCGAACCGAACATTGTGGGGCTCGCCGCCGATATTATTTCGGCTTACGTCCATAAAAATTCGGTTCACCCCGCGGATCTACCGGGCCTGATCGCCGACGTCCATGGCACCCTTCTTCGAATTTCCACTGGCGTTGAAACCGTTGTCGCCGAGGAACAAAAACCTGCCGTGCCGATCAAGAAATCAGTCTTCCCCGATTTCATCGTCTGCCTTGAAAATGGCAAAAAATTCAAATCGTTGAAACGCCACCTCCTGACGACTTTCGACTTGACGCCTGAGCAGTATCGTAAAAAATGGGGCTTGGCCGGCGACTACCCCATGGTTGCACCGAACTACGCGGCACGTCGCTCGGCGCTGGCGTTGAGCATGGGGCTGGGTCAGAAGCGCAAGGTCAAAAGCACCGCAGGCTCGACGAAGCAGCCGCGCAAATCCACACGCAAATCAGCGAAGGGCGTCGCGGCGGAAACCTCATCGCCTGGCGAATAATGATGGACGTTTGCGGGGGGCGGCGACGCCTTCAGCATGGGCAGCAGGCGCACAAACGCGATCTTCGCCATAGCACAACTGTTATGGAAAGGCACCCAGCGCAATGTCTATCGTCGCCGATGGCGTTGGCTCGGTTTTACCTGTGCGAACGTCGGCCGCGCCAACGGTCAGCCCAGCGCCTGCGCGGCGATCAGATCCGCCAGCGCCAGCGCGGCGGTCAGTCCCGGCGATTCCACGCCGAAACAATGGACGAGGCCGGCCATCCCGTGCAGCGCCGGGCCGTCGATGCGGAAATCGGCGGCCTGTTCACCCGGACCGCTAATCTTCGGCCGCACGCCGCAGGCTGACGTAGCGATATCCCGGCCGTCGATCCCCGGCCAGAATTTTGCCGCCGAAGCGCGAAAACCCGGCTCGATACCCTGAGACGGGCGATAATCGATTTCGTCGACCCAATGCACGTCCGGCCCGAGCCGCATGTTTCCGTCGAGATCGAGCGTCACATGCACGCCGAGGCCACCGGGCTCGGGCAGCGGATAAACGAGATGCGAAAAGGTCGCGCGGCCCGAGACCGAGCAATAATTGCCCTTGGCGAGAAAGCGCGGCGGGATGCGGTCTTGCGGATAATCCGACATCGTGCTGGGCGATGTCATGCGCGCCATGCCCGGCGCAATTGACGAGGATGCGGCAATCCAGCGACTCGTCCGCATATCGGCGGTCCGCACCGTAAATCCCCGGCCTAGCGGGAAACGCCGGTGACGCGGCTGCGCAAGACGAACTGGGCGTCGGAATTTTCGGCGTCGGCCTGCAAGGCCAGCATCAGCGCGAAAGCGTCGATGATGCCGGTCGAAGGCGAGAGGAGCGCGGCGTGGCAGCGGATTTCCGGCTCGATTTTTGCCGCCTCGGCAGCGTCGAGCCAGACGAGATCATTGAGGCCGTTGCGTCGGCCTTGCCGCGCCAAAGCCTCGAGTTGCGGCAGTTGCGCCGCGTCGGTGGCGACGATCAGCTTGCCGATGCTTTTTCGCGGCGACGCCGCGCGATTGGCAATAGGCGTAGAGCTTTTCGCGGCCTTCGACGCAGGTGCGCGCCTTCAGGCTGTTTTCAGGGTAGTAGAGACCCGCGTGGATCACCCCGCTATTGTGCGACGAAGTCTGCGAGCCGATGGTCTTTTCGGCTTCCAGCACGAGAACCTCGCGCCCCATCGCGGCCAGTCGGCGGGCGACCGCGAGGCCCAGCACTCCGGCGCCGATGACCAAGGCCTCGACTTCCAAGTTTCACCCCTTTCTCGGCGCGAGGCGGTCCCGTCGCCAAAGCGAGCAGGCCCCTGATCAAGCTCTTCGGCTCCGGCGGGCAGCCGGGAATGTGCAGATCGACCGGAATGACCTCCGCCACGCCGCCGACGCAAGCGTAGGAGCCGCGATAGAGACCGCCGTCGAGCGCGCAGGCGCCGGCGGCGATCACCCATTTCGGCGAAGGCGTCGCATCGTAAGTGCGGCGCAAGGCCTCGCGCATGTTGGCCGTCACCGGGCCGGTGACGAGCAGCACGTCGGCGTGGCGCGGCGAGGCGACGAATTTCAGGCCGAAGCGCTCGAGATCGTAAAACGGATTGCTCAAGGCGTTGATTTCGAGCTCGCAGCCGTTGCACGAACCGGCATCGATCTGGCGGATCGCCAGGCTGCCGCCGAAAACCGCGTCCATGCCCTGCTTGAGTTCGCGCATCAGCGCGATCAGCTCGGGATCGTCGCTGGCGGGCGGCTTTTCGGTCAGGGGCGGCCGCAGCACGCTTTGCAGGAGGATTTTGCGCATCAGAGATCGTGCCCGGAGTAGGAGCAGTTGAAGCTCTTGTTGCAGAGCGGGAAGTCGGCGACGATATTGCCTTCGATCGCCGCCTCGAGCAGCGGCCATTGCAGCCAGGACGGATCGCGCAGATGGCAGCGCTCGATCGTCCCCTCGGCCGAAAGCCGCGCCCAGGCGAGGATGTCGCCGCGAAAGCCTTCGACGAGCGCCAATCCTTCGCCATGGCCTTCGCCGGGGCCGGAGGGCAATTCGGCGCGAATGGCGCCAGAGGGCAGGGCGGACAGGATCTGCTCGATCAGCGACAGGCTCTGCTCGACCTCCCTGATGCGAATCCACACGCGCGCGTTCACGTCGCCTTGCTTCAGGACTGGAACCTCGAAAGTGAGCCGGTCGTACGGCGCGTAGCCGAGATCGCGGCGCGCGTCGAAATCGCGGCCCGAAGCGCGCCCGACAAAGCCGCCGCAGGCGAATTGCTTCGCCAGCTCCGGCTTGAGAACGCCGGTCGCCACGGTGCGGTCCTGCAACGAGGCGGTATTGTCGTAAAGGCCGACGAGTTGTGGCCAGGCGAGGCGGATCGTCGCCACAAGGCCGCGCAGGAGGGTCGGCCCATGCTCGGGCAGATCGACGCTCAACCCGCCGGGAACGATGGCGTCCATCATCAGGCGATGGCCGAAACAGGTGGCGCAGACGCGTAAAACCCGTTCGCGCAGCACGCTGCAATGGGCGAGCATCAACGCGAAAGCGGCGTCGTTGCATACGGCGCCGATGTCGCCGAGATGGTTGGCCAACCGCTCCAGCTCCGCCATCAGCGCGCGCAGAAATTTTGCGCGGGGAGGGATATCGACGCCCAGCGCCGCTTCGACGGCTTGGGCGAAAGCCGCCGAATAGGCCACGGTGCTGTCGCCGGAGGCGCGCGCCGCGTATTTGGCGGCGTGCGAAGGCGTAGCGCCGGCCATCAGGGCTTCGACGCCCTTGTGGGTATAGCCGAGCCGTTCCTCCAGCCGCACGATGGTCTCGCCTGAGGCGGTGAAGCGGAAATGGCCGGGCTCGATGATGCCGGCGTGAACCGGGCCGACCGGTATCTGGTGCAGGCCCTCACCCTCGCTTCGCAGGAATTCATAAGCGGGCGGCGTCGCCGGAGGCGGGCTTTTCGAACCGAGCGGCCAACCTTCCGACCAGCGGCCGTGATCGAGCCAGGGCCGTCCATCGGCGGCGCCTTCGGCGTGAAAACCGAAAAGATCCTTGATCGCGCGCTCGAAGCGGATCGCCGGCGGATGGAAGCGGCCCACCGACGGGAATTTCGCCTGCGGGCAGGGCAGGCTGGCGATGGTGACGGAGGCGGGCTCCTGTTCGAGCATCGCCATATGGACCACGCCCAGATCATGAACCCTGTCGCCCCACAGGCCGAGCAGCGAAGTCCGCCCGGCGGCGAGCTTGGCGATGAGCACGCGCCAGCACGCCTCGTCCACCACGCGGCGCGGCCAGGGATGGTGACGCTGCTGTGGCGGAAAGGCGCTGAACAGTTTTGTGAGGGTCGGCATGGGGGAACCTCGATTATCGCAGCATCGCCGCGACATGCTGGAACCAGGCGACCAGCGGCGGCGGCAGGTAGAGCCCGGCCAGCAGCACCAGGCCGAGATGCATCGCCAGCGGCAGCGACGAGGCCTCGACCGGCGCCACGCTCCCCGTCGGCTCGCCGAAGGCGAAACCGTGCAGCCGCCACATCAGCGCGCCGAACGCCACCAAGAGCCCGCCCACCAGCGGCAGCGCCAGCAAGGGATGGCTGGCGACAGTCGAAGAGACGATCAGGAATTCGCTCATGAACACGCCGGTCGGCGGCAGGCCGGCGATCGCCACGACGCCGAAGACCAGGCCCCAGCCGAGCAGCGGATGGGTGACGGTGAGGCCGCGGATGTCGTCGATCTTCTGCGTGCCCTTGGCCTGCGCGACCTGGCCGACGGCGAAGAAGATCGCCGATTTGGTCAGGCTGTGCATGGTCATGTGCAACAGGCCGGCGAAATTGGCGAGCGGGCCGCCAATCCCGAACGCAAAGGAGATGATCCCCATGTGCTCGATCGATGAATAGGCGAACAGCCGCTTGATGTCGGTGCGCCGGTACAGCATGAAGCCGGCGAAGACCAGCGACAGCAAGCCGAGCGTCGCCATCAGCGGCCCCGGCGCAATGGCGTGGGCGTTGGCGGACATCAGAAGCTTGAAGCGCAGCACCGCATAAAGCGCAACATTGAGCAGCAAGCCGGAAAGCACGGCGGAGATCGGCGTCGGCCCCTCGGCGTGGGCGTCGGGCAGCCAGGCGTGCAGCGGCGCGAGGCCGACCTTGGTGCCATAGCCGAGCAGCAGGAAGACGAAGGCGAGGTTCAGCAGCGCCGGGTCGAAGGCCGCGACATGCTGGATCAGCACCGTCCACACCATGCCGTTGAGGCCTTCGCCGACCACCGGCCGCGCCGCCATGTAGATGAGAATCGTGCCAAACAGCGCCAGCGCGATGCCGACGCTGCCGAGGATGAAATATTTCCACGCCGCCTCCAGCGCCCGTTCGGTGCGGTAGATGCCGACCATCAACACGGTGGTGAGCGTCGCGACTTCGATCGCCACCCACATTAGGCCGATATTGTTGGCGACCAGCGCCAGGTTCATGGCGCCGAGCAGCACCTGGTACATGGCGTGGTAGAAGCGCAAGTGCGCTTGGGTCAGATGACCGGTCTCGAGTTCGTGCGCGATATAGCTGGCGCTGAAGACGCTGGTGGTGAAAGCGACGAATGTGTTCAGCACCACGAAGACGATGTTGAGGTCGTCGACCAGCAGATAGCGGCCCGAGGCGGGCTTGGCGAAAAACAGCGACAAAGCCGCGAGAAAGGTCACGAAGGCCGAGGCCATGTTGAGCCGCGCCGACAGGCGATAGTTCGACAGCGCAGCCAGAACCAGCGCTGTCGCCGCGGGCAGGAACAGGATCACGTCGATGTTTTTTGCCAGCAGCGCGCTCATCGCCTTTTGCTCATCGTCTCTTGCTCCTGGACTCATCCAGCGCCTGCATGTCGACCGAATCGAAGCGTTCCCGAATGCGGAACAAAAAGATGCCGACGACGATCAACGCGATCAGGATCGAGAAGGCGACGCTGATCTCGACCACCAGCGGCATGCCCTTGGCGCCGGTCGCCGCCAGGATCAGTCCGTTTTCCAGCGACATGAAGCCGACGACCTGGCTCACCGCATTGCTGCGCGTGACCATCATCAGCAGGCCAAGCAGCACCACCGACAGCGCAAACGCCAGGTCCTCGCGGGCGAGCGCGTCGGCTCCTTGCGTGACGCGCAGCATGACCACCATCGACAGCGACACCAGCGCGATGCCGGCCAGCATCGTCGGCACCGTGCTGACCACCGTCTCGATCTGCCGCTCGATGCCGAGCCGCGCGACGATGCGATGCAGCGCGACGGGTATGACGGTCGCCTTGAAGACCAGGGTGATGACGGCGGTGATATAGAGGTGCGGCGCGTGCTGGACATAGGCCTGCCAGCCGACGGAAGCGGCCAGCACCAGCGCCTGGAAGGCGTACATGTTGAGGAGCGCGTAGATCCGGTCCTGGTAGAGCAGCATGAAGCTGACCAGCACGAGGCCGCCGGCGAAGAGATGGGCGATGTCGAAATTGAGCCGGTCCATGCTACAGCCCTCGCGACATGAAGCGCAGGAGCGTGGCGAGCAGCCCCAGCATCAGCGCCACGCCCAGAAAATCCGAGACGCGGAAGACGCGCATCTTCGCCACGCTGGTCTCGAACAAAGCCAGCATCAGCCCCGCGCCCGCGAGCTTGCCGGCATAGGCGAGAAGGCCGGCGAGATGCGTTGAAAAACCCGTTCCCGCCGGCGCGAGACCCCAGGGCGCGAACACGCAGGCGATCAGCGAAATATAGAGCAGCAGCTTGATCTGCGACGACAATTCGATCATCGCCAGATGCCGGCCGGAATATTCCAGCACCATCGCTTCGTGCACCATGGTCAGTTCGAGATGGGTCGCCGGATTGTCGACGGGAATGCGGGCGTTTTCCGCCAGCGCGACGATCACCAGGGCGATCAGCGCCATGCCGAGGGAAACGCGCAGGCCGACGGCCGGCGACAGCATGAAGCCGGCGACGGTCGACAATTGCGTCGAGCCGGCGATCAACGCCAAAGTGAAGACGATCATGATCAGCGCCGGCTCGGCCAAGGTGGCGAACATCATTTCGCGGCTCGAACCGAGGCCGCCGAAGCTCGTGCCGACGTCCATGCCGGCCAGCGCCAGGAAAAAGCGGGCGCTGCCGAGCAACGCGGTGATGACGATGAGATCGGCCGACCAGCTGAAAAGCAGCCCGGTGGCGAAGGTCGGCACCAGCGCCGCCGCCACCCAAGTGGCGGCGAAGATCAGATAGGGCGCGGCGCGAAACAGCCATGATGCGCTTTCGGCGACGACGGCCTCCTTGCGCGCGAGTTTCAAGAGATCGAAATAGGGTTGCAACAGCGGCGCCCCGCGCCGCCGCAGCAGGCGCGCCTTGGCCTTGCGTACGAACCCGGTCAAAAGCGGCGCCAGCAGCAGCACCACCAGCATCTGCGAAATCTGGATCGAGAGATCGACGATCAGCCCCATGACGCGAGGACCAGCAGGAGGAACACCAAAGCCGCGAAGACCAGGCTGAGATATTGCCGGATGGTGAGGAATTGCATGCGATTGAGCCAGGTCGCCGCCCGGTTCACGCCGCCGATGACCGGCGCATAGAGAACATCCCAGGCAAGGTCGCGCCATTCCACAGCAAATCGCGCCGGGCGCATGTCGCCGGGCGCGGGCATGTCGACATGCTCGCGGGCGATGAAGGCGAAATTGGCGTAAACGCGGCGCACCGGCTGGGCGAAGCTTTCTGGCGTATATTGCGCCGCCGGATCGGCGTTGGGAAAGCCGCAATCCCAGGCGGGCGCGCGGCGGATCGCGCTCGAGGCGAACCGATGGATGACATAGGCCGCGAGCGAAGCCGAAGAGACGATAAAGAAAAACACCAGCAGGCCGTCATAGGAGCTGCGGCTTTCGGCGATCGGCGCGATCGACAGCCAGGGCAGGGCGGCTTGCGGCGTCATTTCCGCCCCGATCATCGCGCGCGCCACCGGCGCGAGAGCATCGATCACCTGGCCAGGAAACACGCCCGCCAGCAGGCACAGCAAGGCGAGGGCGCCCATGGCGGTCAGCGAGAAGCGATCGACATCCCGGGCGTCCTCGGCGGCGGAGCTGCGCGGACGGCCAAGAAAGGCGATGCCGAACATGCGGACGAAACAGCCGCCCGCCAGCGCCGCCGCCAGCGCCATCATGGCGCCGGCACCGGGGATCAACAATTTCAGCGCCCAACTCGGCAGCGACGGGCTGAGCAGGATGGCCTGGAACGTCAGCCATTCCGAGACAAAGCCATTGAGCGGCGGCAGGGCGGAAATCGCCGCGCAGCCGATCAGCACGAAAAGGCCGGTCGCCGGCATGCGGTTCAGCAAGCCGCCGAGCAGACCCATTTCGCGCTTGCCGGTCGCCGTCACCACGGCGCCAGAGCCGAAGAATAGAAGGCTTTTGAACAGCGAGTGGTTCAAGACGTGGAACAGGGCGGCGGTCATCGCCAGCGCGGCGGCGGGACTGAAGCCCGAGGTCAAAAATCCCAGCGCCAAGCCGAGCGCGACGAAGATGACGCCGATATTCTCGATCGTCGAATAGGCGAGGACGCGCTTGATGTCGGTCTGGAGCAGCGCGAACAGGACGCCGATGACCGCCGTCGCCGCGCCGAGAATGATGACGGGCACGCCCCACCACCAGGCGGCGGGCCCTAAAAGGTCGAAGACGATGCGGATGAAGGCGTAGACCGCCACCTTGGTCATAACGCCGCTCATCAGCGCCGAGACATGGCTCGGCGCGGCGGGATGCGCCAGCGGCAGCCAGACATGCAGGGGTACGAGGCCCGCCTTCGAGCCGGCGCCGAACAGGACCAGCGCCAAGACCGTCGCCGCGACGAGCGGGCCGGGCGCATGGGCGCGGATGGCGGCGAAGGAATAGAAGCCGCCCGAGCCGGCGAGCAGGCCGAAAGCCAGCAGCAGGGCGAAGGTCCCGGCGCTGGCCATGACGATATAGACGAGGCCCGCGCGCAAATTGTCGCCCTCGCGGTGATGCGACATCACCAAGGCCCAGGAGGCCAGCGACATCAATTCCCACGACAAAAGGAAAGCGAAGGCGTCGTCGGCGACAAGGACGAGGTTCATCGCCGCCAGGAAGACCGGGTAAAAGGGCAGCACCCGCAGCGGCTCATGCTCGTGGCGGCCGTAGCCGAGGCCGTAGAGGCTGGCGGCGGCCGCGCCGAAATTGATTACGCTCAAAAAGAAGGCGGACAGCGCGTCGATGCGGAAATTGGCGCCGACCCACGGCAGGCCGAGCGGCAACACAAGCGTCGAGGCGGGAGCCGCCGCCAGCAGGCGCGAAAGCGCTGCGGCGAACAACAGGGTCGAAACAGCGAGCGCGCCACCATAAATGAGCGTCGAGCCGAAGCGGGCGCGGCCGACGACCAGCGCCAGCGCGCCGAGCGCCAGCAAAGCCGCGTCGCCGCCGAGAAACCAGCCGGCCGTCATCGACGCTGCTCCCGAGGGCGCGGCGAGGAAGGGCGTGGCCTCCTGTTTTTTGCATCGATACTCATGCATGACCCATCAGTGTTAAGGTCAAATCACCCGATGGCGCAGCCTACGCCCTATATTTTCGCGGTCAATATGATAGGGTTCCTCCAGCGCCACTTTCCCCTTCCAATGCGATCCTGTCGGAGGGTAAGGGGTGAGGCGGCGCCGTCACGGAGTTTTCGGACCTTGATCAGCGCCCAGCAATTGCGAGCCGCCCGCGCCCTGCTTGGCGTCGACCAGCGCCAATTGGCCGAAATGTCCGGGGTCTCGCTTCCGACCATCCAGCGCATGGAGGCAAGCGAGGGCAATGTGCGCGGCGTGATCGACACGCTCACCAAGGTGATCGAGGCGCTCGACCGGGCCGGCGTCGAGATCATCGGCGAGAACGCGGAAAGCCGCGGCGGCGGACGCGGCGTCAGGTTGAAACAGACGCGCGCCGGTTCAGCTCCCGCGTGAAGATTTGCGAATAATGACGCGGCGACAGGGGGCGCGCCCTTGTCAGCGGCGATCGCCGACGCCAGATCCACTGCAGGCTGAAGCTTTCCTCCCGAGGGCGACGCCGGCGGGCGGGCCGCAGCGGGTTGACCGGCGGCCCGTTTCACGCGGCACACGGCCCTATTCGCAGCCTTGCCCGTTCCTGCCGCTGGCGATCCAGCGATTGATTCGATCCTCCGACACCGCTGCGTCCGGCCCCTTGATGGCGATGACCTCGCAGCCCTGCATGTGCAGGATCCTGGCCTGCGCCAGGGCTCTCCGCTCGGTCGGCGCGCTTGGCGAGCGCGTTTCCCTGGCGCCCAATGAGGTTCGATAGACGATGACCCAGCCTGACATGCGACGCGCTCCGGATTCGGCGCGCCAAGCCTAGCACTTTAACAAAGAAGTATGCGTGACTTTCGCCGGTCCGGGCGGCCGGCGCGGCCTCGACTGTCGCATGAAGAGCAGGGCTGAGAATACGCCGTGCGGCAAGCTTGGCTATTCAACCGGAAAAACAAGCTTGGCAATGATTTGGCGGAAGGTGTGGCTTCTTTGTCATAGGCGCGGAGCTTGCGCCGTGCAAATAATAAACCCGGATGCAGACCGGCTGCATCCGGGGCCAAAACTGGACATACTACACACACGCGATGGCCGGTTTCGACTATCCCGCGCGGATGCACTTGGGGGGCAAGACGTCATCCGCGCGGGGGTGCTGGACATTGCATTTTTCGGACTGACAGTTCTACAAAAATATTCGATTAAAACGGTGAAATTAGCAATAAATCTGTGGGCGTAAATTTGCTGTTGCGAATTAAGGTCAAGCTTAAGTCCGTGTTGCGTATGCCTTTTGCGCGACCAGCCTATCGCTCTTGATCACATGCGTCTCGCGGATCGCTGATCCGCCCCGGCAGTCAACTTGCGCCGGCGGCGGCGCAGCCGGAGCCTGCTTCATTCGCCGGGTGCGCGGCTGACACCATGGCGAAAACCGGAAATAGGCCATCGCCGATCGTCGCGGATTCGATCGCCGAGTTTTTTTTATGCTCTGCGACGTTTTGCTGCGCATCGGCCTTCCGTCCCTGACCTCCCGGGGAAAAATCGTAGAAAACAGCGAAGAAACAATCTTTTATATCTGGTAAAGCTCCGGCTTGGGAGCGTTGACGCGGGAGCTCACGGCGCGTCGCATGACCTGACAAAGTTTTAAAAATCCATGTGATCGCCAGGCGATAGGCCGCATAAGCCGCCTCCGCTGGCGAGCTTCGGCCCTGCCGGGCCCGGGCCCGGGCTTCAATTATCAACGATTGACGGCGCCGGAAGCTGTTCGGCGCGGCGGCGCGTCGGAAATCGGCCGATCACGGCGCCGCCGCTGCGGCCGTCGCCGCGCCCGTTATGCCGAATTTGAAGCGGGCGCGTTGTCGCGACCGCGGCGCCGCCGATGACCTCGCCAGCTGACGGCTGACGGCGGCGCGGCTTTTTCCGCCGCCGCGGCGCAGTGGCTCAGATGCCATATTTGCGCGCCAGCGGCGCGATGTCGCTTAGCACCTTGTGCGCCGTGTAAAACCGTCCGGCGGTCTCTTGATGCCTGTGGCCCATGATTTCGGCGGTTTGGCGCTTTGAATCGCCGCGCCGGCGCGAGGCGTCGGCGACGGCGTGGCGCACGTCCGTGGCGTTGGCGCGCGCCGTCGCCCGGCGTTGGGTGAGTTTGGTCAATCCCGCATAGGCGCCCTGGTAGCCGAGCGGGCCGGCGAAGCCCAGCCAGAAGCTCTTGGTTTTGTCGGCGTCCGGAAAGCCGGGGCGGACGTCGCTGAGGTAATAAGCGACATGCTCGTCGAGCTGGGTCGGGACCTCGCGGTATTTCGCCTCGCCCGTTTTGGTCACGCCGACGGTGAAGTCGACGCTATAAAACGGCGCCGCGCGGTTGATCAGAAAGCTCACGCCCTGCGCGAGCGTCAGGCTCTCGCCGATGCGCAAGCCGAGGAGGGCGAGCCAGCCAAGCAGCAAGCCGTCGCGATAAAGGGCGAGAAAATAACGGCGCGCGCGTCCGCTCGCCGCCCGAAGAGCGTCATCGTCAAGCATGGCGCGCGCCTCGGCCATCGCTTCGAAGCCTGTGTCGAGCATCTCCTCGAGATCGATCGGCGGCGGCTGAGGCGGCCGGCGCTGCGGCCGGTATTTGCGGGTCAGCCGCTGCAGCCATTTGTAATCGCCGTGGGGATCGAGGCGGCCAGCCGCCGCGAGCAGGCGGTCGAGGTAGGATTCGATCGTCGTCGGCGCGAGCGCGGAGGTTGGGCGCACGATTTCGCCCAAGACCAGGTCGGCGGCGAAATCGCGGACATCGTCGCGCGCGAGGCATTGCGCCAAGTGCGGGGCCTCGGCCTCCGGGCGGCAGGCCTTGCGGAAATACAGGAATCGCTCTAGCGCCTGCAGGATGAGGCCGCAATATTGCTCGTCGACTTTTTTTTTGGCCTCCTTGCCGTAGCGTTTGCCGGCAAACGCGGCGTCCCAATCGTTTTGCATCGACTTGGGCCAATCGGCGTAGGCCCAGGTGATCTTGCGTCCGGCGTTCCAATGGGTCATTTCTTGTTCTTCCCCCGTTTTTTGATGGCGTCGGCATGGCGTTGCGGCGCTGTGGCGCCGATGACCGATTGGAAGCGCTTTTCGATGTTGACGCCCTGCTGCACGCCGATGGTTGTGGCGATGGATTGAGGGGCATGCCCGTCGTTGAGACGGCCGCGCACGACGCCGACCTGGATCGCCTTGGGCGCCAGTTTGAGCTTCACGCGCCGGCAAAAGCGGGTGACGCCCGTCGTCATGGCCGAACCGCTCTTGAGCTGGCCATTGCGCTTGGCCATCAATTTAGTGGGCGCGCATCCGAGCAGCAGCTCGGCGCCAAGCCAGAACAAGTCGATCGCCAGCCGCGTTTCTTCGGTCAGCTTCGATTCCAAATTGACCAAGGTGGGGTCGGGCAATACGAGGGTCGGGCGCTCGCCGCCCGACGGCATCTTCCGCATCGGCCCGGCGAAGGCCGCGCGCCGAACCTTGAACGGCGGCCGGCCAGTCGACAACAGCAGGAGGACGGCGATCGCCGATTGCGCCGCCTCATACGCCCCCTTGGCTTTCGGCCGGGCGAAAAACGCCGCGCAGCCGTCGCGGGCGGCAATGACGAGAGCGTGCGAGTTCTCCGGTTTGTCGATCTGGCGCGAGGCGTCGCGATCTTTCGCCGACAAGGTCGCGCAGCGCTTCTCCAACTCGTCCGCGTCTTTGATATAGCCGTCGAGCGCGTCGCCAAGCTCTTCGTCGGCGATGACGTCGTAGGCGTAGCGGCGGCCGAGTTCGAGCAGCCGCGAACGGGTGTGAATCGCCGTCGTCGATTGTTGCCAGGGGCGGTCAGGCGCGTCGGGATCGAAATCGCCGTAGTTGGCGGCGTCGAGGGCGTTCAGCGTGATATCCGCAAAAAGTTCGCGCAGGCGGGTGATCGGCCGCTTGGTGCGCGTGGCGGCCAGCTCAACCATGCGCAGCAGAAAACGCTGCTTTTCGTCCTTCGAGGCGCGGCGCTTTTGTTCAGCCTCTTCCTCGGTTTCCGAGGGCGACGGCGAGACATCTTCTTCTCCGCAAAGCGCAATGAGCCGCGAAATGTCGCCGCGCAGCTCCGGCGGCGTCTGTCGCCATTGCTCCTTGCGCGGCGCGTCGCGTTTGGCGGACGGATCCAAAGGCGGCAGCGCCAGCGGCGCATGGTCGCCGCCCCGTCGATCGATGAAATTGCGCATTACGCCGACGCGCAATTCTCCATAGCCGCGGCCCGATGCTTGGAAAGCGAAAATGAACAATTGCGCCCATTCCTCGCCCGCCTGCGCGACATTGACGCCGAGCGACGAGCAATACGCCCCGAACTGCGTGAATTTGGCCCATTCGTGGACGTCGCCGATCGCGGCTTTCAGCGCCAGCCACGACGGCAAGAAATCTTCGTCTTTGACCCGCTCACTGAAGGAGTAGGCGAAAATGATCGCCTTGTCCGACGCCCAGGAAATGACCGGCGAGGCGCCGGTCTTGCGGCAGGCGGCGACGAGCCTGGAAAATGCGGCGCGCTGATCTGCGGTGGCGTCGTCCCAGTTGCAAGGGCAGAAGCGCCTCGCCGGAGGTGTGAGCGACGGCAGCGCGAGGGCGCCGTTTTCGCCTCCCGGTTGCTCGATGAGCGCGCGCATCTCGCGGAGGATTTTATCGCCGTGAGTGCGGCCGGAGAGCGCGAACGCGGCAAGGAACAACGTCGCGCAATCTTCGTTCGCCTGCGCGACATCGACGCCCAGCGACGAGCAGAAGGCCGCAAATTTCGAGAATTTTCCCCATTTGGTTCTGTCGCCGATGGCATGTTTCAAGGCGCGCCACGACGGCAGGAGATCACTGTCGTGAACGATTTTGTCGAAGTCGTGGGCGGCGTGAAAATTCATCATTGTTCTCCCTTAATACATGCCGGCGCGCGGCTTGCGGTTTGGAGCCAATCCGCTTGCTTGGCATTACTTTGGTTTGACCTGCGCGCTTCCCCGGTCGGCCAAAGCTCAGCCTTCGCCCAAACGCGGGCCGTTCGGAGCTGGACAGCTTTCGCCGAATGTGGAGTTCAGCCGCGTCGGCGCCCGCCATCTGGCCAGGTTTTCGGCGGCGCTAAGGATGTGGCGCTTTATTTGGATCGCTCTGTCTGCGGCCGCGGACCAGCATCTCAGCGGAATGGAGTCGAAAAGCGGCTTGGATTCGTCGAGTCGCCGCATGATCCGCCGTTTCGACCAGTAAAGGCGAAGCTCAGGCGCCAATGCGGCGTCAGGGGCGTGGTCATGCGCCGCTGCGCTTCGTTGCGCCGACGAGGGCGCGGCGGTGCGAGGCGCGCGAAGCCAGCGTGATGATTCCATCGCACCAGCGTCGATTGCCTGACGCAAAGCGCGATGAGCGCAGGGCAAACGCGCGCTTGGCTGCCGCGCGGGGAGGCGAGGGGGATCGACGCGCGCGCGCCAAGCGCGCTTGCGGCGCAAGGGAAAAGCAGGAGGGAGGGATGATGGGTCACAGACCCAGAGGCGCAAACAAACCATGTCGACAACATCGCGAAGGCCGGATCTAATCCGGCGGCGATGTCGCGCTTCAACACCTTGGTCGTCTCTGCGGCAACTATCGCCCGCCTTAGGCGGGAACGGCCCCGTTGAGGAGCTTGCTCAAATGCGGACTAGCCACGATCAAGCTTTTCCACCATAATCGCATATGAACAGAAAGGCAAGGGGTCGCACATGCCAATGAGCGCGGACAAGCGGAAGAACGTCGCCCATCTCTCCTCCCGCCTGTTTGAGCAACTGTGGCTGGATCAGGAATTCACGCTGCCGGAGGGCGCCCACGCCGATTTGCGAGACCTGTTGCACACGACGCGGCGCATTCTTTTCACGCTGGTGACGCCGCAGCGGCGCGGCGAAATCTATGAAGCCGTTTGGCCTTTGACGACGGCGCCAGGTTTCGACGGGGCGATCAAACAGGCCGAAGACGGCGCGCGCGCCGCTTCGAGCGACAATGAGCCCGTGCTGTTCGCGGTCGGCATGCCCGAAGGCAAAAAGGCGGGCGTGTCTTTCAGCTCCGGCAAAAACCTGCTGGCCACAATGTTATACCAGATCGCCGGCGTCGGGCGCCGCCGGCGCAGCCAAGCGGCGCGCCAGAGAAATTTGAAGCGCGCCGGCGGCGCGAAAACCGCCGAGCCGGCGTCCGCTACAAGCATGCCCGGCGCGCCAGCCGCGCCAAGCAAAGCCGTCTCGGACGCGGTGACGGCCGAACTGCGGAGCCTCGACGGCCCGATCGCCGTTTTGCTTCGCGCCATCAAATCGGCGTCGCGGTGACCACCGGCGTCGCGGCCGATCAAGCGATCGGAAGCGTTTTGCGGCCGTCGCGCGAATTCCGCCGCGCCGCCAGGCCAGCCGCATCATATCAGCAACGCCGCCGTCCCGACGATCGGCGACACGACCAATAGTTTTTGTGTGGCGCTGAGCTCGACCATCACCTATAGCGCGACATTCTGAATGAGAGGCCATTCTCATCTTGTTCGCGCGGCAATCACCGAAACCTCGGGCGCGCTGGCATTCGTCGGCGCCAGCCTGTTGGGCCTCGGCGGCAAGATCACGCTCGCAGCGGCGGCCAGCTTGCGAATGCGCTGACCGACGCGGGCGAACAGCATCTGATCGGCGTGACGCTACAACTTATCGGCACGGCCAACGCCATACCGGCAGCACGGTGGTCGAGACTGGCTCGACGCTGGACCCACCACCGCCAACGTTTCGTGAGTCAGCGCCAAGACCACCGACGCGGGCGGCATGGTCCTGTTCGATCAGGCCTTCCGCGGCGCATCTCGCGCGTCATCAGCGACGCCGCCGAGATCGGGACGGGTCCGGTTCTTTCGTCTGCGCTCGACAAGATGACAGCACCGGCGGCAACACCGGCGATCAGACGCGCCGCAGGCGCATACCTAAATCGGTGGGACCTATGTCGAAGCTGGCGCGCTGACGCTCGGCGCTGTCAACATGATCGCCATAGCGAATTTCAAGGACGGAAGCGTTTACATCCCCGGATACCACATCGCCGTTGCGCAGGAAGGCTCCGAAGCATGCCTATCGACCCACACTCTGCGCGCCCATGGACGCGACAGCGTGGACGACGACATTCATTAACGCCATTGCATCCGTCGACCGATCACGGATTCTCCTTTCTCCGCATCCAGACTTGATAATGTTGATCGTGTAATCTACATGACATTCAGCATTCCATCTACATGGAGCCGTTATGCCGATCAACGTCAACAATCGCGAGGCAGACGCCCTCACGCGCAAGTTCGCTCACATGGCCGGCGTCACCATCACGGAGGCGATCGTGATTGCAATGAAGGAGGCGATCGCGCATCGTCGCAACGACGAGACCCCGCAACAGACCGCCGCCCGACTGCGCGACAAATACGGCATCGCGCTTAGCGCTCACGCCAGAGCCCCGCTACCGCGCGAGGCTTTCGACGAGATGTGGGGCAACAGCTAATGTTTGTTGACGCCTGCGCAATTATCGCCGTCCTTTCCGACGAGCCCGAGGCCGACCGCATATCCAAAGCGCTCGCGTCCGCCGACAACTCCTTCACCTCTCCGATCGCAGTGTTGGAGGCGGCGATCGGTCTGGCGCGGGCCGACAAGTTCGCCCGCCCAATCGCGGACGTTGAGCCAATCGTCATGGAATTCCTCGATGACCGCAGGATCACAATCCGCGATCTGCCTCCAGCTGTCGAAACAACGCGCCTCGCCCTATCAGCCGCCCATCGCTATCGGTCAGGTCGCCACGGTCTTAATATCGGCGACTGTCTAAATTATGCATGCGCGAAGTATTTCAACGTCCCGATTCTGGCAACCGCCAACGAATTCACGCAAACGGACATCAAGACGGCGCCATGACGCCAAACATACTTGACAGACTAAACTCGTACTCCGAGCGCAAGCTTAGAACCGCGCAGGCGCCGGTTCAATAATTCCTTGCTACCCTAACATTCCGGCGAACGTTGTCCAACTCGCACCTTGATTCCTAACAAACCACCACAGGTCAGCCCTGGCAAATAGACGTCGGCGTCGAGCTTCGGCCGATGTAAGCCAAGGCATGTAGGGCTGACCTCAATCTCGGCCGACTTTCGGCCAATGCGTCGGCCAGGGCTGCAACCAATTTCGTAGGGAACACGAATTGAAGACCCGTGCTCAAATCGACGACGAAGCTGGCGCGCATCGGGTCGTAGAAATCGTATAGCCGCGCCCTCGCAAAGCTGCCATGCGTGCTTCGGTTTGATCAAGATCCATCGCTGCGTCCCGTTCGGCTTGATCATGGTCGCCGCGACCGATCGGCAGGAAGTCGGGCGAGAATTTCGCGAATTTGCTGGGCGCTCCAGCGAGCGAACGGCGAACGTTGGCCTTGATTTCGGCAACGTCCAGCGGCTCCGGCCCACCACTTTCGAGACCTGCGCGGAAAGCATCGCGGAGATGATCCTCGCGGCCAACTGGACTGCTTTCGCGCGCCCATGTGAGATCGGCGTTAAGGCGCTTGGTCGCGTCCGCGCTCTTAAGCAGTTCGGCGAGGGAATAGCGCTTTCTCGGCATGACGCGTTCCTTTGACGGCTGCCACCAGCCGGCGCATCATACGTCGATGAAGATCATGACGAAACGCCGATATCGCCGGTTGCGCGGTAGACTTGTGCCGTTGATACGCGCCGGCATTCGGGCTGCCGGAGCCGAAGATCCGCTTGATTTCGCCAAAATGGTCGCGGACGGCCTCGCGAAACAGGCAGTGGCCGAGAAACGCCGGCGTCGGCGGCTGCGCGGCAAATTGCGCGCATCGATGGAAGGGATTTCCAGCGATCTCGCCCGAAACGCCGGTCCCAACTGCCGGGCCATGACGAAGGACGCAATCGACGCCATGTGGGGACACGACTGAGGCTCGCAGACACTTTCGTCCTTGTCGCCCTGTTCGCAGGCAAACCGGACGCACACCGCTTCGCCGAAAAGATCGCAGCAGCAACCACCCAAATTACGTCCCGCCTGGTCATGCTGTCGGCGTCTCGGAGCGCCAACGATTTTTCAAGAACAGAAATCCAAGTCGGCTAACCGGCCGTGCGCTCCCGGCTGGCGAATAGCCTGCGGTTAACGCTAGCCGTTCCGCGATCGCTCAATCAGTGAAGCCAGTTCGCGGCGATGTGAGCGGGATGAGGCAGAAGGCTTGGCCGGGTCCGCCGGCCAATCTGCGAAGGGACGTCGCGGATGATCTCGCCGCCGAAGACGTCGGCGGCGAGGACCGATGACAGGGGGCTGGTCGTAAACGCAACGAGTGGTCCTCTCTACCGCGGCGGCGCATCAAGACGGTGCGCATTCGGTTGATGCGCTCCTGAATTAGTTGTCAATGTCAGGCTAGCCTATTGATTTATAATCATGCAATCATGCAATCATGCAAGAGGCTTATCCCCTTGGCTCAGGTCGCCCTATAGGTAGTCAAAATGGCTTGACGGCGTAGCGCAATGTTCTACATTCGTTCTCATGCCGAGCCGCTGGAAAAACGACCGCCCCATGTCCCGCGCCGCTTTCCAAAAGCGGTTTCCCGACGACGCGGCCTGCGCCATATTCCTATTTGAAAAACGCTGGTCCAACGGCTTCGTCTGCCCAAAATGCCAAGGCGCCAAAGCCTGGGCGCTCGACTCCAAGGCTTTCACTTACGAATGCGCCGCCTGCGGATGCCAGACCTCGGTCACCGCCGGCACCATCATGCACCGGACCCATCTGCCGTTGCTGACATGGTTCCAAGCGATCTACGCCGTCGCCAGCCACTCCAACGGCATCTCGGCGCTGCAACTGCAAGCCCAGCTCGGCATCGGCTCCTACAAAACCGCCTGGCTAATGCTCCAAAAGCTGCGCCGCGCGATGGTCGATCCCGACCGGTCGCTTCTCGAAGATCTCGTCGAAGTCGATGAGAGCGATATCCCTTATCGCACCAAGGCCGACCCGATCGCCGGCGGCCAAGGCCGCAGCGCCGTCGGCAAGCTGCATTTCATCGGCGCGATCGAACTTTCGCCCGACGGCCATCCACGCCGCATCCGCCTAGCGCCACTGCAAGACTTCACCGCGGTCAGCATCGGCGCCTTCGTCGCCAGCGCCGTTAAACCCGGCGCAACGCTGCTCAGCGACGGCTTCTCCGCCTATCGCAGCCTGAACGGCTACAATCACCAGCCCAAGGTCGTCGGAAAAATGGCGGCGCATATGGTCCTTCCGTGGATCCATCGCGTCTTCGCCAATTTCAAGAGATGGGCGCTCGGCACCTATCACGGCGTCCGGGCGCCGCATCTGCGCCGCTACCTCGAAGAGTTCGTCTTCCGCTGGAACCGGCGACGGCACATGAAATCGTCGTTCGACATGCTGATCGGCATCGCCGCCGGGCTGCCGCACGCTGGATACCGCGACTTCGTTGATCAAACAGTCTGATGACTTGCCATTGTCCGCCATTCGGCATCATGAATGCGAACACAATGCGCAATTTTTGCAATTAGATCAGGCGTCTCATCATACCGCCATGACCCGCCCTGACGCGGGAAAGGCGTGCTATCAATTCTAGCAATATCAGCGCGAACAATCTCGCTTAGTCCGTTCAAATGGTCGTCAGTCTCCTTCATTATGAGCCTCAACTCCGAGTAAAGCTTGAACTTCCCGCAACGACCCTTGAACTCACGCCTAATATCTCCTTCCAATTTCTTGACATCAAGCCAGTCATATTGGACAGGCGCTGGCCAATCACCCACGATTTTCCATCCTTTTCTATTTGCCAAGGATGCGGTCCGTCGCCTCGTTGTCACGGGATACCCGTCATTCAGCCAATCCTCACGGACTTCCTTGTCCTTGGTCGCCCCAATCTTGATAACATGCGCCTGTTTGCCCGACTCCCATGCATACTGATTCAGCGAAGAATTAAATGCGCAATAAATGATGTACATGCCCGCCTCCACAAATACGGCAGAGTCACCATCACCGCTGAAACATTGTCAAAGACCAATAAATCTCTGAATTTTGCGAACCTTTTCGCAAGTAACCCCAAAAAACGATTAAAATGCATCAAAAGGAAGCCGTCATGCCTAAAACCGTCACAACTTTCCAAATTCCCGCCAACATCATGACGAACGGCGATGCGATCGAAGCCTGGCTCAACCGCCAGCAGTCGACGATACTCAACTCCAACACCATCCGCGCGGCCCTGCGGGAATCGCCTTCAATGCTTGAATGCGACGAAAGCGGCGATATCGGCCGCTACGTATTCGCCCTCGACGGCAGAACCGCCATCGCAAATACCGCCACCCTTGCTCGGCAAGCTGGATTTGTCGTCGATGAGATGCCTGACGGCTGGACGGCGATTGAGCCGATGCCTGGCTTCTGGGACGAAGAACCAGGCGCACACATGCGCTGGAGCGCGGAAATCTCTGATTTCGACGCTGGAATGGGGCCTTTCCCCGCACTCTGGATCGTCTACAGCGAAGTCACCGACTCCGATGACATCGAAGACTGTCAAGGCGTCAATGGCTGGCGCGTCAAAGTCGCCAAGACCCGCGCCTCTTTGAAAGTGACCTACCGCCATTGTTGACGTCAAGGTCCATGGCAGCCTGAGCGATCAACGACCTCTTTCGTCACCGCGGCCATGCGAAACTTGCAGCCCGATCACTGGGCTTGCTATACATTCAAGCAATAATTTGCTATACAAAGCAGCTAAAGCGGAGAGCGAAAATGACTCTGAGCATCAGAAATCAAGACGCGGATCGCCTGGCGCGCCGCCTTGCCGAAATCGACAACACCAGTGTCACGAAAGCGGTCGTCACTGCGCTTGAAGAAGCCATAAAGGCTAGACTTACGACCGAAACGCCGCGCGATACGGCGCGCCGCATCCTTAAAAAGCACGGACTGGCCTTTCCGAAAAACCGAAAGCCCGTCCCGCCCGAGGCCTTTCACGATCTCGATCACGATCTCGCTGGTTAATGCCGATGTTTGTCGACGCCTGCGCCATCGTCTCCATCATCGCTGGCGAGGAATCCGCCATCGCCTATGAAAACGCCCTCGCCGCCACATCCGAAGCCTTCACATCTCCAATGGCGGCCTGGGAAGCCATTATCGTGCTTTCTCGACCAGACCAATTGAACTGTCTCTACCATCAGGCCGAACAAGTTGTCGTCGAATGGCTCGGCGCGCGAAATATCGCCTTGCGAGATCCGGCCACGCCCGCACGAATTCTAACCTATGCCATCGCGGTCGCGGAACAATATGAAATCGGCAAACGCGCCCTGAGCAACTTTGACTGCTTTCATTACGCCTACGCAAAGGCGGCCGGCTGCTCACTGCTCACGCTCGACAAATTACTCCGCAAAACCGACGTCGATCACGCGCCATAGCCGCTCAGATGAAAATCAAGCAACTATGCTGCAATCCACTATATGTGAGCCAACCTTATCCGAGGGGATAAGCCTCTCATGCAATCATGTGATTAGTTGTCTCGTGATGCATTGTTCTTCCGGTGCGCCCAACGCGAACGAGCTGAGGATCGTGCGGCGATTCATGTTGGTCATGGCAATTTCTCCAAGCGTTTCGGAATCGGGTGTGGCACGGCAACGGAAAGGCGTCGGGAAAAGAGACCGTCTGGTATCGTTTTTCGATAGCCATATTGATAACAAATCGCGATTTGGCGCAATCGTTTTCAAACAGGACTATCTAAAAAAGATAGCCGCCCTTATAAATTATCGCATGATGACGCCCGCCCAAGTCCGCGCCGCGCGCGCCCTTATCGACTGGTCACAACAGCGGCTTGCCGACGTTTCGAACATCGGCGTTGCGACGATTCGCAATTTTGAAGGTGGCAAGTCGGCGGCGCAAAATGCGACGCTTGACGTTTTAAGGCGGGCGCTTGAAGCCGGCGGCGTCGAGTTTATTGACGCCAACGGCGGCGGCCCTGGCGTCAGGCTGAAAAAGCGATAATGGCCGGAAACTTTACAGAACGCCAATTGCGCGGTATTTTTGCAGGTCTGGGGAGCGTCCCCGAAGGAGTGGCCATGCGTCAGATGACTTCTATCAAAGTCGGATACGCGCACGAACCGGCGACTGAGCCGCTTCGGGTGAATGGCCCCGTGCGTCAAATGGACGTCAAGGAGAAAAGGCGTCAACGCGTTGCGAAGCTGTCGAAGCTCGTCAACGCCGTCCACAAGGACGCTTTCGCTCGTCTCGCCAAGTAAGTGACGGACGGCCTTAATTGGCTTGAAATCGAGGATGTGCTGTATCTGCATGACGAGCAGATAGCGCTCTATGGCGGGGCGTTGGGTGTTCTCAATCCCGGCGCGCTCGAAAGCACAATCGCCAGACCGAAGAACCTGGCGCTTTATGGCGAGCCGGACATTTTCGACCTCGCCGCCTCCTATGCCTTCGGATTCGCCCGCAATCACTGCTTTGTCGACGGGAACAAGAGGGTGGCGCTGGCCTCCGCATTGGTCTTCCTCGCCGATCGAAGGTTTCTGTTGGTCGCTGGGACGGATGAAGTCGTTTCCATCATCGAGGGCGTGGCGAAGGGCGACATTTCAGAGCAGGCCCTCGGCGCATGGCTTCGCAAAAACTCTTTGGCGACGCCGGACTAAAGGCGTCGAAGCAGCATGCACCATGGGATGCCCGCGACGGCCGGACGTCTCAAGCGCCCCGCGCGTGAGCTGGCGCCGGTCGCGCCGCCCGATCGGTGAGGTGTCCGGCGTCCCAGGTCGAAGCCCTCGCCGCGCGCCAGGTCGACGCCCGCGCCGCTGGCGACGATATCGAGCGTCACGGCGCATGAGACGGCGATGGCCGCGCCGCCGATCGGCCGGGACGCAGGGCACGTCAAGTCGAAGCCCTCGCCGTATGAGCTGGCGCAAGATCGGGACGGGTGGCGAAAAAAAGCCGAGAAAGGGCGTGGGAAACGCGCGGGGGAGGCCAAAAAACACCCCGTCGCGGGCGGCGCCGCGGTGTTGGATAGGCGTCAGGATCAAGGGAAACGAAAAACGCCCGCCAGTCCATCCGTGGCGGGCGTTTCCATCGCGGCGCGGATCGGACTTGCGACGCAACGCCCGCGCCTTCGAGGCCAATATTTCAGGGTTGCGCCAGGGCGCTTGAATTTGTCCCTGGCGGCGCCAGCTCGCCGCCAGGGACTCGCCTGGAGTGCACCCCTTCCTTGAGACAAGAAAATCGGGGACAGTTCTCGACCAGGAGAACCCTATGTCCACGGAAGAGCGACGATCCTTCAGCCGCGAGTTCAAACTGGCGGTGATTGGGAGGCTTGAGGCCGGCGAGAGCGGAAGCGCTTTGGCGCGGCAGCTGAGCCTCAAACGGACGATCATTTACCGCTGGCGCGATGTGGCCGCCCGTCGAAGGCGGAAGCCTTGGAGCGGGAGCGAGCACGCGGGGTCGCCGCCAAGGCCAACGACCTTGGGGAGGCTCGCCGTCAGATCGCTGAACTGCAGCGGAAGGTCGGCCAGCAACAATTGGACCTTGATTTTTTCAAGCAGGCCTTGCGGCATATCGAGGCGTCACGCCGGCCGAACATCGGTCCTGGCGCGACAGCGTCTTCGCTCAAATCCAAGCGATGACGCGCCCGCAGGGCGAGGGATCGGCGTCCGGTTTGCCGATCGACAGGATGTGCGCGCTGGCTGGCGTCAGCCGGACCGCCTTTTACCGGCGATGGGGCGAAAGCGTCCTCAAAGCGAGGCTCGGCCGCAACCCGTCGGTTGACGTCGGCTCGCGCCAGGCCGAGGCAAGTATTCCTCCCTGTTAAGAATCATTTTCCCGCTAAGCTATCAATCGGCTGCTTAAGTTTAGAGCCCAGCGAACCAATGCAGAAGGCGCCTGGTGGCCGCGCTGCATTAACCCTCCTTTGCAGATGCTATTGTAATTCCCGAAAAAATCCTTTTTGCTTCAGCTGTAGTGATACGCCCTGTCTCCAGACCGACGTTTTGTCAGCGTCGGCAAATCCCCGGCTTCGGGTCCGCGGACAGAAAGCGGAGAGCGGCTTCTCAGAGTTGCTCGCAAGACCCCCATGTCGAACCGGTATGCCTCGCCGGTTCGACCGCCCAAAAGGCAAGTGGGCTAAAAGAGGCTATGCCGGTACAAGCGACCCGGATGAACGACTAGCGCCACTATCAATCCCAGCGCCTGGAGTTCAAGATGGAGAATAAAAGCCCGCAATCCGCGTCACCCCTTTTGCAACAGCTCGAAAATCTCGATGTCGCAGCGACCGTCGCTGCGACCGCAGATGCGACCGCAGTTGCGATCGCAGACATGACCGCAGACACGACTGCGGCGCTCGCGGCGTCAGGCGACAACGACAATGGCTTAAACGCGGCCAGTGCTCTGCCGCCACTTTACATCCAAGCCGCCAATTTTCCCGCGGCGGCCGACGCGTTAGCAAAGCGGCTTGCCAAAACGGGTTCAGTATTTTACCGCGGTAAGAAGGCCGTGATGGTTGTCGCAGGATCGGATGGTCCTAGCGTCGTCGATCTGAGCCACCTCGGCGTTGTGATTGAGGCGCACAAGATCTGCCAGCCAATCATGGGGACGGCTTCGATTCCGGCCGCGCAAAAGGCTGTGACATTGCCCGACAAAATCGCGCGAATGACGCTTGCTGACACTAACTGCCTGCCGGAATTAAAGGGCATTTGCCACGGCCTGTTTCTCGAAGCGGACGGCTCCATCCGGTCCGAAGCGGGTTACGACCGAAAGACCAAAATGTGGGGCCGCGGCGCTGAGGCGCCGCCAATCTCCGAAAATCCGACGTTCGAGCAAGCTGCGGCAAGCTTGCTGCTGATCCGAGCGCTTGTTGCGACCTTTCCGTTTCGCGACCGTGCCGTTGACCCCACCGGCAAAACCGATTTGACGCAACCGCCCGGCGTCGATGAATCGATTTTTATTACAGCGCTGCTGACCGGCGTGTGCCGCCCGAGCTTGGAGCTGGCGCCGGCGATATTGATCCGCGCGCCGCAAATTTCCGGCGCGGGTCTGGGCAAAGGGCTGCTTGCGCACATGATCGCAATTGTCGCCTTCGGCGTGTCGCCCTCGGCGTTCCACGTCGGCGAAAGCACGGCCGAATTCGACAAGCGCCTGGTTTCCGTCTTGAGAACCTCGCCGGCGGCGGCGCTGATCGACAACCTTAATGGCGAGTGTCCGCATTCGCATCTGCTGGCGCAACTTTTGACCGAGTCGCGCGTATCGGCGCGTCTGCTGGGCCGCTCGGAAATGGCCCCGCTCGAAACTCGCGCGCTGATCTGCGTCACGGGGAATGGAGTCTCGATATTAGAGGACTTGGCGCGGCGCTTCCTGGTCAGCGATCTCGACGCCGCCGTCGAGGATCCAGAAAATCGGCATTTTGCTGGGGAGCCGTTTTTGCGTGTCGTTGCAAAGCGCAGGTGCGAGCTTCTAGGCGCGGTCCTCACCATCTGGCGCTGGGGCCGGCGGAATCCTCAAGCGCAAGGCACGCCGATCGGCAGTTACGAGACATGGGCGGAATGGGTGCGTGACCCGCTTGTCGCGCTCGGCTGCGTCGACGCCATCCTGAAACAAGGGGAAATGAAGACATCGGACCCTCTGCGCGAAAGGGCGGTCCGGTTCTTTCAGGCTTGGGCCGCCGTCTATGGCGGGCAGCCGGTGATCGCCTCCAAGCTGGACGCCGACCTCTTGAAGCTGATTTCAACCCACGGCCCCTCAAGCCGGCAGAAGAGCGCGAGTTTCTTGAATAATCTGGTCGGCACACGGCTTGCAGGTTTTGTCATAACTCGCGAGACGCACGGCCGATGGGAACCCGCCACTTACATGCTCCGCCATTTCGACGATTAGCCCAAACCACCCCTATGCCCCCTATGCCCCCTATGCCCCCTACGGACTTTCTAAGTGCGGTGGGCGAATGGGAGCATGGCATAGGGGCATAGGGGTCATAGGCAGCGTCGTCTCGTCGACGGGTTCGGTGGCGCCATCACGCTAAGCGAGCGGAACCCGTGACGCTGTCGGCGGCAACTGGCGCCAAAGGCCGGGTCGAAGGCGAACGAGCGCGACAGCAAGTTCGTTTCGATCGCATGCAACGCGCGGCGCGGCGCAGCGAGGCGCACGGGAATGGCTGCATCATCGCGCGCATAACGCTGCGGGGCGCTTGACCGGCTTTTCTGTCCCGAACAGAAGCTGCAGGGGTGTCTTCCACGCGTTGCTTGATCGCGCCGCGCATCCTAAAAGACATATGCTTTGGTTGTCAAAATCTGTGCTAAATCATTGATTTATCGTACTACAATCGCCTGACTGGTTGTCAGCTAATTTATTGTTATTGCAGCGAAAGCAGCTGACTCCTTGTCACCGGTCATCGCTGTTCTAAAACGGTAAGCAGATTTCCTCGCGGCGCCGGAGAGCTCCCAACGGCGGCCCTGATGCGGAAAAATGCCTCTGGCTCGCTTTTTTTCGGGTTTGCCACTAAGCTTGTCCCACGTGACGCCCCGACCAGCCAGAGTTTCGTCGCCCATGTGGATCATACTCTTGCTTGCAATTATCGCCGTGTTGGCCGTGCTGGTTTCCGATTGGCGGGCCAAAGGCGAGGCGGCGCCCGCCGTCACCGCCGTCTCCCGCATCCTGATCGCTATTCCGCTTTTCTATGTGGCGTTGAATTGGTCGCGCGCCAATTTCGAGCACGGTCTCTTCCGCGCCCTGTCGATCGACAGCGGCGTCGCCGGTTTCGCCCTGCTGGTCATCGGCTGCTGCGTCGCGACGCTGCTTATCCAGTCCTGGAAGGATATGAAGATTCTCCTCGGCTGAGAAGCGATTGGGGCGCGCCGCGTTGTCGCTTTGCTGATCGTCGAGCTGCCGAAACGCGCATAATTCAAGCGCCGGCGCGCGCCCAGCGCAAAGTGGCGTTGGAGCTAATTCGCTCTGGCACTCTTATTTCGCCCGTGCGCAGGGACGTCCGCGTGCGAAGGCGTTTTTCGACGCTTCAACAGAAAGACCAGATCGGCGTCGGTCTTTTTATTCGCGCCGCCACGGATCAGGATATGACGACGTCAGCTTGAGGCGGCTCCAGAGCGTTGATCCATTGAGGCAGCGCCTCGAGGCAGCCGAGGCTTTGGGACCGCTCCAGCGCTCCGGCGCGCCAGGTTCGTCAGGGATCGGCCCTGGCGAATTCCGGCTTGGCGCGCAGTCGCCCGGCGACCTCATCCGCTAGCGCGAAAAACAGCGAGAATCGCTGCTGGGGCTCGGTCATCAGCTCCTTCACACGCCGCACTTCCTTTGCGCAAATTTGCAGCGCAAAACGCAGGATCGCGGCAGCGCTGGGCGCGTGCGTGACCCGGCGGACGTGATCGGCGGCGGAAGCCGCGATGTGGTCGGAAAGAGCGGCGGCAATGGCGGAAATTTCAGTTTCGACGTGGCGCATAATGCTTAACCTGTGCAGAATGAGCCGGCAACACGCTCCGGTCTTTCAAGCATGTAAATAGCTGACGTCGTTCAGCGTTTGTCGCGCGAGGCCTTACGCTGGCCTGGTCATTTCCGCCACTCTTCGACCCGCAGATTGCTCGCCGCCCCATTACGAAAATTGGGCGAGCAAAGGTGACGCTGCGCGCTATAGGCGCGGGGTCCGACGCCTTGCGCCGATATCGTCTTGCGGCGCGGTCGGGGAGCGCTCCTGCGACGATCGGCAGAACGCCTCCGAAACTCGAACAGCGAGGGCCGCCTGGCTCAGACGGTCGCGCAGCCTTGACGCACCGACACTACGTCCGCGCCAGGCATCCGGCGGATTAACGAAAACGCTCATCGCTGTTTTACCTTGAGCCTGAGGCCATGCTATGCCGTTATCAATGTGTCAACCATGACGTGTTTTTGAAAATGCAAGCGAATTGCGCAAACCGCGTGTGGCCTTGATCTCCGGGACTGGACAGTGACGAAGACCATCAATCCTATCGATGCGCACATTGGCCAGAGGATTAATATTCGCCGGCGAATGTTGCGCGTGGGCGCGGCGCGACTGGCCGCCTTAATCGGCGGTTCGGAGTCGCAGATCGGCCTGTTCGAAGCCGGCGCGAGCAGGGTCGGCGCCGATCGGCTGCTCAAGATCGCGGCGGTCCTGGACGTCGAGGTGACTTACTTTTTCAGTGGCGCGGAGGCGCTGGCGCCGGTCAGCGCGGACCCGGCCTTAGCGTTGGACGCGCTGGAACTCAATCGAGCCTTTATCCTCGTCGCCGACCGGGCGGCGCGGCGGCAAATCATCGATCTCGCGGTCGCCCTCGGATCGCAATCACAGTCAAAAACCTCGTCCGACGAAAGCCGCATTTAACCGTTTTTGGCCTATTTCCATCGGCTTGGGCTCACCTAACGGCAGCTTAACTTTCCCGATCTATTGAATTGGCGCCAAGGGCGGGCATTTTTTGCGCGTCGACCTTTGGAGCGAGCGATCCGGTGGATGAGAAATGGCGCAAGATGGTGGAAGCTGCGCGGGCAGACGCCGAATATGCGCTGCTCGAACTGAAATTATATGGATTGGCTCGCGCGGAAATTGCGGAAAGCCACATCGAAAAAGTGGTGGCGCGGCTTGATGCGATGTTGAAGGACTCCCATTGGAGCGCCCGCGTGGGCGCGGACAATCGTCCGAACTGAGTCAAGTCGCGATGCGACGGCTCAAAACTGGCAGCGCGGATGCGCTTCCGGCTAGAGGGCTTGGGAAATAGGGCGTAAAGCTGTCAACGCGCCTTATGGCCGCCCAGGCTGACGCTGCGCGTCGCAAAGGCCGAACAAGCGGCGCGCCAAAAGTCGTCGCGACTGACAGCGCATCGCCAACGCAGGCGCTCGCGCGGCTTGAAAAATCGCCATCGCGCCCGCGCTTTCGCCAAATTCCAGTTCGGCGTAAGCTAGACGGCTCAAATTGCCGGTGACGGCCGGCGTTTGCAACTCAGCGATTGCTTGCTGACGCGATAATGCTTTGTTTAGGATCAATTCTAATTCGGCCGGCCACCGCTATGAAATCAAAGGGGCTTGGCATAGCTCGCTGCGCCAAGACCGGGGGAGACGGCAATGGACGATATGAAATCTCAGCTTCAGCTCGCCAGCATCGAACTCGCTTATGCGCGAGCCGAAATTGGATTGACGGCTTCGCTCAACGATGAGCGCCAGCGGATCGCCCATCATCTCGATTCCGCCAAACGCCATGTTGACGGCTTGCTGAAGGCGATGTCGTCCGCGTCGAAACGGCGGCGAAGCGCGAGTGGCGGCGCGGCGTGACGCGCGGGCGCAGGCCTTTTGAAAGCAAGGGCCGCAGCTTATTCGGCTGAAGCCGTTTTTGTTTCGGCTTCGGCGCCGCCGCCAAGAGCTCCACCCGCCTGATCGAGAATTTGCCGGCGTGATTTCGCGTCGCGCACTTTGGCGAAAGCCTCGCTCATCGGTTTCGCCATTTCGAGACGCCGAGCCGGATCGACTTGCGCCGCGGTCTCGATTTGCGCCGTCTTGACAAGCGCGCGCGCCGGCATGCCGTCAAAAAAGATCGAGGGCGCGCATTTTGCGATCCTGGCGATTTGCATTAGCGCGTCAGCGCCGATGCGCAGGGCGCCATTTTCATATTGCGCGAGCGTCATCGCGTCGACGTCCAGCCTGGCTGCAAGCTGGTCGAGACTCATTTTTATGCGCTGCCGCTGCGCTTGAATGGATTTTCCGACGTGGAGATCAATAGCATTGCCGCGCATTTCGGTTCTCCAGGGTTTACAACCGCAGCACGGCTGAGATGACGTTACGCAAGTTGTGCGTGTGCACTTTATCGGCGTCGTAAATTAACAGCAGGTTAACATGGGTAATGATGATCACTCTGCGTCAGCGCTGCGACGCTTTGCCGCCGCCAACCGTCTGTACCCCGCGCAACCGGAGCCATTTCAGCCTTGCGCGCATGGGCCGCGCCTCCGGCGTCGAAGCCCTGACCAGGGACGAAAGGGCCAAGGACGAGAGGGCCAAGGATGAGAGGGCCAAGGGGCAGGCGGGCGAGGGGCGGGAGGGCAGGGGGCGTCGCGCGCCCCGCTTGTGGCGGACTATGGACCTATTTTCTTCGTAAGCTACTTCCCTTGCGCGATACCGTTCGAACGACACGGCATCGCTCGCCCCCTCCCGTCGCCATCGGCTGCTCCAGTCTCCGCCGAGACTGCTCTAAGTGCCTAAATGCAGGCAACATATGACTTTTTTCACATTGAACCTCTAGCGCTGCGGGTTGTAATCCGGCAGACATGAACCGTGGGGTTGTGAATGATTCATGCCGCCCTTGCCTCTTAAAATGATGGGAAATCAACAACCATGGCGAAGCCCACCACCAACTTTATCGATAAGCATGTCGGCATGCGCCTGCGCAGGATGCGCATGTTTCGGGATCTAAGTCAGGCCCAGTTGGCCGCTGCCCTTGGAATTTCGCTGCGTCAGTTGCAAAAACACGAAAGCGGCTTCCAGCGGATCGACGCGCGCGAATTGGCGCAAATCTGCAAAGTTCTCCACGTCCGGCCTTCGTTCTTTTTTGACGAACTCCAGATCAACGGGCCTATCGCCGCGCCCTGCGTCGACGCGGCAAGCGACGCGCAGAATGGTATTTCGCTTGAAGGGGCGGCGAAGAGGTCGGCTGGCGGAATGGGCGTCGTGCCTTCTGCGCGCGCCATAACCAAAAGCAAGCGAACCACTTCCATTTTTGCGGTCAAACGGAACGCGGAACCTCAGCCGATCGCTCCCGGTGCGAATAAAGCGAAACCGAAACGCGCGAATTAGGACGGATGGTGTAAGATGTCGCTCCGCGTTGGAAACGATTGCAATTGGAGCACATGGGGACGATATGACCGAAACGAACATTGTAGGGCTCGCCGCCGAAATTGTTTCGGCTTACGTCCATAGAAATTCGGTTCGCCCCGCCGATCTACCGGGACTGATCGTCGACGTCCACGACGCCCTTCTTCGTATTTCCGCTGGCGTTGAAAGCGTTGTCGTCGAGGAACAAAAACCCGCCGTTCCGATAAAGAAATCCGTCTTCCCGGATTTCATCGTCTGCCTTGAAAACGGAAAAAAATTCAAATCGTTGAAGCGCCACCTCCAGACGACTTTCGACATGACGCCCGAGCAATATCGCGAGAAATGGGGCCTGGCCGCCGACTACCCGATGGTCGCGGCGAACTACGCGGCACGTCGCTCCGCGTTGGCGTTGAGCATGGGGCTGGGTCAGAGACGCAAGGGTAATAGTGCCTTGGCCCCGACGAAACAGCCGCGCAAAACCACGCCCAAATCTGCGAAAGCCGTCGTAGCGGAAACGTCGCCGGCTGGTGAATGATGACCGACGTCCGCAGTGGGGCGCGGTCCCCCGGCGGTTCGGTGCTTCGGCACAGGCGGCAAGCTCACAAACGCGATCTTCGCCATAGCACCGACTAAGGACCGTTCAGCGAGCTCAGTTTGCGCTGGGTCAATTATCTGTCATTTTCTATATTTACGGCGCAAAAACCGCAACTTATGGAGAGACGCCCAGCATGTCGTCGCAAGTCAGAATCAAAGAAATGGCGTCGATCAACCTGTTCTATGCGCAGGCCGAAATTAACGTGTGCGCCGACCGGGAGTCCGTCGCTCGCGCGCTTGCACATCTCCAACAAGCGGAAGCCATTCTGAAAATTGCGATGTCGGAATTGGATGCGCCAGACGACGCGAGCGAAGCGGTCGCTTAGCGCCAATTTCGTTTCTACCGATCAGCCAAGGCCGGCAAAAGCCAGCCGTTCTGTTAGGGTGTTGATACTTGGCCGCCTCGGAAGGGGCGGCCAAGTTATATTGGATAGAAAATTTTAGGCGGGCATTTCGCGGTAGCGTGCGACGAGAACGGGTTTTCCATCCCAGTTTTCAGCTGCGACTTGGCATTCGAGTGTTGCCACTCGCTTTTTGTATTCGTGAAAGCCTTCGAAAGTGGCGCTCCAGGCTTCAGGCGAGCGTTCCGTGACTTTGAAACCGAGGGCGTTAACGGCCGCCGCCCCTTCGATAATGATCGCCGTTTGGTCGAGCGGCCAGACAGCGTAGCCGATAGAGCTGTCGCGTCGCACCGACACATCGCCAGAGATCGGCGGGAAACGGCGGGGAGCGGACCACCACGGAAGGCACCCGCAAGGGGCGCGCTGGGTGGAAGGCAGACATTTGGTTCGCCGGAGCGAATGGCGCGTTTGTGGCATGAAGCAGACCTTCTGCCGACATAATTCTCGGGTTGCACAGGTCGCGTCCACTCGATTTTCAGTAATAAGTCGCTATTTTTTTCGAAAGACTATTTCAACGGTCGAGAGCCACCGCTGTGATCCAAGAATGCTGCTTGTGAACTCAGGCTTTGCCAGCTTCGCGCAATGCAGTCTTCACCTTGTCTGGCGTGAACGGGACGGAGCGCATCCGCGCACCGGTGGCGTCGAACACGGCATTCGAGATGGCGCTCGGAATAACCGCGGCCGATGGCTCTCCCGCACCCCACGGCTTCTCATTCGGCCGGTCGACCAGATCGATCACGACGTCCGGCGCCTGTGGGAACTTGAGGATCGGATAAGTCTCCCAGTCGAGACTGGTGACCGCAGAGCGGTTAAACTTGACCTCCTCGATCAGCGTCCGGCTGACCGTTTGCACCACGTTGCCTTCGATCTGGTTCTTGAGCCCGTCAGGATTGATGATCTGGCCACAATCGTGGCTGACGTAAAAGCGCTTAACGTAGATCTTGCCGCTGGCCGGCTCGACCTCGACTTCGGCGACAGTGGCGATGTAGGTGCGCACAAGTTCATATTTGACGTAGCTGACGCCGCGCCCGACAAGCAGCGGACCTTTTTCGACCTTGTTGGGCGACGCGCGCTTGTCCCATCCCGAAAGCTTGGCCACACGTTCGAGCGTCTCGCGGCCCCTTGTGTCCGCGGGATCGATATATTTTAAGCGGAACTCGATCGGATCGACGCCGACCGCCGCCGCCAACTCGTCAATGAAGCACTCGTTGGCGTAGGTGTTCTGCATGCGCCCGGGCGTGCGGATCCATGACGGCCGCAACGGCGTCGATTCGAGCCGTCGGCACACGGTTTTGACGTTGGCGAAACGATAGGGAATGTTTAAGTCTTGGAACACATTGCCGGGCGCGATGACATCGTCGGCAGGCAATCCGCCGAGCGTGGCTGCGACGAGCGGCACGTTGAAGTTTTTCGGGGTTTGTTGCGGGATGTAGAAATCGCCTTCCCAGGCGACGACGTTTCCATCGGCATTAAGCCCGGCGCGCAGGTCGATGAGTGTCGGCGGTCCCTTGGGGTCCCAGCCATGTTCATCGGCACGCGACCATTCTACCGGACGGGCCGTCCCAGGACTTTGGCGAGCAGGGCCGCGTCGGCGGCGGCATCCTCGTTGCCGTTACGACCGTAACAGCCGGCGCCGTCGACATAGACGCAACGCACGTCGGCCGGGGCCAGCGCCATCATTTTCGCCAGCTGTTTCCGCAAGGTGTGGGTTGCCTGCGAGGACGTCCACACCGTCAGCTTGCCTTCCTTTATCTCGGCGATCGCACATGACGGGCCAATCGAGCCGTGCGTATGGATGGCGAAATCATAGGTGGCATTGAGCTTTCTTGTACCAGGCTTGCCCAGCGCTTCGGCGCTGTCGCCGACATTGCCCGTTATCTCGTCGGCCACCACTTTGGTCGCGCGGACATGTTGCCACAACTTCGCCGGGTCAGGGAGCCCCTCCAGTCGGACCAGCTCGCCTTCAGCTCTCGGGCGCCCTTGATAGCGCCCCATTCGGTCTCCGACACCACTGCCAAAAAGTTCTTTTCGCGCACAATCTTGACGAGGCCCCGGACGCCGGCGACCGAGCCGTTGTCGACGGCCAACAACTCGGCGCCGATTGCAGGCGGGCGCACCACGCGCGCGTGCAGCATGCCGGGCAGTTGGAAGTCCTGCATATAGGTGAACGAGCCGAACACCTTTCCGGGAATATCGAGGCGCGGCGCCGCCTTTCCGACGAGCTTGAAGTCCTTCGGGTTCTTCGTCGCCACGGGCGCCTTGGGATCGAGCGTGATCGAAAAGCTCTTGCCGCGCATCAGCTCGGCATAGCTGACACTCTTGCCGCCGCCGCTGATGACGCCGTCATCGACCCTGAGATCGTCAGCCGCCACGCCAAGCCGGCTCGCCGCTACGGAAACGAGCTTCACCCGCGCCGCAGCGGCGGCCTGGCGGATCTGGACGCCGCCGATCTGAATCGACAGGCTGCCCCAGGTCGTGCCTTGGTCCGGCGTCAGCGCCGTGTCACCTTGTACAATCACAATCTTGTCCAGAGGCAGATCGAGCTCCTCGGCGGCGATCTGCGCCAGCGCTGTTTTCACGCCGGTGCCGAGATCGACCTTGCCGGAGTAAATGGTCACCATTCCGTCGTCGCCAAGCGTCAGGAATGAATCAACCTCCGTCGGCGAAACCGGCTTTGCAGTGAGTTCCTCCCCCGCGAGCGCTTGCGGAAACTCTCCTCCGAGGACGAACGAGACGACGAGCACACCGCCGCCAGCTTTCAGCAGATCGCGTCGTGTGACGTCGAAAATCGCTTCCATAGCGGCCTCCCTCACGCGTAACCGGCGGCGCGGCGAACGGCGCGGACGATGCGTAGATGCGTTCCACAGCGGCACAGGTTGTGCGCGAGGGCATCCTTGATCTCGGCCTCGCTCGGCTTCTTGTTGTGGGCGAGCAACGCGGCCGATTCCATGATCATGCCGTTGATGCAGTAGCCGCACTGAACCGCCTGCTCCTCGATGAAGGCCCGCTGCAACGGATGGGGTTTTTCCGGCGTGCCAAGGCCTTCCAGGGTGACGATGCGCGCGCCGCTCGCCACAGAGGAGAGCGGCGTTACGCATGAGCGCACCGCCTTGCCGTCGAGGTGTACGGTGCAGGCTCCGCACTGCCCCAAGCCGCAGCCGAAACGCGGTCCATGCAGTTCGAGGCTATCGCGCAGCACATAAAGGAGCGGCGTTTCAGGATCGTCAACGTTGACCGAAACACGCTGCCCGTTGACCGTGAGTTGCCTGGGACTGGCCATCGCATCCCTCCGTAGGCTTGCGCAAAGCTCGGCGGCCTTGCACCGGCTATTCGATCTTGCTTGCGCGACAACGACACGAACGTAACGTACGTTTTCAATACAACATATTTATGCATTTATACGTATTTATTACACTTAAAGCAAATAAAAATCACGTGATAATTATTAATAGCTTCGGGCATGCCGTTGATACATTGGCTAATTACGGATGTACATGCTAAGCTTTCGACCGAATGTGCGATCTTATAACTCCATATTTTATTTCTAGGCGCCTATGAGTTGAGCGTGGCCGCGAGCAGATTGTCGGGCTGCGCCGCGCCGTTATTGATTACCCTTCGTCCGTCATCGCCCACGGCAACATCATCGCCGACCTCGAAGCGCGCATCAGACGCGTCGAACAGCGCCTCGACATTGAAAGCCATTCATAATCATCGGCTTACAAAATAATTATCGCGACCAAAAGAAATCGGCCGCGCGCATGCGCTAAATAGGCAAACCTTATCCAAGGGGTAAGCCTTTTAATGCAATGCTGCATTGCAAAATGATGCTTGACCGCGCAAGGCTTCCGGTGTTTCCTGGCGTATATCCCTCCCCCGAGCTAGCCTCGCTTGGTTCGCCCCAGCGGGGTTTTTTCTTTCCGTTTCCGAAAACATCTGCGGCAGAGATGATCGAGCCGATGTGTCCTATGCGCTTGCGCGTGCCGCCCGCGTAATGTGCTGCCCCGTCTAAGCGGCCTCTTCGCTGGCGTCGTCTGGCGCGCTAAATTCCGGCGCCAGGATGCTCAAGCAAGCGAGCGCCTGTTGAACATGATTGATCGCTCGCGATATGGACTCGCTATCGTCGCACATTCCGATTTCGGCTTGCGCGAACGACAGATTGATCGAAGCGATCTCTTTGAGATTGGTTGTCGTCGACATGTTTTCTCCTCCCAATTCATTTTTTTTAAGCATAACCCCGAGGCGCGCGCCGAATTTGATCTGCGTCAAACAGGGGAAAGTAAGTCGCTGAAATACACTGAACTTTGGTGTTAGGCGTGCTAGCTGGACAAGACTGCGGATTTCATCCATCGACGACGATGGCGTTGACGCAAGAGGGAACGCTCGGAAGGGCGAAATGGCGCGACCGGGCCGCGATCGGGCCCGTCTTGCGGCCGACCGCATTTTCCGCGCTGGCTCGAAATGATGGCGTCATGGAAGGTTCGATTCGGGCATTTTCGGCCGCGTCCCATTCCCAGTTATTTCCGAATGGGGGGCGCAAGGCGTGTGACGCCTAGCGCGACGACGCGCCGGCTGAGTTTCTCGCCACCGCTAAAGAAGCAAGATTATCGACTTCTTCCTCAGCTTCGCCGACAGGTCCATTGACCCGCATGTCTTGGAAGAAGAACGAAGCCCGCACTTCGAAAGTTTGGCATATTTTCAACAAGACGCCCGCATCGATCCGCCGGAAGCCGCTCTCGTATTTCTGCAGTTCATCAGCGAAACTCCGAGCGCGGCGGCCAATTGCGCCTGACCCCTGTCGCCAAACAAGCGCGTCCTGCGCACACGCATGCCGACATGCCTGTCGATGAAGTTGGCGTCGGACTTGGCCATTGTTGCGATTTTCCATCATTGCCAGGCGCTGGCGGCGCTAATCGTTCAGAACTTAACGATCATGTTTGACGGGTTAAAGCCTTGCCAGCAACAGGTTCAATGTGGAAAAAGGCATTTTCGGCAGGCATTTCGCGGCATTTTAAGAACCATGGGCCGAAACTGTGGCTTCAGGCGCGCCCGATGCTCGAATAAGTGAAGCCGTGCTTCTTGGCGTCGGCGGGCCGGTAGATGTTGCGCAGGTCGATCAGATTCGGAGTCGCGAGCGCGGATTTGATCCGCGGCAAATCGAGCGCGCGAAACTCGTCCCATTCGGTGACGATCACCAGCGCCTCGGCCCCTTTCGCGCAATCATAGGGGTCCTCGCAGAAAGTGACATTCGGCATGACCTGGCGGGCCTGGTCCATGGCTTTCGGATCATAGGCGCGCACTTTCGCGCCGGCGTCTTCCAAGGCGGTGACGATCGCAATCGACGGCGCGTCGCGCATGTCGTCGGTGTTGAGCTTGAAGGCGAGGCCGAGAAGAGCGATGGACTTGCCGCGCACCGAACCGCCGCAGGCGGCGATGATGCGCTTGGCCATGCCGCGTTTGCGTTGGTCGTTGACCGCGACGACCGCCTCGACGATGCGCAGCGGCGTATCGTAATCCTGCGCCGTCTTGACCAGCGCCAGCGTGTCTTTTGGGAAGCAGGAGCCGCCATAGCCCGGTCCCGCATGCAGGAATTTCGAACCGATGCGATTGTCCATGCCCATGCCGCGCGCGACATCCTGGACATTGGCGCCGACCTTTTCGCAAAGGTCAGCCATCTCGTTGATGAACGTGACCTTGGTGGCGAGGAAGGAGTTAGCGGCGTATTTGATCAGTTCCGCCGTGCGGCGCTCGACGAAGAACAAAGGCGGCTGATTGAGATTGAGCGGGCGATAGACGTCGCTCATCACTTCACGGGCGCGCGGGTCGGTCGTGCCGACGACGATGCGGTCCGGCCGTTTGAAGTCGTCGATCGCCGCGCCTTCGCGCAAGAATTCCGGATTGGAGCAGACGGCGAATTCCGCGTCGGGCCGAGCTTCCGCAACCACCCGCTCCACCTCATCGCCGGTCCCGACCGGCACGGTCGATTTGGTGACGATCACGGTATAGCCGTTGATCGCTTTGGCGATCTCGCGAGCCGCGGCATAGATGTAGGAGAGGTCGGCGAAACCGTCGCCGCGCCGCGACGGCGTGCCGACGGCGATGAAGACGACGTCGGCGTCCGCGACGGCGCGGGGCAGATCGGTCGTAAATGCGAGCCGCCCCTGGCGGACGTTCGAGGCGACGAGTTCATCGAGGCCCGGTTCGAAAATCGGGATTTCGCCGCGCAGAAGCGCTTCGATGCGCGCCGGATCCTTGTCGACGCATGTGACGTGATGGCCGAAATCGGCGAAACAGACGCCTGAGACCAAACCGACATAACCGGAACCGATCATCGCTATTTTCATGGTCGAGAGCTTCTGATTGATGAATTGATAAAGACCGGGCAGGGCGCCCGGACGCCGAGAACGGCGCTGCCTACCACGGCTTTGTCAAAATCGCACGACAAAAGCAGCCGGATGCTCGATCGCATCCAAATTTCCGCGGAGGAAAACGGCGAGGCAAAGAAACGCGGGCCTGTTCGCAGTCGCCGTGGCGATCAAGACCTCCACGACGCAGGGCGGCTCTGGCGAGGGCGCAACTTTGCCCGCGCGCCTATCGCTGCTAAAAAGCTTTCGCTTTGCCGGCGCAATCAACTTTTGCGCCGACGACGCAGCAAAATTGGGATTTGATCCAATGCGCCAAACGACCTTCGCCTGTTTCGCCAGCCTGATGCTTTTCGCCCTCTGCGCGCCGCCGGCGGCATTGGCCCAAAGCGCTGGAGGACGCGTGTTTTCCACCGCCGCAAGCTGCGAACTCTCGTCCTTGCTCACGCCGCAGCAGTGCGGCAACGCCTATGCCAACGCGCTGGCCGAACTCGATGAAAAATCGCCGCGTTTCGGTTCGCGCGCCGAGTGCGAGCAGGCGTTCAAGCGCTGCATGATCGCCGGCTTCGGGCGCCGGCGCGTCGAATTCGAGCCGGCCCTGCGCGGATTTCAAGTCAATGGGAGTGCAACAACCGTACTCCCCGTTGTCGACGGAGACATCGCTTCGCTGGAATTCCGCTCGAGGACCGTCTCGCGCCTCGACAAGGGAATTTCGGAATCGCAGCGAGCGCAGGCGCAAAAGAGCTGGGCGCAGGCGCAGAAGGCGCGCGCTGCGGCGGCCGCGGCTGCGGCGGCCGCCGCCGCCGTTCCCGCGGAGGGGCTGGACCCGAGCGCAGGGCAGGGCCCGACGACGGCGCCAGGTGTGGCGCCGGACCAACCTAGACAGCCTTCGGCTTACGACCTGAAGGCCACGGAGGAACGAAAGAAGGAAATGCAAAACGCGCCGACTGTTTCCGGCACTTATTAGCCGCCCGCCGGAGTTTCTGAACAGCGAGGAACGAAACGGGCATGGAATGGGCGTCGGTTGGAGCGTGCAGCGACGTCAGGACGTGGGCGTCAGCCAATTTTCTATCATGACGCCAGGATATTTGGCGAAATCACGAAGATTATTGGTCACGACGGTTACGCCCAGCGCGGCGGCGTGCGCGGCGATCAGTTATTGCGGCTTTCTCATTCATCGATGCGAGGATCCGCCATGGCGGCGCCAGCGGAGGCTTTTCGGCAAACGACGCCGTCAACCAAAACAGCCCGGCGACTCCCGGAGCTCATCGACGGCCACGGCCTCGAATCCGCGGCGCTTATTCCGCCAGCGAAAAACGAAGAGACCGCAAGCCATTGGCTCGCCAAGTCAAAGCTTGCTCTCCAAGGGCCTGATGGGCCGTTTCCTTTTCTGGAAACGCTTGGCTTTGCCCTGCAACTGGCGATATTCACGCCGTCGCTGATGGGCGCGACTCCCGTCGATCGGCCGATCCGGCGCTCACCCGCGCAAAGTTCCGGCTGTGGCGTCGACGCGCGCGCGGCGGCGCGTTTAGGGCGGGCGTTCGCTCCGATTCGCAACTCCGAGCCCGAACGTCCCGCGCTGACGCGCTGACCGAGCGATGTTGCGCCGCCGGGTGGGAGCGTCCCCGCGACGATTGCGGCTCCCGGCTGCATCCCGCTTAATCGCAATTGCAATTCTCGCCTATTTGTTAACGCCGTCTTAAAACAAGCGTGGCAACCATAGGTTGTAGAATCGATAGCGCGGGACGAAACAAATATGGCGAGGACGATTGTCGCGGATCATCTCGAACAGCTTTTGCTCGAGATCGAATATGCCGCCCAGGACATCGCCGATTGCGCGGCCAAGGCCGACGCCTCCGCCGACGAAGTCGAGCAATCCCTGCTGCAAGCCTTGCAAACGGCGCGCCGCGTTCTCGAAACCGCTTTGGATCACGCGCAAAAAAACGGCGTGCCGAAATTGGCGATCGACGCCGCTTGAACTCGAGCGCCATGCGTCAACGCCCCGCACGCCATGCGTCAACGCCCCGCACGCCATGCGTCAACGCCCCGCACGCCGAGCGGCGCGGGCCAGGCGGCGGTCATCATGCTCGATATGACGGCGCCGCTTTGCGCCACGGCCGGCAAAGTCCGCTTCTTGGCGCGCCGAACAATTCCGAGACGCCGCGAGCGTCTATCCGTTGCGGACTGGCAATCCTGTGTCGTCGCGTGAAGGAAAGCGCAACAAGCGCGCTTCGTATTGAAATTAAGCATATTTCCGCCAATTGACGCAGCGACGGAGCTGATCGAGGAATCCTGGTTGACCGCTGCAGGTCTATTCCTTATTTACAGTAAATCGAATTATTGCAGTGAGGCGCTATGCGATTCTTGGCGGCGACATTCAGAGTCGCTATGCTTGTTGGTTGTGTCGCCCTCGCTGGCTGCGACAGCGTCCCGAGCCTGGGTCCGGCGTCGCCGGCCGAAGAGCAGGCGCTGATCCATCAGGCGTCGACGACGTCGCCGGCGTTGCAGCCGGGCGACAAAATCAAAGTCACCGTTTTCGGCGAGGACCGCCTGTCCGGCCTATATGACATCAACTCCGCCGGATTTGTCTCTTTGCCTTTGGCGGGAACCGTGAAGGCGGCCGGCCTGAGCAAGCAGCAAATGGAGCAGGCTCTGGCGCAAAAGTTCAACAGCGAATATCTGCGCAATCCGAAAGTCACGGTCGAGGTCGCGAGTTATCGCCCGTTCTATATCATGGGCGAGGTCGCGAAGCCGGGCGAATATCCCTTCAAGGACGGCCTCAATGTGATGAGCGCCATCGCGCTCGCTGGCGGCGCCACCTATCGCGCCAAGGAGTTCGACCGTGCAAATCCAGCATGTCGGCGAATCTGGCTTCCATGATTACCCATTGTCTCCGACAATCCCGGTTCTGCCTGGCGATTTGATGCGTCTTCCTCAGCGTTATTTCTAGCTCTCCAGACGTTAGCGCTTGCCCCTTGCGGCGGGCGTCGGCGCGACGATCATTGCGCGCCTGACGACAGACAAGGTGCTGGAAGCTCTTTGTCTGTCGTGATGGCTGTCTGCGGCGACCTGCGCCAGCGTGTTCTTTATGCAACATTCCGAACCGAATCATTAGGTCAGGGGAGGTTGGCATGTATCGGGACCCGTCATCGTTTGCTTTGCGGACAATGTTCTGCCATGTTCAAATCACGGAAGCGTGAGGGCGTCAGCGGGCGGCCTCGCGTAGCGTCACAAACGTGATAAATAACTGAATTATTTCGACTGGCATGTATAGGCGAAACGGAAAGACCCAATGATCGGCGGACGGGGCAAGCAAGCTTATTGCGTAAGAATGATTGGCGCCGCCGCCATGGCGGCGGTCGTTTCGTCTCCGGCGTTGGCTGCCGACTTGCCGTCGGGCGCGGCCCCCGCCGCGCCCGCGCAGGGCGCTGCGATCGACGGCTCGGCCCTGCCGACGGCGCTTGCCGCCTCCTCCGGGCCGGCGCCGCTCGGCGGCTTCCCGCTTGGCGCCTGGATGGTCTATCCCTCGATCTTCATCGGCGCGTCTTACAACGACAATGTCTATATGACGCCCAATGGCGGCGCGGCGGCCGTCGGCGCGCGCTTGACGCCCAACGTCGAGGCCGATCTCAATGAAGGTCTCTACAAGACGACGCTTTACGCCAACGCCGACGCCCAGCTTTATCCCGGCTCCAACAGCCAATTGGGCGAAACGGCGTCCACCGTCTCGGCGCGCGCCGGTTTTGCCGAAATTTGGACGCCGACCAGCGACATTGTGACGCATTTTTCGCTCGACTATACGCGTGAAGACAATGCGTTCGGCTCGCCGCTGGCGACCGGTTCGGCGATTGGCGCGGCGACAAGTTTCGTCGGCGCGCCGCTGGCGCTCACCATCACCCCCTATCGCCAGTTCACCGATATGACGACGGGCGCCGTTTCGATTGAAAAGACGCTGACGTCGCAGACTTTCGTCCGCGTCGGCGTCGGCGGGCAGCAGTTGCTCTACGAGCCCGCCCCGAACGGCGTATTCGCTGGCCTCAATGGCGTCGACGCCAGCGCTTTCGTGCGCGGCGGCTACTGGTTGACGCCGCAAGTCAACGGCTTTGTCGAAGTCGGCGGCGATTTGCGGCGCTATTACGCCTCCTCCTATTATGACACCAACGCCTATCGCGTCATCGGCGGTCTCTCATCCGACCTGATCGGCCTTTTCCGCGGCGAGGCCTACGCCGGCGTGCAGCAGCAATTCAGCGCGCGCGGCGTTTTCGGCGCTTTGACGGCGCCGACTTACGGCGGCCGCGTCACCTATTATCCGACGCAATACCTCACCGTCGCGGCGAGCGTTGATGATTCTTTCGGCACGGCGGCCGGTTTCGGGACGCTCCCGACGGTTTCGGCCACCAACCAGACCTTGCAGGCGCGGCTGCAGGCGGACTATAAGATGTTTGAATATTGGACCGCCTCCCTGCGCGGCGGCTATGCCGACACCTGGTACTCGGGAAGCTCCGCCTATGCCGCGACCTGGATCGCCGGCGCCGGCGCATCCTATGGTTTCTGGCGCAATTACGCGTTGACGTTCGACTACCAATACACCCGCGCGGTCTCCAACGGCTTCGGCGCGCTCGCTTATACCGACAATCTCGCCACCATCGGCGTCACTTACCATTACTAGAATTGAGGATGTCATGAGGGGCCTCAAGCTCATTTCCGTTGTGGCCTTCGTGGCCGCCGCCTCTTTTGGCGGTCCTTCCTTCGCCCAGGCGGCGCGCCCGCCGGGCGCCTGCCCGCAGGCGCAGCCCGGGCTCGGCGGCAAGATCGCCGCGCTGTTGCGGCGCAACCCGAATGGCGGCCAGGCTTTGACCAAGGCCGTTCAGGGCCTTTTGGCGAGCAACCCTTGCGCGATCGGCGGCGTGATCAGCGCCTCGACCAATAAAACCAACGCCGAACAGGCGCTCGCGCTGGCGCAGGGCGTGGCGCAGGCGGAAGCTGACATGAAGAGCGCCGATCCGGTCGGCGCTCAGACCATTCAGTCTTATCTCGACGCCAACAAGACCAACGCCGTGGTCGCGCTGGTGATTTCAGCCGAAGGCGCGCTGGGTTCGATCAATGGCGGCGATGGTCACGGTGGCGGCAATGGCGGCGGATACGGCGGCGGCGGCAATGCCGGCGGCGGCGGATATGGCGGCGGCGGCGGCGGCTTTGTCGGCGGCGGCGGCGGCCAGGTCAGCCCGCACTGAATTAGGTCATCGGCTTCTTTTTCGTCGGCTGCTGGGGGGCGGCGTGAAGAAAAAGGCGCGCCTGGCGGCGGCTTCGAGCCGCGCCATTTAAGCGTCTCGAAAACATCCCGCCCGCGCGTCACGGCGCGCGGCCATGTCCAATGAGGCGTCCGCGTGGTCATAGTGTCGAAGTCGGAAAGTGCCGAAATCCCGCGCGCGCCCCACGCGCGCCCAGCGTTTTCTGGCGAGCGGCGGCGCTGGCCATGACGTCGATCGCCCCCGTCGCGCCGCCGCTCCCGGCGGCCCGCGAAGTCTTTGCGCTTGCGTCCGGCGAGCGATGGTATGTCGTCCAGAGCCTGGCGCGTCGCGAGGCCGGCGCGCGATTCCAGCTCGAACGCCAGGGCTTTCGCGTCTTCCTGCCGGTTGTGACGCGCACGGTGCGTCACGCGCGCAAGGCGCGCGTCGTCAAGGTCGCCGCCTTTCCTGGCTATCTCTTCGTCGTTTTGGACCTGAACCGTGATCGCTGGCGCTCCGTCAACGGCACTTTCGGCGTCTCTCGTCTTGTCATGGGCGAATCGGCGCCTCTCCCGGCGCCGACCGCCATCATCGAGGCCTTGCTTGATTATCGCGATGAAAACGGCGTGTGCCGTTTCGACCGCGACCTCATCGTCGGCCAGAAGGTGCGCGTCGTCGCCGGGCCGCTCGCGCAAATGCTCGGCACATTGGACCGGCTCGACGGCAGCGGCCGCGTGCGGGTGCTGATTGACATTCTCGGCGGCGAAGTGGCGGCGACGATCGCCCGCTCGGCCCTCGAGGGCGCCTGATCGATCGCCCCACGGGGCGATCCTTATGCTGGCCGATGGGTGAAACCGCGTTTCACCCAAACGGCGGTAGCATGGAAAAATCGCAACAGACCGAAAGCAAGAGACCGCAAGCCCGTGACGGCCAACTCCTTCCAGCCCATCGATCCGCCGGCGCCGCCGACGCAGCCGGCGTCGCGCGTCGCGACCCCGTCCGATTGGCTCATCGCCTGGCGCGAGGATCCGTTCGAGACGGCGCTCCTCGCCGGCCTCATCGGCGGGCTCGCCTGGGCCCCTTTCTGGCTCGGCGGCGACCGGCCCTTCGCCTGGGGCGTCAACGGCCTGTGGTTTCCCTCCCTGACGCTGGCCTATGAGCTCTCGCTCATCGCGCGCGGCAGGCGGCATCCGTTCGGCCTGCTGCGCATCGCGCCGTCCGCCGGCCTGTTCGCGCTGGTCGCGCTGTGGATTGGCGCGCAGATTTCGACGCTCCTTCCGGGCAGCTTCGCCCATCCGATCTGGACCATGGCCGGCGACGCCCTCGGATCGCCGCTGGACGGCGCGATTTCCGTCAGTCCGCAACAAACCGCGCTCGCATTGCTGCGGCTCTTGACCGACGCTTGCGCGTTTTGGCTTGCCCTGCAGCTTTGCCGCGCGCGGCGCCGCGGCTATCTGCTCCTGCAGGGCGTCGTCGTCATTGTCGCGGCCTATTCGGCCTATGGCCTACTGTTGTCAGTCCTCTATGGCGGGGCCATTCCGTTTTTCGCTGCGCCCGACATGGGCCGTTTCGTTCGCGCCACTTTCGTCAACCGCAACAATTTCGCCACTTACGCGGGCCTCGGCCTCGTCGCCGCCACGGCCTTGCTGTTACGCCTCTTTCGCCACGAAGTCCCCGACCTCGAGGGCCTTCGCTCTTATCGACTCTCCCGGCTCATCGAGGCGACGGGGGCGCGCGGCTGGCGGCTTCTCGGCGCGGGCCTCGTCATTCTGGCCGCCCTTCTCGCCACTGTCTCGCGCGGCGGCGTTCTCTCGACAGCGCTTGCGCTCTCCGTTCTGTTCATTCTTTCCTTCGCCCGCGGCGAGCGGCGCGGCGGCCAGCGCGTCGAAGCCGTTCTTTTCGTCGCCGTCGCCGTCGCCGCCGGCTTCTTCCTGTTCGGCGACCGCATTGTCGGACGCATTTCCGAAACGGGGCTCACCGACGCCGGCCGCCTCTCGGTCTACGCGATCATTTTGCGCGCCTTGCTCGACTCGCCCTATCTCGGCTTTGGCTATGGCGCCTTCGCCGACGTCTTCCCGATGTATCGCGACCAATCGATCAGCCCGATCGGCGTGTGGGACATGGCGCATAATTCTTATCTTGAAGTGCTTTTGGGGCTCGGGCTTATTTTTGGCGCCGCCCTGATCATGGCTTTGGCGATCCTCGTCTGGAAATGCCTGCGCGCAGCGGTTGCGCGGCGGCGCAACGCCACCGCGCCGATCATCGCCGCGAGCGCCGCTCTGCTCGTCGGCGTCCACGCCATGGTCGATTTCAGCCTCGAGATCGAGGCCGTGGCGCTCACTTTCATGGCGATCCTCGGCGCCGGCGTCGCGCAGTCGGAAAGCTCGCGCCGCGCCACTGGCGATTAGGACGCGTCGCAAGACGCGCGAACCGGAAAACCAAATGAATTTTCAGCTGGAACGTCTCCATAACGCTTCCGCCGTCGAGATCGACCCGCGTGGGGGCGAACAGGACGGCTTTGACGTGCGCGACGCGTTCAATTTCGTCTGGCGGCAATGGAAGTTCATCGCCGGCGTCGCGGCGCTCGCCATCCTGTTCGGGGCGGTCAATCTTTCGCGCCAGACGCCGCTTTATACCGCCAACGTCCAGCTGCTGCTCGAGCCGAACCGCACCAAGCCGATGAGCCAGGACGCGATCGCGCCCGACATGCCGCTCAGTCTCGCCACCATCGAAAGCCAGATCGCCGTCATCAAGTCGACCGCTCTGCTGCGCCGCGTCGTTGCCAAGGAGAACCTGGTCAACGATCCCGAATTCGGCGCCGCGCCGTCCGCGTCCGGCGCCGACGCGCTGACTGGCGTCAAGGATGGCGGCTCCGCGGCGCCCGCGACTGGCCAGCCAGCAGGCGCGAGCGGCAATCCGCCCGAGGACGCCGGCCTCGACGCCTTGCCGCCGGACGTCATTTCCACCATCGAGAACCTGAAAGGCGCGATCGCCGTGGCGCGCGCCGGCGAGGCTCTGGTGTTGAACATCTCCTTCACCTCGGTCGATCCCAACAAGGCGGCGCGGCTCGCCAACGCCATCGCCGACGCCTATGTCGTCGACAAGCTTGACGCGCGGTTTGACGCCGCCAAACGCGCCTCAAGCTGGCTCAACGATCGTTTGGTCGAATTGCGCAAGCAGCTGCGTGAGTCGGAAGAGGCGGTGGCGCAGTTTCGCGCCGCCAACAATCTCGTCCAGGCCGGCGCCGGCGCGACTTTGACCCAGGACCAATTGGCGCAATTGAACGGTCGTCTCGTCTCCGCGCGCGCCGAGACCGCGGAAAAGAGGGCGCGGCTCGATCTGCTTATCAAGGCGCAGGCCAACGGCGGCAATATTTCCGCTCTGCCGGACGTCATGAATTCGGGCGCCATAGCCGATCTGCGCAAACAGGAAAACGACGTCTCGCGCCAGGAGGCGGATCTTCGCACCCACTATTCCGACCGCTATCCGGCGGTGGTCAATTTGCGCGCCCAGCTCACCGACATCCATCGCGCCATCGGCGCCGAGATCGCGCGGCTCTCCAACAACATCAAGAACGAATATACGCTGTCGCTGGCGCGCCAGCAGGCGATCGAAAAGACCTTGCGCGAAGTGACCGGTCAGACCGATGTCGACAACACCAAGGCCATCAGCTTGCGCGAGCTCGAGCGCACCGCCGCCGTCAACAAGACGCTGTTTGAGGATTTCCTGCAGCGCTCCAAGGTCACGCAGGAGCAATCGACGTTCGAGGCCCGCGACGCCCGCGTGATCTCGCCGGCGCAGCCGCCGGGCTTGCCCTCCTCGCCGAAGAAGATGCGGATCATGCTGACCTCGGCGCTGCTCGGCCTGATGGCCGGGGTCGGCGGCGCCTATCTCATGGAGACGCTCAACGCCGGCTTCACCACGCCGCGCCAGGTCGAGGAGTCGCTGGAATTGCCGCTGCTGGCTTCGATCTCCAAGATGGAGACGCGCGATCTCTCCGCCGAGGGCGTGGCTCTGTCGATACCGCAATATCCGCTCGCAAAGCCCCTGTCGCGCTTTTCCGAGGCGATCCGCACCTTGCGCAGCGCCATCCAGATGAGCGACGTCGACGATCCGCCGAAAGTCGTGCAGGTGACCTCGACCATTCCCGGCGAGGGCAAGTCGACGATCGCCATGACCATCGCCGCCTCCGCCGCGCAGTCGGGCCAGCGCGTGTTGATCATCGACTGCGACCTGCGCCACCCGTCGACCTCGCGCTATTTCAAGGCCGACAAGGCGCCGGGCCTGGTCGATTATCTCGCCGGCGGCCTCGAGTTGCAAAATGTCGTCGCATTCAATGAGGATTTGCGCCTGTGGGTGCTGCCGGCCGGCGGCAAGACGCAGAATCCGCCCGATCTGCTCGGCTCGGAGAAGCTGAAGGGCCTGATCGAGGCTTTCCGCGCCAAATTCGACCTGATCGTCATCGACACGCCGCCGATGGGCCCGGTGGTTGATCCCTTGATCGTGTCGAACCTCGTCGACAAGGTCGTCTTCGTCGTGCGCTGGGCCGCCACCGCGCGCGAAATGGTCGCCCATTCGATCGAGCGCCTGTCGGGGCACAAGAAAGTGGCGGGGGTGGTGTTCAATTACGTCATCGACGCCCAGGCGCAGAAATACGGCAAATACGGCTATTCGTATTATTACGGCGGCCGTTACTACAAGAAGTACTATCAAGAATGATCAATGTCAGGGAGCCGCGCTTCTGGACGGCCGTGGTCGTCGCCGGCCTCGCCGCGACGGCCCTGTCGCTGGCGCTGCCGACCTTGCGTTTCGCCGTGGCGGCGCGCTCGGCCAGTGCGTCGAACGCGCCGGCGCGCTTGCGCGATCTATTCGACGCCGCGCCGGTCGCTGCCTTGGCGCAGGGCCTGCGGCTTGAGCTCGCTGCGCCGCGAGCGCCGGCCGAGCGGGTCGCGGCCTTGCAGAGCCTGCTGGGACTGACGCCGCTGGCCTCGGGGGCTTGGCTTGATCTCGCCATTGCCCGGCAAGAGGCCGGCGCGCCGATGCAAAGCGTCGCCAGCGCCCTGGCGACGTCGAGCCTGACCGGGCCCAACGAGGCGCGCTTCATGGCGGGGCGGGCGGCGTTCGGCCTGCCTTTGTGGCAGCGGCTGCCGCCCGACGTGCGGCGCGGCCTGATCGTCGATCTGGTGTCCGGCTGGGCGGCGGTCGGCGACGAAGAGCGCCGCGAGCTTGACGCCGAGTTGACGCTCGCGCCCGACCGAGCGCGCGCGGAAATCCTCGCCGCTCTTTTGCTGGCCGGCAAGCCGGCGGCGCCAATTCTCCAGGCGTTGGATCTGGCGCCTGAGCCTGAGCCTGTTGCCGCGCCGGCGCCGTCGTCCGCTGCGCTTCCGATGGGGCAGGGCGCGGCGGGGCCGGGCGGGGCGCCATGATCTTTTTGCGCGGACGATTGCGGGCGGATTCGAGAGATGGGCTTTCTCGCTCGCTCTGGCGTGCGCCAACCGCTCGCTTGGTAGATGAGCGTTATCGCGCGCTCATTTGCGCCAACGTGCCGGAAGTTGGCTGGCGGCGCGCGCGAAAACGCCCGTTGGGCCGGCCTGACGGCGCGTTATTACGCGTGACCGTCAAAAGCGATGGTTTAATATCGGAATTGTCCGCGTGAACGACGTGAACACTGGAATATACGTCCAATATGGTTGTGGCCTTTCGGCTCCGCCAACCTGGCAAAATTACGACGCATCGCCTCGTCTTTGGCTCGAGCGAAATCCTGTGTTCGGACTGCTGATAAAGGCGAAGTATGGGTTTCTGTTTCCGCCTAACGCGATGTATGGGGATGTCGTCAAACGGCTTCCCGTGAACGATAATTCTGCTGAATGTGTTTTTTGCAGTCACATTATCGAGCATTTATCTTCGAGTGATGTCGATCTCGCTCTCCGTGAAAGTCTAAGAATATTGAAGCCTGGTGGTGTCTTTCGATTGGTTGTGCCAGATCTCAATTGGAGAGCCGCGCAATACCTTTCAGAAGCGTCCGATAATAACGTCAATGCGGGAGACGATTTTCTGCGCTCGACGTTGCTTGGCGACGAGTCGCGCGCAAAATCGGTCTCCGGTTTCGTCAGGGATTGGCTCGGCAATAGCGCGCACCGCTGGATGTTCGATTATCCTGGGCTTAGTCACCGGTTGGCTGCGGCGGGGTTTGTCGCAATTCGGCGCAGTGAATTTGGCGACTCTGAACACGCGTCATTTAAAGACGTTGAAATGCGCGATCGGTTCTTTGAAGACGAGAATGCCGAGCTCGCGATAGAAGCTAAGAAAAAATATTGAACTGCGATGCATCTCTTTATCCATAATACGTGCAAAGCCAATTTGGCATTGCGCGCAATTTTGCGCTTTAACGACGCGCAAGCTTTGGCTAAATACGAGTTGCTTAGGGGACTTACCGAGATGCTCTTCTAATGTGCGGCGTTAACGGCATATTTGCGTACCATTCGTCGGCCAGTCTACCGCGTGAACAAGAATTGCTGGCGACGCGGGAACACATGCGCTCACGCGGTCCGGACGGGGCAGGGGCTTGGTGGTCGCAAGATCATAGGTGCGCCTTGGCGCATCGGCGCCTCGCCATCATCGACCTGTCGGATCGTGCGGCACAGCCGATGGCGAGCCCGGACGGCTCGCTGGTCGTCGCCTTCAACGGCGAAATCTATAATTACCCGGAACTGCGGGCCGAACTCGAAGGCGCCGGCGCGACCTTCCGCACCGCCTCCGATACCGAGGTCTTGCTGCATCTCTATGCGCGGCGCGGACGCGGCATGGTTCGCAAGCTTCGCGGGATGTTCGCTTTCGCGATTTGGGATAATAAACAGTCGGGGCTTTTCCTCGCCCGCGATCCCTATGGCATCAAACCGCTCTACATCGCCAACGACGGCTGGACGTTCCGTTTCGCATCGCAAGTCAAGGCGTTGTTGGCAGGGGGAGGGGTGTCGCGCGATCCCGAGCCTGCGGGCATTGTCGGGTTTCATCTGCTCGGCAGCGTGCCAGAGCCCTTCACGCTTTATCGCGAGATTTTCGCTTTGCCCGCCGGCCACACCCAGTGGGTGGATCGCAAGGGGGTGGGCGCGCCGCAGGCCTATCATTCCATCGCCGCCGTCCTGGCCGAGGGCGCGCGCCGACACAGCGATCCCGCGGAAATCCCGGCGCGGGTGCGCGCAGCTGCGCTCGACAGCGTCCGATCGCATCTTCTGGCTGATGTCGATGTCGGAATTTTTCTTTCCGCCGGCGTCGATTCCGGCGCCTTGCTCGGCCTTATGCGCGATGCGACCGGCGGCAAGATCAAAGCCATCACTTTGGCGTTTTCGCAATTCGAAGGAACGTCCGAAGACGAGAGGCCCTTGGCGGCGCAGGTTGCGGAGCTCTATGGCGCCGAGCACATCGTGCGGCGCGTTACCAGCGCTGAGTTCAGAGCCGATCTGCCGCTGTTTCAGGAGGCCATGGATCAGCCGACCATCGACGGCGTCAACACCTGGTTTGTCGCCAAGGCCACGCGCGAGGCCGGGCTCAAGGTGGCGCTCTCGGGGCTCGGAGGCGACGAAATTTTAGCCGGCTATCCCAGTTTCCGCGATATCCCGCAATGGGTGCAGCTGTTCCGGTGGCCCGGAATGGTTCCCGGATTGGGGGCGGGCCTGCGCGCTCTTGGCGCCGCTCTGAAATTCAAGCAGCGTTCGCCAAAAGCTCTTGGCGTCGCCGAATATGGCGGAACATATCCGGGCGCCTATCTCCTGCGCCGGGGCTTGCTGCTGCCCTTCGAGTTGCAGACGGTCCTCGATCCGGCCATCATTTCCGATGGGTTGCGACGTTTGGATTTGCTCGGGCTGTTCGCCGCCAATCTGAGGCCCGATCCGGGATCATCGGTCGGAAGAGTTTGTGCGCTCGAAAGCAGCCAATATATGCGAAACCAGCTTTTGCGCGATGCCGATTGGGCGAGCATGGCGCATTCGGTCGAGCTGCGCACGCCGCTGGTCGATTCGAAAGTTCTTTCCGACTTGGCGCCGGTCGTGCCGCTGATGCGTTCCGGTTTGGGCAAGCGAGCGTTGGCTTCGGCGCCGTCGACAGAGCTTCCGCAAGCCATCGTGAGCCGGGCCAAAACTGGGTTTGGCGTGCCTATTGGCCAGTGGCTGCATGGCGAGCCAACCGGGCGCGCCGGCTCGGAAAGGGGTAAGGGCCTGATATCAAGGGACTGGGCTCAGCATGTTTTCGCCAATTTCAAGTCCGCCGAGCCACCCGGCCAAACAGTTTTCGGCGCGTAGCGAGCCGGACTGCCTCGGTGAAAATACTGGCCCTTGTGACTGAAGCTTATGGCGGACCGGGCGGGATCGCGCAGTACAATCGAGATTTGACCGCCGCTCTCTGTTCTTCCCGAGATGTCGAGAGCGTTCGCATTTTGCCGCGTTTGGCGCCGGCGCCGGTCGAAGGTCTCCCACAGAAGGCTTGGCAGGCGAAGCCGTCCTTCGGCCGCGCGCTTTATTCACTTCGGGCGCTCCACGAGGCCTTTCGAAGCCGACCGGACGTCCTCTTTTGCGGCCACCTGTTCATGGCCCCTTTGGCGCAGAGGCTCGGCCAATTAATAGGGGCGAGGATCGCCATCCAGTTACACGGAATTGAGATTTGGCAGGCGCCTTCGCCTTCCCAAAGATCTGCGTTGGAGAAGGCTTCGCTCGTTCTTTGCGTCAGTCGGCACACGCGGGCGCAGGTTCTCAAATTCGCCCGCGTGGATCCCAACCGCGCCGTCGTCCTGCCAAATACCTTTGGCCAGGATTATTGTCCGGGAGATCGCCAAAAGGCCCGCTCCGCCTTGGGGCTCACGGACGAATTCGCCTTGCTGACCGTTGGGCGGCTGGACAAAGGCGAAGCTTACAAGGGTCATGACCGGATCATTCGCGCTCTGCCGGGTCTGCCCAAAGGCCCGCGCCCCGTCGTCTATCTGATCGCTGGCGACGGCGACGATCGGCCTCGTTTGGAGGCGCTTGCGGCGGCCCTCGGCGTCGAAGGTCAAGTCCGCTTCCTGGGCTGTACGCCTCGCGGCGCAATGCCGGACCTTTATCGAGCCGTCGATCTATTCGCCATGCCGTCGACCGACGAGGGATTTGGCATCGTTTTTCTGGAGGCGATGTCTTCGGGGACGCCAGCTCTCGGGCTGGCGGCGGCCGGCGCGATCGATCCCTTGGATTTCGGCGAATGGGGCAAGGCGGTGGATGAGGCTGATCTGGATGCGGCGCTGCGCCAGGCCATGGCTTTGCCGAGACCCGATCCAAAAATGATGCGCGAGGCGGTCGCCGAGCGTTTCGGCTTCGGCGTTTTTGCCCGCCAAACAGTCAGCCAAATTGTGGACAGGTGCGCCGAAAGTCCGGCGGGCGCATCGATTTGAGTTTCCATCACAAATGACCACGACAGAACAAATCGGTCCCTCCGGCGCCGACCAAAAACCGCCACATGCTTTCGACACAGGCGGCGGGTCCGAGCGCGTGTTGATCCTCGAGCCGGGACGGGCTGAGCGCAATTATTGGTCCGATCTTTGGCATTATCGCGAATTATTCGCCATTCTCGCTTGGCGAGATGTGTCGGTGCGCTACAAGCAGACGGTAATCGGCGTCGCCTGGGCCTTGATCCGGCCCTTCCTGACCATGGTGGTCTTCACCATCGTCTTCGGCAAGCTCGCCAAGCTGCCAAGTGATGGTTCGGCCCCCTATCCGGTGATGGTTTTTGCCGGCATGTTGCCGTGGTTTCTGTTCTCCAGCATCCTCTCCGAGGCGTCGGCAAGCCTGATCGGCAACGCCAATCTGATCTCGAAAGTCTATTTTCCGCGTCTTGTCATTCCCGCGGCGTCGGCGATGACAGCTCTGGTCGATTTTGGCATCAATCTGGCGATGCTGGCGGTCATCATGCTCTGGTATGGTTTTCTGCCCAGTTGGCGCATTGTTTTGTTACCGGCCTTCGTCGTGCTCGGCGTTCTCGCCAGCCTGGGTCCGGCGCTGTGGATTACCGCGTTGAACGTCAAATATCGCGATTTCCGCTACATTATCCCTTTCATAGTGCAATTCGGCCTTTATGTCTCTCCGGTCGGCTTCTCGAGCTCGGTGATCCCGGATCATTGGCGCTTTTGGTACAGCCTCAATCCGGTGGTCGGCGTCATTGACGGCTTTCGATGGTGTCTTCTGGGTGGCGCGAGTTAGCTTTATATGCCGGGTTTTTTGACCAGCCTTATCGTTGTTGCGGCCTTTTTATGGCTTGGGATCCGCTACTTCCGCGCCACCGAGCGCACTTTCGCGGATATGGTCTGAGCCGATGAGCGACGTCGTCATCCGCGCCGAAGGGCTCGGCAAGAAATATCTGATAGGCCATCAGGCGCAGGCCGAGCGTTACACGGCGTTGCGCGACGTGGTGGCACGCACGGCGAAAGGTTTGGTCCGTTCCGCCCGAGACATGTTGCAAGGCCGGCAGCTCGTCGTCGGCGACGAAATCGAAGAATTTTGGGCGCTCAAGGACGTCAATTTCGAGATCAAGCGCGGCGATGTGATCGGCGTCATCGGGCGAAACGGCGCCGGAAAATCGACCTTGCTCAAAATCCTGTCGCGGATCACCGAGCCGAGCACGGGGCGCGTCGAGATCAAAGGTCGCGTGGCTAGCCTATTAGAAGTAGGCACGGGTTTTCATCCCGAACTCTCGGGCCGCGAGAACATCTATCTGAACGGCGCGATCCTCGGCATGTCCCGTGCCGAGATCAAACGCAAGTTCGATGAGATTGTCGATTTTGCCGAGGTGGAAAAATTTCTTGATACGCCCGTCAAGCATTATTCCAGCGGCATGTATGTACGCCTGGCGTTCGCTGTTGCAGCGCATCTAGAGCCCGAAATTCTGGTTGTTGATGAGGTGCTGGCCGTCGGCGACGCCGAGTTTCAGAAGAAATGTTTGGGGAAGATGGGGGAAGTAGCTGGGGCTGGGCGGACGGTTTTGTTTGTAAGCCATAATATGGCGGCAATCAGAGCCTTGTGTGAAGCCTCAATTCTGTTGCAAGCAGGGACCTTGGTGTCTCGTGGGTCTACGTCGGCCGTGTTGGAATCATATATGGCGTCGATAAAAGCTAACTCAGCTTTAAAATCGAGCGAAACCAGGGGGCCGCACGATTTATTCGCGTGGCTGGATTCTTCCGGCACTACGCAAACAACTCTCTCAATCGGCATCAACCTACGTATTAAAGTAGCGGGTCAGTACGAAGTTCGTGCATTTCTGAAGGGACATAACCTTGAACCAGTCGGGGTTATTTCCGCGGGCGGGTTTGGCTCAAGTGGAGTTATGCTCAACAGCGGCAGTTATGATATGTACATAAATGCGGATATTTCTTTTCTAGCGCAAGGCACCTACTATATTGATGTAGACATACATAAAATAACCAGCAACGAACGCATAAAGGCTCCAAGTTCCATTTTATTTTCCCATAATCCAGCCCCTCTATTGGGCGAGACGATACCGCTCAAAGCGGAATGGGGCAATGGATCCGTGCGGCTCAAAACGCAACTACTGCTACCGTAAGCGAGAGCCCCCCGACTCTGCAGGGGAGGCAGCAGTATCAGAGTTTAAGTCACACGACCTGGGACTGCTAATATCACGTTGTTTTCATCCCGAAGTGTCGGCGCAAGATGCTTTATCAGGAATTGCGGCGGCATCTCCGGGGAGGTGTTCCACAAGGTGGCGATGCAAAAAGAAACGAAGGTCGAGGAGGGGCATCTGATGCCCGATCACGTGCGTATGGCCTAATTGCGTGTTTCCCATGATTGAGCGCAAATGCAATCCTTTTTTCTTTGAGTGAAGCATGAATATTCTCGTCATAGAGCCGCATCCTGAGTTCGGCGGGGGCATGGAAGGTTTTGTGCTGAACATGAGTTGCGAACTTAACAGGCGCGGCCATAAGATCGTCCTCGCCTATCAGGACGTAGGGACAATGCTTGGTGCCTACGAGCAGTTTGCCGCCTCGTCCGTTCAACTCGATCTGCCGGGCTTTCCAATGCGTCAGCCCGCCCGTACGTTAACGCAGTTGATACGCCTCGCGACACTGATTAAAAAGGAAAACGTGGAGACAATTCTTTCATCGCATTTAGGGTTCCTCAGGGTCGCTGCGGCCTTGCGCGGTATGACCAGAGCAAAGGCGTGGTTTCATCTCGGATTGCCGGCGATCGATTGCCCCCTTTCAACGCGAATGTCTCTAAAATTGCTTGCGGGCGGTATATCGCCGTCTGCGCACACGAAGGAGACATGGGCGCAGGCCGGTTGGCCTTCTCAACGCCTGCATGAGGTGCGAAATTTCGTCGATCCGGAAACATTTCGTCCTACCGATGATAAAACTGGGCTCAGGAATAGGCTCGGGTTGCCGCTGGATCACGCGCTGATCGGCTATATTGGACGGATCGTTCCGGAGAAAGGTGTCGAAACACTCATTGACGCATTCAATATCTTGGCGGTCGATGCGCCGCAGGCAGATCTGCTCATCGTGGGACGCGGTGACCCTGCCTATGTCGAGGCGCTGGCGGCGCAATGTCTTTGGTCGGATCGCCTGCATATCTTGCCGCCGACACCTCGGCCACAGGATTATTTCGCGGCAATTGACGTTGCTTGCGTTCCGTCACACTGGGCCGAACCGTTTTCTCTTGTTACGTGTGAAGCCATGGCGAGCGCCCTACCGGTAGTGTGTAGCGATGTTGGTGTTCTCGCAGAAATCGTCGGTGCGGAGAATCACGACCTTGTCACGCCGGTGGGTGATTGCCGGGCGCTCTCGGCTGCTTTGTTGCGCTTGTTGAGGCTCAACGACCTGGGGGCTGCGCGCGGGCGAACGATGCGCGAAAGGGCGATCGAGCTGTTTGGCCCCAAGGACGTAGTCGATGCCTATGCGCACATGATGGTGCATTGATTTTGGTTCTGAAATTGCGTTATTCGCGCAAAAACTTCGCATCTCCCTTTCGGCAATTTTTAGGCTCCAAAATCTCGTGATCAGCAACCGAATTTGCATCTTTTTCCGTGAGCCTCCTCTTGCGGATCGCTGGCACAAAGGCGATCACGCCTGGCGCGCGAAAGTGCGACGCATCATTCGTGGACCGGATAAGATCGGCGGCGTAAAAAGCGTATTCGTTAATTTGACGCGCGGCCTTGAGCGCCTTGGCGTGAATTTTGTTACTAATATTAGTTACAATGACGTACGGGCTGACGACTTAGTTGGGGTGCTCGGTTTGGGCTGCTCCAGCCTCGACGGGTACAATAAAAAAAATCCCGTCTTGGCGGGTATCGCCGTTGTCCAACATCCCAGAGACTGCCCGAACCTGTTCGACGAATATCCAGTCGCGAGCTACGCCGTTCACTCTAACTGGGTGAAGGCAATGTTCGAGCGCCATTATGGTCCCCGCATATCGACCTGGGCTGTCGGAATAGATACCCAACGTTGGGCACCGGCTGATGCTAAGCGCAAGACGGTAGATTTTTTGATTTACGATAAGGTGATGTGGGACCATGACCGCGTTCACGAGGCTATGGTGAGCCCCATTTTAAGCACTCTAACGGCGCGCGGACTTTGCTTCGAAGTAATTCGTTACGGACATTACCATCCTGATCACTTCCGCACCGCGCTAGCGCGCTCAAAAGCAATGCTGTTCCTGTGCGAACACGAGTTGCAAGGCTTGGCATATCAACAGGCAATGTCTTGCGGCGTGCCTATTTTGGCTTGGGATCCCGGCGTATGGCTGGATCCTTGGCGTTTTCGCGATGGCGAAATTCATGTGCCGGCGACTTCCGTTCCGTTTTTTGATGATCGTTGCGGGCGCACTTTTATTGGCGTACCGGATTTTGCCGATAAGTTGGATGACTTTCTTGATCTCATGCGTTTCGGGAAGTTTTCATCGCGGGATTATGTATTAGAGAATCTCACGCTCGAGGGGTGCGCGCAAACGTTTATTACCCTTCTAAGAGATGTTTCAAATTGATCTGGCACTATGTCTGATAGGTATATAAACGCAATTGTGACTTCTCTGACCAAACCGCCGACGTTTACGAAATAAACACGCTAACTTCGTAGCTTGATATTTATTTTGTAACGCACGAAAACATGCGCGGCACCACGTAATCCACCACACTAAAAGCCGTCTGGCGTGAGCCGTTCAGTTAAGTGTGCCAATGTAGAGTAGATCTAAGCATGCTGTACGATAACCGTTCGCTAGTGGAAAGAATAGCTAGTCGTGTAGGTCGTCTCGCGAGCAACGCGCGTCGCTGCAAATCGCTACCCCTCACTGCAGCCGCTTCGCTTAAGGTCGATCATTTGACTACGCTTGAGTTGTGTAGACTTATTCCTCCTGAAACTGTGGATACAATATGGGATGTCGGCGCGAACAGAGGCACGTGGTCAGTTTTGGCGACCAGCCTTTTTCCAAACGCAGCGATATATGCGTTTGAGCCATTGCCTGAAATGTTTTCGGAACTTGTAGCGCGTAAATTGCCGAACGTGAATTGCATCCCTCTAGCGTTGGGAGCGAGCGATGGAGAATGCGAACTCCACGTCACTAGCAATTTGGACTCTTCATCCTTGCTCAGTCCGACCAGCGCATTGACGGAACAATTCGGTGTCCGTGAAGTATCAAAAAATACGGTCCAGCTCACTCGCGCCGACAGATTCATTGCCAAAAATCAGTTACGAACACCGTCTCTCGTCAAAATGGACGTGCAGGGTTTTGAGAAGGAAGTTTTGAAGGGATTTGGTTCAAGCCTGCCCCACGTGCAGTACCTGATTCTCGAGTTGGCCTTCCTGCGACAATATGAATGCCAACCTCTTGCAGGTGAGCTTATTTCATACCTCCACGCGGCCGGGTTCAACCTTATCGCGCTTTCGCGAGATTGCGTTACTGGGCGACGTTTAGTGGAAACGGACGCCTTGTTCGAAAGATTTGCTGAATAACCATGGGATGCCGGTCGCGCCCTTATCAGGGCTGTTCAGTTCTCAATACAGTCCGGGCAGGCTGAGGACGAGATTCAGGTCGAGAGCCGCGCGCCAGTGGGCGTTTTTGATGTTGTCGTATCCGGGCGGCCCTAAGCAGGTTGTGGGCGAAGGAGCGCAGGCGGGCGGCGATGTCCGGGTTTTTGCGAATGCGCGAGGCGTCTTCGGCGAAAGCGGTGTCGCGCACATAATGGCTACCGTTCTCAATCCGCCAATGACCAGCCCTGGTGCCCTTACGCTTTGAAACTACGGTGATCAAGCGTGTAACAATTGATGTGTATGGATAGGCATTATCGAAAGGAATTGCGTTGACAATTACGTTACTTCTTGGTGGTGGCCTTGGAAACCAGCTTTTTCAATACGCAGCCGCGCGAGCACTTGCTTTGCGTCTTGAGGCTGAGTTGATTATAGATACGAGATTTTATCCATCGGCTAAGTCCAATGGACCGAAATCACTTTGGTTAAGCCATTTTCCGATTTCGGCCACCATCAGGTCGTACAGCGACGATTTACTTTCCGCGCATCATCCTATTCGACGCGTTTATCGAAAACTGTTCACCGAAAGACAAAATAGGCGTTATGATGAACCATCGCTCGGCTTTCATCCGGAATTTCTCAAATGTCGAGGAAGTATGACAATATCTGGCAACTTCCAGTCGCCATTATATTTTCAGGATATGTACGGAACGCTTTGTAATGAGATCGATTTGCTGTCTAGCGGGATGGTGTCACCCACGACGTGCTTAAATGACGATGGAATTTCAGCTTATGTTGGTGTGCATGTTCGTCGCGGTGACTACCTCGCTTTGAATGGCTTTGATATGGTAGACCGTGATCGATATTATCATGAAGCGTTAAGTCTTATGGGTCGCATGTTTCCAGAAATAAATAAGGTTCTCGTTTTTTCGGACGATATAGAGTGGTGCAAAACTCAGGCGTGCTTTGAAGGCGCTATATTTTGTGATAGCGACAATAATGCACCTTACAACGACTTGTTCATTCTTAGTCAATGCGGAGGGGTGATCATTGCAAACAGTAGTTTTTCGTGGTGGGCTGGATGGTTTGCGTCGCGGAGGGGCTCGCCTGTAATTGCGCCTAAGACCTGGTTGTTTGGGCACTCAACAGAAAGCTTAAAACTGCTGCCTGATGGATGGCTCAGTGTTTAGGCGGTCATGGTGTTCGAAACACGAAACGTCGCCTGATCTGTGAAGAGCGTTCTCGCATATCCGGGCAATATGGGGCACGCCCAACATGCCGCGCGGGCCTTGTTGGAGGCGGGCGCGCTGAACGCCTACGTGACAACTTATACGCATCGGCGAGATGGCTGGGCCGATCGCTTGCTGCAAAATTTACCGTCTGTCGCGGCCAATCGGTTCGCGCGGCAGCTTGCCCGCCGGGGGATCCAAGAGGTGCCGCCGGAATTGATTCACGCTTATCCGATGTGGGAACTGTTGCGTACCCTGGCGCAAAAGGCCGGCGTAAGCGCGCCCATGGTTGACCGCGTATGGGATGTTTCAAGCCGTCGATTCGACAAACTGGTCGCGCGCAAATATGTGCCGACGGCGGAGGCCGTGCACTGCTTCGAATATACGGCCTGCGCAGCTTTCGAGAGGGCAAAGGAATTGGGTGTCGCCCGCATTCTGTATCTCGCGTCGCTCGAAAACGTTCAATACGATGAAATACAAAAACGCGAAAAGTCGAAATGGAACGAGCTCCTCAGCGAAGACGACGCCTATTTCGATGCTAAATTCGAAGTGCGGCAGCAACGCCGCAAGCGCGAAATTGACCTCGCGGACGTGATCATCGCCAATTCGTCGCTAACGGCGCAGACGCATATCGCTGGAGGCGCCGATCCATCGAAGGTTTTCGTTGTGCCCCTCGGCGCGCCGCCTCCGGTCGCGGAAGTCCGCTATCGCGATTCGGAATGTACCGGTCCGCTCAACATCATTTTCGCCGGCCCGTTCAGCTTGCGCAAGGGCGCCCATTATCTTTTGCAAGCATGGCGGAAGCTGAATCCCGGCCGCGCCGCCGTGTTGAACGTCTATGGCAAGCTCGAATTGCCCGAACGGCTAATTTCGGGCGGGCTGGACGGTATCGTTTTTCATGGCTCGGTCCCGCAGCACGATCTGTTCGACGCCTTTGAGAGCGCGGATGCCTTCGTTTTTCCGACCCTGTCGGATGGGTTCGGCATGGTCATCGCGGAAGCGTTTTCGCGCGGCCTTCCAGTGATCACCACGAGCCAGGCCGGCGCCTCCGATTTGGTGACGAGCGAGAACGGCCTGATCGTGCCAGCGGCTGACGTCGATGCGCTCAGCAATGCTCTGCAATGGTGTCTCGACAATCGTCAGCGCCTACGTGAGATGCGCGCGCCCGCGCTCGAAGCGGCGAAGCGCCGCCAATGGTCCGATTTCAGGAGAGACCTGATAGCGGACCTGGACCAGGGGCTACGCGTGCGCGGGTACGATCCGAAATTCCGAAGAGCGCCTTTGTGAACAGATCGCTCGATGTCGGACCCCGTGGTCGACGCATTTGCATCGTGACGCCGACGCATATCGGTTCTACACCACGCGTGGTGAAGGAAGCGCAAGCGTTGCATGACGCCGGATTCGATGTCACTGTCGTCGCTGTCCGAACACTCGACAGTGTCGAAGCGCGCGACCAATCGATCTTGCGGAAAGCGCCGTGGCGGCTCAAGCGTATCGATCTGCGCTCGAAGTCGCGATGGCGGCTGCGTCGTCTGGCGCAAGTGGCGGCGCGACGAATTCATTCCGTTGTTCCGTCGCAATGGATCGCTGATCGCGCTTTCAGTCCTTTCACGCCGCCTTTGCTGTCGGAAGCGATGAAAGTTGGGGCCGATCTTTACATCGCGCATTACCCAGCGGCTTTGCCGGCGGCGGCCGTTGCCGCGAAATGGCATCACGCGCGCTATGCTTTCGACGCCGAAGATTTTCATCCAGGCGATTGGCCAGATGAGCCCGCCTATGGGGTCGAGCGCCAGGCGCTGCGCGCGATCGAAGAACACTATCTGCCTCAATGCGCCTATATGACGGCCGCCTCGCCTGGAATTGCGGATGCATATGCGCAGCAATATCGGGGCGCGCCTCGCCCTCCAGTTGTGCTCAACGTCTTCCCATTATCGCAAGGCCCGCGCGCGCCAACCGATCGTGGCGGTGTCGAGCCCGGTCCGTCAGTCTATTGGTTCTCTCAAGTTATCGGGCCGGATCGCGGCCTCGAATGCGCTGTGGAGGCGATCGCTGCCGCCGCTACGCAACCACATCTCTACCTGCGCGGGAACGTTAGCAAGGCGTATCGGGAAGAATTGACGCGCTACGCCCAAGGCGTTGGCGCGAAAGGGCGGGTGCATTTTTTATCGCAAGACGTCCCCGAACGCATGGAGATGCTTGCATCGCACTATGATCTCGGCCTCGTCGCCGAGACGGGCTACACACGCAATCGCGCGATCGCGCTGACCAACAAGCTTTTCACTTATTTGCTCGCGGGCGTTCCGCCCATCATGTCGGATATTCCATCACATCGCGCCCTAGCCACCGAAATCGGCGCGCAATCCCGACTCTACCCGGTCAATGACTCGATGGCGCTTGCGGCGATCCTGGACCGGCATTTGTCCAGTCCCGACCGGCTCGCCGCCGCGCGTACCGAAGCGTTTCGGCTGGGGCAGACGCGCTTCAACTGGGACGCCGAGCAAGTGCGGCTGGTCGAGGTCGTACAAGAGGCTCTGTCAGCGCCAAAGGAAGCGGTGCTGAAGAACAGTTTTGGCGGTGCGCAGTGAGTCCAAAATATTGATGCGCAACGTCGTTATTTTGTCCCCGTATTTTCCGCCTTCGCAACTTGCGGGGGTGCATCGCGCGCGGCTTCTCGCCAAGCATCTTCCCGCGGCGGGCTGGAACCCGATCATTCTTTGCGTCGACGAGGCGTTTCACGAACAGCGTCTTGACCCAGCGTTGGCGCAACTCGTGCCCCCTTCGACAGAAGTCATAAAAGTTGGCGCCGTTCCGATCGGCCTTACCCGCCCGTTCGGCGTCGGCGACATTACGCTTCGCGCCTTCGGCGCCTTGCGTTCGCAGCTCTTCAACCTCATGACCACAAGGGATGTGGCCAGCGTGCTCATTACCAGCGCGCCTTATTTTCCCCTGATGCTCGCCCCGACGCTGAAGCGCCAGTTTGGCGCTCAGGTCGTTCTCGATTTTCAGGACCCATGGGTTTCCCAATGGGGCGCGGCGCAGCCGAAATGGAGCAAGGCGGGTGTGGCGCATCGACTGGCCGCCTTCCTTGAGCCTTCCGCCGTAAGGGCGGCCGATTTCATCACGTCTGTGTCCGAGACGCAGAACAATGAAATGCGTCAGCGCTATCCTTGGCTCGACGAGGGCCGCACGCGAGCTATTCCGATCGGTGGCGATCCCGCCGATTTCGAGGCCCTGCGCCGACGCCAAGACGCCCCCTCCGTTTTCAAAGGGCGCAATGGCGCGATTGAACTCAGTTACGTGGGTTCCTACTGGTCTGCGGCGGAAGGTCCATTCCGCGCATTCCTCCGCGCGGTTGCGCGGCTCAAATCGGAAAAGCCCGAAGTCCTTTCGCGCTTGCGCTTCAATTTTGTCGGCACGGACTCGACACTCAGTGGCGCCCGCAAAGCGGTGACGGCTTTGGCTGCGGAGCATGGCGTCGCGGAGTTTATCGACGAAATCCCTGAGCGCCTGTCCTATCTCGATGCGCTCGCAGTCACGGCGCGCTCGCAAGGTTTGTTGCTGATTGGCTCCGACGAGCCGCATTACACGGCTTCGAAAATATACACCTCGCTGATGTCCGGACGTCCCTATTTGTCGCTGTTCCATCGTGAGAGCAGCGCCCATGCCGTTCTAACCGCCGCAGGAGGCGGGATCCCATTGTCTTTTGCGGATCGATCGGAGCTAACTTCTCTAGACCGAGAGATCGCAATCGCGATCGAACGTCTGGCGCTTGCGCCCGACAGTCTCGGGAGACCTAATTCTGAGGCTTATGCGCCCTTTGTTGCATCAGCGATCGCGCGCCAATTTGCCGATATTTTCGAGCGCGGACCTTTCGCGGGGCAGTCAGCATGAGGCTGGCCATTCTCGCCTCGCACCCGGTCCAATATTATGCGCCGCTTTTTCGGGAGATCGCACATCGAATCGATTTGCACGCTTTTTATGCATTCAAACCGGACGCCGTCCAGCAAGGAGCCCTGGGTTTTGGAGCCCCATTCGAATGGGATGTCGATCTGGCCTCCGGCTATCGTCATTCCTTTCTTCGTAACCGCGCGGCGAAACCTGGCACGGATCAATTCTTTGGTTGCGATACACCGGAGATCGGACGCCACCTCCGAGAGGGTCGGTTCAGCGCCGTTTTGGTGCTCGGCTGGCACTTGAAGAGCTATATGCAGGGCGTTCTCGCCGCGAAGTCGCTCGGGCTTCCTGTTCTCGTCAGGGGCGACAGCCAACTCAACACCCCGCGTTCGAAAGGGAAAGAGCTGGTGAAAAAGGTTCTCTATCCCCCGCTGTTGCGCCTATTTGATGCCGCGCTATTTGTTGGTCAGCGCTCGAAAGGCTATTATGAACATTTCGCCTTTCCCGCAGAAAGACTTTTTTTTTCGCCGCATTGCATTGATACGAATTGGTTTGCGACGCGGGCGACGTTGGAAGCACGCGCGAATTTGCGGGCGCAACTAATGATTTCCGATACAACGACGCTGGTTTTGTTCGCAGGCAAGCTGGTGGATTTCAAACGTCCGCTTGATGTCCTCGCAGCCATTGCGACGCTGCGGCGGAAGGATCAAGACGTTCAGTTGCTCGTCGCCGGGGAGGGCGAGCTCAAGACCCAATTGAAGGATCAAGCGGCGGCATCGGGCGTACCCGCCCACCTGTTGGGCTTTTGCAACCAAAGCCAGATGCCCTCGGTTTATGCAGCCTGCGACACACTTGCTTTGCCCTCTGACGGGGCCGAAACTTGGGGGCTGGTCGCCAATGAGGCTCTGGCGTGCGGCCGACCAATCATCGTCTCGGACGCGTGCGGTTGCGCACCGGACCTCGCAAACGACGGGTTTGCGGGACGGGCATTTCGAGCGGGCGATATCGACGGCTTGGCTGCGGCTATCGAGGAGGTCGCGGGCAATCCACCCCCGCCCAAACACATAACGCGGCTGTCAGATCGATTCACGCTCGAGCGGGCAGCCGATGGAGTTGAGGCGGCATTGTCCTTTGTATCTGCCAAATAGCTCTGTACTGGCATGTTAAATTGTCGATCGCACACGGTGGGTTTGACGACGGGATGAACCAACATGAGCCTTGATGCTCTCGTTCGCGCCGGCGCGACGCCGCTGCATGATATGATCGCTGGACCGAGGCCTAATTTGCGCGCCACGGCCGACGCTCCTGCGTCGCCTTCGAACCGTCAAAAAACATGGCGGTTGATCTGGCTGAATGCGCTTGCATGCGTCGTGCCGAGCGAAGTCGGATGCGCGCTCAATTTGGCGTCAACCGAACGCGTCGAAAGGACGGTTCTGCGCGGGGACATTCGTGCGCTTGCGAGCGCTCGGGCAGGTGCTCGGAGGCGCTCTACGCCACCTCAAACTATTCAAACTGTCAACGACCGTTTCGGCTTGACGCAGGCGGGCAACGGGATCATTGAAGCCGTCAGACGCGCAACGCAGCGCTCGACGGTCGTTGTCCTAGGTGCGGAGTGAAAGGCTTGGGCGCGCTAACGCTTCGTAGCCCCGTCGCATTGTGCGGCGTCCTTGCGATGCTCGGACTGCTTGGCGCGGCATTCTCAAGCGACAACGCCCTGCTTTGGATTGCAACGGCCGGGACGATCTTCCTTTGCGGGGCCCTTCTTCAGCGAGAAGGCGCGATAGTTCCCACGTTGCTGACCACCGCGGTTATTTATTGGGTTGGCGTCGTAGCGGACCTTATGTACGCCGATCGTCTGGACGTATCGGTTGAATCGCTTGGCGGGGGCGCTTACCGCAGCGAGGCGATAGTTATCAGCTGCCTCGCGCTCGTCGTGATCATCGTTGGCGTCAAGCTGGGTTTCCGTTGCAATACGCTGACGCGACAGGCTTCCGCGGCGCCTGCGGGCCGCGAACGGATCTCGACCCGAGGCGCCGTCGCGGTTTATCTCGCCGCGCTTGTGTTATCGTCCATCCTGGGCACGGCTGCTTATATCGCCCCCGGCCTCACGCAGCCGCTATTGGCGCTCGGCTCGGTGCATCTTGTCGCGTTGTTCATTCTGATCCGGGCGCTGTTGCGACAGCCGAACAGCCTGGCGCTCCTTACGCTAGTCCTGGCGTTCGAGACCGCCGCCGGTTTGATAGGCTCTCTATCTTCATACCAGGCGCCCTACGTTATCATTTTCGCCGCCGCTCTGAGCAGCCGCGACGCTCGGCGGTTCGGCTTTCGCGAGGTTGCGGCGCTGACAATCGGGTTCGTCTTGCTGGTCTACATATCCTTGGTCTGGACGGCAATAAAACCAGAATACCGTGTGCTGCTCAGCGTCGCCGACCTGTCGGCGACGCAAAAGCTCCGCTGGATCCTGTCGAAGGTCACAAACGGCAACATCGACTACGACCGCGCCTATACGGACCTGCTGGCCCGTCTCGGCTACACCAAGTTCTATGCGCTGTCGTTGGGCAGATACGATCTCGGCGCGCTGCCGACGACGCACTTTTGGTGGTCGGCGATCCAGAACGTCCTGATGCCAAGGGCGCTCTTTCCGGATAAGGCCGCGCTGAATGATACTGCCGTCACCACGTTGATGACTGGTGTCCAATTCGCCGAAGGGACGTCTGTGAGTGTGGGGTACGTTGCCCAGGCACATGTCGACTTCGGCTTCCCGTTGATGCTCATGCCCTTGCTCGCGCTCGGCGCGGCGCTGGGGCTGGCGACTCGCTATTTTATGGCATCCGACGGGCCGGAATTCCTGAAGAGCGGGTTTGCCGCGTCTGTCGCAACGACGTCGTTCCAGTTCGCAGAGAACATCGAAAAGCTGATCGGCGCATTTTCTCTCACGGTATTGGCGCTGGTCGTGCTCTTTCGCTGGAGGGCGGTAATCGAACGCCGCGTATCACAATCCTCCCGAATGGCGGCTAATCGAAATGGCCGCCGCTTGGGCTTCGGGTCCAGCTGACTTCGACCGATCTTTTCGACCAAATCAGAGCGTTCGCATTGCGCCTTCTTCACGTCGTTCCCAGCTATCTTCCGGCAACCCGCTATGGTGGGCCTATTCGGTCCGTCCACGGCCTGTGCAAAGCGTTCGTCGAACGCGGGCACGACGTTCACGTCTTCACGACCAACGTCGACGGTCCGGGCGTTTCGCCGGTGAAAACGGGGGAGGCGGTCGATCTCGACGGCGTGAAAGTCTGGTACTTTGGAACCGGCATCGGGCGACGACTTTACCGATCGCCCGGTATGGCGGCGGCGCTGGCTCGCGATGTCGCCTCTTTCGATCTCATACATCTGCACTCGGTCTTTCTGTGGCCCACCATGGCGGCGGCGCGTTCGGCGCGCCGCGCGACAGTTCCATATGTTCTCTCGCCACGCGGCATGTTGGTCGCCGATCTGATCGAAAGGAAAAGCGGTCTCGCGAAATCGGCATGGATCGCGTTGTTCGAACGGGCGAATATCGCAGGCGCGGCCTCAATCCATGTAACGGCCGACATCGAGGCGGGAGAATTGCGCCGGCTGGGGTTCGCGCCGCGCCGAATTGACGTAGTCCCGAATGGGGTCGACGCGCCAGAGGCGGAAACGGAGGTCACTTATCGTCCCGCTCCCGCGCGCCCGCGCGTACTTTCTCTCGGTCGCATCAGTTGGAAGAAGGGGCTCGACCGGCTCGTATCAGCGATGCGGCTTGTTCCCGAAGCCGAACTCGTGATTGCCGGCAATGATGAGGAAGGGTTAACGCCACGGCTTAAGCAGTTGGCGACGGAAGTCGGTGTTCTCGGTCGAACGAAGTTTATCGGTGCGGTCGACGATGAAGCCAAATGGGTGCAGTTCCGCGCTTGCGACGTCTTCGTGATGCCGTCGCTCTCCGAGAATTTTGGGATCTCGGCGCTGGAAGCGATGGCTTGCGGCCGACCCGTCGTTGTGTCGAACGAGGTTGGGCTCGCCGATGCGATCAGGGAAACAGGCGCTGGGATCGTCACCCGTGGCGAACCCGAGCCTCTGGCCGAGGCGATCCGTTCCGTTTTACAGAACGACGAGCTTCGACGCTCATTGGGCGCCGCCGGTCGGCGAGCCGCCGCTGCGCGATTCTCCTGGGCCGCGATCGCCGAGCGAATGGAAAAGGTATACTGTGAATGCTTGCGGTGAGCGCCCCCATGCTGGAGAAAATCACGCCGGTCATCCTCACCTTCAACGAGCGCGAGAACATCGCTAGGACCTTGGGCTGCCTCGACTGGGCGCGCGACATTGTTGTCGTGGACAGTTTCAGCACGGACGAGACTGTCTCGATCGTCCGCCAATTTCCAAACGCGAGGTTGTTCCAGCGTCGCTTCGAACAGCATGCGGATCAGTGGAATTTCGCAATCCGTGAGACCGGCGTCGCATCGGAATGGATTTTGGCGCTGGATGCCGACTACATCGTCCCGCGCGAATTCGCTAAGGAATTGGAGGCTGCTTCGCCGGGGCCCGACTGCAATGGTTTTGTGGCGAGCTTTATCTACTGCGTTTTCGGACTTCCGCTCCGCGGCTCACTCTATCCCGACGGGGTCGTGCTGTTCCGACGCGAGGCGGGGCGGTATGTCCAGTCCGGCCATACACAGCGTCTGATCTTGTCTGGGCGCACCGAAGCGCTGAAGACGCGGATCCTGCATGACGATCGAAAACCTCTGTCTCGCTGGCTGCAATCGCAGCACAAATACGCGGTGCTCGAGGCTCGTCACATCCTTGCCGCCAAGCCCGCGGAGTTGCGCCGGACCGACCAGATCCGGAGGCTCGCGTGGCCGGCGCCGCTGCTCGTTCTTTTCTATGTTCTCTTCATAAAGCGCTGCATTATGGATGGCTTGCCAGGTTGGACCTACGCGTTGCAAAGAACGCTTGCCGAAACTGTCATCGCGCTCGAGATCATCGAACAGAGTAAACATGACGAAACGCGTACGGCTTAAATGTCATGCTAAAGCAATGCGCTTGTCCCAAAGACGCTCGTGCGTCCTAAATTCGAGGCTGGAGTACGTGTTGAAATGGATAAATCGTTTTTGTTAACCTTATTTGGGTTCCCGGCTACACTAATTCATGGTGATACACTTGTTTTGGATCGATGGTTGTGGCTTCGGCGGCGGTTACCGAGAACCGCTAATGGGGAAACGCTTATCGATATAGGATGCGGCACAGGCGCATTTTCAATCGGCGCCGCGTTAAGAGGTTACAAAGCGCTGGGCTTGAGCTGGGATCAAAGGAATCAAGCCGAGGCTGCCAAGCGAGCTGCGATATGCAAAACGGAGGCGTCATTCGAAGTACAAGACGTGCGTTGTCTCGATTCACACGAAAATTATTATTCAGCATTTGACGTTGCGATCTGCCTCGAAAATGTAGAACACATATTGAACGACAGGAAACTCATAATTGATATTTATAATTGCCTAAAACCTGGGGGGCGATTATTGTTGACGGCGCCAAATTTTTACTACAACTCAATTTCAAAGGGCGACGATGGCCCGTTCCTGCAGGTCGAAACCGGTTGGCATGTTCGGAGAGGCTACACCTCGACGATGTTGCAAGAGTTGTGTCGTGAGGCGGGACTAATAATCGAGGAAATTTCGTATTGCAGCGGTTTTTTTAGCCAAAAGACTACCGCGCTGATGCGATGGATCGGTAAACTGAGTTGGAAATTGGCGTGGATCGTGACCTTGCCGTTGCGGCCATTTGCGTTAATTATGGATCTCGTAAGCGCCGACATCCTAAAGTATCCCATGTTTTCGATTTGTTTGGTCGCGGAAAAGCCTCGCGTGTGGCTGTGAGATATTTTGACGTTACGCGACAATAAACACATGCGCGCGTTTTCGCGACTGAAGCGCGCGCGATGAACGTGCATTTGCATGTGACGCAAAATAAAATTAGTCGACGTTCTGCGCTCGACGGTCGAGAGATGCCCCATGCCGGATACGCGGTGAGTCAGCGCATCCGAAAACGTATCGACGAGGCATTCCGCTGGATGAAGACAGTCGCGGGCCACCACAAAACGAAGTTTCGCGGCGCGCGTCGGCGCCTTTTTCCGCAGCTCGTAGCTCTGACGAATGGAGGCCCTAATGATCCTCATGACACCGAGGCTCGCCCTTGGGCGGTGGATCGGACATCAAGCAATCCCGAAAAGAGGACGCGATAGGATAGTTCGCGCCCTCATTAATCCCGACGACGCCACACTCGACGTGCCGTTCGAAACGGATTTTCATGGCCTCAAGTACAATGGAAATCTGAACAACTTTATTGACTGGAGTGTATATTTTTATGGCTCATACTCTTCAAATGAACTATATCTACTTCGAGATATAACTACACTATTGAAAAAGCAAGCGACAGGAATAGCGTTTTATGACGTCGGTGCGAACGTAGGACATCATACGCTTTTCATGTCCGCCTTTGCGGATAAGGTTATATCTTTTGAGCCACTAGAAAGCGTCCGCGTAAAACTCATGGAAAAAATAAAAGCAAACAATATATGCAACGTGAACGTATTTCCTGTTGGGCTTGGAAGCCAAGATGCTGAATTTCCCTTCAGCGCCCCAACTGGGGCGAACCAAGGAACGGGCACTTTCGCAAATCACGGCGACGACGACCATACAACAGTTCTATCAGTCAGACGCGGAAGCACTCTCATAGAAGAATATTGTTTACCAAAGATTGATTTGTTGAAGATTGACGTTGAGGGGTACGAGGCAGAGGTAATAAAAGGATTGCATAACGTTATAATAAAAGATAGGCCCGTCATACTCATGGAAATTTCGGGTGTAGATCGTAGTGGGTTCGGAAATTATGGTACGTTTGCATCTTTGATATATAGTGACTTCAGTGCATATGGTGTTGGCACGACGTCAATTAATGGAACGTATACCATATGCCCTATCGACTTTGCGGTTCATGAAGAAATCCTAATAATACCAAACGAACTCATTGATGTTTGTTCGAAATTGTTTACCGCTGCGCGTCAATCCAAATGAGGGAACATCTGGCGTATCGCCCTGATTTCGCGCCAAAAACGATGTGGCGCTTGCACTCGGATATCGGCGACCACCGCCAGATCGCCTGACACCCGCGCTCCGCCCAAGTCGCGACGGGCTCGTCTTGCCCCGTCGCGCATGGCATCGCCATCGGAAATCCTCGAAGTAATCCTTATGTTTCAAGCGGAATCAACCAGACGCAACTTCGTCAACGCGCTGTTCGCGCCGAAGATCGAAGTGAAAACTGAAATGGGATCCACCTTATGATCATTCTCGGTCTCAACGCCTTTCACGGGGACGCGTCGGCAGCTCTTGTCCGCGACGGAATTCTCGTCGCCGCGGCCGAGGAAGAGCGCTTCCGCCGCATCAAGCATTGGGCCGGCTTTCCATCCCAAGCGATAGCATATTGTCTCGCGGAGGCGGGGGTCACGATCAACGACGTCGATCGCGTCGCGCTCAATCAAGACAACCACGCTAACCTCGGCGCCAAGCTCACTTTTCTGATCAAGAGCGCGCCCGGCCTGTCGATGGTGCTCGAGCGCGTGAAAAATCGCGGCGCGCGGGAGAGCGCGCCCATGATGCTGCAAAAGAATTTTCCCGAGCTGAAGCGCCAGCCGCAGTTCGATCACGTCGAGCATCATCTCGCGCATCTGTCATCCGCTTTTTACGTGTCACCCTTTGACGAGGCCGTCGTCGTCTCGGTCGACGGTTTCGGCGATTTCGCCAGCGGCGCCTGGGGCGTGGGGCGAGGAAATGAAATCGACGTCGAAGGCCGCACCCTCTTTCCGCATTCGCTCGGAATTTTCTATCAGGCCATTACGCAATACCTCGGCTTTCCGCACTACGGCGACGAATACAAAATGATGGGGCTCGGTCCTTACGGCGAACCGCGCTACCTGCCGCAAATGCGGCGCCTTGTGCGTCTCAAGACAGACGGCGGGTTTGAATTGGATCTTTCTTATTTCCGCCACCAGAAGGAAAAGATCGCATTTGAATGGAGCGGCGGTTCGCCCGAATTCGCCGATCTGTTCACGCCGGCTCTCGAAGACCTGCTCGGGCCGCGAAGAAAGGCTGTCGAGCCGCTTGAGGCTCGACATCACGATATCGCGCGCTCCGCACAGGCGATGTATGAGGAGGCCTTTTTCAATCTTCTGAACGTGCTCTATGAGCGGCACAAGGTCCCCAACATCGCGTTGGCTGGCGGCTGCGCCATGAATTCCGTCGCCAATGGAAAGGTGCGGCGGATGACGCCGTTCAAAAATGTCTATGTCCAGTCGGCGGCTGGCGACGCAGGCGGCGCCATAGGCGCGGCGTTTGAGGTTTGGCGCAAACACGGTGGCAAACGCTCATTCGTCATGGATCACGCATATTGGGGTCCGCAGTTCGGAGCCGACGTCATCGAGGGCGTCCTGAAGTCGGCCGCCGCCCGCATTGAAACTGCCGGCTGCACGCTCGAACGCATCGATGATGAGAAGGAACTTTGCAAACAGACGGCGGCCGCGGTGGCGGACGGCAAAGTGATCGGCTGGTTTCAGGGGCGGATGGAATGGGGCCCCCGCGCTCTGGGCAATCGCTCGATCATCTGCGATCCGCGTCGCTCCGATATGAAGGCGATCTTGAACGCCAAGATCAAACGACGCGAATCCTTCCGACCTTTTGCGCCGTCGATTTCTCGGAGTCGGTCGGCGAATGGTTCGAAGAAGACGATGATGTCCCGTTCATGATGCAGGTGTTTCAGATCCGCGAACACAAGCGCTCGCAGATCCCCGCCGTCACCCATGTCGATGGCTCGGGCCGCCTTCAAACGGTGAAACAGGCGACAAATCCGCGGTATCACGCGCTCATCTCGGCGTTCCGCGACCTCACTGGGGTGCCGATGGTGCTCAACACATCGTTCAATGAAAACGAGCCGGTGGTATGCAAGCCGGAAGAGGCGCTTGATTGCTTCTTGCGCACCAATATGGATGTTCTTGCTTTGGGAGAATTTTTGCTGCGTCGCGACGCGAACCCAGAACTTTTGCGTGAAAATCCGACGGCCCTTACCGCTGAGATCATAAGCTGAGGGCTTACTGCGTGAGATTCCACTTTTCGAGTTCCCATGCAAAAAGTTGACCGACTTGATAATCTCGACTTTCTAAGAGGACTTGCAGCTTTTCTCGTACTAGCCGGGCATGCGCGAAGCTATATCTTTCGAAGCTTTGGAGAGCTGGCGCATGTCGGCCCGCAAACGAAGGTGTTTTATTTCCTCACAGGGTTTGGCCATCAGGCTGTCGTTGTCTTTTTTGCGTTGAGCGGCTTTCTCGTTGGGGGGAAGGCGCTCAATGATATGTTGAATAAGCGATTTTGCTGGTATCCCTATATTCTGCGCCGTGTCACGCGGTTGTGGGTTGTGATGATTCCAGCGCTGCTATTAACTTTGCTGTTCGACAATTTTGGTCAATATCTGACGCATGGGAATGGATACGATGGTCATTATTACGATATTTTCTGCTCCGGCCCGAAGGGGCCCGCAGGTGTCGACAATTCTTTCCTGACGTTTCTGTGCAACATTGGGTTTCTTCAGACAATTGCTGTTCCAGTTTTCGGTAGTAATGGCCCTCTATGGAGTCTCGCAAACGAATTTTGGTACTATATAATTTTCCCATTAGCTGCATGGGCTGTGCTTGCCGACACGAAGTGGGTCGCCAGAGCTATCGCTATCTCAATGTTTGTCGCTCTTGGCGTCCTGCTTCCAATGTGGCTGCTTGAGGAAGGCGCCATTTGGGTGGCCGGAGCAGGAGCCGCATGGTGCACGCGCCGACGCGCGCTAACTCCGCTCCTGAGAGCCAACGGGGCGCGAATTGGCGTCATCGTTCTCTTGTTGTCGGCACTGGTTTTGTCGAAGCTGCGAGCCGATATCGTCGGCGATTTTGAACTCGGAATGGCAGTGGCTGTTGCATTGCCTTTTTTCGCAACGCTTCCGAATTGGCGCGCCAAGTACAGCGCTTTCGCGCGGGCGTCCTCAGAGCTCTCCTACACGCTCTATTTGACCCACTTCCCGCTGTTGACCTTAATCGCTTTGACGGCCTTTGGCCCGCACAGAGCGCCCCAGGCCTTTATGGCGCCGTCCTCTATGTGGGCGCGCTTTTGCTTGCGACCGGTTGGGCGGCAGCCGTTTGGTGGTGCTTCGAACGTAATACTGACCGGGTCTATTACCGGTTGATCAAGCTCCGGTTGAGAGAAGCCGTTGGCAGCGCGTAATTCGATGCACATGGTTAGCTTGGTTTTGGCGGCTCCAATATCTGGGTGCGAACCCAAGCCTCTGGCTGAGCAGTATTCAACGGCTCCGGCGCCTTTCACTTCAACGCACCCTCATCAAGAGTTCTGAAAGGTTGGCGTTCTCGACATAGCGCGCGACGACATTGGTGGTTTTCCAGCCGCCGGCTTGCATGATCGGCAGGATGTCCAAGCCCGAAGCGATCATGTCTTGCGCGGCCCCGACGCGCATCGAATGGCCGGACAAGCGCTCGATCGAGGGTTCTGGGACGCCGGCGGCGCTTGCGACTTTCTTCAGCACCCGATTGACGGTGAACGGATGCAATGCGCTTTCGCCAATGCGCTCGCCAGATACTGCGCGGAAAATATAGCCGCTTTCGATTGCTGCGGCGTCAATCCAGGCGCGCACCGTCTTGAGCGTCGACGCCGAAATGTAGGCGAGGCGGCCTGATCCGTAGGGATCGCTTTTTGACCTCCTGACCAAAATTTGCCCCGAATTTCTGGCAGCCGGGGCGATGTCTTCGACGCGCAGTCCAACGAGTTCGGCCCTTCGGCACAACGTGTCGTAGCCAAGCGCGATCAGCGCGCGGTCGCGCAAACCGATCAGCGTTTCTGGGCAAGCGGCGATCAATTGGTCGCGCAAGGATTTGCCCAAGCGAGACGCCGCTGAACGCGCTGCGAATATGATCGATGGCGACGACGATGTCGGTGAGCCGCGGCGAGATCGTCGGAGCGCCATCAGAACACGCGCAGGGCGCTGGTTTCGATGCGCTCCTTCAAGGCCGGATGCAGGCTCGCGCGCGTCATGATGTCGGTCTTGCGGCCGAGAATGCGGGCGGCGCGCTCCTTGACGGCCATCAATTCGAATAGCCCGAGCTTGCCTTTCTGGTGATCAAAGAACAAATCCGCGTCCGACGCGTCGCTCGCCTCGTCGCGCGCCGTTGAGCCGAACAGATACAAAGCCTCGACGCCGAGCTCTTTAAGTTCGGCCTCGTGATCCCGCAACCGTTTAATGCGTCGCTGCGCTTCATAAGGTAAGCATAGCATAAATTATCGATCGGACGCCATGTTTGCGGCTCGATTTGTCCTGTTTCCTCTGTCACGTAAATGATGGTTTTGGTTGCTACGGCTCGGGAATGGCGCGCCCGCCAGGCGCCGCGACGGGCGACCGATGGCCGTTCGCGCGCAACCCTCGATCCGCCGGCATGGCCGGCGCTTCGTCGATGAGGAAGGACTTTCATGTCGCCAACAAACGGCCATCCCGGCCTGATCCTCGACCTCGGCGGCGTGATCGTCGATCACGACAACGCCAAATGTTTCGCCCGCTTGAGCGATCTCCTGGACGAGCGCCCGTTCCCGGACGAGCTTTCCGCCTTCATCGCCGCCTCGGGCGTCGGCGACGGCTCCATATCGGTCGACGAGCTGTTTGATGCGATGTCGGCGCGTATGGATCTGCGGCCGGGCGGGGCGCCTTCCTCGAGGCCTGGAACTGTCACTTCACGCTCAAGCCGGATGTTTACGAACTTCTCGCCGAAATTAAGCCAACCCGGCGCTTCGTGATCTGCTCGAACACCAACGCCGCGCACTGGGATTATCTCAATCGGCTTTACAAGCTCGACCGGCTCGCGCAAACGGCGATCCTGTCGCACGAATGCGGCTGCGAAAAGCCGCAAGCCTCGATCTACCTTTTGGCGGCGCAAGCGCATGGGCGCGCCCCCGAACACTGTCTGTTCATCGATGACCGCGCTGACAATGTTTCCGCCGCGCAGGCTTTGGGTTTTCAGGCTCATCAATTCACGGGATTCGAAGATTTTCGGCGGGTGGTCACTGGCTAGCCGCGCCTGGCCCCGCGCCTCCTATACCAGCGCCTGCCGAATTGGCTGCTGATAATAAAATATGTATATCATATATATATATATATACAACGTGTTTTATATGTTGAGCATGAGTTGAATGAGCGCGCCTTCGATCGGCCGCAAATTCCGCAAAGAAGGTCAATCAGTTGCTGACGAGCTAGCGGCACCGCGCTTTCGCCTTTGAAGCGCCGCGCCGCGCCGGATTCGTGCTCAGGGCTCAATCGACGTCCTGGGGCGCTTGCGGGCCTGGCGGATCAGTTCGCTCATTGCTTTGCGCTCCTCGCGCTCCTCGCGCGCCTCGCGCTGATAAGGCCCGTGTTTCACGGCGTTGTTGTTTCCGCGCGGCGCTGCGGAAGCGTGCGCGATGACTGCCCTGAGGCGCGATCAGGCCGATCAGCGCGAGCCGAAAATTCTCCTTGCCGGGAAGCCGAACCCGGTCCATCACTACGCATTCAAGCTTGCGCACGCTTGGCGGCTCTTCGCCATCCCTACTCGCCAAGGCGTTTTCGATTGTTAAATGGCGCCGCCCGCTCTCACCCGCAGCCGATATTGACCTCGGGTCCGACGGCCGCTTTCTCAGACGCCATCTTGCCGCAGAGGAACGTCGCGCGCGAAATTCCCGTTGTCGTGATGCTGAGCTGGTTGCTGGTTTTCCTGGGTTATGAATGGGCGCGGCACAAAGGGCAGAGCGTCGGGCCGCCTCGATCGGCCGCGGATCTCTTCAATTTGATTTCCGCCGTCGAATGCATGGAAATTTTCGTGCTCTTCCGCCTGCTGGCTGCAACGCCGCGAGAGCGGGGCGTCGGCGCGTCCGTGGCTTTTGCGACGCTTGGCGGGCTCGCTCCGATCCTGTTCCTTGCGAGCGGGAAGCCGATTTTGGGCGCGGCGCTGATCGCGGCCCTGATCCTCGCCAGATACGGCAAGCCGCCGGCTTTGCGGGCGTTCGCGATCGCCCAGCTCCTGTTCGTGCTGCAATATGTCGCGCAGGGCTGGCCCTTTCTCGTCTTCCATAACGCCATCGGCGCGCTCGACGCCGGCGTGACGCGCGCGGGCGCTATGCTGCTCGGCCTCGACGTCGGAGGGACGGGCACCTTTGTCGCGCGACCCTCGCTAAAAATCATCTTCGACGTCATGTGGGGTTGCGCGACCTCGACGACCTTGGCGATGGTCATGCCGGGCTTTTTCATCGCCATCCTGGGCTTTCGCGGCCGGATCGTGCGCCGCGATTTCGCCTGGCTGGGGATTCTGACGCTTGCCACCGTCTTCTGCAACTGGGCGCGCCTTTTGCTGATCATCCGCAGTCGGGAGGCGCACGCCTTTTGGCATGATGGCGACGGCTCGCAGCTCTTCGCGCTGGTCTATGCGTTGCTCATCTTCTGCTGCGCCTTTTTGGCGACGCGTCGCTCCCCCGCCGATCGCGAGGCGGCATGACGCGCCTTTTTCATGTCTTCGCCTCTCTCTTGTTGCTGGCCGCCATTGCCTTCCACCAATGGGCCCCCGCGCCGCGGCCGGTCGAACTCGATCCCGAAGCAAGGTTGATTGGCGTCGTCACGGCGGCCGGGCTCGGCTACGACGGCAAGCGTCCGTTTCTGGAAGGCGGGGCGGAATATGCGTTTTCCACTTCCACCTGTCCGGCGCCGCTCAAAATCCGGCTGTTTCGGTCGATCCATCGTGACGCGGGGCGCATCCAGGACGCCTTGCGCGTGGCGAAGGGCCGATCATTTCTGATCTACCGCGGCCAGCCGCTCGACGGTGGCGTTGCGGCGCTGATGGCCCGCTGGGCCTTGTCGAAGGCCGCGATCCTGTCGCGGCTCGAACGCCCGAATCCTTGGGATTCCGCTGTGCTTGCGGTGTTTCCGGGCCATTGCCCGGCGCCCCTGGTCGATTGGCGGGGGCTGATGCTAAGCGGATGATTGCGGCCGAGAATCGCTTGGTCATGACCCAGAGTGCGCCGCGCCTGAAACAGGTTGATATTACGGTACCAAAGAGAGCGTTAGCGCTCTCATATGGGACGACGCGGAAACAATGTGGATTTGTCGTCACACACAGGATTTTTTTGTGTAACACGGTGCAAAGGTATTTTCAATTGAGCCTTATTATCGTAAGGAACTATTACAAATGCGGCTCTTCACCGCGCCAAAAAATTGGCGATTGGCTGGCCGGCGAGCGGATAAATGATGCCGGATTAATGAGGCGGGGCGCCAGGATGGATGTCCTGAGACTTTTTTTTTATGGGGGGCGTACGAATGGTGAAAATATCGTCGATGGCGCGCTTTCTGTCCGCCGCCCTGGGTTTCTGGCTTGCGCTCGCGGTGGGCGCTCACGCGCAACTCGTTCAAGATGGGAATTTCAACACCACCGGGACTTGGAATTATTCACACGGCGCGAACTACACGACGGGCTCGAGCTGTGACGGCAGTAGCGGCGGTTGCGCTACAATTGGACATAGCGGGTCCGATTATATTTCGCAGTCTTCAAGCTCAAGTTTGGCGATTGGAACTTATACGTTAACATTAGATCTTAATGCAGTTTCAGGCAGTACTACTTTTTCTATCGCGGTCACTGGCGGTGCTGGTTCGACCGTGACGCTGAGCACCATTTCTCCATCTGGCACCGCGACAGTCGGCTGGTCCGCTTACACCGTCACAGTAACGGTCGCGAACGCCGCCTTAACAAATCCAGTATTGACGATAACGAATACCGGAAACACCAATAGCTTGTTGCTAGATAATGTCAGTCTGGTCGTCAAGAACTCCTGGCCCCATCCCAGGCGCCGGCGCTTTGTCTTACCTCATGTTTGGTCTGGCGGGGTTCGGATTGCGCGGACGAAAGCTCATTGGCAACGTGCGCTCGCGTCTTGGCGGGAGGGGCCGAAGGATCAAAGACAAGCTTGGCGATGCTTCGGTTTCTCTGGCCGCCGCGCGACCGCAGGGTTTAGGCTGAGCCTCGAGTCAAGCTTGCAATCCGCAACATCCGGGCCTCGGCATCGGTGGCCTTGAGTCTTTCTTGAGAGTAATCCGATGCCGACCGAGATCGCACTTTTATCTCTCTTCGGCATGATCTGTGTGGCGGTCGCCGCCGCCTTCGCCCTTGAGCGTCCATACAATATCGTCGCCGAAAGCTGGCGGCAGACGACTTCCTTGCTGCTGCGGCGTCCCAGTCTGTTTTTCGCCGCGCTGGCGATCTTTGCGCTGCGAGCGGTCTTGTCCTTTGGCCTGATGCGGGCGCCGGTCAACGTGCTATCGAAATTTGCAATAAACATCATCTTGCAGGCGTGCATCATCATAGCGCTCGCCCATGTCGCCCTCCGCCTGCATCGCGGGCTCATCCGCAATGAATGGCTATCGGTCTTCACCTCCGGCCGGCGCGAGTGGCGCATGGCTTTCTACGTTCTTTGCTGCTGGGCGCTGCTCGGCGTGGTCGGGGGCCTGCCTTTGCCCGCGCCGCCGATGGTGTCGAAAGACATGGCTGGCCTCATGGGCGTCAGCCTTTCTATGATTGTCGTGTTCTTGAAATCTGCCTTGCTGCTCGGCGGTCCCGCGGCCTCGCTCGACGAGCCACACCCGCTGCGCAGGGCGCTCGACAGTTTTCGGCGCGCGCCGGTCTCGATGTTCGCCCTTATCCTGATAACCGGCTTTTTGGGCGATACCATTGGCGAAACCATGAACGCCTTGCGGTTTTTTACCCACGGTTCGCAAGTGGTTTTTTTCCTCAGCCGCCCGCTGGTGTTGTTCGCGCAGACATTCCTGTTCGCGCTCTCGGAATTCGCCCTCGTCATCCTGCTGACGCGCATCTGCGAGGACCGCTACGAACTCGAGACGCGGAACGCCGCGCATAACTTCAACTGGCTTTGAGCGCAGAAAGGGCGGGAATCCCTGATTGTTAGACCTCGCTCGATCGGCAAAAAGAACGCAGGTCTCGACGCCGTCGGTATTGCGGCGCGCAGTTTTCTGTCCAACCCGGGCCAGTCGCCCGTAATTCCCAATAGTGGCCGTCATCCGGTGACCGCGGCTGCGCCCCCGTTGCTTTGCGCGGGAGCTATGGGCTAGAATATCCCAACGTTTTGCTTGAATGCGAGGACCTTCATGTCGCTAGCCGACGCAGCCGTCGAGACGAGTCGGGAGCGCGGCGGTGCCTGGCGCATCGAAACCAGAGAGCTTTATCTCTGGTTCGCTGTGTCGCTTTTCCTCGGCGTCAATTTGAAGGCGGCCCATGTCCTGACCGTCGGCGCGTTTGACGTGAACGCGATTCGCTCCTTCAGCGTCTTTCATCTTCTCGCCTGGGGCGTCGTCTTGCGGCTGCTGATCATGGGCGCTTCGCGCGCGCCCGCCTCGCGGCTTCATTTTCTCTGCCTCGCCGGTCTTGGCGTTCTCAATCTATTCCCCTCGCCATATTTGAGCTGGGCCGCCGTCGGCCTCTTCGCCGCGTTGATTTTCTTCTCGGCGCCGAGGCTTAGTCCTGCGCGCTCGGCCGCAGTAGTCCTTTGGGCTCTGTTTGCCCAAGCCGTTATCGGTCCGGCGGTTTTCAGCGCTCTGGCGTTTTATTTCTTGCGCGCCGACGCCGCGCTCGTCGGCGCCGCGCTCGAGGCGACGCGATCGGGTTATTCTTGGCATGACAACCTGGTCCAAACCGCGGGCTATGGCATCGAGATCGTGAATGGCTGCTCCTCGTTTCATAATGTCTCGTTGGCCTTTCTCTGCTGGGTCACCCTGACGAAATGGCGGCGCGACCGCTGGATCGCGTCCGACTTTCTGGTCGCCGGTCTTGCCTGCCTCGCCATGATCGCGATGAACGCGGCGCGCCTCTATGCGATAGCCCTCGGCCCGGACGAATTCGTCTACTGGCACGACGGAAACGGCGCTGAAATATTCGCCCTCGCGGCGACCGCGGTGATTGTCGCGATCAGCCAATACGGCGCAAGCCTGGGGGCGTCTGAGCGTGGGTAAGCGGCGGATCCGCGCGGCGCTATTCCTGTTGTTGATCGCGCCGCCCGTCGCTGTCAGTTTGACGCGTCCAACGGAGCGCCCCGCCGCCGACTTCAAAACGGCCGTTTTCGCTGTCGCCAAGACGGCGGGCTTGCACGACGAGGGGACGCAGACGATCTCAGGCGACGCTCTGACGGTTTGGAAGTTTGGCTCTGCCGATTGCGCCGAAACCGTCCGCGTCGCCGTCACGGACAGGTCATTTCAGGCGAAGGCTCAATTCGGGGGGGTAGGCGGCGCCGACGATCGCCGCGGTTTCGTTTTTCTCGGCAGTTCGTCAACGCGGCAAAGCCAGGGCTGGACTCTCGTCGAGCAGTTGAAGCAGCGTTGGCTCGAACTCTTTTCGCTGAGCCCCTACATCATTGATCGCAACATGTTGATGATCGCGCAACCGAACGACTGCATTCTTCCGAAAATCGAATGGTCGAAGGCGTGGGATCGCGGCTTTCGTGAGTCTCTCGCCCGCGAAAAGGTGTCTGTCGGCGCCCGATAGCCGGAGCCTGGGCGGGACTTATGAAGCGATCCCGTTTTGTGCCCGACGCGAATTCAAGAAGAGATACACGTGCTCAAGCGCCTCTTCTGCGACGCGGCGCCCATGCCGGTGTTCCAACGCGGATAATTTTGCTCAGAAATGAGCTGGTGACGGGTATCTGTATACCGACGTGTTGAATTGCTGATTTCTACAAACTGTTTCAAAGCCAAATTTGATCAGGGTATTCCTGTGCAAATCAGTCGCGTAGCCGATGTAGGATCCTTGGCGCTTAAAAGAATTGATGTTATGTAGTAAGAATTGGTAGAGAATTTCGGCGTCGAATGGATTGTTGATAAAGACCAAATTTGCGCCATCTGGCAAAATGAAACTCCTTGCGTCCGCATGTAGAAACTCTACGATTTCATCAATTCTAAGGATTTGTGCGTTCGATCTGGCGATTTCCAATAGCTTATGGGAGAATTCGACACCAATAATTTCCTTGAAAAATCTAGATTTCGTGGCATAGAAGCAAGCGCGCCCTTTGCCAGAGCCAATGTCGACGAAACGATCAAACGCCTTTCCTGTTTTTGTGGACTCTGCGATTATATATTCAAGCCATGTTGTTGATGTTGGCAGGTAGAATGTCGCGCGCTCTAAACTATCAGTTTCAGTGACGTCCAAATCATCGTGCAAAACAGGTGTAAAAAAATCTACCCCAAACATAATCTCAACTAATTGATCTCTAAATTTGTATATGCGGGCGCGCAGACGTTCAATTGTAGAGCACAGCATCTTGCCAATCCATCTTTTCGGTCTTCGCAGAAGTTGCTATGGCGTGGACTTGGATCGCTCCAAGGGGATGCCGAGGGAGTTGTTCGCCATTTTTGTCCCTGAGCTATCCTTTCTGACCATTGGGTACAAGGCGGATGCGGAGGGGACAAATCAGTTCACGCGAAGACTGAATTCCGGAGTAGGGGGGAGGGCCGTCGATCGGCGCGCTTTCTTTTTTCTCGGCAGTTCGTCAACGCAGCAAAGTCAGGGCTGGACTCTCGTCGAGCAGTTGAAGCAGCGTTGGCTCGAACTCTTTTCGCTGAGCCCCTACATCATTGATCGCAACATGTTGATGATCGCGCAACCGAACGACTGCATTCTTCCGAAAATCGAATGGTCGAAGGCGTGGGATCGCGGCTTTCGTGAGTTTCTCGCCCGCGAAAAGGTGTCTGTCGGCGCCCGATAGCCGGGCGAATGTCGACGAAGCGATCAAACGCATTTCCTGTTTTTGTGGACTCTCCGATTATATATTCAAGCCACGTTGTTGATGTTGGTAGGTAGAATGTTGCGCGCTCTAAACTATCAGTTTCAGTCACGTCCAGATCATCGTGCAAAACAGGTTTAAAAAAGTGGCTTATCCATTTTGCTCCGGCGCATCTATAGATAGGTTAAACGCGTATCAGCCGATTCCGTGCTGGATTGGGGCGGCGTTCCGTATCTAGTCGCCTGGATCGAGGGCGCTGACCACACGGGCGACGATCTCATTCACTGTCGCTTCGTCCAGCTTCTCGACGTAGCGCGCCGTGCCTGCGCGCACGTGGTTTGCAATGTCGAAGCTGCGGACATGGTTGCAAACTGCGACGCCGGTCGTGTCGTGTCCCGTCACGGGCACGGCAAGCCCTACGTCGCGCGCGAAATTGCCGCCGGTCGTGATCGGGACGGTCATGCTGACGCCAAGCGCGTTGATTTGGCGCGGCGTGATCACAACGAAACGATGCCGGTCTTTCATTTCGCGGCCGGAGAATAGATTTGGATCAATCCAGTAGATGTCGCCACGGCGCGGGACGTCGCTGCGCACCATCAGGCCAACTCATGTCCGGTCGGCTCGCCATCGCGGGCCCATGCGACGTCGGCGTTGAGCTGTTTGACGGCCTCCGCGCCCTTTAGCAGCTCTGCGAGCGAATAACGCTTGCGCGTTGACGTCACTGGCCTGGCGACCAGCTTATGGTCTTCGACCGTAAGCGCGACATGATCGCCGATGTCGACATCCATGAGTTGGAGCAGTGCGGGCGGGATTGTCATTATGGCGGCGCCGCCCTGCTTGCGTATTTTGGACGTTACGGTCATCGGTCTCTCCATAAATGAAAAGTGCAACATATGTAGCACACTTTGTGTGCGGCTGTCGAACGTTTTCGTCCTTGTGGCGCCGACTCGGCAGGCAAGCGGGCGGGCTGCCTATGCCGATTCTAGGAGCGAAGGCGTGAGTTGTGCGAGAAAACGACGTGCGGAGGGGTCGCTGAGAGGTCGATTTTGACGAGCTGACCTGCCACTGAAGTTTCATCCAGCGACGATTAGAGTCTCAGGCTGTTTTACGCCGTGAGGCGCGGGTGGAGCAATCTGCGATTGGCGGAGCTGGTCGGGGTTGCGTAGCCGATCGCAGATTGCGGGAAGATTGGCGGCATAGGCCGCCGGGGTAAGATAGGCGAGCGCCGAATGCGGGGCCGATGGTTGTAGTCATCGACCCAGCTCGCGATCTTGGTTCTGGCGTGATCGAGCCCGAGAAACAGTGTCTCGTTCAACAGCTCGTCGCGCATGCGGCCGTTGAAACTCTCGCAGAATCCATTCTGCATCGGCTTGCCCGGCGCAATGAAATGCCAGGAAACCTGATGGTCCTGCGCCCATGACAGCATGGCGTTGCAGGTGAACTCGGTCCCGTTGTCTGAAACGATCATGCCTGGCTTTCCGCGTCGATTGATCAACGTTGTCAATTCTCGCGCCACGCGCCGGCCCGAAATCGCCGTGTCCGGGATCGCCGCCAGACATTCGCGGGTGACGTCGTCGACGACATTCAGGATGCGGAAGCGCCGGCCCGAGACGAACTGGTCGTGGACAAAATCCAGTGACCAGCGCGCGTTGGCCTTCGCCTCAACCAGGATCGGCGCCCGCGTGCCGACGGCGCGGCGGCGTCCTCGGCGCTTGCGCACAGTGAGGCCTTCCTCGCAATAAAGCCGATAGATACGATTGATGCCCGACGGTTCGCCGCCTTGCCGCAGCAGGATGAACAGCCGCCGATAGCCAAAGTGCTTGCGCTCATTGGCCAGGTCACGGATTTGCTCGCGCAACTCCGTATCGGGCGCGCGGCGCGACTGGCAGCGGATCATCTTGCGATCCGCATTTACGCGGTCGCAGGCCCGGCTTACGACGGACAGCCCACCGCCTTCGGCGGCTGCGGGCTTGACAGTGGCCGGGGATCGAACGGAAGCTCCGCCATGAGTTGCATGGATAATCGTCGCTAAAATACAGGCCCACCCTTGACCGAAAACTCCACTTCTGGAGTGGGGGGAGGTCTGTCGATCCGCGCGTTTTCGTTTTTGTCGGCAGTTCGTCAACACAGCAAAGCCAGGGTTGAACTCTCGCCGAGCAGATCAAGCAGCGTTGGCTCGAGCTCTTTTCGCTCAGTCCTTACGCCGTCGATTGCAGCATGCTGTTGATCACGCAACCGAATGACGACGTTGTTCCAAAAATCGAACGGTTGAAAGCTTGGATCCGCGCCTTTCGCGAGTCTCTTGCGCGAGAAACACGGTGCGACGGCTTTCCAATGATCGGAGGCTCGGCGGAAATTAGGCGGGTCCCCGTGGGGGACGCGCGAAGCGTGCGGCGAGAGGTCGCGATTTTATTTCTTTTTGAAAAGCCGTGCGACGAACAGCGCTCCGCCGACGATCGCGGCGCCAGCAGGGCCCGCCGCCAGCAGCGGCGCCGGCGCGTGAAGAAAAGGGGTATAGGCGAAAGCCGGGCCGGCGACGACAATCAAACTTGCTGCAGCAATAAGGACGCGCATAGGTAACTCCCAGAAAGGCAACGCTCACGCAACAAAAAGGAATGACCGCGCCTTGTCAAATTCGAATGACTCGCGTCAGCAAACCTAAATCGTGCTTTTGGGGCCGATAACGCGGCTTCCGCAGGGGTATGTGGCGATTCTAGATCGCTATCTATTTGATATTATTGCATTGTTTATAATGTGGCGGATTGGCAACACGGTCCGTTTATTGTTCCTTACCAGTGCCAAAATGCACAAACATGGTAAAACTCTTGCCAAAATGCAGGGCGGCGGAGTTTGACGCGCCGGCCGGCAGAATCAGCGCGGGGAGGATGGGTCCGCGCTGGCAAGGCCGCAGTTTTGGCGGTCCAAAGACCTCGGCGTATGAGCGCCGCGGTCGTTCCACCGGCTTTGCTCCGCTTTGCGGGCAATAATTGGCTTGCTGCCACGCATCTCGCGCGCGCTCAATTGGCGGAACGAATTTGGTTGTGCGGCCCTAGCGTTCGTCTCCGCATTCCTCGGTCGAGAGGCCTCTCGCACGCGACGAGTTAAGCCTACGCCACCCGAGCGCCATCGATCCGGATATTGCCCAAATGACGATCGTGGCGCTCGCTGAGCGCCGGCCTGGCTTGGCGCCGCATGTAGCGCGTGGCCAATCCGACCGATTTCTCCATCTCCCGCTCGAAGGCTCTTCGGCTGGGACAGACCCGCCGTTACCGAAGTCGGTGTGTCAGGGCAAGCGATGAGACGGCGCCTAATACGCATTCGTGTAGGCTTTGGCCGAAAACAGCGTCAGGGCCAGAATGCGCACATCGAGCCAGAAAGACCAGTTGTCGATATAATAAACGTCGTGTTCGATGCGTCCGCGCAGCTTTTCCTCTGTATCGACCTCGCCGCGATAGCCGTGCACCTGGGACCAGCCGGTTATGCCGGGACGGACGTTGTGGCGGCGGGCGGAAATAGCGATGGTGCGGCCGAAATGTTGATCATGCGCCATCGCATGAGGGCGGGGGCCCACAAGGGACATGTGGCCTAGCACGACGTTGATCAGCTGAGGCAGTTCGTCGATATTGCTTCGGCGGATGAAACGACCGACGCGCGTCACGCGGGCGTCGCCGCGCGTCGCCTGGCGCAGTTCGGCGCCGGGCTCCGTCTTGATCATCGAACGGAATTTCACGATCTGGAACGGCTCTTGATTAAAGCCGTAGCGTTTTTGCATGTAGAACACTGGTCCCCGGCTGTCGAGCTTGATGGCGAGCGCGACAATTGCGAACAGCGGCGACAGCAGGACGAGGGCGCAGCTGGCGGCCACGAGGTCGAACAGATGCTTCACCAAGACTTCGAAGGGATTGAGCGGCCGTCGCACCAAACGGATGCTGGACAGGGGACCGATCTTGTCGATGGCGGCGTCGGCGAACTTGGCGAGCACGCGCTCGGGCCCCAGATGGATCGACGCCGGCACGCGCATGAAGGCGTCGACGCAGGTCTCGATGACGTCGGTGTCGTGCCAGGGCAGGAGCATGAACACGTCGTGGGGACGGAAGATGCGTGCCGCCGCGACCGCCAGCCGCAGGTCTTCCTCGATCGTCTCCGGTCCGCGAAGAACCGCGGCGCTCACAATATCCATCCCCAGCGACCCGGGGTGATAGCGTTTGGAAAAAAGCGCGAGGTCGGCCTCATAGCCCACAAGAAGAACGCGGCGTGCGAAAATAGCTCCGGAGAGCTGGGCCTTGTGGGCGAGGCGGCCTGTCAGACTTCTCACTGCGACAAGGATCAATCCGCAGCCGCCAAAAAATATGGCTGTCGCGCCGCGAGACGTGTCGAGGCCGCTCTTGGTGACGTAAGCGTAAGCAGAGGCGCTAAGAAAGGCGAGAAGCCAACGTTCAAGGAGCGGCTGAACATAATCGACTTCCGTCAACAGATTTTCGAAGCGATAGGCGCCGCGCAAAAGGTTCGGCACGATAAAGAGAAGCGCGATCAACAGGGCGAGATCGACGGCGCCGGCGATCGGCGCGTTGACGCCGTAAACGCACCAATAAAAGAGTTTTGTCGAAAGCATGGCGACCGCGACGATGGAAATGCCGTCAAGCAGAGTGGCAAAGGCGGTAAAGCCAGCCCGCATCGCATCGCTATTGGAGCGTCGCGTCGCGTCGGTTCGACCGACGGCTGGAGGACCAGCTTCGCGCCGCGACAAGCGCGCCGCGATGGGGCGCGCGCGAGCGCGCAAATAAGACAGGTGGCGTTTCAATTTGGGGCGATCGCGTTCTAAATTGATCATGCTGAAACCTCGTATCCCAGCAGGAGCAAGACGCGCTCCAAGTCGCCGTCCGGGAAAACGCGTAAAATAACGCCTATGCTTGAGCGTGACCTTTACCACAGACCTTACTAACGTCAACTATTGGTCGCCACGATCCCTTTTTCGGCGTTTTGCTCGCCGGCTGAGCGCAACATGGCGGCGCCGGCGCCCTGGCCGGCAAGAGCACGCGGAACCGCCCGACGCCCGCGCAAAGCATGGCGGCGGGGAAATGATGCGGCGCGTCGCGGTCAGTCGTGCGGTCGCTGTGTTGACGAGCGTTCGCAAGCTCGTCGCCGACGGCCCGAATGAGCGGGTCGGGGGACGATCGTGGCGATCGGCGCGATCCTAACCAAAAGCCCGGCCGCCTTGGCGGTCGGCGCACAAGCCGCTTGGACCGCAACAATTCTCGCCAGCCTCAATTGCGACGGTCACGATCTCCATCGCGCGCGCTGGTCACCCAAGCCAACCGCGATCCTAACCAATCGCGGCATGAAGGGCTGTCGATCGCTGCATCACGACCTGCCGAATTCGCCCAATCGCTTTTCCGGTCGGACACTGATCCAGATCATGCAGCGCGGTGGCTCAAGTATTGGATCTAAGGTCGGATTCGGTTGTTTGAGCCCGGTCTTGCAGCGGGCGTTCTAGTTTTTTGTCGTGTCGCATATTCCTGGTTGCACCGACGATCCGCGCTAGCGATTATTGGACCGTCTCGGAAATATGCTCTAAGCGGCGACCGATAGGACGCGTTCTGACTGGGCGTGGCGTCTGCGATTCATCAGCGCATCCGAGAACTGCCCGGTCCTGTCGACGCGGCCGCAGATCAGAACGCCGGCCTTGAACCGGTCGAACAGGGCCTCGATGTTGCTGACCGCGAAATCGAGCGAATGCAGCGCCTCGTCGCGATTGGTTTCATCGGCGGCCTCGGCCAACCTGAGCATGTCGAAGGCCGTCGCGCTTGCCGATATGCAGCCGTTTAGTTGCGGGCCGAGAGACGGGAAGTAGATGCCGACGAGGATTTTCAGGTCGACGATATGCCGATTGATCGCGGCGATGTCGCGCGCATTGTTCTGGTTGACCACGGTGCGGCTGAGTTCGTAATGCGCCCGGAAATAGTTGCACAGGTCGAGATATGCTTCCTCGGCCTTGTGATAGAGTTCTTCGGATTTCTTGCTTCTCAGCCACAGGCGTTCTCTCGAAACGCTAATGGCGTAGGTGACCAATGCGGAACTGGCCACGACGACGATTCCCATTAAAACTATCGAAGCGAGATACATTGGACGCTCCTCAAAGGATTTAGTAGCGCATGTAATGTCATCCAACTAACATAAGTAAGCGTTAATCTTTAATATCAACCAATAACATGGTTAACTATTCACATTCAGTGCCTCGGACGGCACGGCTCCGCGGGAGGAATGTTTCCCGCAAAATACCGTATGCGGCTTATGCCGCTGGCTCAGGGACAACGAAATATAGTGCTCTCATTGATTCTGATGCCGGGCGGATAGGCGGCTTAAGCGTTGTAGTTAGCGGCGGAATGACCCGACAAATGCGCGACTGATTGAGGCGGCACTTTGGCTGCTTGCGCGGCGCGTTTCAGGATCCTGTTGACGGAGTAGGGATGGCGCGGCTGGCCGCCGACCTTTCCGCCTGCGACCGCCCGAAAAATGCAGCCTGATTTGATCCCCGCCGCATTGAGCCAGGCGCGCATAAATTTAAGTGCTTGTTCTGAGACATAGGCGAGCCTGCCGGCGCCGTAAGGATCATTCTTGGATCGCCTGACCAGGATCTGACCCGAATGTTTCGATCCTGGCGTGATGTCCTCGACGCGCAAGCCGACCAGTTCCGCGCGCCGACACAAGGTGTCATAGCCCAGCGCGATCAGCGCGCGGTCGCGTGATCCGGCAAGCGTCTGAGGGCAGGCCGCGAGCAACTGGTCGCGTAAGCTCCAGGTCAGCCCGAGCGCCTGCTGCGGCCTCGCGGATTTCGACCTCAGCGCTCGCCGCATCGCGATCACCACTTCTTCGTCAGTCACCGGATTTTCCAGCCGCAGGAGCCGGTGGATTTTTCGGACGGCGGCGAGCCGGCGTTTCAAAGTGGCGGCTGAGTTGTTCGGCGCCTGCGCGGCAATGAAGGCAGCGACGGTCTCCGGCGCCGCCGGCAGCGCTTGAATTTTGTTTTCTTCGCACCAGCGCTCGAAAGTGTTCATGTCGGCGCGATAGGCTCGAAGGGTGTTTGGTGAATAGCCAGCGTCGCTGCCGCCGTCGAAATCCTCAAGCGAGAAGCCGCTCACGCGCTTCGAATATGATCGATGGCGACGACGACGTCGGTGAGCCGTGGCGAGATCAGTCGGAGCCCCATTACAACCCGCGCAGGGCGGCGGTTTCGATGCATCCTCTGTCACGTAAATGATGGTTTTGGTTGCTACGGCTCGGGAATGGCGCAGCCGCCAGGCGACGCGACGGGCGACCGACGGCCAGTTCGCGCGCAGTCCCCCATCCCCCGCCGCGGCCGGCGCTTCGTCGATGAAGAAGGACTTCCATGTCGTCAACAAATGGCCGTCCCAGCCTGATCCTCGATCTGGGCGGCGTGATTGTCGATCACGACAACGCCAAATGTTTCGCGCGCTTGAGCGATCTCCTGGACGAGCGCCCAACGGAGGGCGAACTTTCCGCCTTCATCGCCGCCTCGGGCGTCGGCGACGGCTCCAGGTCGGTTGAACAGCTGTTCGATGCGATGTCGGCGCGCTATGGATCTGCGGCCGGGCAGGGCGCCTTCCTCGCCGCCTGGAACTGTCACTTCACGCTCAAGCCGGATGTTTACGAACTTCTCGCCGAAATTAAGCCAACCCGGCGCTTCGTGATCTGCTCGAACACCAACGCCGCGCACTGGGATTATCTCAATCGGCTTTACAAGCTCGACCGGCTCGCGCAAACGGCGATCCTGTCGCATGAATGCGGCTGCGAAAAGCCTCAGGCCTTGATTTACCTTTTGGCGGCGCAAGCGCATGGGCGCGCCCCCGAACACTGTCTGTTCATCGATGACCGCGCTGACAATGTTTCCGCCGCGCAGGCTTTGGGTTTTCAGGCTCATCAATTCACGGGATTCGAAGATTTTCGGCGGGTGGTCACTGGCTAGCCGCGCCTGGCCCCGCGCCTCCTATACCAGCGCCTGCCGAATTGGCTGCAGATAAAAAAAGGTATATCAGATATATACAACGTGTTTTTTATGTTGAGCATGAGTTGAATGAGCGCGCCTTCGATCGGCCGCAAATTCCGCAAAGAAGGTCAATCAGTTGCTGACGAGCTAGCGGCACCGCGCTTTCGCCTTTGAAGCGCCGCGCCGTGCCGGATTCGTGCTCAGGGCTCAATCGACGTCCTGGGCGCGCTTGCGGGCCTGGCGGATCCGTTCGCTCATTGCTTTGCGCTCCTCGCGCGCCTCGCGCTGATAAGGCCCGTGCTTCACGGCGTTGTTGTTTCCGCGCGGCGCCGCGGATCCGCGGGCGACGCCATGCATCCGGCGGCGCGCTGTGCCGGCGACCGCCGGCGCCCTTGGCGCGGCTCGCCGGACCGCGGCTTGGCGCCGCAGCGCGGCCTTGCAAGCATCGGGGCGGTGTTACGCCGATGATCGCCGGCTATTCTTGCGCCTGCTCGGTTCGCTCACGGGCGCGACCTCAGTCTCGCCAATCAATGGCGCCGGCGCTTGCGCCGAATGCGTGAGGGCGGGCGCTTGAGCGCGCTTGCGATGGCGCGCGCCGCGCAACTGCGAGGCGAGATCCTCGATCTGGAATCGCTGTTGGGGCGCCGCCCCTCGATTGAAGGCGAGGACGCCACCGCCTACGAGGCCCTCGGCGCCCGCATTCGCAGCGCTGTCGAACCGCGCGACGTCATCGAAGAAATCTGGATCCGCGACATCGTCGACAATCTTTGGGAGACCCTGCGTCTGCGCCGGCTCAAGGCCAATATGATGCGCTCGTCCGCCTCCGAGGGGCTAAAAAAGCTTCTGGTGCATTTGCAGGGCGGCTCGACATATAAATATGACCAGATAGCGACGGGCTGGGCGCGCCGCGATCGCGCCGCCGTCAAGTCGGTAGAAGCTTCACTGAAAGAAGCGGGCCTGACGCAGGAAGCGATCTATGCTCAGACTTTGGCGGCCAATCTGGACAAATTCGAGCGCGTCGACCGGATGATCATGCAGACGGAAGCGCGCCGCAATCTGGTGTTGCGCGAGATTGATCGTCATCGCGACGCGCTGGCGAGACGCCTGCGCGAGGCCGCGACGGAAATCGAAGAGGGGCAGTTCGAAGTGATCGACGACGAAGGCGCCGCGCCATGACGCTCACGCCGCGCGTGCGCGCCAATCGCGCCAATGCGCGGCGCAGCGCCGGCCCCAAGACAACCGAGGGCAAATCGCGCGTCGCGCGGAACGCCATGAAACACCGGTTGGCGGTTCCGGTTGAGACCGACCCCTGGCTCGCCCCGGACATCGAACGCTTGACGCTTGCCGTCGCCGGCCAGGCTGCGGACCCGTTGCGCCTCGAGCGCGCGCGGCGCATCGCTGAGGCGCAAATCGATTTGCTTCGCATCCGCAAGGCGCGGCTGGCCTTGCTCGAAAACCCGGGTGAGCGGGAGAAGCCCGTGCAAATTGCCGAACTCAAGCGGGGGATCGCCGCGGCGAAGCAGCGCTTCCGCGTCGATGACGCGACCTAGCGCAAGCGCGTCAAGCGCGCGCCGGAGGGAAGCGCGCAGAGGTTCGAGTTGGATTGCGACGCCGACGACGCCTTCGCCGCAGTGAACGCCTTGATCGAGGGCCGGGCGCCTGGAAGAGTCTGCCCGACGCTTGTCGAAGGTTTCGCCGTTCTTGCCCCCCAACTCGCGCGCCTGGATCGCTACGAGCGCCGCGCTCTGTCGCGCCGTCGCCGCGCCACGCGGGAATTCGACGCCTTGGCGGCGCGAGGGCAGGGCGCTTGAAGTTGGCGACAACATGTATTTTGCAGTCGGCGGGCGAAGGCGGGGCGGCGATATTTTGAACGGGTGGCCGTGGGACAGGGCATGACTGACCAATCGGTCGAACGGGCGTGGATGGCGACGGCGCGGCGTTGCGGCTTTGCCTCGGGCGGATCCTGGCCGCGCGCCGAGAGCGTGTGGTCTCCTTCGACCTGCCGAAAATCGAATCCGCTTCGGACGCGGCGAAGGCGATCGCCGCGCTGTTGGCCGCGGTGGCGGGCGCCGTGACGCCAGCCGAAGTGAGCGAAATCGTCCGCCTCGTCGACGCCTATGTCAAGACTTTGGAGGCTGTGGAAGTCGAGCAGCGCCTGACGGCGCTCGAAGCGCGGGCCGCCGCCGCACCCCCCAGCCGAAGGCGGTGAATTGATCAATCCGCAGAGCCGCAAACGTCTTCTTCGCCACGGCGAGCCAGCGGTTCCGCCGCCTGCGGCGCCTGTAGCGGTTGACGCTGCGCCGCCCGCTGTGAAGGAGCAGCGATGAAGTTGCGAATGAAAACGAGAACTCGCGAGACTGGAGGCGGCGCTGCCGCCTTTGCGCGACGCCGCCAAGGAGGCGGCAGAGGCGACGTCCGAGCCGTCGCCGCTTTCCTTTTCGGCGCGCTCGAGCGACTTGCGCCGGGCCTTGGTGTTGCATGCGGGCAAGAACGAAGCGATCTCCTTGCATCGCAGGAGGAGCCAGACTAAGTTAAGTAGACTAAGTCCGGAGAATGGCGATGCGCCGCGTCAACATCCATGAAGCCAAAACGCAGTTGTCGCGCCTTGTGGATCAGGCGGCGGCCGGCGAGCCGTTCATCATCGCCAAATCAGGCAAGCCGATCGTCAAAGTCATGGCGATCGACGCGCCGACGCGCGCCGAGCAAACCCGCATCGGATTCCTGCGCGGCGAAATCGTTGCGCCCGACGATTTTGATGAATTGGGGCGCCTGGAAATCGAACAGATGTTTTCGGGCGGCGCATGAAGCTTCTGCTCGACACCCAGTTGCTCTTGTGGGCGGCGGCCGAGCCCGAACGCCTCCCGGTCGAAGCGCGCGCAGCGATTGAGACTGTCCACTTCGAGCTCATCTTCAGTTCGGCGAGCCTATGGGAGGTCGCGATCAAAAGCATGCTGAAGCGCCCTGATTTTCGCGCCGATGCGCGCGTGCTGCGGCGCGGGCTGCTTGAGAACGGCTATGACGAATTGGCGATCTCGGGAAACCACGCCGTCGCAGTCCTGAATCTTCCGCCCCTGCATAAGGACCCGTTCGATCGTTTGCTCGTTGCGCAAGCAACGGTTGAGGGCATTGTGCTCCTCACCGCCGACGCCATGGTCGCTCAATATCCTGGACCGATCCGGAAGGTGTAATCGCTTTGGCGCGACGCGATCGGCGCCACGCGCCGGCAAGCGCCTCGCCGATGGCGGCGTTGGCCTCGGCCGACGAGAAGAACGTCCTGTGGCGCAGCCGAGCGAGAACGTAACTCTGGGCGAAGCGCACGCCGGCCTCCACCTTGGCCTTGTCGCGCGGCTTGTAGGGCCGCGCCGGCAACACGCCGACGCCGTAATGGTCGGCCACTCGGGTTTATCGTCGCCGTCCTTGCATACGCCGCCCGTCAGAGCGACCATCCGTTCGGTTTCGCGCGTCGCCTGATGCGCGCCCAGCTGCCGGGCGTGCTCGCCCGCTGGCTTGCGACTACGGGCCATCAGGCTGAGCCCGTCGCCGACGTTGGTTTCGCCGGCGCGCGGACAAGGTGAGGGACTATGCCCTTGCGGTGGGCGCCGTCATTGTGACCAAGGACGAGGATTTCGCTCAGCGAAAGGCGCTCAAAGACGCAGGGCCGACGGTCGTGTGGATCAGGCTCCCGAACACGCGGAAGCGACAATTGCTCTTGTGGATCGGAAGCGTGCTCCCGGAGATCGTGCGCGCGCTCGAGCGCGGTGAGGCCTTGATTGAACTGGTGTGCGCTTGGCGACGCTTGCGCGCGACTGTGCGCGTAGCGCTATCAGCTTCGGTCCAAGGGTGACTCGCCTCCGCGTTGCGGCAGAGCCTGCCGCGTGCTGCTTCTGGACTAATTGATCGCCGCGTGTTTATCGCCGGCGGCTCATAACTGACTTGGCGCCGCCTTCACTGACGCGGGCTAACAGGGCTTATCGCCCGCGCTATGCCCGCGTGCGAGCGCCAAACAGGCTTATCGCGCGCTTTGGGGTTTCGAATTGATCCGAAGGCGGTCAAAACGTCGCGCTCGCCGTATTGGCGGACAGATGACGGCGCAGCGACGTCGCCAGCGCATGGCGATAAATGTGGCGTCGGCGTGGAGGATGGCCACGGCAATTAGGGCGCGTCAGGATATTGCCGACTGTCGCAGAATCCTCATGCCGTTCCCCCGAAAATCATAGCTGTTCGAGCGCATTCATGATAGGTTACATGTAACCAATTGTGGAGAACGGCCATCGCCTCGCCATCCAGCCCCAAGCCATCGCGCATGAAGGTCGGCGAGCATCGAGCCCGGCTGCGCGCGCAAGGCCTGCGCCCGCTCCAGATATGGGTGCCCGATGTCCGCGCGCCTTCCTTCCGCTCCGAGGCGCGCCGGCAGTCGCGCGCCGTCGCGGCGAGCGCTCACGCGCGCGACGATCAAGCGTTTGTCGACGCCGTGTCCGATTGGGATGACGAATGAAGCGTGGCGAGGTCTGGACGGTTGCTGGCGGCAAGGATTACGCGGGCAAGCCGCGCCCCGTCGTCGTTGTGCAGGACGACAGCTTCGACGCGACCGATTCCATCACGATCTGCGCCTTCACCACGGACGAGACGGAAGCCCCGCTCTTCCGGCTGGCCATCGAGCCGAACAAACGCAATGGCCTGCGCGAGGTCTGCCGCCTCATGGTGGACAAGGTCGCCACGGTCCCGAAATCCAAAGTTGGAAGCCAGGTCGGACGTTTGAATGACGAAGACATGGTGCGCCTCAACCAGGCGATGATGGTGTTTCTCGGATTAGCTATATCGCCGAAACTTGGCAGAAAACGGGAAGAATGATGGGGGCTGGCGCCGCGATCAGAGCCTGGGCCACTTCGACTTGGTCGATTGATCTCTTTCGTCTCTGACGGCTCGCCAAAACCACGCCAGCGGCGGGGCGAAATGCTTCGTCGCCACGCTGATTGAGACGCCCGCGCGCGTTCTTGGGTTCTACACGCTGTGTCCCGCGTCAATTGCATATGCCCGCACGCCCGCGATCGCGAAAAAAGGATTGGCGCGCTATGATGTTCCGATGTTCCGGCTCGGACGTTTGGCGGTCGATAAGTCTGTTCAGGGCAGGGGGCTCGGGGGGGGCGCTGCTGCTGCGCGCCGCCGCGCGCTGCATCCGTGTCGCCGATGAAATTGGCGGCGTCGCGATGCTCATTGACGCCAAGAACGAGCGCTCCGCGCAGTGGTGCGGCGGCTTCGGCGCAGTTCAACTTCTTGATGCCGACCCGCTTTCCCTGGTGCTGCCGCTCGCCCTCGCCGCCGATGCGATAAAGCGCGGAGGGTAAATCGCTGTCGCGGCGATTGAATTAAAGTCGCGCGCCACAATGCGCGCTAAGAGGGCTTATCGATCGCTCGCTCCGGCCTGCGCCGACCGCGCCGGCGCAGATCGCCAATGCCGGCGAGCAAGCCGGTCGCCGACGCTGCATTGAACCACCGGACGGTGGGCCACGCGGCGCGGCTGGTTTTGGATCACGAAGGCGAGCATGTTGACGGATGGCGCGAGCGCCTCCATAATAGCTAGACAGGCTAGCTATTATGGAGGCTTTCATGGCGTGGCCGTTGCAGGACGCGAAGAACCATTTTTCAAAAGTCGTGCAATGCGCCGTGACGCAGGGCCCGCAAGTCGTCACATTGCGTGGCGAACGCGCCGCGGTGGTGCTTTCCGCCAAGGATTACGATTTTTGCGCGCCGCGCGACCGACCCTTGTCGATCATCTTCTCTGCGGCGCGCCATGGGACGATGAATTCGCCGACGCGGTGTCTGTGCGCGCCAAGGCGCCCAGCCGTGAGGTCGCATTCTAATGTATCTGATCGATACGAATGTCGTTTCCGAGGCGCGCCGGGGATCGCCCGAAGCCAAGCGCTGGCTGGGCTCTATCGATCCTGACGCGGTCTACCTGAGCGTCATCACGCTCGGCGAAATCATGCGCGGCGTCGCGCTGAAACAAAAAACGGATCCGCGCGCCGCCGCGCCTCTCGCGGAGTGGCTGCAAAAGCTTCGCCACGACCATTCGGACCGCATCTTGCCGATCACCGATCAGATCGCCATCGAATGGGGCCGCCTCGCCGCGCTCAAACCGCGTGGCGACGCCGATGGCCTGATGATCGCCGCGACGGCGATCGTGCACGATCTGATTCTTGTTACGCGCAATGTCCGTGATTTCGACGATACGCGCGCGACGGTCGTCAATCCCTGGGATATTGGCTGATCGCGATGGCCAGCCGCCCGGGTTCAGCCTTCGGCGAAGCCGCCCCGTTTTCGGTCTTGCTTGGGGAATCGACGCGATTATTTAATGCTAAGATTAAGCTTTGGCGGACGTTGCAAGCTCCGCCCGCGCGTTCGACCGAAAAGTTTGCGGAACAAGGTCAGTCCGTTCGAGTCGCCATAAATCCCGCCCTTTCCCGCTCGATCGCGGCGATGGCGTGCGCGCCAAACAGGCTTATTGAGCGCCGCTCCGGCCTGCGCCGACCGCTCGCTAAACGGCTTGTCGCCGAAAAGACGGCTTTCGCCGCATTCGCCGTCGGCCTGTCCCCGCTTGCGCCTGGTCCTATTCTGTCGTGGCCCGTTGCGCTTTGTCTGATCCGCTTCCCGAAGCAGCGGATATCGTCGCTCGCCGCCCGTCAGAGCGGCCAGCCGGTTTTGCGCGTCGCCTGATGCGTTTCCTCGTCGACGCCCACGAGTTTCTGGCGCCAGCGGTCGATTGAGGTAGAAAGAAGATAATTAGGAACCTGGCAACCTCAAAATGGCGCTGAGCATCAAAGACCCCGAAACCGAGCGGCTGGCGCGCGCGCTGGCGCGACGGACGGGCGAGAGCCTGACGATCGCCACGCGGCGCGCGCTGGAAGAGCGCCTGAGCCGGGTCGGCGGCGGCGCGCGCCGGGCGGCGCTGATCGAGGACCTCGCGGCGATCCGCCGCCGCTGGGCCGCGATGTCGGCGCTTGACGACCGCAGCGCTGACGATGTGATCGGCTACGACGAACACGGACTGCCACGCTGATGGTCATCGACACGTCCGCCCTCGTCGCGATCGCGCTCAACGAACCCGAAGCCGCCGCTTTCGAGGAGCGCATCGCCGACGCGGCGCTGCGCCTCATCTCGGCCGCGACCGTGCTCGAGGCGGCATTGGTGATCGAGACCCGCCTCGGAGAGGCGGGCGGCGGCGAACTCGACTTGTGGCTGCACAAGGCCGGCGTCGAGATCATCGCCGTCGACGCCGAGCATGCGGACCAGGCTCGGCGCGCCTGGCGGCGTTTCGGCAAGGGCCGCCATCCCGCGGGCCTCAACTTCGGCGACTGCTTTTCCTACGCCCTGGCGGCGCTGACGCGCGAGCCCTTGCTGTTCAAGGGCGACGATTTTGCCAAAACCGACATCCAGGCGGCCTGAGCGAAATCTGAGAGGCGGCGTCGCCGCGATTGGAAGCCTCGTGATGGCGATTGAACAGAGCCATACGCCGCGTGGAAACGATTGTCTGAGCGCGCTTGCAGGCGCGAAAACAAGTCGCTGTGGCGATTGCTGCAGCCCGCGGATGAGGCAGTTTGCGTTACCTGCGTTGCCATCGCGCCATCTTGCGCCATCTAGATGGCGGCGTAGTGTGGTTTGGATTTAGGCGTCGGGAATTCCAAATGGCTGAACCTCAACTTTCCGTGCGCAGCGCCAAGGCGCGAGATATTGCGCATCGGCTGGCTCGGCGCGAACGACGGTCGATTGCCGATATCGTCGAACGCGCGCTCGAATCCTACGAGGTCCGGAGGCAGGCCGCGAAGCAGCCTCGGCGTTCTATGAGCGTTTGTCGGCGAACTACGGTTCAGATATCGACCTCGACGACGTCATCGGGAAAACGCGACGGACCCATCGGGGATTGGATCTTTGATTTTCGTCGACACCAACGTCGTCTCGGAAACTTTGCGCAAATCTCCGAACGCAGCGGTCATTTCGTGGCTGGTGCGGCATGACGCCGAACTCGCGCTGCCGACGGTGACGATCGCCGAAATCGCTTTCGGCATCCGAAAAATTGTTCCGGACCCGCGGGCGATGCGCCTGGAGCAAGGTCTCTCCGAGTGGCGTCGCCGATTTGCCGACCGAATATTCGGCCTGACCTAGGAAGCGGCCTTGGCGTATGGCGAAATCATGGGAAGCGCCACTCACCAAGGATCGGGAATGTCGGCGCCCGATGGCATGATCGCCGCCATCGCCCGGGTCAACGGAGGCCGGTTGGCCACACGTAATCTCGCGGACTTTCGCTGCGCAGGATTAGAACTCATTTCGCCGTGGGAGCCTTGAAGCCAATGGCCCTCAGGCGCGTTTCGCGGCATTGGCTCGAATGCCGCGCGCGCCTCTATAAGTCAGATTTCCACCTCCGGTCGGTAGGGATCAGGCCGCCTCGACGCCGCGCCGCGGCTCGAATTTCCGCCCGGCCGCGCGGCCCGCGTGATAGGCGTCCGGCGCCACGTTGCGCTTGCGGCTTTGCGCCTTGGCGTGGAAGGCAAGCCCAAGTTTTTCGAGTTCGTCGTCGATAACGGAGGCTTTCATTGGCACGAGATCGCGGCCGGTCGAAAGCCGATTGGCGGCGTCGCGCTCGGCTTTCATGCTCTTGAGCTTGTCGGCGATCCCATGCGCGAGCCCGATCTGGAACGAGCGCGTCGACACACGCCGCGCGTTGGGCGCAATCGTGATATTGTTCTTCTTGAAACGCGCCGTTTCGGTCGCGAAGGTCACGACGATCAGGTCGTAAATGTAATGCGCCGCCTCGACGTCCGCGGGCAGGCCGAAAAACACGTAGCGAATGGCGCCGCTCGCGGCCGTTTCCATCCACACCTTGCAATCGCAAAACAGCGCGATCGCCGGAATGCAGTCGTCGATCGGCGCGCGCCGCTGCCGGCCAGTGTCGAGGCCAACGCCTTCGCAGGCCTGTTCGCGCATCTCGACTTCGCCGAGCGACAGCCCATAGCGATCAAGCAGTTCCGCGACTTTCCTGGCGGAGGCCAGCGCCTCCTGTTCCGTGCAGCCCTGCTCGACGGTTTTGGCGCGCAGCGCCTGGATGCGTTGGAGAACGCGCGCGAGCTCCGCGTCCCTTGGGGCCTTGCCGGCGTCCGCGCGGCGCGACGCCATCACGCGGCGCCGCAACTCGTCGAACAGCGCGCGCGTCCCCCTTGGCAGTCGATTTTCCGCGATGGCGCGATCAATTTCCGCGGCCATCAATTCAAACGACCGGTCCTCGTCGCCTGACCCTGCGGCGGCGCGGCGATCGAGCGTCTCCATCATGATGAAGGCGATGCGCGAAAAAGCCTCCGCGAGGTCGGCGCGGCCGTGTTCGCGGGAGATGGCGTCTCGCGTCAAGGCCTGAAACAAATGCCGGGCGGCGGCCAGTCCCCGCGCCTGGCGGATCAATGCGGCCTCGGGCTCGTCACCTTTCTTCGTCGCTGCGAGAGCGAACGCCAGGCGATCGAGATCGTCTTGTTCGTCCTCATCATCGACGCCCGCGAAGGTTTCGAGCCGATCCTCGGGGAAGAGGTTAAGGCCTTCAATCCGCAAGCCGCCATGGCGCATGACGTAGCGATAGACGGCCGCCGCGCAACGACGAGGATTGCTCATTCCCGCGCCTGGCCGCACAAAGGTGAGGCCTTCGGCGAGCGCGCCGGCATCGAGCGGCGTCAACGGTCCAAGCGCGATGAAGCCGCCGTCCGGCAGCGGCGCGAGCCAGGCGGCGACATGGGCGCCCAGGGCGGCATTGGGAATGTCCTCGTCGATCAGCGACAGGTTTCCCCCATTGGCCATATCCTTCACGTTGAGCATTTGCGGCGTGACGCGCGAATTCAATTGAATGAGATAAAAGCGCGCCCGGCCCAAAACTTCCAGGGCCGCGCGTCCCCGGGAATCGGCGTCCGCGCATCGCTGGCGGACAAAGCGTTCGATCGGCGCGGCGCCCAAAAGGGCAGGCGTGAACAGCGCCAGATAGCCCGCGAGCGCAAAAGCCTCCATGACCAAGAGGGCGGTGGAGGGAGCGTTGGGATCGAGGCTCTGTTTGGAAAGCCATTGGCGCGCGGTTTCCTCCACTCTCGCCGGGGGAAGGCTCGCGACGGCGTCAAGGCAAAATTCTTCAATTCGCTGCGCGAGAAGCGCGCTTTCGATTGGCTGGGCGCCGCCGCTTGTATGGGCCATGCTTGGTCTCGCTTCGGGCCGGCTCGCCATTTTGCATCCTCCCGTTTCGAATCGTCTAATCAGAATATCAGCGCGGAGCGCTTCGAAGCCGCTCTGGCCTCGTCTTCCACTGGGATTTTGCGGCGGAACCGCCAAACCAGGCGGCGCTTGATTGGAAGACGAAGCATGCGCTTCAGCTCCAGGAGTTTGCTTCATTGAAAACTGACGTCGACCGTGGCCGCACCGACCTGGCTGAAGGCCGGGTGGGGGACTGTGACGCGGCGCGGATCATTGAACGAGGGAGGAAGCTCTTAGCCGGCCGCTCGCCCTCCGCCTGCCCAAGGCGGCTGAGCCTGACTTCGCCGAAATCTAGGCGACCCTGGCATAGGGGAATTGAGAATCGCATGGGGCGGAGGGGTCGCATTTGCAAACAATCGCCTCCGCGCGCGCCGCCGATATTTGCGGATTGCGGGACACAATAAGCTTGGAACAATGCGACGTTGAATATTTGTTTCGGCTCCGCGGCCATTCATTGCCGCCGTAAGGACGCCTGCGCCAACGCGGTCGGGCTGGGACGGGCCGGGAAGCGGCGATCAAGCCAATAGGGCTGTTGCGGTCGCCGCCTCAGGCTTGCTCCGCCGGCCGATAATCAACTGCGCTGTCAGGTTCGAGAAAATTTTTCGCGAAACTGGCCCCCACATGCGCCGCGATTTGCTTTTTGAACTGGCGTTTGCGCCGGGCGCGACGTCGATGGCTGGCGTTGATTTGCTCGATCGGCTTGCCGGGGTAGGCGGCGCGGAACATAAAGAAGTTCAGCAGTGTCGGAACAGCCTGGAAATCTGTCCAAAATTTATCATAGTCAAAGCGGCTTGCAGTATCAAGGTCCAGCGTCAATTGGTCTTTGCCGCTTAGGCCGGCAATGTTGTCTATATTGAGCGCCGTGGCGAGTCCTTGGACGGCGGCGAGAAGCAAATAAGGTGGAGAAATATCACAACAAAGTTTTGTAGCTCGTTTGATTGCCGTAAACTGTTCCTTGCATCCTTGCACGCGCGCAACGAGAACAGCCGGCGCCGTTGTGGCTCCAATCAGCCGTCCGGGAACAATCGTGAACGAAACCTCGTAAATGGTCGCGCCATTCGCTCGAAAAAGCACGGAGAGATCGCCTTCGTACGAATAGCATTTGTCAAAACTCAGCGATATTTCGACAATCGTTTCTGCGTCGCGATGCGACCACAATACAATCTCGTCACCCAATAGTTTTTTGTAAAATGTAGCGTTGACGCGCGCCTCAATGAAAGAATAATGATGGCACATGATTTCATGGCGTGAACGCCTGTCAAATTGCTTGGCCAGGTATCCGCCAAGATATTTATGGGCGACCTGAGGCTGCTGGTTGAAAAAAGCTGCAGTGTTGCCCATATTCATAATGCTTACAATCTTGTAATAGTCTGAAATATTATTAATTGGATCTTTTGCCAAGCTATGATAGCGGCGATTGTGGCTAAATGCCGCGATGGCGCCCCGTGGTATGTTGAGGAGCCATTTGAGTAGCGGCCGGGAGGCTTTGATCAAAATAAAACTTTGTCGCCAAAATCGCATTTGTTGCCTTCAGTCCTCTGCAGTGAAGCGCCAATGTTGCTAAATGTCCGTTACGCTAACGCATAGTGTTCAGAGTTTCAACGGTTTATCGTTCGGTCTGGCGACGCCTACGTCGGACCTCGCCGCCGCCTTCCCATGGCTGACCAATGGACCGGGCCGATAGCGTGGCGCGGCGTCTTGGCCAAACGTTGGTCTCACGCCTGAAATGAGGCGGGCGACACGCTGACGAGGCGCCGTTGATTTTTTCGCCAAGTTTGGCGGAACGATGCCAATGACCGCAAATCCCATGCAATGCCCGGCGCTTTTTCGGCCGATCCGGCGCGATAGGCGATAAGGCCGATTACCGCGAGGTCCGGACGTCCGCCACGTCGCGGTCTCGGGTCGGCCGGTCCGTCGGAACCTCGGCAAATCAAGCTTTTGCGAGGCTTTGTGGGAGAGCAGGGTGCTTGAACCCCCGCCGTCTTGGAGGGGCCAAGCCAAATCAGCGCGATTATTTCGGTTCATTCCGCAACCGTCAAACACTATGCGAAGCGTAGGCGGCAGTCGAGAACCGGCGCGTCGGCACCAAAGCTGATCCCGAATTGGCGACTGCTCTTCATCGCCTCGCATAGGGCTCCGCGAAACGCCGATCTGTCGAGGATCAGCCCGGTTGCACACCGAGCGAGGATTAATGACCAGCCTGTTTTCGCAATTATACCATTTACGCGGGACGAATTCGTCGACATCTCGAACGACCGCCGCGGCCATGCGCGCCTCGCCTTCGATTAGCGCATTGAAGACAGTATATTGCACCTGCGCACACCCAGGGCGATCGCTTCGCGGCCAGATAAGACGGTCGGCTTCGAACTGTCTAGCGCTCCAGAGCGCACAACCCACTCGCGTATCCGGCGCGGATAGGTGTCGAGCATAATTCGGCTGCCGAGTTCCGAGTGAAAGCCCTTGTAGCTAGCCTGATGAAACAGCAGCCTTGCATTAGGGGTGACGCATGTATTGCGCATGCCCAATTTCATCGTGCAGGCGGATGCGCAAATACCTGTAATTGCGGTGGAATGCGCTATGAAATTGGGGTCTCGCGTCCGACCGTAATAGCCAAGAATACTTCCGCCGCTATCAAACGATCCTCTGAAGTCACGATCGAAGGCGGACGCGGGGGTTGCTGCGCCACTGAGTGTGATCAGGGAAACAATAGCAAAGAGGAGACGTCCGCACATAAAGGCGGGCCCCGCGAGGGCTGCCTTCTTCACAAAAACGTTCGGACCTCGCAGCTCTACCCTGGGCATTACACGCACCTTTTAGCGTATTTGCTTGGACGAAGCCGCCTCACCAAGGCAAACAAAAATACGCAACTGTAATTATAACAAGCGTCACGTATACCACTTATTACTCGCGTTTCGTTAATAAGTGACTACCCGCAATTATGCGGTGCGGCGCCGCGACGGCGCGCTGCACGAGCTGGGAGGGCATATCGCCGCCATCGTGCGCGTCTTCGACAGGCGTCGGTCCGCTCCGCCGTGGCAAAGCTTTTGGCAAGCCAGGAGGAGGTCGCCATTTAAGTCTCATTGATCGCGCGACTGACCGAAACCTTCGCCGCCGCAAGGGGCGATCACTGGGCCATCGAAAACCGAAAGCATTGGGTCCGCGACGTGAGGCTGTTAACGTTAGTGGAATAAAAAGGCCGCATTAGCAAACTTGAGTGTTTATTTTTTTTTGATGCGCGAGTAATAACGATGATAGATTGTTTGCAGGACCTCAAGCAGGGTTGGATATATTGACCATGGTGCCTTTGGACGCTAAAGTTCGCGCGCTCATCGCTGAGGCCTGTAATTTGCCCAGCGATGTCAGCAAATTGAGCAGCATCGATGATCTCTACGTCGCTGGCTTGACGTCATTTGCGTCCGTCCAGTTGATGCTTGCGCTCGAAGAGCAATTTGATGTCGAATTTCCGGAGAGGCTCCTGAGCCGCAAAACATTTTCATCAATCGCATCAATTGTGGAAGCTCTAAACGAGATCCATGCGCAAGTATAGGGAGAGGCGGCTGGTGAACATAATCCTTCAAAATCCGTCGGCGCTGAGATTGATTGAGCGCGCGCGCCGCGCCGGCGCCGTCGCCGCGCAATATGCGGACGTGGTCGATGCGGAAAACCGCTTCCCGGCCGAAGCGATGTCCGCATTGAAGGCCAATCGCCTGATGGGCGTGATGATACCGGTCGAATTCGGCGGCGAAGGCGCGTCGATCTATGAGATCGCTGAGCTCTGCGCCATTCTTGGGCAATATTGCTCGTCGACGGCGATGATCTACGCCATGCACATGATCAAACTGTCGAGCCTTGTCGCGCACGGCCTCGCTCACAAATGGCATAGCGGCTTGTTGCGCCGGATCGCCGACGAACAATTGCTGCTCGGCTCCTCGACAACCGAGAGCGGGAAGGGCGACCTGCGCAATTCAGCCTGCGCCGTGGTGCGCGACGGCGAGAACTTCCGCCTGGAAAAAGACGCTTCCTGTGTTTCTTACGGCGAGTATTGCGACGTGATCCTGGTCACCGCGCGAGCCAACCCCGAAGCGCCTTCATCTGACCAAGTCATGGTCGTGGCCTTGAAGGGCCAGTACCGGCTCGAGCCGACGTCTGGCTGGGACACATTGGGCATGCGCGGCACCCGATCAGAGGGCTATCAATTCTCGGTCGTCGCGCCGGTTGAACAAATCATTCCCCAGCCTTTCGCTGAAATTGCCGCGCAATCCATGTTGGCGACCTGCCATATCTTCTGGGCCGCGCTCTGGTATGGCATTGCCTCTGAATCGTTCAATCGCGCCCAGGCTTTCGTCAAGGCCGCCGTGCGCCGTGCGCCGAACGGCCAGACGCCGGGCGCGTTGCGCCTCGCCGAAGCCGCGGTGACGCTGCAGGAAATGCGCGCCGTGATCGTCGACGGCATCCGTCGCCACGAGACGGTCAGCGCGGCGGGCGTGGACGCCCATTCGCTCTCCTATCTCGTCGCGATGAACAATTTAAAGCTTTCCGCTTCGCAACTCTTGGCCAGGGTTGTCGATCAAGCAACCATGATTTGCGGCCTGCCAGGCTATGATAATAACTCCCCCTTCAGTCTGACGCGGCTGTTGCGCGACGCCCATTCCGCTCGGATCATGATTTCCAACGACCGCATACTGATGAACACGTCGAGTCTGCTTTTGATGGCGCGGCAAGACGCCAACTTGCTGGGGTGACAATGGACACACAATTAAACTTCCTCGAAACACTCTTCGACGCAGGGTTGCTGGTCGAAACGGGCGTCGACGGCCTCTACGGGCGCAGCGGCGTCTTCGAGGATGTCGTCGCACGCTTCGAAGCCCTCATCTCCGCCTACGGCGCCGGCGACAAGGCGGAAACGATGCGTTTCCCGCCGGCGATGAGCCGAAGGCATTTCGAGGCTTCTGGATATTTGAAGAGCTTTCCGCAACTGGCGGGGACCGTTCATAGCTTCTGCGGCGGCGATCGCGAGCATTCGCTGTTGCTCGAGCGCATCGCCGACGGCGTCGACTGGACCGACGCGCAGAAGGCGACCGACGTCGTGTTGACGCCCGCAGCTTGCTACCCAGTTTATCCGGCCATTGCCAAGCGCGGTCCGTTGCCTGCGGAGGGGCGGCTGTTCGATCTTCAATCCTATTGTTTTCGCCACGAACCATCCAGTGATCCGGCGCGTATGCAATTATTTCGCATGCGCGAATATGTCCGCGCCGGTTCGCCGGAACAGGTGCTGGCCTTTCGCGAAGCCTGGCTGGAGCGCGGGCGAAATCTGATTGGCGCGCTCGGCCTCCCGCTGGAAGTCGATGTCGCCAATGATCCTTTTTTCGGTCGCGCCGGACGCATATTGGCTTCCGGTCAGCGCGAACAGGGCCTTAAATTCGAGCTGCTGGTGCCAATCGACAGCGGCGGCGCCAGCGCGTGCCTGAGCTTCAATTATCATCAAGATCATTTCGGCAAGACTTGGGGCATTGTAACCGCAGACGGGGAGACCGCTCATACCGCCTGCGTCGGCTTCGGGCTCGAGCGCGTCGCCCTTGCCCTATTCAAGCACCATGGCGTGGATATCGTGGGTTGGCCGTCGTCGGTGCGCAAGCAATTATGGGGTTGACGTGGCGGCTGCAGTCCTGGCGGAGCTCAATCCCGGAGAATATCAGCCTCACGCTCTGCATGGGGTCGAACGCGCATGGCCGGAGACCAACTGCTACGTGGATCTCTGGATCGAGATCCTTGCCTCACTTCGCCTGCCGCCGGAAGCGGCGCTGGCTTTCACCGTCATGCAGGATTTCGAAGGCGACCAGATCGGCTTTTTTAAGTTTCCGATCGACGATCTCGAGACATTGTTCGGCTTTCAAGTTCTCGAACTGGCGATCTTTGATCGCCTTGAACCGCACGTCGCCACACAGATCGAACGCGGCCGCCTCTGCTTAGTCGAAGTCGATTCCTTTTTCCTTCCGGATACCCGGGGCCTGTCCTATCGCATTGAACATGGCAAGACGACGATCGGGATTAATCGCCTCGATCGCGCGACGCGGCGGCTTGAATATTTCCACAACGGCGGATATTTTGCGCTGGAAGGCGAGGATTTTGATGGATTGTTCCGGCGCGGCGCGTACGCGCAGCTCGAGACGTTCTTCCTCCCTTATACCGAATTCGTCAAATTCGACCGGCTAATCCGGCGTGACGATTTGGTCGAAGCGAGCGTTGCGATTTTGCGCCGCCGCCTCGCCCTCGTCCCGAAAAGCAATCCGATCGCGGCTTTTGCCGCCACCTTTCCCGATCAGGCGCGCAACATATGCGAAAGGCCTGAGGGATTTTTTCATAAATACGCTTTCAACACCCTTCGCCAATTGGGCGCCAATTTCGGCCTTCTGTCGGATTACCTTCTCTGGCTCAACGCTCACGGTGAAAGGGGGGTTGAGTTTGCTGCGATCGGGGCGGCGCTCATTTCCGACACCGCCAAATCAGTCCAGTTTCAACTTGCCCGCGCTGTGGCAAAAAGAAAATTCGAAACTCTGGGGCCTTTGCTGGAGCCCGCCTGCGCCTCTTGGGACGCGCTGATCGGCGATCTGAGCCGTATTTACGGGGCTTGAGATGGCCTTCCTTTCCGTCGAGAAGCAAACGGTCGAAATGCTCGACAGAGGCTGGACGTTGGCGGTCGCCGAGGCTGGCGCTTGCTCGACGCCCCGGGATCTCATGCTACTGACCGAGTGGTTCGATGCGGCTGTTCCCGGCACCGCTGCGGGCGCATTGACCCGAGCTGGCTCGTTTTGTCCGGAGGCCCCAGCGGCGTTGCATGACAAGGATGTCTGGTATCGTCGGACGCTCAAAGCGCAAGGCCATCGTGTCCTGCGTTTCGATGGCCTCGCGACCTTGTGCGAAATCTATCTCGACGACGCTTTGATCCTGTCTTCCGACAATATGTTCTGCTCTTCCCAAGTGGAGGTAGAATTAAGAGGCGAACATCGGCTGCATCTCGCCTTCCGCGCTCTCGAGCCGGCACTGTCCAAACACGGGCCGCGCGCCCGTTGGCGGACGCACATGATCCCCAATCAGGCGCTGCGCCATGTGCGCACCACGCTGCTCGGCCATATGCCGGGCTGGACGCCCCCGATAGACGCCGTAGGCCCCTGGCGGCCCATAAGGCTGATCACGCCAACAACGGTCGATATCACACAGCCGCGCATTTCCGCGCGGATCGACCAGGAGCGCGGCCGCCTGACCGTCAAGGCGAGATTGCGTGGCGTAGAAAACGCCTTTGTTGTTTGCGAAGGTCGTCGCTCGAAAATGTGGGCGAAGAACGATTTGTACGAAGGCGAACTGCTGATAGAAAACGTGCGCGCCTGGTCGCCGCATACCCATGGGGCGCCGCACCTCTATCCAATAGCGATAGAAGCGGATGGCCAAAGCATCGACCTAGGCAAAACCGGCTTCCGCACAATCGAGATCGATCGCGGCGTCGACGGCAAGGATTTCGCCTTACGGCTTAATGGCGAGAAGATATTTTGTCGCGGCGCTGTTTGGACCAACGCCAATATCGTCGATCTGCCCGGCGACCGCGCGAGCTACGAGCCCTGGCTACGGCGCGCGCGTGACGCTCAAATGAATATGATTTGCATCAGCGGCGTAACGACTTACGAAAGCCGCGCTTTTTTCGAGCTTTGCGACGAACTGGGCCTGATGGTTTGGGCGGATTTCATGTTCGGCAATTTCGATTATCCAATTGCGGACGCGGATTTTGCTGCCTCCTGCCAACGCGAGGCCGAGACCTTCCTCAACAGTGTTGAAGGCTGCCCCAGCCTTGCGATTTTATGCGGCGGCAGCGAAATGAAACAGCAGGCGGCTATGATGGGCCTGCCCGCGACGAGATGGGGCTCGCCGCTGACCGATCGGTTCTTGCCGGATGTCGCCGAAGGATGGCGTCCAGACGTGCCCTATGTTGACAATAGTCCGAGCGGGGGCCCGCTGCCGTTTGCGACCAACGAAGGCGTCACCCACTATTATGGCGTTGGCGCCTATATGCGCCCTCTAGAGGACGCGCGGCGGGCTGACGTGCGTTTTGCGGCCGAGTGCCTGGCTTTCGCCAATGTTCCGCAAGAGTTGTTTCTTGATCGCTTTCTCGCCTCCGTCCCGGCGCACGATCCGCGTTGGAAGGCTGCAGTTCCGCGCGACCTCGCCGCGTCATGGGATTTTGAGGATGTGCGCGAATTCTACCTAAAGACGCTCTATGACGTCGATCCGGCGAGGCTCCGACGCGAAAATTCAGCTCTCTGGCGCGACGCTTCGCGGGCGGTTAGCTGCGAGGTGATGGAGGCGACATTTGCAGAATGGCGGCGCGCCGGCTCCGGCTGCAATGGCGCGCTCGTCTGGACCTTGCAGGATCTCGTTCCCGGCGCCGGCTGGGGGATCCTCGATTCCTCAGGCGAGCCGAAACCTGTTTACTACGCCTTGAAGCGCGCCTTCCGTCCACGCCAGATTCTGCTCACCGACGAAGGCGCCAATGGGCTGCTGATTCATGTCCTGAATGAAAACGCCGCGCCGTTCCACGCCAAAGTGGAGTTATCCTTCTGGCGCGACGATGGACAAGAGGTTTTGCGCAAGACGCAAAATGTCGAATTGGCGCCTCGCGAAAAACGGTCGCTTTCCGCGACAAGTTTGATCGGTAGCTTTTTTGATTTCGACCTATGCGTTCCGCTTCGGCCCCTCGAGCTACGATGTCTGCGTCGCACGCCTGTTTGATCGCGTCGACGAGCTCGTCGCAGAGGCCTTCTATTTTCCGCTGGGCCGGACGCTCGCTCAAAATCCGATCGCTTTTGCCGCCACATTGTGTCGGGAGGAAAATGACTGGCGCGTGGAACTGGAAACGCCACGCTGTTTGCAGTCGGTGCATATTGATTGTCCCGGCTTCGAGGCGGCCGACGACTGGTTTCATGTGGCCCCAAAAAATAAAAAAATTGTTCGCCTGAAGCGGCTCGAACGCACGGAAGCTCCCTGCGTCGAAGTTTCCGCGCTGAATTCAAGCTGCCGCCGTCGCTTAGAGGGACAGGAATGACATGATCATGCCCGTGACGCCCGGCGCGCCGTCGCCCCTGCCTGAATGACTTCTCCAACGTCGCGGATAAGGCGGCCCGGGCGGCGCGCATTTCGTAGCGCTTCGGCGAAGGTCGGCGGCGAATGAGCCGGCAGCCTGGTCGCAGTTCCGGAGGAAAAGTCGCTAACCGGGCGACAATTTTTGGCGACGCGGTTATTATTACCGAGTGCGGATCACGCCTGAGGATTTTGACTTTTGCAACGCGGCTCTATCGCTCACATGCATTTGAAGGCTACGAGGAGATTAGGTCGAATTCGATGTCACATTCGAAAGGTCAAGCGGTAGGCGCCCCGTCCCAAACTGGGCCCCGCGAACATTTCCGCCGAGCACCGAGATGATCGGGCGCTATTGCCGGGTGGAGCCCCTCGACGCAGCGCGCCACACGGAACAATTATTTGGGGCAAACGGCGACAACGACGGCGGCCGTAACTGGACCTATCTGCTTGCCGATCCGCCCACCGATCTCGATGCTTATCGTCGGTGGCTGACCGAGGCCGCAACGACCAAGGACGCGTTTTTCCATGCTATCATCGATCCCAAGTCCAACTGCGCGATCGGGTTAGCCGCCTATATGCGTATTGATCGCAGCAATGGGGTCATCGAAATAGGCAACATAAGCTTTTCGCCTTTGCTGAAACGCACCAGAGCCGCAACGGAGGCGCTTTTCATGATGATGCGAAGAGTTTTTGATGAAATGGGATACCGTCGCTGCGAGTGGAAGTGCGATTCTTCTGAATGCTCCTTCGCAAGCGGCGGCGTTGCGCCTGGGGTTCCAACCCGAAGGGGTGTTTCGGCAGGCGGTCGTCTATAAGGGGCGCAATCGCGATACGGCTTGGTTTTCGGTCATCGACGCCGACTGGCCCTTCATACGAGCCCGAATTGAGCGTTGGTTGGATCCCGCCAATTTCGATGAATATGGTCGCCAGCAACGCTCGCTGTCCGCCCAGCCGCGTTGAACCATTTGAGCGGGTTCCATTCAAGTGGGCTTCGCAATTGGGCAAAAAATGCGATTCTTTTCAGCTCGCGCTGGAACGCCAGGAAAGCGAATAAGGGGTTATTTCACTCTTCGCAGGAATTGACTGGACCGAGCTATTACGAACAAAGAACATTATGCGTTGAATGAGTTCTCTTTTGGCTTGCGGATTGGAAAAAGAATGGTCCACGCCCCCTGCGGTCGTGAAGGCTATACTTGGTATTTGTTGTATTAGCGTTCCGAATAATCCGAATTGGCTGCTGAACACTTCGAGGCCCGGATCTTGATCGCCGTAAAGAAACAGTATTCTCGCACCGCGCCGGCACGGAGTCTCCAACAAAGACAGGGCAGCGTTGCGCTTCGACGAGCGAAACGGAAAAAGCCTGCCAACAGTGCGTGCTCCCATGGCGCCAATCGCGCCAATGCGACGCCGAACAATGACCTTAACAATCGCAGCGAGCTTCCGGAGGGGGACCTCGCCGCCTATGACCCGCGCCCAATAGCGTTTCTTTATGGCCTTGAAAAGGTAACTGGATGTTCGCCCGGCAGAGGCGTCGAGGAGTTGCTCGATGACTTTCCGCGGCTCCGGGTTAAACACCAAAATGTTTACCAGAATGATTTCCTCCACGCGTTGGTCCTTATTCGCGCTCCAAAGCGCAAGTGACGCCCCGCTGCAAACGCCAACGAGTGTGAAACTATGTAGTCCTCTGGAGCAAAGCATGTCCAGCGCGGCAGAGACGTCAACGTGGCGCTCCTCGGAATAAAGCGTCGAACGCGGTCCGTCTTGATGGCAATCAGAGTTGCCGAGCCCGTATAGGTCCATGCGCAACGATGCAATGCCATAACACGCCAATTCGCGCGCAATTTCGACGAATGACCGCCCTGGCCCCGTGTGAGGCACTCCTCCCGTATTCAAGAAGATCACTGTGGCGAGCACAGACTTTGTTAGCGGTTCGCAAACGACTCCTGCTAGCCGCTTGTTCTCGCCGAAGCGGACGCCCGTCTCCCTGTAGGAAGGTCCAATCAATCCGCTCGTGGCGCGCGGCGCAATCCGCTCTTTCCTCGTCGCCATACCAGTTTTCGCCCATTCGACGAGACGATCGAAGTCAGCAATCGGTGGCGGCTCAGGAATAGAATTCGGTGAGAGAGCTGCGAGATTTAGAAACGACGCGACTTCAGTGCTACAACCCAATTTACGCAAATGTTCAATGTAGGCCGAAGTGCGACCGGAAGCCCCTGGCAACACCAGCACATGTTCGGCCGGTCTGTTTGCCAATTGTAAAATGTTTATTTGTTTCAGCTGCTCAATATCATGACCTGATAATATATACCCTTCTAAATCGATCGGGGAGTCCTTATTAAAGGCGGACCCAGAAGGCATCTGCCTGTCGAACAACATGCGTGAGAAGGTGCTCAGCTCCCTTGCGTAACTGAGGCCGTTAACGACAGGAGCGATCTGGATTAGACGTTCGACGCCGCCCGCTTCCGCCGCAAGCGTAGCCCCGAGGCGAAACCCGACAAGGACGATCTCTCGTGCGCCGAGCAGGTTCCTCAGCCACATCGACGCTTCCTTAATCGACTTGATCCAATCGTCGAAAACTCTGGAGCCCTGGTGGATGTCGAGAGAATCGCCCGCACCCGGGTAGTCGAAACGGAGCGTCGGGAGTTCCTGCGGCAGCGAAGCGATCGGCAAGCACGCGCCATGAGTGATGAGCAGATGACGCCTCATAGCCCGTCGCAGCACACATGACGACCCCGCGGTCGCCCGAGGCTTCGTGTAACCATCCCGAGCACGATCCGATCGAAACCGACGTTATGTTGCCCACCGCAAAACCTCCTTCGATTCTACAACAATATCGCGTCCAATTAGGACCACGTCGTCTTATCGTCCGCAGACCTGTTCACATTTGAAGCAAAAAAGCCAACTAAACTTGGCTACAGGCAAAAAGCGCACCAGCGTCGGACGCGTTCGTCAAGGTGGTCGTGAATTCCGACACGAATGGCAACAGTCACCGACGTGTTGACACAGCCGCGTTTAGCTGATCCCGTGGCGAGGGCGGGGCGCATCACGTTGAGAGTCCCTGTGAGAAAACCGTGCCAGCTGGTGTCATAGCGTCATCAAAATTGAATCAGAGTCAATTTTGCAAGACGAATAACAGTCACCCAACTCAATCCTCGCACCATTGCAAATCGGATGGCAGGCCGCCTCAAGCGAAAGTAGTCATGGGACTAACGGGACTAGCCGTATTTAACCTAACCTATTTGAACAGATTGACGTGCAGCCGCGTTTTATGCAAAATTAAAAAAAGACATAGGATAGCAGTAATGACCGAAAATATCTTAACCAAAAAAAGTGAAATTGCCGGAGTTCAATGGCTTAGGGCTGCCGCTGCTGTTTTTGTCGTATTTTTTCATACATCTCTTTACAATGCCAAGTTTTGGTGGCCGGATTTCCTTCCACGCAATTTCGGCGCTAATGGCGTCGATATTTTCTTTGTAATCAGCGGATTTATAATGATGTACATGACTGCGAACGGGACAATTGGTGTTGGCGAGTTTATGTTTCGGCGAATCACCAGGATAGTCCCTCTCTATTGGTTTGTTACGTTATTTATTGTAATAATTGGCGTCGCGTATCCGGGTGCTATGCTAGAAAATCACGTAAGCACCTCGCATGTGTTGCTATCTATGGCGTTTTTTCCACACACGAGTCCGGTTAACGGAGGAATCGCGCCTTTCTTCAAGTTGGGATGGACGCTGAATTATGAAATGTATTTTTACGTTCTGTTCGCAGTACTTCTTATCGTGCGGCCGGTGAGGCGTCGTGTGTTACTGCTGGTCGGATACGCTTTGATGGTTTCGACCTTCTTCGTGCTCGTCGATCCGCGCATCGCCGTGGTGCGTGTCTATACGAATCCCATGATCTTTGAGTTCGTCATGGGCGCCGTGGTGGGATATCTGTTCATTAACGGCTATTTTCGGCGCCTTTCGGTCCCCGCGGCCGCAGCCGTCGTCGGGTTAGCTCTCGTTATCCTAATTGCTTTTCCGCCCCCCGACGCTGACCTAGCGCGGTCACTCTTGCAGGGAGGGGCGGCCGCCGCGCTGCTTGGCGGCATGCTCGGCATCGAAGCATCGGGGAAATTGCCCCGCGTAGGTTGGATGGTCTTGCTCGGCAATGCGTCATATTCGATTTATTTGATGCATCCGCTCGTCGAATCCTTCATGCGCGTGTCGACGAAATTGCTACAGGTTCCGGTGCAGAGCATGTGGATCGGCGCGCCTTTGGTCTTTTTCTCAACCTTGGGCTCAGTGATGCTTGGAATCGCATCCTACCGGTTCGTTGAATTGCCGTTGTTAGCGCATTTTAAACAAATATGGCAGCGAGGCGTCGGGTTCAGGGCTGCCGAAATGGGGCCGGCACCAGAAAATCGGACGGTAGCTTAAGTGGTTTTTCTGGCGGCAAAACTGCCAAGCTCCGGGTTCAGCATCACCCGGCAACTATCCGCTTCGGGGAGCCGTCCAAACAAGCGCGGCAGGTCTCGACAAACGCGTCAGAGTTCATCTGTTGCGCCACAGCTTTGCGACGAAATCGACGATGTAGTTTTAAGGCCAGCGATCCGCCGGCGTTCGCCTTATTATGCCTGCGTCGGGAGACCTTTGGACGAAACGCGCACAGGACGCGCCTGACGCAGGATGCCACGTTCATGACCTTAAAGCCATTCCCGGTTGACCGCTCGCTGGCGGAACTGCCTGAAAGGCATTCGACTTTATCGCTCGCTATGCCTCTGGGCGCGACCCTGATCCAATCCAGGCCGATGGGAGACGTCATCGCCTTTGCCGCATTGTTTGTCTGCGCGAGAATGCTCGATCTCGGGCGCATTTGCGCTCGGCGCTCTTCAAACAGCGTTGCGCCTGAAGGCGACTTTATCGAGGTGGAGTATGCGCAGGATCTGTCCCTTGGGCGGGCGTTCGCGACATTGCATCGCGGGGAAGCATCAGGCTCTAACGACGTCGATCTTGTGATCGTCGAACCCGGAGGCCGATCGTTTGGGGCGGACGTCGAACTTTCCTTTGAGACCGTCGACGGCGGGTTGCGTTTGACGCTGGATTTCGACTCCTCACAGGTGGCGTTGGCGTCCGCGCGGGATTTTATCGAAAAAATCGCGCTTGTCGCCGAGGCGCTTGCAACAACCCCGGACCTGCTTTGCTCTGGGCTGGAGCTGGTCACAGATGCCGCAGGAGCGTTCATTCCCGATCTGACGCGCGAGATAACGGCGCGACAATATGTGCCGGTTCCTGAGGTATTTTTGCGCCGGGCGTCGGAGCATGCCGATCAGCCGGCCCTTATCGGGGCGAACAGAAGTTACAGCTATGCCGAACTGGCCAGGGTCGTGCGCTTTCTCGCCTTCTGCTTGATCGAAGGTGGCGTCAGGCCGGGAGACGTTGTGGTTGTCTCCGGCCTTATGAGTTTCGGGATGATCGCCGCGACAATCGCGACGATGGCGGCGGGCGGCGTCGTCGTCACGCTGGACCACGCGCTGCCGGATCTGCGGCAGAAGTCGATTGTTGATATCAGCCGACCGCGCCTACAGATCAGGGTGGCTCCGACGCAGCACATTTTCGACGCGGCGACCGCGGGCCTCGTGATGGCGGACTGGCCGGATCATGCGCCTATAGCCGCGTTGCCGGACGCCGACCTGCGGCTGCCGCGCCTGCCCGCCGATTCCGCAGCTTATGTCTTTTTCACCAGCGGTAGCACTGGCGCTCCAAAAGGCGTGCTTGGCACGCATCTGGGGCTGGCGCATTTCCTCGACTGGCAGCGCGCCAGTTTTCCGATCGGGCCCGGCGATCGCGCGGCGCAGATTACCGCACTCTCGTTCGACGTGGTGCTGCGCGACATCCTCTTCCCCCTGACCAGCGGAGCCGCGCTCTATTTTCCCGAACGCGGCATGCTGCTCGACGCCCGGCGTATGCTGCACTGGATTTCGGATCGAGCAATCACGGTGATGCATTGCGTGCCATCGCTCATGAGAGCGTGGCTCCATGCGGCAGCGGATCAGCGGCCATTTCGGTCGCTCAAATATGTTTTCTTCGCGGGCGAACCCTTGACCGACGGATTGCTGCGGCAATTTGTTCGCGCGGCCGGTGAGGGAACACAGATCGTCAATCTCTATGGCCCGACCGAGACCACCCTGGCGAAGCTTGCCAATCGTGTGGAGCGCATCGAACCCGGCGTTCAACCGGTCGGCGCGCCGCAGCCTGGCGTCGACGTGGCGATCGTACGCGAGCGGCGTTTTCTTTGCGGGCTTTGGGAGATCGGCGAAATCGCAATCCGAACGCCTTACCGGTCGAAAGGCTATCTGGGCAACGAAGATTTGACGCGACAGGCGTTCTTACCCAACCGGTTTACCGACAATCCGACCGATCTGATTTACTACACCGGCGATCTCGGCCGCTATCGCTCGGACGGCAAGATCGAGATATTTGGGCGGATCGACGCGCAGATCAAGATTCGCGGAGTGCGTATCGAACCGAATGAAATCGAGAGCCAGATCCAGTCTTTGCCGCAGGTCGGGGACGCCGCGGTCACAGTTCGTCTCGGCGCCAATGACGAAAAAACCCTTTTTGGGCTGGTGGCGCCCAACGGGCCCCTAGGGGCGGATCGGCACGTGGATTTTGCCCGTGCGATCCGCGAAGCGCTGCAAGAACGATTGAGTGAGGCGATGATTCCCTCGCGGATCGTGGTCGTGGATGGCCTGCCGTACCTGCCCAATGGCAAGCTTGACCGCAAGACGATCGCGGCGCTGGATCTGAAGGGCTCGCGAGCAACGCTTCCCGATGCGCGCCGGAAGCAGGATTTGGACCAACGGACGCGGGCGCTCATTGAAGGCATCGAGAGCGCGGCCGGCATCCACGTTGACAGCCTGGACAAGTCCTTTGTCGAACTCGGCGGAGATTTGTTATCCTACGTTCGCGTCTCAATGCTGATCGAGGATCTGCTGGGCGAATTACCGAGTGACTGGGAACGCAAGCCGCTGGCAGAGTTCAATAAGTTGTGGCCAACGGAAATCGCGACGCGCGCATCGGCGTGGAGTTGGGGCAGTTTCGAAATCACGATGTTGATGCGCGCTGTCTCCATCGCGCTCGTCGTCCTGACTTACACCGGGACGCTGACTTTCCTCGCGGGCGCCACATCGAGCCTCTTCGTCGTTTCGGGCATGAATTTCAGCCGTTTCCTTCGTCCGGCGATCCGAAAGACCAGCAGCATTCGTCCGGCGGTCATTCTGATCCTGAAATTTGGCATACCTGCGGGATTGTGGCAGTTGGCAATCACGGTAACTCATGGATTTTGGCTGCCAAACCTTTTCTTGCTCGGAACGTCCTTTCAAAACCCGAAGCACCCTTTCTACACGTTCTGGTATCTTGATGTGCTCGCAGCCAATCTCTTGCTGCTCGCGTTAATCACGAAAGCTGAACTTCGCCTCCGGGGCGGACGGTCGGAAATCGCCGACGCGCGCGAGGACTTTGGCCGCGCGCTGGTATTCGTCCTGCTCGGACTCTGCATCGCCGTTGCTCAAGTCACGACCGGATTTTGGGATGGGAATGTTGGCACGGATAGCGTTGGGCCGTTCAAGTGGTTCTGGATGCTCGCGCTCGGCCTGTTGATAACCGAGGCCGACACGTCCGCGCGAAAGCTGACCGTCTGTGGGTTGCTCGCCGCGATTGCCTTGTCAACCTACGCCGGACCTCGGGAAATTGCGCATGTTTTCAAATATAACGACGCATTCTTTTTCGGATCCGCGCTGCTGCTGACCTGGGTCGAGAGCCTTCCTGTCCCGAGGTTCCTGCATCGCCCACTGGTGGCGATCGCGTCCTCCACACTTTTCATCTATATTGTGCACAATTCGTTCATCAAGAGGATGCCGATGTTACATTTGCCGGCCTACTGGCCCTTTCAGTTGGTCGTATCGGTGGCGGCTGGGATCGTGTGCACCGTAATCTGGAACAAGGTTGCAAGTTATGTTACCCGACGACGGGCCTTTGCTCGCCCGGGGGAGGGGGCTCCCGCAAGCGCATCCGTTTTGTGAGAGTAGACGTAGCGAGCTGCTATCGGCGTGGGTTCGCTCGCGCATTTCTGGGCCAAGTGCCGCGTGCGGCTCGGTACGCCAATTTCTTCGCCGCCGCTGGATCCCGCCACGGAGCGGTTTGCGGCGCATCCCTCCGGCGTGACGCGCCTTGCAGAAAATGAGGCGAACGCGATGCTTCACAGCTAAGTCGGCTTTATAAGCGAGGTTAGCTGCGCAGCATGGGACGAATGACATTGATTTCCGGCGCAGAGCGCCGTCGGCGATGGAGCGACGAAGACCGGGCCCGGATTCTTGCGGCCGTTTCCGAGCCCGGAGCGGTGATTGCGGAGTTGGCGCGTCGGGAGAACGTGTTCACCAGCCTCGTCTTCAAATGGCGCCGGGAGTTGCGTGAAGGCCTCGGGCTCGATCACCACCTCGACCCGTTCAAGATGAGAGGCAAACGCCTTGCGCGGACGCGGCGCCCGCTTTTGCTTGCCGGCGCCACTGGCTTTGTCGAGCCCCGCCTTGATTTCGGCGATGCCGGTCTCGATCTCCTCGAACACGAAGGCCCGGGGCTCCGGCCAGCGACAGCAAACCGTCCGGACCTTTGCGAAAATCGACCGGTTGGCTGGGCAGGTAGACCTTCACCCCCGACGCAATCATGCCGAACGCACCGCGCGGATCACCCGACGCAGATCGGCTTCGCCAATGTCGGCGCTGACGCGGATGACTGCGGCGCCGATGGAGATCTCCACCATGGGCGCAGACCTGCCGTCGACATTCGGCGGGCCCGCGCAAGCGGTTGGCGAGACCGATGAGGTCGCCGCTCCTTCCCGCATCGCTTGCCGGCGCCAGCAAAAAAGCTGAGACGGCGAAATGCTGCCCATCTCTCGCGCGACCGCAAAAATATTAACGTCGGGATCCAGTATCGCCGCAACAGCCCGAGCCTTGAACGCGTCAGACCAGCGACGACGGCGCGAAACCGGAGCGCCATCAAGACGATCAACCACCGCCTCGATCAATTGGAAACTTCTATCACCAGACATAGGCGCAGACATAGATACTCACAGCAGTAGAAATAGTGCTGCTATTGATTAGCTGCCCCACCTGTCGGCCGCCCTCATGGGGCAGCCTTGGCGCTTACGGTCAACCTTATCAAAATCCACAATGACGATCCGACAATCCTCGCGAGGCGATCGAGCTGATTCCAGCCCGCCTGCGTGCTACGGCGGATAGATACGATCGCACTCGCCGTAGCACCCATTTGGATCAAAGCGTCATGAGTTTGCAGCCTAATGCTTGATGACCGAGTCTTCGAGCCCCTTCTCGCCGGCGAGCGACGCCTGCCGTATCGGTCGCGTCGCACCGACCTGCTCGGTTGATCTCATCACGCCTGCCGAAGCTAAAGCGGGACGCTCTCCCGTTCCAACGCGGCGTCCGCCATCGAACGCGCTCGCCAACGATTGGGCCGCCTCACGCCAATTCAACTCGTAGAGTACGAGCGGGGCACCCCGGACGTGTTTTCTTGCCGATTTTATGGCGTTAGCGTATTCGGTTATCCGAGCATACGTAGGAACGAGGGTCAAAACGCCCGTCTCTATAGCCTGTTGATAAACGCGATGCTCGTATTCATCTGCGACGGCGGGCGCATTGACGACGATTGGCCGTCCGGTCTGAAGGCAAGCGAGCACACTACTTCGTCGGGATGTCAGGCCCTCCTTAAAGGAATATACGAAAACATCAACTGTGTCCAAGATGCCGAATAATTCGGCGTCAGTCTCGATATAGCCTGTCACGGCCACATCTTCGGTCAGACAAAGCGCGGCAGCCTTATCATAAAACAATTTTTCGACTTGATCGGTGCCTTTGATGAAGCTGCCGACAAAGATCACAAAGATTGCGGTGCCGCGGCGTTTCAATTCGGCCGCGATGTCGAGCACGCTATCTGACTGCTTCTTTGGGTAAATCGAGCCAAAATGGGCCAACACGAGCTTACCCGCGCGTCGTTCCGCTTCCACACGGATCGACCATTCCGTGGGCATTGGATGCTCTGGACGTTGGATGTTCGGCGGCACTACAATTATGGAGCCATCTCGAAAACGTCCCAGCGTCGAGTGTGCGAATTGGGAAAGAACGGTTGGCGATGAGAAGAGCAACTTTTGAGCGAATAGCAGATATACGAAGATAAAAAGACGTCGTCGCCAGTCGAGATCACTCCATTCGTGGACAATTGCGACGGTTGTCCGTTTCCGCAAAAGCGACGCCAAAAGCGCAAGAAGCGGCAAAGCAAGGGACTTCTTCCAGGCAACGACGGGGAAGTTGAGGATTAGCGCATCGGCGGTTCCGAGTCCGCGCCAAATCCGGCCGATGTCCTTTGCGGCTGATACCGCCAACTTCTCGCCCGCGTGCTCGCGCTCGCGCCACGCTTCGCTAAGCCGCCGTGTAAACATCTCGACGCCGCAGGGCGCCATCGAAGGCGAAACAAGAAACAGTGGCCGCACAATGCCTGGTAATTTTGTCATGTGATTTCCGACCCGAAGTAAGCGAAATAGCGCAATGCGAAAACGGCAAAAAGGAAAGTCACCCATGTGGGATCGTTCCGCTCGAGGATCACGGTCTCGAACGCCGATAGATAGAGCCCGAGAATCCAGAGCTGCAGCATAAGCATGCGTAAGGCGGCGTCACCGCCGTGGGCGGTGGAAATCCTTAGGTCGCGCAGCGGTTGCAACACAAAGGCCCACAGCGTCAGCGCTAGACCCGGAATACCCATGCCTAATGCGGCGTCGAGATAGGCGTTGTGGGCATGTGAGGCGGAGCCAGCCCATGCGGCCACTCCCACGCCACTGATGCGGGTTGCATCTGTATTCCAAAAGGCCGCGAATCCATAACCAAAAAGCGGGTGTTTCCATAAGTTTTCAATCGCGAAACGCCAGATGTCGGTGCGGCCGGTGAAGGTCTCGTCAAGTGGAAGGATCGCAGTAATCGCCCGGAGTTCTGGCGAGATTACCGAGCCAACGCCAAGAACTAATAGAACCGCCAACGGAGCAATCAGCACGACGACTTGCGCCCACGCTGATTTCGTCAACAGAACGGCGACGTATGAAATGACGACGGTTAAAGCGCAGATGGCGATTGAGCTCTTTCCGCCGGAATTGAGGACGAAGATTGCAGATAGTATTACGATCATTGCACCGGCGATTCCCCGCCCGCTGCGTATGACGTAGACGCCAATGAAGACGAACATGGAAAAGACGGGGCTGGCGATGTTTTTGTGGCCAAATATACCGCGCCAGTCACCGTCTAGCTGCGGTTCGACGAGGTCTGTCGCATGATGGATCGAGACGTCGGGCAGGGCGAGGACACCGAAATACGACAGGCCAATCACCAAACCGACAGTTATAGCAAGCAAGCGCGCAAGGTCATCGCGGTCGCGAGGCAGCCAAAAGAGCGAAGCGGCAATGCTAGCGGAAGTGAGGAGCAGCACGGAGCGCTTGAAAGACGTCGATACATCCGTCGATGTCGCGACAGCCACGCCGATCCACGCCAGCAGTGCAATATTCGCGGGGGTTGCCAAGGCGCGCAGCGCCGACTTGTGTCGGCGCGCAAGTTCGTTCGAGCAGAGCGCGGAGAGTAGGGCGAAGACGGCGTAGGTCCAGAATTCGCTGCCACGGGCGTCGTCAAGAAAGTCTGGTGAAGACAAATCAACGAACGGGCTCAGTGAGATCCAAACGACCAAAAGGCAGACGACAAACAGCGTTGCGCGGAAGTTCGCGCCGAAATCCCCAGAGGACGAATGTTCGATGGCGGCCGCTCGCAAATCAGCTCTCCGAAGGTTTTGCCCGATATTGTTCTGGTTGCAAGCCAACCACAGCGAGCAGCCGTCCCGCTACGATGACCAGAGGATGCAATACGACCAAGACAGGTTTGGCGCAAAGCGCTAGCTGCGTTGCGCGTAGACACGCGATGGGCACAAGCGCGCAGTTCTTTGCGACTAATCGCAAGCGGTTTAACGTCGAGGTTCCATTTTTGCGATCAATTTGATAGTTGATTGCGCCAATCCGCAGACTCCGTTTCAAGATCCAGCTTTGTTTGAGTCGGTCCGCCGACACCGTCTCGGAAATCTTGGCTTCCTGCGTCCAAAAAAAGCGCGCGCCAATCTTGCGGCAGCGTGTAAAGAATTCAGTGTCGCCGCCGCCAAGGAAATTGAAACGGATATCGAAGTCTGGATCTTCGAGCCGCTCGAAAATACGGCGATGGATTAGGCAGTTGCCCGAGCCATAGATCATAGGGACAAAGCCAGTGCGATCAAACGTCGACCAGTATACGGGATGGCGCAGCATTTTGGCTGGCGCGTTTTCGGGGAAACGTGGCGTCACCGGGCCGCCGACGATGTCGGCGTCCTGCGCACGCGCCTGTGAAACCATCGTGTCGAGCCAATTCGGGTCTGCGACTTCGTCGTCGTCGATCATCAGGAAGAATTTGGCGCACGGGAACCGCGTGCGGCCTTCGCCGAAAGCGCGGTTAATCGCGAAGCAATTGCCCTGACGTATTTCGACGAAACAGACGCCGTTCAGCAATGCCGCGTCAAAGTAGGAGCGAGCTACAGCGGCCCCTTCGCGCTTCAGAGCTTCGTTTTCGATGACCACGACTGCAAAGCGCACGTCCGTGACTTGGCTGACGAGCGAGTTGAGCGTCTGTCCCAATTTGTCAGGCCTTCGAAATGTTGGGACGCAGACGACCGTTTCGATCGCGTTCCAATCCAGGGCGGGTGACACCGTGAAGGGAGGAGAGGCGCGCTCTATTTGGGAAATTTGTGTGCCGGAACGGGGAAAATCTCGTGTCATGATAGAAGCGCTGCAAGCCCCCTGCCAGAGGATGGCGTTATTCGCGTAGCGAAATTCATGTGGTTAACCCAGGAAACGTGGTGTGTTCCGGCGTGGACTTGAAATGTGTTACCATCTTTGTCGATGCCCGGATCGTTCTCGAACAATAAGGCGTCGGCCCAGGGGAGGCGATTATTCTGCCCATAATGAGTTCGTCTCTTACGATGTTTCGTGACGCTTCTACCCCCCCTCGCTGGCGCCTGGACCGCCCCAAACCGCGACAACCAGCGAGTGTAAGGCCGCCATTCGAATTTGGCATCACTGAGTTGCGCGGATTAGCTGCAGGGCGGCGATCGGACTCGTAATAGCGTAGCGCCAGAACAGGCGGCGCGGCTCGAGCCAAAGGCGGAAAATCCATTCTAGACCTGCGCGCTGCATCCATTGAGGCGCGCGCGGCTTGGTACCGGAGAGGAAATCGAACAGCCCCCCTGAGGTCTTGATCAGTCCGACATTTGTCAATTTGTCTGACCAACGCCGAACGAACTGCTGCTCAAGCGGAACGCCCATCGCAATCCACAATATGTCAGGGCCGAGCGAATCTATTTCTGCGATCTTTTCGTCGAGCGGGTGCCCGCTCAGATAGCCGTGCGAACGACCGACGATGCGCAAATTCGGGAACATGCGGCGTACGCGATCATAAACCTTCAAATTCGTCTCCTCAGTCGCGCCGAAGAGATAGAAGCTGATGCCATGGCGTTCGGCCTCCGCCGCAACGAGATCAAAGAGATCGGTCGTGGCAGTGCGTTCAGGCAACGCGCCTGCCCCGAACAGGTGCGAGGCGAATATCATTGACTGACCGTCGGCGTTGATCAGATCGGCGTCGCCCATGAGTTCGGCGAAATAGCGATTGGTGCAACATCGCGAAATCACTTCTCCATTAGCTGAGGTGAAGAAGAACGGTCGAGCGCCGCGTGGCTTCGCGCGGACTAATTGAATCATCAGATCGGTCGTCTGCTTCAGATTGAGACATGCGACTGGAAGGCCACCGACGATTTTCGTTTCGACATGGAAAGGGACAGGATTTGTGGTCATGGAACTGCCTCGGAAGAGGAAAGGGGCGTGCGAAGCCGCGTCCGCCGCGTGGGTCTGGACAGGCTTGGGGAAGGATTAATCATAAACGCATAGGGCCAAACCCGCTTAATGCAGCATTAACCTCCGAATGACGCAGAGGACGCCCCACAAAGATCGCGACTTTTAGCCAAACGTGAGTAGACGCATGGCCTGATATATACCACAGATTAGCATCTGAAAAGCCTTACGGCCCTTAATGATGAACGTCAATTATTAACATCGATTGCCGCTGCTGTGGCTGAATCACTAAAGTGACGTAGAAACAACGCTATACGACGAGGGGGTCGCTTTCGACGAAATCGCGCTACTATTCAATGGTTCGCATGCTGGTTTATGCACTTGCTTCAGATTGAGTTAGTGTGTTAATAGGTTCACGTTTGTCGGATGCGGTGTTTAACCTTGGTTAATCGTCGCCTAGGTGATCGAAATGTCCTGGATCGAAAACAGTCTGTTTGTATTCTTGACAGCGAAAGAAAGTTAAATGCTCGTCAGACATGCTGCCAATTATTTTGTAGCCAGTGTGGTAACTGCGGTTGTTGGCGTAGTTAGCGCGATGATTTTCACACGCTTGCTGTCGCCGTCTGAATATGGCGTGTTTATCTTAGGCGTTAGCACGGCCGGGATCTTGTCAGCGGCGCTGTTCACATGGGTTCGCCTATCTGTAATGCGCTACCAATCAGAAGGCGGCGACACTGACGTCCGCGGCACTGCGCTCGTCGGCTATTTAATCTCGGTCTGCGTTGCGCCGGCGGCTTTCGTTGCCATCGCTTGGCTCGCACATTTGTCTTTACGGCGAACGCTGGCAACGCTGGCTTTCACGGTAGGCATCGGTTTATTCGAATTGGGGTTAGAGCTTTTGAAAGCGCGCATGGAGACCGCACGCTTTGTGTATTGTTCCATCTTGCGCAGCATGTCGTCTCTAGCGCTCTGTCTTGTCGCGGCGTATTTTGGGGGCGGCGGTTTGGGCCAGCTCAGTATGGCTGCGGCCGCTTATTTCGTTGCGTCGCTTGTTTTTGCGCCCGCCATCTGGAAAAAGCCTATGGCCCGGATGGATGTCGAACGATTGCATACATTCCTGAGGTTTGGTGGTCCTGCGACCGTCGCTGCCCTCATTTTTACGCTGCATTCCGCGATGGATCGACTCGTAGTCGCCCATATCTTGGGCGAGAGCGCGGCTGGCCAATATGGCGCGGCGGCCGACCTGACGCGCCAGATCATTCTGATCCCCGCGGCAAGCGTCGCGTCCGCGGCGGTTCCGATGGCGGTGTTTGCGCTCGCAGCCAACGGCGCATCTGCTGCGCGGCGTCACTTGGCCGACAGTTTCGAATTGCTTTTCGCTATCGTTTTGCCGGCGGTCATTGGCGTTGCGCTGACCGCCGACAATATCGCTGGTCTGATATTGGGGCCGCAATTCCGCGAGACGGCCAATGCGATCATGCCGATCCTCGCATTCGCGTGGTTGTCGCAATCAATCTCTCAATCCTATGTTCATGCGAGTTTTCATCTTGCGCAAAAGCCGTCGCTTCTCATAGTGCATAGCGCAGGAACTCTAATAGTTAACGCAGTTCTGATGCTATGGCTTACCGGCGCATATGGCCTGCGAGGCGCGGCTTTGTCGTTGGTGTTCGCCGAAGCGGCTGGGCTGGCCCTCGGGTTTGGTCTAACACGGTGGGCGCATCCACTTCCTATGGCGGGGCGCGGTTTGGTCAGAGTTTCCCTCTCAACCGCAGCAATGGCGTTCGTAGTGATTTGTGTTAAACCTGCGGCCGCACACGCCGGACCGGCAGCAATAATACTCTTGGCCGCCGCAGGAGGCGTGACTTATGCTGTTGCGGCTATTATGCTTAATGTGGCGGGTTCACGCGGATTAGCTCAGCGCTTCATGACAAGTAGCTTTGGAGCTGGCCGGGCCACGTTGGGTGGCCCGAGGTGAATGATTTTCGTTTTGATCAAGCGGTTTTCGGGGTCCGGCGCCTGTTTTGCCTTTGACCGAAAAAACCGCCACGACAATGTGAAGGCGCCACCATGAAACAACTTGCTTCCATCCAAATTCTTCGAGGCATTGCGGCTTCCGCGGTGGTACTGAATCATGCCCTGCTACTCACCGTACTGCGTAACGAATTGCATTCCTACGGAGCTCATATCCTTGTCATCGGCGTTGATATTTTTTTCGTCATCAGCGGTTTCATAATGTGGCGATCGACTGAGAGCGGAGATGTTGGACCAAAGCAATTCTTCGCTTCCCGCCTTATACGAATTTTGCCACTGTACTGGATCGCGCTCATCACGCAGCTCGGCGCGCTTTTGCTGATCGGGGGCCTTGCGCAATCACCGTCATTGAACGAAGCGGTGCGGGCCTTCCTGTTCATTCCCTACATCGACGGACACAGCGGCTTGAACCAACCGTTCCTGCCGCCGGGCTGGACTCTGAATTGCGAAATGTTTTTTTATTTGATCTTTGGCAGTTGTCTGATCATGCAGGCGCGCTACCAGCGTTTTGGCGCCGTTGCCACATTTTTTGTTGCACTGGTAGCGGCGCGGGTGATTTTGCATCCAACTGATCCAGTCGCGTTTCGCTTTACAAGCCCAATGCTGCTTGAATTTCTGGCAGGTATGGGGATAGCTGCGGTTACGAGCCGAAGGCAGTTACCAGTGTGGGCTGGCGTCGCCCTGCTGGCATGCGCAACTACGTTCCTGCTCACCGCAGCAAGTCATCTTTATTTGTCCTGGCCCAGGTTCTTATATTTTGGAACCCCGGCGGCCGTCATAGTCCTGGCATTCACGACGATCGAGCGACACTGCGCCGACGCCCGGATGAGGGCTCTAGTACACCTCGGCGCAGCGTCCTACTCGATATACCTTGCTCACGGCATTGTCTTCACTTTGTTCCATTTTTTTGTTGTTCGCGGTAATCAGGCGTTTGCGATGTTGTTTCTCCTCACTGCCAGCGGAATCTCGGTTGGTCTGTTGTGTTTCCGTTACATAGAAACTCCGTTGCTCAATGCCATGCGAAAACAATTCCTCCGGCGGTCGCCCCATCCTCTGGCTGTCGCCAGCAAAACTGGGGCGATCGTTGCCGCCGGCGAGGCTGGAGGTCTGGCAGGTCGCTGAAAAACTGTTCTGCTCAAGTCTGCTTCACGATTCTCATGGAATGGCCACGGCGGCCTAAATTTTCCGCCGCATGTTGGACAGACTTCGGTCGGGGCGCGCCCTCCCTGCAGCCCGACCAACGCGCATACCACAGCAAATGAGAAACTCGGCAGAAATCCACTAATCTCTCGCGGAAACCGGTTCAGACGACTGGCGCTAACTAACTCTCCCAAAACTGCCATCAAAGATCGGAGAATTAATCAGACCTGGTCCTGCAATCGGTATCATACGTAGGAAATTCAGTTTAGAATGGCGGAGCATCCCTGGGTAATCCGTGATTAATTGAACGATACTATCGTCAGTTGTAAGCGCATATGTAACGTTAACCATATATAATCTGCGTCTTAACATCTAAATAAATACCTTTGCGACGCTAACCATAGCTTGTAACCACTGGCGTAAAAAGCAAGTTGCTCAATCCGCAGACTGTGTTAATCTACGCGCGCGGTCGGGAGAAAAGTCTGTTTTGTAATCTAAATTCTGATTTTGCGCGGAAGTTTCTCGCAGACTTAAAGCGGAGTAAGTGCGTCGTGCCAACATCTCAGGTGATGAATCCTAATCACGAGTTTAAGCCCATTCACCTTCTCGATTTGATCGAGGTTTTACGGAAACGAAGGTTGTTGGCGTTCTCAGCGCTCTGCGTTGGCGTTGGAATTTCGTTAGGTGGCGCATCCCTGATGACGCCGTCTTTTGAAGCCTCGGCAACTCTGATCGTAGGGCAGGGGGCTCAACCTCGCTCATATGAGCCGGAACAGCTCTCGAGAACCAGTCAATCGATCGCGCGGATTGCCGAAAGTGAAGAGGTCATTCAGGACGCGGTTCAGAAAGTGGGCCTTGATCGGCTTGTGGACCAGTCGAGCGATCATGGTTCCACATATCCCGGAAACTTGTCGCTGCTCCGCAAAATTGCCGGGCGGGTAAATTTTGAGGCTTTCAAGCCTTGGTTCAATAATTTTGAGTTTGCGTCGCAGGCGGCTCCGACCTCACTGGAAAGAGCGATTCCTGCTATCAGCCAAGCACTTAAAGTCAAACCTGAGCTAACCTCAGATATTATTCACATATCGTTTCGTAATCGTAATCCGATTGTTGCGGCCGCGTTCGCAAATGCCGTCGCCAATTCGGTCATCGATCGCCAATTGAACCTTTCCACCGCAAGCGGCGCGGCTCGCTTTTACGATCGTCAAGCAGAAGTGTTTGCCAACGAGATAAAACGCGCTTCCGATGCACTGGAGCGCTTCACGGCAAAGAATGGCGTTTATTCAATCGATGACCAAAAGAAGCTCCTACTGAAGCGTGCGAGCGAGCTAGAGAGCGCCTTATTTACGACCCGCGAACAAATCGCCGAGACTGCTTCGCAGGCGGAAGCGCTGTCTACACAGCTGCACCTGTTAAAACCTGTGACGCAGTCACAATTTGTCAGTTCTGTCGTGGATGCGATGGTTCCTTCCAAGACTCCTGCGGAGGAGTTGCAGCCTCGTAGACTGACTGTCCCCGTCTCTCGTGCGCTAACTGTCGCCGCTTCGAGTCCTCCACTCCTGCTGGTTAAGGTGTATCAGGATTTGATGGTTTTACTTTTTAAAACAAATGCTGATCTGAAGGGATTAAAGTCTCGCGAGGGCGAAACTATTAGACAAATTGATTCACTTAATACCGAGCTAATTAATTTGGCGTCCAAGCAGGCTACGTATACGAGGCTCAATAGAGCTGTAGATCAGGCGACACTGAGCGCGGATACATACGCCAAGCGCGCGATCGATGAGGCGGTGACCGAAAACATGGCCGCAGCAAAGCTATCAAGCTTAAAAATACTTCAGGTGGCTTATCCGCCCTTGACGTCCAATTTTTCAGGGCGTTTCGCGATGTCCATTATTGCGCTTTGTAGTATCCTGTTTAGCGTGGTCATAACGTTGGGAATTCGAATTTTTGGCGCCGAAATCGTCCACCAGACGTCGCGAGGTTTCGAGTGTCGCTCTGCGCGAACAAGATGTTAAAAAGTTTGATCCGCAAGGCGTTACCATTAGAGAGGGAGCCTAACGGATACAGAGCTGGCTCCGGTTGCCTGAACGAGTTCCCGCGCAAGATAAGTGGCGTTCTGCCAAGTTTCGTTTGGGGCGGCTGCGGAAAATTCATGCGGCTGCCGCGAGGTTGTCGCGGCGAAGTAAGCCGCGTCCGGCGTCCTCCGATCGAGCATCGAATGGGGGCGCAGGCCATTGTACAACGAGGCGACGGAACGCCCACAGGACCGAAGTGCGCGAGGTGCTTTACGCTTGGCATCCCTGGGTTGGTCACCACGTCGCTGTTCATGGTTAAGAGCAGCGGCGACGTTTGCCGCTGTAGCATTGAAGGCGAGCCGGCGAAGCGATGGCTTGAAATTCCGGTTTGGATGTTCGACCAAGCGTCGTGTCCGTGGCGGGCTCTCGCGGCGGCGTCCTTCGTCGACCTTGTGGCGCTATCAGCGCTTTCGGCTCTGTCGCAAAGCGCCATCGCTCACGGCGCGTCATCATTGAGCGTCCTTTTGCCGGGCGAATCGGAGAACTCTCACGATCAGAATTGGGGAGAGATCCATGCCACGCCGAAAGAACCAATCCCAAAATCTTTGCCGCGAACCACGCCAGATCGATTTGTTCGCTCTGGGCAGCCCGGAGGGCGCCGACGGAACACCGGCATGGCCCGATCTGCCATCGGGGACGAGCGATGCGCTGACGCGTTTGTTGGTCAAGCCCATCACGGAGCACAGGCGCCAGAGTCACCATCCCGGAAGGAGATGGGCCATTCTCGCTGATGCGACGCTGTCGGGGAAGATCCAGGCCCATCACCTGGAGCGCAAGGCAATCTTGTATGTGCGCCAGTCGTCGGCCCATCAGGTTTTGCACAATCGCGAAAGCAGCACGCTGCAATATGCGATGCGGGGGCGGCTGACGGCGTTAGGCTGGTCGGAGATCGAGACGATTGATGACGACCTGGGCTGCTCCGCCGCCGGCAGCGTTCAACGCGCCGGGTTCGAACGCATGGTCGCCGAGGTTTGGCAAAGACGGCTCTATGAATTTAGGGGCTATTCAGATAACGCTGATAAGCTGCGCACCGGCGCATCCCGCATGCTGTGCCCAAACCGTCGAAAATTGCTTTTTTTGGCTGTTTCATTTTTTGGGCGTGCCACAATTGCAAATTGGAAGTCACGATGATTACGATGCTTTTTGCCTCTGTGCTCGCAACGTTAAGCGTCGATATCCGTCATTCTGTGAGTTCGAATGCAAGTCGCTCATTAATGATATCGGCAATTGCAATGAAGCATTCGGAGTTAAATCAGAATTATAACGCTGATTTACACGGATCAAAGGTCAGTGGTTGCAGTTTAATTTGGGAGTTCGATTTTCATAAATCGATATTTACATTGCGAAGCGTTGCTAAGCCAAACACTGGAGCTTGGATGCCAAATGACGAGACGTGGCAGAATCCGGCCCAAGGTTATGAAGATTTCGCCGCGACTACCTGTTCTCCAGAAGATATCGCATCAAAAGTGTGCAACATTGCGGGGGGCACCTTTGTCATCAACCCAAATGACCCAAAAACCACTAAATTCAATCCATTTTCTCTTCACAATGGTTATTTGACAATCTCAGCAATCCGCACGCCCAAGTCATTGTATTCGACCATCCGTGAGGAGTTGGCGGAACAGGGCGTCCCTGGACCTGTGCCATCGTATGTGGGAGGACGCCTGCTCACCAACCCAAACGTATTTCCAGGATTTACCTACGGTTACTTTGAATTCAGCGTCGCTTTTCCAAACGCCGGACCTGGGATGTTTCCGGCATTGTGGTTTTACTCAACGCCAGGGACAGGTGCAAATCCTGGAAAGGCTCATGCCGAAATCGACCTTTTGGAATTTTTTGGGCATTCGGATGTGTTTTATACCCACATCATCCAGGGTAACTCGGGCGATGCAAATGCATCAAAAGTTAGCGAGCAAGTTGGTCAGTGGCCAGGATCAATCGACGGAATATTTCACAAATACGGGATGGACTGGACTGCCGATCATATCGACTTTTACTTTGACCATCACTTGATGTATTCGGCTTCCAAATCTGCCGTTGTCTGGTTTCGAGGCGTGTCGTTATCACCGGTCGTCGACTACGTCGTCGACGCTCCTTCGATGACTTCTAACCCCAAAATACAGGCCAATTCTTCAACGCCGAAGGCTCTAAAAATGAATGTGAGCCGCGTAAGACTCTATAATAAAAAGCCCTTTTGACGCGGCAAGCACCGTTATCGTAAGCGGGCGGCGGTGATGTACAGCCTGATCGTGACGGCGAAAATGAACGGCATCGACCCGCAAGCCTGGCTTGCCGACGTCCTCGCCCGCATCGCCGATCATCCAGCGCAAAAACTCGACGAGTTGTTGCCATGGAACTGGGCGGCGAAGCAGAAATCTCATAATCTCGCGGCATGACAGCCGCATCAATCGCTCGCATCAAAATCACCCTCGACGACGTCGAACCAAAGGTTCTGCGCCGAATCGAAGTCCCGTTTTCCATCCGGCTCGATCGCCTGCATCTGACGATCCAGGCCGCGATGGGGTGGACCAACAGCCACCTCTACGAAATCCGAGCCCGCGATGTCGGATGGGGAATGGTCGATCCGGACTGGGGAGACGGCCCGCTCGACGCACGCAAGGCTAAACTTATCGACGTGCTCGAAGACGTCGGCGTCAAGACTTTGCGATACCTTTATGATTTTGGCGATGGCTGGGAGCACACGATCAAGATCGAACGCCTGGACGATCCGATCCCCGGCGTCATTTATCCCCGGCTCACTGAAGCAAAGGGGCGCTGCCCGCCAGAAGACGTTGGAGGCCCCTGGGGCTACGCCGAGTTCCTGGACGCCCTCAAGGATCCAGAACACGAGCGCCGCGCCGAAATACTCGAATGGCTGGGCGTAGAGTTCGATCCCAACGCCGTCGACGCCGAGGCCCTTGCCGCGGACGTCGAAGCGCTGGCGAAATCATGGGCGCCAAAACCGTCGACAAAACGTAAGCGCCCCGCCTGACCCGCGGCGCTCACCGAAGGGTTACCCTGCGGCCTGCGCCGGATGCTTACATTCGTCGCGCATGCGGCCATTGAAACTCTCACAGAACCCATTTTGCATCGGCTTGCCTGGCGCGATGAAGTGCCAGGCGACGTGATGGTCCTGCGCCCATGACAGCATGGCGTTCCAAGTGAACTCAGTCCCGTTGTCTGAAACGATCATGCCTGGCTTCACAGACTTCGGCATCGAAAACCTGATCGACGTTATCAAAATCCACAAAGACGATCCGACCATCCTGGCGAGGCGACCGAGCTGAAACCAGCCGCCCTGCGTGCCCATGCCGGATGGATACCTGATTCCAGCCTTCCTGCGTGCTACGGCGTAAGCGTCCGGTCAGGCGCTGTTTGAGCTGACGCTGAGGTTCCATGGCAGGAGATCGGCGATCCTGTTGATCGGATGATCGGCGATGCGGGAGAGCACCGTGCGCAGATAGGCTTCTGGATCGATGCCGTTGATCTTTGCGCTTTCTATCAGCGACAGGATGGCGGCGGCGCGTTCGCCTCCCTTGTCCGATCCGGCAAACAGCCAGTTCTTGCGCCCAAGCGCAATAGGTCGGATGGCGCGCTCGGCGGCGTTGTTGTCGATTTCGATTGTGCCGTCGCAGATGAAGCGGCCAAGCGCGGTCCAGCGTGCAAGAGCGTAGCGGATGGCTTCCGCAGTCGCGGATTTCTGCGGTGTCTGCCTCAGCATCGCGTCGAGCCAACGTCGCAAGTCGGCAAAGCGCGGCGCGGTCTGTTCCTCGCGCATGGCTCGTCGTCGCTCGGGCGGCGCCCCGCGTATCGTCGCCTCGATGTCGTAGAACTCGCCAATGCGGCGCAATGCCTCCTTGGCGATCGGCGCAGGGCCGGATGCATTCAGATCGAAGAACTTCCTGCGGACATGCGCCATGCAGGCGGCTTCCTGGATCGGCGCGGCTTCACCGAGCTTTTTTGGCTCGTAGAGATCGCGGAAGCCGGCGTATCCATCGGCATGCAAGACGCCGCGGAATGATTTGAGATGATCCTGCGGATGCGCGCCCTTGCGGTCGGGGCTGTAAAAATAACTGACGGCGGGCGGCGCCTTGTCGCTCCAGGGACGCCCGTCGCGGACATAGGCCCAAAGCCTGCCGGTCTTGGTCTTGCCTTTACCAGGCTCCAGCACCGGGACGGGCGTGTCGTCGCCATGCAGCCGATCGGCGGCGAACACATGCGCCCGCAAGGCGTCCGTCAGTGGCGCCAGCAAAGCGCTCGCCCGGCCCACCCAATCGGCCATGGTGGAGCGCGCAAGATCGACGCCCTCGCGCGCGTAAATTTCCGACTGGCGGTAAAGCGGCAAGTGGTCGCAATATTTGGCGATCAGCACATGGGCGACGAGACCGGGGCCCGGCTTGCCGCGCTCGATCGGCGACGAGGGCATCTTGGCCTTGATCTCAGTATCGCAGCCTTTGCACACCAGCCGGCGTTGAACATGACGCACCACGCGGAACGACGCGGGAACGTAATCCAGCACCTCGCTGACCGACGATCCCGCCTTGAGAAAGTCGCGACCGCCGCAAGTGGGACAGGCGCAATCGGCGACCTCGTGCACCACTTCCTGTCGCGGCAGATGATCAGGCAAGGGCTGGCGTGAGGGCTTCGCCTTGGGTTCATCGGCTTTGGCTGGCAACGAGGATGCGGTCTCGCCGGCCATCGCTTCGATGTCTTCCAGCGCCAACTCCAACTGCTCGATGTCGCGTTCGACTTTTTCCGACGAGGCGCCAAAACGCGAGCGGCGCAGCAGGGTCAGCTGCGCCTTCAGCTTCTCGATCAATGTGTCGCGCGAGTGCAGCCGCAGGGTTTGTTCGGCGAGTTCGAGCGCCTGCGCGGCGATGATCGCGCGCAAGGATTCCACATCATCCGGCAGGTCGGAAACGGCTTGGCCCATAAGCTGAATCATAGCTGATTTGCGCCTTCCGGAACAGCGCTATCGCCATGAAACGCCTCATTTATCAGGCCGTTCGCGACGGTGGCGACGACCAAGAGGGCCGGCGCCAATCGATCCCTTCCCACAGCATCGCCAACTGCGCCGCCGTAAGCCGCGCGACGCCATCCGCCGCCGATGGCCAGGGAAAGCGCCCGCGCTCCAGAATCTTGTAAAACAGGCAAAAGCCCTGGCCATCCCAGAACAACAGTTTGATCCTGTCTCCGCGCCGGCCGCGGAAAGCGAACACCGCGCCGGAAGTAGGCTTTTGACCGAGATTGGCCTGCGCCAAAGCGGCGAGCCCATTGATGCCCTTGCGCATATCGACGACGCCGCATGCGAGATAGACGCGCACATTCGATCCCGGGCCGATCATGCGTCTTCGACCGAGCGGATCAGCGTTCTCAACATTGCCGCGTCGAGATCAGCCTCGACATTGAGAATCCGGCCGTTGGTGCAGCGGACTTGGATCCGGCCCGCGCGAATGGCCCCGGAAGGTTTTTCGGACGCCGCTGCGCACTCACGTCGCTCTGCCACTCCTTCCTCCGCCGCAACCAGGGCGACCGGAAGGAACGTCGGCGCTGTGCTGCCTGGAGCCGCCACGCCCAGTTGCCGCCGCCATGCATAAATCTGCTGAGGCAGGATGTCATGGCGCCGAGCAACCGCCGCCATCGGCATTCCGCCCGTGGCGGCCTCTTCCAGGATTGCCCGCTTTTGCTCGTCCGACCAAAACCGGCGCCGCTCCGGCCCCGCCAAAATCTCTGCCCGCACCATCGGCCGCCTCAACTACGTCGCTAAATACGAAATTAGCGACGTAACTTCAGCCCAATGCCCCGAAACCCAAAGGCCGCCTGACCGGACGCTTACGCTACGGCGGATGGTTACGTCGGATCATCCCCCGGCCTGATCATTTCGCGTGCCGGGACGACCCCTGGCGCGCCGCGTCTCGATTTGTGGCGCCCATAGAGTTGCAGCGGCTGTTGATAGTTGATAGGTGCGATCAGGCTCGTGCAGTGCGGGAGCGATATACTTCGGCGTCACGGCCATGCGCGCGCGGGCGATAGTCGCCGCCAAAACCGATCTCAGGGTCGCCCATTTTATCGGCGGACGGTCGAAAGGTGCTGGCCTGTACTTACTCCGCAGCGGGTGGCCTGATTAATTCAGCAGTTGAAGCGCGGACTAACTTCCCTGGACGACGGCCACGCAACGCCGCCAGTAGCGGCAACTCGACGAAATAGTAAACGACGAGCGAAGCTAATATGCTCAGAGCTATTATTGTTACCGCGAGCGCCATTGGATCTCCGGCATACAAATTTAACTGCCGCGCGAGCGCGGTAACGACGGAAACCACGAAGCCATGGGTCAGATAGAGCGAATAAGATGCATCACCGATCAGCGCCATGGGCGCGAGAAGAGGCAAGCGTCCTCTTGCTTCCAATGAAATGCTGCCCAGCACTAGAAGGGCGCTTGGCAGACCCCAGGCGAGCAACCGATGGTCCTCTCCTGCCTGCCCGACGACGAAAGCGACGGCGAAGCCAACGATACCAAATAAAAATATCGTAGTCGCTGCGCCAACATTCGGTAGTCGCTGCACATTCAAAAGTCCGGCGATCGCCATTCCCCCAACGAACTCGATGAGTAACGGGCTCAGGACGACACCGAGTAATGGACCTTTGTCGGCAAACAGCGCGCCGATGCCGGCGAGAGCGGATAATACCGAACCGACGAAGGCAAGCCGATGTTGCGGCGCAAAATACAAACCCACGGCCATAACAAGATAGAAATACATCTCGTATTGAAGTGTCCACCCCTGCGTCAGGACGGGTGCAACAAGGCCGGTTGATGGATCGATATGCGGCAAGAAGGTAAGCGAGGTCAGAACGTGTGCGAAGGTCAGCCGCAACCGAGTAAAAGCCCGCGGAGCCAACATCGCAGCCACGACCAGAGTCAGAGTACTCAGCCAATACAGAGGCGCGACACGAGTAACGCGCGCGCGCAGGAAATCCAACGGACGCGTTTCACGTTGGCTCACGATTGCCATAACAAAACCGCTCACGACAAAAAATATATCGACACCCGAAGCGCCGACTAGACCCGCCGAGCCTGGCAGGGTGTGGGCTCCGACCACCATAATCGCCGCCAAGGCTCGCAAATATTGAATTGACTGGTACCGCGGCATTGGCGCTCACAAATGATTATGATCACTTATCATCCTCTCGGTCGCTGCAATTCGCAAGTGACTCTCGCCATTGCCGTAAATGGGGCGTCCGGAATGACGGCAACAGGTCCAGAAGAATGCCCGTGTGCCGATTTGCGTTCGAGCGGATTTAGCTCGCCAGATCACCGGTCGTGGACGATCCGTCCGGGACGTCGCAGTGGCCTTTCGTTTCTAAGTCAAGACCGCCCGGGCCGCGCGTGGTTGGGCGCGGAGGAACCGTCGGATTTTTCCTCGCATGCTTCCCTAACTTTGTGGATCCTACCTCCGCCTTTCTGTCCGCCCTTGCAAACCAAACGACGAGCGAGCGGCAGCGGCGTCGTAGTCATGATCCACAGGTCGTAGAGAGCTAACTCCGACATTTCGATCAAGGATCGCGCGGAAACGATCAAGGCGGTTACCGGGTTTGCCGGCGATCTGGTTTAGGACGCATCAAACCGGGACGGACGATGCTGAAGCGCATGGACGTGTCGCGGATCCACGCGCTTGGCCGGCGCGCACCGACTTCTTTCAGCGACGACCTGAAGGCGGCCTATGGCTGATTTGTCGAAACCGAACGTCGCCGCGATTTCCTCTTCGACGGCAGCGCCGCGAAAAGCCCTTCCCAGCCTTTCCGGCAGGATTCGCGGCTAAAAGCGCGATCGAGGATGTTGCGGGCGTTGGCGTCCATTTGCGCCCGCCGACCAGTGTCGGCGGCATGGCGGCGGATCTCGACTCTAATAAAGCGTAACCTCCATCAAGGTGCCGTGCCGTGCGAGCCCGCTGCCCTTTTTTAACCGATGAGAGCGCTATGAAACTGCGTTTTCTGGTGTTGAACCTTGCGCAAAAACCAATGGAGGATGCCACCGCGCGAATGGACCATGGCGAAAGCCCAATTCGCCATCTTGTTCCAGGACCGGTTCAGGCTGGCATGACTATGAAACCGGCCCTTACAGGGAAATCCTGACAGTCCCGAAAAGAGAGCCTTTTTAAGCACCCCGCTAGATCAACTGACAAGATTGCGGACGAGAAAGTGCAAAGAAACATTCACCGCAGGCAAGACGAAGACGATTATCGCCCACCATAAGGCGAGGGAGATAAAACCGGTCGCGATGAGACCCCAATTTACCGTTCGCCAGCTAAAGGACGACAAAATCGGCGTCTTGGCGTGCAAATATTCGGAACAGTCATCGAATGGATTGTCGGTCTCTAATTTGGCAGACCGTCGCATCATGCCTCGTATAGTAGCATCGAGGGCGCGTTTATCCGAGAAATAGCCGGTCACGATCTTTGCCGATTTGTCGTCGAGATCGTGCTGGTTCTGATTTTGGCGCGATCTCATGGATTGCCCCCCACGATTGGAAGAATTGATTCGTTTCAGCATTAGAGGCCTTAGAACGATTGGGCGCAAATAGATTTTTACTTGGCGTGCTCTCGGATCGAGCGCTCAGAACCGACGTCGTGATAATAGCGCTGCCAACGCTCGCCTGGTTAATCAGATTTAAGTTTGTTGCAGTGCACCATTTAAATTTATGTGGCGCAGAATATAGTCACTACTTCGACAATGTCGCCTTTGTGGCGAATGATTATAGTTTTAAAAGCGATATTCCGCAATGTCGCAACAGGCAAATACGAATAAATGCACGTGCAATTACTATTTTTGGAATGCGAATTTGAGCTGGTGGATCGAATCTAACGCTTGGTGCCCACGCCTGACCGCAGCGATGATTTTGTCACGATCGGCGGTCCATGTGAATGGCTGCGATTGCTGGTTATGCTCGGCGAGGAAGCTGTTGATCGCCGCTTGGAGGTCTGTGACCGACCGGAATACGCCACGCTTCAGCCTGCGCTTCGCGAGAATGGAGAAAAACCCCTCGACGGCATTGAGCCATGACGCCGATGTGGGCGTGAAGTGGAATGGAGCTGCTGCAAGCGGGCGTCGATTGCTCCGTGATCGCGCTGTGGCTCGGTCACGAGTCGATTGAAACGACGCAGACCTACCTGCATGCCCATATCGCTCTCAAGGAAGCGGCGCTGGCGAAGCTCCAACCATACGAGCAACCCGACATCACCTACATTCCGATGGCGCGGGCCGGCGGGTGCTGTCGTGGCGCGTGTCGATCACGATGGAGGCGGTCTGCATCGAAGCGCTGGAAGAGGCTCTGGCCAGACATGGCAAGCCGGAGATATTCAACGCGGATCAGGGCAGCCAATTCACCAGCGAGGCGTTTACCGGCGTGCTGAAAGACCATGGCGTCGCGATCAGCATGGACGGCAAGGGCTCGTGGCGCAACAACGTCTTTGTCGAACGGCTTTGGAAATCGGTGAAATACGAGGAGGTCTACTTGCGCGCCTATGACAGCGTCGGCGAGGCGCGCGCTTCGCTTGGCCGGTATCTCGATTTTTATAATCGCGGGCGCCCGCATTCGAGCCTTGACCGGCGAACACCGGACGAGGCTTACTTCGCTCACTCAGCCATGGTCGAGGCGGCGTAAATTTTCCGCCGCGCGTTGGACGCGAAAGAGAAACCCGGTAGGAATCCACTTATCTTTCGCGGGAAGTGTCCAGACAACCGGCGCCAGTTCTAGCCTAGCCTCCGCTTTCAACCGAACGACAGCCTGCTCGCCTTTCTTGCGCTGTAGGACCAAACTATGCCGAATGGAACTGGGACGCCGTCCGCTGCATGGGCCGCATGTGCGCGAAAATGATGGCTTGCCCGAGAGTTGTTCGGCATAGTTCGACAGGCGGCATAAACGTGCAAGCTCAACGATATCGTCCCTCAGGCCTGGCTCGCCGATGTCCTGGCGCGCTTGCCCGATCGTCCTGCCAAGCAGATCGACGAACTGCTCCCTTGGAAATGGAAGGCCCGGCAGCTCGCCGCCGCAGCCGCCCGACCGAACATCGCAGCCCAATCAGAAGGGGCCTGTGGTCTTGGTCGGATGCGTACCTTCAAACGGTTGACCGCGAACATGAGAGGCGGAGTTTTCGCTTTGCCGGATTTTGCCTCTCCCCTATAGGTTTCTTGACGCCACCTGCCCAAAAAGGGGGCGGGATCGAAAAGGATTGTCATGACGACGACGAAAACTGGCCAGGGCGCGGCGCGCAAGCGCTGTCTCGCGATCGTGCTCGCCGCCGGCGAAGGCAAGCGGATGCGCTCCAGCCAGCCGAAGGCCCTGCACAGGATCGCCGGCCGCTCCATGCTCGCGCATGTGCTCGACGCCGTGCGCCAGGCCGGCGCCGACGCGATCGCCGTGGTGGTGGGGCCGGATCGCGCCGACGTCGCCAAGGAGGCGGCCAAGGCCGCGCCCAATTCGCAGGTTTTCGTGCAGCAGGAGCGGCGCGGCACGGCGCATGCGGTGCTGGCCGCCCGCGACGCTTTGTCGCAAGGCTTCGACGACGTGCTGGTGGTCTTCGCCGACACGCCGCTGGTGCGGCCGGAGACTTTTTCGGCGTTGCGCGCGGCCCGGGCTTCCGGCGCCGGCGTGGTCGCGCTCGGCTTCGAGCCGGCCGACCCATTCGGCTATGGCCGCCTGCTGACCGACGCCGACGGCAAGCTCACGGCGATCCGGGAGCACAAGGACGCGAGCCCCGAGGAACGGGAGACCCGTCTTTGCAGCGCCGGCCTGATGGCGCTCGACGGCGCGCGGGCGGAAAAATGGCTGGAGGCGGTCGGTTGCGATAATGCGCAGCAGGAATTCTACCTGCCCGACGTGGTCGAGATCGCGCGGCGCGAGGGCGCGGCCTGCGCCATCGTCAAGGCGGAGGCGGACGAGGTGCTCGGCGTCAACGACCGCGCGCAATTGGCCGAAGCCGAGGCCGAGATCCAGCGCCGCCTGCGGCTCGTCGCCATGCTCGGCGGCGCGACGCTCGTCGCGCCTGAGACGGTGTTCTTCAGCCACGACACGGTTTTGGGCGCCGACGTGCTGGTCGAGCCGCATGTCGTGTTCGGCCCCGGCGTCACGGTGGCCGAGGGCGCGATCGTCCACGCCTTCTCGCATCTCGAAGGCGCGAGCATGGGCCGGGGCGCGACCATCGGCCCCTATGCCCGCCTGCGCCCCGGCGCGCGGCTGGCGGCGGGCGCGAAGGTCGGCAATTTCGTCGAAATCAAGCAGGCGGACATCGGCGAGGGGGCGAAGGTCAACCATCTCACCTATGTCGGCGACGCCAGCATCGGTCCGCGCGCCAATATCGGCGCCGGCGTCATCACTTGCAATTACGACGGTTTCCTCAAATATCGCACCATCATCGGGGCCGACGCCTTCATCGGCTCGAATTCCGCCTTGGTCGCGCCGGTCGAGATCGGCGCAGGCGCCTATGTCGGCTCGGGCTCCGTCGTGACGCGCGACGTCGAGGCGGATTCGCTCGCCGTCGCGCGCGGTCGGCAGGCTGGAATCACCGGCTGGGCGACGGCGTTCAGGAAGAAGATGGCGGCTCTCAAGGCGACGAAATGATACGACTTTCGGCTTTCAGGCTCCGCCCTTCGCACATGCGAAACGGTTGGCTTTTGACATAAACTGTCATGCAATGTGACTTGCGTGAGCGCTTGAGCCGAGGCTTGCTGCGTCGCAATATTCTGGAAGGGTTTGATTGATGTGCGGCATTGTCGGCATTCTCGGCCAGGGGCCTGTCGCCGGACCCCTCGTCGATGCGTTGAAGCGCCTTGAATATCGCGGCTATGATTCCGCCGGCATCGCCACGCTGGAGGGAGGCCGGCTGGAGCGCCGCCGCGCCGAAGGCAAGCTGCGCAACCTCGAAGCCCTGCTGCGCGAAAAGCCGCTGCACGGCTCGGTCGGCATCGGCCACACCCGCTGGGCCACGCATGGCCGCCCGACCGAGAACAACGCCCATCCGCACGCCACCGAAAAGCTGGCTGTGGTGCATAACGGCATCATCGAGAATTTCCGCGAATTGCGTGACGGCCTGATCGCGCGCGGCCATGTGTTCGTCAGCCAGACCGACACCGAAGCGGTCGCCCATCTCGTCACCGACCAGATCGCCAAGGGGATGTCGCCGGAACAGGCGGTCGCCGCCAGCCTGCCGCTGCTCAAGGGCGCCTTCGCCCTGGCCTTCCTGTTCGAGGCTGAGGAGAACCTGCTGATCGGCGCGCGGCGCGGCGCGCCGCTGGCGGTCGGCTACGGCGAGGGCGGGGAAATGTACCTTGGCTCGGACGCGCTGGCGCTCGCCGCCTTCACCGACACGATCACCTATCTCGAGGATGGCGACTGGGTCGTCCTGCGTCGCGGCTCGGCGGAATTCCGCGACGAGTCCAACCAGCCGGTGAAGCGCCCGAAACTCAAGACGCAGGCCTCGGCCTTCCTGGTTGACAAGGGCAATTACCGCCATTTCATGGCCAAGGAAATCCACGAGCAGCCGGAAGTGGTGGCGCGCACGCTCGCCCATTACATGGATTTCGCCAATTCCTCGGTGCGCCTGCCGTTCGATCTGCCCTTCGACCCGAAAAAGCTGACCGGCATCACGCTCACCGCTTGCGGCACCGCCTATTACGCCGGGATGGTCGCCAAATACTGGTTCGAGCGCTACGCCCGCCTGCGCGTGGAAATCGACGTCGCGTCGGAATTCCGCTACCGCGAGGCGCCCCTGCCGGACGAGGGGCTGATGATCGTCGTGTCGCAATCGGGCGAGACGGCGGACACGCTCGCCAGCCTGCGCTACGCCAAGGCGCATGGCCAGAAGATCATCGGCGTGGTCAATGTGCCGACTTCGACCATCGCGCGCGAAAGCGACGTCGCCGCGCCAACGCTGGCCGGGCCGGAAATCGGCGTCGCCTCGACCAAGGCCTTCACCTGCCAGCTCACGGTGCTGGCCGCCCTCGCCGTGGCGCTGGGGCGCGAGCGCGGCGTGCTCGACCGCGAGACCGAAAAGCGCTTGATCGACGAGCTGATGGTCGTGCCGGGCCTGCTTGCCGAGGCGATGAAGCTCGAGGCCGGCATCGAAACCCTGTCGCACCAGCTCGGCAAGACCACCGACGTGCTCTATCTCGGCCGCGGCTCCTCCTATCCGCTGGCGCTCGAAGGCGCGCTAAAACTCAAGGAAATCTCATACATCCACGCGGAAGGCTATGCGGCGGGCGAGCTGAAGCACGGGCCGATCGCCCTGATCGACGAGCAATTGCCGGTCATCGTCATCGCCCCGACCGATCCGGTGCTGGAAAAGACCATCTCGAACCTGCAGGAGGTTGCGGCGCGCGGCGGCAAGATCATCATGGTCGGCGATAGCCACGCCATCGACGAGGCGGCGGTGACGCTGGCGGGCGAAATCCGCATGCCCGACATGGCGCCGGATTTTTCCGCCATCGTCTACGCCGCGCCGATCCAGATGCTGGCCTATTACACCGCGGTGTTCATGGGCAAGGACGTCGACCAGCCGCGCAACCTGGCGAAAAGCGTCACGGTGGAGTAGGGGGTAGCCCTAGCCACAACCTCATTTTGCCCCCTCTCACCGTAAGCGGGGCGAGGGGACGCTCACGCCCGGCGATCGCCTCGCTCCGGCGGCCCATAAGCGTCAGAACAAACGCCGTCAGGCCGCGACGGCTTCGACCATCAGCGCAAAGGGCCAAGCCAGCGCAATCCTCTGCGCTCAAAACGGTTGACCGCGAACATGAGACCAGGTTCCTGAAAAAGTCGGGAAAAGAGGCCAATTCCCCAATTTTGGTGCGTTTGGCCGCTTCCACGGTGAAAGTCGCTATTAGAATATAACGATTTGCTGCGCCGAGGGTGGTAGAGTTATCCGACTTTGGAGTGTCGAAAGCCCTTTTTCAGCATCCTGTTAGCGGACGTTTCCGAAGGCAGCGGGAACTGGCAACGCCGCGTCGCGAAAAAAAAGCCGGCTCCGCGAGGCCGTCGAGGGTTTCGATGGAGAGACGACGTGACGATCGGCCCCACTCGAAGGAGGCGGCTGGCGTCACAGCAAAAGGGAACTTTGATTTGTCGAAGAAAACACGAGCCCTCATCACCGGCGCGACGGGTCAGGACGGCGCCTATCTCGCCGAGCTCCTTCTCTCGCGCGGCTACGAGGTCCATGGCATCAAGCGTCGATCGTCGAGCTTTAACACCCAACGCGTCGACCATATCTATCAGGATCGGCATGAGGGTCCGGCGCGATTCGTGTTGCATTACGGAGATCTGACGGACGCGACCAATCTCATTCGCATTGTGCAGGAGGTGCGGCCCGACGAGATTTACAATCTTGGCGCGCAAAGCCATGTCGCCGTCAGTTTCGAGACGCCGGAATATACCGCCAATTCCGACGCGATCGGAACGCTGCGCCTGCTGGAGGCGATCCGCATTCTGGGGCTTGAGAAACAAACACGCTTTTATCAAGCCTCGACTTCGGAGCTTTACGGCAAGGTTCAGGCGGTGCCGCAGGACGAAACCACGCCGTTTTACCCGCGCTCGCCTTACGCGGCGGCGAAGCTCTATGCCTATTGGATCGTGGTGAATTATCGGGAAGCCTATGGGATGCATGCTTCGAACGGCATCCTGTTCAATCACGAAAGTCCCATTCGCGGCGAGACTTTTGTCACGCGCAAAATCACCCGCGCCGTGGCGGCGATCCATCTGGGAAAGCAGGATTGTCTATATCTCGGCAATCTCGACGCCCGACGAGATTGGGGCCATGCGCGCGATTACGTCGAAGGCATGTGGCGAATCCTGCAACAGCCGGCAGGTGACGATTACGTGCTGGCGACTGGCGAAACCCACACGGTCCGCCGCTTCGTCGAACTGGCTTTTTCCGAGGTCGGCGACGAGATCGATTGGTCGGGTTCGGGCGTCGACGAGATCGGACGCTGCCGCAAGACTGGCCGCGTCCTGGTGCGGATCGACCCGCGCTATTTCCGGCCGACGGAAGTCGATCTTCTGATCGGCAACCCAGCCAAAGCGCGCGCAAAACTTGGCTGGTCGCACACGATTGGACTCGCGCAGCTCTGTCGCGAGATGGTCGCGTCCGATCTCATCGAGGCAAGGGGCGGCGCGCCGCGCCAGTCAGAAGTCGAAGCCTTTTTGAAAGAATTCGCATGACGGGTTTCTCGCTCAAGGGCCGGCGTGTTTTTGTCGCAGGGCATCGTGGCATGGTCGGCGCCGCCTGCATGCGGCGACTGCAAAGGGAAGACTGTGAAATCCTTGTGGCGCCGCGCGACTCGCTCGATTTAGCGCGCCAAAACGAGGTTGAATCCTGGTTGGCCCGGAAGAAGCCCGATGTGGTGATCGTCGCTGCGGCGAAGGTTGGCGGCATTCTCGCCAACGCTTCATTTCCGGCGGAATTTCTCTATCAAAACCTGATGATCGAGAGCCATCTCATCCATGCCGCCCACGCGGCGGGCGTGGAAAAACTCTTGTTCCTTGGCTCTTCATGCATCTATCCGCGCGACGCGGCGCAGCCGATCAAGGAGGACGCCTTGTTAACCGGCCCCTTGGAAGCAACCAATGAATGGTACGCGATCGCCAAGATCGCCGGCATCAAACTCTGTCAAGCCTATCGCAAACAATATGATGCGGATTTTATTTCTGCCATGCCATGTAACCTCTACGGGCCGAACGATAATTTCCACTCCACCGAAAGCCATGTGATCCCGGCTTTGTTGCGGCGTTTTCACGACGCAAAACACAGCCGCGCCACAAGCGTCGCCTGCTGGGGCACCGGGACGCCGCGCCGCGAATTCCTGTTTGTCGATGATCTGGCCGACGCTTGCGTGTTCTTGCTGCAATCCTATTCGGGGGCGGACCATATCAACATCGGCGTCGGCGCCGACATGTCGATCAAGGAACTCGCGGAAACGATCAAGGCGGTGACGGGTTTTTCCGGTGAGCTGGTCTGGGACGCGTCAATGCCTGACGGAACGATGCTGAAACGCATGGACGTCTCGCGGATAAATGATCTTGGTTGGCGCGCGACGACTTCGTTTTCCGACGGGCTGAAGGCGGCCTATGAATGGTTCGTCGAAGCGGAACGCCGCAGCGCTGTTCGGGTCTGACGACTTCAATCGCAACGCGAAAGGCCGGCGGCGGCAATTTTTGCTATTTGAGCGCTGTCGGACGTTTCAAGCAGGGATTGCTGTTCCGCAAACACGCCTTCCCAGCTTTTCAAAGATATTTTTCGGCTGAAGGCGCTTTCAAGCATGCGGCGGGCGTTGTCTCCCATCTGCGCCCGCCGAGCGGCGTCATTGGCAAGGAGCCGAATCGCGTCCGCCAGGCGCGCGCTGTCGCCAGGCGCGATCGCCACGCCGCAATCATGGCGGGTGACCAGCGTCCCGATCTCGCCGCCGGGATCGGCGACGGCGATCGTGGCGCGGCCGGCGGACGCGATGCCGTAAAACTTGCTGGGGACGATCAGTCCCTCCATGGCCGGCAGCAACGAAAGCCAGTGAATGTCTGGCAAAGCCAAGGATTGCGGCAGCAGGCTCGCGTCCTGATAGGGGAAAAAGCGGAACGACTTTGCCAATCCGCGTCGCGCGATTTCCACCTTCAAACGGGAGGTCAACGCGCCGCCGCCGATGAATAGGAAAACGATGTCGGTCTGCGCCCGCAAAAGGTCCGCCGCGTCGACCAGCGTTTGATATTCATGCGCGCGCCCCAAATTGCCCGAATAGCCGACAATGAATTTGTTATGCAGCCCCCAAGCCCCGCGCAGCGGATTGTCTTGCGCGGGCAGGGGGCGGATCGCCTGATCGTCGCACCAATTGGGAATGATCGCGACGCGCTGCGTCTGCACGCCCGATTTCAAAATCCGCGCGCTCATTCTGTCGCCGATCGCTACGTTGCGGGTCGCGAAGCGCAAACTGGAGTCGCGCGCCGCCGCCAGAAGCGGCGCTATTGGCGTCAAGGCCTTGAGGCCAAGCTCCAAGGCCACTTCCGGGTAAAGATCCTGCAACCAGTTCACCAGGCGCAGGCCCTTCGCTTTCGCCACCGGAGCAATGCTTGCCGACAAGAGCGGCGGATCCGTTTTGACGACGATCCAGTCGCCGCGTTTGGCGAGACGCGCTGCGGCGGTCGCGAAGGTTGCATAAAGCCCGATGTAATCCACGGCGCGGCCCAACAATTTTTCGCGGCCAAAGCGCGGTCGTGCGACCCGATGGATGGCGACGCCGCGATGGTCTTCGAAAACGGGCAAAACTTTGGATGGATCATCATAGACGCCACGACTGGTGATGACGCCGATACCGCGTCCCTGCGAGGCGAGATGAAAGGCGAGATCGGACAGGATCTGGCTCGTCGCCGAATGGTCCGGATAAAAGAAACGGTTGACGAACCAAATCTTCGGGCAGTGATTTATGGGAAACAATGGATGAGACGCGACGCCTCCTTGTATCACGTTTTCCGATGGTGCCAATCTGTTTGAGGGGCGCTCGTCGAAGCCGCCATGCTCTGGCCAGTTTCGCTTGAGCGTTGCGCCGCGGCTTTCGACGGGGGGGGCCTGGGTCGAAATCATTGCCTCATGCAGGCCTGATCGATATAAGCCTCAATTACACGACCTTCTTCGATCCCGTTGTTTTTGGCGAGGCGGACGACCATGCGTAAACGTATTCTTGTGACTGGTGGCGCGGGCTTTCTCGGCTCTCATTTGTGCGAACGACTTCTTGATGCGGGGCACGACGTCCTTTGCGTCGATAATTTTTTCACCGGAACGCGGCGAAACATCACCCATTTGTTAGACAATATGTCGTTCGAGCTTCTGCGCCATGACGTCACGTTTCCGCTCTATGTCGAGGTCGACGAAATCTACAATCTCGCCTGTCCGGCCTCGCCGATTCATTATCAATTCGATCCTGTGCAGACGACAAAGACCAGCGTGATCGGAGCCATCAACATGCTCGGTCTGGCGAAACGGCTGCGAATCAAATTGCTGCAAGCGTCGACGTCGGAAGTCTACGGCGACCCGACGATGCATCCGCAGCGCGAAGAATACTGGGGCAACGTCAATCCGGTCGGCCTGCGCTCGTGCTACGACGAAGGAAAACGATGCGCCGAAACTTTAGTGTTCGATTATGTCCGCCAGCACAAGCTCGCGGCGAAAGTGGTGCGAATTTTCAATACCTATGGTCCGCGGATGCATCCCAACGATGGGCGCGTCGTGTCGAATTTCATTGTGCAGGCGCTTAAGGGCGAAGACATAACGCTTTACGGAGACGGCGGCCAGACCCGCTCGTTCTGCTATGTCGACGATCTGATCGAAGCCATGATGCGCATGATGGCGACCGAACCGGAGCGGACGGGCCCGATCAATATCGGCAATCCGACGGAATTCAGCATTCGCGAGCTCGCCGAATTGGTGATCGAACTCACCGGATCAAAGTCCCAGCTGACGTTTAAACCTTTGCCTTCCGACGACCCGAAACAGCGCCAGCCCGACATCAGCAAGGCCGAGAAGACTCTCGATTGGCGTCCAACGGTTTCTCTGCGCGAGGGACTCATCAAAACCATCACGTATTTCGACAATTTCCTCAGTCAGTCCAATACGACCCATGCGATCGGCGCGATCCGGACGTCTTAATCGTCGGACAGCAACGAGCCATCGCCCGACAGCTTATGATCGGCGAAGCGCCAAAGAAGTCGGCGGTGCTAGCTTGATTTAGAGCGGATTCGATTTAATCCGGATCGTATCCCGCGGCGGCAAAGAAATTGGCGCATTCTTGCGGCGTGAAGGCCGGCAGGAGCGCGCCGAACGCAGCCCACAAGCCTTCAACAGTTCGTTCTGCCGCTTTTCGTAGGAGCGCCTTGAGCTTTGCGAAGGCGTTCTCGATCGGACTGAAGTCGGGACTGTAGGGCGGCAGATAACGGCGCAGAAACGCCAAATGCTGCTCGCACCACAGGGGCGATGCCGTCGAAGTCGTCGCAATCGGCCATCGTGCCGCAAACGACGAGCAGCAGGACCTCCGGCAGCGGATGCGCCACGCGCCAAACCTCGCGCGGGTCTTCGATGACAGAAAAATGATCGAGCAGCGATCGAAGGCGCGACTTCTCCGAGAAAACATCAATGGCGAGGCTCATGGCCACGGCTTTAAATGGCGTTAACCCGAGTTCGGAGCCCTGGTATCTTGCCGCGTAGATGTTTTTCGCGAGAATACGCGGCACCGACTCGGCATTTGCTCCAGATACAATCAAGATGTCACTCGAACAACATCGATCTTGGATGTTGCGGCGGACCTTCGGCGTCCCACTTGCCATGCGCATCAACGAGCGGCCCTCACGGCGGCGCGACTCAAGGCGTCGCGCTCGATGGCTCCATCTCGATCTCGGTGCGATTGTCGTATTGGCCGTCGCGCAAGCGAGTGCGCCGATTGGACGTCGCGTCGTCGCCGAACAAGTGTTGATCGATACGGCGCGCGGCGGCGCGCCAAGCCACGGCAGCTTCGATTTCGCCGTGGCGCCTGTTCTCGCCATGAAAGACGATCTTCAAGGTTTTGAAAACGATTCCAAGGTCCAAAAATGGTGAGGCGTGATGGATGTACCAGACATCGAGGGCGTCCTTTTCCTCGGTCGTCACGAGGGTTCCGCCGTTCACCTGCGCCCAGCCGGTCACGCCAGGTCGCACCAGCAGGCGAGGCCGCGCGTCTTGCGGTTGATCGACAGGCAATAGCGGCCGCGGCCCGATAAGTGACATGTCGCCGCGCAGGATATTGAAGAGCTGCGGAATTTCGTCGAGACGCGTCGCGCGGATGGCCTCCCCGAGCTTTGAGAGCCGCGCGTCGCCGGCGACCGGTTCGCCGCTTTTGGTAAACGGCGCCTGATAGGTGCGGAATTTAAACATGAAAAATTCGTGGCCGCTGCGTCCGAGCCGCCGTTGCCAGAAAATGACGGGGGCACCGACGTCATAATAGGTTAGACCCGCTACGATCGCCGCCAGCGGAGCGAGCGCGACCAGCAAAATCGCGGCGAGGGCGACGTCAAACGCGCGTTTGAAGCGAAAATAGCTGGCGCGAAGCGCAGGCAACTTCGGCTGCGCCCGCGTCTCGTGAGAGAGTAGCGCTTGCTGCGGAGCGAGGTTGAGCGCTTGTGCGATCGCCCAAGCCTTCACCCCAAGGGCGCGGCATTGATGCTCGATCCTATCGATTTCGCCTTGATCCGAGGCGGTGCTGGCGAACCAGACTTCGTCGACTTCCATGCCATGGACGGCATATTCCTCGATCAAGGCTTCGAGATCGCCAGGGCGCCCTACGATCTTGACGCCATTGATCGTGCGCCCCGTCAGGCGTTCTCGCGCGTCGAGCGCGGCGACGATTTGCGTCGTGCGCGGCTGCTGGCAATCAGTCAATTTGATTGCGGTCGCGGCGAAGCGATCGACGCCGACGACGATGACGCGCCGCATCTGCGGCTGGAAACGCCTTTCGGCTTCCGGCGGCCGTTCCAGGTGCGACAAGTGCGCCACGCTTCGGCCGCCTAATAGACCGACGCCGAGCACCAAGCCATAAATCAATGGCGTCGAGCGCGGCACGCCATCAAGACGATTAATTACGAACAAGGTTACGTCGCTCGCCGCGACCACCGTCAACGAGGCGGCAATGACTGACCAAAAATCGTGGCTCGAGAAATAACGGCTCATTCCGTCGCTCAAGCGGAAGAACAAAAACGCGGGGATGGCGAAGGCGATCGTCAGTCCCGCAAATTGATAACTATGCGGGAATACGCCGCCGTGGAAACCGAGATCGAGCAGCGCCGGATCGCGCAGGCCTAACGCGATAAACGGCGCAACGACCGCCCATGCCAGATCGAAACCAGACAGCCGCCAGGAAAATTGACTTTTTGAGGTCGGAGCGCCTGGCCGCATGGAAACGGTTTCCCCAAGGAAATAAAATGACGACGAAATTCCACTCTGTCATCAAACACGCCTATTCAGAAAACGCAAGCCATTGCATACTCAAAGCTGAAGCACTAATATCGGTTTAGACACCTGTTCCTTGCCGCTTGCGCGAGAAAAATGGTCGTCTAGGGCGGTGTGAACGTATTGCTGTCTCCAGGCGCTTGCGACATGCTGGCTCAGATTGATCAGAATTGGGCAAAGGACCGTGAGGCCGTTGGCGATCATCCTGCAATTATTTGGAGCGGAACGGACGAGAATTGTCGTTTGAAGTCAAATTTCTGACGTATTGAGGCCTTATCCGGCCCAAAATTGGTCGCGTCAAAACGCTCGAATGGACTAGCAATCGCCGCGACGAGGATGTGATTGGGACGATGCGGCGGAAGAGGCTCGGGACGCGCTTGATGCAATTTTCCAGCTTGACGCAGATCTTCGCAAAGAAAAAAGCCATTGCGCCCTCCGTGCCGGCCGACGCGCGCGTTTACGTGATCGGCGACGTTCACGGCCGCCTCGACCTCCTGAATAATCTCGAGGAACAAATTCAGCGCGACCTTGAGACCGCGCCCGCCGATGTCCTCACCGTCTTCGTGGGCGATTATATCGACAGAGGCCCTCATTCAGCCGGGGTGCTCGAGCGGCTGAGCGCCCGCGACTTCTGTACGCCGATCTGTGCGCTGCGCGGCAATCATGAGGAAATCTTGCTGAAATTCCTGTCGGACGCCGCAGTTCTTGATTCATGGCGGAAATTCGGTGGGCTCGAAACTTTGCACTCCTATGGCGTCGACGTCGCCGAGCCGATGCGCGGCGCGGGCTATGAGCGCGCGAGGACGGGGTTGATTGAAGCGTTGCCCGCTCGGCACCGACGGTTTTTGGATGAGACGCGGCCGAGTTTTACAATCGGCGACTATTTCATCTGCCACGCCGGGGCACGGCCCGGCGTCGATCTAGGGCATCAGAGCTCGGAAGACCTAATGTGGATTTGTGACGATTTTTTGCGTTTCGAAGGCTCATTTGGCCGGATCGTCGTTCATGGTCACACGCCGACGCCTAATCCCGAAATCCGAGCCAACCGCATTAATGTTGACACGGGAGCCTACGCCTCCTCGATCCTGACCGCCTTGGCGCTGCAAGGAAACACGCGCCGTTTCCTCGCCACTCGCAAATCAACGACGCCGCATCGGTGAGGCGCGGCGCATACTTGCGGAGATCGGCGATATTTGCTTCGCCGTCGCCCAGACGGGCGCCAGTTCGCCGGCGCGCTGCAGACGAGCGAGCATCGTGGCGTCGCGGCGATCCGTCTTGACGCGGTCGCCTGGCTTGCGAGGGATCAGGGGAGGGCGCCAGGATCGCATTGATGCCCAAGGCCGGTGATCTGCCGAAGGACGCCATAGCCGCCAGGGCCCGCCTCATAGCAGAACGACAATCTCTTGCCTGGGCGGCTTAACCGCTCGCATAGCTTGCCGATCGCGCCCGGATCGTTGTCGATTTCGCCAAGATATTCCGCCGTTCCCAAGGGGCCGCCGTCGGCGACGGCGACTGAAATGCGCGGCTTATGGACGTCGAGGCCAATAAATCTGCTATTGTTCATCAGGCCCGTCTTCTATGCATGAGGCTCTGGACCGGTCACCCGGCTTAACCCTCGCACCGTTGCATATCGGATGACGGGCCGCCTTCAGCGAAAGCAATCATACGGACTATTGACGGCGTCAGCGGAGCTCGAGATTTTTTTGTCTCGGGCCGTCTTGCGGGTTGCAAACGGTGACCCTGCGTTTCGTCGGGGCCGTTATCGAGTGCTTCAGGCGATTTAATCGAGCGTCAGAATCTATCGGGCCGCTCGATTATTCATTTGAACATGCCGTAGCCTCAAGAAGCGGCCGACAGATCAAAACGCACGCCGGCGTTCCAGCCGATAATTTCCGTCCGGCAGCCATTTGGCGCTTATTCAGCACGGGCGCATGCCCATGGCGATGGCGTCGTTGCCGGACAAGGCGGTCAGGGAAGAGCTATTGAGAGCGCCCGTGCGCAGCACCCAACGACGGATTTGACGCGGATAGGAAAAGAGCATCATCCGGGTGCCGACCTCTGAGCGATAGCCATTGAAGCTTGCTTGATGGAACAGAAGGATCGCGTCCGGCTCGACGCAGGCGTTGCGTGCGCCTAGCTTCATCGTGCAGGCTGATGCGCAGACGCCGGCGATGACGGTGGGGCCGGGGCTGAAGTCGGCTGAGTGCGCGCGGCCATAATAGGCGAAGACGTTGCCACCGCCGTCAAACGGGCGCGACGCGAAGCGGCGCGGCGTGTTGATGCGCGGGGCGCTGGCGTTCCCGTCGGAATTGAAGCCGAATACGGAGAACGCTGAAGCTGGTGGGGCAGCGGCGCAGCCGAGAGCGCAAGAAAGTGCGGTGGCCACCAGAACGCTTTTGAGAGACATGAAGCTGAACATGGCGTCGATCCTTGTGCGGTTGTCGACGGCGGTTGAGAGGCCCATCGAGTACACGCGCAAGTTGTGGCGCTGGCGGTTAAGGAAGGTTTCTGAATCGAATCAAATTTCATGCAATCGCTGGTTGTAGCCTCCGTGACGTAAAGTGATGCTGATTCTAGGGTTAGCGAAGCCTGAAAGTTGAACGCAAGGTCGCAGCAGCAGCTACGCGGCCTGATTTATAAGATCGCGTGCTTGCAGTCGCACGGCGCGCCGAACCCGACTGAGGCGTGCATTTCAAAACTCCATGGGAGGTGCAGTATGGACGTCAGCCCAAACACCGTCGACAAGCTGCTGCGCGAGGCCGGCGCGGCCTGCCAGGCGATCCACGACCAGGAAATCCGCAACATCCGCGCGACCGGTGCGATTTCCGACGAAGCCGGACCACCGACGGCCACAAGCCTTATCGCGACGCCGTTGAAGACGCTTTCGGACATAGAAAACGGCGCGCAGTCCCTTCCAGACTCTCTAGACATTTTGTCTATTTTGTGCTTTTTGTCTCTTTATGCGGCGAGAAATCAGATGAAAACCTTTCCAGCGACCGATCTCAAGCAAAACACCGGCGACGTTCTCGATGCGGCAAACCGGGAGCCCGTCGCCATCACGCGCCACAGCAAGCCCCGATACGTGCTCATGAGCATCGACGCCTACAACGCCCGGTTCCCGAAAGACCCGCGGCGCGCGATCGCGATCGAAGAAATGCCCGACGACCATCTGCGCATGATCGAAAAAGCCGTCGACGAGCTCGACCGCGATGCCTAAACTGATCGCCGGCGACGTCTGGCGCTACGACTACCTCTGGCGCTGGCAACACGAGCGCGGCGAATAGCGGCAGGCCGCAAACCGCGTCCAGTCACGGGCGTCGCTGTCCTGATCGAACGGCAAAGCTCGACCAACCTCTTCCTGCTGCCGATCACCGGCTCGCCGCCCCACTCGAGCCTGCTCGCCATAGAAATCCCGGAAATCGAGCGCTGTCGAGCAGGACTCGACGACAAACCACTCTGGATCGTCTTCGACGAATACAATCACGACGTTTTCGAAGGATCGCACGTCTTCGGTTCCGCCGCGCGCATAGGCCGGTTTAGCCCGAACTTCCAAGTGTCGCTTCTGCGCCTGTTCGCATCAAGCGCCAGAGACAGACGCGCAACACGTGTTCCGCGCTCGTGAAAGCACCTCAATTTGACCCCGCTATAAATTTAGCGTCACCAATTTCAAACTGAGGCACTACCATAAATTGTTATTGCGCTGTATTTAACTCGGTGTTACGTAATGGCGGAGTGAGGCGCGCGCGTAAAGCGGTTGGCCTCATTAAGAAAGTGCAACATCAAGGGTAATCTGGAGTCGTCATGAAATCGGTCTCTCTTTCGGAGGGCGCTAATAAACAGCCCCAAAAGGATACTTCAGGTTTCGTGACCATTCGCGAAGTGTGCAGTCAACTGAATATCACCCCGCGCACCGCGCGCTTCTATGAGCAACGCGGCTTGATCAGCAGCTTGCGCGTGGGCCGAACGATGCCGCGGCTTTACAGCGTCGATCAGCGAAAGCGGCTGGAGCAAATCGTCAAGGCGAAGCAGCTTGGCTTCACCTTGACCGAGATCGGCGAATTGCTGGAAAAAGGGTCCGGCGAGAGCCGCTTGAGGGGGGGGTTGCCTGTCAATCGGCAGACGGCGCAGCGCCAATTGCGCCATCTCATGGAGCGCCGCGCCCAAATTGATCAGGCGATCGACGATCTCTCCTCGATGTTGGCGCCCAAATAGGCCGCTTCCCTCATTCGCCGTTGGTCGTCGAGGGAATTGTGAGGCGAACATGGCGCGGCGAGAGCTGCGATCGGCTTTAGGCGGCGATACCGCGTGTGAAGCCATTGGCCGCCAAATAGGGCTGCCGCGGCCAACGCCGAACGCGATAAGTTCTGCGAACAGTCTGGTCCGCATAAGCAGTGGGTTTTGCGACCAGCGCCGGCGCCGCCAGCGGGGCGACTGGCTAAGCCAATGGCCGTCGCCCGGTCCAGCGCCGGTTTTGACGGCCGCACGGGTTTCCCAGGCGCGCTTGGCTCGCGCGGCAAGTTGGCGCACGAAGCCGGGGAGTGGTCGATCGTTCGTTCGGCGAGGGGCGCACCACAAAGGCTGAACGGCCCGTGCTCCACGCTTACTGATTTGCCCTATCCATCCGGCGCAGGACGCAGGCAGTTGCCGTTTCAGCCTGTCATCGCCTCTCCAGGATTGTCGGATCGTCTTTGTGGATTGTGATCAGATCGATCAGGTTCTCGAATGCCAAAGTCGGCGAATGCCATTTCGCCGTCGTCGCCGTCGTCATAGACCCAGTTCACCCCGTCCTCGACATCCATGAACAGGGGATATCGAACAGCCAGTCCTCGTCTTCGCCATGTTCCTTGGCGACGCGACTTATGGTTTTAACGTGATGAACTTTGTTGACGTGCATGGTCAGGCCGCCTGAGCGGACTCGGTTGGGGCCCGCGACTTCCAGCTCCATGGCGCCAGCTCATCCAGCCGATGCGCGGGATGGCCGGCGATGCGGGAGAGGACGTCAGCCAGCCAGGCCTGCGGATCGACGCCATTCATAAGCAAGCGATGATGAGGCTGTGCATGGCTGCGGCCCGCTCGCCCCGCGATTTGCCAACGCTCACTCCCAAATTTATGGGTCGCCGATTTATTTGTCGGCCTTTGTTCTTCCCTGTTGGCTGGGCTTTTCGAACCCCGAAAGGTCGGCCGTGGAATTGAACAGAGCCAATCATGCGATCCATTCGTGTCTTCGATCCCGATCTTTTCCGGCGCAAATTGCAGCAATTCGTCGGCGCTGGCGTGTCTGATGATCCGACACGCCCGAAGCGACGCGCGCCCGATATTTTTCTTTGCTCGCCAATGATCAGCAAGACGGCGTGCGGGAGTTGCTGGTTGCGGACGAACATATGCGTGGACGCCTTCTTGCCGTTGACGCTGCCATGCCTGACTTCGCCGTAGCGTCGGATGTCTACGTCCGCGCTGCGCGGCTCGCCATAAATTCGCAGACGCATTTTTTCGCGCCGCCGATTTTGCTGGTCGGGCCGGCGGGCATCGGAAAGACGTATTTCGCCCGCGCCATAGCCGAGGCGCTCGGCGTTCCCTACGAAGAGATCGCGATGACCGCCCTCGACGATTCCGGCGTCCTCGCTGGCCACTTGTTGTCGTGGCGGGGCGCCCGCGCGGGCGCGGTCGCGCGTGCGCTTTTGGAAGGCGCAAGCGCTTCGCCTCTCATCTGTCTCGATGAGTTGGACAAGGCGGGCGTCAAGGACGGCTCGGACCCTCTGGATGTCCTGCATGGCGTGTTGGGGCCCAGAAACGCCCAGACCTTTCGTGACGCTTGGCTTGATGCGCTGATCCGCGCCGACAAAATCCTCTGGCTCGCTTCGGCGAACGACGTTTCCGGGCTGCGCCCATCCTTGCTCGATCGCTTCCTTGTTTTGCCAGTGACGGCGCCCGCCAGGGATGTGGCCGTCGATATCGTCATGCGGATTTTCCGCGAACTGGCCGAGCCGCACCGCAAGACGATCGATTGCGAACTCAGCTCGCTCGCCGAGGCGACGCCGCGCCAAACTCGTTTGACCGACTCTGGCGCTCGGTTTTGCCGTCGCAGGCAACGCGACCGGATGGTTTTGTCCTGACTTGGAAAACGCCCGGCGTCTTGCCGCCGTCGAGCGAGCGCAGACCGGAAATGGTTTTATCTGCCGCGCTGACGAGTTCTGCGGAAAACGCCCGACATCAGGGTCTTGACGATGTCGCCGGTCAATCCGCCTCTGGCGGCGATCTCTCTATTTTCGTCGGGCGGCGGGCCCGGCTGAACCGAATGTTTTTTCCATGAATTTGTTGGGACTTATCCCAGTTGAACCCCGAAAGGATTTAGACTTGAACACACCGATCGATCACAATTCTCCGCCGATCGCCGAGGCGGGGCGCATCATCGACCCGATGCCGCTCGGGCCTCAGGGGCCGCGGCGTTCGCCGTTCAACGCCGCCTCGGAATGGGCCAAGGTTGGCGGCGCCGATCTCATTCCTGCGGCGACGAATCTCTTCTTGACGTCACCGTTCAAGGACGCGTATCGGCCGGGCGCGACCCGCCTGATCTATGTCGCCGGCTGTCCTGGTTTGGCGGAACTGGCGAAGCAGATCGCTATGCCTTGTTACAGCGTCTCGACGACTTCGCCCGATCGCCTTGCCGCGCGCATCGAAGAAAAGCGTCGCGACCAATATGGCGCCTGGCGGCAAATTGACGGCGTCTGGACCTGGCGGCCCGGCTTTGACGAATGGTTCCCCTCGCAACTCCATCCCTGCGGCCAGAAATCGCCCAATAGCCCGGTGCGAGCGGACGTGCGCGGAATCCTCGTGCGGCTGCCGGAGGGCATGAGCGAACTGGAATTCGACAAGGCGTTCGACGCTTATACGCGTCTTGGCGCTCTCGACGTCTGGGCGCGGACGCCTTTGGGCCAGCAGCATTGCGTCGCGCGCGGCGTTGATCCCCACGGGCTCGAATTGGCGACGCAATATCCCGGTTGGGCTTTCAGCCCGGCTTTGGAAATCTGCGGCTTTTCGATTTACCGCGGCGTCGATCGTCTCGTGGCGATCGCTGAACAGATCGTCGCCAGCCACCTAGAGCTGAGCTGGACGCCAATCGGCCGCTGAGGCCGTCACGGCAGAGTTCCTTCCATTCAAATCTCGCTTCCTTGCCGCGCACGGAAAATTCCGCGCGCTGGCGCCCTCATGACCAACACCCGGAAAAACAGACATGGCCAAACGATTCCAGACAATCAAGCTTATCGAAAAAACGCCGCGCGGCCGGCCAACGCTTGAGCCTGCCGACATCGCGCACTACGAGGAGGTTTCCCGCATGGACCGGAGCGCCTGGACCCTGGACAGGACGGTCACCGAATTGTGCGTCCACGCCGCACTCGCCGAAATGCTTGACGAAAAAGTCACCCCCGCGTGCCGCGCCGGCATCGAGCAAGAAATTGCCGACGTGCTGGCGCTGATCGCGGTTCGCAAAGCCAACTCGGTCGCCGATCTCGAACAAAAACTCGCCACGGCCGAGATCATCGACGAAAGCGAGCGAGACGGAAACCTCTGGTGGGCGCTGCAGGCGTCCGCCCGCTGTGACGCCCTGCGCCTGTTTCCCGGCAGCACGCGGGCGGAAATCGACGACTGGATCGCGGCGCGTCGGAAAGCCTGGACGGCCAACTGAGCCGCCGCCCGACCACTGCTTTCTCGTTCATCAAGCGAGCCGACGCCCATGCGTCGGCTTTTTCATATCAAACAGGAGCCCGCAATGCCCAAGCCCTTTCTCACTTTCGATCTTGAAACCGTCCCGGACTACGCCGCTATCGCCCGCGCCCATGGCCTGCCCGAAGACGACATCGACGCCGCCAAGGCGGTCTTCGGCGACAAGTTTCCGCCGCCGGCTTATCACAGAATCGTCTGCATCGCCGCTTTAGCGGCGAGCTATGAAGAGGACAGGAGCTGGAAGGTCCGCGAGATCGTCGTCCATCACGCCGGCGAGATGGACGAGCCGCAAATCATCGGCAAATTCTTCGAGACCATCGAGCATGTCATGCCGGTGCTCGTCTCCTATAACGGGCTGACCTTCGACTTGCCGGTGCTGCAATATCGCGCGATGCTGCACCGGGTTCCTGGCCTGCATTTGGCCAGGGTGCAGAAGTATTTTCAGAAATTCGGCGATGCTCACTGGGATCTCTGCGATCTCATGTCGAATTTTGATGGCCGCAATCGTCTCACCCTCGACGCGCTCTGCCGTTATCTCGGAATCGCGGGAAAAATCGACGGCATGGACGGATCCAAGGTCGCTGATCTCGCCGCCGCCGGCCAATTCGACGTGATCGCCGCTTATTGCCGCGGCGACATCGCCGCCTTGCACCGTCTGTTTCTCATCCGCGAAGTTTTTCATAATCGCCTGTCGCAGGAGGGGCTGCGCGCCAGCCTCGAAAGTTTAGCGGCGATTTTGGCGCGATCCGAAGGCAGCGCCGAGGCCTCCGCCTGATCCAGCCGCATGCCGGCGGACGCAAAGGTCGACGAAAATGCGGCGCGGCTTGGTGCGGGCGAATATCTGCGTTGCTGCCGCGCAGCAACGGCTCATCTCGGCCGTGACCGTGCTTGGGCCGCTGATGGAATTGAGCGGCGCCTTGAGCCGAGAGGCGACGGCGCTCTCGACTGCCGCGCCAACGATGGCGATGCGCTCAGGCGGGGCAGGGCGCCTGATCCCGCCTGAGCGAATGTTGCGCCGGAACATTGAAAAGGTCTTCTCCCTGACCCGAATGGACGTCGCCGTTTTGCCGTCGGTGAAGGTCTGATCCTCAGCTGACGGCGAGGGCGCAAACAACTTACGAGAGTCAGAAAGAAAAAATCCCCAAAGAATAAGGAAATTCTCATTTTGTAGCATCGGAATTCAAAAATAAGGTTGACGTTGCCTCGCAAAAGAGAAAACATGTTGCATGGACGGTGAATTGAGAAGCGTCAATGGCGACAAAGCAATACGCTGAGATCAGGGTGTTGTGTTTTGTAGGCTATTTGTTTTTGCTCGTATGTGAAGCCTGAAATACTCGGCTCTGTTGGCTGGGTGGTTGAACATTGAGAGTAATGTTGACGGCGAGTACGCAGTCGACGCGCGATCGATCTCAATGCTTCCTTCCAAAGCGTTCGCAATTGTTTTGGAGGGTTTCCTTGTGACCCCGCGTTTATTGTCCCGCGCCAATGCAGCCAAGCACTGCGGCTTGCCGATTAAAACTTTTTCCGAATGGGTCAAAACCGGAAGGCTGCCGCCGCCGATCGAGGGAACCCGTTACTGGGACCGGGCGGCGATCGAGGCGGCTCTCAATCACTTGTCCGGACTGGTTTCCCCTGGAGGGGGAGCGCCAACGCAAAGCGCTTTAGAGGAATGGAAGGAGAAGCGCCGTGGCGCTGGTCAGGCTATCGGGCATCAAGACAACGCGTAAAAAGCTCGCGGACGGGTCCATAAAAGTGTTCCGCTATTTTCGCGCCAACAACGAGCCATTGCGCGGCAAGCCGGGCTCGCCGGAATTCATGGCGAGCTATGCCGCGGCGGCCGCGAAAGTTCGCGCCGTTCCCCCCAGCCAGTTCCGCAGCATCATCGTCAAGTTCAAGGCGTCGGCGGATTGGGCTGAGCTTTCGGACAAGTCGAAGAAGGATTACGGCCGCTATGTCAGCATGATCGAACGGGAGTTCGGCGACATGCCGGTCGCCGCGGTGGAGGACCCCAAGGCCCGCGGGGTTTTCAAGGAATGGCGCGACGGAATGGCTCAGACCAAGCGCAAGGCGGATTATGCCTGGAGCGTGCTCAACAGGATCCTGAGCTGGGCCGCCGACCGCGCCTTGATCGACCACAATCCCTGCACGCGCGGCGGCAGGCTCTACAAAGGCGGCGACCGCACGGAGATCATCTGGGAGGCGTCGGACATTGAGCAGCTGTTCGCCAAGGCTTCACTCGAAGTGATCGCGGCCGTCATGCTGGGGCTGTGGACCGGCCAGCGCGAAGGCGACCTGCTTGTCCTTCCCTGGTCGGCCTATGACGGCAAGACCATCAGGTTGAGGCAAAGCAAGACCAAGAAATATGTCGTCATTCCCTGCGGCAAAACGCTCAGGAATTTTCTCGATAAAATGGACAGGCGCAGCCCGCAGATTCTGACCAATTCCTATGGCTGGCCGTGGACCGAGGACGGTTTCAGATCGAGCTTTGCCGCCGCCAAGGCGCGCGCCGACATCGAAAATCTCCGCTTCCACGACCTGCGCGGCACCGCCGTCACCAGGCTGGCGCTGGCGGGCTGCAGCGTGCCGGAGATCGCCTCGCTGACCGGCCATTCGCTCAAGGACGTGCAAGATATTCTGGACAGGCACTATCTCGGCGGACGACTCGAGCTCGCCGAGGCGGCCGTGTTGAAGCTCGAAAGGCAGTTTGGCGAAGGAACGAAACAGGACCCAGTTTTGACAACCAAGTGACAACTGCGCGCGCGAACGCCTTCTGTTCTCACCAGCCATATCGGCTGTAAGCCTAGAAGAATATGTGTTTTCGATGGTGGGCGCTGTAGGGCTCGAACCTACGACCCGCTGATTAAGAGTCAGCTGCTCTACCAACTGAGCTAAGCGCCCATCGAAAACTTCAGCTCTTGCCGTTGGGCCGCCGCTGAGGAGGAGGGCGATGTAGCAAAGCCTCATCCGCATGTCCAGCCGTCCCGATGTTTTTTATGCCTGCTTTTTTCGCGTCTTGTCTTTTTGCGGCCGTTTTTTTGCGATTTTTCCCTGGCGCGCATTTTTGTCGCTCTGCCGGATGCGGCGTGATAAGAGCGGCCAACCCGTTTCCCCCGGCCTATCAAGCTCTAAACCGCGGGGCAGGACCAAAGCAGGCGATGGACGACACCCCGAAGACTTCCCACGAACCGGCTGAGCCGCCCGATGATTTCGCGATCTTCGGCACGAGTTGCGAAAAATTCCTCGAGTTTTTCCAGTTGCCGCGGATCGAGCCGCGCGGCTGGGCGCTGCTGGCGGGGCTGGCGCTGTTCGTCTGGGCGTCGACCGGGTTCTACAAGGTGCAGCCGGACGAGCAGGGGCTCGTCCTGCGCTATGGCGCCTGGGTCGACACGACGCCGCCCGGCCTGCATTTCCATCTACCCTGGCCGATCGAGACGGCGATGTTCCCGAAAGTCACCCAGATTCGCCAGATGCAGCTCGGCCTCGCCGCCGACGGCTCGGTGGGGCAGGCGCGCGACAAGCAGATGCTGACCGGCGACGAGAACATCGTCGAGGCGGATTGCGCGCTGCTGTGGCAGGTCAAGGACGCCGGCAAATACCTGTTCAACGTCGCCGATCCCGACATCGCGCTGCGGATCGCCGCCGAAAGCGCGCTGCGCGAGGTGATCAGCCAGACGCCGATCCAGGCGGCGCTGTCGGACAAGCGCGCCGAGGTCGCCGACGAGACACAGGCCCTGCTGCAGGGGGTGCTCGACCGCGAAGGCTCGGGCATCCGCGTGGTGCAGGTGCAATTGTCGCGCGTGGATCCGCCGGCGACGGTGATCGACGCCTTCAACGACGTGCAACGCGCCCGCGCCGACCAGGAGCGCGCCCGCAACGAGGCGCAATCCTACGCCAACGACATCTTGCCGCGCGCCCGCGGCGAGGCGGACCGGATCAAACTCGACGCCGACGCCTACAAGGCGCAGACCGTCAATCTCGCCCAGGGCGAGGCGCAGAATTACACCGCCATCTACAAGAGCTACGCCCAGGCGCGCGACGTCACCGCCTGGCGCCTGTACCTCGAAAGCATGGACGCCGTGCTGCGCAAGTCCTCGCGGGTGATCGTCGATTCGTCCGGCAAGGGGGCGGCGCCGCTCGCGCCCTATCTGCCGCTGAGCGAAATCAAGCCCCCGCCGCCGGCCGCGCCCCAAACCATGGGCTCGCAGGCAGGAGGTGACAAATGATGAGGGCGAAACTCTTCTTTGCCGCCGGCGTTCTCGCCGTCATCGGTCTGTTCGTCGCCATGTCCTGCTTCTTCACCGTCAACGAGGGCCAGAGCGCGCTGCTGGTGCGGCTCGGCGCGCCGGTCGGCATCATCGAGAAGGCCGGACTGAAGTTCAAGGCGCCCTTCATCGATACGGTGTACCTCTACGACTCCCGGCTTTTGCTGCTGGAGCCGCCGTCCGAACAGGTCATCCTCGGCGACCAGAAGCGCATCGTCGTGCAGATGTACACGCGCTTCCGCATCGTCGATCCGCTGCGCTTCTATCAGAGCCTGCACAATCTGACGGAGGCGCGGGCGCAGCTGGCGCAGGTCGTCTCGACCGCCATGCGCCGCGAATTCGGCCAGATCGGCTTGCCGACGCTGTTGTCGCCGAGCCGCCGCGACGTGGTCCGCAAGATCCACGCCGACGCCAGCGCCAAATTCGCGCCGCTCGGCGTCAATGTCGAGGAAGTGCGCCTGCACCGCGCGGATTTGCCGCTGGAGACCAGCCAGGCGATCTACGACCGCATGAAATCCGAACGCCAGCGCGAGGCCAAGGAATTGCGGGCGCAGGGTTATCAATGGGCGCAGAAAATCCAGGCCAGCGCGGACCGCGACCGGACGGTGATCCTGTCGGAAGCGCAACGCACTGCGCAGATCTCCCGTGGGCAGGGCGACGCCGACGCCAGCCGCGTGCTGGCCGACGCGGAAAAGGCCGACCCAAAATTCTACCTGTTCTATCGTTCGCTGCAATCCTACCGCTCGTCGCTCGCCGACAGCGCGCCGGTGCTGCTGCTGACGCCCGACGCGCAATTCCTCAAGGCGCTGAAATCGGGACCGCCGGAAGCGGCCGCCAAAGCCGACGCGTCCAAGTCCGACGCGTCCAAGTCCGAGGCGTCCAAGTCCGAGGCGTCAAAATGACGGCTCGACCGACGCCCGCGACTTGCTTCTGAAACGAAAGGTCTTCCCCTGATGGACGCCGCCGCCGCCGCAAGCTCCTTCGGCGTTCTGCTGCAAATCGTTCTTCTCGACCTTCTGCTCAGCGGCGACAACGCCCTGGTCATCGCGCTCGCCTGCCGTCGCCTGCCGCCGGAAAAGGCGCGCGGCGCCGCCTGGATGGGCGCGGCCGGCGCCATTGGCCTGCGCGTGTTCCTGACGCTGATGGCCGGCGAGCTCATGAGCCTGCCTTTCGTGCAGTTTCTCAGTGGCGTCGTGCTGCTGGTCATTTCGCTGAACCTGATGCAGGGCGAAGATCCGGACGAGGACGAATTTTTGGCCTCGCGGGCGTCGAGGAGCGGCGTCCTTGCCGCCGCCGGCGTTATCATCGTCTCGGACGCGACGATGAGCATCGACAATGTGGTGGCGCTCGCGGCGGTTTCGGGCGGCAATTTCTGGCTGCTGGCCTTCGGCCTGGCGCTGAGCATTCCGCTCATCATCTTCGGCAGTTTCGGCTTCGGCCGGTTGATGAAGGTGTTTCCGCTGCTGATCGACATCGGCGCCGCCTTTTTGGGCTGGGTGGCGGGCGACATGATCACCGGCGATCCGCTTTTCGCCGCCTGGGTCAAGGGCGAAGCGCCCTTGGTGAGCGTCGCCCTGCCGCTCGCCTGCGCCGTCTTTGTGCTGGCGCAGGGCCGCATGATGCGGTCGCGGGCCAAAAATTCCGCCACGCCGGCCAAGGCGCCGCGAAAGATCGTTGCGCCGCCGGCGCCGACAAAGCCATTCGCGGCGCAAGAGCCGCTCGCGCCAGATCCCGCGCCGGAAGATCGTAAGGAGTTGGCTTTCGCCGAGGCGAAAAATTCGGCTTATGATGAGCTGTTGAAGGATGTTCCTAATCCAGAAGATGAGGAACGGATGTCGACGCTGACTAATGCGCCTTCACAGACGGAGCATTGCGAGCGCCCTGCCGCGATGCCGGATTCCCAAACTGTCGCGGCGCCGAAGTCCGAGCCCGTCGCGGTCGCGGCGCGCAGCCGCGACGAGATCGAGGCCGAAGCCACTGACGCCGCTTCGGATGCGACGGGAGACCGTTGGATGCTCGTTGGCCTGGTGTCGCTATTCGTGTTTTTCGGCCTGTTCCTGGCCTATGCGATCCTGCTGCCCGAATTTTGAAGGCTTGAGGCTCAAAAGACTTGAGGCTCATAAGGCTTGGGCTCAGAACTCGCCGGCAGAGAGCAGGGCGGTCATTTCCGTGGCCGGAAACCCGTCGACCGAATAACCCATTTCCCGGTTGAACTGGAGGGCCGTGGTCTGGTCGTTCAGCGCCGCGTATTTTTCCGAGGAGCCGCGCGGGCACTGAAAGGTCAGGTTCTCGCCCTTGCGCGCGCGAAAATAGGCCTCCAGCCGGTGTTCGACCTGCGCGCTTTCCGCCGGGCTGTCGAAAATGTCGGTGATGATCGTTTGATGCGCGGCCGGCGCGACGCCGACGCAGAACCGCCATTCGTTCGCCGAGGCCGAACCCGGAACAATTGCGCCCGCCGTCGCGACGACGAGGAAAGAGGCGAGTGCGTGCTTTGCCGTGGTCAAGGCAAGCCTCTCATCGGACTGGGCGCGACGACATGCCGCGCGGAAAAGCCAGTCGGGCGACTATTCGCCCGCCTGGTAAACAAAGCGCTAAATTCGCCGCACGCGTGCGGAAATCATTGCATTTTTCGTTCAGCTCGCCGAGGGGCGACGCGGGAGAGCCGCGGGGAAAGCAAGGAAAGGCGGCGGCTTTGCACGGTTCGGCGCCGGGCGACAACAGGCTGTTTACCGGAGCGCCATAAAATCGGCGGCTGTGAGAGCCTTTCGGCCCGGGAGGCCCCGGAGCGACGCGGCTTTGATGGTATCGAGTCGGTCGTCCATGCGTTTCGCCACGAAATTTATCCCCTCGGTCGATCCCTCGGCCGATCCTTCCACCGACCAATGGTCGAGGCCGGCTTTCCTCGTCGCAGACCTGCACGCGGCCCGCGCCGCGCCGCAGGAGAAGGCGCGGCGCGAAAACGATGCGCCGGAGGCGGACAAAGCGACGATTTCGCAGCCGCTGGTCGTCGGCGCCCTGCTATTGTTCGATTGCTTGAATTTCATTGCGAGCGGGCTTGTGGCCTTTCTTTCGGCGGCCACGACCCTGCGCGGCGACGTGTCGCTGCTGGCGGCCGGAATTTTCGCGGTGACGGCGATCGGACTTTTCGTGCTGCGCTCGCGCTGGGCGTACACGATCCGCGCCGTCGCAAACTTCCCGCGCCAGAGCTTCAGCCTGATGGTCGCCTTCGTCGCGGCGCTGGCGGCCTGGGACGCCGCCTGCGTCCTCACCGGGGCGGGCGAACCCGGCCTTCTGCGGCTGTGGACCCTGCGCTGGTTGGCCTGGGGCTGGGGCGGCGGCGCGCTGGTCCGCCTGCTGTTCGCCCTGATCACGACGCGCTGGACGCGCCAGGGGCGCCTGGCGCGGCGCACGGTGGTCGTCGGCGGCGGCGCGCAAGCGATGGAAACCATCCGTCGGCTGGAGGCCTCGGGCAGGGGCGCGTTGCGGATCCTCGGCATTTTCGACGACCGCGACCGCACGCGATTGCCCGCCGACGCCGGTCGCTACAAGCTGCTCGGCGCCTTCGGCGATCTCGAAGCCTTCTGCCGCGACCACAAGGTCGACCTGCTGATCGTCGCCTTTCCGCTCAACGCCGAGGACCGCATCCTGCACATCCTGAGCAAGCTATGGGTGCTGCCGGTGGACGTGCGCATTTCCGCGCTGGGAAGCAAGCTCACGCTGCGTGACCGCGCGTACAATTATATCGGCGACACGCCTTTCCTTCCGGTGTTCGACAAGCCCATGTCGGACTGGAACATTGCGCTGAAGTCGATGTTCGATCGCGCGGCGTCGGCGGCGCTAATCCTGCTGCTGTCGCCGGTGCTGGCCTTGCTGGCTTTGGGCGTCAAACTGTCGTCGCCGGGGCCGGCCCTGTTCGTGCAGAATTGTTACGGCTTCAATAACGAGCAGTTCGGCGTGTTCAAATTCCGGTCGATGTTTTCCGACCGTTGCGACGCACAGGCGAGCCAGCTGGTCACGAGAGGCGATCCGCGCGTCACGCCCTTCGGCGCCTTCATCCGCCGCACCTCGCTCGATGAATTGCCGCAATTGTTCAACGTGCTGCGCGGCGACCTTTCGCTGGTCGGGCCGCGCCCGCACGCCCTCAAGGGCAATGCGGCGGGCCTGGTCTATGAGAAGGCGGTGGAAGGCTATTTCGCCCGCCACCGGGTCAAGCCCGGCATCACCGGCTGGGCGCAGATCAACGGCTGGCGCGGCGAAACCGACACGATCGAGAAGATCGAGCAGCGCGTCGCCCACGATCTCCATTATATCGAGAACTGGTCGATGTGGCTGGACATCAAGATCCTGCTCAAGACGCCGCTTTCGGTGCTGTTTCCCAAAAACGCCTATTGAACCCTGCTGGACGCCTGCCGATCCGTCCGATCAGAGTCGCGGCGAAGTGGTCTCGCCATCATCGTCGGCGAGGCGAACGATGATGTCCACGCCGACGATTTTCTTGCCCTCGGGCGGCGTCAGCTTGAGCTGTTCGGCGAGATCTTCCGGCATGTCATAGAGCGAGGCTAGGTCCTCGTCGAAATAATGGCAATGCGAGCCGGTCTTGGTGTCATACCAGACCTTGGAGCCGTAGAGCGCGATTTCGCGCACCAGTCCCGCCGCGACGAACTGGTGCAGCGTGTTGTAGACGGTGGCGCGCGACAGCGGCATGCGCAAGGCTTTCGCCTCGGCGAAAAGCTGGTCCACCGTCACGTGGCGGTCGCCGGCGACGAACAGCAGCGAGGCGAGGCTGACCCTCTGGCGAGTTCGGACGCAGATCGACCGAGCGCAGCTTGATCTGCACCAGCCGCGCAAGAGCGCCGTTCTTCCAGTCATATGTCGGCTTCGCGACAGGCCGCCGTGCGACCGCTCCGCCCTGATGCTGTTCCGAATGCGCCATTGTCTTCTTCATCCGTGAATTCTAGCACAATGCCGAGCTTTTTTGAAAGGCTCTAAACTGCGCCATGGGGAGTTCCGCGCACAATACGCAAACATGGCGCCAGCCGCGGCGATTGTTCCCCTTGACGAGTGGCCGCGACGCGACACATAAGTTTATCCACGGCCAAGGGGATCCCGTCTGACCCATCCGGGTCAGACAACCTGTCTAAACGCATCGACTGGTCCGAAAAGTCTCCAACTTTTCGGGACGATGCTCAGGGGGCTGAGAGGCTGGCGATGCGGGAGCAGGTTTTCCGCGCCCTGGCGACCCTTAAACACCTGATCCAGTTCGTACTGGCGGAGGGATGGCGCGAATTGAAGCCTGGCACGCCGCTTCGCTTCCGCTCCCCGCAATCGCCCGTTCGAACGCCAAGGGTGCGGCGGGAGGGGAAGCGACATGCGAATCCGGGTGATCGGCGCCGGCGCGGCGGGACTGACGGCGGCTTTTGAACTCGTCCGGCAGGCGCGCGTCCAAAACCGCGACCTTTCGCTGGAAATCGTTGAAAAAGGCCAGAAGGCCGGGCTCGGCTGCTCGCATTACGCCGGCGGCATGATCGCGCCGTGGTGCGAGGCGGAATCGACCGAGCCGGTTGTCGCCCGTCTCGGGGCCGAGGCGCTGGAGTTCTGGACCAGAACCGTTCCACTCGCCGAGCGGCGGGGATCGCTGGTGGTGGCGCTCCCGCGCGATCGCTCCGAACTGGTGCAGTTCTCGAAGCGCACCAGCCATTTCGAGCGCGTGGACGGGACCGCGCTCGCCGCGCTCGAGCCGGATCTCGCCGAGCATTTCGACCATGCGCTGTATTTTGCGGAAGAGGCGCATCTCGCGCCGCGCGCCGCCATGGACGGGTTGGTGAACATCCTCGGCCGCGAGCCGAATGTCGTCTTCCGTTTCGCCACCGACGCCGCGACCCTGACGGACGATTGCGACTGGACCCTCGATTGCCGGGGTTTTGGCGCCAAGCCCGACTTGTCCGGGCTGCGCGGCGTCAAGGGCGAGATGATGATTTTGCGCTCAAGCGATGTGAAACTGTCGCGGCCCGTGCGGATGCTGCATCCGCGCCATCCCGTCTATATCGTGCCGCGCCCCGACGGAACCTTCATGGTCGGCGCCACCATGATCGAGAACGAGGAGCGCGCGCGGGTGACGGCGCAATCCCTTGTCGAACTGGTCAATTCCGCCTTCGCCGTGCATCCGGCCTTCGCCGAGGCCGAAGTGGTCGAGACCGGCTCCGACGTGCGGCCGAGCTTCATCGACAATCTGCCGCGTATAAAGCGCGAGGGGCGCCGCCTTTATCTCAACGGCTTGTACCGTCATGGTTTCCTGCTGTCGCCGGCGCTGGCCAGCCGCGCGGCGCGGATCATTTTCGAGGATGCGGAATTTCCAGAGGTGATGGATGAAGATCGTGGTCAACGGCGAGCCGGTTGAGGCGAGGTCGGGAAATCTTGCCGCGCTGGTCGAGGAGCTGGACTACAGTCCCCAATTGGTCGCCACGGCGGTCAACGGCGATTTCGTGCGGGCCAAGGAACGCGCCGGGACAAGGCTCGGCGCGGACGACCGCGTGGAAATCCTGACGCCGAGGCAAGGCGGCTGACATGAACGTGAGGCTGACATGAACGATCCGCTCCGCGTCTATGACGTGGCCCTTGCCTCGCGCCTGCTGGTCGGCACGGCGCAATATCCCTCGCCGGCCATTCTTTCCGAGGCGCTGAAGGCTTCGGGCGCCGAAGTCGTCACCGTGTCGCTGCGCCGCGAGGCCGGTGGCGGGCGGGCCGGCGAAAGTTTTTGGGCGCTCATCCGCGCGCAGAATCTGCGGATCCTGCCCAATACCGCCGGATGCCGTACGGTCAAGGAGGCGGTCGCCACGGCGCGGATGGCGCGCGAGCTGTTCGGCACGCCCTGGATCAAGCTGGAAGTGATTGGCGAGGAGGACACGCTGGCGCCCGACGTTTTCGGGCTGGTCGAGGCGGCGCGCATCCTCTGCGACGAGGGATTCCAGGTCTTTCCCTACACGACCGACGATCTCGTCGTCGCCGGAAAGCTGCTCGACGCTGGCTGCCGCGTGCTGATGCCCTGGGGCGCGCCGATCGGCTCGGGGCGCGGCCTCAACAACCTGTTCGCCCTGCGCGCCATGCGCGCGCATTTCCCCGACGTACCGCTCGTCATCGACGCGGGCATCGGCGCGCCGTCGCAAGCGGCGCAGGCCTTCGAGCTTGGCTATGACGCGGTGCTGCTCAATACGGCCATCGCGCGGGCGGGCGACCCCGTCGCCATGGCGCGGGCTTTCGCCCTGGCCTCCGAGGCCGGACGAAAAGCCTTTCTGGCGCTGCCGATCGAGCCGCGCGACATGGCCGCGCCCTCGACGCCGGTGCTCGGCAAGGCCTTCACATGAAGCTCGATCCCTTCTATCTCATCGTCGATCATGTCGACTGGCTGCGGCGGCTCTTGCCCTGCGGCGTCAAGCTCGTGCAGTTGCGCATCAAAAACACGTCGGAAGCAATTGTTTCAGCGCAAATTATTGAAGCGCGAAAGCTCTGCGCCAATTTTGGCGCGCAACTGATCGTCAATGATTATTGGCGTCTCGCGCTCGATCTCGGCTGCGATTTCATCCATCTTGGTCAGGAGGACCTCGTCTCCGCCGACCTCGAGGCGATTCGCTGCGCCGGCGTGAAGCTCGGCCTGTCCACTCATGACGAGGCCGAACTGGAGACGGCGCTGGCCGCCAGGCCGGATTATGTCGCGCTCGGGCCGATCTTTCCGACGCTGCTGAAACAGATGCCATGGGCGCCGCAGGGATTGGACAAGCTCGGCCTCTGGCGGCGGAAAATCGGCGGACTGCCGCTGGTCGCCATCGGCGGACTGACGCCCGAGCGCGGGCTGGACGCCTTGCGCGCGGGGGCCGACAGCGCGGCTGTCGTCACCGACATCACGCTCAACGCCGATCCGGAGGGACGGGCGCGACAATGGGTCGAGGCGACGCGCGCCTTCGCGTGATGCGCCGAAGCTGACCTGTATCAAGGCGGCGCGGCGGTCGTTTCCGATAGTCCTGCTGCGTCGCCCCGAGAGGGGATCAGGGAGGACAGGGGATGGCTGAGCCGCGTTATCAGGAGCTGGTCGATCACGGCGTGAAGTCGATCATGGCGGCGACGGTTTTTTCAAAACCCTATCCGCATATGGCTTACCAGGATTTCTGGCCGGAAGACTTTTATCGGCAGCTTCTCTCGAATCGCCCGGAGCCTGAGAACTACCTCAAGCTCAACCGCGAAAACACGCGGCGGCAGTTCACCTTGTTCGACGGCTCCTGCGACGCCGGCGACGACGAGCGCCGCGCGCTGTGGAAGCTGGTCTCGGACGTCCTGTCCTCGCCGGAAATCGAAGCGGCCTTGCGCGAAAGGCTCGAGGAGGGGCTGCGCATTCGGGAGAGGGGCAGCAATGAGGGCTGGCCGGTGAAAATGTATCCGCGCCCGGTGCTCTATTGCGATTATGACGGCTACGCCATCAAGCCGCATCCCGACACGCGGCGAAAAGTGCTGACCATGCTGCTCTACATGCCGGAGGACGACAGCCAGAAGGATTTGGGCACCACCGTCTACAAGATTTCTCCCAAGGGTCTGTTTTCCTGGAAACATTATGGACTGGCCGAGGACAAGACCCTGCCTTTCCTGCCCAATACCGGCATCGCCTTCGTCGTCATCGATCCGCGCTACCACCCGCTGAAGACCAGCTGGCACGGCCGCGACACCATCCATGTCGACCAGATCAAGCCGCGCCACACCATTCTCAACGCCTATTACGCCCAGCCGGTGACGCAAGCCGCCTACTGAGGCCGCGCCAGCAAGGTCCCCGTGTGAAAAATTCGTGCGCGCGAAAAATTGTTGCGCGCCGGGCGCCGGCGTCCTAACGCTCTTTTCCGTCAGGCGCGGATTTGGAGGGGGGAATGGCGACATACGACGAACTCGTGGCGCATGCCGTCAAATCGATCATGACCGCCAGGGTTTTTCCCAAGCCTTACCCGCATATGGCGTTCGAGAATTTCTGGCCCGAGGATTTCTATCGCCTGCTGCTCGCCAGGCGGCCCGATCCGGACAATTACGCCAAGCTCAACCGCGACGACACGCGGCGGCAGTTCACGCTGTTCGACGGCTCGAGCGACGCCGGCGACGACGAGCGCCGGCAATTGTGGAAGCTTGTTTCCGATGTCCTGGGCTCGGCGGAGCTGGAAAACGCGTTGCGCGAGCGGCTGGACGAGGGCCTGCGCATCCGCGCCCAGGGCAGCGGCGAGACGTGGCCGGTCGAGATGTATCCGCGACCCGTGCTTTACACGGATTACGACGGCTACGCCATCAAGCCGCATCCCGATACGCGCAAGAAAGTCCTCACCATGTTGATCTACATGCCCGAGGACGACAGCCAGAAGCCGCTTGGCACGACCATCTACAAGATCTCGCCAAAGGGGCTGTTCGCCTGGAAATCCTATGGCCTCGTCGAGGACAAGACGTTGCCCTTCCTGCCCAACAGCGGCCTGGCCTTCGTCGTCATCCATCCGCGCCACAACCTGTTTCGCACCAGCTGGCACGGACGCGGCGCGATCGCGTTGGATAACGCCAAGCCACGCTTCTCCATCCTCAACACCTATTACGCACTGCCGGTGAAACGCGCGATCTATTGATTGGGCGGCAAATTGCCGCCGCCGGACTTTGATGGTCGAAGATTGGCGGCCGCTGTCCTATATTCGGCGCATGAGCATTGAAACTTCCTGTCCGACCGACACGCGACTCGGCTTCGGCTTCGGCGTCGGCGGCATGACTTGCGCCGCCTGCGTCGCCCATGTCGAAAAGGCTTTGAAAGCCACGCCCGGCGTGGTGGACGCGCGGGTCAACCTCGCCAGCGAACGGGCCGAACTCGTGCTTGCGCCGGACGCCGACTTTGCCAATCTTTCGGCCGATCTCGCGGCGCGGGTGACCGAGGAGGGCTACCAGCCGCGCATCGCCCATTTTGAGATCGGCGTCGAGGGCATGACCTGCGGCGCGTGTGTCGCCCATGTCGAAAAGGCGCTCAGGGGCTTGCGCGGCGTTCTCGAGGCGCGCGCCAATCTCGCCGCCGGCCGCGCCTTTGTCGAGGCGCTCGATGGCGCCGTCGATTATCCGGCGCTGGCCGAGGCCGTGCGCCGCGCCGGCTATGAGCCGCGCCCGCTCGGGGCAAGCGCGCCCGATCCTTTCGCCGCGCGGGCGGCCGAGACTGCGGCCCAGCGGCGGAAATTCTTATGGGCCGCCGCGCTCGCCGCGCCGGTGACGATCCTCGAGATGGGCGGTCACATGTCGCCGGGTTTCGCCGCATGGCTGGATCGGGCGCTTGGACATGACGTCGTCATGTTCGTCGCGGCGGGTTTGACGACGGCGGCGCTGTTCGGGCCGGGGCGGCGCTTCTTCACAGCCGGCTTCGCCTCGCTGATGCGTCGCGCGCCGGACATGAACGCGTTGGTGGCGCTCGGCGCCGGGGCGGCCTACGCCTATTCGATGCTGGCGACCTTCGCGCCGCAAGTTTTGCCGCCGGGGACGCGCCATTCCTATTTCGAATCCGCCGCCACCATTGTCGCCTTCATCCTGCTCGGGCGCTGGCTGGAAGCGCGTGCGAAAACCCGCGCCGTGGACGCCATCGGCCGGCTGGCGCGACTGCAGCCGAAAATCGCTCACGTGCGGCGCGATGGTGAAAGCCTTGACCTGCCGGTCGAGGAAGTGCGGGCCGGCGACGTGATCGACGTGCGGCCAGGCGAAAAAGTCCCGGTCGACGGGCTGATCGTCGAAGGCGCGAGCCATGTCGATGAAAGCCTGATGACCGGCGAATTGATTCCCGTGGCAAAGCAGAAGGACGCGGCCGTGATCGGCGGCAGCCAGAATCTCGCCGGCGCCTTTTCCTTCCGGGCGACAAAAGTCGGCGGCGACACGGTTCTTTCCGGCATCATCCGCATGGTCGAGACGGCGCAGGGCGCCCGCCTGCCGATCCAGGCCCTGGCCGACAAGGTGACCGCGCGCTTCGTGCCTGCGGTGCTGGCGCTTTCGCTTCTCACCTTCGCGCTCTGGCTGTGGCTCGCGCCGCAGCCGGCCCTGGCCCTGGCGCTGGTCAGCGCGGTCAATGTGCTGATCATCGCCTGTCCCTGCGCCATGGGCCTCGCCACCCCCGCCGCGCTGATGACCGGAACCGGCCGCGCGGCGGAGCTTGGCGTCATATTCCGCCAGGGCGACGCCTTGCAGACGCTGTGCGGCGTGAAAACCATCGCCTTCGACAAGACGGGCACGCTGACAGAGGGAAAGCCGGTCCTGACCCGCATCGTGGCGGCGCAAGGTTTTCAAGGGTTCGACCAAGCGCGCCTGCTGGCGTTGGCGGCGGCGGTCGAGGCTAGATCGGAGCATCCGCTCGGCCGGGCGCTGGCCGAGGCGGCGCGTGAACGCGACATCGTCTTGCCGGCGGTCGAAAACTTCGCCTATCGGCCCGGCCTCGGCGTCACAGGCGACATCGAGGGCCAAAAAATCGGCGTCGGTTCGGCGGAATTGCTGGCCTCGATCGGCGCGGACGCCAAATCGCTGGAAACACAGGCAGAGGAACTGGCGGGGCAGGGCGGCTCCTGCTTTTTCGTCTCGGTGAACGGAGAGGCCGCGGGCCTGTTCGCCTTGGCCGACCCGGTTCGGCCGGAAGCTTTGGCGGCGCTTGCCCGCCTGCGCGCGCTTGGCCTCGACCTCGCTTTGGTGACGGGCGACCGCGAGGCCACGGCGCGGGCGGTGGCGAACACCATTGGCGTGGACCAGGTGTTCGCGGGCGTTCGGCCTGACGGCAAGGTCGCGGTCTTGCGAAAATTGGCTAAAAGCGGCCCGGTGGCCTTTGTCGGCGACGGCGTCAACGACGCCCCGGCGCTGGCCGCCGCGCAAGTCGGCATCGCCATGGGAGCGGGAACCGAAATAGCGGTCGACAGCGCGCAGGTGGTGCTGATGTCGTCCGACCTCGGCAAGGTGGCGCAGGCTTTCGCCCTGTCGCGCGCGACCCTGCGCAATATCAGGCAGAACCTGTTCTGGGCCTTCGGCTATAATGTCGTTCTCGTGCCGCTCGCCATGGGCGCGCTCTATCCCTCGTTCGGGATCCTGCTCAATCCGTCGTTTGGCGCGGCGGCGATGGCCTGCTCCAGCCTGTTCGTGCTGGCCAATGCGCTCAGGCTGCGGCGTTTCGCGCTCGCAAGTTGAACGTTTTCGCGCGCAAGGTTATAGCTGTAACGCGGTTGCGGCGCAAAAGACAACCTGCGATTGTGTTTTTGTTTTGTTCGCGTAATTGTCGCATCCATGTCACAGTCGACGAGTTACGCACAACTATCCACAGGTTTCCCCAATTCCAGTTTCGCCAAATGTTCCGCCAAAATTTTGTGCGGCGCGGCGGGAGCGGCGTTGGAAAAGCGAAGGAGAAATGGTGATGCCGGCGGCCAATAACACGGTTTTCGCGGTCGAGAACATGAGTTGCGATCATTGCGCCGCGCGGGTGACCAAGGCGGTCAAGTCCGTGGCGCCGGGTTCGGAAGTCCATGTCGATCTGCCGGCGGGCGCCGTCACCGTCACGCCCGCGGCGGGCGACGCCGCCGTGATGGCCAAGGCCATTTCCGACGCCGGCTATCCGGCGCGCCTCGCCGAAAATATTTCATAATATTCGAATATTAACGGAGCCTGTGCTGGATCAATGCGGCTCGTCCCGAACTGCATGATTGTGGACGAAATTTCGCGTGCGCCCTGCAATCCATCCGGGAAAAGCCATGACCGTCGAAGACGACACCATCATATCAGGCCCGCTCTACGCTTCGCGTAAAAAAGTCTATCCGCAGGCGACGCACGGCACGTTCCGCAACATCAAATGGGCGCTGCTGGTGATGACGCTCGGCGTCTATTACCTCTTGCCGTTCGTGCGCTGGGATCGCGGTCCGTTCCTGCCGCACCAGGCCGTGCTGGTCGACATGCCGCACCGGCGTTTCTACTTCTTCTTCATCGAGCTGTGGCCGCAGGAAGTCTACTATTTCACCGGCCTCCTGATCATCGCCGCCATGACGCTGTTCCTGATGAACGCGGTCGCGGGCCGCGTCTGGTGCGGCTACCTGTGCTGGCAGACGGTGTGGACCGACTTGTTCTACGCGGTCGAGCGCTTCGTCGAGGGCGACCGCCGCGAGCGCATGATGAAGGACAAGAAGGGCTGGACTTTCCAGCACGTCCGCGAGGTCGCGACCAAGCATTTCCTCTGGATCATGATCGCCTGGTGGACCGGCGGCGCCTGGGTGCTCTATTTCAACGACGCGCCGACGCTGGTCCATCAGTTGCTGACCTTCCAGGCGCCGGGCATCGCCTACACCTGGATCGCCATCCTCACCGCCACCACCTACATGTTCGCCGGCCACATGCGCGAGCAGACATGCATCTACATGTGCCCCTGGCCGCGCATCCAGGCGGCTATGACCGACGAATGGGCTCTCAACGTCAGTTATGAGCGCGATCGCGGCGAGCCGCGCATGTCGGTGAAGAAGGCCGCCCACGCCCGCGAAAAGGGCCAGCAGGTCGGCGATTGCGTCGATTGCCAGCAATGCATCGCCGTCTGCCCGACCGGCGTCGACATCCGCAACGGCTCGCAGTTGGGCTGCATCCAGTGTGGTCTGTGCATCGACGCTTGCGACAATGTCATGAAGGAAATCGGCCGCGCGCCGCACCTGATCTATTATGACAACGACATCAACATCGCGCGCCGCAGGAACGGCAAGAAGTCGATCTACAAGCCGGTCCGGGCGCGCACGCTGGTCTATCCGGCGATCATCGGGCTGGTCGGCGTGATCATGATCACCAAACTGGCGACGCGCTCCGACCTCGGCGTCGACGTGCTGCACGACCGCAATCCGCTCGCCGTCGCCATGGCCGACGGCGGGGTGCACAACGGCTATACCGTGCGCCTGCTCAACAAGCAGGCGAATGACCGCAAGATCGACCTGTCCGTGACCGGCGCGCCGGGCCTGAAAGTCGAGATCATCGGCGATCCCTCGGTGGACAAGGTGACGGTCGGTCCCGACACGACGCTGGAATTGCGCGTGTTGGTCACATCCCCGCCGAACATGACGCCGGCGGAGGCGGTTCCGATCACCTTCATCGCGCAGGACGACAATGGAAAGACCCGCGCGACAGCCCCAGATCACTTCTTCCCGCGCTAATTTAAGCAAATTCGACGTAATATTTCCCGCGTATCTTGCCGCGCCGTTTCCATCCAGCGTAAAACATGGACTGGAAACGGCGTGAGTTTTTTTGCCGCCCCTCAGGGCGCGCGGCGCCCGGCCGTTCCGGCGTATCAGGAGCGGACGAACATGAAACCCAACAACAGCAAAGTCGAAGCGGCTGAAGCCCCCGCGGCGGATCCGATCCTGCAGGTGCGCGAACTGCTGTTTGGCGCCGACAAGCGGGCGACCGACAGCCGCATGGCGGAACTCGACGCCAAGCTCGAAAAGATGTTCGCGGACATGCGCGCGGAGACGGCGCAGAAATTCAGCGAGCTCGAGCACCGCGTCGAAACCCTCGCCAGGGATGTCGAAGACAGGCGCCTGACCTCGATCGACGATATCGGTTCGGCGATATCAGGCCTCGGCGCGACGATCCGCAACCTCGGCGCCAGCGCCAAGGCGCGCTGACATGGGCTCGCCGGCGGACCCGGCAGAGCACGACGCGGCCGGAGCCAAACCGGCCGGGGGAACGCCGGCCCAAGAAACGTCGATCCAAGAAGCGTCGATCCAAGAAACGTCGATCCAACAAACGCACTTAACCGACGCTTCGCCCGAAATGGGGCTTTTGAAGCGGCTGCTGTTTCGCGCCGAACAGGCGCGGCTCGACGCCTTGCAGCTTGAAACCGACGCGCTCGCCGCGCGGGTCGGCGACAGCAAGCGCTTCGAGGAGGCGACGGCGGAAGTTCTGGCTGGCGCGCTGCGTCGCGCGGAAATCGCCAATCACCGCGAATTGTCGCAGGCGATGGCGCCGCTGGTGCTCGCCGCGATCCGCAGCGAAATCGTCAATTCGCGCGACATGATGGTCGAGGCGCTCTATCCGATCACCGGGCGCCTCGTCGCGGCCGCCGTGGCCAACGCCTTCCGCGAACTCGTCGTCAGCATCAACGCGCGGCTCGACCGCCTGCTCTCGACCCAGATCTGGCGATTGCGCCTGCGGGCGCTGATGACCGGCAGGCCGATCAGCGAAATCCTGCTCGAAGCCGCGCAAAGGCCGCAGGTGCGGCTGATGCTGGCGCTGGAGCGCGGCAGCGGCCGGCTCTTGGCGAGCTGGCGCGCCGACGGCCCGATAAATGAATTCGCCGAGCCGGAATCCGCCGAACTCGTGGGCGGCATGATCGCCGCGATCAGCCAGTTCGCGGCGGAAGCCTTCGCCAGCCATCATGGCGAATTGCGCACGCTCGACATGGGCGCGGGCCGTATCCTGCTGCGCGCCTCCGCGCGGCTGATCGTCGCGGCGGAATTCCTCGGCGAACCCCAGCCCGGCGACGAGGCGCGCATGGACCGTGCGCTCTATTCCCTGATCGAAAATGCGCCCGATGGTCCTGATGACGCGACTCTGGCGCATCTGGCGACCGATTTCGCCGAGCCCAAGGCGAAAAAGGGCGCCCTCGGGGGAAAACTGGCGCTGGCGACGCTGGCGTTGCTGCTACTCGCCTGGGCCGTGGCCGGCCCCGTAAGAAATTATGTCTGGGAGCGGCGGCTGCGCGAGGCTTACCAATCGGCGCGGTCGCAGCAGGCGCAACTGGCCGGCTGGCCGTTGCATCTTTCGCTCGACAGCTCCGGCAGGATCGCCGTGTTGCGCGGCCTCGCGCCGCCGGACGCCGACATCGACGCCTTGTCGCGCGCCCTGGCGCAGGCCGACGCGCCCTGGCGCATCGAAACCCAGGTATTGCGCGTGGCGACTGTGGGCTCGGCGGCCGCCGGACTGGCGCAAAACGCCGCCGGTCTCCAACAACGAATCCAGACGGCGCAGGAGCAGGCGAAGATTTCAGCAAGACGCGCTTGGCGCGAAACTCGACGCGCTGGAAAAATGGCGCTCGGCGCAGCAGGCCGACGCCGATTCTCCGCGGGAAGCGCTGGCGCGGCTTGCGCGTGGCGCGGTGATATGGTTCGGCGATGGCGCCGATTTCAGCGATCCGCCACAAGCCAAGAGCCAGATCGCAGCCCTGGCGGCGCAGTTGAAATCGGGCGGCGGCGGCTTGCGCGTCGTCGGCTATTCGGACCCGACGGGCTCATCGGCGAAGAATTTGCAACTTTCGCAACAGCGCGCCGACGCTGTTGCCGCCGAGCTTGTTGCAGAAGGCGTTGAATCCTCTAAAGTTGTCGCGGTAGGTCGCGGCGATCAGGCAGCCATAGCAGCTCCCGGCGGCGCGGAACGGCGCCGCAACCGGCGCGTGACGTTTGAAACGCTCAGCCAAGCGGAGCAGAAACAGTGAAGTTTTCGGCCAAGGTCATGCTGCTCGGCGATATCGGCGTGGGCAAGACGTCGCTCGCCAAGCGGCTCATGTTCGGCAAGTTCGACAGCGATTACAAGACGACGATCGGCGTTGATATCCTGACGCATGAACTGATGCTGCCAATCGTTCCGCAGCCGGTGACCGCGAAATTGCTGCTGTGGGACACCGACGGCGACTTCGGCCAGCATATTTTCAAATCGGTCTATCTCGCCGGCGCTTCCGGCGCATTGGTGATTTCCGACGCTTCGCGGCCGCCGACGATCCAGACCATGTTCGATTTCGCCGAGGCTTTTCGCGAGCGCCTGCCCGGACGCTCGGTGCGGGCGGTGATCAACAAGACCGACCTCGTCGAGCCCGACCTGTCAGGAATTGACCGTCACGGCCTGCAACCGGAAGAGGTGCTGTTTTCCAGCGCCAAGACCGGCGAGGGCGTGGACGCGGCCTTCGCGGCGATCGCGGCGGATATTTATCGGCGGATGTGATTTGGCGCGGGTGGCGGCGAAATGCGCCGGCGTCGATTTGCCACTGGTCGGCGGAGACCGCGCCCAAAGACATCGACCCGCTCGGCGAGCGCCCCGCCAGGGGCGGCAAGCGCTCGCAAGCCAGGTCGTTTTCGGTCGCCGACCTACTTGTAGTAGCCCACGCCGCAGGCGAAGTCGTCGTCCACCCGCGTCACGAAGCTCGTCTTGGCTGCTGGCTTCGGGTCGGTCGGCCTCGCGAAGAGATAGCTGACCTGGGTGATCTCGCCTTCGGGCTTCCGTCCGGCGGCGTAGATTTCCTGACCAAACGCCTTGCCCGTCGGGTCCTTCAGGGTCCTTACGTCCTTGCCAAGCAAGTCTTTCGCATTGACGTTGCCCATGGCGACGAATTTTCCGTCTCCGACATTGGTGCAAAACACATAGAGATCGCCGTTCAGGAACCTGCCGCCGTTTCCGTTGAACATGTCGAACGCTTGCTGCCTGTTGACCTTCACCTCGGTCACCACATTCATGAGCATGGCCTTGGCTGCGTCTTCGCTCGGCTTTTGCGTGGTCTGCTGGGCGAAAGCCGCCGACGAAAGCGCAAGGACCGCGGCAGGCGCCGCAGCGATGATGATCCGGCGTAACATCTTGTTTCCTCCTTGATTGCAAAGGCTTGCGCCCGGCGCAGGCGCCCACGGCGGAACTATAATGTGATTTTGGCGCTTCCCCGCGGATTTGAGCCAAAGGCTACATTACGGACGCGCTTTGCGAAATAGCGCCGCCCCCCCACCAAAGAACGAGCGGGACCTTCGGCGCAAGGAACGGAGCCGTGGACTTGCCGCTGTGCGGCGTACGGCGGCGTCGGCTGATCCCGTATGACGCAGCGTCAGCGGCTCGCGTGGATTAGATCAATTCTAAAAATGACTGACTGGCTTGTTGACGCGTTTCTTCCCGCATAGAGACAAATTGGGCGCCGCGCCGCTATCGCTTTTTCGATCACGTCCATTCGAAGGCGAACGGCGACCTCGCGGCGGAACAGGAGCACGCTATGCTGGGATCGTTGATCATCGTTTTTCGCGAGGTCATCGAAGCGGGGCTGATCGTTGGCATCGTACTCGCCGTCACGCGCGGCGTTCCCGGGCGTGGCGTCTGGGTGGCCGGCGGCGTGGGAGTTGGCGTTTTCGGCGCGGCGCTGCTCGCGGCCGCTGCCGGGGCGCTGGCCAACGCCTTCATGGGCAATGGCCAGGAACTGTTCAACGCCAGCGTGCTGGGCCTGGCCGTCGTCATGCTGGCCTGGCACAATATATGGATGGCCCGCCATGGCCGTGAAATGGCGGCGGAGCTGCGCGGCGTCGGCCAGGAGGTCGCGGCGGGATCGAAAAGCCTGCTGGCCCTGGCGATCGTCGTCGCCGTCGCGGTGCTGCGGGAAGGCTCGGAGGTCGTGCTGTTTCTTTACGGCATCGCGGTCTCGGGCTCGGCGGGCTTCACCAGCCTGCTGCTTGGCGGGCTGATCGGCCTGGCGCTCGGCGCCGCGGTGTCCACCGTGATGTTTTTCGGCCTCGTCGCCATCCCGGCCCGGCGCCTTTTCGCCGTCACCACCACGCTGATCACTTTCCTCGCCGCCGGCATGGCGGCGCAGGCGGTCGTGTTCCTGCAACAGGCCGGCTACGTCACGATCCTGTCGCGGACAGTCTGGGACACCTCCTTCATCGTCCGCGACGACAGCCTTTTCGGACGCGTGCTTCACACTTTGTTCGGCTATGTCGACCAGCCGTCCGGCCTGCAGCTCGCGGTCTATGTCTCGGTCCTGGCCGCGATCTTTCTGGCGACGAACCTGCTTTCCGGCGCGGCGCGGCCGGCGCCGGCCCGTTCGACGCCGTCGGCGATTCAGTAGAATCGCAATCGCCTCCCAGGAATGACCGAACGAGGCCGCGCGCTCATTTGGCGACGATCGCGCCTCGCGCGGACGGATGAAAATCGTCGAAGAAGGTGAAGCGGCCGGGCGACAGCGGGCGCACGCGCACCCGGCCTGCCGCGCCCGGCTGGATGACCTTCTCCAGCGGCGGCGAGCTCATTTCGAATTCGTCGGCCGTATTGTCCTCGTTGGTAATCACCAGGATGAAGGGTTTGTTGGCCGGGACATGCAGTTCGGCCGGGGTGATCCGATGCCCTTTCAGGGCGAGCGCGTAGGTCTGCAAATCCTCCGCGTTCGCTTGCGCGGACGCGCAAGCGAACGAGGACAAGGCGAGCAGGGAGGCGGCGATTTTCATTCGCATGGGATTCTCCTCAGGCTTCGAGCAGCGCGCGGCCGACATAGTCGCCGGGCGCGGCGCCGCCTGGGCAGGCGAAATGGGCGCCGCCGGTGTTGGTGACGAACTGGTTCAGCATGTCGAAGCGCGACATCCGCTCGAAAATGGGGATGAAGCCCTTGCGCAGGTCGCGCTGGAAGCAGACGAACACCAGCCCGGCGTCGAATTCCATGCCTTGACGCCAGGGCGGCCAGCGCTCGGCGGTCATGTTCGCCCCGTCGTTGTATGAGTAAGAGCGGCGCAGGATGCGCGCGCCCGCCTCGGCGAAGCGGCGCGCTATGCCGACATGGGAATTTTCCGGAATGATCGGATTGCCATCCTTGTCGAGGGCCTTCAGATCGACAGGATCGGTCTCCGTCTTCCCGCCAAGCGGCGCGCCCGAAAGCTTGTGGCGTCCGAACGTTTGCTCCTGGAAGGCGACCTGGGTGCGCTCCCAATGTTCGAGCGCCATGCGGGTGCGCCGGAAGACGAGATAGGAGCCGCCGCGCATCCAGGCCGGCGCCTCGTCGCCCGCCCAGACGATCTTGTCCATTTCGCCGGCGTCGTCCGATTGCGGATTGTCGGTGCCGTCCTTGAAGCCCATGAGGTTGCGCGCCGTCTTGCCAGCCCCGTAGTCCGAGACGAAGCCGGTCTGGATCCAGCGGATCTGGGCCGCGCCATAGGCGAGACGGCCAAGCGCGCGCACGGCGTGGAAGGCGACCTGCTGGTTGTCGGCGCAGACCTGCGCGAACAGGTCGCCGCCGCTGCGCGCTGGTTCGAACTGGTCGCCGGGAAAGTTCGGCAGATCGACAAAGGCCTCGGGCCGCTGCGCCGCCAGGCCGAAGCGGTCCTTGCCGTCCTTGACGAACAGGCTGGGGCCGAAACCGAAGGTGATGGTCAGCCGCGAAGGACTTAGCCCCTGCAATTCAGCGGGATCGGGGTCGCTCGAATAATCGCCGCCGGCCGCCGCGAGCGGCGTTCCGCCATCGCACAGCCGCGCCGCCGCGTCACTCCAGGCGCGCATCAGCGCGGTAAGCCCGGCGCGCTTGTCGGAAGCGACGTCGAAGGCGACGAAATAGGCGTGTTTCTGTGGCGCGGTGACGATGCCGGCCTGATGCTGGCCGAAGAATGGGAGGCGATCGCTGATCGCCGCCGCTTTCTCGGCCGCCAAGCTCTCGGCATTCTCGGCGCTTTCGGCGGCTGCGGATGGACCGGCGACTGCGAGCGTCGCGCCGCCAGCGCCGGCGAGCGCGAGAAAGCTGCGCCTCGTGGTTTTGTCGGGGTTGTACCCTGTCATCGGGAAGCCCTCGCCAGCATGTTGGTGTCGTCCTCGACGTAATAGACGCCGCTGCCATCCGGAATCATCGCCAGGCCGAACAGGTCGCCATTGCCCGGCGGCTGCTGGGCCTGGTTGGCGTCGACCCATTGCGCGGCGAGCTGCTTTCCCGCCGCCGGGTCGATCTCGACGATCTGGCCGTTCTTGGCGTTGGTGGTCAGGAGATGGCCTTGCGGCGTCGCGACCAGCGCCAGCGGGCGTTGCAGCAGACCACCCTGGGTCACGACCCGGCCCACGCCCGCGCCGCCCGTGCGGGACAGCGCGTCGGCAATGGCGACGACGCGGTTGTCGACGGCATCCGAAACATAAAGCGTCGAGCCGATCAGCGCGAGCCCGGTCGGACCGATCAGGAAGGCGTCCTTGTCGGCGCGCTGAGCAAAGCCGCTCGCCACCACCGCGCGGCCTGTGACTTTGGGCGGCGCGCCGGGCGCGATGGCGAGTTGCAGCCGGAGCACCGTCGCCTTGCGCACATTCACTGGCTGGCCGGTGGCCGGATCAAGCTTGTCCGGGCCGGGAACGCCGTAGCCGGCCATGGAGATGAACAGGGTCGCCTTGGCGCCGTGATCGACGACGGCCATGTTGCCCCAGGGATCATCGATCTGGCCGCCGGACCAGACGGTGGCGAGCTTGCCGTTCGAGTCAAACACAAGCAGGCAACCCGGCCCCTTGGTGGCGGTCGTGCCGTCCGTGCTTGGGGTCGAGCCCACGATCACCCAGCCGCTCGACAGCATGGCCAGCGCGGTCGAAAGCCCGATGCCGCCGGGGCATTGCGCAAGGTTTTGCGGAATCTTGGCGAAAAGGCGCATGGCGCGCGTTTTGCGGATTGACCAGCACGATGGTGCCGCCTGTCCCTTGCAGATTCGAGACATTGTTGAAATTGTCGACGATCACGTCGCCTTTTTCGATCTTGCCGGACGAAGCCGGCGCGACGAACACGGCGTAGGGGTTGAGATCGCCATTGTCGGGAACGGTCGACGCCAGCGTCGAGAGGCGCTTGAAGCCCTGCAATTCGCTGTCGGCGCGCGCTTGCGTCGCCGGAGCAAGGCCGAAACAGGCCATTCCGAGACATGCCGCCAGCGCCAGATTATTTTTCGATCTCGTCATCGGGTCCTCCATAGTGGTTAGGCGCCGCCTTGCGCCTCAAAGCTGCATGTTCGCTCGTAGGACGAAGACCGCTTCGTCATGGATTTTCGTATTGGGGGAATTCGGATTGGCGATACCCGCGCCGGGATTGAATACATATTGCGCGTCCGGCTGGATCTGCAGCCACGCCGTCGCCTGGTACTGGTAGGTCGCCTCGACAAAGGTTTCGCCGCCGCGCACCGGAACGAACACGCCGGGATTGTTGAAAGCGGCGTCGCGGTCGTAGCCCGAGGCGTGCGCGCTCACATGGGCATAGCCCATGCCCAGGCCGAAGGTGTCGTCGTCCCGGCCGAAAAACGGCTCGTGCATGGTCAGGCCGGAATTGAGGCTGAAGCTGATCAGGTTGCGATCCTGCAACGGCGTGAACATAGGCCGCAGGAACACGCTGATGTTGCGGTCGGGATCGTCGGCCCAGCGATAGATCATCTGGTCCGCGACCGCGTAGAAGGCGTAATTTCCGACATGCGTCTGTGGCGTTCCGGTCGAAGCCGGGCTGGCGAGCGGCTGGCCGGCGCTGTCGTAGCGCAGGTCGGCGAATTTCCCGCTGTCGTACCAGAAGCCGAGCTTGTAGACCCGCGCGAGCGGGTCCGGCTGGCCCGCCTGGACCAGCGTGTTCGGACCGGGATAGGCGAATTGCAGTTCGGCGATCGCCAGCGCCCCATGGGCGACAGGGAAACTGGTTCCGGTGGCGTTGATCCGCTGTGGATCGCCGTTGGCGGTGGAGACGGGGCTGCCGTCGAACAGGCCGGTCAGCAAGGTGACATAATCATTGATGTGCACGCGGGCGCGAAGCCCGGCCGAGGAAAGCGGATAGGCGGGACCGCCGCCGGGCAGGTCGGCGGAAGGAAGCATCGCCCAGCCGAACATCGTATTGAGGAAATAATTGCCGTTCTGGGTGGCCATGAATTCCTGGTCGAGGCTCTGCTGTCCGACCCTGACGTCGAACTGGCCGTCGAAAAACTTTTGCTGGTACCAGGCCTCCCAGAGTCGCGTGCCGCGGTCGGCCTCAATGCCGCTCGCGGTCTGCAATGTCTGCAAGGTCTGCGCGCTGAGATTGCCGCCATGGATCTGCAGCCCGCTGACGTTGAACAGCCCGCCATAGACGCCGAAGGCGCGCTGCGTGTCGGCTTGCAGCGTCACGGTCGTCAACCCCTCATAGTCGATCGCCCTGCCGGTACCGCCCGTGGCGTTACCGATCAGCTCGCTCTGCTCCTGGATCGTCAGCGTCGTGCCATAGCGCGCTAGCAGGGGCCGCGCGCCCCAGAAGTCGCCGAACGCGGCGCCGCTTCTCTGAATATTGTCGAGGAAGCCGAAAGGGTTCGACAGTGGGGGCGCCGCAATGGCGGGCGCGGCGCCGCCCATTGCCGGGTCACCGACTTTTTGCTCCATGAATTCCGCGTCGCCGGAGGATTCGAGCGCAGCCTGTTGCGTGGCCGTCGCGTTCCGCGCCGCGACCGGCGCAGCGTTGACCGGCGTTTCCACAAAATCAGGAACGGCGGCGAAGGCCGGCATGGCCAGGGCGGCGCTTCCCACCAGTGTCATCGCGCTGACCAATCGCTCGCGCGCGCAAAGATATTTCGATTTTTTCGCTTTCAATACCCAAGCCCCCGCGCCAACCCTATGTCTTTCAAGGGATAAGGTCGCGCTGGCGGGGTTACAAATGAATCTCTTTTATTTAGAATAATTCCAAACAGGCGCGCCTCCGGCCTCGCGGTCGCCAAAGGCCCCGCTCACGTCCTTCAAGTTTGAGAAAATCAGCAGCGACCCGGCGCGGCACGCCGCGCGCCTTCATTACGAGCAGCGAAAATTCCACTCCTCATGGTGAGGAGCGCCGCCAGGGCGTCAACGGACCTGCGATTGCGACGGCCAAGGCGGCGCGTCTCGAACCACGGGCCGCGTCCCGAACCTCGGTGAGGGCGGGCGGCTCGACCATCGCGGCCAGCGATTCCCTCGCCCTTCGAGACAGCCGCCATGCCTGTCGACTTTCGCAAGACGGCTGATGCCCCATGTCGGCATCCTCAGAACGAGGGGGCGGTGGAAGGCCCGCCGCAATAAACAGGGGATTGGGGCGGTCGTCCGCTCCCCGCCGCGAGCCGCCCCCTTTAAAGCCCGTTCAAATACCTGCTGCGCGGTGAAGGATCAGCTCGGCATTGCCGCTCTCGTCCTAATTCTTCTTCTTCGGCGCGATCAGATCGGTGATCGTTCCGTCGAACAGTTCCGCCGCAAGGCCAAAGGTCTCGGACAGCGTCGGGTGCGGGTGGATGGTCAGGCCGATGTCCTCGGCGTCCGCGCCCAGTTCGATCGCCAGCGTCGCTTCGGCGATGAGGTCGCCCGCCGAGGGGCCGACAATGCCGCAGCCGATCAGGCGCCTGGTTTCCTCGTCGAACAGCACCTTGGTCACGCCCTCGTCGCGCCCGAGCGACAGGGCGCGGCCGGACGCCGCCCAGGGAAAGCTCGCCTTGCCATATTTCAGGCCCTTCGCCTTGGCCTCCGTCTCGGTGACGCCGACCCAGGCCACTTCCGGATCGGTATAGGCCACCGAGGGGATCACCTTCGCGTCGAAGGCCGACTTATGGCCGCAGGCGACTTCCGCCGCCACTTTCGCTTCATGTGTCGCCTTGTGCGCCAGCATCGGCTGTCCCACCACGTCGCCGATGGCGAAGATATGCCCGACATTGGTGCGCATCTGCTTGTCCACCGCGATGAAGCCGCGCTCGTCGGCTTTTACGCCGGCGGACGTCGGCGCCGATCAGCGCGCCGTTCGGCTTCCTGCCGACCGCCACCAGGATCTTGTCGAACACATCCTCCGACTTCGCGCCGTCCGAGGCTTCAAAGGTCACGCGCAGCCCGGCGTCTTCGGCGGCGACCGCCGTCACCTTGGTCTTCAGCAGGATTTTTTCGTACCGCTTTTCAATCCGCTTATAGAGCGGCGCGACAATGTCCTTGTCGGCGCCGGGAATGATCTGGTCGAGCAGCTCGACCACCGTCACTTTCGAGCCGAGCGAATGATAGACGGTGGCCATCTCGAGGCCGATGATGCCGCCGCCGAGCACCAAAAGGCGCTTCGGTATGCCCTGCATTTCCAGCGCGCCGGTCGAATCGATCACCCTGGGGTCGTCGGGGATGAAAGGCAGTTTCACCGGCTCGGAGCCCGCGGCGATGATTGCCTTGTCGAAGGAGATCACCTGCTTGCCGCCGTCCGCAGCCTTGACTTCAAGCGTGTTCGGCGAGGCGAAGGCGCCCAGGCCCGTCACGACCGTCACCTTGCGTTGTTTCGCCATCCCCGCGAGACCGCCGGTCAGGCGCTTGACCACGCTGTCCTTCCAGCCGCGCAGCTTGTCGATGTCCACCTTCGGCATTGCGAACTCTATGCCGTGGGCTGCAAAATCCTGCGCCTCGTCGATGACTTTCGCCGCGTGCAGCAAAGCCTTGGACGGGATGCAGCCGACATTGAGGCAGACGCCGCCGAGCATCGGCCAGCGCTCGACGAGTACGACCTTCGCGCCGAGATCGGCGGCGCGGAAGGCGGCGGTATAGCCTCCAGGACCTGCGCCGAGCACCAGCACTTCCGCGTGAAGATCGCTCTTGGCCGTGAGCGGTTGGCTTACGCCAGAGCGAACAGCCCCGCTAAAGGAATCCGCCGGGGAAGGAGATGGCGCGGCGGCGGGCTTGGCCGCCTCGGGAGTCGCCGCCGTCGCCGCCGCCGCGCCTTCGAGCGTCAGGATCAGCGAGCCCTCGCCGACCTTGTCGCCGACCTTGAGTTTCACTTCCGCCACCACGCCCGCCACGGGCGAGGGCACTTCCATCGTCGCCTTGTCGGATTCGAGCACGATAAGGGGGTCTTCCTCCCTGATCGCGTCGCCCTTTTTCACCAGCACTTCGATCACCGGCACGTTCTTGAAGTCGCCGATATCGGGAACCTTGATTTCCGTCGTCATGTCCGTCCCCGATTTTTAGAGCGCCAGCCGGCGGATGTCTTCCAGCACTATGGCCAGGGCGCGGGCGAACCGCGCGGCGGCCGCGCCGTCGATGACGCGATGGTCATAGGACAGCGACAGCGGCAGCATCAGGCGCGGCGCAAATTCCTTGCCGTTCCAGACGGGCGCCATTTTCGAGCGCACCACGCCGAGGATCGCCACTTCCGGCGCGTTGACGATCGGCGTGAAGCCGGTGCCGCCAATGCCGCCGAGCGAAGAAATGGTGAAAGTCGCGCCCGACATTTCGGCGGGCGAGAGTTTGCCCGCGCGCGCCTTGGCCGAGAGATCGCCGAGTTCGCGCGAAAGGTCGAGAATTCCCTTCTTGTCGACGTCCCGTATGACCGGCACGACCAGGCCTTCCGGCGTGTCGCAGGCGAAGCCGATGTGCCAGTACTTCTTGTGGATCAGACCGTCCTTCGCCGGATTGAGCGAGGAGTTGAAATCGGGGAATTCCTTCAACATGGCGACGCTCGCCCGCATCAGGAACGGCAGTAGCGAGACGCGATAGGGTTTCGCCTTGTCGGCCTTGCCCGCGTCGTCGAGCGTCTTTCTGAAGGATTCGAGATCGGTGACGTCGGCTTCGTCGTGCTGGGTGACGGCCGGCACGTTCAGCCAGGAGCGATGCAGGAACGGCCCCGACAATTTGCGGATGCGCGACAGCGGCTTTTCCTCGATCGGCCCGAACTTGGAAAAATCGATCGCCGGGATTTCAGGAATGCCGGCGCCGCCGGAAACAGCGCCCGCCGCCGGCGCGCCGCCGGACAGGAAGGCCTTCACGTCCTCCCTGGTGACGCGGCCCTTGTCGCCGCTGCCCGATACGCGGGTCAGGTCGATGTCGAGTTCGCGCGCCAGCCGCCGCACCGCCGGTGAGGCATGGACATGGGAGAAATCGACGGCGGCGTTGCTCGCAGACGGGGAGAGGCCGATGATCGGCGTCGGGCCGCTCGGCCGGCCGGTCGGCGACTCTGGCGCGGGAGCCGGGGCGGGGGCTGGCGCGGAAGCAGCAGCCTGTGGCGCCGGCGCGGATGAAGATGGCGCGGCGCCGGCTGCGCCTTCCGCCTCCATTTTGAGGATCAACGAGCCCTCGCCGACACGGTCGCCGACCTTGACCAGGATCTCGGCGACCTTGCCCGAGGCGGGCGAGGGGACTTCCATCGAAGCCTTGTCGGATTCGAGCACGATCAAGGGATCGTCGGCTTTCACCTGGTCGCCGGGCTTCACGCTGATTTCGATGATCGGCACGTCCTTGAAATCGCCGATGTCGGGAACTTTCACTTCAATCATGGACATTGGGAAAGCCTTGAAATTTTCGGATAAGGGAATGGGTTGCGCGCGCCGTTCAGGCGGTCGTCACGTGTGCATCGGATCGGATTTTTCCGGGTCGAGCCGATAGAGGTCGATCGCCTCGGCGACCTTGCGCGTCGGCACGAGCTGCAAGTCCGACATGGCCTTCAGCGCCGCGACGGCGACGAAATGGCGGTCCACCTCGAAGAAGGCGCGCAACTTGCGACGATAATCCGAGCGGCCGAAGCCGTCCGTGCCGAGCACCTTGTAACGCGTCGGCACGTAGCCGCGGATCTGCTCGGCGAAGGTGCGGATATAGTCCGTCGAGGCGATGACGGGGCTGTCTCCTCGCGCGGAAAGGCATTGCGTGACATAGGGGACTTTCGCCTCCTCCATCGGATGCAGCATGTTCCAGCGTTCGCACGCATCCGCCTCGCGCTTGAGCTCGGTGAAGCTGGTGACCGAGAAGATGTCGGCGAATATGCCGAAATCGCGCTCGAGCAGCGCCGCGCCGGCGATCACCTCGCGCAGAATCGCGCCGGAGCCGAGCAGGGTGACGCGCTTTTCCTTCGGCGTGTTGTCGGGCGCGGCCTTGAACAGGTACATGCCCTTGACGATGCCCTCTTCCGCGCCTTCGGGCATGGCGGGGTGTTCGTAATTCTCGTTGAGCAGGGTGATGTAGTAATAGACGTCCTCACCCTTCGCGCCGTACATCCGCTCGAGCCCGTGCTGGATGATGACCGCGACTTCGTAGGAGAACGTGGGGTCGTAGCTGACGCAATTGGGGATGGTGGCGGAGAGGATGTGGCTGTGGCCGTCCTCGTGCTGCAATCCCTCGCCGTTGAGCGTGGTGCGGCCTGACGTGCCCCCTAACAGGAAGCCGCGCGCCCGCATGTCGCCGGCCGCCCAGGCGAGGTCATGCACCCGCTGGAAGCCGAACATCGAATAATAGATGTAGAAGGGGATCATCGGCGTGTTGGAAACCGAATAGCTCGTCGCCGCCGCGATCCATGACGCCATGGCGCCGGCCTCGTTGATGCCTTCCTGCAGCATCTGGCCGGAGCGGTCTTCCTTGTAATACGAGAGCTGGTCGGCGTCCTGCGGCCGATAGAGCTGGCCGACCTGCGAGAAAATGCCGTACTGGCGGAACATGCCCTCCATGCCGAAAGTGCGGGACTTCATCCGGCACGATCGGCACGATGCGCTTGCCGATATTCTTGTCGCGCAACAGGTGGTTGAGCACGCGCACAAATGCCATGGTGGTGGAGATTTCGCGGTCCTGCGTCGATTGCAATTGCTGCGCGAAAGCCGACAGGGGCGGAATGACCAGCGGTTCGGCATGGCGCCGGCGCGCCGGCAGGTAGCCGCCGAGTTTCTGCCGCGCCGCGTGCAGGTAATTGTCCTCTTCGGAGCCCGCCGGGAATTTGATCAGCGGCAGATGCTCGATCTCGCTATCCTCGACCGGGATCTTGAAGCGGTCGCGGAATTTCTTCAGCGCGTCGAGGTTCATCTTCTTGGCCTGGTGCGACATCATCTGCGCTTCGCCGGCCGAGCCCATGCCGTAGCCCTTGACGGTCTTGGCGAGAATCAGCGTCGGCTGGCCCTTGTGATCGGAGGCCGCCTTGTAGGCCGCGAACACCTTTCGGGAATCATGCCCGCCACGGGTGAGCGACCAGATCTTGTCGTCCGACCAGTCGGCGACCATGGCCGCCGTCTCGGGATAGCGGCCGAAGAACTTTTCGCGGATGTAGGCGCCGTTCTTCGACTTGAAATCCTGATATTCGCCGTCGACGCATTCCTCCATCAATTGCCGCAGCCGGCCGGTCACGTCCTTGGCGAGAAGCTCGTCCCAGCCCGCGCCCCAGACCAGCTTGATGACGTTCCAGCCGGAGCCGCGAAAATCCGCCTCGAGCTCCTGGATGATCTTGCCGTTGCCGCGCACCGGCCCGTCGAGCCTTTGCAGGTTGCAATTGATGACGAAGATGAGGTTGTCGAGCTTTTCCCGACCCGCGAGCGAGATGGCGCCGAGCGATTCCGGCTCGTCCATTTCGCCGTCGCCCATGAAGGCCCAGACTTTTCTCTCGTGCGTCTCGATCAGGCCGCGCCCTTCGAGATAGCGCAGGAAACGCGCCTGGTAGATCGCCATCAGCGGGCCGAGGCCCATCGAGACGGTGGGGAATTGCCAGAAATCCGGCATCAGCCAGGGATGCGGATAGGACGACAGGCCCCTGCCGTCGACTTCCTGGCGGAAGTTCAGGATCTGCTCTTCGGAAATGCGCCCTTCGAGAAAGGCGCGGGCATAGATGCCGGGCGAGGAATGGCCCTGGATGAACACGAGGTCGCCGGCGTGGTTTTCGCTCGGCGCGCGCCAGAAATGCATGAAGCCGACGTCATAAAGCGTGGCGGCCGACTGGAAGCTGGCGATATGGCCGCCGAGTTCGGACGAGACCTTGTTGGCCTTGAGCACGATCGCCGCGGCGTTCCAGCGGATGGCGGCGCGGATCTTCGATTCGATGGCGCGCACGCCCGGAGGCTCGGGCTGGGACGCCGGCGGAATGGTGTTGATATAGGCGGTGTTCCAGGCGAAGGGCAGCTGCGCGCCGTTTTTCCGCGCTTCCGCGACGACATCGGCGAGCAGGCCGTCCACCCGCTCGACGCCCTCGTAAGCCTGGACCGAGTTCAGCGCCTCTAGCCATTCCCGCGTTTCCTGCGCGGCGTCATTGCGATCCATCGTTTCCTCCAGGTTTCATCAAGTCCGGGTGAAGGCGGCAAGGCGCGCGCCGAATTCCGGCCTCGCGGCGCGGAGTCCAGCTTTCCTGATTGATGAAAGGCTTGCGCCCCTCCCGCCTTTGCGATCCCGGTTCGCTTCGTTGTTTTTTCCGGGTTGGGAGAACCTACGCCTTTTTTGCCAAGTCTGGAAATGAATTGAATTACTGGCGCCAATTCGATATTGGAATAGCCATGGAATTGAAGAATTTGCGCGCCTTTGTCGAGGTTATCAGGCAGAACGGCTTCACCGCCGCCGGCAAAACCCTGTGCGCGACCCAGTCGACGGTGAGCAAGGCGGTGCGCCAGATCGAGGACGAGATCGGCGCGCCTTTGCTCGACCGGCTGGCGGCGAAGCCCCGGATGACGGCGATCGGCGAGGCGGTTTACGCCCGCGCGTTGCGGCTTTTGGCGGAGCGCGACGATCTCTTGCTGGAGATCGCCGAATTGCGCGGCTTGAAGCGCGGCGTGCTGCGGCTCGGCCTGCCGCCGGTCGGCAGCGGCATCTTGTTCGCGCCGCTTTTCGCCCGCTTCCGCCAGACCTATCCGGGCGTCGACATCAGGCTGATCGAGCACGGCAGCGCGCGGCTCGAGGAAATTCTGCGGCTCGGCGAAATCGACTTCGCCGCTTCGCTTTTGCCGGTCGATGAGGATTTCGACTGGCATGAAATCCGCCGCGATCCGATGATGGCGCTGGTCGCGGCGAGCAGTCCGCTGGCCGCGCGGAAAAACATTTCCATCGCCGACCTGCGCGATATTCCACTCGTCCTGTTCGAGAGCGGCTTCGCCCAGAACCGGCTGATCCTCAACGCCTGCCACAGCAAAGGTTTCGAGCCGGTGGTGGCGGCGCGCTCGAGCCAGATCGACTTCATCGTGGAACTGGCGGCGGCGGGCGTGGGGGCCGCCTTCCTGCCGCGCCTTCTCGTCGAAAGCCACAGGCGGCCCGGCATGGTCAGCGTCGAACTCGACGAGCCCGATGTCGATTGGCGGCTGGCGCTGGTCTGGCGCAGGGGCGCCTATCTGTCGGACGCGGCCCGCGCCTGGCAGACGCTGGCGCTGGCGTCCCGGTTCGACTGATCGCACGAAAAATCCAGCGAGCTCCAAGACGCTCCTCCCACGAAGTCGTCGTGTTGTCGCGACAATCCTAGCCACCTTTTCCAACAGCCGGAAGACCGTGCGAAAGACGTTAGTTGTAAATTATGATGTGCAGCCGTCGCGGCCCGTGCGCCCCGCGCGCCAAAACCCCCTCGATGTCGGTGGTGCCGGAGGCGCCGGTGATGAAATTGACGTTGCGCGGTTGCGGTTTTCCGCGTTCCGCGACGGCGTAATCCTCCAGTCGCGGCATCAGGGTCTGCGCATCCAGCGCGACAAGATGATGCAGCGGCAAGAACTCATAGAGCGTCGGCGCTTCCGGGCCGGAATGAAACACCAGCGAGCCCGTCTCGGCCACGCCGCACAGCGCGACGCCGACGGCGAGCGGCGAATCCGGCCGCAGTTCGGCGTCTGGCTCGAGCGCCCCCCATTCGAGAGTTTTCAGGCGCGGATCAGGCTGAAGCGCGAATTGCCGCTTCAACCCGTTGGCTTCGACATAGCGCGCCACGGCTTGCGGCAGGTCGGCGAGCTTTTCCACCCGCTCGATCGTCGCGCCGACCTTGTCGCTGCCGGCGCGCTCCGTGAAAAGTTTCGCCAGATCGGCCTCATCGAGCGCCGGCAGGGTTTTGCGCATGACATTGGCGCATTCGGCCGCCTGCGCGGCGATGGCTGCGGCGGGATCGGCGTCGGGCTTCGCCGCCCGGATCGCGGCGAATATCGCGTCTCTCGCCGTCATGGGCGTTTGCCCTCGTGATATTGCGCGAGAAAACTCTTGCCCGGCGGCCTGGGCAGGTCGCGCGCCGAAGTCCAGCCCGACGCCAGCGGCATTTTGCCGATCCATCCGCCTTTGGCGAAAAGCCGCATCGCGGGCAGGGCGAAGGCGAGGCCGAGACGGTAAAGCGCCGGCCGCGCCGCGACAAAAGCCCAGACGCCCAGCGCCGCGCGCGTGGTCGCCGGCTCCAGGCCCGCGCGCCAGCTCTTGTCGCGCCAGGAGCGCAGAAGCGTCGGCAGCGGAATATCGACCGGGCAGACCGCGCGGCACTGGCCGTTGAGCGTGCAGGCGTGCGGCAGGTCGCGCGATTTTTCCAGCCCGTCGAAAACCGGCGTCAGCACCGAGCCCATCGGGCCAGGATAGGCGGCGCCATAGGCGTGGCCGCCGATGGCGCGATAGACGACGCAATGGTTGAGGCAGGCGCCACAGCGCAGGCAGCGCAGCATGTCCGGCATATCCCTGAGCATTCTCGTCCGGCCGTGATCGACCAGCACGATATGGAACTGCTCGGGACCGTCGCGGTCATCAGCGCGCTTCGGGCCGCAATGGAAAGTGGTGTACTGGGTCAGATCGGCGCCGGTGGCCGAGCGCACCAGCAGCCGCGTCAATTGCAGCGCGTGCTCGGTCGTTGCCACGATCTTCTCGATGCCCGCCGTGACGATATGCACGCGCGGCGGCGTCGTGGTCAGTTCGGCGTTGCCCTCATTGGTGATGGTGCAGATGGCGCCGGTCTCGGCGACGAGGTAGTTCGCGCCGGAAATGCCGACTTCCGCGGCAAAAAAATCCTCGCGCAATTCCTTGCGCGCCGATTCCACCATCAACTCGATATCGGTCGTCGGCGTCTTGTCGCGGTGATGCTCGGCGAAGAGAACGGCGACGTCCTCCTTGGTGCGATGCGCCGCCGGCCAGATGATATGCGACGGCGTCTCGTCGGCGAGCTGGATGATGTGCTCGGCGAGATCGGTCTCGACGCGCCGCAGCCCGGCCGCGGCGAGCGCATGCGGCAGGCCGATCTCCTCGCCGAGCATGCTTTTCGAGCGCGTCACGGTTTTGGCGTTCGCCGCCTTGCAGATGTCGACGACGATGGCGCAGGCCTCGTCGGAATCGCGCGCCCAATGCACCATCGCGCCGGAAGCCAGGGCGTTGCGCTCGAACATTTCGAGGTAATAGGCCATATGCGCGATGGCGTGGTCCTTGATCGCGGCGGCGCTTTTCCGCGCCGCAATGAAATCGGGCCACGCCGACACGGCCGCGGCGCGTTTGCGCCGCGCATTGCCGGTGGTGCGCTCGATGGCGATTTTCAGCTGCTTGTCGCCAAGCGCCTTGTCGACGCGGAGATCGAAAGCCAACTCCATCTCAAGTCTCCTCGCCGATGGCGGCGTCGGCCATGCCGGCCAGCACTTCCGCCGCATGGAACACCCGGGTTTTCGCGCCTTCGCGATGCAGCTTGCCGGCCATGTTCATCAGGCAGCCGAGGTCGCCGCCGAGCAGCAGGTCGGCGCCCGTGGCCCTGACACTGTCCGACTTCTCGCCGACGATGGAATTGGAGATGTTGGAATATTTGACGCAAAAGGTCCCGCCGAAACCGCAGCAGGTTTCCTCGCCGTCGAGCGGGCGCAGCTCCAGCCCCTCGACGGAGGCGAGCAGTTTGCGCGGCTGCGCCTTGACGCCGAGTTCGCGCAGGCCGGAGCAGCTATCGTGATAGGTCGCACTCGCCTTGCAGGCGACGTTTTCGGGCCTGAAGCCGCGCACGTCGACGAGAAATGAGAGAAGCTCGTAAGTCTTCGCCGCCAGTTTCTGCGCGCGCGGCGCCCAGACCGGGTCGTCGGCGAAAAGTTCGGGATAATGCGCTCTTATCATGCCGCCGCAGGAGCCCGACGGCGCGACGAGATAGTCGAAACCTTCGAAAGCCTCGATGGTCTGGCGGGCGATGGGGACGCTCGCGGCGTCGGCGCCGCTGTTATAGGCCGGCTGACCGCAGCAGGTCTGGCGCTCGGGAACCACCACCTCGCAGCCCGCGGCCTCGAGCAGCCTGATCGCCGCGAAGCCGATGTTCGGCCGCATGGCGTCCACGAGGCAGGTGACGAACAGGCCGACGCGCGGTTTGATCGGATCGCTCACTTCTTCCATCCCTTTTGGCTCGCGCTCTGTCCGGCTGGCCTTGAAACAAGTCTATAAGCAAAAGTCTTCTCTGGTCAAATAATATTACCAAACGGATCAGCGTCGTGAACCGCCGTCAGTGCGCGACGAATTCGGAGCGGCCCATGCGGCGCAGGGCGCGGGCGACGCGCGTCTGCTCCTGGCGGATATCCTCGAGCGTCACGGCTGTCGCGCTGACATGGTTGGCGGCGGCCTCGGCGGCTTTTTCCGGATCGCGCGCAAGCACGGCTTCGCCGATCGCCAGGTGCTGCTGGAGCAGCAGGTCGCGCACGCCGGGACGGGTGTAGAGCTGGTGGCGATTGTAGAACACGCCGCCGCGCAGCATTTCGGAAAAGGCCCGCATGACATGCAGCAGCACGAGGTTATGCGCCGCTTCATAGATGAGGAGATGCAGGTCGACGTCGGCTTCGCCCTCGGCCGTCGGATCGTCGACCTCGTGCGCCGAGCGCATGCGTTGCAGGCAGGCGCCGATCGCCTCGCGCTCGATGTCGGTCGCCCGCAGCGCCGCCAGCCGCGCCGCCTCGCCTTCGACCAGTTGCCGATATTCGAGATAGTCGATCAGCGCCTGCTCGTTCGACTGCATCATCGACGCCAGCGGCTCGGTCAGCGAGGCCATGAACTGGGTGACATAAGCGCCCGACTTCGTGGTCTCGATCAGGCCGCGCTCGCGCAGCTTTTCCAGCGCGTCGCGCAGCGAGGGGCGGGACACTTCGAGCTTTTCCGCCAGTTCGCGCTCGGCGGCGAGTTTTTCCCCTGGACGCAAGGCGCCTTCGAGGATCAACTGTTCGAGATGCGCGGCGATGGCGTCGGCGAGCTTCTGGTTGCGGACGGGTTCCATGACGAGTCCCTTGTGTCCCTCTGGCTGATCTGTCGGTAATGGGGGCGGGGCGCTAAAGTTCAATGCTATTCGTTTCGCCGACGGCTTGCGAGCCAAAAAAATATCCTGTAACAAAAAGTGGTAAAATAAAAATACCAAAGCTTTGGAATGGCGCGCTGGCGCGTTGCGGCGCGGGATCAAAAAAAGCCGGCCGGTCTCAAAAGAAGGCCAATGGGAGGGAAAATGTTCAGTCAGCTCTTGGTTCCTGTCGGAGGGAGCCTCGCTCTCTCCTTCGTGGTGGCGGTTTTGCCCGTCGTCACTGTGCTCGTCCTGCTCGGCCTGCTGCGTCGCCCCGCCTGGGAGGCTGCGCTGGCCGGGCTCGTCGTCGGCCTGGTCATCGCGATCGCCGCGTGGAAAATGCCGGTCGGCCTGGCGCTCAATTCCGTGGCCAATGGCGCGGTCTTCGCGCTGTGGCCGGTCATGTGGATCGTCCTCAACGCCCTGCTGCTATACAATATCGCCGTGAAGACCGGCCGCTTCGACGCCTTTCGCGCCTGGATCTTCAACCATCTCCCCAATGACCGGCGCGTCGTGCTGGTCGTGGTCGGCTTTTGCTTCGGCGCCCTGCTCGAAGGCGTCGCCGGCTTCGGCACCCCGGTCGCCATCACCAGTTCGCTCTTGATCATGGTCGGCTTTCCGCCGCTCGAAGCCCTGGTGTTCGTGCTGATCTTCAACACTGCGCCGGTGGCCTTCGGCGGCCTCGGCGTGCCGGTGACGGTGCTCGGCGCGGTCACGGGCCTTCCCGCGCAAGCCCTGGGCGCGATGATCGGACGGCAATTGCCGATCATGGCGGTGCTTCTGCCCTTCTATGTCATGGCGGCCTATGGCGGCATGCGCTCGATCCGCGCGCTATGGCCGGTCCTGCTGGTGGCGGGCGGCAGTTTCGGCGTGTCGCAGTTCGTGGCTTCGAACATCCTCGACTATCACCTGACCGACGTTTTGGCCTCGCTCGGCTCGCTGCTCTGCACGCTTTTGTTCCTGCAGGTCTGGCGTCCGGCGCCGGACGCGGAATTCGCCATCAACAGGGCGACCTTCGAGAGCGAAGGCAAGGCGGACGGAGTCGCGCCCTGGCAGGGCTGGCTGCCCTGGCTGATCGTCTCGGGTCTGGTGATCTTGTGGACGCATTTCAGCATCGCAAACATCGGCCAGGCGAAGATCCATTGGCCGGGCCTCGACAAGGCGATCTCGATCACCCTTTACAACAACAAGCCATATGCCGCCGTCTGGGGCTTCCAGCCGCTCGGCACCGGCACGGCGATCCTTGTAGCCGCGATCATCAACGCCGCGTTGTTCAAGCTTTCGCCGCGCGGTTTCCTCGATTGCGTCGGCGTGACGATCAGGCAGGCGTGGCTTGCGGTCCTGACCGTCATGTTCATCGTCGGCCTCGCCTATCTGATGAACTATTCCGGCCTCGCCTATACGCTGGGCTATGGCGTGGCCTCGACCGGCAAGCTGTTCGTGCTGCTCTCGCCGTTCCTGGGCTGGCTCGCGGTGATGCTGGCGGGCAGCGACACGTCGGGCAACGCCTTGTTCGGCAATCTCCAGGTGGTCGCGGCGCACCAGCTCAACCTCAACCCGGTGCTTTTCGCCGCCACCAATTCCTCCGGCGGTGTGATGGGCAAGATGATCTCGCCGCAGAACATCGCCACCGGCGTCGCCGTGACCGACCTGAAGGGTCACGAGGGCGCGGTCTTCGCCCGCACCTTCGGCCACAGCATCGTCCTGACGCTGCTGCTCGGCGTCCTGGTCATCGTCCAGCAATATCTCATTCCCTGGATCATCCCGGTCGTCGCCGGACAATAGGACCGTTGCTCGCGTCCGCGCCGCAAGGCGCGGACGGCAGGGGCGTTTTCGACATCCCCTTGCCATCAAGAGCGGCCCGCGCCGGATCCTCCCGCCGGCGCGGGCCAAAAAACAAGAAGCCAGCAGGGGACGCCAAAATGCGCGACATCGACTACGCCGCCCTGGCGCTTTCGCTCGAATCCGTCCTTCCGAAGCCGGCGATCATCACCGATCCGCTGCGCACTTTCGCCTATGGAACGGACGCGAGCTTCTATCGCCTCAACCCGCGCATCGTCGTCATTGTCGAAAGCGAGCGACAGGCGCTCGAAGTGCTGGCGCAATGTCGCGCCAAAGGAGCGCCGGTGACGTTCCGCGCCGCCGGCACCTCGCTGTCCGGGCAGGCGGTCACCAATTCCGTCCTCATCACTCTGGGCGAGGGCTTTCGGACTTTCAGCTATAATCCCGGCAGTTGCGTCGCGGGACTGGGCCCCGCGCTGGTCGGCGGCGACGCCAATCGGCTGCTCGCGCCGTTCGGGCGGAAAATCGGCCCCGATCCGGCGTCGATCGCCACGGCGAAGATTGGCGGCATCGCCGCCAACAACGCTTCCGGCATGTGCTGCGGCACGGGCCAGAATTCATACAACACGCTGACCTCGATGCGCGTCGCGCTGGCCGACGGCTCCGTGCTCGACACAGCCGATCCCGCGAACGTCGCGGCGTTCCGCGCGCGCCACGCGGCGATGCTCGAAGGGCTGGCGCAGATTGCCCGAGACGCCCGCGCCGACGCGACGCTCGCCGCGCGCATCCGTGAAAAATTCCGGCTGAAGAACACCACCGGCTACGCCATCAATGCGCTGGTCGATTTCGACGATCCGATCGACGTCCTCACCCATCTGATGATCGGCTCGGAGGGCACGCTCGGCTTCATTGCGCGCATCGATTACCAGACCGTGCCGGAATATCGCGACAAGGCGTCGGCCTTCGTCGTCTTCGCCGATTTGCCCGCCGCCTGCCGCGCGGTCTCGGCTTTGAAGCTGACCCAGGTCGAGGCGGTGGAATTGCTCGATCGGGCGTCGCTCGAAAGCGTGAAACACAAGAAGGGCATGCCGGACGTCGATGCGCTTGGCTCGGGCGCCGCGGCCCTGCTGATCGAGGCGCGCGGGCCGGATGCGGCGACGCTGCAAGATCGCATCTTGCAAGTCGTCGCCGCGATCGACGCCACGACGACGCTCAATGGCGTCAATTTCTCGCACGATCCGCTCGAATGCTCGCGTTACTGGGACATTCGCAAGGGAACCTTTCCGGCGGTCGGCGGCAAGCGCCCGGCCGGCACGACTGTGATCATCGAGGATGTGGCCTTTCCCGTGCCAAGGCTCGCCGAGGCGACCACGGATCTGCGCGCGCTGCTCGACGCGCACGGCTACGACAAGGCGATCATCTTCGGCCATGCGCTCGAAGGCAATTTGCACTTCGTCTTCGCCCAGGGTTTTGACGAGGAGGCGGAACTCACGCGCTATTCCGGTTTCATGGAGGCGCTGGCCGAACTCGTCGTCGGCAAATACGACGGTTCGCTCAAGGCCGAGCATGGCACAGGCCGCAACATGGCGCCCTTCGTCGAACGCGAATGGGGCGCGCAGGCCTATCAACTGATGCGGCGCATCAAGGCTTTGGTCGATCCGCAAAACCTGCTCAATCCCGGCGTGCTGCTCAACGACGATCCGCAGGTTCACCTGAAGAACCTGAAGCCGCTGCCGAAAGTCTCGAACCTCGTGGACAGCTGCATCGAATGCGGCTTCTGCGAACCGCAATGCCCGTCGCACGGCCTCACCCTGTCGCCGCGCCAGCGCATCGCTGCGGGCCGCGAAATGGCGCGGCTCGCCTGCGACGACCCGACTTCGCCACGCCTGGCGGAGATCCGCCAGTCTTACATCTATGCCGGCGACGCCACCTGCGCCGGTTGCTCGCTGTGCTCCACCGTCTGTCCGCTGGAAATCAACACCGGCGATTTCATCCGTTTTTTGCGCGCGGAGAAGGTGGGACCGGTGGCGAAAATGATCGGCCAGGCGCTGGGCGATCACTTCGCCATGACGCTGAACGCCACCCGCGCTGGCCTCGCCGTCGCCGATTTTGCGCACGGAATTGTGGGGGAGCGGACGATGGCCGCCGGCGCGCGGCTGGCGCATGAAAAGCTGTCCGCGCCATTGTGGACGCCGCAGTTTCCGCGCGCAAAATGGGTGGAAAGAAAGCCGTTTGAGGCGAGCGGCGAGGGCCAGCCCGTGCTGTTTTTTGAGAGCTGCGCCAGCCGCGCGATGGATTTTCCGCGCGGCGACGACAGCGAGGACACGCGGGCGGTGGCGGCGCGCGTTTTCGCCCGCGCCGGCTTTCGTCTGATCACGCCGGAAAAGCAGGATGAGCTCTGCTGCGGCCAGCCTTTCGCCTCGAAAGGCCTTGCCGGCGCGGCCGAGAAAAAGGCGCGCGAACTGGCGGAGAGGCTTGCGGCGCAGGGCGAGAAAATTCCCGTGGTGTTCGACACTTCGCCCTGCGCGTCGCGGGCGAAAACCTATTCGAGCGAAAAGTTCGCGCCGCTCGATCTGATCGAATTCCTGGGCCTGCATGTCGCGCCGAAACTCGATTTCCGCCCGATCGACGGGCCGGTCGCTGTGCACGTCACCTGTTCGGCGCGCAAGATGGGACTCGCCGACATGCTGCTCGGCCTGGCGAGAAAATGCGCGAAACAGGTCATCGCGCCGCCGGACGTGAAATGCTGCGGCTTTGCGGGCGACAAGGGCTTTTCCACGCCCGAACTCAACGATCACGCCCTGCGCCATCTGTCCGAGGCGCTGCCGCGCGATTGCGCCGAGGGCTATTCGACCAGCCGCACCTGCGAGATCGGCCTGGCCTCGCATTCGGGCCGCCGCTACCGCTCGATCCTGCATCTGATCGACCAATGCTCTTAGCGGTCTACTTAAAGCTCTTGGACGGTCAGATGTCCTCCCGGCCGTGCGCCTCGCGCAGGCAGCGCAGCGCCTTTTTGTTGAGGTCGGGGTCCGCCGCATCGAGGCGGACCCAGTCGATTCTGCCTGGATCGCGCGCGAGCTGCGCTTCGAGCACGCCGACATTGGCGTCCGAGGGGCCTTTCGGACGTTCGCGCACGCGCTGGCGCAAAGTTTCGACATCGGCCTCGAGCCAAATGCCGACGAAGGGCACGCCGAGGTCATGCGCCAGCTTGGTTATCGACGCGCGCTCCTCCTCGGTCGAATAGACCGCGTCGACGATCACCGCCGCGCCCTGCGACAGCGCGTCCATGGCGCGCGACAGCAGGCGCAGGTAGACGGCGGCGGTGATGTTCAGCTCATAGGCTTCCGGCGGCAGCGGGTCGTTCGGCCTGATCTTGTGCATGGCCTTGCGCGTGCGGTCGGAATTCAGCGTGCGCGCGCCTGGCGGCGAGCCGATTTCGGCGGCCAGCGCGGCGGTCAGCGTCGATTTGCCCGACCCGGACAACCCGCCGATGGCGACCAGCATTTTTCCGCGCGGCTTGAGCAGGTCCGAGGCCAAAGCGAAATAGGCCTGCGCCTCGCGCGCCTGCGCCGCATCTCTTTCGGCTGAGCCCGAATGCGCCTGTGACGCCGCGATATGGGCGCGGATGGCGGCGCGCAGCGCCATGAAAAATGGCAGCGCCGCATAGCCGTCGCGCACCTTGGCCGCGAGATCGGGCAGGGTGCGGGAAAAGGCGCTGACATAGCGGTTGAACAGCAGGTTGGCGAGGTCGCGCTTGCCGATCAGCCAGAGGTCCATCAGCGTGAAGGCGACGTCGTAGAGCGTGTCGATTTGCGCCAGCCTGGGGTCGAATTCGATGCAGTCGAACAGGGTAGGCTGGCCCTTGAACATGCAGATGTTGCGGAGGTAGAGATCGCCGTGGCACAGGCGCACGAAACCGGCGCGCCCGCGCGAGTCGAGCAAGGGGGCGATACGCCGCAGCTCGGCGCGGAACTTTTCGTTGACCCGGACGACGTCCGCGAGCGGGAAGATCGGACAGCGTGAAAAGGAAATTTCGTTGAGATCGAGCAGATGCGCCATGGTCCCGGCGCCCTCGGCTTCGGGAAAGCGCGCCGCATTGGCGTGGAAACGCGAGATGGTCTGCGCCAGCGCCTCCATGTGGCGCGGCGCCAGGCGGCCTTCGCGCGCCATCGCGTCAAACAGCGAACTTTCCGCGAAACGCCGCATGACGACGATGCAATCGACAAGCTCGCCCGGGCCGTCGAAGGCCAGTCCGCCTCCTTCCTCGCGGGTGATCTCGCGCACGCCGAGATAAAGCGCGGGCGCGGCGCGGGAATTGAGCGCCAGTTCGGCGCGGCAGGCTTTTTCGCGTAATTGCGGCGTCGAAAAGTCGAGATAGGGGAAGGCGACGGCGCGCTTCAGCTTGAACACCAGGTCGCCGGCGAGGAAGATCAGCGAAACATGGGTCTGCTTGCCGCTGACAGGCGCCCCCGCCTCGCGAAAAAGCTCGGACTTGATGAAGGCGATCGTCGCCGATTGATCCTGGCTTGAGTTGGCGTTGCTCATTGCGGGGCCTTTGGCGGCGCCTTGATCGGACGGACGTGGCGCAGCACCAGGTTCGCGGCCACGGCCTGAGCCACCTGTTCGGCCATGCATTCATAACCGATGTCGGGCGAAAAGGGCTGGTCGCCCTGCTGCGCGCGGCTGCGCGTGCGGGCGACAAAGCGCATGGCGTCGAAGCGGCGCAGGTAAAGCACGTTTTCAGCCTTGGCGACCCGGCTCGTGGCTTCGCGAATGGCGAGGACTTCGCGATCGTCATGCAGCCAGGGATTGGCCTCGAACCCGACGAGCAGGATATCGGCGCCCGCTTCCTTGATCCAGCGCACGCCCTCGAGCAAGGCGGCTTCGAAGTCCGGTGGCGGCACGCGGTCGAGCGCGTCATTGGCGCCGACCTGCCAGATCAGCAGGTCCGGCCGCAACAGGGCGAATTCGGTGCGGATTTGTTCGAGCGCGGTGGCGGCGACTTCGCCGGAAACCGGGCGGTTGACGATCACTACGTCAATTCCCGTCAAGGCGTGCTCGAGCAGGCCCTCGAGCGCGGCGGGATAGGATTTGCGCGGCCCCAGGCCTGTCCCGACCGGCGAGCCGATGATCAGGATGTTGAGTTTTTTTGAATCCCGCAGCGCCGCCGCGACATGCGGCAGGGGCGCAGGCGCGGCGAGTTGATCGGCGGGAACGTCGCATGGTTGCGGCGGCCTTGTCGTCTGCTGCGCGAAAACCGGAGCCGGAGCGCCGGAAAGTCCCAGGATCAGGCTGAGGCCAAGCGCCGCGCGCGCGCTTCGGCGAGCCTTATCCGCCATTCCGATACCCATGCGACAGAGCCCATTCCGATCAAGCCGATAAGTAACATGAGGCAGTCGATCGCCAAACTTCCATTATAGACGTAGCGGCCGATCTGCGCACAGAGGCTCAGGATCGAGCCCGTGCAGAAGACATAGAGCGAATTGCGCCCGAGCATCGAAAAGAAGCGAGCCAGCGGCTCGGCCCAGCGCAGGATCATCGGCATCGCGCCGGAAAAGACGCAGGCCAGCGCCAGGGCGTCAACCACGCGCGCCGGCGACATGTAGGTCTTGTCGAAGACGAAGAACAGTTTCGGGGCGGGAACATGGGCCGGGTCGGGCGCGAAATTGCCCAGCGCGAGCGCCGCGGCGATGGCGACCAGCGCGACCGAGAGCCAGAACAGGATTTTTTTGGTCCGTGGCGAAAAGCTGGCGTAGCCATTGGGGCCGCCCAGGACGAAGCCCAGCACGAAGATGAACTGCCAGGCCAGCGGATCGAAGAACCATACCCCTTCGATCGGCCAGGTCGGCAGGTTGAAACCGGTCGAAAGGCAATAAAGATAGACCGCGAGAGAGGCGGGCAGGATCAGTTTCGGGGCGAGCCTCTCGGCCACGCCGATGACCGGCCCCGCCGCCATCAGCACGACATAGAGCGGCAGGATGTCGAAATAGCCGAGCTGGTAGCGCAGCAGGACCAGGCCGATGAGCGAGTCGGCCGGGTCGCCGAACACCGCGGACGCGTTGTCCCATTGCAATATATACGGCTGGTTGAGGATTTTCGCGGCGCCGGCGATGATCGCCAAAGCGAAGAAGGTGATGACGATCTGCGCGAAATAGATGGTCAGCGCGCGCCCGGCGAGGCGATAGACAAAGGCGCTCATCGCCTCCTTGCCCAGGGAATTGATGACGAGGCGCAACGAAATTCCAGCGAGGAACACGAAAAGCTCGGCCGCATCCGAAATCGAATAATTGTGGAACGTATAGTCGGCGAAGGCGATGCCGGGGACGTGATCGACAAAGATCGTCACCAGCGCGAAGCCGCGCCAGAAATCGATGTTGTTCGGCCCTCTCATTTCAGCCGGCCGTCAGCCCTTGCCAGCGCGACGCTCGCAACGACGGTTTCGCCGATATGGGGCGAAGGGAGGCTCACACCGCGAAGCTTGTGCCGCAACCGCAGGAGGCGGTGGCGTTGGGGTTCTCGATCTTGAATGCAGAGCCCATGAGGTCGTCGACGAAATCGATGCGCGCGCCCTTGAGGAAATCGAGCGAGAGCCGATCGACCGCCAGCCGCCCCTCGTCGCCGCCGAGGCGCAGGTCGTCAGGTTCCGCCGCGCCGGCGATGTCGAAGGCGTACTGGAAGCCGGAACAGCCGCCGCCATTGACCGAGAGGCGCACGATCGAGCCCGGCGCCTCGTCGCGCAGGATTTCCGAGACGCGGCGCAATGCGGCGTCTGTCGCCATGACGTCGAGGCTTGCGAGTTCGTTCATGGACGTTTCCCGATTTTGAGACCCAAACCTGAAAATAGTCCGGCAGGCGCGCGGGTCAATGAGCGAGTTTGCGATTTTGCGTCAGCGCGGGAGGCGGCGCAAAATTGCGATACGCTTCCGCTATAAAGGCGCAAACGCGATTCGCGCCTGCCAGCAAGGGATGAGATGCCTCATACGCCGCCTGAACCGCGCCCGCCACGGGCCAATTCGCAGATTGCGCCTTACGCGGCCGATTGGCGCCTGAGCCGGGGCCGTCTTTACGACGAACCGCCATCGCCGACGCGCGGAAATTTCCAGCGCGACCGCGACCGGTTGATCCATTCCACCGCCTTCCGCCGCCTGGCGCACAAGACGCAGGTGTTCATTCCGCTCGACGGCGATCATTTCCGCACCCGTCTCACCCATACGATCGAAGTGGCGCAGATCTCCCGCGCCCTGGCGCGCGGCCTCGCCCTCGACGAGGACCTGGCCGAGGCGACGGCGTTGTCGCACGACCTCGGTCATACCTGTTTCGGCCATGCCGGCGAGGAAGTGCTCGACACATGCATGGCGCCTTATGGCGGCTTCGAGCACAACGCCCACGCCCTGCGCATCGTCACCAAGCTCGAGCGCCGCTATGCGCAATGGGACGGGCTGAACCTCTGTTACGAGACGCTGGAAGGGCTGGTGAAGCACAACGGCCCGCTGCGCATGCCGGACGGCGCCCCGACAGAACGCTACGCAAAAACAAAAATTCCAGATGAAATCATGGCGTTCAATAAAGTATTTCCACTTGATCTTGAGCTTTACGCGAGCGCCGAGGCGCAATGTGCAGCGCTGGCCGACGACATAGCCTATAACGCCCACGACATCGACGACGGCCTGCGCGCCAACCTGTTCACGCTCGACGACCTGCGCGAGGTCGCCTTCCTGCGCGGCCTGCTCGACGAGATCGCGGCGCGGCATCCCGGCCTCGAGCGGGTGCGGGTCATCCACGAACTGGTGCGCCGCGTCATCACCCGTTTCGTCGAGGACGCGCTGGTCGAATTGACGGCGCGGCTCCAGGCGCTCGATCCCGGCTCGATCGACGACATCCGCCACGCCGGCAGGGCGGTGCTGGCCTTTTCGCCGGCTTTCGCCGCGGCGCAGAAGGACATCAAGGAGTTCCTGTTCGCCCGCATGTATCGCCATCGCGCCATACTGCCGGTGTGGAAGAATGCGGGAAAAATCGTGCGCGGCCTGTTCGAGGTTTTTCTCAGCCATCCGGAAAACATGGCGGACGAATGGGCGGAAGCGGCGAAACAAAGCCGCGACGAGCAGGGCCGCGCGCGGCTGATCGCCGACTATATCGCCGGCATGACCGACCGCTACGCCCTGGCGCAGGGGGCCAAATGGTTTGGCGCTTCGGCGGAGCTGGGATGACGACGGCTTCAACTTCGCAGGTCGTTCATGCCGTGGCGCCGCGACTGCCCGGTCATGCGCCCGATCACAGAGAGTTTTTGACAAGTAACTTGCATAATGGAAGTTAATGTCTTAACGGTTGGAAATGAACTGGAAAGCGCGTCCGGCTTTGGTCGCCAGATTGGTGGAAAAGAAACCATGAACGCCGTCCCTCCCGATGAAAACTTTGTCGCGACCGGGAAAGCGCCGCAGCCGAAGGCGCGGCTGCGGATGTCGGCCAGGAAAGCGGCGACTGTGGCCCTGATAGTCGCCGCGCTCGCCGGAGGCGGCGGCTATGGCCGCTACTGGTGGACCAGCGGCCGCTTCCTGGCGTCGACGGACGACGCTTATGTTGGCGGCGATATCACGGTGATCGCTCCGAAGGTCGCCGGCTTCATCAGCGAAGTCGCCGTCAAGGACAACCAGGCGGTGCGCGCCGGCGACTTGCTCGTGCGCCTGGACGACCGGGATTTCCGAGCCGCCGTTGATCGCGCCGACGCCATTGTCGCGGCGCAAACAGCGGCGCTTGGCAATTTCGACGCCACGCGCAAACTGCAGGAAGCGCTGGTCGACGAGGCGGCGGCGGAAATTCCCGCCGCCGAGGCCGAGACGGCGCGCTCGCGCTTTGATGACGACCGTTACCGCCAGCTGTCCTCGGCTCAATTCGCATCCCGGCAACGCTTCCAGCAGGCCGACGCCGATATGAAAAAGGCCGTCGCCGGCGAAACGAGGGCTCGCGCCGCCTTGAGGGCCGCCCAGCGCCAGATCGAAGTGATCGAGACACAGAAGGCGCAGGCCAAGGCGGCGCTGGCCCAGGCGCTCGCAGAACGCGAAATCGCCAGGCTCAATCTGTCCTATACGGAAATCCGGGCGCCCATCGACGGGGTCGTCGGCAACCGCAGCGCGCGCGCCGGCGCCTACGCGACAACCGGCGCGGCGCTGATTTCGCTGGCGCCGGCAACCGGCCTGTGGGTTGACGCCAATTTCAAGGAAAGCCAACTTGCGGCCATGCGGCCCGGGCAAGAGGCGGCGATCGTCGCCGATATCGCCCCCGACGAGACGATCCGGGGTCGCGTCGCGAGCCTGGCGCCGGCGACTGGCGCGCAATTCAGCGTGCTGCCGCCGGAAAACGCCACCGGCAATTTCACGAAAATCGTACAGCGCGTGCCGGTTCGCATCCTGCTCGACGGCGACGCCTCCGTGCTCGGCAAGCTGCGGCCGGGCCTTTCGGTGACGGTTGAAGTCGATCAGCGAGGCGGCGATGCGACGGCGAAAAGAGGCCTTGCGCGCCCCGGCTCATCGAAGCAGGCGCTTCAATGAGCGCGGCCGGATCGTCTGGCTCGGTCGAATCATCTCTCTTGGGCCTTGCGCGGGCGCCGGGGGAAGCCGCGCCGGCGCAACTGACCGAAAGGCAAAAGATCTTCGTCTTCGCCGTGATGTGCGTCGGCTTTTTCATCGCTCTTCTCGACATCCAGATCGTCTCGGCCTCGCTGCGCGACATCGGCGGCGGCCTGTCGGCGAGCCAGGATGAAGTCGCCTGGGTCCAGACAAGCTATCTCATCGCGGAAATCATCGTGATTCCGCTGTCCGGCTATCTGTCGCGGGTAATGTCGACGCGCTGGCTGTTCTGCGTCTCCGCCGCGGGCTTTACATTCACCAGCCTGCTTTGCGGCTGGGCCTGGGACATCGAGAGCATGATCGTGTTCCGGGCCTTGCAGGGTTTTCTCGGCGGCTCGATGATCCCGACGGTCTTCACCACGGCCTTCGCCTTTTTTCCGGGAAAAAAGACCGTGATCGCCGCGGCGACGATCGGCGCGCTGGCTTCGCTGGCGCCGACTCTCGGTCCGACGGTGGGCGGCTGGATCACCGACAATTATTCCTGGCATTGGCTGTTTTTCGTCAATCTCGTGCCCGGCGTGTTCATCGCCGTGGCGGTGCCGCTGCTGTTGCGCATCGACGAGCCCGATTGGAGCCTGATCCGGCGCGCCGATTATCTCGGCATCGCCTTGATGGCGATCTGCCTCGGCTGCCTCGAATATACGCTCGAGGAAGGTCCGCGCTGGAACTGGCTCGAGGATGCGACGATCGCCACGACCGCCTGGCTGTCGGCGCTCGCCGGGCTCGGCTTCATCTGGCGCAGCCTGACATGCGCCAATCCCGTGGTGGACCTGACGGCGCTCAAGGACCGCAATTTCGCGCTCGGCTGCTTTTTCTCCTTCGTCACCGGCGTCGGCATTTTCGCCACCATTTTTCTGACGCCGCTGTTTCTCGGCCGTGTCAGGGCCTTCAGCGCCTTCCAGATCGGCGCCGCGATATTCACCACCGGCGTTTTCCAGATTCTGACGATCCCCGTTTATGCCTTTTGCGCCAAGCGGATCGATTTGCGCTGGCTGCTGATGTTCGGCCTTGCGCTGTTTACCGCGAGCATGTGGGCGTTCGCGCCGATCACCCATGACTGGGGCTGGCGCGAACTCTTGGCTCCCCAGGCCTTGCGCGGCATAGGCCAGCAATTCGCGGTGCCGCCAACGGTGACCTTGACGCTCGGGGGGCTCGCGCCAAACAAGCTCAAGCTCGCCTCCGGCCTCTTCAACCTGATGCGCAACCTCGGCGGCGCCATCGGCATCGCGGTCTGCGGCACAATATTGAACGATCGGACCAATCTGCATTTCCTGCGCTTGGCCGAACATCTCAACGCCACCAATACGGCGATGGCCTCCTACCTGAGCGCGGTCGACTCGCATGGCTTGATGATCTTTGGCGATGCGCTGCGCGGCCACGCAAGCGCCCTTCGAGACTTGTGGTCCGTGACCTTCCGTGAGGCGCAGGTGCAGGCCTATGCCGACGCCTTTTTCGCCATCGGCCTCTGTTTCGCGGTGGCGACGGCCATGGTTTTGCTGATGCGCAAGGTTGGCCCTCCAGCGGCGCCGTCCGCCGACGCCCATTGATCCGCCATGTCATTTCAACAGAGGGAGCTCCGATGACGATGAAACTCCGGCGCATTGGCGCGTTGGGCTGTGCGGCGCTTTTCATGGGTTTGGCGACGACTTGTCGAAGCAAGGAGGCGGCGATGCGAATCGAACAGAGACCAATCGCGGTGGAGCATGTCGAAATCCACTCGGCCAGAAGTTTCGACGATGTCGCGCGGCGGCTGGAGACGGCGCTGCCGCAGTTCAACCCGGCCATCCTGGACGCTCTTGCGTCAGGCGATCAAGAAGGGGCTGAAAGGCTGATCGGTCACGCGACCTTGTTCATCTTCCTCAAGCGCCATCATGGCGAGATTCTCGAAGGCCGCGGGTCAACAGCGCAAGGCCACGCAATATGAGATCGGCAATCCCCTGACGGCGACCCTGATGACGCGCCACAAGCTCGCGGCGTCGCTTTATGCGCCGCTCCGAGTGGCGCTGTACGAGAATGAAGGCGGCGGGTGCGCCTTCGCCTACGACCAGCCTTCAAGCCTGTTCGGACAATTTGGCGACGAGCAGATCAATGTCGTCGCACGGGGCCTGGACGAGAAATTAAAGGCTGCGCTCCTGCGCGCGGCTGAGTAATGCGTCCCACTCGTTTCAGGCGTCCAGAAAAGCGCCGCAATCGCCAACGGCGGCATCAGAGGAGAGCCTGCGCCATGTCACGCGGCCGGAAGAATTTTCAACGGACGTGACCCGAGTTGGGCGCCCGATGCCGTGTCGATGACGACAGGACGGATATCGGCCTCCGATTCCGCGTCGACGATCCGGCTCATGCGGGCGTCTTGATGGCGGCGCGCCCAATCGCCGATCAACAGGAGGATCGGCAAAAAATCGCGGCCGGCGGTGGTCAGGACATATTCGTCGCGCGGCGGTCGTTCCGAGTAGCGGCGCTTTTCGAGCAGGCCCTCACTCGTCAGCCACGCAAGGCGCCTGGTGAGGATGGTTGGCGCTATGCCAAGGCTTTTGCGGAACTGATCGAAACGCGTCAGCCCCTGGCTGGCGTCGCGCAGGATCAACATGCTCCACGTGTCGCCGATTTTGGCGACGCCGCAGGCGACGGGGCAAAGATCTTCCGACATTTTCAGGGTCCATATCATTTAAGTAGTGACTAGCTACTGAAACGATAGTAACATGATTTCTGTTCGATAGTCACTATCGTAGGCCATTGGCTCATGGAGAGAATTGATGAGTGAAGCAAATCGCGGACTGGCCGTTGTCACGGGCGCCTCGGCGGGCATCGGCGCGGTATATGCCGAAAGGCTGGCGCAGCGTGGCCATGATCTCCTGCTGGTGGCGCGCAATGAGGCGCGTTTGCGAGCCAATGCGGCGAAAATCGAGAAGCAGACCGGACGCAACGTGGAAATCCTGGTCGCCGACCTGAGCAAGCCTTCCGACGTCGAGGCGCTCGCCGATCGGCTTTCGCACGATCGAACGATCTCGACCCTGGTCAACAACGCCGGCGTCATTTTGAAAGGCGGCCTGCTCGACGCGGAGCCGAACCAGGTTGCAAACCTCATCGCGGTCAACATCACCGCGCCGACTCTGCTGGCTGCGGCGGCGGCCAGGGCGTTCGCTGCGCGAAAAGCCGGAACGATCATCAACATTGCTTCGGTGGTCGCCTTCATTCCCGAGGTGTTTGAAGGCGTCTATAGCGGTTCGAAATCCTATATCCTCAATCTCACGCGTTCTCTCGCTGCCCAGACGAAGGAATTCGGCGTTCGCGTCCAGGCGGTATTGCCCGGCCCCGTCCGCACCGAAATCTGGTCGCTTGGCGGGATCGATCCGGACAAGATGATGCCCGGCAAGGTCATGGACGCGACCGATCTCGTTGACGCTGCTTTGGCGGGCCTGGATAGCGGCGAGATCGTCACCATTCCGCCGCTGGCCGACGAAAGCGTGTGGCAGGCCTATGAAGGCGCGCGATACGCCCTCGGCCCGCATCTGGCGCAACGCGAACCGGCTCCTCGCTATAAAACAGCCGCGGCGGCCGAGTGAAAAAAACGCCTTGCGTCCGACCTGTCTCCGGTTGGACGCAGGCGCGTCGAAGCCGGCGACAGCGATTGCTCTCGCCGGCCTCAAAGTAACCCGCTCTGTTCCGCCGCCGAACACAAGGCTGGCGAGCGAGAGGGGCCGCGTTTATGACTGGCATAATGAAAGCGAAGGCGGTAGACTGACGCCATGAGACGGAAAAGCGTCGGCAACACGCAATGTCCTATCGCCCGCAGCCTTGAGCGCGTTGGCGACTGGTGGAACATCCTGATTTTGCGCGAAGCTTTCTATGGCGTCACGCGTTTCGACGATTTCCAGACCTATTTGGGGATCGCGACCAATACGCTGACGCGACGCCTCAACGCGCTGGTCGAAAGCGGCCTGCTGCAGCGCCGGCTCTATTCGGAAAAGCCGCCCCGGCACGAATATCTGCTGACGGAGGTCGGCCGCAGCTTTCGTCCCGTGCTGTTGATGCTGACGGCCTGGGGCAATGACAATTTCGCGCCCGAAGGCCGCAGCGTCGAGCTGACCGACCCGGCGACGGGCCTGCCGGTGCAGCCGTTTCTGATCGACAAGACGACCGGCCGGCCGCTGTCGGACGGGGTTTCCATCGTGGCCGGACCCGCTGCGGCAGCGCCCCTGCGTCGCCGCTTCGAGCGGCGCCATACCGTTTAGCGCGCGCGCCGGCCCCCGGCAGGGGAAATTCGAACCGTCACGCGTCCGCATTGATCGCTCCTCGAAAATAAGGCAAAAGGCGGGCGCGGCGCCGCGCCGTCATTCTATCGATTTAAGGGCAATGACATGGTTGAACCCCTGCGCCTCGGCATCGCCGGTCTCGGAACGGTCGGGGGCGCCGTCGTCCGGCTTCTGACCGCGCAGGCGCGCGATCTCGCCGCCCGCACCGGCCGCGCCATTGTCGTCACCGGCGTCAGCGCCCGCGATTTCGGCCGCCAGCGCGGCCTCGACCTGGCGGGCGTAAAATGGTTCGACGATCCCGTCGCCCTGGCGTCATCCGAAAACATCGACCTTTTCGTCGAACTGATCGGCGGCGAAGAGGGCGCCGCGCGAAAAAGCGTCGAAACCGCGCTGCGCGCGAAAAAGTCGGTGGTGACCGCCAACAAGGCGCTGCTCGCCAGGCATGGGCTGGAGCTGGCCCGCCTCGCCGAGACCCACCATGTCGCTTTGGCCTTCGAGGCTTCGGTGGCAGGGGGCATTCCGATCGTGAAGACGCTGCGCGAAGGCCTGGCCGGCAACAGCGTGGCGCGCGTCTCCGGCATTCTCAACGGCACCTGCAACTACATTCTTTCGCGCATGGAGCTGGAGGGCCTTTCCTTCGCCGATTGCCTCGGCGAGGCGCAAAAACTCGGCTATGCCGAAGCCGATCCGACTTTCGACATCGGCGGCTTCGACACCGCGCACAAGCTGGCCATCCTCGCCTCGTTGGCCTTTGGCGTCAAACTCGACGCCGGCGCCATTTCGATCGAAGGAATCGAGCATATTTCGCTCGCCGACATCAAGGCGGCGGCGGAACTCGGCTATCGGATAAAATTGCTGGGCGTCGCGCAGCGCACGCCGCATGGCGTCGAACAGCGCGTGCATCCGACCATGGCGCCGCTGTCCTCGGCCATCGCCCAGGTGATGGGCGTCACCAACGCCGTGACGATTGACGCCGACGCGGTCAACGAACTCACCCTCGTCGGCCCCGGCGCCGGCGGCATGGCCACGGCCTCCGCCGTCGTCGCCGACATCGCCGATATCGCGCGCGGCATCCGCTCGGCGCCTTTCGGCCTCCCGGTCGATCATCTGGCGGCGGCCGAGCGGACGCCGATGCAGCGCCACGAAGGCGGCTATTACATCCGCCTCGCCGCGCGCAACCATATCGGCGCCGCCGCCGCCATCGCCTCGCGCATGGCCGAGCGCGGCATCTCGCTCGAAAGCATCGTCCAGCGCCGCGAGGCCGGGGCGCCCGACGCCGATGTCGTGCCGGTCGTGCTGATGACTTACGCCACGACCGAGGCGACGATCCGCGAGGCCTTGGCGGCGATTGTCGCTGATGGCCATATCGCAGAACAGCCGCAGGTCATCCGCATCGAGCGGGAGTGAGCCTTTCGTCCTCCGTTGACTTGACCTGAATTGAAAACGTTCTTAGTTTGTTCAAGAGCGGCAGGCACGGAAGGAATGGAAATGCGACTTTACTGGGCGCCGCAAACGCGGTCGGCGCGCGCGATCTGGATGCTGGAAGAGATTGGCGCGCCTTACGAGCGGGTCCTCGTCGATCTCAAGGGCGGCGGGCAACATTGCGCGGAATACCACGCCGTAAACCCGATGGAGAAGGTGCCCGCGCTCGAGCATGAGGGCGCCTGCGTCGCGGAATCCGGCGCGATCATCGCCTTCCTGGCGGAGGCGTTTCCCGACGCCGGTCTGGCCCCGCCGGTCGGCGATCCTTCGCGCGGCCGCTATCTCCAGTGGCTGTTCTTCAGCCCGCTGGTCGAGGCGGCGATCACCCAGAAATACGCCAATGTGCAGATGCCGGAACAGACCGCCGGCTGGGGTTCGTTCGACAAGGTCTTTAATGTTCTGTCCGAAGTCCTGTCCGCAACATCCTATATTCTAGGGGAACAATTCTCCGCCGCCGACGTCTCGGTCGCCTCGGACCTGAATTTCGTCATCAACATTTTCAAGATGCTGGCGCCGCGTCCGGAGTTCACCGCCTATCTCGAGCGCTGCCAGGCTCGCCCCGCCTTCCAGCGCGCCCAGAAAATCAACACCGATGGGGTTTGAGCCCCGCAGCTTGCTCGGCGTGGAGGCTTCGGCGCTCGGCCGTCCGTGGCGCGACCGGCTCGACCAGGCTGGCGCCGCGCAGGCCCTGGCCATCGCCCAGCAGACCGGCCTGTCCGATCTTCTGTCGCGCGTGCTGGCGGGGCGCGGCGTTGGGCCTGAAGCGGCTGAGCGCCATCTCGATCCAACCCTGCGGGCGCTTTTGCCGGAGCCCTTTTCGCTCACCGCCATGCAGGAGGCGACGGAGCGACTCGGCCGCGCGGTGGAGAATCGCGAGACCATCGCCATTTTCGGCGATTACGATGTCGACGGCGCTTGTTCCTCGGCGCTTTTGGCGGAGTTTCTGGATTTCTGCGGCGTCGAGCGGCTGATCCATATTCCCGACCGCATCACCGAGGGCTATGGCCCCAACAGCGAGGCGATCCGGGCGCTCGCCGCGAAAGGCGCGACGCTGCTCGTGACGGTCGATTGCGGCACGACCAGTTTCGAGCCCTTCGTCGAGGCGAAAAGGCTTGGACTCGACGTCATTGTGCTCGATCACCATCAGGCGCCGGAAATCCTGCCCGAGGCGATCGTCGTCAACCCCAATCGCCAGGATGACGTGTCCGGCCAAGGCGCGCTTTGCGCGGCGGGCGTGGTCTTCGTCGCCCTTGTCGCCCTCAACCGGTTCCTGCGCGAGCGCGGCTACTGGCGGGAGCGGCTGGCGCCGGACATGCTGCTTGGCCTCGATCTCGTGGCGCTGGCCACCGTTGCGGACGTGGCGCCGCTGACCGGACTTAACCGCGCCTTGGTCGTCAAGGGCCTCGCGCTGATGAAGGCGCGCGGCCGCGTCGGCCTGCGCGCCTTGGCCGACGTCGCCGGTCTCAACGGGCCGCCGCGCGCGCATCATCTGGGTTTTCTTCTCGGCCCGCGCATAAACGCCGGCGGGCGGATCGGCGACGCGGCGCTGGGCGCGCGACTGCTGCTGATGCGCGACGACATCGAGGCGGCTGTTGTCGCCGAGGAGTTGGACCGGCTCAACGGCGAGCGGCAGGCGCTGGAAAAGATCATGGTCGAGGAGGCGCTCGGCGAAGCCTACAAGAGCCTTGGCGCGGCCGAGGAGGGCGCCTGCGTCGTGGCCTGCGGAGAGGACTGGCAGCCGGGCATCGTCGGCCTGGTCGCCTCGCGGCTCAAGGAGCTTTTCGGCCGCCCCGCCTTCGCCATCGCCTTGTCCGGCGAAACCGGGACGGGATCGGCCCGCTCAATTCCCGGCGTCGATCTCGGCCGGATCGTCCGCGCAGGCGTCGAGCGCGGCCTGCTGGTCAAGGGCGGCGGCCACGCCATGGCGGCGGGAGTCACAATCTTGCGCGGAAAGCTTGATGAGTTTCGCGCCTATCTCGAACAGGCGATGAGCGAGCAGGTGGCGCAAGCGCGCAAGGGCGCGGGCTTATCCGTCGATGGCTTGTTGACCGCTTCCGCCTGCACGCCGGCGCTGGTCGAGGAGATCGAAAAGGCGGGACCGTTCGGCTCCGGCAATCCCGAGCCGGTTTTCGTCCTGCCCGAGCACAAGATCATCGAAGTGATTCCCTTTGGCGACGATCATCTGCGGATCAGGGTGCAGGCGGGCGATGGCGCCAAGCTCGAGCTGGCGGCTTTTCGCGCGGGGCAGGGGCCGTTGGGCGCGGCCCTGGCCAAGGCGCGCAACGAGCGGGCGCACCTCGCCTGCACGCTTTCGCTGGACTATTGGGGCGGCCGGGCGAAGGTGCGGGCGCGACTGGTCGATCTGGCCTTTTGCGGCCCGAGCGCCCGTTTTTGACAAAAAGCGGCGCAGGCGGCCCGAAAGGCTTGCCAGCGCGATTTTCCGTGTTTATACGTCGCCCCACTTCGCGAGCGGTCACCGACAATCGGACCGCGCCGCACTCCGCGCCCATCGTCTAGCGGTCTAGGACGTCGCCCTTTCACGGCGAAAACAGGGGTTCGATTCCCCTTGGGCGCACCAAGAAAAGCTTGCAGTCTGGTCTTCGTCTCGTCCGTGAATCGTGCGAAAAAAACATGCGCGCGGGCGTTTGCGGCGATTCTCACGCATGACCCATAAAAGACGGAGGCGTCCGTGAAAATTCTTGCAGAAATATCGGCCGGAGAATTGATCGACAAGATCACGATCCTCGAAATCAAGCTGGCCAACATCCAGGACCAGGCCAAGCGCGCGAATATTGCGCGCGAACTTGAGGCGCTGCTGGCGGCCCTGCCTTCCGACGTCGCCGGCAATGCCCGCTTGGCTGAGCTTCGCGCCGAGCTGAAGGGCATCAACGAAGAGCTTTGGCGAATCGAGGACGACATTCGCGATCTGGAGCGCGCTCGCGACTTCGGTCCCGCATTCATCGCGCTGGCGCGGTCCGTCTACCGGACGAACGATCGGCGCGCCGACGTCAAGCGCCTGATAAATTCCCTGACCAATAGCGAGATCGTCGAGGAAAAAAGCTACCAGGCGTATTGACCTTGGGCGCGGCGTCATGTCGTTGCCGCGATCACGCACATTCCGTCCGCGTGATTGCCTCTTCCCGCAATCGCCCGATAGCGTGCGCCGTCTCGGAGCTGATCACCGCCGAAATCCGCTACATGCGCGGGCATCCGCTCACCGTCGACACATTCGTCGAGGTCCCCATTGTCGTGATCTTGCGCAAGCTCATCACAACGCCCATGCAATCGACGCTGCCGAGCCCGGGGGAATTTCTGCTCTTGCTCTTGCTCTGGGTCGCCTCAGCCGTGCTGCTCGGCCTCATGTATCTGATCGTGCGCTACGCCTTGACGATCACCCACGAGGAATCGGCGCTCAATCCGGCTTGAGGAATTCCCGGATTTTCCGCGCCGGCACGAAATATTTGGCGAGATCTTGAAGCACGGGTTTTTCTCCCGGGCGAAGTGTCCTCGATATCTGAATTTTCCGGCTCATGATCCCCATAAGGCAAAGCTTCACAGGATCAAACACGCCCGAGCCGGAATTTCCCGTCGTCGCCACGTCGCTGATCACCGTGGCGAAGCGTTCGCGCACGTCCGTCGGCAGCAGTTTTGGCGACATGATGTGCGAAACCACAGTGGCGCCGGGCGTCACCGAGAGGACCGCCTGGCCGGCGAACGGCCGAGCCGCGCAGACCGGCATCAGCCGCAGGCCGAGGCTTGCGGGCAGGGCGCGCGGATCGATGCGCAGAAGCGTCAGGTCGAGGCTGGCGAATTCGCCTTCCTTGGCGAATGTCGCCTTGAGGGTCTTGCCCGCGATCACCACGCTCGGGTCGCCGTCGCGCGCATGTCCGGGGACATGCGCGGCGGTCAGCACCAGCCCTTCGCCGAGATAGACGCCATAGCCCGGCCATGACTGCGGCTTCGACCGGATAATGTTGACGGCGAACGGTTTTAGCCGATCGCTCGGCGCGTCGGGCCGGGCCTGTCCGGTCGAGGCCAGAATGGTGAGCATTGCCGCCAGAAAGAATTTTTTCGCGCCCGCGCGCCGCGTGGTCATCAGGCGCTGCCGGGCATTTCGAACAGCTTTTTGAGATGGCTCGGCTGGGAGCGCAGATATTGGCTCGGCGCGCGCGCATGGGCGCCAAAATGCGCCGCCGCATGCCAGGGCCAGCGCGGATCGTAGAGCATGGCGCGGGCGAGGGCGATCAGGTCGGCGTCGCCGGCCTCCAGAATGGCCTCGGCCTGGTCGAATTCGGTGATCAGCCCGACGGCGACGACCGGCATTTTCACCGCCTGCTTCACGGCGCGCGCAAGGGGAACCTGATAGGAGGGACCGACGGGAATTGGCGCCGCCGCGATGCCGCCGCTCGAAACATGGATTGCGCCACAGCCGCGGCTCTCGAGCGCGCGGGCGAAAATCGTCGTTTCCTCGATCGTCCAGCCGCCGTCGAGCCAGTCGGTCCCAGAGACGCGCATCGTCACCGGACGCTCCGCGGGAAAGGCCGCGCGCACCGCATCGAACACTTCGAGCGGGAAGCGCATGCGGTTTTCCAGCGAGCCGCCGTAGTCGTCGTCACGCCGGTTGGAGAGTGGCGAGAGGAACTGGTGCAGCAGGTAGCCGTGCGCTCCATGCAGTTGCACGGCGTCGAGGTCGAGGCGCGCGGCCCTGCGCGCCGCCGCGACAAAGGCGTCGCGGATGCGCGCGAGTTCCTCGCGGTCGAGCGCCACGGGGATGTTTTCGTGCGGCGACATGGGAACGGCCGACGGCGCGACCGTTTGCCAGCCGTTGGCCGCGCCCGGCGCGATCTGCGCGCCGCCCTTCCACGGAACCTCCGTCGAAGCCTTGCGCCCGGCGTGGCCGAGCTGGATGGCGACCGGCATCGGCGACCAGCGCCGGACGCTTTCGAGGACCTTGGCCATGGCCGCCTCGCAGGCGTCCGAGTAAAGGCCAGCGTCGGCATGGGTGATCCGGCCTTCCGGCAGCACCGCCGTGGCCTCGATGGTCAAAAGGCCCGCGCCGGACAGCGCGAGATTGCCGAGATGGATCAGGTGCCAGTCGGTCATGCAGCCGTCCGCCGCCGAATACTGGCACATTGGCGCAATGACGATGCGGTTGTCGAGGGTCAGGTTTCCGACCTCGAAGGACGAGAAAAGTCTGGCCTGGGACATGCGAAGCACTCCGGTAATTGTCGTTTGGCGCTCATGCAGGGCGCCGATATCCGATCTCTTGGAAGCCAGCCTGATTTGTAGCCGTCCTGAAGGCAATGTCCAACAATGTCCAAGCAAAGCCGTGGGCGCGCGGGGCCTGGAGCCGAACAGGACAGCCACGCGCAAGCCTGTTGCTATGATTTTGATTTCGCAAGCTGATTTTTTCACTTGCAGTGTCCGATTCGCCGTGGAGGCGTTTGATAAATGGTCAATTTCCTTCGTTCGGCTCCAGATTGGCTCTCGCGCCGACGCGCGACCGGAATCGGTTCATGAAATCCGCACGGCAATGGAATTTCGCCCTGACGAGCAGCGCCCTTTATGCGATCGGCGGCGCCATCTGGATCCTCACGTCGGACCGGCTTCTTTCGCGACTGTTCGGGCCCGCCACTTTCGTGCTGCTGTCGAGCTACAAGGGATTGGCCTTTGTCGCCGTCACCTCGGCGCTCCTGTTTGTCGCCTTGCGGCGCGCAGCCGAGCGCGGCGCGGCTCCCGAAACGGAGGAGCGGACGCGCGGCTCCGCCCTGCCGCTCGTCCTGCTGGCGACGGCCGCGTCGATCCTGATCGCCGGGAGCGCGCTCGTCTTCTATCGCTCGGTCGCCGAATCGCTGGCGCGGAACGCCATCAGCCAGGCCCGCGCCATGGTCGACCTGAAAACCCGCGACCTTGGCCGCTGGCTCGGCGCGCAGCAAGCCAACGTCTCCCTGCTTGCAGCCGACGCCACGACGCAGGCGGTCGACAACGCATCGCTTTGCGCGGCGCGGATCGCGAGGCGGCGCGGAAGAACCTGCGGCGCGAGGCCGTGGCCTTTGGCTTCGCCGGCGCCGATCTCGTCAATGCGTCGGGACGTTCGCTGATTGACGGGACATGCGCCCGTGGAGCCGGCGGTCGCGGCGGCGGCGAAACAGAGCCTGGCAGACCGGCCGGCCGACGCTGGTCGAACTACATGACAGCATCCGCGACGGTTTGCGCTTCGGCTATGTCGCGCCGATCGCCTCGCCCGCAGAGAAGGCGCCCGACGCGCGATTTACGCCGAGCTGAACGCGCGCGATTTCCTCCTTCCCTTCGTCCGGTCGTGGCCGTTGCAGAACGCCAAGGGCACGGGCGTGCTGGCCCGCCGCGAAGGCTGCGACTTCGTCTTGCTTATCGGCCTTCCCGGCAGTCCCGACGCGACGAAAGTGAGCGCGCGTCCCCTATGGCTCGTCGATCCCCGCGGCCGTCTTCTTGCGTGGCGAAAGCGCGTCGATGCGCGGCGTCGATCCTTATGGCGTCAAAGTATTCGCCGCCGGCCGCAAGGCGCCGGGAACCGACTGGGAGCTTGTCGCGCGCATCAATGAAACCGACGCCCTGGCGAGCCTCGATGGAGTCGCGCGGTCCGTTGGGCTCGTAGCCGCCCTTGGCGTGGCGGCGTGCTGGTTGATCGCCGCCTTCCTGTGGCGCAACCAGCAATTCGTCCGCATCAGCGCCGACCGGCGCTTTCGCATGGCTTTCGAGCAGGCGGCCGTCGGCATGGCCCATGTCGGGCTTGACGGAAAATTCCTGCGCGTCAATCGGCGGCTTGCCGAGATGCTGGGCTATTCGGCCGAGGAATTGCTGGGATGAACCTGTCCAGCCCTGAGCGGGCCGGAGCAGCGGGCGTAGATCGCCAGAAAGTTCGAAGAGTTCCGATCCGGCGCGATCAAGCAATATTACAGAGATCGGCGTTACATCCGGCAAGCACGGCGGCGTCATCGACGCAAGCGTCCTACGCCGCGCTCGGACGCGGTGAAAGCGGGCGAAGACGACTATTTGATGATGGTCATCGAGGACATTACGTCGCCGCAGGGCGGCCGAGGACGCCTTGCGGCGGAGCGAGGAGCGCTTCCGCCTCGCCATGCGCGCGTCCAACGAAGGCCTGTGGGATTGGTGGATCGCGACCGACGTCGCCTATCGCTCGCCGCGCTGGAAGGAGATCTTCGGCTATTCCGAAGACGAAGTCGATGGAGTCCGGCGCCGCCTGGCGGCGCATCGCCGATCCCCTTGCGCTGATCCAGCTTTCAAGGCAGGTCGAGGAAATCCGGGCGGGCCACAGGTCGACGATCGAGTTCGAGACGCGGGCGCGCCACAAGGACGGCCATTGGGTCGATGTCATTTCGCGCGGCTTTTCGGTCTTCGACGAGGAAGGCGAACTCGTCCGGGTGGTCGGCTCGATCGTCGACATCACCGAGCGCAAGAGGCAGGAGGCGAACCAGCGCCTCAGCGCGGCGGTCTTCACCAGCACCCACGAGGGCGTCGTGGTCACCGACGCCGGCAAGAACATCCTCATGGTCAATCCCGCCTTCGAGGCGATCACCGGCTATTCCGAAGAGGAAATGCGCGGCAAGAACATGCGCCTGATGCAGTCTGGCCGGCATGGGCGCGAGTTCTACCAGGCGATGTGGCAGTCCATCCGCGAGGTCGGATACTGGCGCGGCGAGATCTGGAACCGGCGCAAGAGCGGCGAAATCTTTCCGGAACTGACGACGATCAGCGCGGTTTACGACGCTTCCGGCGCCGTCACCAATTATGTCGGCCTGTTCAGCGACATCGGCCGCCTGAAACAGTCCGAGACGCGGCTGGAGTTTTTGGCCCATCACGATCCGCTGACCCAGTTGCCGAACCGCCTGCTGCTGCGCCTGCGCATCGAACACGCCATCGAGCGGTCGCGGCGCAGCGGCGTCATGGGCGCCGTGCTGTTTCTCGATCTCGACCGTTTCAGGACGATCAACGACAGCTTGGGCCATGCGGCGGGCGATCGATTGCTGGTCGAGGCCACCGAACGCTGGACCGGACGGCTGCGCGCATCGGACACGCTGGCGCGCATCGGCGGCGACGAATTCGTCGTGCTCATCGAGGAAATCGAAGGGCCGCACAGCGCGGCGGCGGTGGCGCAGTCGCTGATCGACGTCACCTCGCCCCATTTCCCCTTGCCGGGCGGCCGCGAAGCCTGCGTCGGCCTGAGCATCGGCGTCGGCCTGTTTCCAGACAATGGCGACGATTCGGAGGCGCTGATCCAGCACGCGGGTTCGGCGCTCGACCTCGCCAAGCAAAGCGGCGGCGCGGCGGTCCGCTTCTATTCCGACGCCATGACGAAGGCGGCCAATTCCCGCCTCGAACTCGAAGCCGGCATGCGCCGGGGCCTGGAGCGCGGCGAATTCGTGCTGCAATTCCAGCCCCTGATCTCGCTGGCCGAGCGGAAAATCGTCGGCGTCGAGGCCTTGACGCGCTGGCGTTCGCCCGCCGGACTGATCCCGCCGTCCGATTTCATTCCTTTGGCCGAAGAGACGGGTCTCATCGTCCCGCTCGGCGACTGGGTTTTGCGCGAGGCCTGCGCGCGGATGCAGGCCTGGCGCGACGCGGGCGCGGAAATCGGCGTCATCGCCGTCAATCTTTCGCCGCTGCAACTGGAGCGCCCCGACATCTGCCGGCGCATCCAGTCCGTGCTCGAACAGACCGGCCTGCCGCCGCACTGCCTCGAAATCGAGATCACCGAAAGCGCGCTGCTGGAGCAGGGCGGCGAGGCCGAGGCCAAGCTCGGCGAGCTCAAGGCGCTCGGCCTGCACATCTCCATCGACGATTTCGGCGCCGGCCATTCGTCGCTGTTCTACCTGAAGCGCTTCCCCATCGACAAGCTGAAGCTAGACCGCAGCTTCATCATCGATATTCCCGCCGATCCGACCAGCATGGAAATCGCCGCCGCGATCGTCAGGCTGGCCCATTCGCTGAAGATCGAAGCCCTGGCCGAAGGCGTCGAGACCGAGGCGCAGGCGGAATTCCTGAAAGTCTGCGGCTGCCGCCTGGCGCAGGGCTATCTATTCGACAGGCCGCTGTGGGAAAGCGACCTGCTGGCCAGATACGCCGCGCCGGCTTCAGGCCAAGACGCGGCGGCGGGATAATGACGCGGCGGCGGGCTAATGACGCGGCGGCGGGCTAATGCGCCTGCGGATAGGCGAAGAAGCCGCGCCCGGACTTGCGGCCGAGATAGCCGGCGTCGCACATCTGCTTGAGCAAGGGGCTAGGCCGGTACTTGGGATCGTTGAAACCCTCATGGAGCGTGTTCATGATCTCGAGCACGATGTCGAGGCCGATCAGGTCGGCCAGCGCCAGCGGCCCCATGGGATGGGCGGCGCCGAGCTTCATCATCGCATCGACGTCGTCAGGCGTGGCGACGCCCTCGTGGACGCAATTGATCGCCTCGTTGATCATCGGCGCCAGCACGCGATTGACGACAAAGCCGTAGCTGTCCCTGGAAGCCCGCGCCTGCTTGCCGATCGCCGCGACCAGCGCGACGATCTCGGCCGAGACCTCGTCGCTGGTCTGCATGGCGCGGATGACCTCGACCAGTTGCATGACCGGGACGGGATTGAAGAAATGCATGCCGATCACGCGATGCGGCGCCTTCGACGCCGCGGCGATCCTGGTCAGCGAGATCGACGAGGTGTTCGACGCGAGTATGGCGTCCTCGCGGCAGATGCGGTCGAGATCGCCCATGATCGCCTTCTTGACGTCGAAACGCTCGACGACGGCTTCGACCACCAGGTCGCAATCGCGGAACTCTTCCAGCGAGGTCGTTGGCTTTATGCGCTGGAAAGCCTTGTCCGCGCCGGCGGCGTCGAGCTTTTCCTTCGAGACGAGGCGGGCCATGCTGGACTTGATCGCCGCCACGCCATGATCGAGGGCGCCTTGCGAAATGTCGCACAGGACCACGCGATAGCCCGAGAGGGCGAAGGTCTGGGCGATGCCATTGCCCATCGTGCCCGCGCCGACGACGCCGATCTCTTGAATTTTCGTTGACATGTGAGTTCTCGTTTCTGGCTATGGGCCACGCAGGCCCGCCTGACGGATGCGTCAAAACCTGACGCCGCAGCTTTACGGCTAGCGCCGCGGGTTTACAATTTGACGACAGGGTGCGCGGCGCCGATTCAGCCGGCGAGCGTCATTTCCGGCACGTAGGGCGGCACGTTCAGCCGGGCGGAAGTGGCGGCGACGATTTCGGCGATTTCAACGCTGGGCGCGCGTTCGCGCAGCACGAGGCCGGAGTCGGTCGGCTCGATCACCGCCATGTCGGTGACGATCAGGGTGACGCGCCGCGTCGCGGTCAGCGGCAGTGTGCAGACTGGCACGATCTTTGGCCGGCCCTTGGCCGTGTGCTGCATGGCGATGATAACCCGCCGCGCGCCGGTGACGAGGTCCATCGCGCCGCCCATGCCGGGAACCATGCGGCCCGGCACGACCCAGTTGGCGAGATGTCCCTGTTCGTCGACTTCCAGGCCGCCCAGCACGGTGGTGTCGAGATGGCCGCCGCGGATCAGGCCGAAGGAAAAGGTGCTGTCCACCGTCGCCGCGCCGGGCACCGCCGAGACGAAACCGCCGCCGGCGTCGGTGAGGTCCTCGTCCTCCATGCCCTCGGGCGGTCGCGAGCCCATGCCGACGATGCCGTTCTCCGACTGGAACAATATGCCGGAGTTGGCGGGAATGTAGCGGGACACGCCGGTCGGCAGGCCGATGCCGAGGTTGACCAGGGTTTTCGAGCGCAATTCGCGCGCGACGCGCCGCTGGATGATTTCCTCGGGAGTCATGATTTCCTCGGGAGTCATCGGGCGCCTCTGCGAACGATGTAATCGACCAGCACGCCGGGAGTCGTGACATGGTCCGGCGGAATGACGCCGACCGGCGCGATTTCGCGCGGTTCGGCGATCACCGTTTCGGCGGCGGTGGCCATGACCGGATTGAAATTGGTGGCGGTCAGCTGATAGGCGAGATTGCCGGCGTAATCGGCGCGGTCGGCGTGGATCAGCGCGAAATCGGCCTTGAGCGGAGCTGCGAACAGCCAGTCTCGCCGTCGATCTCGATGACCCGCTGGTTTTTCGCGGCGATTGTGCCGAGGCCGGTCTTGGTCAGCACGCCGCCGAGGCCAAAACCGCCGGCGCGGATGCGTTCGGCGAGCGTCCCCTGCGGCGTTAGCTCCACGTCGATCAGTCCGTCGATCATCGCCTTCTGCGTTTCGGGATTGAGGCCGATATGGGAAACGACGGCGCGCTTGACCGCGCCCGCGCGGATCAGCCGTCCGATGCCGAAATCGGGTTTGGCGGTGTCATTGGCGATGATGGTGAGGTCGCGCACGCCCCTTTCGACGATGGCGTCGATGAGGCGATGCGGCGAACCCACCCCCATGAAGCCGCCGATCATCAGCACGGCGCCGTCCGGGATCAACGCCGCCGCATCGCGGGGAGAAACGCCCTTTTTCATTTCCAGCCCTTTCGCGCGCGCGAAAAAACAGCAGCGCGAACTTGGCGGAAGTTATGCGCCCCATTCGACTTTTTCGTGAATGCAACTTTCGGCGATGCAACGACGCCGCTCCAATCGCCCCAGCGAATGCGTAGTTTCCACGGCTTGCGGAGCCAGCGTCAACGATCCTAGCTTTCGCAATTGCGTAATGCCAACGACGGTCTCTGCCCCCCACTCATCACGCCCAAGAGATCACTCAAGAAAATCGCTCGCCGTCGTCGCAACGGGAATGCCGGGCCGCAATGCGCCCGAAACGACATAAGCCCGGGACAAGGGCGACTGTCCGAAGCAACACTTCGCGAAAAACATCTGGGAGGATGTGGATGACCCGGTTACATGAAGAGGCGCCGCCGCCTGGCGCGCTCATGGTGAAGTTCGTATCGCCTTCTGTCGCGGAAAAAGCCCGCCCGCCGCGTCGCCAAGGAAAAGTGCAAGCAAAAGAAACGGATTTGCGCGCGGTCGCCGCCATGGGCTCCTGCGATGAGGCGCGCGCACTCGCCGCGCATGGCGATCTCGATGAAGGCCTGGTCGAATTGCTCGCGCGCCGCGCCGAGCCGGAAATCGCCCGCGCTTTGGCGCATAACGTCCGGGCGCGCCTTGGCAGGAAAATCTTGCGCGGCCTGATGGAGCGCGGACGCGACGACGCCGTGCTTGCGCGCGCGCTGTTGCAGCGCGACGATCTGCATCTTTGCCATTTGCGGCTGTTCCTGCAGGCCGACGCCGAGGAGCGCGGCCATCTCATCGCCATCGCGCGCCGCTCGCGCCTCGCCACTCTGCCCGGCCGCGACGGATTGCCCCGGCCTGACGCCCGCAAGCGCGCCAGGCTCGAGCTTTGCTCGCTCAACCATGAGCCGGAAGAGTTTCGGCGCGCGCTCGCCCACGCATTGGCCTGCGAACTGTCGCAAGCGCGCCGCATCGCCGACGACGAGGGCGGCGAAGCCCTGGCGCTCGCCCTCGCGGCGCTCGGTCTGCCCTATGAGATCGACGCGCGCATTCTCTTGACAGCGCTCCCCAGGACCTGCGCTTCGGCGGCGAAATTCCGCTGCCTGATGCGCATTGTCGAAAGCGTCAAGCGACGCGCCGCGGCGCGCATGATCCGCGCCATCGTCGGCGCGCCCCTGCTGGACGCGGCTTGAGAAGGTCCCCACGTGAAGGCTTGAATTCGCCGCCGTTTTCCTGCACGACGCCATTCAGGCGCCGGTGTTGGATGCGCCAGACGGGAGCAGGCTTTGACGGACCGGAAATCGCCAGAAACCATCGCCGTTTCCAACGGCATTGGCGAGGACACAGCCTTTGGCGCGGTCACGCCGCCGATCTATCTGTCGAGCACCTACCGTTTTCAGGGGTTCGAGCGGCCCGGCGCGCATGATTATTCGCGCGGGTCGAACCCGACGCGGGCGCTGCTCGCCGACACGCTGGCAAAACTCGAAGGCGGCGCCGGCGCGGTGATCACCGCGAGCGGCATGGCGGCGGTCGATCTGGTTCTGTCGCGAACTCGGGCCGGATGATCTCGTCGTCGCGCCGCATGATTGCTATGGCGGAACGCACCGGCTTTTATGCTTTCGCTCACAAAAACGCCAGTTCGCGGTCGAATTCGTCGACCAGAACGATTTTGATGCGATGCAGGCGGCGCTCGGCCGCCGTCCGAAACTGGTGCTGTTGGAGACGCCGAGCAATCCGCTGATGCGGGTGGTCGATATAGCCGACATCGTCGGCAGGGCCAAGGCGGTCGGCGCCGAGATCGCCGTCGACAACACCTTCCTGTCGCCGGCCTTGCAGCAGCCGCTCCGGCTCGGCGCGGATTTCGTCATCCACTCGACGACCAAATATCTCAACGGCCATTCCGACGTGGTCGGCGGCGCGGTGGTCGCCGCGCGCAAGGAGGACGCGGCGGAATTGGCGATCTGGGCCAACGCCGTCGGCGTGACGGGCTCGCCCTTCGACGCCTACCAAATTTTACGCGGCGTTCGGACGCTGTTTCCGCGCGTGCAAGCCCAGCAGCGCAACGCGGAGGCCATCGCCGCTTTTCTCGCGGCGAGCCCGCAGGTCGCGGCCGTGCATTATCCCGGACTGGCGTCCCATCCCGGCCACGAACTGGCGAAGCGGCAGCAAAGCGGTTTCGGCGCCATGCTCAGTTTCGAGATCGCCGGCGGGCGCGAGGCGGTGCGCGCCTTCGTCGAGGCCCTGCGCGTGTTCACGCTGGCGGAATCGCTCGGCGGCGCCGAAAGCCTGGTCGCGCATCCCGCGAGCATGACCCACGCGGGCATGAGCCCCGAAGCCCGGGAGGCGGCGGGCATCAAGGAGACGCTTTTGCGCCTGTCGGTCGGCCTGGAAGCCGGGCAGGATCTCGTTGATGATCTCGCCCACGCTCTGGAAGTTTCGGCGGGGCGGCTCAGCCCAACGCCTTGAGCGCCACTTCACGTCATCACGAGGCGCGAAGGCGACGAAGCCGTCCACGCTGCGGCTGGTGGCACGGTGGATTTCTTCGCTTCGCTCGCAATGACGGACTTGAGATCGCATCGTGCGACCCAGCCCGCATTTGCTCAGCCCAGCGCCTTGAGCGCGACCTGAAGATCGTCGATCAGGTCCTCGGCGTCCTCGAGCCCGCAGGACAGGCGCAGCATGCCGTCGCTGATGCCGCTCTCGGCGCGGGCTTCGGGGCCGATGCGGAAATGCGTCGTCGTCGCCGGATGGGTCAGGATGCTCTTGGAATCGCCGAGATTGTTGGAAATCTTGATGATCTCAAGCGCATTGCCGAAACGGAACGCCCCCGCCTTGCCGTCCTTGACGGTGAAGGCCAGCACGGTGCCGCCGCCCGACATCTGCCGCATGGCCAGTTCGTGTTGCGGATGGTCGGCGCGGGTGGGATAGCGCAGGCTGAGCACGTCCGGCTGTGCCGAGAGAAAATCGGCGATGCGCTCGGCGTTCCTCTGCTGCTGGGCGACGCGCAAGGGCAGGGTTTCCAGCCCCTTCAGCATGACCCAGGCGTTGAAAGGCGAGAGCGCAGGGCCGGTCTGGCGCAGGAACTGATAGACATGCGTCTGGATGAATTCTTCCGACGCCAAAATAATCCCGCCGAGGCAGCGGCCCTGGCCGTCGATATGCTTGGTGGTCGAATAGACCACGCAATCCGCGCCGAGCAGCAACGGGTGCTGCAACATCGGCGTGGCGAAGACATTGTCGACGACGAGCTTGGCGCCGCCGTCATGGGCGATCTTCGCCACCGCCGCGACATCGATGATCTCAAGCTGGGGATTGGTCGGGCTTTCCAGGAACAAAGCCTTGGTGTTGGGGCGCATCGCCGCCTGCCATTGCGCGAGGTCCGTGCCGTCGACCAAGGTCGACTGCACGCCGAAACGCGGCAGCACGTCCTCGACGACATAGCGGCAGGAGCCGAAAAGCGCCTTGGCGGCGACGACATGGTCGCCGGCGCGGGTGAGGCCGAGAAGCGTGGCGGTGACCGCCGCCATGCCGCTGGCCGTGGCGCGCGCTGCTTCCGCGCCTTCGAGCATCGCCATGCGCTTCTCGAACATGGCGACGGTCGGATTGGTGAAACGCGAATAGATATAGCCGGGATCTTCGCCCTTGAAGCGCGCCTCCGCCGTTTCCATCGTCTCGAAGACATAGGACTGGTTGAGAAAAATCGCCTCCGACATTTCGCCGAATTGCGAACGCATCGTGCCGCCATGCACGAGGGCTGTCGCCGGGCGGAGCTTCTTTTCGGGCAGGGGCGGCATGTTGACTCTCCGTGGAAAAAATTCAGGCGGCGCGTTCGAGGACGAACACCGCCTGGCGTCCGAACAGGTTCGGCGGCAGCATCGGGTTGAGCGGAAGGCCATTGTCGCCAAGCACGACGCATTGCTTGATGCGCACGTTGTTCGAATGGCAGATTTCTTCGAAATCCTTGATCGAGCAGCGGCGCACCAGCCCCGGCGTATCCCAGGAGGCGAGATAGGGCGAAGCGGCGGGAATGCGGCCGCCGACGACGAGGTTCAGGCGGTCCTTCCAGTGCGCGAAATTATGGATGCTGACGATGGCGCCGCGGCCAATCGAGGTGATGCGATCGAGCGCGCGGATCGGATCTTCGACCGACAGGATCGCATGGCTCATGATCACCCAGTCGAACACGCCGCTGATGTAGGAGTTGAGGTCGCGGTCCGCGTCGCCCTGGATGACGGTGAGGCCCTTGCGCACGCATTCGTTGACGCCGTCCTGGCTGATCTCGACGCCATTGCAGCTGGCGACTCCCTTCGCCTTGAGCAGCCCCAAAAGCGCGCCGTCGCCGCAGCCGACGTCGAGGATTTTCGCGTCCGGCTGGACGATGGCGGCGATGACCTTGAGGTCGGGCCGCGAGGAGGGACCGGGCAAGATCAGCTCCCGACCGCCAGCGCCGGCTGGCCGGCGCCTTCAATGCGCAGGCGCCAGGTCGCGTCGATGAAGCCGCGGATGACCGAGAACATTTCCGGCTCGTCGAGCAGGAAGGCGTCGTGGCCATTGTCGGTGGTGATGACGACGAAGCTGACGTCGGCGCTGCACATGGTCAGGGCGCGCACGATCTTGCGGCTTTCCTCGGGCGGCTGCAGCCAGTCGGAGGAAAAGGCGATGACGCAGAAGCGCGCTTTCGTATTGCGGAACACGCCGACAAGCCCGTCCGGACCGGAGGCCAGGTCGAACATGTCGAGCGCCTTCGACAGGTAGAGATAGGCATTGGCGTCGAACCTGTTCTTGAAGGACACGCCCTGGTGGTGCAGGTAGTCCTCGATCTCGAAATCGGGCTTGTAGAACAGCTTGGCGTCGCCGGGCTTGGAGGGCGAACGGCCGAAACGCAGCAGGATCTTCTCCGGCGACATGTAGTTCACATGCGAACTCATCCGCGCGATGCGCAAGCCCAGAGCCGGAATCTTGCCCTCCTCGGCGTAGCGGCCGTGCCGCCAGTCCGGGTCCGCCATGATCGCCTGGCGCGATACTTCATGCAAAGCGATATTGCGCGGCGATTCCTGCGCCGTCGTGGCGATCGGCAGGGCGGCGTGGAAGAAATCGCCGTGCTTGCGCGCGAATTCGAGCACCTGCATGCCGCCCGCCGAACCGCCGACAATCGCCAGCAGCTTGGTGATTCCAAGGCTTCGCACGAGCAGATATTGCGCCTCGACCATGTCGCCGATGCTGACGAAGGGAAAATCGATGCCATAGATCTTGCCCGTCTCCGGATTGATGTCGGAGGGGCCGGTCGAGCCGTAGCAGCTGGACAGCGTATTGCTGCAGATGACGAAATATTTGCGCGTGTCGATCGGGCAGCCTTCGCCGACCACCTTCGACCACCAGCCCTGGCGGCCGAGCTTGGGGTTTTCGCCGGTGGCGTACTGGTCGCCGGTCAGCGCGTGGCAGACCAGCACCGCATTGGTCTTGTCGGCGTTGAGTTGGCCGAAGGTCGCGTAAGCGACATGCGCGCCCTTCAGGACATAGCCGTTTTCCAGTTGCAGGGGGGCGTCGTCGGGAAAATGATAGGTCTGGGACGTCGAATTCATTGCCTTGCGAGGCCCTTTGTCCAAATCTGCGCGCGTGCCCCGATTATGGCGGAGGCGCCGGGCAGAAGCAATCGACGGCTCGGCCTCAGCGTTGCGCCCGGCGGACCCGCGCGCGCAGGCGGAGCAGCGTTTCGCCAAGGCGTCCGCGTCCCGCCGACAGGTCAAGCCGGAGCGCGATCTCCGCGAGGCGGGCCTTGAGCGCGACGATTTTCGCGCGGACCGACGCCTTGTAGGGCTCGATGAAGGCGTGCGCCTTGTCGCGCCACTTGATGACCCAGGCATAAAAGCGCGCGAACCAGCCGATGGTCAGCAGTTTGTCGCGCGTCAGGTCGAAGATGAAGGCGACGAGGGCGACGCCGATGAATTTCAGGGCGAGAAAGGCCAGCACGCCGCGCAAAAAATGGCCGTGCGCGAGGGCGCGGATGGCGAAGATCTTCAGCGGTTCTATCACCGCGACGGGAATGACGAAGAGCGGCAGGGCGCCATAGGGAGGCAGCCCCGAGATCAGCCGGACCACGGCGTCCTTGAAGGCCTGCCAGGGCAGGAGCCCGATCGCAAAGCGGCCGAGGGCGATGGTCATGTCCCACAGCCAGGCCTCGATGAGGAAGACAATGGCGGCAAGTGTCAACAGGGCGTGCTTGAGACGATGGGGCATCTGGTTTTCCGGGGATTTCGCCGTCCCCTTATATCATCGATGCGGCCGGGCGGCGAATGATCGTCCATCCGACCGGTTTCGCGCTGTGATAGGGACGCGATCAAGCCGAGGCTTGCGCCTGCCGAAAGCTTCCTGAACCTGCACGTCAGTGGATGAGGTGAAACGTGGCTGGGAGACCAGGATTCGATTGTCGACGTGCGAGAAGCGGTCTAGCTTCACCTCTGTAATTGCGCCCCGGCTTCGCGCCGGGGCTTTTTCAGCACGAAAGGCTTCCCATGATCGAAAACGTTCGCGCCCGACTTTTGGAAGCTCGCGACGGCGGCGAGATACTGACAATCATTTATAACGGCGGTTCGCAGCCGGGAACGAAACGCAACATTGTTCCGGTCAAAGTGGACGCAACGGACGTTCGCGCACGAGAGGCCGACACGGGCGCGCAAAAGGTCTTCAAGATTGAAAAGATTGTGCTCGTTACGGAGGGCGGCAACGGCGATGCCGTTGCCGGCAAGTGGAAAGACCCGAGCCTAGCGCGCTCCATTCCTGATCCGGCTTCCCTGGCTGAAGCGATAACCCCGCACATGGCAGAGCTAGAGGCGTTGGGCTGGCGCGTCGAATTGACCGGGGAACATTGCCGCTTGCTCTATGCGCCCAAGGTTGCCAAGACGGGCCGCGTGTTCAAGCCGAAGATCGGCGTAGAGCTGGAATACCGGCCTTTGACCTCGGACGGCATTTACGTAAACCCTGCCGATGATTTCTTCGTTGAGGACTTGCACCCGAACAGCCGACCTTACAACATAGATGGAAGCACGTTCGCGCATCTCGGCAAGGCAACTCAACGTTTCCTTGATCGAGCCCGCGAACGCGCGCCAGCCAAAGCCTGAACGTCGAATTTGCGGAACCGGCCCCGCTTCGCCTTGACCGGCGAAGCGGGGCTTTTTGCGTCTTGGTCGCGCTACTTGTTGGCGGCTCCCTCCAGGTTTTTGATCCTGGCATCAAGGGCCTTGAAGGCTTCCGTAGGGTCCGGGATTTTGTCATTTGTGGCGAATATCGCTTGTCGCAAAGCCTCAAGCTCATTGCGTATCTTTGCAAGTTCCTCGGGAAGGTCGCGAATTTCGGACATATTGATTAGCGTCTTAGACTTAATCGGTTTCCATAGCTAAGTGACGGCGTGAGCTTAACAGCCTCACACGTGAGGCGAACAGCGGCGTCGACCAAGCGAATGATGCGCTCGCCTAGCGAAGCCATTTCTCGTAATCGCGCGTGCGGAACCAAGCGCACAGCTTGGCGATAATTGATTTTCGCGGGGGCAATTTTGGAGGCTCCTGTCACCAAAAAACTTTTGGTGACGAAACGACTTAGGTATGTGGCTCTGATTAGAGCGCCTAGTCAAGCAAGCCCTGTCGAAAACTTTGTACGGTTTTCTTGATTTTACAGAATTTTCTTTTGTTCAGCCTCTTGCTCAACGCCAATGAGTCCGCGTCCCGAACGGGGCAGGGCGATCCACAAACGGTCTAAAGCTGAAGGGCTGTTCGTCGAGCGGCAACGAAACGGTACGCCGTAACGTTTCCGCGCCGTACCGCTTTCAAGCGGAAGGCGTACCGTTTCGTTACCGCTTCGCGGGAACGTCGTTACCACCTCACGTAAGTGCTTGAAAATGTTGGCTGGGAGACCTGGATTCGAACCAAGATTGACGGAGTTCAGAGTTCGCAGTTCTACCGTTGAACTATCCCCCACCTTTAAAATGTCCTTGTATTCAAGGGGATATGCAGGTTCGGCACTGGCCGCAAGCTGTTGACGTTTTAGGATTCCTCGACCAATTGGACGGGCAATGTGTGAGCATTGTGTGAGCATGTCAATCGTCCTGCTCATGCCCGCAAGGAGTCTTAAGCGTAGCCATATGGTGGGGTAGGGCGGCCCCCTCTGGACCCTCGTTCAATGCCCACAATTTCCGAACAACAACGCGGGCTTTAGGCCCTCTTTTTTGAAGTCGATTTCTCAGGCAAATTTTCAGTTTTCAGAGCCTGTGGGGGTACCCTATCCGTCCCCCACGTCGTTCAATTTCGATATTCCCAACGTTTGGGTCGGAGCGTTGTCCCTCAGAACCGTGGCTTTGGGGCCGTCGCGCAATGCTCGTAATAGTTGATCGCGAGAAACCCCGGCACATGCATCGTCATGCGCTCTTCTCCGGTGCCGTTGATGCGATTGAACGAGCCATCGGTTATCAGGGTTGCGTCCTGATGCCACATGTAGTGCGCTGAGGTGACACGGGTTAGGGTCGCGCTCTCGGGTTCATCGTTATGGACAACAGACATATTGCTCTGGTCGATAGTCAGGGTCTCGCTGTCCCATGTGCGAGAAGACTTGACCACTGCATTCTCGCCAAACACAACGGTCTTGCCGCTGCATGACAGGACGACGGGCCTGAGTTGAGCAGGGATTTTGGGCGTCACGAGGAAAGCAGGGTGTGACGAGCCTGAACCGCATTCGTGCCAGACCATTTGCGAGCCATATTGTCCAGGTTCGCCATAGCACCAGCCCCGTGCTTCCAGCTTCTTATCGTAAACTTCTCTCACCTCACATGCTGCGTCGGTGCGTGGGTCATCCGGTCTGCCACCACGGCATTCGCCGTTCACCTGGAGCCAGAGGTTAACGAGCCTGTCCGTTGGTATTTGCTTCTTTGCTGCCAGCGCAGTGGGCGAGACGAACAGCGCCATGAAGGGCATGAGAAATGAGAGTTTGCGTATTGACGGTACGGTATGCAATTGAAGCCCCTCATGTGGTCGCTCTTTTTCGCTGTCCATAAAGAAATAAATCTAGCTATCACATGAATTGTTGTTGTGCTTTTGATCGTATCGTATCATAATGTCTTTATCCCTAATGATTTGGTCGGGGCGGGGGTAAACACAATGATCATTGGATATGCGCGGACCAGCACCTCTGAACAGGTTGCGGGCATTGAGGCTCAGGAACGGGACTTGAAGGTCGTAGGGGCTGAACGCCTGTATTGCGAACAGACAAGTTCAGTCGGGCGTCGTGCGAAGCTTGAAGAGGCTTTAGACTTCGTTCGGGCGGGTGACGTTTTGGTGGTGACCAAGCTGGACCGACTGGCGCGCTCTGTAACACACCTGGGAGAGCTTGTGGCGCGGTTGGAGGCCAAGGGGGTATCGCTGCGCATCTTGGGCATGGGAGTTGACACAGGGACTCCTACAGGCCGCCTGATGGTCAATCTGCTCGGGTCTATCGCGCAATTCGAGCGGGAAATTATGTTGGAACGCCAGAGGGATGGTATCGCCAAGGCGAAGGCCGATGGAAAATACAAAGGGAGAGCGCCAACAGCACGGGCAAAGGCTGCCGAAGTCCTTAGGCTTACACGTGCGGGCGAAACCCGCGAGGCAATCGCCAGCAAGCTCGGAATAGGCATTGCGTCAGTCTATCGTGTCCTCAGGACGGCCAAGGCGGAGTTTGGAAGGTTGGAGGCGCGAAGCCTATGATGTGGGGGGCAAGAGACGCCACCAATGATCGAACTCCCATGGTAGAATATACTCGTGGTCTCCCCGGAACGGAGTTAGCAGTTACGCCTGCCCAATGAAGTGCGTCATGCAAGCAGAACCGTGCTTATGAACGCTGAAATCGTCATTCATTATGCGCCCCCCTTAAGGAGTACCTTGGCCACCTAAGACATCTCAAGACCATGTCTTCATTAGACATTTCATAGGGGGCACCTTAGGCCCATGTCTGTCATTGGGTTGATAACACCAATAGCTTATCAAGCCTAAGAGTTCCTCAGGACTTCACCTCTACAGGGAATGGGAAGCCTGTGACCTCTTCAGCGCCTTCCTTCATTGCTCTGAGTGCAGCTTCGGTCTTGGAACAAGCGACCATTAGTCCGTCATGGATTGGTAAAGCCACGATGTTGATGGTCATCAGTCTCGCCAAGACCTTCAAAAGGACACGTGATTCCTCGAACATCAGTTTATATCCCACCTGTGAGCCAAATAGCGGGATTAGCTCAGGGTTGCGCTCTTGAATTGCTTGGCGGACCTCGGCGACAGTGACGCCCTTCGGAAGCTCCTCTCTTGCGCCTGAAGGCAGTCGCGCTCCCATAGCGCCCCCGAACATCATCGCATTGAAGACCTTCTTGACGCCTTTCCTGTGTAGCCCCCCCCTGGGCGTCATAACCACGAAGCAGGCCCGTCAGGTCGTAAAGGTCAGCCTCGGGAGGGATGAGGCCCAAGTGAGCATAGGCTAGGCGGCCAAACATTGATGCATAATCCAGGTCAGCCACGGGCTCGCCTTGAACGCGGATGTTTCCCCGGCGCTCCTTGGCAAGGTGAAGCCACCAGCCTCCGAAGAGTTGCCCTGCGCGGTCGAATGTCTGCCCTGCATCTCGAAAGGCTGTGAAGTACCTCCGAAGCCTACGGTCGTTTGTGTTCACCGTCGGGTCGAGGCCGTCAGCGATGAAATTCACGTCAGAGGTTTCGAGGAAGCGGTTAAATGCACGGACTTCGGCTCTTAAGCCCAAGGTCTCTTCGGTGTCCTCGTAATCCTCGTACGATGCGCCTGCTTCAAAGGTCCAGCCCTCGTCCTCGGCCTTGTCTTTGCGCTTGAGGATAATGACCTCCTCGTTTTCGCGCCAGCCGAAGTCGCCCAGCGTGACCTCCTTCTCGCGGACTCTGTTCATGAACCACTGAGTTGGGAAGACGGTTGTGGTATTCCATTTCTTGCCAAGGTTAAGTTCGACGGCTTGGAACTCCGAGAGCCTCTCAAGCACGTCCCGAATGACCCGCGTACTGAGGTCGGGGTTCTGATAACGATTTCCTGCGTGTCCCCTTGCGCAGCGGCAAAGCAATGAGCTTGCCTTCGGGTGGGGGATCAATGCAGACAAGGGCGAGATTAGCCACAATGGCCTCGACAACGGCTCGATGTGTGGGTTGGTCATCCAGCTTCCTGGCCCTCGCACGTGCCTTGGTAATCGTCTCATGAGCTTCTATGCCGTGCAGGGACGATTCCACCAGAGCCTTCAGCGGCTCGCCCTTCGCGCAAAGCCACGGGTCGAACCAACGGTCCTTCGCCTTCTTCCTTTTTGTGTGCGTGTCGGCCTTTAACTCAGCTTGGCTGACCGTCGCGATATGCTGATTTATGGATGTTGCCAGTGTCCTTATTCGACGGAGGCCCGCAGACAAAATCAAAGTGCGGACGCTATGATTGTATTTGGCAGTTGTAATATCGAGAAAGTAATGACCCTCTGCCGAGACATTAACTTTTCTCCGGTTTTTCAGGAATGACTGAGCTGGTTGGGGAAGTGGTGGCTCTTGCTCGTCACATCGAAAAACCAGCCACAACAGCGGTTAGCAGGCACAAAAACATAAGTAGAAGCAAAACGGCATTTCCGAATCTCGATAAAATTTTATTGTCAATGTGTATTATTGGTTTTTCGACTATTATGTTGTGTTGCTGTTGATCATTAGGAGGCGCTACCATAGAATTAGTTTTTGGCGCATCCATTTGTTCCGCTTCATAACGCGGTTTATCTACATATTGTGGATCAGCATGCTGCGCAGTGCGCATCACGAACAGTGATAAAGTTGCCACTTCAGGAGCCGTTTTAAGCAAAGAAGCTAAGAGTGCCCCAATTTTATCACTAATGCTCTGGTCGCTCAGCACAATGGGCGCAAGAAAATATGCTCCACCAAATGAAAGCGTAATCGTAACAACAGCCAACGGTGGTGACCAGCCAATATCCCTTGCGCGTTTGGTTGCCAACGCAGCTGCTATCCAGGAAAGCATGGTAAATAACAATGTTGCAATCGTAACGTCTAATGTTCTTGATGAAGGTAGAGGGATATAGCCTATGCATGTTGCGACACAAAGGACGGCGACCGATGATACTAACGTATAGCTGAGAAATTGCTTACGAGAAAGGCGTCCATCGAACGCAAATAAAGCTGATCGTGCCTCTATGATATTCACTGCTTCCTCCGTCTGCATTCGTTATTCAATAACCCAAGCCGCGCAAGCTTCAAAGAGCAGGACTGGCTTTGGCTAGGACCTTGTCACAATGCGTTGTAAATATGTCACTATCGGCGACTTGGGCGAACGTTTCTAAGGAAAATTAAACCAATCGCTCGCTGGGGTATGAACTTGAACCCTTCCCGGGACCGTGTCTTTTCGAGTCATGTCGGAGCTAGCGAGGAAATCATGAATAGCAGCGATTAACGACGATAACAGGCAGGGCGACCTCGGGCCATTCGACCTTGCAGATAGCCTCGTAAAGGGCCTCCAGTGGCAATCCCTTCAGGTAAACCTTCCGGCTTGTCGTGGTGCCTTCGTGCCCCGTGAGTTCATCGACAAAGGCTTCTTGGACGTCTGCGGAGAACAACTTGGTCGTGACCCCATGCCGGAACGAGTGGTAGTTGAGTTTCTTGTCATAAACGCCAACGGCCCTTCTGTACTGTGACCACCATTTGGTGAAATAATAGCCAAGCTTATTGTCAGGCCCTCCGGGCTGAAGGTTCGGGAAGACCCTGTCGCCTACATTAGGCGCTGTCGCTTCAACGTACTGAATAAACCCCATTTCCTTCAGCTTGGGATGGAGCGGCACCCGGCGCTTCGACTGGGCGTTCTTGAGTTGCTTCTCACCATCGTCGTTGATGTCCAGATAACAGATGTCGTACTCTTGCTTCACGTCCTCGCGGTGGAGCTGGGCGAACTCTTCAAGCCTGTTGCCATGATAGAGACCTAGAAGCGGGAGCCAGTATTTTTCGTCCTTGATGATCAGAGAACCGGGCGTTGAACGTCGAGCCTCTGACTGACAACCTCGCCAGACCGGAGAGTTGAACAGGGCGGTCAGCTTCTCGCCTTGCCACATGTCCCGGTCTTCCTTGGCTCGTCCTTTCGCAGTTGGAAACTCAAAACCATAGGCGGGGTTGTCGCCCTCGAACTCGCCATGTGTCTTGCTGTGATCGAAGAGACGCCCCATTGCCCCGAAGTGCCGCTTGACGGTCTTCATGGCCAGTCTCTCGTCGCCCGAGTTTTTTATTATTTCGGCGACTTCTACGAGGGGTAAATCTCGCCACGCCGCCTTCTTGGCATAGAGCGCGGGCAGGGCGCACAGGGTCTGGTAAAACAGGCTTAAGTCGCGGCGCTGATAGGAGCCAATGGGCCGGTCGCCACAGACTTCTTGGAACATCCGATAAGTCGCCTTGTTCTGCGCCATCGTCTGACCTTTCCAGACGCGGTCCATTGCGGTCAGGAAGCTTGGCAGAAGTTCGGACAACAACGGGCTGGCGTCCTTGGGACTCTTGGGCTCTGGCGACTTGGCGGCCTTGGGCGAGTTTTCCGGTCGTGCAATGAGAGCGGGCGGTGGGTGCGATGGGTCGATGGGCGCGGTGACACCATTGCGGAGCCAAATAAGCATCTGCTCCTGCACCTGGAGGCTCGCCTGAAGCATGCCGAGCGAGAGTTCGTGGTGCTGGTCTTCAGGAACGCCCTTCGCATCGGCCAGACGTTTCATCACGGGCTCGATTGACCGCCCGTCGCGCTTCCTCAGGTCTTCCTTGAACTGTTCAATCATATGCTCTGCCGCCGCCACGTCTGCGTCAACCGGAGAGGCATATCTGTCAGCAGAGGAATTGAAAGCAGCCCGGCCATAAGGCGTCTTCAGGAGCTTGCTGCGGGCGAAGGCGAGCCGCTCACGAAGGTATTCACTCAAGATGGGCTGAAGGTCGAGAGTTGACATCGAATGCGCAACAAGCTCCTCAAAGGCGGAAGCCAACAGTTCGGCAAGATATTCGGCCGTCCTGAAGTTCCGTGTGCTCAGGGATAGCGCCACGTCGCCACGATGCGGGTGGGGCAGGCGGCGTCGGAAATAATACACGCCCCGTTTGCGAGCTATGTGTGAGCATTGTGTGAGCGTCAAGACAACCCTCGGCGAAACCGCTGTGAAGCAGCCGAGGAATGCCTATGATGTCAGGAGCTTGCGTAAGGTGTGGCTGGGAGACCTGGATTCGAACCAAGATTGACGGAGTCAGAGTCCGCAGTTCTACCGTTGAACTATCCCCCACCGGGCTTGTCGCCGCTGGTTCGGCTGACATAGCCAAGAGCGGCGCGAAGCGCAACCCCCCTTTTGCTTTGCGCTCGACAATCCGCATGCGGTAACCCCAACCGTCCGCTGCGACAAATCGCTTGTCGCGGCGGGTCCGGCGGTCTTATGCTGGCGCTTAAACGAACATGCGCGTTCTGCGCGCGGGAGAGAAACATTTGGCGTCGGCGAGCGCGACAGGAGCGGAAAGCCCGGTCGGCGAACAGGTTGCAGCGCGTCTGCAACGGTTCGACGCCGAATCGAGCGCCGTAGCCGGGTCGCTGGGGCAGCGCGCCCCCGCGACCTATGCCGCGCTCGATCTCGGCACCAACAATTGCCGGCTGCTGGTCGCGCGGCCCGTTGCCGACCGCGATCGTGGCGGCGACGATAACTTTCGCATCATCGACGCCTTTTCCCGCATCGTCAGGCTCGGGGAAGGCCTGACCCAGACCGGACGCCTCAGCGAGGCGGCGATCCGACGCACCATCGACGCGCTGCTGGTCTGTCGCGACAAAATGATGGCGCGTGGCGTCAACCGCTCGCGCCTGATCGCCACCGAAGCCAGCCGCGCGGCCGAAAACGGCGCGGAATTCGTTCAGCGGGTGCGCGAGCAGACCGGGCTGAAGCTCGAAGTGATCAGCCGCGAGACCGAAGCGCGGCTCGCCGCCGCCGGTTGCGCCTCACTGGCCGATTCGTCCGCCAAGAGCGTCGTCCTGTTCGATATTGGCGGCGGATCCTCGGAAATCGTCTGGTTGGGCCGGCAATCCGGCGAGGGCGGAGCGGAAGAGCGCGTTCGTCACTGGACTTCGCTGCAACTCGGCGTCGTCACGCTGGCCGAACGTTTCGGCGGCGCGGAAGTGTCGTTGGCGCAATTCAACGCCATGACGGACCTTGTCGTTTCCGAGTTGCGGCATTTCGCCGCCAGCGCGGCGCAGGAGGAGAGATGCTGCCGCTTCCACCTGCTCGGAACGTCCGGCACGGTGACGACGCTGGCCGGAGTGCATCTCAATTTGCCGCGCTATGATCGGCGCCGGGTGGACGGGCTGTGGATGTCGCATCTGGAAATCGATGCGGTGATGAACCGGCTGCGCGGCATGTCCTTCGCCGAACGCGCGCAAAACTCCTGCATCGGCCCGGATCGCGCCGATCTGGTCCTCGCGGGCTGCGCCATCCTCGAAGGCATCCGCCGCTGCTTCCCCTCGGAGCGCATCCGCATCGCCGACCGCGGGCTGCGCGAGGGGATGCTGCTCGGATTGATGCGCGCCGACCGGTCTTTCGAGCTGTAATCTTCCGCAAAACTGTTCAAGCGCGGCTTTTCCGGCTACGGAGAGCGTCGGCGTCCCGGAATTCTCGCGACGGCGCGAAAAAGGTCGAGAAAATTGAAGAAACCTACCGGCGGATCAGGCGGCGAGGGCGGCAGGGGGCTCAAGACGCGGGTCAAGACCGCGCGCAAGCGCACATTGTCTTCAACGCTTTGGTTGCAGCGCCAGCTCAATGATCCCTTTGTCGCGCGCGCGAAACGCGAGGGCTGGCGTTCGCGCGCGGCGTTCAAGCTGCTGGGAATCGACGAAAAATACCATTTGTTGCAGCCGGGCCAGAAAATCGTCGATCTTGGCGCGGCGCCGGGCGGCTGGGCGCAGGTTGCGGCCAAGAAGGTCCGCACCAAGGATGGGCGCGGCAAGATCGTCGGCATCGACCTTCTCGACATCGAGCCCATCGCCGGCGTCGATTTCGCGGTGATGGATTTTCTCGAGCAGGACGCAGCCGAAAAGCTGAAGCAGATGCTTGGCGGCGACGCCGACGGCGTTTTGTCCGACATGGCGGCCAATACGACCGGCCACAAGCAGACCGATCATCTGCGCATCATCCATCTCGCGGAGCTGGCGATCGATTTCGCCGGCGAGGTGTTGAAGCCCGGCGGCTATTTCCTGTGCAAGTTATTCCAGGGCGGCGAGACCGGCGAACTGGTGACCCGGCTGAAGCGCGATTACGCGGTCGTGCGCCATATCAAACCCCAGGCCAGCCGCGCCGATTCGGCCGAGCTTTATGTGCTGGCGACAGGTTTCAGGGCCGTCGGCGCGCCCGCGACGCAGGAAGACGCCGGACAAGCCCAATAAAAAACCCGGCCGCGAGGACCGGGTTTCAAATGCAGGTTTGATGCGTCGGCTCAGTATTTGGCGCCGAGGACCGGCGCTTGCGGAGCGCCGAACTTGTACATCAGGGCCAGCAAGACCTGGCTCGAGTTGACGCTGACGCCGTCGTTCAGGTAGCGGCCGTAATTGTAGTAGCCGCCCTTGCCGAGATCGACATAGCGATATTCGATGCGGCCGATCCAGTTGTCGGTGAAGGCGTAATCGACGCCGCCGCCGATGGTCCAGCCGGTGCGCGAGGTCGTGTAGGACTGGGCGGCGATACCGGTGGTCGAAAAGCCGGTCTTGGTGTCGCCGAAAGCGACGCCGCCGGCGACATAGAGCAGCGCGCGATCGAAGACGGGGATGCCCACGCGGCCCCGGATCGCTGCGGCATAGTTGGAATTGAAGCTGTTGTTGTAGATCGCCACGCCGTTGGGCGTGAACGCCTTGTTGCCGCCGAGCACGCCGGCCGCGTCGCCTTCGAGGCCGAGGATGAAATTGCTGACCTGCCAGTTATAGCCGAGCACGCCGCCGATCAGGCCGGCGTCCTTGTCGACCGTATAGCCGCCAAAGCCGTCCTTGTACTGGCGGAAGTCGCCGCCGCCTTCGACACCGAGGTAGAAGCCGGTCCAGGTGAAGATGGGCGCCGGGGGCGTATAGAGGGGCGCCGACTTGGTTGAGGGCAGATCGGCGGCGAGGGCCGGGAGCGCCAGCGCGATGATCGAGGCGGTGGAGAGTAGGAAGCGACGCATGTCAGAAATCCTTTGTAACGCAACTTCAGGATCGTCTAGCCTTCAAAATACGTAAAAACTGGTTAAATGCATATGCGGCATGTCAAGCGCGTATTTGTTTCCGGCGCAATGTTGCAAAAATGCGTCATTACGTAGATACCGCAAATGCGAATTGAGCAAATGCGCCGTAATACATAACTGTTTGTTATAATGCAGTTTTATGAAACAGATAAGAGTGTTGTCATTTTGATGTCTGGTCTTATTTTTTTGCGGCGACGAGATAAGCAAGAAAAAAACGCAAAATAGTAATCAAATATTTGTGATGACCAGCCATGACTGGCAAGTTTCTATACATTCCAGAAAGGGAACGCAAGGTCGACAAAACGCTCAATTACCGTGAAAGCTCAGGCCGCGCGCCTTTCGATTTCACGAGGGACCGGGCGCCACGCGAGAGCGGCGCGGCGGCGGCGCTGCTGCAATGCGATTACGCGTCGCGCGCCTTACCAAGCCGTGGTCGAGCCGCGCCGGTCCGGCCGAGTTTTTTTTGTGCTGGAGACAGGTTTCCGCAAGTTTCCGCCCAGAGGACGCGCCCGCGACGCGGGAAGACGCCGGAAGCAACGCAATAAAACCCCGGTGCGAAGGCCAGGTCTTGTGCGGCGGAAGACAGTCGCTTCAATATTTGGCGACGACGGTTTCCGGCGCGCCGAACTTGTAGATCAGCGCAACACGAATGGTGTTGTCGTCCATGCGAGCGGAGCGGTTGGAAAAACTATACGCGCCAACAGGCGGCATCGACCCGAACGCGTAATTCTGGGAGCCGAAATTGTCATAGATATATTCGACACGAACGATCCAACCTGGCACGAAGGCGAACTCGGCGCCGGCGCCGATATTCCAGCCGGCGTAATCCCGCGTGATCATATAGGGGCCTGAAACGCCGCCTATGCCGCTCTCGGTCAGTTTGGCGTCGGAAAACGAGGCGCCGCCCGCGATGAAAAACAGGGCATTGTCGACAGGAAGACCAATGCTGCCGCGGATGCGCCCGATATAGTCGCTGCTGGTTTGCTGGACGATGGCGGCGCCGTTCGAGGCGCTGGTGAAGTTGTTGCTCGCCTGATCGTCCTTCCAGCCTAATTCGCCTTCGACGCCGACCACGAAGCCCCTGAGTTGATAATCATAGCCGACAAGGCCGCCCGCGGCGGCTCCGCTGGGGCGCTGCTTGTATTGTCCATTGGCGAGCGGTTGGTGGACATCATCGGATTCGAATGCGCCGCCACCATAGCCGCCGACATGCAAGCCCGACCAGTTATCGGCGATGGCGGGAGCCGCGAAATCGGGCGCCGCATTGGCCGAGGGCAGGTCGGCGCCGAGGGCTGAGAGCGCCAGGCCGGTCAAGGCGGCGACAGAGAGAAGATGGCGACGCATGTCGAAAATTCCTTTTTACGCACTTTCCGAACCATTAACTCTCAAAATATTTAAAATGTTATTTATAATGCACAATGTATATTAAATATTGTTACTTTAAGCACGACACTACACAAGCAGCGCTGCTAAATACGAGGAGTGAATGTGAATTAGAAAAATGCGACTAACAACAATAGTAATTGGCGTAACGTGTTTCATGCAATTATTTATAGCGATGTTGCTGTCTGGCGATAATAAGGTGTCCTCACGTAGTCAAAATAATAGAAATAATAAATATGCGATGTGCCGGCGTACGTGTTGCTATAGTAGTTAGTAACGGTAAGTGTTGCGACATATTATCGCAAACTAACGTAAGGGAAGTATAACTATGATGCTTCGGAAATGCAGGTGGCGCGCGCCTCTATTGCGCTCAGAGGCGATCGGACGCGCCATTCTCCACTATCGGCCCAGCCCAATTCAGCTCGCCAATCGCCGCTTGTGGCCGGACAGCGCGGCCCCGGCGTTTTGCGGCAGGCGCATGAAAATCAGCGAAGAAGAAGCGGCGATCGCCGCGACGGCGAAAAAGGCCGGCGGGAAACTCTCGGCGTTGATCACGCCGCTCGACGAGAGGCCGCGCGTCGCCTCGATGACGGCCGCGCCAATGGCGACGCCCGAGGCCAGCGATAATTGCTGCACCACGGCGGTGAAGCTCGTGGCCTTGCTGAGCGCGGCGTTGTCGATATCGGCATAGGCGAGCGCGTTCAGGGCGGTGAATTGCAACGAACGGAAGAAGCCGCCGCAGAACAGCACGACCAGCAGCAGCGCTTCAGGCGTGGCTGGGCGGAAAAGGCCGTTCGCCGCCAGGAAGGCCGCGCCCACCAGCGCATTGAACACAAGCGTCGAGCGAAAGCCGAAACGTTGCAGCGCCGACGCGGCGGTGGCCTTCATCACCAGCGCGCCGGCCGTAGCGATGAAAGTGGTCAGCCCGGACTGGAAAGGCGACATGCCGAAGCCGAGTTGCAACAGGAGCGGCAGCAGGAACGGCGTGGCGCCAACGCCGATGCGGAACAGGAAGCCGCCGACGAGGCTGGCCCAGAAGGTTTTTATCCGCAGCAGGCGCAAGTCGAGGATCGGATTGGCGGCTCGCAAGGCGTGGCGCACATAGAGCGCCACGCAGACGGCGCCGAACAGGATGAGGCCGATGTTGGCGTCGCGGCCGATGAAGCCACGGCCGAGCACGGTAAGGCCGAAGATAAGGCTCGACAGGCCGAATCCCGACAGCACGAACCCCCAGGCGTCGAAGGCGGCGACATTCGCTTCGCGGACGTCGGGGATGTAGAGCGTCGTGAGCGCCACGCCGAGCACGCCGACCGGAACGTTGATCCAGAAATTCCAGCGCCAGTGCAGGTAGGTCGAGATGAAGCCGCCGAGCGGCGGGCCGAGCATCGGGCCGACCAGCGCCGGTATGGTGAGATAGGCCATGGCGCGCACGATTTCCGTCCGCTCGACGGAGCGGATCAGGGTGAGGCGGCCGACCGGGGTCATCATCGCCCCGCCGCAGCCCTGGAAGATGCGGGCCGCGACGAATTGCGGCAGGGTGCTCGACAGGCCGCACAGGACGGAGCCGAGCGTAAAAACCACAATCGCCGCGCGGAAAACCTTTTTGGCGCCGAAGCGGTCGGCGACCCAACCCGAAGCCGGAATGAACACCGCCTGGGCCAGCATGTAGGAGGTCATCGACAGTTTCAGCGCGATCGGATCCTGGTGCAGGTCGGCGGCGATGGCCGGCAGCGAGGTCGCCACGATGGTCGAATTGAGATTCTCCATGAACAGCGCGCAAGCGACGATCAGCGGCGTAAGGATGAAGGGACGCAAATGGCGAATTCCGGCGGGCGGATCTGCAACCCTATTTAAACCCCGTCCGCGCGATAGGGAAATCCTTTGCGGCGCCGGCGTGGTTCGCCAGACCGCCATTGGCCGGGATGTATCGGCGCAAGGCCGGGGGCAGCGAAGTCCGCGCCTGCGTAATGACCAGCGCGGCGTCCTTGGCCAGAGGGCGCAGTTTTGCAAGGGCGAAGGCGGCGGCGGCGCCGCGCGCGTTGAGCGGGCGGTAGAGCGAGCCCATCGCGGAGAACCGCTGGCGAAACGCTTCTTGTAAGCGTCCGCCGGCGGCAGGAAGTCGAAGCGCGTGACGCCTTCCTCGCCGAGCGCGTCGAGCATCTTCAGCGTCAGGGCGTGGCCGGGCGAGGCGTCGGCCAGATCCACGTCGAAGGCGCCGATCAGCGAGCGATAGGCCGAGCCGAACCTGACCCCGAGTTCGACCGAAGCCAGCCTGTCGCCGGCCCACAGGCGATGCGCGCGCAAGGCGCCGGCTTCGGCGAGCGCCAGCAGGCTTTCGTTGACCTCGGGCCTTGACAGCGAGGCGCTGAAACGGCCGAGCTGCCTGAGCCATTGCCCCTTGAAAGCCAGGGCCTGCGCGGCGGACTGGCGGCGCGCCTCGGCGTCCCTGGCGACCTCGAAACGCAGCGGCCCGTAAACGGCGAGCTTTTTCTGCCGCCGCTCGACGCTTCTGTGGCGTCGCGTTGTTGCGTCGCCGAGGTCGAGATAGGGCGCGGAGAATTTTCTCGGGATCGGCCATGACCATCGGCGCGCCGCAGGAAGCCAGCACGCCGTCGGCGCGCAACCGCGTCATCGCGATGAGGTCGATATCGCCCCAGCCGGCGATTTCCGCCTGCGCGGCCGCCAGCCAGTCCGGGCGACGTGGATCGGGCAGGGCCAGCGCGTCGCCATATTGCGCCAGCGGTTCGCCCAGCCAGCAGGCGACGGAGGCGCCCCAGAATTTCTCCACCTGCAAGGGCAGCAGCATGACCAGGCTCCCACCGTCCCGGACCGCGACGACGCGCGGCGCCGCCGGGCCCGAGGCGGCGCAAAGCCGCCAGGCGGGCGACTGGAAGCCCGTCGCTTCCGGCGTGGCCTGTTCCAGCGCCCGCCATTCCGGGCTGAGGCTTTCGAGCGCCGAAAGGGTGCAATAGGTTCTTGCGGATAGCTTCATCGCGCGATCCGGTAGGGCGCGATATCGACATAGCCTTCTGCCGCGTCCGGCTTGGCGCGGAAGTCGATCTCGAGATCGAGCCGCGGCGGACGGCGGCGCGCGAGCTGGCCGGTCAGGGCCTTGTGCGCGGCGCAGAGGCCGAATTTCGCCAGCGCCGCCGGACCTCGCGTCCGCCGGGAAAAATCTCGGCCGTTGAACAGCGGGCGGAGAAGTCCGTTGGCGTAATCGACGGCGTAGCCGGCGCGCAGGTCGTCGGTCCAGTGTTCGGTGGTGAAGGAGACGTTGACGCAATCGCCGTTGACGACGCGGTGCGGGCAGGCGCGCGGCCACGTCGCCCAGTCGCCGGGCAGCATGTCCACGACGAGCGCCTGGCCGTCGAACGAGGGATCGAACGGCACGTCGGTGTCGCGGTCGCGCTTGAGAATTATGTTTTCCAGCGCCTCCTGCGGCAGGAAGGGGGCGGTGGCCGGGTAGACATACGCGCGCTTGCGCCCCCGCACATGCCAGAGGCTCTGGCCGGGCACGTCGCTGTGATAGGCCACGGACATGTTCGGCGAGGAGACGAGCACGCTCATCGAGCGCCTGTAGCTGCGAAAACCGGGAATCTTCGCTGCGATCTCGTCGAACAGGCGGTCGAGCAGTTCGGCGTAGGCGGGGATGGTTTCATGCACGCGGCGCAGGTGCAGCCAGAGATTTCCTTTCGCCACAGCATCCATCGTCTGCGCGCCCGAGAGATCGCCGAGATCGCCCTCACGCCATTGCCGCGGGTCGAGGGCGTCGCGCGCCATGGTGTTGACGTGGATTTTTTCACGCGGCGTGGCTTCGATCAGGCGGATCAGGGCTTTATCGGAGAACAGCGGGCCTTCGTGGGTCTTGTGGCGCATCGCCAGCGGCTTTTTGCCGAAATGTATCGCGTCGTCCGCGCGCCATTCGAGCAGGGCGTCTTGCATGGGGCTGGTTCCGTACGGGTTCGACCGTCATCGCGGTCGAGGACCGACGCCCCAATATGCCGCAAAACGCCGCGCTCGCGAAAACAGCCTTAAGAACTGGTTAGCTTTAATGCTTAAACGCCGGACGCTTCAGTCAATTCTCCAACGCGCCGGCATAAACGGCGGCGCGAATTTTTCCGCGCGCCTGTTGCGCGTAATAGCGCAGGCCGCGCCGCAGTCGCCAGGGCAGGGCGGCCTGGGTGGTCATCTCGCGCAAATTACGGCTGCGCGACAGCGAATCCGCGTCGGCGGCGATTTTGCGCGGGTCGTCATAGAAGGAGGCGATTTTTTTCGTCCCCATGCCGGGCGTCGCCAGCCATTCCGGCAGATGCGCCGCGAGCTGCGCGACATCGGAGAAAACCTTGTCCAGGCCGGAGCCGCTCGCCGGGCAGGCGGTGCCGAAGGCGTCGCCGATCAGCACCACGCCGGGACGGCGGACCTTCTCCATGCGATAGAGATCGACCGGGCGCAGCGACACGGCGTCCTGCACGACGAAGCCGCCGACCAGCCGCGCCAGTCCGGGCATGATGTCGCGCAGCGCGGCTTCGGGCGAGGATTTCATCAGCGCCAGCCACGGGTCGTCGACGCCGCGATAGACGAACAGGTTGGCGCGCATCGCTTCGCGGATGGGAAACAAAGACAGGTAGGCGAGGCGGTCGGCGGGACGCTCGCCATGGTAGGTCAGGGCGGGAAAGTCGAATCGCTTGCGCCCCAGCGGCGCCATGTCGAAGCCGACCGAGACGGAATGGCCGGCGAACACGATGCGCCGCTCGTAGCCCAGCTCCTTCGGCAAAAAGCCGCCGACGCCGGTGGCGATCACCACGAGGCGCGCAACGACCATTCGCCCGTCGCCGAGCCGGACCTGCTGCCCGTCTTCGCCGGCGACGATTTCGGCGACGCGCTGCGGGATGAACTCGATGTTCGGCCGCGCCAGGGTTTCGCTGCGCAGGGCGTCCATCAAGGCGGGATAGCGGAAATTGTGGTTGCCGCTGAAGCATTTCTCGATCAGGCGGCCGCGCCGCGCCACCCAGACGCGCGGCTCAAGGGTCAGCGCAGGCCGAAAAACCTCCTGCAAGCCGATCTCGCCGACCTGCGCCCATTGCGCGGCGGTGAGTTTTTCTGCGCGGAAATCGCGCTTCTGCGGATCGCGCGGATCGATCAGGGCGATTCGCAGCCCTTGTCGCGCCAGGACCGAGGCCAATGAGGCGCCAGCCGCGCCGGCGCCAACGATTGCGACTGCGAATTCCGGCGCCTGTTCCGACATTGTGCCATTCCCGTTCACGAAGACGTGAGGGCATTAAAGCGCGACAGTGCATAAAATTTCATTAGCGCGGCGGAATTGTTTGAAACCGGCCATAGAAATGCTATCAGCACACGCCAACTCGGATGGCGTGCAGGACGCGCTGTTCCTCTTCCCAACCGCAGCGCGGCGAAAGCGGATTTTTCGTCGCTTGCGCGCCCTCGCCGATGGAGCTGGCCATGAACCCGACCCCCCTTCTGACCGAAGCTCTGACCTTCGACGACGTGCTGCTGCGTCCCGGCCATTCGACGGTCATGCCGTCGGGAGTGTCGATCAAGACCAGGTTGGCGCGGGGGATCGAACTCAACCTGCCGATCATGTCCTCGGCGATGGACACGGTCACCGAGGCGCGGCTGGCCATCGCCATGGCGCAGGCGGGCGGCATCGGCGTCATCCACCGCAATCTCGAGCCCGACCAGCAGGCCGAGGAAGTGCGCAGGGTCAAGCGTTACGAAAGCGGAATGGTGGTCAATCCGATCACCATTTTCCCCGACGAGACGCTGGCCGACGCGCTGACGCTGATGAGCCGCTATTCCATTTCCGGCATACCCGTGGTGGCGCGCGGGGCCGAAGGGCGCCCGGGCAAGCTGGCTGGCATTCTCACCAATCGCGACGTGCGTTTCGCCGACGACCGGGCCCAGCCGGTGTCGGAGCTGATGACCAAGAATTTGATCACCGTGCGCGAAGGCGTGAAGAAGGACGAGGCGCGCCGCCTGCTGCACCATAACCGCATCGAAAAGCTGCTGGTGGTCGATGGCGATTACCGCTGCGTCGGGCTGATTACCGTCAAGGACATCGAAAAGGCGACGCTGCATCCGTCCGCCTGCAAGGACGAGGCCGGCCGCCTGCGCGTCGCCGCCGCCTCCACAGTCGGCGACAAAGGATTTTCGCGGGCGGAGATGCTGATTGACGCGGGCGTCGATTGCATTGTCGTCGATACGGCGCATGGCCATTCGCAGCAGGTGCTCGACCAGGTCGCGCGGATCAAGCGCCTGTCCAACAATGTCGCGGTCATCGCCGGCAATATCGCCACCGCGGAAGGCGCCAAGGCGCTGATCGACGCCGGCGCCGACGCGATCAAGGTCGGCATCGGCCCCGGCTCGATCTGCACCACCCGCATCGTCGCCGGCGTCGGCGTGCCGCAACTCACCGCCATCCTCGAGGCGACGAGCGAGGCGCGCAAGGCCAATGTGCCTGTCATCGGCGACGGCGGCATCAAATATTCCGGCGATTTCGCCAAGGCCATCGCCGCCGGCGCCGATTGCGTGATGATCGGCTCGCTGCTTGCGGGCACGGAGGAGGCGCCGGGCGAAGTGTTCCTGTACCAGGGCCGTTCGTTCAAGGCCTATCGCGGCATGGGTTCGGTCGGCGCCATGGCGCGCGGCTCGGCCGACCGCTATTTCCAGCAGGACATCAAGGATTCGCTGAAGCTGGTGCCCGAAGGCATCGAGGGCCAGGTGCCCTATCGCGGCCCGGTCGGCCCGATCCTGCACCAGCTCGCGGGCGGTCTTCGCGCCGCCATGGGCTATGTCGGCGCCGCCTCGATCGAGGAGTTCCAGAGTCGCGCGCGTTTTGTCCGCATCACCAACGCCGGCCTGCGCGAAAGCCATGTGCACGACGTGTCGATCACCCGCGAAAGCCCGAATTACCCGACAGGGCTTTGATTTTTCGCCCGTGCGGGCCATTTCGCTCGTCAGGCATGGGCCGGTCGCCAACGCGCTGGCGACCGGCCTGAACCGCGCGGATTTCGACGCGTATTGCCGGGATTACGAAAATTCGTCGCTGGCGGATGGCGCCCGTCCGCCGCCGAGCTCATGGAGCTTCTGCGAGGCGCGCGGCTGTTCGCCAGCCCCGCGCCACGCGCCATTGAATCGGCGGCCCTGATCGCTCCCGGACGGGACGTGGCGCTGGACCCGCTGTTTCATGAGGAGCCGATGGTCGCGCCGGACCTGCCGGGCCGCTGGCCCGTCCTGGTCTGGTTCGCGGCCGCGAGGTTTTGGGGCGCCGTTCACCCGAACACTGATGCGCGTCGCCGCGCTCAGGCGGCGGCGAACATGCTGGAGCGCGCGGCGGAAGACGCGCCGGTGGCGCTGATCGGGCATGGCTGGTTCAACCGGCAAATCGCGGCATGCCTCATCGAACGCCATTGGCGCCGGGCGGAAGCTCGAAATGGGTTATGGGCGGCGCGGGCTACTGGGACGCCGTCCGTCTGCATAAGCCGGTCCAAGCGCCTTGAGCCTTTCCGGCGCAGGTCCCTCTATCAAGTCCTTCCGCGTCAATCGAACGCAAAGACCGCCGCCGCTTGCGGCGGCGGTTTCACGCGCTGCGACTCTCAATAGTAGTAATAGCGGCGATAGTAATGGCGATGCCAATAGTGGCGGCGATGATAATAAGGATGATAATAATAGTGGCGATAGTAATAATGATGGTAGCCGCACCGCCCCCAGTGCAGAAAGCGGCCGGTATAGCGATTGTAGCAGTAGAGGCGCGCCTGTTCAGTCATCGCGGGCGCGGCGGCCTGCGTGGCCAGGTTTGATGCGGCGACGGGCGCGGCCTTCGCCGAACCGACCGCCAGAGCGGCGAACATTCCAAGGCTCAGAACAAAAACCAAGGACATCACGCGGATGAGACGCATTGCGAAACCTCCATCGGGGCGACGTCGGAGACGTCCATTTGACGCCCTCAACATGCGCCGCCAATGCCTTGAGCGCAACAATGGAAACGCCGCGATAACGAAGTGTTTACAAGCGACAGACGCCGCGCCTGCGACGCGGGCATTCATTTTTGTCAGGAAATTCAATTTCAGCGGTATTGCGCGCCGGATTCGAGATTGGCCTTGGCGTCGGCCTTGGCGCGCGGCGGCGGCGGCAGGTCGGGCTTGGGAGCGACGGCGCAGCCGCCGATCGACAGGGCAAGGGCGCGGAGCTTGGTGAGGTTTTTCATTGCCTTGAGCGCCTTGGGCTGGAATGAATCCGGATCGGATTTAGATTGCTTCCGGGCGTCGACTGTGGAACGACGACGCGTTTGTCGCAAAGGTCGCGCCTCCGGAGTTCGGAAAGCGCCAAGCTCGAGGTCTTTTTTCATGCATCCCGCCGCCCGCATCGCCTCGGCGATCGAGATCCTCGATGAGATCGAGACGCGCCGCCGCCCCGCCGCCGACGCGCTGAAGGACTGGGGCCTCGCGCATCGCTTCGCCGGTTCGAAGGACCGTTCGGGCATCGCGTCGCTGGTGTTCGACGCGCTGCGCCGCCGCGCCTCCGCCCGCTACATGATGAAGTCCGAGACGTCGCGGGCGCAGATGATCGGCGCGCTGCATCTCGCCCGCTTCATGCCTGCGGAGGAAATCGACGCCCAGTTCAACGGCGTCGGCCATGCGCCCGCGCCGCTCGACGACGAGGAAAGGCGCAATCTCCAGGCCGCCGATCTCGCCGGCGCGCCGGATTGGGTTTTGGGGGATTTTCCCGAATGGCTGGCGCCGCACCTCGCGCGGGCTTTCGGCGACAAGGCGGTCGAGGAGGGGCGGGCGCTCGCCGCCCGTGCGCCGCTCGACCTGCGCGTCAACGCGTTGAAGGCCACAGCTGCGGAAATGCTGGCGGAGCTCGCGCATCTGTCGCCGGTCGCTTGCGCCCTGGCGCCGCTGGGATTGCGCATCGCGCAAGGAACCGCTGGAGGGCGCGGCCCGGCGCTCTCGGCCAAGCCGGCCTATGTGCGCGGACTCATTGAAATCCAGGACGAGGGGTCGCAGATCGCTTCGCGCGTCGCCCGTGCGAAGCCCGGCGAACAGGTCCTCGACCTCTGCGCCGGCGGCGGCGGCAAGACTCTGGCCATGGCCGGCGACATGGACAACCGCGGCCAGATCTACGCCACCGACACCGACGGACGGCGGCTGACGCCGATCTTCGCGCGGCTGGAGCGGGCGGGCGTGCGCAATGTCCAGGTGCGCGCGCCGCGCGGGCCGCAGGGCGATCCGGTCGCCGACCTGGCGGGCGCCTGCGATATCGTGCTGGTGGACGCGCCCTGCACGGGCGTGGGGACGTGGCGGCGCAATCCCGACGCCAAATGGCGCATGCGGCCCGGCGCGCTGGAGCAGCGCATCAAGGCGCAGACCGAAATCCTGGCTCGCGCCGCGACCTATGTGAAATCAGGCGGAAGACTGGTCTATGTCACCTGTTCGCTGCTGTGCGAGGAAAACGAGGATCGCGTGACGGCGTTTCTGGCGCATCACCCTGAATTTTCCGCCGAACCGGCCGAAGAAAGCCTGGACAAGGCCGGGCTGGCCGGACTGACGACGCCGGCGTCGCCACACGGTCCCGGACTCAGGCTGAGTCCGGCCCGCCACGACGTCGACGGTTTCTACATCGCCGTGCTGCGACGCGGCTGATCGTCGCCGCGCGCGCAGTTTTGCGCGCGGGCCAGGATCTTCATGGCCGGCGCATTGGGCCGGCGCGCCGGCTGGCGCAGGTCCGAGGCGAGCGACCAGCGCCCGTGCCGGCCGCCGCAAGCCTGTTCGGCGGCGAGGGCGGCAAAGGCTTCGCGGCTCATTTTGCCGCAACGCAGCAGGTCGGATGCGGCCGAGGCCTCCTTGAAGTCGATCAAGGCGAAGTTCCAGCGCTGCAATTGCGCCGCCAGATTGTTCACGCCACCGACAAAAGCCTCCTCATCCTCGGCGAAAATGCGTTCGACGGTGAAGATGCCGCCGCCGGCGACGCCGATCAGCCCGGCGATCAATCGCCCTGTGCGGTCGTAAATCTCCAGCGAATGGGCGAAGCCGGCGTCGTAGAGGTCGCCGAGCGCCATGTCGAGGCTCAGCTTGCGTTCATGCGCCGGTTGGGCTTCGGCGCAGAGGGCGAGCACGCGGTCGAAGGATTCGTCGAGGGCGACACGATGCGCCTCGGAGCGCGTCTCGCCTATTGCCTTGCAATAACTGGACCTAGGGAAATCGCGCGGACGCAGGACGGCGCGGCTCGGCGGCGACCACAGGACGGTCAGTCCGAGCAGGGCGCGCGGCGTCATGCCGCGCCAGAACACTTCGATCAGGTCGCTTGGCGCCAGCGAGGACGCGCGGCCGCAAAAGCCGTCCGGGCGCGAACGCAGGACCGGCGACAGCGCTTTCGGGGCCAGGACCTGCATCGTGAAAAGCGCGAAATTCTTGGCCAGGCGCGGTGCGCGGCGCGGGTTAAGCCAATGGCGCAGGGCGCGCAGGTTGCGCTTGAGCCAGGCGGCCGGCTTCTCGGCCAGCATTCTTTTCCGCGCGGCGCGGCGCTGCAGGCGGGTGAGGGCGGGCGGCCCCTGGTCGTCGAGCCCTTCCGAGAAGAGTTCGGCGATGCGCAAGGCGCGCTGCTGCAGCGGCATTTGCGCGAGTTCGATGAGGCGGGGGTCGGACATTTCTTCTCCGGTGCAGTCTTTCCGGGAGAGAATTGTCAGGCCGAGATTGCCGCCATCTTCGGCAGATAGTTAAAATTCGGGTTTAAAGCCGTTAATTTTCAAAGTTCTCGGTCGTTGCGCGCGAAAAACGCGCTTTGTCGTAAAGTCTTTATTTCCGCGCATTTGCCGTCTAAGCCGCAATCCGCTCTTCAACCGGGAGGCGGCAGGCCCTAAAATCGGCTCGATTCGGCGGCCCGGAGCCAGTTCCCGCCAAGGATTCCGCTCCGGCCTCTCACAGGGGACGTCATGAATTATATGGGCAAGACTTTTCCGCGGGGCGATGGCGTTTCGACGGGCGCCGCGCCCTTCGGCGCCTATGAGCGCATGCTCGCGGTGCGCTACATGCGCTCGCGCCGCCATCGCTGGCTGCCGTCGGCCATCGCCGGCCTGTCGATTACCGGCATAATGGTCGGCGTCATGTCGCTGATCGTCGTCATGTCGGTCATGAACGGCATGCGCGACGAGATGATGTCCAAGCTGATCGGCGTCAACGGCCATATCTTCCTGCAGCCGGTCGATACGCCCATGACCGATTACAAGGATCTGACCACGACGCTGGAAAAGGTTCCCGGCGTGACCATGGCCTTTCCGATGATCGAGAGCGCCGCCGGCATATCTTCGCAGCAGAACCAGACCGGCGCGCTGGTGCGCGGCGTCACCGAGGCGGATATCAAGCGCCTGCCGGGCGTCGCCGGCAACGTCAAGCTGGGCTCGCTCGACAATTTCGACTCAGCCGATGGCGTGGCGCTCGGCCAGCGCATGGCGGAAAATCTCGGTGTGACCGTCGGCGACAAAGTGACGATCATGACGGCGCATGGCGCGCAGACCCCCATGGGCGTCATGCCGAACCTGAAGGCCTATCCGGTGCGGGCGATCTTCCAGTCCGGCCTGTTCGATTTCGACCAGCTTATCGTCTTCATGCCGCTCGCCGACGCCCAGGCCTTTTTCAACAAGCCCGGCGAAGCCAGCATCATCGAGGGCTTCGTCGCCCATCCCGACGACATGGACCCGGTGCGGGCGGCGATCGGCCAGGCGGTCGAGCGGCCGGCGGTCCTGACCGACTGGCGCCAGCGCTACAAAAGCTTCTTCGACGTGCTGAAAGTCGAGAGCGACGCCATTTTCCTGATCCTGGCGATCATCGTCGCCGTCGCCTCGCTCCTGATCGTGCAGGGGCTGATCCTGCTGGTGAAGGACAAGGGGCGCGATATTGCGATCCTGCGCACGATGGGCGCGACGCGCGGCGCGGTGCTGCGCATCTTCATCCTCACCGGCCTGTCGATCGGCGTCCTTGGCTCGGCGCTGGGCGTGGCTCTGGGCGTGCCGCTGGCGCGCCATCTCGAGGAAATCCGCGAATTCGTCAATCGCGTCTTCAGCCTCAACCTGTTTCCCGCCGACATCTACCATCTGTCGCAATTGCCCTCGGCGCTCGATCCGCACGAGGTCGCGGTCGTCGCCATCCTGACCCTGTGCCTGTCCTTCCTCGCCACCATCTATCCGGCCTGGCGCGCGGCGCGGCTCGATCCCGTCGAGGCCCTTCGCCATGAATGAAACCGTCCAGAAATCCGTGCAGGAGCCCGTCAACGAACTGCTGCGGCCGACCCTGAAATTGTCGAGCGTCGCGCGGCGCTACCAGGAAGGCGACGGTTTCCTCGAAATTTTGCGCGGCGCGGACGCGGCGCTTTGGCCGGGGCAGGCGGTGGCGCTGATCGCCCCGTCGGGCGCCGGCAAATCGACGCTCCTGCATATCGCCGGCCTGCTGGAAAAGGCCGACCAAGGCGAGGTGGAGATCGACGGTCGGCCGACCTCGGGCATGAACGACGCCCAGCGCACGGCGCTGCGACGCAACAGCATCGGCTTCGTCTATCAGTTCCACCACCTGCTGCCGGAATTCACGGCGGTGGAAAATGTCATGACGCCGCAGATGATCGCCGGCCTGAGCAAGGCCGAGGCGCGCAAGCGCGCGGCCGAGCTGCTGGATTACCTTGGCCTGTTGGGGCGCGGGACGCATCGGCCGTCCGAGCTTTCCGGCGGCGAGCAGCAGCGCGTCGCCATCGCCCGCGCCGTCGCCAACGCGCCGACCCTGCTGCTGGCGGACGAGCCGACCGGCAATCTCGATCCAGAAACCGCGGACCGGGTCTTCTCCGCCTTGATGTCGCTGGTCCGCGCGACGGGCCTGGCGGCGCTGATCGCCACGCACAACCTCGATCTCGCCGCGCGCATGGATCGGCGTTTGACCTTGCGCAACGGCCTTCTGGTTGAGATGCAGTAAATTGCAACCTGCGGGGCGAGAACGGTCATCGGACTGTCGTGTGCCGGCGCGGCGGCGTCGCCTTGTTTTCCGCCGCCCTGAGCTGTTCTCCAATCCCGCCGGCCAACTCATTGTCCACAGGCGAAAAATCCAGTTATCCACAGGGCGTCGCGTTGTAACGCCTTGAATTGGATGGCGCTTGACTGTCACATAAAAATAACTCCGGCGAAATGGCGCGCTTGAAACGAAACTGGTACAGAAAGTGAACGTGTCGGCTCTTGCGGCGGCGGTCGCGCGGCAGACATGGGCAAGGCCGTTTCCCGGCGGCGATTGCGGCGTGTAAGGTCGCGTGGGAGAATCGGGTTTCGGAGGCGGGGATGATCGAGGAGACGATCGCCGGGGTCGGCTTCGTCCATCTGCACGTGCACACGTCCTTCTCGTTGCGCGAGGGCGCGATCACGGTCGGCAAGCTTTTGAAACTGGCGGTCGCCGACGCGCAGCCGGCTCTGGCGGTCACCGACGGCAACAACCTGTTCGGCGCGCTGGAAATCTCCGAAAAATGCGCCAAGGAGGGGGTCCAGCCGATCACCGGCTGCCAGTTGACCGTTGATTTCGACGACGCCGAGGCTTTTCGCAATCGCGGCGAGATGCTGGCGCTCGACGCGTCGCGCGGCAATATCGTGCTGCTGGCGCAAGACGAGCGAGGCTACGCCAATCTGATGCATCTGGCCTCGCAGACCTGGCTCGAGGTCGAGGCGGGCGAAACGCCGCATGTCACGCTGGCGCAACTGGCCATGGCGAGCGAGGGGCTGATCGCGCTCAGCGGCGGCCCGGACGGCCCGCTCGACAGGGCTTTGCGCGCCGGCAAGCCCGAGGTCGCGCAGTCCCGCCTCGCCGCGCTGGCGCCGCTCTATCCGCGCCGGTTTTACATTGAGCTGCAGCGGCATGGGCTCGACAGCGAAGCGCAGGTCGAGCCTGGGCTGGTCGATATCGCCTATTCGGAAAAATTGCCGCTGGTGGCGACCAACGAGCCTTATTTCGCCGCGGCGTCGGATTACGAGGCGCATGACGCGCTCCTGTGCATTTCCGAAGGCGCGGTGGTCAGCCAGGACGACCGCCGCCGCCTGACGCGCGAGCACCGCTTCAAGACCCGCGCCGAAATGGTCGAGCTGTTCAAGGACCTGCCCGAGGCGACGCGCAACAGCGTCGAGATCGCGCTGCGCTGCGCCTTCCGCCCGCAGACCCGAAAGCCGATCCTGCCAAACTTCACGCAAGGCGCGGACGAGGCCGCCGAATTGCGGGCGCAGGCGGTGGCGGGGCTTGCCGACCGCCTCGCCAAGCATGGCCCCGCGCCCGGCCAGACCGAAGAGGATTACGCGAAAAGGCTCGAATTCGAACTGTCGATCATCGAGCGGATGCAATTCCCCGGCTATTTCCTGATCGTCGCGGACTTCATCAAATGGGCCAAGGCGGAAGGGATTCCCGTCGGGCCGGGGCGCGGTTCGGGCGCGGGCTCGCTCGTCGCCTATGCCTTGACCATCACCGACCTCGATCCGATCCGCTTTTCCCTGCTGTTCGAGCGCTTTCTCAATCCCGAACGCGTGTCGATGCCGGATTTCGACATCGATTTCTGCCAGACCCGCCGCGACGAGGTGATCGCCTATGTCCGCCGCCGCTATGGCGCCGACAAGGTGGCGCAGATCATCACTTTCGGCTCTTTTCTGGCGCGCGGCGTGCTGCGCAATGTGGGCCGGGTCCTGGAAATGCCGCTCGGCCAGGTCGACAAGCTGGCCAAGATGGTGCCGCAGAACCCTGCCGCGCCGGTGTCGCTGAAACAAGCCATTGAATCCGAACCGCGTCTGAAAGAGGAAGCGGAGAAGGATTCTGCGCGTAAAGCAATTGCTGGAGATCGCGGAAAAGCTCGAGGGGCTTTATTCCAACGCTTCGACCCATGCGGCGGGCATTGTCATCGGCGACCGGCCGCTCGACCATCTGGTGCCGCTCTATCGCGATCCCAAATCCGACATGCCGGCGACCCAGTTCAACATGAAATGGGTCGAGCCGGCGGGCCTGGTCAAATTCGACTTCCTCGGCCTGAAAACCCTGACGACGCTCGCGACCTGCGTCGATCTGCTGAAGCTGCGCGACGTCGAGGTCGACCTGTCGAAAATCCCGCTCGACGACAAGAAGACCTTCGACATGCTCGGGCGCGGCGAGACGGTGGGCGTGTTCCAGCTCGAAAGCGCGGGCATGAGGAAGGCGCTATCGGAAATGCGCGCCGACCGTTTCGAGGACATCATCGCGCTCGTCGCGCTCTACCGCCCCGGCCCGATGGCCAATATCCCCACCTATTGCGCGGTCAAACTCGGCGAGGAGGACCCCGACTACATCCACCCGAAGATCGAGCCGGTGCTGAAGGAGACGTTTGGCGTCATCATCTATCAGGAACAGGTGATGCAGATCGCGCAGATCTTGTCGGGCTATTCGCTCGGCGAAGCCGATATGCTGCGGCGCGCCATGGGCAAGAAGATCAAGGCGGAAATGGACGCGCAGCGCGCGCGGTTCGTCGATGGCGCGGTCGAGGGCGGGCTCGACAAGGCCAAGGCCGACGAGATTTTCGACCTGCTCGCCAAATTCGCCGATTACGGCTTCAACAAGAGCCATGCGGCGGCCTATGCGCTGGTCGCCTATCAAACCGCCTGGTGCAAGGCCAATTATCCCGTCGAGTTCCTGGCTGCGTCGATGACGCTCGACAAGAGCAACACCGACAAGCTGGCCGAATTCCGCAACGAAGCCACGCGGCTGGGCATCAAGGTCGAGCCGCCGTCGATCAATTTTTCCGGCGCCGATTTCGAGGTGCACGCGGATTCGGAGGGCGCGTTGACAATTCGCTACGCGTTCTCCGCCGTGAAGGGCGTGGGCGAAGGGCAGGCGGCGGCTCTGGTCGCGGCGCGGCGCGGAAAGCCGTTTCGCGACATGAACGAATTGGCGGCGCGGCTCAATCCGCGCGAAGTCAACAAGAAGGTGCTGGAAAGCCTGGCGGCGGCGGGCGCCTTTGACGAGATCGAGCGCGACCGGGCCAGGGCCTTCGCGGCCGTCGAGCCGCTCATCGCCATGGCCAACCGCACGCAGGAGGAGGCGCTGGCCGGCCAGAGCGGCCTGTTCGGCGGCTCGGAGCCGGAAGCCCTGCGGATCGGGCGTTTTGACAATTGGTCGGCGGAGGAAAAGCTGCGGCGCGAATTCGACGCCATCGGCTTTTTCATCTCCGGCCATCCGCTCGACGCCTATCAGGCGGTGCTGAAACGGCTGCACGTCAATCAATGGGCGAGTTTCGCGCGCTCGGTGAAGCAGGGCGCCTCGGCCGGGCGGCTGGCGGCGACGGTGCTCGACCGCGCCGAGAGGCGCACCAAATCCGGCAACAAGATGGGCATTGTCACTTTGTCCGATCCGTCCGGGCAGTATGAGGCGATCCTGTTCCAGGAGGGCCTGAACCAGTTTCGCGACTTGCTGGAGAAAGGCGCGACGGTGCTCGTGACGCTTCAAGCCAATGTCGAAGGCGACGACGTGCGCGCCCGCATCACCCTGGTCGAAAGCCTCGACGAGGCGGCGGCGCGCATCCAGAAGGGCCTGCGCATTTTTTTACGCGACGCGGCGTCGCTGTCGGTTTTGCGCGAAAAACTGACGGGGCGCGGCGAGGGCGAAGTGACGCTGATCCTGCGGCTCGACGCCCCGGAACGCGAAGTCGAGATCAAACTGCCGGGCCGCTATCCGATCAACACCCAGGTTTCCAGCGCGATCAAACAGATGCAGGGCGTGGCCGAGGTGGAGCTGGTGTGATCAGCGGCAGCGCCGGTAGGCGCCGTTTTCGTTGCCGTTGATGCGCAGATGCAAAACTTCGCCGGACAGCCGCGCGACGACCGTCGCCGGTTCCGGGGGCGTCGGAAAACCACATTTTCCCTTCCAGGTCACGACATCGCCCGATCTGGACACGGACTTGAACGAGCATCTGAATTCGTCCCCGCCCATGTCGAGCGGACCAATGGCGATCATGCCGCCGATCGGCGTGCATTGGCTCGGGTCCGGCGCCCACCCGCCGACAATGCTGCGCCCGGAAGCGGCGGCCATGGTTGGCCCGGCCAGGACCAGAAGGACGAAAACTCCACCCGAAATGAAGCGGCGACCGAAGTTTGAAAAATGCATTGGAACAACTCTGTCTGGAAACCGGCAGGTTCGACACTCGTAGGTTGCAAAGCCTAATTCGAGGTTTAATCGGCGGTGAAATGATCTGGAGGATATGATATACATCATACTCAGTGTATATCATGGAGGCGGCGATGCAGGTCGCGAAATGGGGCAATAGCCTTGCGGTCAGGCTGCCCAAAAAGCTGGTCGATCAGATGGGCTTGAAACCCGGCGACGAAATCGCCGTCGTCGAGGCCGAGCAGGGCAGGATCAGCGTGGAGAAAATTGACCGGCGGGCGGAGGCGCTGCGCCGTATGCAAGCGCGCGGCTGGGAGGCGCCGTCGGACTACAAGTTCGACCGCGACGAGGCCAACGAGCGGTGAAGGCGTTTTTCGACACCAACATTCTCGTCTATGCGCAGGAGCAGGGCGTCAAGGCCGAAAAGGCGCGCGCGCTTTTCGCCTCCGGCGGCGCGGTCAGCGTCCAGGTGTTGAACGAGTTCGCCGCCGTCGCGCGTCGCAAGCTTCGCAAGGGTTGGCCGGAAATCAGCGCGGCGATTGATGATGTCCTGGCACTCGTCGCGCCGCCGCTTCCCTTGACCGTCGCGATCCATATCGCCGCACGGGGACTGGCGGCCGACCACGGACTTTCGTTTTATGACGCGCTGATTGTCGCCGCCGCGCTCGAAGGCGGCTGCGACATCCTGTTCAGCGAAGATATGCAGGACGGCCGCGCCTTTGGCGGGCTGACAGTCCGGAATCCTTTCGCATGAAGCGGGCGTAAAATTCACGTTTTCCGTCAAGCCTCGCCTTGCCAAACGCTTCTCCCTGGTATATGCGGACCGTCCATCCCACACGCGAATTAAGGCGGGCCTGCTTCAAGGCTTCGCTCCGGTGGCCCGAAAGGCCCAAAAATTCGCGGAGGCATAACCGGAGAATATAATTCATGGCTCTTCCTGATTTCACCATGCGCGGCCTGCTCGAGTCCGGCGCCCATTTCGGCCACCAGTCGCATCGCTGGAACCCGAAAATGGCGCAGTACATTTTCGGCGTCCGCAACAACATCCACGTCATCGATCTCGCCCAGACCGTGCCGCTGCTGCACCAGGCGCTGAAGGCGGTCTCCGACACTGTGGCCAAGGGCGGCCGCGTGCTGTTCGTCGGCACCAAGCGCCAGGCGCAGGAGCAGATCGCCGACGCCGCCCGGCGTTCGGCCCAGTACTACATCAACTCTCGCTGGCTCGGCGGCATGCTGACCAACTGGAAGACCATTTCGGGCTCGATCTCCCGCCTGCGCAAGCTCGACGACCAGCTCGGCTCCGGCGCCTCCGGCCTCACCAAGAAAGAACGCCTGATGATGTCGCGCGAGCGCGACAAGCTCGAAAAGGCGCTTGGCGGCATCAAGGACATGGGCGGCACGCCCGACCTGATCTTCGTCATCGACACCAACAAGGAACAGCTGGCGATCAAGGAAGCGGCCCGCCTGCATATCCCTGTCGCCGCCATCCTCGACACCAATTGCGATCCCGACGGCATCACCTTCCCGATCCCGGGCAATGACGACGCGGGCCGCGCCATCGCGCTTTATTGCGACCTGATCGCCCGCGCGGCGCTCGACGGCATTTCGCGCAGCCAGGGCTCGCTCGGCGTCGATCTCGGCGCCTCGGAAGCCCCAGCCCCCGTCGAACTGCCGGCCGCTGTCGAAACCGAAACCGCCGCTGAAGCCCCGGCCGAGCATTTCGAGCTGCTGACCGCCCCGCGCGGCGCGCCCGACGATCTCGCCAAGCTCAACGGCGTCGGCCCGCAGCTCGTCAAGAAGCTCAACGACGCCGGCGTGTTCCACTACTGGCAGATCGCCGCCATGACGCCTGACGACGCGTCGAAGCTCGACGGCGAGCTGAAGCTCAACGGCCGCATCGAGCGCGACGGCTGGATCGACCAGGCGCGCGGCCTCGTCGCGGCGTAAAACTCGCCGGGCCGAAGGCTGACGTTTTCGCGGCGCGCCCGGTTTTGCCGGGCGCGCCGTCTCCATGACGGTGGGCGCCAGTCTGTCGTCGTGTTTTCACATTTTCCGGATTTCTATAAGGACGCGGCGCCCAAGACGCCGGCCAAACCCCGAAGGACATGAAGATGGCCAATATCACCGCCGCAATGGTGAAGGACCTGCGCGAGAAGACCGGCGCCGGCATGATGGATTGCAAGGGCGCGCTCAACGAGACCGGCGGCGACATCGAGGCCGCGGTGGATTGGTTGCGCAAGAAGGGCCTCGCCAAGGCCGCCAAGAAGTCCGGTCGCGTCGCCGCCGAAGGCCTTGTCGGCATCGCCGTGCGCGGCGCGAACGGCGTGGTCGTCGAAGTCAATTCCGAAACCGATTTCGTCGCCCGCAACGAGGAATTCCAGGCTCTGGTGAAGACCATCGCGCTGGTCGCGGTCGAAAAGGGCGAGACCGACGTCGAGGCCCTGAAGGCCCAGCATTATCCGGGCGGCGAGGGCAATGTGGCCGACGCCGTCGCCAACGCCGTCGCGACGATTGGCGAGAACATGACGCTGCGCCGCGTCGCGGCCTTGCAGGTTTCGCAGGGCGTGATCGGCCAGTATGTCCATAATGCGATCGGCGAGGGCCTGGGCAAGATCGGCGTGATCGTCGCGCTCGAATTGACCGGCGCGCAGGCGGAGCTGGCCGAACTCGGCCGCAAGATCGCCATGCATGTCGCCGCCACCGGCCCGCTGGCGCTGGACGCCTCCGGCATCGACCCGGCCGTGCTGGAGCGCGAAAAAAACGTGCTGCGCGAAAAGAACGCCGGCAAGCCGCCGCATGTGCTGGAAAAGATCGTCGAGTCCGGCCTGAAGACCTATTTCAAGGAAGTCACGCTGCTGGAGCAGCCCTATATCCACGACAACGCCAAGACGGTCGCCCAGGCCGTGGCCGAGGCGGCCAAGACAGTCGGCGCGCCGGTGGCGCTGAAGGGCTTCGTGCGCTACGCGCTCGGCGAGGGCATCGAAAAGCAGGAATCGGATTTCGCGGCGGAAGTCGCGGCGGCGGTTTCCGGCGAAGCTTGATCTTTTCGCTGTCGATCATTAAAGGCGGTTCTGTCAGGACCGCCTTTTTTCGTTTGTATTGGTGTTGGCGCGTCTTTATTTTCGCAGTGCGGCCGCCAGGGCGTCCTCCCGCGTGAAAACCACAGCGAATTCATCGCTATAGATCTTTTTCCAGCCGGGACGCGCCGCGAGCGCCGCATCGATACGCTCGTGAGGCGGAAAAATCGCCCAAGTGATCGCTTGTTTCTGGAAGACTTCTTCGAGCGCGCCGGCGTCGGCGGCGACGATGCGGTCGTAATTGGCAACGAAGGCGTCGCCATACATGTCCGTGCGCCCGTCGATATAGGGCCGCACGCCCGAAAAGATCAGGTAGCCGCCAAAACCGTAATGGTTGAGTACGGGTTTTGCGCGCAATTCGGCTGGAACAGCGGCCAGCGCCGAAATCGGCGCCATCGAGCTGTCCTTGCTCGCGACCGGGACCGCCAGGCGCAAGCCAAGAAGGGCAAGGAACAGTCCGACGACGGCGTAAAATTCGCGCCGGCCTAGGGACGCCGGCTCAGGCGCCGGCTGAGCCGTCGCCGCGGCGATCGGGCACGCCAGGATCATCGGGCCGATCAGGCCGAGCATCATGGCGTGGCGGACGTGATGCAGGGACAGGTGGATCAGGCCGATCAGCAGCGCCAGCCGTAGCGGCGTGACCTTGACCGGCCGCAGCAGGGCCACGCCGATGAGGGCGAAAAGCTCGATTTCCAGCGCGCCGACATGATCGAATGTTTCGGGTCGCCATTCGGCGACGCCAGCCAGGCTTTTCATGCCCATCAGTCGGAACGGGAAGACCATAGCGTCGAGGCCGCGCGGATTGAGCAGGGCGGCGCCGAGCGCCAGCAGGCCGAAAATCGCCCAGCCGCGCAGGGCGGCGAGACGGCGGTCGGAAGGCGTCTCCAGCACGGCCTCGATCGCGAAAAAGCCGGTCAGTGCCAGGCCGAACATGAACCCGCCGTGCATATTGACCCATAAGGCCATCAGCGGCAGCAACGCGAAGGATGGAGGCCGGCCCGCTTCCCGTGCGGAAATAAGCCCGGCGGACCATGCGGCAAGCAGCGGCAGGGCAAGAATGTGCGGCCGAGCCAGAAGGCTGCCGAGTTGCAGGCCGAGTCCGAGCGTGAGGAACACGACCAATCCGACGCCGGCCAGTCCGTGGGCGAGGCGGCGGCCGAAAACCAGGGCCGTCGCGGCGAACGCGGCGCCGGTCAGTGCGACCACGCCGCTCCAGCCGGCAAGTTTGAAACTGATGGCGAACAGCACTTCCGCGAACCATTCATGCGCCGACCACGGCGCGCCGGAATAGCTGAAGCTGAAGGGATCGGCGCGGGGGATGGTGTGGTGCGCGAGAATCCAGTCGCCGGCCGCGATGTGCCAAAAAGTGTCGCCGTCGCCGATCACCGCCCGTGACGAGGCCGCGGCGATCGCGAAGGCGATCATCGCGGCGATGACGGGCGCCCAGGCGCCGCGTCGGTCCGATGCGGCCAGTGGGGGCGAAAGCGGGGAAAGGGCGGGGGCCAGGGTCATGCCGCCTTTATAGCTTCCGGAGGTAAACAATTGGCTGGCGCGGCGCCGGCGCCGGTCGAAAGCGCGCCTTTGATAAAATCCCGGCCTTTGCTAGAAGGCTTGCCACGGTGTCGAATCGCGGCCCGCCCAGGAGAAGACGCCATGGCAATCTCACCCGTCATTCCGGAATGGAAACGCGTCGTGGTGAAATTGTCCGGCGAGGCGCTGCAGGGTTCGCAGACGCATGGCCTCGATTCCGAAACGCTCGACCGCATGGCCGACGACCTGGTTTCGGCCGCCGAACTCGGCGTCGAAATCGCGGTCGTGATCGGCGGCGGCAATTTCTTCCGCGGCATCCAGGGCGCGGACAAGGGCATCGAACGGGCGCGGGCGGATTCCATCGGCATGCTGGCGACTGTGATGAACGCGCTGGCCATCGAATTCGCGGTCGAGCGGCGCGGCTGGCCCGCGCGCGCGCTGTCCGCCGTTCCCATGCCCTCGCTGTGCCAGCCCTATTCGCGCCAGGCGGCCCTGCACCAACTCGGCAAGGGCCGGATCGTCATTCTCGCCGGCGGCACCGGCAATCCCTTCTTCACCACCGACACCGGGGCGGCGCTGCGCGGCGCGGAATTGTCCTGCGACCTGATCATGAAGGCGACGCAGGTCGATGGCGTCTATACCGCCGACCCGAAGAAGGACCCGACGGCGACCCGCTACGAGCGATTGACCCACGACGAGGCGATCTCCAGAAACCTCGCCATCATGGATACCGCTGCCTTTGCTCTTGCGAGAGAGAACCGGATTCCGATAATCGTGTTCTCCATCGCTGAACCCGGCGCCATCACCGCGGCGCTGGAGGGACGCGGCAAGTCGACCCTTGTCGTTCCCCGATGATCGTGCCTTTATCCGGCATGCTTTATTTTCCGGCGCTTCAGCGCCGTTCTGGACAGGTGTGACATGAGCGTTCAATTCGATCTGGCTGACATCAAGCGGCGCATGCAGGCGTCCATCCAGTCCCTCCGTCACGAACTTGGCGGCCTGCGCACCGGCCGCGCCTCGGCGGCCCTGCTCGAGCCGGTGGTGGTCGAAGCCTACGGCCAGGCCATGCCGATCAACCAGGTCGCCACGGTTTCGGTGCCGGAATCGCGCGCCCTGGCGGTGCAGGTCTGGGACAAGGGCATGGTCGGCGCGGTGGACAAGGCCATCCGTGACGCCAATCTCGGCCTGTCGCCGACCATCGAAGGCCAGATCCTGCGCATCCGCATCCCCGAACTCAACGAGCAGCGGCGCAAGGAGCTGGCGAAAATCGCCCATAAATACGCCGAGGAATCGCGCGTCGCCGTGCGCCACGTCCGCCGCGACGGCATGGATGTGCTGAAGAAGCTGGTCAAGGACAAGGCGATCAGCGAGGACGACGAGAAGAAGCACGAGAGCGAAGTGCAAAAGGCCACCGACGCCGCCATCGCCGAAATCGATCAGGCCCTGGCGGGCAAGGAAAAGGAAATCATGCAGGTCTGAGGGGACAGGCGTGAATATGGCGGGGGACGCGCAGCGGAAACGTCGTTTCCCCAGCGTGGATATGCTAAGCAGTATGAACGCAAGCGTTTTTGCGGACGATCACGCTTCTGTCGGCTCTTTCGGGCAGGTCCGGCGAGACCGTTTGGACTGTTTTCGGCGGGCGGACGAGGCTTGATGAGCGAAAATCAGGGATTTGACGCCGGCGCGGCGCACCGCGCAGCGAGCCAGGAGCCGAGACAAGAGCCGCAGGGCCAGGAACCCCAGCCGCTGATTCGGACGCCGCTGCATGTCGGCGTCATCATGGACGGCAACGGCCGCTGGGCGGCGTCGCGCGGGCTGCCGCGCTTCGAGGGGCACAGGCGCGGCGTCGAAGCGTTGCGGCGCACCGTACGCGCGGCCACCGACCTCGGCGTGCGTTATCTGACCGTGTACAGTTTCTCGAGCGAGAACTGGACGCGGCCGGCCCAGGAAATTTCCGAATTGATGGGCCTGCTCAAATATTTCATCCGCAATGATCTCATCACCTTGCAGCAATCCGGCGTCAGAATCCGGGTGATCGGCGAGCGCGACAATCTCAAGCCCGATATCGTGGCCCTGCTGGAAGAGGCGGAGGCGCGCACCCGCGACAATGACAAGCTCGACCTGATCGTCGCCTTCAACTACGGCGCGCGGCAGGAAATCGTCGAGGCGGCGCGCGCGCTGGCGCGGGAGGCCGCGGCGGGGCGGTTGCGGCCCGAAGCGATCGACGAGGCGTTATTCGCCAGCCGCCTGCAGACGGCCGAAGCTCCCGATCCCGATCTCATCATCCGGACGTCCGGCGAGATGCGCCTGTCGAACTTTTTGATGTGGCAGGCGGCTTACAGCGAATTGGTGTTCCTGCCGATCTACTGGCCGGATTTCGACCGCCAGGCCTTCCAGTCAGCCATCGATTCCTTTCGCGCCCGCGAAAGGCGATTTGGCGGCGTCGGCGCGACGCTTGTCGAAAGCGTGGTCGGCGCCCACGTCGAGAAGGTGAAGTCGGCGTCATGATGGTTGCTTTTTCGGATCACGCATGAACAGCGACGAACTTCCGCCATCCGGGCGGCCGCAGGAAAACCCGCCGGGCCTGATGGCGCGCTACCGCCTCGGCGACCTCGGCCTGCGCGCGGTCTCCGCCCTTGTGCTGGTCGCGGCGGCGGTTTTCGCGCTCTGGGCCGGCCGCGTCGTCTTCGTGCTGTTCTGGCTTGGCGCGGCCCTTGCGGTCTATTGGGAATGGCAGCGCCTGATCGGGGCGCCGCTGCCGTGGATCAGGCTGTTCGCCGGAGGGGCGACCTTGTGCCTTGCGGCGGCGCTCTGTCGGTTTGGGCAGGGCGAAATGGCGCTCGTCGCGCTGGCGCTCGCCGCCGGCTTCTGCGCCTGGGCGGCGGGGCGAGGCTACAGCCTGTGGGCGGCTGCGGGCGTCGTTTACGCGGGCGGCCTGCTGCTGGCGACGATCACCCTCCGCCACGCGCCATTTTTCGGCGCTTGCGCGATTGGATGGCTGTTCGCGGTCGTCTGGGGCACGGATGTCTGCGCCTATTTCGGCGGCCGGCTGATCGGCGGCGCGAAGCTCTGTCCGCGAATCTCGCCCGGCAAGACCTGGTCCGGCTTCCTGGTCGGCATTTTCTGCGGCGCGAGCCTTGGCGCGCTGACCGCGCACCTCTGGCGCGACGTCAACGCGCCGCTCCTGCCGCTCTTTTTGCTCGGCCTTGTCGCCGCGGCCCTGGCGCAGGGCGGGGACTTGTTCGAATCCTGGGTCAAGCGTTGCTACGACGTCAAGGATTCGAGCCGCCTGATTCCCGGCCACGGCGGTTTCATGGACCGGCTCGACGGCTTTATCGCCGCAGCGATCTTCGCCGCCCTGTTCGGCCTCTGGCGCGGCCTGCCGAGCCCCGCGGCCGGACTCTTCTTCTGGCCATAGGATCGCCATGACCGCCGCTCGCAAAAAACTGACCATCCTTGGCGCGACCGGCTCGATCGGCCGCTCGACGGAAGCGGTGATTCTTGGCGCGCCCGGCGCCTTCGAGACCATGGCCGTGGCGGGCGGCCGCGACGCCAAGGGCCTTGCGCGCGTCGCCCGGGTTCTCGGTGCGAAATTCGCGGCCGTCGCCGAGCCATCCGCCTATGGAGAGCTGAAAGCGCAATTGTCCGGTTCCGGCATCGAGGCCGCGGCCGGCCCCGAGGCCTTGCGGCAGGCCGCCTGCATGCAGGCCGATCTTGTCATCGGCGCCATTGCTGGCGCGGCCGGCGTCGAGCCCACTTACGCCGCCGTCGCGGCGGGCCGCGACGTGGCGCTGGCCAACAAGGAATGCCTGGTCTGCGCCGGCGAGCCTTTTATGCGCAAGGCGCGCGAGATGGGCGTGCGCATCCTGCCGATGGATTCCGAGCACAACGCCATCTTCCAGGCGCTGGGCGGGGAGAGCGCCGACCGGATCGAAAAAATGTGGCTGACCGCCTCGGGCGGCCCGTTCCGCACATGGAGCGCGGAACGCATAGCGGCTGCGACGCCGGAACAGGCGCTGGCGCATCCCAACTGGGCGATGGGACCGAAAGTCACCATCGATTCCGCCAGCCTGATGAACAAGGGCCTGGAATTGATCGAGGCGCTGCATGTCTTCGGCGTCGATGCGAAAAAGCTCGACGTGCTCGTGCATCCGCAGTCGATCGTGCACGGACTCGTGTCCTTCGCCGACGGCGCGGTGACGGCGGGCATGGCGGTTCCGGACATGAAGGTGCCGATCGCCCATTGCCTCGCCTGGCCGGAGCGGGTGACGACCCAGGCCCGCCGTCTCGATTTGGCCGAAATCGGCGCGTTAACATTCGAGAAGCCGGATTTTGCGAGGTTCCCGGCCTTGCGTGTCGCCATGGATGCGCTGGCGGCGGGTGGGGCCATGCCGACCATCCTCAATGCGGCGAATGAGGTAATGGTTGCGGCGTTTCTGCAAAAACGCATCAGCTTCAATGAGATCGCAGAGAATGTTGAGGCGATATGCGAGGTTTTTGCAGGCGAAGGCGAGGCCAAGGCGCCGGCAGATATAGCGTCGGCCCTCGCTGTTGACCATATTGTGCGAGAAAGGTCGCTGGCGCGGCTTGCGGGGCTTTCCCGTTAATCCGCATTCCGGCATGGTAACACACTGGTAACCATTCGCGCGTCAACTGGAGCCTCGCTCCGTCGATTGCCCGGGTCGGGGAGTTGTCATGTCAATTTTTCATTCGCTGTGGACATTGGGATCCTATCTCGTGCCCTTCATCTTCGTGCTCAGCATGGTCGTGTTCTTTCACGAACTGGGGCATTTCTTGGTCGGTCGGTGGTGCGGCGTGCAGGTCGACGCCTTTTCCATGGGTTTTGGCCCGGAAATCGCCCATTTCACTGACCGCCGCGGCACGCGCTGGCGGCTCGCCGCCTTGCCGCTTGGCGGCTATGTCCGCTTTCATGGCGACGCCAACGGGGCGAGCGAACCCGATTTTGACGCCGCGACGGCCATGCCCGAATCGGAGCGGGCCGTCACGTTTTTCGCCCAGAATGTATGGAAGCGCGCGGCCGTGGTCGCGGCGGGCCCCGCCGCCAATTTCGTGCTGGCGCTCGTCATATTCACCGGTCTGTTCTATTTCGAGGGCCGGCAGATCCTGACCCCGCGCGTCGAAACCGTGGTCGCGGGCAGCGCCGCCTCAAATGCTGGCTTCCAGAAGGGCGATCTCGTCGTCGCCATCGATGGCGTGAAGATCGACGGCTTTCTCGACATGCAGCGCATCGTCGCGGCGTCCAGCGACAAGCAACTGCGTTTCGTCGTCGATCGCGGCGGCAAGAAGGTGGACCTCGACGCCACGCCTCAGCGCAAGGACGTGAAGACTCCATTTGGCGTCAACCGGGTCGGCGTGCTCGGCGTCATGGCGGGCGGCGGCGCGGCGAACTGGCGCACACAGACCTACAATCTGCCGATGGCCGCGCTCGAGGCGGGGCATGAGACATGGTATGTCGTCGCGAGCACCGGCTCCTTTCTCGGCGGGCTCGCCGAAGGACGCGAATCGCCGCAGCAATTGTCCGGGCCGATCCGCATCGCCCAGGTCTCCGGCGAAGTCGCCAAGGCCGGCATCTGGCCGCTGTTCAATCTCGCGGCCATTCTCTCGATTTCCATCGGCCTCCTGAACCTCCTGCCGGTTCCGCTGCTGGATGGCGGTCATCTGCTCTACTATGGTTTCGAGGCGGCGCGCGGGAAGGCCCTGACGCCCAAGACGCAGGAATTCGGCTTCAAGATCGGGCTGGCCTTCGTCGCGACCCTGCTGGTGGTGTCCACCTATAACGACATCGCCCGCGTGACCCGGCATTGGCTGAATCTCGGTTGATCCAAATAAGCTGAAGGTTCATGTCGCCAAAGCCCATTGCGGCCCGCCGCAATGGGCTTTTCCGTTGAGCCTCCGGCCCGCGCCGCGTGGGGCGCCGATCGCGCGTAACGTCCGGAATTGCGGCGGAAATAGGTCTAGGGAGCGTGGCTTACGGGCAACGGCATCGTAAAAAAACGGCACATCCGACCTTGGGCATTTGCAGGATTTCATAAACCTTGTAGAAGCAGAGTCGCAATGTTCGGGCTTGGATTGTGCTATCCAGTTCGGGCAGAGTTTACACGCGTCGGATTTGTCTTGTCCGGCGTCCGTCGCATGGCGTATAGCCCTGGACGCAATAGTCACGGAGACCGGGTTTCAATGAAGTTTCGCCAAGGTCTTTTGAGCCGGTCCGCGCTGGCGGTCCTGCTGGTCGCCAGCTCCATGGCCGTTCCTGCGATCGCGCGCGCCGAGACGGTCGTCGTCCAGGGCAACAAGCGGGTCGACGCAGAGACGATCCGGTCGTATTTCACTGGCGGCGACACCAATGACGCCATCAAGAAGCTCTACGCCACCGGTTATTTTTCGGACGTCCAAGTCAGCCACAGGGGCGGGGCGCTGGTGGTTCGCGTCGTCGAGAATTCGACGGTCATCAATCACGTGGTCTTCGTCGGCAACAGCAAGGTGAAGTCGGAGGAGCTCGAGAAAGAGATCCAGTCGAAACCGCGCGGCGGCTACAACCAGGCGACGGTCGACGCCGATGTGCAGCGCATCGAGGACATCTACCAGCGCGCCGGCCGTTCCGGCGCCAAGGTGACCGCGCGCACGGTGCAGACCCCGCGCGGCACGGTCGACGTCGTTTTCGACATCAATGAGGGCGAAAAGACCGGCATCAAGGAAATCCACTTCGTCGGCAACCACGTCTTTTCGACGTCGCGTCTGCTGGGGCTGATGGAGACGACGGAGATGAACTACCTGTCGTTCATCAAGACGTCGGACGTGTACGATCCCGACCGCCTGGCCAAGGACGGCGAGGCGATCCGCCGCTATTACCTCAAGAACGGCTACGCCGATTTCCGCCTCATCGGCGAAGACGCGGTCTATGACGCCGCCAAGGGCGGCTACATCGTCACCATCACCGTCGAGGAAGGCGCGCAATACACCGTCAGTTCGGTGCATGTGGATTCGCACCTGCATGATGTCGCCGCCAGCTCGCTCGAAGGCGACGTCTGGGTTCACAAGGGCGATATCTACGACGGCGACAAGGTGCAGAAGTCGGTCGAGAAGATGTCGGCGGCGATTTCCAGGCGTGGCTATCCCTTCACGCAAGTCACGCCGCGCGGCGACCGCGATCCGTCGACTCATACGGTTTCGCTGTCCTTCATCGCCGAGGACGGACCGCGCGTCTATATTCAGCGCATCAATATTCGCGGCAATACCGCGACCCGCGATTACGTCATTCGCCGCGAATTCGATATCGGCGAGGGCGACGCCTACAACAAGGCGATGATCGACAAGGCGGAACGCCGTCTGAACGCGCTCGGCTTCTTCAAGAAGGTGAAGATCACCAACGAGGCCGGTTCGTCCGCCGACCGCGTCGTCGTCGACGTCGATGTCGAAGAGAAGTCCACCGGCAATTTCTCGATTTCCGGCGGCTATTCGACGACGGTTGGTTTCCTCGCCGAAGTCTCGGTCACCCAGTCGAACTTGCTGGGCCGGGGCGACTACATCCGCACCTCGGTGTCGCTGGGCCAGTACGCCCAGGGCGTCGAGCTGAACTATACCGAACCTTTCTTCCTCGACCAGCGCCTCGCCGCCGGCTTCGACCTCTACAGCAAGGTCACCGACGCCTCCCAGTACGCCTATTATTCGAACTGGGTCACCGGCGGCACAATCCGCTTCGGGCTGCCGCTGACCGACGAGATTTCGATCGGCCCGCGCTATACGCTGTACAATTCGCGCCTGACCATCCCGAACAGCTCGAGCCAGCCGTATAACGACTGCGCGAGTCCGATTGTGGGAACGACGCCCGGCACTTCTGGCGCCACCGCGTTGAGTTCGACCAACAACTGTCTGACCAACGGCGAAGCCTCGGTCGCCTTGAAACAGGCCACGGGCGACTGGGTCACCTCGATGGTCGGCTATACGCTGTCTTACAATTCGCTCGACAACCCGCGCGATCCCCACAGCGGCATCCACGCCGACCTGAGGCAGGATTTGGCCGGCGTCGGCGGCGATTCCGACTTCCTGCGCACGACCGGCGATATCCGCGCCTATCACGAGCTTTACTTCGACGACATCGTCGGCGTGCTGCACTTGCAAGGCGGTGATATCGTTCCGTTCGGCGACAAGCAGTTGCGCATCGTCGACAATTTCAATCTCGGCGACAGTCTGGTGCGCGGCTTCGCGCCGGGCGGCATCGGTCCGCGCGACGTGACCAACACGTTCTTCGGCAACAACAACGGCAACGCGCTCGGCGGCACGCAATATTACGGCGCTTCGCTGGAAGCGCAGTTCCCGATCTGGGGTCTGCCGCGCGATATCGGCCTCAAGGGCGCGATTTTCGCCGACGCCGGTTGGCTAGGCGACTATACTGGCGGGACCGCCTTCGCGATTAACGGCTATTCTGCCTCAGCCGCGAACTTCGCCTGTAACGCGACGAACAAGCAGGCCACGATCAATGCGGCCAACGCGGCCTTCACCCAGGGGCCCTGTATCAATGTCGGCGGCGAGTCGGGCATCCGTTCGTCGGTCGGCGTCGGCCTGATCTGGGCCTCGCCGATGGGTCCGATCCGCGTCAACTACGCCTACGCCACGAGCCGGAACAGCGCCGACGTGCTGCAGCAGTTCAGCTTCTCTGGCGGCACGAACTTCTGATCGCATTGCGCGCGAACAAAAAGGCGCGGCCCCGGCCGCGCCTTTTTCATATTCGGGCGCTTTTCATGCGCCGGTTTCGATACATTCCGCTATTGAGCTGGACTGACACGAAAAAAGCCGGTTTGGCGCCGGACGCAGGAGCCTCGCGATGGACGAGATGAAATTCTTCCGCCGGACCCTGTCGCCGACGCTGGCGGAAATCGTCGAATGGACCGGGGCGAAAGCGGCGCCGGAGGTCGATCTCGGCCAGACGATCCTCGATGTCGCGCCGCTTGACCGCGCGCGGCCGGGCGATCTGGTGTTTCTCGACAATCCCAAATACGTGGATCAGCTGGAGAAGACTCAGGCCAGCGCCGTGCTGATTGGCGAGCGCTACGCCGACAGGGCGCCGAAGCATGTCGCGGCGCTGGTCGTGCGCGAGCCTTATCGCGCCTGCGCCCTGGTGACGGCGCGGCTCTATCCGGACGCGGCGCGGCCGGGTTCGCTGTTTGGTTCGCATGGCGTCTCGCCGGGGGCCAATGTCCATCCCGAGGCGCGGCTCGAAGCCGACGTCACCGTCGATCCCGGCGCGGTGATCGGACCGCGCGCTGAGATCGGCGCGGGCGCGCTGATCGGCCCCAATGCGGTGATCGGGCCGGACGTGCGGATCGGACGCGGCAGCGCGGTCGGCGCGGGCGCGACGGTCTGCAACGCGCTGGTCGGCGATCGCGTCATCATCCATCCCGGCGCGCGCATCGGCCAGGACGGTTTCGGCTTCGCCATGGGGCCGCGCGGCCACCTGAAAGTGCCGCAGATCGGCCGCGTCGTCATCCAGGATGATGTCGAGATCGGCGCCAATTCGACCATCGATCGCGGCGCCAATCGCGACACGATCATCGGCGAGGGCACGAAAATCGATAATCTGGTGCAGATCGCCCATAATGTGGTGATCGGCCGCCACTGCGTCATCGTCAGCCAGGTCGGCATTTCCGGCTCGACGGAACTCGGCGATTTCGTCGTCGTCGCCGGGCAGGCTGGCCTGACCGGCCATTTGCGCATTGGCATGGGGGCGCAAATTGGCGCGCAGGCCGGGGTGATGGCCGATGTCGAGGCGGGCGCGAAAATGGGCGGCTCGCCCGCGAAAAACGCGCGCGAGTGGCTCAAGGGCGTCGCCGCGCTTGACCGCCTGGTGAAAAATCGTGGGACGGCGCGCGAAAGTTGAGTTTTTTATTCTGGCTTTCCGGCGGAAACTGTCGTTAAAGCCGTTCAGGGCGGCGTCTGGCCCGGTTTGAGATGAATTCGCTACGGAAAGCACAATGACCGCCGATACCAGGACTTTGGAAACTATCGATATTCAACGCTTGATGCAATTGTTGCCGCATCGCTATCCCTTCCTGCTGGTCGATCGCATCGTCCAGGCGCGCGGCGACGAATTCGGCATCGGCATCAAGAATGTCACCATCAATGAGCCGCAATTCACCGGCCATTTCCCCGAAAAGCCGGTCTTTCCCGGCGTGCTGCTGATCGAGGCCATGGCCCAGACAGCTGGCGCGCTCTGCGTCAATTCGCGGCTTGGCGGCGAAAGGCCGCCGCTGGTCTATTTCATGACCATCGACAAGGCGAAGTTCCGCAAGCCGGTCGTGCCAGGCGACCGGGTTGAATTCCACATGACCCGCATGAGCCAGCGCCGCAACATGTGGTGGTACCAGGGCAAGGCGATGGTCGACGGCGTGCTCGTCGCCGAGGCTGAAATCAGCGCCATGATCGTCGCCGAGACGCCCGGGCGCGAACAAGGTTGAGAAAAACATGACGCAAGGCGGCCGCATCCATTCCTCGGCGGTGATCGAGGACGGCGCGAGGCTCGGCGAGGGCGTCGAAATCGGCCCCTTCTGCCATGTCGGCCCGCAAGTCGAGCTGGGCGACGGCGTCCAGCTCAAGTCGCATGTTGTGGTCGCCGGTCGCACCGCCATTGGCGCCCGGACGCGGGTTTTCCCCTTCGCCTCGCTCGGGCATGAGCCGCAGGACCTGAAATATCGCGGTGAGAATACGAATCTCACGATCGGCGCCGATTGCCTGATCCGCGAAGGCGTGACGATGAATCCCGGCACGGCGGGCGGCCGCAGCGTCACCATCATCGGCGACCGCTGCGCCTTTCTCGCCAACTCGCATGTCGGCCACGATTGCGTGGTCGGAACCGATTGCGTGTTTTCCAACAATGTGATGCTCGCCGGCCATGTCGCGATCGGAGATTTCGTGATCTGCGGCGGCGGCGCCGCCATTATCCAGTTCGCGCGCGTCGGCTCGCACGCCTTCGTTGGCGGCCTCTCCGGGATCACCGCCGACGTCATTCCCTTCGGCATGGCGTTTGGCGGTCGCGCGTCGCTGATGGGGCTCAACCTTGTCGGCTTGAAGCGCCGCAATTTTTCGCGCGACGCGATCCACGAGTTGCGCCGCGCCTACCGCGCCCTGTTCGCGCCGGAAGGCACGCTCAAGGAGCGCATGGCCGACGTCGAGGAAGAGTTCTCGACCAACGCCGAGGTGAAGGAAATTCTCGATTTCATCCGCGCCGGCGGCGACCGGCAGCTCTGCGTGCCGGAATTCGGGAAAGACCTGCCTTGAATGGCGCTCGCCCTGGCATACGCCAACCGATCGCGAATTGCGGCAAGGTCGCCCTGATCTGCGGCGGCGGCCAGTTTCCCCTTGTCGCCGCGCGTTCGGCGCAGGCGTCCGGACGCGAGGTCTTCCTGCTCGGCCTGCGCGGCATCGCCGGCGGCGAGATCGAGTCCTTTCCCCACGCCTGGGTCGGCGTCGGGCAATTGGGCGGCGCGATGCGCGAGATGTCTTCGCGCGACATCCGGCACGTCTGTTTCATCGGCGGACTGGGACGGCCGGAGTTTTCCGACCTGCGCCTCGACTGGGGCGCAGTGAAGCGGCTGCCCGACATCATGCGCCTGTTCAAGGGCGGCGACGATCACGCGCTCAAGGGAGTCATCCGCCTGTTCGAGCGTGAAGGTTTCATCGTCGTCGGCGTCGACAGCTTTGCGCCCGACCTGCTCGCGGCCGCCGGCGCGATGAACGGACTCGATTTCCCCGGGGATTGCGAGGAAGACCTCGAGCTTGGGCAAAAATGCCTCGACGACCTGTCGACCCATGATTGCGGGCAGGCGCTCGTCGTGTCGAAGCGGCGCATCATCGCCATCGAGGCGGTCGAAGGCACCGACGCCATGCTTGAGCGCGTGGCGCAATTGCGCGACGAAGGCCGCTGGCGCGCGAAAGGCGCGGCCGGAATTCTGGTCAAGGCGCCCAAGAAGGGTCAGGACCTGCGCGTCGACCTGCCGGCGGTCGGACCCGAAACCGTCGCGGCCGCCGCGCGCGCCGGGCTGCGGGGCCTGGCGGTGGCGGCGGGCCGGGTGCTGATCCTCGACCGCGCCGAGGTGGCCGCCGAGGCGGAAAGGGCGGGGCTGTTCCTGTTCGGCTTCCAGGGAACGCCATGAAACTGTTTATCATCGCCGGCGAGGCTTCCGGCGACCAGCTTGGCTACAAGCTGGTGCGCGCGCTGCGTGCGAAAATTCCTGGCGTGGAGATTTGTGGCGTCGGCGGCGAGGCGATGACGCGCGAAGGTCTGGCCAGCCTGTTTCCGATGAGCGACATAGCCGTGATGGGCATACTGCCGGTGCTGGCCCGGCTGCCGACGCTGCTGGCGCGCATTGACCAGACTGCGCGGGCGGTGGTCGAGGCGCGGCCCGACGCCCTGATCCTGATCGACAGTCCCGACTTCACGCATCGCGTGGCGAAACGCGCGCGCAAAATCCTGCCGGACCTGAAAGTGGTCGATTACGTCAGCCCGACGGTCTGGGCCTGGCGGCCGGGGCGGGCAAAAAAGATGCGCGCCTATATCGACCTGGTTCTGGCGCTGCTGCCGTTCGAGCCCGAAGCGCACGAAAAACTCGGCGGCCCGCGCTGCCTCTATGTCGGCCATCCGCTTGTCGAGAGGCTGGACGATTTTCGCGGCGACGACGCGGCGAAGACGTCCGGTCCGGCGCTGGTGCTGCCGGGATCGCGCGGCTCGGTGCTGGCGCGCATGGGCGCGGCTTTTGGCGGCGCATTGGCGCGACTCGACGTGATGCGTCCGGGGCTTGAATATTTGTTGCCCGCGGCGAGCACGGTCGAGGGGCGCATTCGCGCGATGGTCGAGGAATGGCCAGTCAAGCCGCGCATAATCCTGGGCGAGGCGGAGAAACTTGCCGCCTTCCGCTCGGCTCGCGCCGCGCTGGCGGCTTCGGGGACGGTGACGCTGGAGCTGGCCCTGTCGCGCACCCCGACCATCGTCGCCTACAAGGTGCCGAAATTCGAGGAATTCATCGCCCGGCGGCTGATCCAGGTCCCGAGCATCGTGCTGCCCAACCTGATTTTGGGCGAGAACGCCTATCCGGAATATCTGCAGGAGCAGGCGGAGGCGGCGACGTTGGCCGCAGCCCTGGCGGGGATTGTCGACGACAGCGCGGAACGGCGGCGCCAACTCGCGGCGCTCGATCGGTTGAACGACAGGATGATCCTGCCCGATGGCGCCAAGCCAAGCGAAAAGGCGGCTCAAGCGATTTATGAGCTAGTCTCGACAGGGCGCTGATTTATCAACTGTCATTGCGAGCAAGGCGAAGCAATCCACCTGGCGATTGGCGCCTCGTCCGCCGCGTGAGCCGCGCCAATTTCCTTATGGCTTCGTCAGGCGGCGCGATCGATTGCTTCGCTCCGCTCGCAATGACGAGAGCAACCCCGTCCTCACTTCGGGCTGAAAATCACCAGCGTCTTCTTGCCGAAGGTGACAAGCGCCATCACCCGCGCGGTCGCGCCGTTGATCCGCGGATTGTAGACCAGGAAAGGCGTGTTGGGATTTTCGTTGGTCGCGCGTGGAAAAGCCTTTTCGCCGAGGCAGGCGTCAATCGTCGCCTTGAAGTCGGCGAGATTCAATTTGTCGGCCTGGCAGGAATAGCTGATTTCGCCGATCTTCTTCTTGTCGAGAATTTGGCAGGAGCCGAACAGCGGCGCGGCGACCGCGTAACGCGTCATCGCCGCGTCGTCCTGTTTCATTGCGCCGCGCAGCGGCTTGAAACCGTCGGCGGCCATGCCGATCGCCTGTTTGAAGGCGTCGCAATCGAAGGCCTTGTCGTCGACGAACGCCGGATCGGGCTGCTGGTCGGTTTGCGCCAACGCCGCGCGCGCGGAAAACCCGAGCGCAAGGACGGCGCAGAACGCGAAAACCGTCCCGCGCGAGCGGGACGGTCGGGCCAAGTGCATATGGCGGCGAAAAAAGCTCAACGCGAGCCCATCTGAACATATTCGCGCTGCGGCGCGCCGGTGTAGAGCTGGCGCGGGCGGCCGATCTTCTGGTGCGGGTCCTCGATCATTTCCTTCCACTGGGCGATCCAGCCGACGGTGCGGGCGAGGGCGAACAGCACCGTGAACATCGAGACGGGAAAGCCCATCGCCTTCAACGTGATGCCTGAATAGAAATCGATGTTCGGATAGAGCTTCTTCTCGACGAAATAGGGGTCGTGCAGCGCGATACGCTCCAGCTCCACGGCGACGTCGAGCAGCGGATCATCCTTGATCCCCAATTCGGTCAGCACCTCATGGCAGGTCTTCTGCATGATTTTCGCGCGCGGGTCGTAATTTTTGTAAACGCGGTGTCCGAAGCCCATCAGGCGGAACGGATCGTTCTTGTCCTTGGCCTTGGCGATATATTTCGGGATATTGTCGACCGAGCCGATTTCCGAGAGCATCTTCAGCGCCGCCTCATTGGCGCCGCCGTGCGCGGGCCCCCACAGGCAGGCGATGCCGGCGGCGATACAGGCGAAGGGATTGGCGCCCGACGAGCCGGCGAGGCGAACCGTCGAGGTCGAGGCATTCTGCTCATGGTCGGCGTGCAGGATGAAAATGCGGTCGAGCGCGCGCGAAAGCACCGGATTGACCTGGTATTCCTCGCAGGGCACGGCGAAGCACATGCGCAGGAAGTTCGACGTGTAGTCGAGGTCGTTCTTCGGAAAGATGAACGGCTGGCCGATGCTGTACTTGTAGGCCATGGCCGCCATGGTCGGCATTTTGGCGATGATGCGCATGGTGGCGATCACGCGCTGCGTCGGGTCCGAGATGTCGGTGGAATCGTGGTAGAAGGCCGAGAGCGCGCCGACCGAGGCGACCATGACCGACATCGGATGGGCGTCGCGGCGGAAGCCGTTGAAGAATTTCGCCATCTGCTCATGCACCATGGTGTGGCGCGTAATGCGATAGTCGAAATCGGCCTTCTGCGCCACGGTCGGCAATTCGCCGTAAAGCAGCAGGTAGCAGGTCTCGAGAAAGTCGCCGTGCTCGGCGAGCTGGTCGATTTCATAGCCGCGATAGAGCAGGACGCCCGCGTCGCCGTCGATATAGGTGATCTTCGATTCGCAGCTGGCGGTCGAGGTGAAGCCCGGATCGTAGGTGAACATCCCGGTCTGGCTGTAAAGCTTGCCGATGTCGGCCACCGCCGGTCCGATGCTGCCGTGCCGGATCGGCATGTCGACAACCTTGTCGCCGAGTTGGAACTTGCCCGTTTCACTCATGAGAACCGCCTTTTAGCTGAAGCGTTCGACCGCGCGACGCCGCGAGCCAACCACAGCAGGCCGGCTCATTGCGGCGAAATCGCGAGAATTTTGTGCGCTGCGAATGACTAGCCCATTGTCATCTGCGGTTCAAGCCGACGCCCTGTTAAACGATAGGGGCGCCGTACGCGATGCCCGCACGAAAAAACGCCGTCGCCGTCGGAAAAAAAGCAGTCGGCCCAACAAACGGGCATTCGCCGCAAACACCTGCAAAAACGGCGCTCACGCTGCGGCGTCGGCGATGCGTCCGAGGCTCTCCTCGCGACCGAGCGTCTCCAGCACGTCGAAGATTCCGGGCGATGTCGAGCGTCCGGTCAATGCGGCGCGCAAGGGTTGCGCGACCTGGCCGAGTTTTGCTCCGGAATCAGCGACATAGGCGCGAACCGCCGCCTCGGCCGCCTGCGCGGTCCAGTCGGACAGGGCGGCGAGCCTCGGCGCCAGCGCCGAGAGATGGGCGCGGCCCTCGGGACTCAGGATCTGGCTTGCCTTCTCGTCATAGGAGAGTGGGCGGGAGGCGAACAGGAATTGCGCGCCGTCAGCCAGTTCGATCAGTGTTTTGGCGCGCTCCTTGAGGCCGGGCAGAGCCTTGGCCAGTTGCGCCCTCTTCGCCGGATCGAGCCGCGAAGCCATCTCCGGGCCGCTGGGAAGCCAGGGCAGGGCGGCGACAAGTTGATCCAGCAGCAAACCATCATCCATGCCGCGTAAAAAATGGCCGTTCATGTTTTCGAGCTTGGCGTAATCGAAGCGCGCGGGCGAGCGATGCACCTGATCGAGAGAAAAGGCCTCGACCAGGTCCGGCGTGGTGAAGAATTCGCGGTCGCCTATGCTCCAGCCCAGCCGCGCCAGGTAATTGCGCAAGGCTTCGGGCAGATAGCCCATGGCGCGATAGGCGTCGACGCCGAGCGCGCCGTGGCGCTTGGACATTTTGGCGCCGTCCGGCCCGTGGATCAGCGGAATATGCGCCCAGAGCGGGGGCGTCCAGCCCATGGCCTGGTAGATATGGGTCTGGCGCGCGGCATTGGTGAAATGATCGTCGCCGCGGATGACCTGGGTCACGCCCATGTCGTGGTCATCGACCACCACGGCCAGCATGTAGGTCGGCGTGCCGTCGGAGCGCAGCAGCACGAGATCGTCGAGGTCCTTGTTGGGGAAGGTCACTTTCCCCTGCACCTTGTCCTCGATGATCGTCTCGCCCTCGCGCGGCGCCTTCAGGCGCACCACCGGCTTGCGGCCCTCGGCGAGTGCCTTGCCTTCTTCCTCCGTGCCGCCGAGATCGCGCCAGCGCCCGTCATAGCGCGGCGGGCGGCCCTCCTTGCGCGCGAGATCGCGCATATCCTCTAGCTCCTGCGCGCTGGCGTAGCACTTGTAGGCCGAGCCCTGCGCCAGCATTTGCGCGGCGACCTCGGCGTGGCGCGGCGCGCGCGCAAACTGGAAGATCACCTCGCCGTCCCAATCGAGGCCAAGCCATTTCATGCCGTCGATGATCGCCTCGATCGCCGCATCGGTCGAACGCTCGCGGTCGGTGTCTTCGATGCGAAGCAGCATTTTCCCGCCGGTCTGGCGGGCGAGCAGCCAGTTGAACAGAGCGGTGCGCGCGCCGCCGATATGCAGGAAGCCGGTCGGCGAGGGGGCGAAGCGCGTCACAACAGGTGAAGACATGGCGGATTTTACCTTGGCAATTGGCGCGGGCGGACCTTTTTGCCGCCGGCGCGCTCGTTTAGCATGGCCTTCGGCAACAAAAAAAGAGGCAAAGGAGGGCTTGGGTTTTCATGGCGTCCTCGCCGAGGGAACTGACGGACCGAAGTTTCCGCGCACGGACGTCCGCGGCGGGGTTTCCGCGCGAGTTCTTGCGCCGGATTTTCAACCGCGTCGGCGCCGCTCTCGAAGAGGAATGGGCGCTGCGCCGTCCCCTTCTCTGGCTGCCGGTCGCGACGGGGGCGGGGGCGATCTTCTATCTTCTCGCCGCCACCGAACCGGTCCTCTGGGTCGTCGGCCCATTCACCCTCGGCTGCGCCGCCCTGGCCTATGCCGTGCGCGAAAAGCGCGGGCTTTGCGCGGCGCTGCTCGGGCTGGCCGCGCTCGGAGCGGGCGAGTTTTCCGGCGGCTGGCGTGCGACGCGGGTCGGAGCGCCGGTGCTCGACCATATCTTCGTCGGCGAACTCGCAGGTTTCGTCGAGGAAGTGGACGATCGCGTCCAGGGCGCGCGCTTCCTGCTGCGCCTGAGCGAGGCGCAAGGTCTCGAGCCAAACAAGACGCCTTTTCGCGTCCGCCTGACCTCGCGCGGCGTTCCGGCTTTCGAAGCCGGCGATTTCATCATCGTCAAGGCGCGTCTGCTGCCGCCGCCGCACGCGTCGCTTCCGGGCGGCTATGATTTCGCCCGCGACGCGTTTTTCGCCCGCATCGGCGCCGTCGGCAGCGTGCTCGGCGCGCCGGAAACGCTGCCGCCGCCCGAGGCGCCCGGCTGGTCATTGCGTTTTTTCGCCACTGTCGACCGGGCGCGCAATACGCTGGCCCGCCGGGTCGCCAATTGCATCGGCGGCGACAATGGCGCGATCGGCGCCGCCATGGTCACAGGCAAGCGCGATCTCCTTTCGGACGCGGCGAAAGAAACCATCCGCAAGGCCGGCATTTTCCATATCATCACCATATCCGGCGTGCAGATGACGCTGGTCGCGGGCATTTTCTTCGTCGGCCTGCGCCGCATCCTGGCCCTGTCCTCGACGCTCGCCCTGAATTATCCGATCAAGAAATGGGCCGCCGCCCTCGCCATGCTCGGCGCCTGCGGCTACGCCCTGTTCACCGGCTCGCGCGTCGGTTCCGAACGCGCTTTGTTCATGACCTTGATCATGCTCGGCTCGGTGCTCGCCGACCGGCCGGCCCTGACCATGCGCAACCTGGGCCTCGCAGCTTTGGCGGTGATCGCGTTTGAGCCGGAGGCGCTGCTCGGCGCGAGCTTCCAGCTGTCCTTCGCCGCCGTCGCCGCTTTGGTGGCGGTCTACGAAACGCGCTCGGCGGCGCCTAAACCTGTCGCGGGACCCGAAGCGCGGCCAGAAACTCGTGAAGCGGAGGAACAGGCGCGCTCGCTGGCGGAAAACCTTGCGGAACGCAGTCGGCATGGGCTTTTCGGCGCGCTTTTCGCCACTTTCTGCGCCACCTCGGCCACAGCCTCCTTCATGGCCTATGATTTCCACGAACTCAGCCCCTATGTGCTGATCGGCAATCCGCTGACGCTGGCGATGATCGAACTCTTCGCCGTGCCCGCCGCTCTCATCGGCTCGCTCCTCTATCCCTTCGGGCTTGACGGCATTGTCTGGTCCTATCTCGGCGCCGGCATCGGCCTGATCATGAGGATCGCCGCATGGATCGGCTCGGCGCCAGGGGCCCGCGTCGCTTTGCCGGCTTTCGCGCCCTGGGCGATCGTTTGCCTCGCGCTCGCCGTGCTTTCCGCCGTCCTGTGGCGGACGTGGACGCTCCGCCTCACCGCGCTGCCCCTGTTGGCGCTCGGCCTTGTCGGCGCGGCCAGCGGTGGCCGGTTCGATCTCGCCGTGCCGCCCGTTGGCGATATGGCGGCCCTGCGCGACGCAGACGGGCAATTGACGATTCTCGGTAAAAAGAAAGATTCCTTCGCGTCCGAGCAATGGCTGCGCGCCGACGCGGATTCGCGCGACCAGGCCGAGCGCGCCGGACACTGCGACGCGCTCGGCTGCGTCGGCGTGCTGCGCAACGGCGATTCCGCCGCCCTGGTGCTCGATTATTCGGCGTTCCATGAAGATTGCGCGCGCGCGCAGATCGTGATTTCGCCGCTGTTCGCGCCGCCTTCCTGCATGCCGAAAATCCTGCTCGACCGCGCCCGGCTGGAGCAAACCGGCGCGGTGACCCTGTCGCTTGGCGCAACAGGAGAGCCGGGCCCCAAAAGGGAGGAATGGCGGACGGAGCGGGCGCCCGGCGAGGACAGGCCCTGGTCGCGCGCGCCGCGCCGACGCGTCAAGGCGCCCGCCGACGTCCGACGCCTTGAGGGTCGCGATGCCGTCGAGCCGCTGGATTAGGCCGCCTTTTCAATGACATTGACGCGCGTCAGCAAATTTTAACGCTAATGCGGCAAGATCGCGCATCGGTCGCCAAGGCTTGCGCTTTCATCGATCCGCGGCGATGCGGCCATTCGCAATGGCGAGGCGAGGCTCGATGGCTTTTGGAAAGCGGATGCGTCCGCCAGAAATCGCATGTGACAAACAGGTTTGCGAAACAGCGGACGCTGCCGCAAACGCGATGGCGGAAGCCGGGCAGGCAACCGAGGTTTTCGAGGAAAAGGTTTCCGACCACCGATCGACCGGCGCGGCGGACCCGACCAGCGCGGCGGATCCGGCCGTTCAGGAACGCGCCGCCCAGGAATTTTTGGACGTGCTGGTGGAAGCGTTCCAGATCTGGACGCCGAGCGAGCGCCGCGTGGTCGACCGCAGCGCCGCCGTTTCCGTCGCCGCCGCGGTTCTAGGCCAGATGGCCGCTCGCATGGTCTTTTCCGCCAGGACGCTGAACTCCATGCCGGCGACGCTCGCTGAGGGCGCGGCGAATGGAGCGATCTTCGCCGACGCCGGGCGCAACAGGGACACGATCTACCAATTGCTGCTGATTCCCGCCCGGGGCCGGCTGCCGAGCGAACGCCTGCCCGATCCCCATATCGTGGCGCGCAGAATTAACTCGATCGGCGGCCTCTCGATCGCGCGCGAAAAACTGCCCCGCGTCAACGCGCTCACGGTCATGGGAATTTACGACGCCATCGCGATGAAAATCGCGCAGCGTGCAAATTTCGACCGAACACAGTCCATGCGGATGACGGCGCTTTGCCTCGCCAAGCTTTTGCAGGGTGAAAAGGATGACGACAATCTCGCCGTCCTGATCCTGCTGAGCCTCGAAATGATGCTGCACGCCAGCCGGATCAATCCGAACAAGCGCGACTGATCGCGCGCGCGCTTGCACAATTCTTCGCTTGCCGGATTTGGTTTTTTATCGGGACTTGCCGCCGTTTTCGGGAACGTCCGGGCCGGCGCCGTAATATTTGAACGGCAGGAATTTTCCCGACATGACCAGTTTGACGCGATCACCTTTGGGGTGCGGTTCGCGCTCGATCGTCATGTCGAAATCGATCGCCGACATGATGCCGTCGCCGAACTCCTCCTGGATCAACTCCTTCCAGGCCGGCCCATTGACCATCAGCAGTTCGTAGAAGCGATAGAGCAGGGGATCGGTCGGCGGCATGGGGGAATTACGGCCGCGCGTCGGAACCTCTGTGAGTAGCGATTCTTCGGGTTTTGACAGGCCGAACAAGGCGGCTGCCTTTGCCGCCAGCACGTCCGGCAGGCGCATCTGGCCGAGCAAGGCGCCGACGATCAGCACGTCCGACAAGCCGCCGATCGTGTCGACGATCTGTTTCCAGGACAGTTGCTTTTCGCGTTTGATGTCGAGGATTTTTTCCGTCAGTTTTTCGCGCGTCATGGAAAACTCCAGCAGGAGTGACGAATTGCCGCGAGGCGCGCGAACTGTTTGAACAGAGAGGCTGGGTCGCCGCCTTAGACTGCAAATCCGAGGGAACGAAAACGTTCCCGCCGCCTCAATATTTGCGCACCAGGCTGACCAGTTTGCCCTGGATATTGACCCGGTCGGGTCCAAAAATCCGTGTCTCGTAGGCGGGATTGGCGGCTTCGAGCGCCACCGAGGCGCCGCGCTTGCGCAATCGCTTCAAAGTCGCTTCCTCGTCATCGATCAGGGCGACGACAATGTCGCCGGATTCCGCCGTATCCTGCTTCTTGATGACAACCGTGTCGCCATCAAGAATGCCGGCCTCGATCATGGAGTTGCCGCGCACCTCCAGCGCATAATGTTCGCCGCTCGACAGGAGGTCGGGCGGCAAGGCGATCGAATGGGAGCGCGTCTGGAGCGCGGATATGGGCGTGCCCGCGGCGATGCGGCCCATCACCGGCACCGCGACCGATTGCTGTTCCGCCGTTTCGCCGGCCATCGCGGCGCGCGGCTTGCCCAGGTTGCCCTCGATGACGCCAAAGGCCGCGCGGCCGGATCGCGTTCCGGCGGGGGTCGAGGATTCGGGCAGGCGCAGCACTTCCAGCGCCCTCGCGCGATTAGGCAGGCGACGGATGAAGCCGCGCTCCTCGAGCGCCATGATCAGGCGGTGAATGCCGGATTTGGACCGCAGATCCAGCGCGTCCTTCATTTCGTCGAAAGAGGGGGGCACCCCGGTCTCTTTCAGGCGCTCATGGATGAAGCGCAACAATTCGCTCTGCTTCCTGGTCAGCATTTTCGCGCCTTTTCCTGCTGTTCGCTTTAATCAGGGTCCGATTCGTCCGATTCCCTGGCCGACTTACGCGCCAAGTCCGGGGAATCGCCTATACAGATCATGAACAAACCATAGACGTTCGCGCTTGGTTCCGCAACGAGATTTTTTGCGTCGCTCCAGATCAACGGCGGGCGTCCACCACGGCCGGAGCGCATTCACGGTTACGGCGCTAAACTTGAAGTGACGTTTCGGAACATCGCCTTGACCTTTGGCCGCAGCTTTGCGCTTTGTGGCAGTTCCCATGACGAGGGCGCATGCGCAAACTCGGACCGAAACCTCTGGCGGGCGCGGAAAAACGCGCCGCCGCCGCGAAAAGGTCAAGGCCCGGCTGGCCGAGGCCGAACGGCTGCGACAGCGTTTCGGCGAGAGCTGCGAACCGCTTGCGCGCCTGGGCGCCTTCTACGAATTTGTCCTCGCCGGACTCGGCGCAAACCCCGATGAGCGCGAATTCCTAGAGCGAGGCCTGGACGCCTTGCGACCGCAGGTGGAGCAAATTGTCCAGGCGCAGGCGCGAAAAAAACCACCTCGACCGATTGTGCGGCCGCAAGCGCAAGGCGCGGTCGAGCCTGCTGGCGCGGCTCGACAAGCTGGAACCTGAGGCCGACCCCTAATCGAGCTTGCGTCCCAGCCGTCCCGCGAGATCCTGGATATACTGAAAGGCGGCGCGGCCGGAACGCGAGGCGCGGGTGATCGCCCATTCCAGCGCCTCGGCGCGGATGGTCTCGGCCGGCGCGTCGAGCTGGAAATGCGCGACATAGGCGAAGACCATGGCGAGATAATCGTCCTGGCTGCATTTGTGGAAGCCGAGCCACAGGCCGAAACGGTCGGAGAGCGACACCTTTTCCTCGATCGCCTCGCCGGGATTGATGGCGGTGGAGCGCTCGTTGTCGACCATGTCGCGCGGCAGCAGGTGGCGGCGGTTCGAGGTGGCGTAAAACAGCACATTGGCGGGGCGGCCCTCGACGCCGCCTTCCAGCGCCGCCTTGAGCGACTTGTAGGAGGCGTCGCCGCCGTCAAACGACAAATCGTCGCAGAAGACGATGAAACGTTGCGGCGCGTCGCGCAGATAGCCCATCAGCGCCGGCAGCGATTCGATGTCCTCGCGATGGATCTCGATCAGCTTCAAGCCGGAAGAGGCGGGCGAGGCGGCCAGCCGGGCGACGACGTCGGCATGCGCCGCCTTGACGAGCGAACTCTTGCCCATGCCGCGCGCGCCCCACAGCAGGACATTGTTGGCCGGCAGGCCGCGCGCGAACCGTTCGGTGTTTCCCAGCAATTGATCGCGCAAAAAATCGACGCCGCGCAGCAGCGCGAGATCGACCCGGCTGACCTTGTTCACCGGCGCGAGCTTTTGCCGTTCCGCGCGCCAGACGAAGGCGTCGGCCGAGGAAAAGTCAGGCGCGGCCGGAGGCGGCGGGCTGAGGCGCTCCAAAGCTTCGGCGATGCGGGCGAGGAGGGCGGCGGTCGGATTGGGGGCAGGGGCGTTCATGGCGGCGCTCGGCGAGTTGCACTCGCCCCCCGTCTAGGCTTTTGCCGCGCCGACCTCAAGCCGGAGGCCATCAAGTCGCCTGGAAAAGCGAAGGCCGCATTGCGACGGCCAGCGGATTGCGAAAGGCCGCGTCGAACTACGGCGGAGCGGCGGCGGCGAATGGGCCGTCCTTGCCATTGCTTTCAACTGGCCACCCGCTATATTCCGCCGCAAATCGGTCCGGCGCCCGAACGAGAAGCGCCCAACAGCGGAAAGTCCGACATGTTCTTCATAACCCCGGCCTATGCGCAGGCGGCCGCCGGCGCGCCCGGCGGCGCCGACGTGCTGATGCAGATGGCGCCTTTCGGCATCATCCTGGTCATCATGTATTTCCTCATCCTGCGGCCGCAGCAGCAGCGCGCCAAGGCGCACCAGAACCTCATTTCCAACATCCGGCGCGGCGACACCGTCGTGACCAATGGCGGCCTGATCGCCAAGGTGACCAAGGCTGTCGACGATTCGGAAATCGAGATCGAAATCGCGCCGAACGTGCGCGTGCGCCAGAGCCGCTCCGCCATCGCCGAAGTGCGCGCCAAGGGCGAGCCGGTCAAGGATCCCGCCTGAGGGCGCAAAAACAATGGACTAGCCTCCGAAAATGATGCGCTTCGCCCCCTGGAAAATCGTCCTCACCCTGGCTGCGTCCCTGATCGCCTTGCTCATCTGCTTGCCCAGCATGATCGGCCCCAAGGATCGCGCGGCGTTGGCCGAACACATGCCGTCGTGGATACAGCCTGAATCCATCGTGCTCGGCCTTGACCTCCAGGGCGGCGCGCATCTCCTTTATGAAGTCGATCGCGCCGACGTGGTCAAGACCATGGTGCAGAACCTGCGCGACGACCTGCGCCGCCTGCTGCGCGAGGAGAAAATCGGCATATCCGGCGGCGTCGGCATCAATACGCGCGGCGTGCAGGTGCGCATCCCGGACGCCGGCGAACGCGCCCGCATCATGCCGAAACTCGCCAATCTCGTGCAGATTTCCCAAGGTCCCGGCGGCTCCGGCCTCGATATTGTCGACGCCGGCGACGGACTGCTGAAGCTCAACCTCACCGACGCCGCCATCGACAACAAGATCCGGCGCTCGGTCGAACAGACCATCGAAGTGCTCAACCGCCGCGTCAACGGCCTCGGCACCACCGAACCGAACATCCAGCGCGAAGGCAATGACCGCGTCCTGGTCGAGGTTCCCGGCCTCAAGGACACCAACCGGCTGAAGGAAATCGTCGGCACCACGGCGAAACTGGAGTTCCGCCTCGTCGCCGAGCCGGGTGAGAATCCCGGCGACGTCGACATGCTCGACCAGACCGACCAGCCGGGCAAATTGCCGGTTGAAAAGCAGGTGATGGTGCAGGGCGAGGACCTGACCGACGCTCAGCCGGGGTTTGATTCTCGCACCGGCGAGCCGGTGGTCAATTTCCGCTTCAATATCCGCGGTGGCCAGCGGTTTGGTCAGGTGACATCGGCCAATGTCGGGCGGCCCTTCGCCATCGTGCTCGACAACAAGGTGATTTCGGCGCCGCGCATCCTCGGCCCCATCACCGGCGGCTCCGGCCAGATTTCCGGCCATTTCACCGTCGAACAGGCCAATAACCTGGCGATCCTGCTGCGCGCCGGCGCGCTGCCGGCCAAGCTGACCATTGTCGAGGAGCGCACCGTCGGCCCGGGCCTCGGCGCGGATTCCATCGCGGCGGGCAAGAAGGCGGCCTATGTCGCGGCGGTGCTGGTGCTCGCCTACATGCTGATGACCTATGGCACGTTCGGCATCTTCGCCAATATTGCGCTGATGATCCACATCACCTTCATCTTCGCCGCCCTGGTGCTGCTGCGCGCGACGCTGACTCTGCCCGGCATCGCCGGCATCGTGCTGACCATCGGCATGGCGGTCGATTCGAACGTGCTGATCTACGAACGCATTCGCGAGGAATCGCACGCCGGACGCTCGATCATCTCGGCGCTCGACGCCGGCTTCAATCGCGCCTTCGCCACCATCGTCGACTCCAACGTCACCATGTTCGTGGTGGCGGCGATCCTGTATTTCCTCGGCGCCGGTCCGGTGCGCGGCTTCGCCGTCTCCTTGGCGCTGGGCATCATGACGACGATCGTCACCGCCGTGACCATGACGCGGATGATGATCGCCCTGTGGTATCGCTACGCCCGGCCGACCAAACTGCCGATCTGATGCATCTGGAACTCTCGCTATGAAGCTTTTGCGCCTGGCGCCCGAAAACACCAAGTTTCCCTTCATGCGCTTCCGGCGCGTGTCCTATCCGTTTTCGGCCGTGCTCTCGATCATTTCGGTGGTGATGTTCCTCACCGTCGGCATGAATTTCGGCATCGATTTCTCCGGCGGCACGATGATGGAGGTGCGGGCCAGGACCGGCGCCGCCGACCTGTCCTATATCCGCGACCTCTCAGACCATCTCGGCCTCGGCGACCTGGAAGTGCAGGGATTCGGCAACCCCGCCGACGCCTCGATCCGCTTCGGCAAGCAGGTCGGCGGCGCCGCGGCGCAGGAAGCGGCGGTGGACAAGGTCAAGCAGGCGCTCGGTCCCGAATATGATTTCCGCTCGGTCGAAGTCGTCGGACCCCGCGTTTCGGGCGAACTGGTGCAATCGGGCACGCTCGGCGTGGTGTTGTCGATCCTGGCCGTGCTGTCCTATCTGTGGTTCCGTTTCGAATGGCAGTTCGCCATCGGCGCGATCATCGCCACCATGCACGATCTGCTGCTGACGGTCGGCTTCTTCTCCATCACCCAGCTCGAGTTCAACACCACGTCGATCGCGGCGATCCTGACCATTGTCGGCTATTCGCTCAACGAGACCGTGGTGGTGCTCGACCGCATCCGCGAAATGATGCGCAAATACAAGAAAATGCCGACGGACCAGTTGATCGACATGTCGGTCAACGCCGTTCTGCCGCGCACGCTGATGACGGCGACCACGGTGTTTCTGGCGCTGTTGTCGCTGGTGATCTTTGGCGGACAGGTGATCCGCTCGTTCTCGCTGGCGATGATGTGGGGCATTTTCGTCGCCACCTATTCCTCGATCTTCATCTGTTCGCCGACCTTGATTTACCTCGGCCTGCGCAATGAATCGCGCGCCGCCTCGGACGAAGTCACCGGACTTGGCGGCAAGACCGGGGCCAAGCCGCTGACGAGCGCCTGATTTGGCGGAAAATCGCAAATACGACGGCTTCGCGCCGGGCCTTTTCACCATTGACGGGATCGGCGCGGGCGGCTTCCAGTTCGGCGGCATGTCGCATCGCGGCTCGCTGCTCGCCTTGCCGGACGGCATGCACGCCTTTGCGCCGAAAGGTTTTGCCGAAGTCGACGAGGCGTCGCTCGCGCCCTTGTTCGCCTTGCCGGGCGGCAGCATCGAATTGCTGCTGTTCGGCTGCGGTCCCTCGCTGATGCCGGTTCCGCCGGCGCTGCGCCAACGCCTGCGCTCGCTGGGAATTGGCTGCGATCCGATGAGCACCGGCGCGGCGTGCCAGACCTACAATATCCTGCTTGGCGAGAAGCGGCCGGTCGGCGCGGTGCTGATTGCGGTGGATTAGGGCGGCCGGCCATCTTCCGAAGCAAATCGGGATTGCCCGATTTGCGTCCTTTGCGGCTGCAGAAGTCGCTAGGCGGCGCCGCTGAAGCGTGCTTGCGCGCCGGCTCCTGCGAAATCCAGGATGTCGGCGTTCACCTTGTCCTTCTCGGTCGTGCACATGCCGTGCGGCGCCCCGGGATAGATCTTGAGGACGGCGTTTCTGACGAGTTTTGCCGAAAGCTGGGCCGAGTCGGCGATCGGAACGATCTGATCGTCGTCGCCATGCAGCAGCAGCGTCGGCACGTCGATCTTTTTCAGATCCTCGGTCATGTCAGTTTCCGAGAAGGCCTTGACGCAGAAATAGGCGGCCGGCATGCCCGCCATCATCCCCTGTAACCAGAACGATTGGCGCACGGTTTCCGAGACTTTCGCGCCGTCTCGGTTATAGCCGTAGAACGGCAGGGACAGGTCTTCGAAAAATTGTGAACGATTGGCCAGGACCGCGGCCCGAATTTGGTCGAACGCCTCGATCGGCGTGCCGCCGGGGTTGGACGCCGACTTGACCATGACTGGCGGCACCGCGCCTATCAGCACGATCTTGGCGACGCGTCGCGAACCGTGGCGGCCGACATAGCGAACGACTTCGCCGCCGCCCGTCGAATGCCCGACATGGATGGCATGATGCAGGTCGAGTTTTTGCACCAATTCAGCCAGATCGTCGGCGTAGGTGTCCATGTCATTGCCATTCCATGGCTGGTCGGACCGGCCATGCCCACGCCGGTCATGGGCGATGACGCGATAACCATGGTTTGCAAGGAAAAACATCTGGTCTTCGAAGGCGTCGCTGGAAAGCGGCCAGCCGTGACTGAAAACAATCGGCTGACCTTCGCCCCAGTCCTTGAAATAAAGCTGTGCTCCATCCTTCACGGTGATGATCGCCATGACCTTCCTCGCTTTCGCTGGATAAATATCTAGCGGCGGCCGGCGCCATCTCCGGCGCTCCTTCCGCTGATGGCGCGCTGAACTTGCAGAACCGGCAATAGTTCCGCCGAGATCGGCAAATTTCGGCGAAGGCTCAGGCGTTGGCGCACGTCGGGCTACTAAAGGCGGCCCCAAAAAAGAAAGCGCCCGCCGGGGGGAGGGACCGGCGGGCGCGTCGGCGGACAGGGGTTGAAACCGCACCTGTCCACTTACCTCTGATAGGAAGAAAGGCTTAGAACTTTCCTCTAAATCTCACAAGATTGTGATCATATATGAACCAATAGGGAACCCGTTATTTTTGCAATGCGGCATTGCGTAATTTGCATGGCTAAACGATCACAAAGCCAATGTCTTTAAGTCCACCGCCGCTCATGGTCTCAAAAAAATGCGGCGACACAATGACTTGAGGCTATGCTCCCGCCTCGCCGTTCATTCCGCCGCCTGCCGGCCACCGGGTCGCCGCTGCAAAATTTCCTTCAGGAAACGCCCGGTATAGGACGCCGGTTCGCGCACGATCGCCTCGGGCGGTCCCTGGGCGACGATGGTCCCGCCGCCGTCGCCGCCTTCGGGACCCATGTCGATCACCCAGTCCGCCGTCTTCACCACTTCGAGATTGTGCTCGATGACGACCACGCTGTTGCCCTGGTCGACCAGTTCGTGCAGCACCTCCAGAAGCTTTTTCACATCGTGGAAATGCAGGCCGGTGGTCGGTTCGTCGAGGATATAGAGCGTGCGGCCGGTCGAGCGGCGCGAAAGCTCCTTTGACAGTTTTACGCGCTGCGCCTCGCCTCCGGACAATGTGGTGGCTTGTTGCCCCACCTTGACGTAACCCAGGCCGACACGGGCAAGAGTCTGCATCTTGTCGCGGATGGAGGGCACGGCCTTGAACAGTTCGGCCGCTTCCTCGACCGTCATGTCGAGCACGTCGGCGATCGACCTGTCACGGTAGCGCACTTCCAGCGTTTCGCGGTCGTAGCGCTTGCCCTTGCACACGTCGCAGGTGACATAGACATCCGGCAAAAAGTGCATTTCGATCTTGATCACGCCGTCGCCCTGGCACGCCTCGCAGCGGCCGCCCTTGACGTTGAAGGAGAAGCGGCCCGGCCCGTAGCCGCGCGCCTTGGCTTCCGGCAGGCCGGCGAACCAGTCGCGGATCGGCGTGAAGGCGCCGACATAGGTTGCGGGATTGGAGCGCGGCGTGCGGCCGATCGGCGACTGGTCGATATCGATGACCTTGTCGATATGCTCAAGCCCATCCAGCGCGTCGAAGGGCGCGGGATGCTCGAAGGCGCCGTTGAGCCGCCGCGCCACCGCCTTGTAGAGCGTATCGACCACCAGGGTCGATTTGCCGCCGCCGGAGACGCCGGTGATGCAGGTGAAGAGGCCGAGCGGCAGCTCCGCCGTGACATTGCGCAGATTGTTGCCGCGCGCGCCGGTGAGCGTCAGTTTTCTTTCAGGGTCGGGCTTGCGCCGCTTTTTTGGCGCGGCGACGCTGAGCTTGCCCGTGAGATAGGCGCCGGTCAGCGAATTCTCGTCGGCCATGATGTCATCAGGCGTTCCCTGCGCCACGATCTCGCCGCCGTGCACGCCCGCGCCCGGCCCGACATCGACGACATAATCCGCCGTGAGGATGGCGTCCTCGTCATGCTCGACGACGATCACCGAATTGCCGAGATCGCGCAGCCGGCGCAGCGTCTCGAGCAGGCGGAAATTGTCGCGCTGGTGCAGGCCGATCGACGGCTCGTCAAGCACGTAGAGCACGCCGGTGAGGCCCGAGCCGATCTGCGAGGCGAGGCGGATGCGCTGGCTCTCGCCGCCCGAGAGCGTGCCCGAGCCTCGCGAAAGCGTCAAATAATCCAGGCCGACATCGACCAGGAACTTCAGCCGGTCGCCGATTTCGCGCAAGATCCGGCTGGAGATCTCGTTGCGCTTGGCGTCGAGTTTTGCGGGCAACAGGGCGAACCAAGCCTGCGCGTCGCGCACCGACAGTTCCGAAATCTCGCCGATATGGCGATGCTCGATCTTGACGGCGAGGGCCTCCGGCTTGAGGCGCGAGCCCTTGCAGGCGGCGCAGGGACTGGCCGACATGAAGCGGCCGATTTCTTCGCGCGCCCATTCGCTCTCGGTCTCGAGATAGCGCCGCTCCAGATTGCGGATCACACCTTCGAAGGGCTTCTTCACCTCATAGGAGCGCAAGCCGTCGGCATAGGCGAAGCGCACCTCCTGCTCGCCCGTGCCGTAGAGGATGATGTTCCTCGCGTCCGGGCTGAGTTTCGACCAGCGGTCCTCCAAGCGGAACTTGAAGGCTTTTCCCAACGCCTCCAGCGTCTGCGCGTAATAGGGGGAGGGCGACTTGGCCCAGGGCGCGATGGCGCCCTTGCGCAGGGTCTGTTCGGGATTCGGCACGATCAGTTCAGGATCGACCTTCTGCTCGAAGCCGATGCCGCTGCATTTCGGGCAGGCGCCGTGCGGCGAGTTGAAGGAGAACAGGCGGGGCTCGATTTCCGGAATGGAAAAGCCTGACACCGGACAGGAGAATTTCGACGAGAAGACGATGCGCTCGGCCGGTTTCGCGGCGGCTTGCGCGCTTTCCGCGAATTCGACGATCGCCACGCCGTCGGCGAGGTCGAGCGCGGTCTCGAAGCTCTCGGCGAGCCGGGCGGAAATATCGGCGCGCACGACAATGCGATCGACCACCACGTCAATGTCGTGCTTGAGCTTCTTGTCGAGCGCCGGAGCGTCGGCGATGTCGTAAAACTGGCCGTCGATCTTCAAACGCTGGAAGCCGCGCTTGAGGAATTCGGCGATTTCCTTGCGATATTCTCCCTTTCTCCCGCGCACCACCGGCGCGAGCAAAAAGAGCCGCGTCCGCTCGGGCAGGCCCAGCACGCGATCGACCATCTGGCTCACGGTCTGGCTTTCGATCGGCAGGCCGGTGGCGGGCGAATAGGGAATGCCGACGCGCGCCCATAAAAGGCGCATGTAATCGTTGATTTCAGTGACGGTGCCGACGGTCGAGCGGGGGTTCTTCGATGTGGTCTTCTGTTCGATGGAAATGGCGGGCGACAGCCCGTCGATATGATCGACGTCGGGCTTCTGCATCATCTCGAGGAACTGCCGCGCATAGGCGGAAAGGCTCTCGACATAGCGCCTCTGGCCCTCGGCGTAGATGGTGTCGAAGGCGAGCGAGGATTTGCCAGAGCCGGACAGGCCGGTGAAGACCACAAGCTTGTCGCGCGGAATGGTCAGGTTGACGTTCTTGAGATTATGCTCGCGCGCGCCGCGCAGAGAAATCACCCGGCCCTCGCCGATGCGCAGGGCCGCCGCTTCCGCCGTTTCCTTGACCGGCGTTTTTGGCGCGGCTTTCGATGACGCTTTCAAAGGCTTGGCCTGATCCCTGGGGGCAGGGGCCTTGTTTTTCGGGCTTTTCGGCCTGGGTGAATCCATCATGCAATTCCAGAAAACGAGGCCGATGCGGCGGCGTCAAGGTCGGGCTCTATTTAACGCCGTTTTCCATAAATTCCAGCGCCGCAGGCTTGCACGATTCGCCGCTGTGGGCTAGAACATAAATAGAACAGCGTTGCCGTTGCGGATTTTGGCGTTTTGACCGCGCCGCTGTGGATAAGGATCGATAATGCCGCGCGGGCTTTTCGGCGCACGTATAGGATGCGCCGGCCGCAGGGCAAGCAAGAAGCGGGGAAATCATGGCCGGTAGCGTCAACAAAGTCATTCTGATCGGCAATCTCGGTCGCGATCCGGAAGTGCGGCGGATGAATTCCGGCGACAGCGTCGTGTCCTTTTCGCTCGCCACCACCGAAAGCTGGCGCGACAAGGCGACAGGGGAGCGCAAGGACCGCACCGAATGGCATAATGTGGTGATCTTCAACGAGGCCCTGGGCAAGATCGCCGAGCAATATTGCAAGAAGGGCGCGAAGGTCTATCTCGAAGGCCAGTTGCAGACCCGCGAATTCACTGACAAGGAAGGCCACCAGCGCAAGACGACGGAAATCGTGCTGCAGCGTTTCCGCGGCGAACTGACCCTGCTCGACAGCCGCAGCGGACGCGGCGACGACGCGGGCTATGGCGGCGCATCCGGCGGTTCTTCCGGGAGCTCTTCGGGCGGCGGTTTCGGCCGCCAGTCGCCGATGGAGCGAGGCCCGTCCGAACGCGGCGGGCAGGGCGGCGGCCGGGCCTCGGACTCGCTCGACGACGATATTCCCTTTTAGAAGTAAGTAACGCCAATTTGTAAAGTCCCGTGCGGAATGCAGTTACAGAACAGCGCCTTAGCGCTGTTCTTTTTTTGTTCGAAATGCAACTTTACACGCGGCTCAGCTCATGGGAACCTGACTCTGTCAAGTCCAGGAGGCAAACGTGCCGGAAAACAAGGGGAATCCGCGTCCATACCGCGTAAAGTTGAGCGTAGATCCGGCCACTGGCGAGCGCTGGGCGCTGGTCGAGGGGCCTGACGGCGTCGCCCATTACGGGACTACGCTCTACGGCGTCGCCTGTCTGCGCGAGCGCGGACTAACCTACAACACCCAGATGAACGCCCTCGGCGCCGTCGCCATCGCCCTCAACTGGGCCGAGAGGCGGCGCGTAGATCTCGACGCGCGCGTCGGCCGCTGCGAATTCCTCGATCGCGGCGAGGCCGTGGACCTGCGGCAGGCGCTGCGCAGGAACGGCAACCTCGACAAGGCTGTCAGCGATAAGGCGCGGCGCGCCGCGAAAGCGGTCGTCTCTGGCGCCACGTGGGCGACCCGGATCCGCGACGTCCACGCCTACCTCGCTTGGCATGCACAGGATGTCGTCCGCCGCATCCCCAACCGAGATACGGCCCGCGCCCTCGATGCGAGGGCGCGGCTCGAAGACTTCGGGCGGCTCATGTTAAACGACCTGCCGAGAACGAAGCGGGGCAGGCGCCTGAGCATGGGCGGGGACGGGCGAGCCGCTTTCCTCGCCGCGATCCGGCCGGACAGCCCGCAGAACCCGTTCAAGCCGCCGTACCGACGCCGCAACTATCTGCTCATGAGGCTGATCGACGAAATCGGCTGCCGCAGAGGCGAGGCCCTCGGGATCGCCGGAGAGGACCTGTTCCTTCGGGGCGATCGGAAGTCGTCGCATCCCTACGTCGTGGTCGGCGTATTTCGCGGCGCCAAAGGCGAAAAGGCTGACGGCAGACCGCGCCAGCCGCTGCCCAAGACGCTGAAGCGCCCGGCTCCGCTGAGCGAAGAGCTAGCCGCGGACCTGTTCGACTACGTGCGCAACGAGCGCCCCGCGATTCCTAACTCGAAGCGTACCCCGTACCTGTTCCTCGCGCGCAGTGGCAAGCCGCTGTCGTTGCTGGCGGTCAACGACATGTATCGCCTGCTGCGCGCCCGCGCGTCTGGGGTACCGGCGCACGCTTCCCCGCACGTCTCGCGCCACGACTGGAACGAGCGCTTTAGCGACTACGCCGAGGCGGTCGGCATGAGCGAGGCGGAGGAGGCGCAGGCGCGCAACCACCAGATGGGCTGGGTCAAGAACTCCACGCAGGGCGAGAACTACCAGCTGGACCGCACGGAGCGCCGCGCCAACGAGGCGGCTCTGGGCATGCAGGAAAAAAGCTGGAATGGGAACGTCAAATGACCAACGCAGAACTGAGGCCTATTCCAGAATTCCCTTCGCAGGGGACCATCTATGACAGGGCAGGTATGCCGGTAGACGCCTCCGGTTGGGAATGGTTGATGAATGATGTCACGGGCAGAAACCGCCTGAGCTGGAAGAAATTTCCCCTTCACAACTGGTCGATATTGGAGGCGTCAGTCTGTTTCATTAGAAACATGATCGAGACTCGTGGGCCTATGAATGCCAAAAATGCATTTGAACAACTGACTATGATTGCTGGAAAATCCAGCGTACTACAGGATGCGAGCGAAAACGGAACGACTATACCATTTAGCCTATTCTCAGAGATGCGGGCGACTTTGGGCGATGGCGCATGGTTATTGCATCATGTTCGGCGCTGGTACTGTTGGGCCGCTGACAATGGATTCGAAAATTTCGACGCCGATGTTGCCTTCGAAGCCGAACAGATGCGGATCGGTGGCAACGCGAAGGGCCAGGCGGTTCTTTCGCTCGACCCAGAAGAAGGGCCTCTCGACGACCTTGAGATCGTCGCGCTGTTGAACGCCTTGCGTAAGGCGACAAAAGAGGGCCAGATCAGCCTCCAGGAACAGGCTGCGGTCTGGCTCTGCGTCGCGTTTGGCTCCAATCCGCTCCAGCCGGCGCTGATGCGTGAGGAGGACGTCAAGGTGATCGCCGGCGACGGCGGCGAGGTGCAGTTCGTTCACGTCGACATCCCGCGGATGAAGAAGGGCGACGCGATGCGGCGCGAGGCGTTCCGGCGCCGTCCTGTCAACGAGGAAATTGGCAAGGTTCTGCTGGCGCTGATCGACGAGAATCGGCGTCGGCGTGGGGAGGAGGGTTGGAACCCAGACTTCGCCTTCGCGCTCTTCGCGCGCGTCCGGCCGTCGCTGCTCTCGGAGGGGCCATTGCGGGAATACGCCATGCACCTGACACCGCAGGAATTCTCCGTCCTCTTAAAGAAGGCGGTCGACAAGCTGGGCGTGGTTTCGCATCGCACAAGTGAGCCGATGAACGTTTCGACGAGGCGCCTCCGGTACACCTTCGCGACGCGGCTGGTGAACGAGGGCGTGCCGAAGCGCGAGATCGCCGACCTGCTCGACCACACCGACCTTCAGCACGTTCAGGTCTATTTCGACGTCAGGTCCGACATCGTTAGGCCGCTCGACAGGGCGGTGGCGTTGGCGCTCGGGCCGATCGCCCAGGCCTTCCTCGGCAAATTGGTCGGCTCGGAGCGGGCCGCACTCCGCGGCGACGACCCCAGCAGCCGGGTTGCCGTCGTCGACGACGAGGCGGCGGTGGTTCGCGCCGTAGGAACCTGCGGATCCTACGGTTTCTGCGGCCTCATGTCGCCGGTCGCCTGCTACACCTGCGGCTCGTTCCAGCCGTGGATGGACGGCCCGCACCAGCTGCTGCTGGACAGGCTGCTTGCAGACAGGGAGCGCAGGCGGGCCGCAGGGCGGGACGGGCGCATCGTCGCGATCTACGACGCCACCATCCTCGCCATCGCCGATGTCGTTGCGCGCATCGACGCCGCTAAAGGAGCTGCGCGATGAACGTCCGGGTGTTGCAGACGGCGCGCGAGCGCGACGCGCAGACGAACCTAGAAGCATTCGTCGCCAAGGGCAGGGCCTCGAAGGCTTTCGGCGCCGTCGACTGGGACGAATCCGTGTGGAAGGACCTCGCCTTCACGAAAAGAAGGCAGCGCGCGACCGGCGGAAAGTCGGGAACGGGCCTCCTCTACTTTCTGACGGGCCAAGGAGGCAGGCGGGGGGCGACGGACACTGTTCCCATGGAGCGGCCTTTCGCTGATTTCGTCAAGGCGATGATCAGGCTTAGGGAGGATGCGGCGCCGCGCCACCTTGAGCTGCATGGTGTCACGCTCAGGGTCTGCCGGTATCTTCACGCGGAGCTTGCCCGCGATGGCTACGACCCGTGTCGGTTGGTGCCGGCCCATTTCGACGCGGCCGCCAAGGCCGCACGGAAATGCGAGACCGAAATCGACGGCCTACCGCTCCGGGGTCTTCCTCGCCGAGGTCGCCGAGTGCCTCGACAAGCACGGCGTCGCGCGTGTGCGACTCGGCTGGCGCAACAAGGTGCCGCGGCCGACATCGGACGAGCGCTTCGGCGAGGCGGCCGAGCGGCGAAGGGAGGAGAAGCTGCCGTCGCAGGCGGCGCTGGACGCGCTTGCTGAAATCGCCAACCAGCAGTTGGACGACCCGGATCTCCTGCGGATGCGCGCGATCGAGCTTCTCGCCTGCGGCAACTGGCGCATCAACGAGCTGCTGTCGATCCCGGCGGACTGCGAGGTCGAGGAGACAGCCTACTCGGGCGGTGTGGCGGAGGTCAGCGCCGACGGGCGGCCGGTCGTGCGCTACGGAATCCGCTATTTCGGCGAGAAGGGGTTCGGCCCCGGCGTGAAGTGGATACCCACCGCGATGGTCGACGTGGCTCGCCGCGCCGTCGCCGACGTGCGCAGGATAACTGATCCAGTGCGGGCTGACGCCCGCTGGATGCGTGCAAATCCCGGTCGGGTCAGGCTGCCGGGACTCGATGCCGGAGATCCGCGCGAGCTCATCTCGTTGACGGATCTGAACGAGGCGCTCGGTTTAAGCTCAAATGGGGCGGCGTACAATTGGACGAAGACAAACCGTTTGACTGCGCAGGAAATGCCGCCTGATTACGGGCGCAATGGCCATAAGCGCAAGGGCGTCGCGACAGGGGATGTCTGCGCCGCTATCGCAGCGGCCATTCCCGCGATTGCGGCCGGCTATCCGGTCAGGCTTGAGGACCACATGTTCCTAATCCGGGAGAACTTCGTCCACCGCCAGCGGGGCGCCATAAACGGTTCGGTCAGGCTGCTGACCGACCAAATGGTCGGCGACTTCATCACCGGCGGCAATGGCACGGAGAGCATCTTCGAGCGGCACGGCTTCGCCGAACCCAACGGAACCCCGATCAAGGTGAACTCGCACCGCTTCCGCCACTGGCTCAACACCCTCGCGCAGGAGGGCGGCATGAGTCAGGAGATGATCGCCCGCTGGTCCGGCCGCAAGGACATGGCGCAGAACGCCGCCTACGACCACATGAGCGGGCGCAAGCTCGCCGAGAAGGTCCGGGGCATGGTGGAAAGCGACCACTTGACGGGGCCGATCGCCGACATCGCAGCCAGACTGCCTCCTGCCGACCGCAAGGCGTTCCTGGGCGCGCAGATCGGCACGGCGCACGTCACCGAGATCGGACTATGCGTCCACGATTGGTCGCTCGCGCCATGTCCCACCCACGGCGAGTGCGCCAACTGCAACGAGCACGTCGTCGACAAGGGGAACGAGGAGCAGCGCGCCGAGGCCGGTCGCCAGCTCGCCGAGGTCGAGCGGATGCTGGCGGTCGCCGAGGCCGAGGACGCCGACGGGACCTACGGGGCGGCGCGCTGGGTTGAGGCCCACCGCCGGCGCCGGGACGGCCTCAAGGCGGTGATGGCCGTCCACGGCGACGCGGACGTGGCCGAGGGGACGCTCGTCCACATGCTGCGCGGGCCGGCGATGGTGGACGCGAAGGGTTAGGGCGGTCCGGGTCCGCGCCGGACGCGCCAAACTTGGGGATAAGCGCCGAAAGCCGCTCGCCAAACGGCCCCGATGCGCTAGCCTCGGGCATGACGGCGTCAAGGGGGATGCACACATGTTGAGCGCGGCCTATCTCGTGGGGGCGGCCCAGACGTTGCGGCGCGATGGCTTAGATTGGCAGGAGATCAGGCATCGGATCCTGGCGATCGTGGTCCGGCACGGGCTGCGCGCCGAAGTCGACGACGGCGCCGGCGATGCGTATGCCATCAGGATCTCGAACGGCCTGACGTTCGGCCATGCGGCGCGAGGCGGATACTCGTGTGGCCATTAGGCCGGAACTCATCTGCGCGCCGCCGACGTATTTTGGCGGGCGCGCATCATATTGACGACGCGGAATGTTGTTCATGACTTCGGAGCAGAAGAACGCCAGGGCGACCGCCGCTTTCGTGCTGGTCATAGCGGCGGTTTTCCTCGCCGACCTTGGCGTGCAGTACGGCTGGTCGTCCGACGGGATCGCGACTCTGATCGGCGGCCTGGTCGGCATTGTGCTGATCGTGGCGCTGCCGGCCGTTTTCCTCGTCAGGGGAGAGCGGCGCGTCTATAGGCCGGCGGTGATCGCCGGCGCCGTCATGGGTTTCTTCGCGCTCCAGAAGGTGCCGTCGATCCTGTGGGCGAACGACGCGAAGGACGCCGTCGCGCTGGTCGAGGCGGACACGGCCGCGAAGCGGGAGGCCGCGTTGCAGGCCAACCAATCGAACAAGTTCGCCGACCTGATGCGTCGCTCTTTGGACATCCAGACCGCGACGCTGGAGAAGTTCAGGAAGGTGTCGAGCGGCATCGAGCCTCCGGCAATGGGCGACATCAACGTGCAGTCCGGCACGCCGGAACAGTTCGCGCGGTGGAGTGCGGCGCTGCGGACGGCGTCGCGGAATGCCGCGGCGGCGCTGCCCGAGTGCCTCGGCGGGCTTGAGGCGGAAAAGTCTGCGCTGCGCGCGCTGGTCGACATCGCTCCTGACGACGTCAGGAAAAACTTCATGGGCGGCGTCGAAGGACGGCAGCAGAGGGAGACCGAGGCGATCACCGACGTCTTGCAGTCCCGGGTCGCCTACTACGACGCCCTGCGCGAATTTGTCGAGTTGATGGGACGCCAGTCCGGACGCTACGTCGTCAAGGACGGGCGGTTCTTGTTCCAGAACGACGGGGTGGCGAACAAGTACAACCGCCTCTACGCGCTGGTCGATGGCAAGGGCGTGGCGCTGAAACAGGCGGTCGCGGCGTGGGACAGGATGTTTGCGGAGGGTCAGGCCGGCCGCTAGCCCGATGGCGAACCTAAGACGTCCGCTTTGCCGCACGACGCCGTCGCCGACCGCTCGGGCCTTGACCTATAGTTCTTTGTTTGTTCTAATGGCTTTCACGCCGTCATTCGCGCCGCGTGGGCGCGCAATCGCCCGGCGAAGGAGGAGCCGTTGTCCCTCATGTTCCTTCCAGCCGGTGACATCGTCTACTATTCGACTATCCACAGGCCTTTTGGTGCCCCGACCTTCGGGCGGAAGGCCGAATCGTCATATCGTCCCGGCGAGGTCGGAGAGGACGATATGGCCAAGCGAACCGGGCTGCCGGAGCAGGCGACGCAGAAGGAAGGCTCGCCGCGCCGGCGCTTCATGACCGGCGAGCAGGTCGCGGCGATCGTTGCCCTCATCCGAGATTGGCCCGCGCTGCCCATGACGTGGGACGCCATTCGCGGCGCAATCGAGAGGGGACTGCCGAAGGCGGGGCGGCGCTTGCGGACGGAGAAGGCTTGGAGCAGGCAGGCGCTGTCAGTGAACGCTGCCATCAAGATGGCCTACGACGACCGCCGCGCGCAGCTGCTTGACGAGGCGAAGCGGGGCGTAAAGCGCCGCCAGAGGAGCCGCGAGCCAGCCGTTTTGGTACTGGAGCGCCAGGTCGATCGGCTGAAGGCGGAGAACGATGCGCTTCGTGGGCAGCTTGCGACCTACGAGGCCAAGTTTCGGCGGATGGTCATGAACCTGCATCGCGGGGAGACGACGGAGGAGGGCCTCGACAACCCGTTGCCCGAGAGGGTCGACCGGCGCCCGAGGGACGACTGATGGAGAAGTCAGGAGTCCGGATCGGGGCGGAGAACGTCGGCGGCCTGAAGGTCCGCCTCGACCGTCCCGCAGACGCGAGACCGGACGCTCATTGGCCTGACATTCGAGGTTCGGTTTCTGAAATGTCCTCAATTCTCGGAGCAGGGACAGCATGCGCAAGGTGAGACTGCCGGCGCCAGTCGCGGCCATCTACAGGGCCGTGGCCGTGCTGCGCGAGGAGTTTCCCGAGCGCAGGTTCACGCCGGACGGCCACCTTGTCGGCTCGATCGGCGAGGTCATCGCCGCCAAGGCCCTGCGCCTCAAGCTCCATCGCAACTCGTATCCGGGTCACGACGCCTACGACGACAACGGCAACGTGCAGATCAAGATGACCGGCGGAAGCAGCGTCGCGCTCTACGACACCTGCGAAAGGCTCGTCGTCCTGCGGATTCTGTCGCCGGAGGAGGCCGAGATCGTCTACGATGGCCCCGGCGCGCAGGTCTGGGCCGCCGCCGGCAAAAAGGGGAAGAACGGCCAGCGCGTCGTTCGACTGAGCAAGCTGCGCGCCCTCGCCAATATGGGGCAGGATGCGGGCGCCGGCGAAGGTCTCGAAGGCGCTCTTGGGTGAGCGAAGGGCGCGTATTGCGGATTGGATGTTTTCGATGACCAGAATTCGTTTGTTGTTGCTCGGCCTCGTCGTTCTATGCGGCGCGTATTCCCTGTGCGGCGGCAAGGGCTTTTCCGCAGAGATTACAAGGATCAACGGGTCGTGTTTCATCAGCGGCGAGAACTGCAAGGACGCGCCCACCGCCATCTTGATCGACGGCGTCATCGAGAAGGGGGACGCGAAGAAGTTCGCCGAGCAGGTCTTCCAGATGGAGCGCCAGCAGAATTCCTTTCAGGTGCTGCTGCGGTCGCCGGGCGGATCGGTCTACGAGGCCATGGAAATCGGCGGCCTTATCCGAAGGCTGATGCTCGACACGTTTGGGCCGTTTCCAACGAACGGGCGTCCGTATTGCCCGGAGGTGGACAATTTTCCGGGCCGCGCGAGGTCGTGCGTGTGCGCGAGCGCCTGCTTTCTGATTTACGCAGGCGGCGTGCCTCGGAACATGGCTTACCTCCTGCTGCACCGCCCCTACGTCGACCCCGTCGCCAACGCCCGGCTTGATGTCGACAAATCCGCGACGCTCGTGGCCAAGATGCGCGTCGACGTCGGCGCCTATCTGAGGCGCATGGAGGTGCCGCGGGATTACGTGGAGACCATGTTCGCAACGCCGTCGAACAGCGCCGTTCCGATCGACCACGACGCCATGCGGGACAGGATCGCGGGCTATCCGAGCGCGATCGAGGAATGGCTCATGGCGCAGTGCCGGATAACTACGTTCGGCCAGAACATGGCGCAGTTCGAGGCGGAGAACGCCGCGGGCGGCGGCCCGGAGTTCCTCGCGGACTTCCAGCGGCGGGACAAGGCGCGCAACGCCTGCATCGAAGGCGCCTTGGACCCGAAAAGGACGGCGGCGGCGCAGGTGTGGTCGCGGGAGTTCATGCAGCAGCGGGCAGCGGAGTCGGCCCCGCGCCCTGCCGCTTCCCCCGTACTCCCGCCCGGCTACCGCTTGGTCTCGCCCGAAGAGGCGAAGGATTGGCGGGTGGCGCCGGGTCGCGCCGGCAAGTGAAGCGTCTTTCTTTGAAGCGACAGGAGAGGCCCATGTCGCCAAATACAGAGAAACGTCCGAGGGGCGACTGATGGAGAAGTCCGGCGTCCGGATAGGGGCGGAGAACGTCGCCGCCCTGAAGGCCTACCTCGACCGCCTCGCGGCCGCCGGGGAGCGGTTCCCGACGCGCGGCGGCCGGCCGAACCTCAGCGCCGTCGCCGTGGCTTGCGGCTTCGACCGGCAGGTGCTGTACAAGAACCCGGCGGCCAAGGCGCTCGTGGACGCCGCGGTCGCCGGCCTCGGCCTAGCTGCTTCGGAGCCCGAGGGCGTCGGCGAGGACGAGAAGCCGGAACCGCGGACGGATCGGCGCGACAGGCGGATCATGCAGCTTGAGCAGCAGAACGCCTCGCTGCGGGCGGAGAACCAGTCGCTCCGCGAGCGGCTGCGCCGGCTGGAGCAGGTCGAGGAGGTCATGGTGCTGACCGGGCGGAGGGTGGCGCCGTGACCCACTTCCCTTGGAGAGACCGGAAACGACCTTCCCTCGGAGCCGACCTGCCGCATGGCAGGCCGCCGCGCGCAGGCGAGGTCAAGGGGCTTCACGGGTCGCGCGCAGCGCGACGTGGCGCGGAAGCTCCCTTGACCGAGGCGAGCACGGCGGCAGACTTGCCGGGTCGGATTGGGGGAGGATTCAGGGAATGTTGCTGAAGAGGCTGGCGGACGTCTCGGTCGCCGACGTCGACGCGCTGCGGGAGAACGGCGTGCCGGAGAGCCATTTCCTCGACTACAAGGCCGAGGGCGTGGGCGGCAGGGAAGACGACAAGCGCGAGTTCCTCGCCGACGTGTCGGCCTTCGCCAACGCGTCGGGCGGCGACATCGTGTTCGGAATCCGCGAGCGCGCGGGCGTTCCGGAAGAGGTCGCGGGCTACGAACTGGACGACCCAGAGGCGGAGAAGCTGCGCCTCGGCAGCCTGATACGCACCGGCCTGGAGCCGCGGTTGTCCACCGCGGACATGCGGTGGATCCCCATTTCGGGCAAGCGCGGCGTGATGGTCGTGAGGGTGCCGAGGAGCTGGGCCGCTCCGCACCGCGTCACGCTGCGGGGACACAATCAGTTCTATATGCGCAACTCCGACGGGAAGCATCCCATGAACGTCGATGACCTCAGGCAGGCATTCGGCCTCGCGGAAACGGTGGCGAACCGCATCCGCGGCTTCCGCGACGAGCGGATCGCGGCGATCGTCGCCGATGAGCTGCCGTTCACGCTGCTGCCGGGACCGAAGGTCGTGGTCCACGTCGTGCCGCTCTCGTCCGCCGTGGATCCGGCCGATCTGAAGCTTCGGGAGGGCGTCAAAGGAACTGTGCCGCCCCTCGGCGGGGCGAGCGGGTACGACTGGCAGTTTTGCCTTGAGGGCATCGCGACGCGGCCGGGAGTAGAGCCGCTGCGCGCCTACAGCCTCATGTTCCGGACCGGGGCCGTCGAGTGCATGACCGCGAGCCTAGAGCGGCAGGACGGGGACGGGGTAAGGTTCATCAACCTCGTCCCGTTCGAGGCCGCCGTGCGCGACACGTGGAAGCGCTTCAAGACCTTCGCGGCGCACCACGGCTTGGAGCCTCCTGTCACCGTGTTTGCCACGCTTCTGGAGGTCGGCGGCTTGGGGCCGAGGTCCGACTTCTTCGACATCGAGCGGCCGGTCGTCTCCCGCAAGGCGCTCCTGAAGTTCCCCGAGGTTTCGGTCGGGGTCGACGAGTTCGGCGAGCCGCCCGAGCGCCTGTTCAAGGGGCTGTTCGACGTCGCGGCGAACGCCTTCGGGCTGCCGGGGTCAAAGAGCTATGACGCGCATGGCAACTATGTCGGCCCCCGCTGACGACGGCGGGACGATCGTCCGCCACCTCGCCGAGGAGCCGGCCTTCGTCGGCATCGGCTATGCGACAGCGGGCCGTCTCTGGCAGAGGTTCGGCGCCGAGCTTTACCGCCTGCTGGGCGACGGCGACGCAGAGGCCCTGTCGGAAATCGTGCCGCTGGAGCGGGCGGAATCCCTCGTCGCCGCGTGGCGCGAGCGGCTCGCCGAGGGCGACGTCGTGGTCTGGTTGGCCGAGCACGGGTTCGAGCGCCGCCTCGCCAAGAAGGTCGTCGCCCTGTGGGGATCCGACGCCGTGGCCCGGCTCCGGTCGAACCCTTACGTCATGATGGCACTGGCCGACTGGCCAGCGGTCGACGCCGCCGCCGGCAGGATCGGCGTCGCCGCCGACTCGCCGATGCGCCTTGTCGCCGCCGCCGAGGCCGTCCTCTATGGCCGCTACCAGGAGGGCCACACCTGCATGGGAGCCGACGCGCTCGGCGCCGCGGTCGGAAAGCTGCTTCGGTGTGCGCCGGCGCGGGCGGCCGAGGCGGTCGGACTGGCGCTGCGCGACGGCGCCGCCTTCCGGACGGGCGACGTCCTCCAGCCCGCCGGGGCCTTCATGATGGAGCGCCACGTCGCGCGGCAAATCCGCGACATGGTTTCCGGCCCGGCGATCGGCGACCTCGTGGCCCGCGAGGTATCCGACGCCGAGTTCGACGAATGGGTGCCGGGTTTCTGCGCCCGCGCCGGGCTGGACCTGAACCGTGAGCAGCGCGAGGCCGTCAGGATCGGCGTGCGGGAGCGGTTCGGGCTGGTCACCGGCGGCGCCGGCGTCGGCAAGACCGCGGTGCTGCGCGCGCTGTGCGAGGCCTGTGAGTCGTTCGGCCGCGTCGTCCACCTCATGGCGCTCGCCGGCCGCGCCGCCGTTCGCATGCGCGAGGCGACCGGCCGCCCGTCGATGACCATCGCCGCCTTCCTAAAGCGGGCCGAGGGCAGGGACATTGTCCTCGGCCCCGAGTCGCTCGTGGTCGTCGACGAGGCCTCGATGGTCGACCTGCCGACCTTCTACCGGATGCTGCGCCACCTGCCGGACGGCGCGCGGCTGCTGCTGGTCGGCGACCCAGGCCAGCTGCCGCCGATCGGGTTCGGCCTCGTCCTGCATGCCCTCGTCGGCGACTCGCGCGTGCCGCAGGTCGAGCTTGTCCGCGTCTATCGGCATACCGAGGGCAGCGGGATTCCCGCGGTCGGGCGGGCGGTCCGCTCCGGCGCGCTGCCGTCCCTGCCGGCGGATCCAGTCGCCGTGGGCGCCGGGGTCGTCCTTGTATGCAGGCCGGCGGGCGCCGCGACCGAGGACGTCGTCGACCTCGTCGCCGACCTCGGCGGGTTCGGCGGCGACCTGCGGATCCTCGCCGCGACCAAGGCCGGGCCGGTCGGGATCGAGGCGCTCAACGCCAGGTTCCACGCGATCATGGCGGCCGGACGCCCGGAATTGCGCGGTTTCGCGGTCGGCGAGCCGGTCATGTTCCTGAAGAACGACTACCGCCTCGACCTTCGAAACGGCTCACTCGGCACGGTGACGGCGATCCGCGGCGAAATGCTGGCGGTCGACTTCGACGGCGCCGGACACGAGTTCGGCGGGGCAGGGCTGGGCGACCTGACGCTGGCCTACGCCATCACCATCCACAAGGCGCAGGGGTCGCAGTTTCGCCGGGTCGTGGTCCCCGTCGCGCCGACGCGGCTGCTGGACCGCTCCTTGATATATACAGCCCTGACCCGGGCGGTGGATATGGCGGTGCTGGTCGGGCCGGAGGCTGTCCTTCATAGGGCGGTGGCGCGCGAGCAGGCCGCCGACCGGCGGGAGGTGGCGCTGGCGACTCACCTTGCCGCGAATTGGGGCTGAAAACGCCGGGAATTGGATGCTGGTCACAACATGGACGAAAATACGCAGTTTGTACAATATACTAACACACACACTTGCGGCCGTTACCAATCACAACCGTTCTGAGGCGTATTCCGAAAGGGCTTTTTTGCTTTTACCGCATTCGGCGAATGGGTATTCGCCGAATGCGGTCCAGGGAATAACGGCTTCCCATTGCGTTGACCTGCAAAGCGGGGACACAGGGCGGATGTTTTTCGCTAATGCGCCTCGACGCCGTTCAAAAACAATTCCACCGCGGCCATGCGTCGCCGCTCCTGCATTTGAGGGTCCATGGCGACCCCATAGAGCGCCAGGCGTGACGAGCGTCCGAGCACGAGGTTGAGGAAGAGTTCGGCCGAAATTTCCGGGTCCTCGATCCTGATCTGCCCGGAAGCGGCGAAATTCGCCAACAGACCTGCGACGGCGCGCACCCCGCGCAACCAGCCTTCCTCATAGGCGAACCTTGCCAATTCCGGAAAATGTCGCGATTGCGCGGCGATGATCCGCTGCACCTCGGCCGCGCCTGGCGTGAGCGAGAGGGCGAGCAAGGTCCGGCTGAGGTCGTGCAGCGCGGTTTCAGCTTTTTTTGGGCCGCTGTCGCGGGCCTGGGCCTCGGCCGCCGCCGAGAGCGGCTCCAGCCAAAGGCGGATGCGTTTTTCCAGCACCGCCCTGAACAGGTCGGCCTTGTCGCGATAAAGCGCATAGACGGTCGGCTTGCTGATCCGCGCCGCTTCGGCGACCGCGTCAATCGACGTGCCTTCGAAGCCGCGCGCCATGAAAAGCTCCGCCGCGACTTCGACCAGGCGCTCGTTGCGAAGCTCGGCCACCGCGCGGGTGGGTCGACCCACGCGCGGCGCGGCTGTTTCCGTGTCGATGGCAGGCTTGCCCATCATGTTTCCCGTTGCCACCGGAGGTCGCTTGCTGTAATTAAACCATACCGTATAGTTTAATTAATGGCCAGCCCGCATGAACGCCACCCCGAAAAATAGTTTCGATCGAAGCGCGCCGCTCCAGCCGGAGCAGGCGCCCTTGGTGGCGAAGAAGAGCAAGAAAATTCGCGCGCTCCTGCCGGCGCTCGCCCTCATGATTCTGGGCGGGGCGGGATACACCGCCTGGAGCTGGTGGACAACAGGGCGTTTCCTCGAGACCACCGACGACGCCTATCTGCAGGCCGACAAGGTGATCGTCGCGCCGCGGATCGCCGGCGTCGTCGCGGAGGTTTTCGTCGGCGACAACCAGCCGGTGAAGGCCGGCGACAGGATCGCGCGCCTGGACGACCGCGAATTCCTTGTGTCGGTAAAGCTGGCGGAAGCCGAGGTCGCCAAGGACAAGGCCGACCTGCGCGAGGCTGAAGCAGCGCGCGCGCAGCAAATGTCGCAAATCGATCAGGCGCGGGCCGACCTCGTCAATACCGAGGCGGCGCTGACCTTCTCGACGCAGGAGATGGCGCGTTACCAGGATCTCTTGCAGCGAGGAACCGGCACGGCGCAGCGCCAGCAGCAAGCCGATGCCGACCTGCGCCAGCGCCACGCCGCCGCCGACAAGGCGAAGGCCGTTCTGGAAGCCGCGGAAAAACAGGTCGACAATCTCAAGGCGCGCGAAGCGGGCGCCAAGGCCGGCCTCGAGGGCGCCGAGGCCAAGCTCGAACAGGCGCGGCTCGACCTTTCATACACGACCATCACCGCGCCGATCGGCGGCGTGGTGGGGGACCGCTCGCTGCGCGCCGGGCAATATGTTGCGGTCGGCGCCAATTTACTGACGCTCGTGCCGATGGGGCGCGACATCTACCTCGTGGCCAATTTCAAGGAGACGCAAGTCGGCTTCATGGCGTCGGGTCAGCCGGTCGATTTCACCGTCGACGCCCTCGGCGACCATGTTTTCAAGGGACGCGTGGTCAGCTTCACCCCCGGCACCGGATCGCAATTCGCTCTTTTGCCGCCGGAGAACGCCACCGGCAATTTCACCAAGGTGGTCCAGCGCGTGCCGGTCAAGATCGCGCTAGACGTCAAGGATTCGCTGCTCGCGCGATTGCGCCCGGGCCTTTCGGTCACGGCGACCGTCGCGACCGGCAATGAGGCCGCGGCAAGCGACGACGCCGGAATCGCCGGCGCCCGAGCCGCCGAGGCCTCGAAGAGGTGAGCGTCGCGGCGGAAAAAGCCTCCCTGCGCGACTGGATCGCGGTGTTCGGCGCCATTCTCGGCGCGTTCACCGCGATCCTCGACATCCAGGTCACCAATGCCTCGCTGACCAATATCGAGGGCGCGCTTGGCGCCGCCAGCGACGAAGGCAGCTGGATCTCGACCGCCTATCTGATGGCGGAAATCATCGTCATCCCGCTCACCGGCTGGCTTTTGTCGGTGATCGGCATTCGTCGCTATCTCGTGACCAATACGCTGTTGTTCACCGGCTTCTCGCTGGCCTGCGCCATGTCGACCAACCTCACCGAGATGATCATTTTCCGCGCCGGCCAGGGTTTTACCGGCGGCGTGCTGATCCCGACCGCCATCGTCATCGTCCGTACGCGCCTGCCGAAGCAGCAGCAGATGATCGGCGTCGCGCTGTTCGGATTGACCGCGACTTTCGCCCCGGCGATCGGGCCGACCGTCGGCGGCTGGCTCACCGATCAATTCTCCTGGAAATTCATCTTCTATCTGAACCTGTTGTTCGGGCCGATCGCCGTGGCGATCCAGCTGACCGCCTTCCATGCCACGCCGGCGCGCTGGAGCGAATTGCTCAAGGGGGACTGGATCGGCATTGGTTTGATGGCTGTCGGCCTGCCGTCGCTCACCTTTGTGCTCGAGGAAGGCCAGCGCAAGGACTGGTTCGGCTCTTCGCTGATCACCGACGCGACGATTCTCGGCGTCGTCTGCGTCGTCTGCTGCGTCATCCGCGAATTGATGGCGGAGCGACCGTTCATCAATCTTCGCGTGCTCGGCAACCGCTCGGTCGGCGGCGCCTGCATTCTGATGACAGTGCTCGGCGCGGTCTCCTACGGCTCGATCTATCTCATTCCGGTCTATTGCGCGCAGGTCCAGGGCTATGACGCGCAACAGATCGGCTATGTGGTGATGTGGAGCGGCCTGCCGCAGCTTGCCCTTTTCCCCGCCATGCCGCTGATCATGCGGGTCTTCGACGCGCGCCTGCTGGTCATCGCCGGCACGTTGTTCTTCATCGCCTCCTGCTGGCTGAATGTCGGACTGACGCATGACGTCGGGATGGACCAGCTGATCCTGCCGCAGCTTCTGCGCGCGATCGGCCAGCCGCTGTTTTCGATTCCGCTGAACCAGCTTGCGACGGTCGGGCTCGCGCCGCGCGACACCGCCGACGCCTCGGCGCTGTCGAACATGATGCGCAATCTCGGCGGATCGATCGGCATCGCCGCGCTGTCGACCGTGATCGACCGGCGCGAGCACATGCATTTTTCCGCTTTGGCCGAGGCCATCACCGTCAACGCCGTCCGCACGCAGGAGCGGATCGCGGCGATGGCGGGAGCTCTGCACGCCCACGTCTCGGACCCCATGCTGGCTCGCTCGCAAGCCATCGCCCAACTCGCCGCCCAGGTTCGGCGCGAGGCCACGATCATGGCCTATGCCGACGGATTCTATCTGGTCGGCGTCGGTCTGGCGCTCAGCCTCGGCGCGGTCGCGCTGCTGCGCAAGCCGAGAGGCGCCAGCGTTCCCGCGGAGGCGCATTGACGCGTCGCAGCGTCTTGAGCTTGGATTGGCGAGATTTCAGGGGCAGCCGCGCGAATCGGACGATTTTCCGCCGCTTTTCCCCGAGCATTTGACGATTTTAAGTCGGCCTTTTGCGCGCCGTTGGAAAAATCAGCGCAACGCGTTGTTTCACTTCATTATTGCCAATTCGCGGACCTCGCCCGGAAATTGGCTTTCCGCGCGAGAATCGCCTAGAACAGCTCGACCTTTTTCCTCTCGCGCAAGGTTCTGTTTTGACCGATCAAAACGCGGCGCCGCCCGTCCCGCCATCGTCCGACATCCGTCCGGTTTCCATTACCGACGAAATGAAAAGCTCCTACCTCGCTTATGCGATGAGCGTGATCGTGAGCCGCGCCCTGCCGGACGTGCGCGACGGGTTGAAACCCGTGCATCGGCGCATCCTGTTCTCGGCGCAGGAAAACAATTTCCTGCCCGACCGGAGTTACGTGAAATCGGCGCGCATCGTCGGCGAGGTCATGGGTAAATACCATCCGCACGGCGACGCCGCGATCTACGACGCGCTGGTGCGCATGGCCCAGCCCTTCTCGATGAGCCTGCCGCTGATCGACGGGCAGGGCAATTTCGGCTCGGTGGATGGCGACCGGGCCGCCGCCATGCGTTACACCGAGTCCCGTCTGGCGCGTCCGTCGCTCGCGCTGATCGAGGACATTGATTCCGACACGGTCGATTTCCGTCCCAACTACGACGGCAAGGAGCAAGAGCCGGAAGTTTTGCCGGCGCGCTTCCCCAACCTGCTGGTCAATGGCGCGGGCGGCATCGCCGTCGGCATGGCGACCAATATTCCGCCGCACAACCTCGGCGAAATCATCGACGCCTGCATCGCGCTCATCGACCGTCCCGACATGACCCTCGTCGAACTGATGGAGATCGTGCCCGGTCCCGATTTCCCGACCGGCGGCGCGATCATGGGCCGCGCCGGCATCCGCCAGGCCTACGAAACCAGCCGCGGCTCGGTGCTCATTCGCGGCGTCGCCACCATCGAGGCGATCCGCAAGGACCGCGAAGCGATCATCTTCACCGAAATTCCCTATCAGGTGAACAAGGCGACCTTGATCGAGAAGATCGCCGAACTGGTGCGCGACAAGAAGGTCGAGGGTATTTCCGATCTGCGCGACGAATCCGACCGCGAGGGCATGCGCGTCGTCATTGAAATCAAGCGCGACGCCGTGGCCGATGTCGTGCTGAACCAGCTGTTCCGTTTCACCGCTTTGCAAAGCTCGTTCGGCGTCAACATGATCGCGCTGAACGGCGGCAGGCCGGAAAGCCTGACGCTGATGGATTGCCTGAAGGCTTTCATCGACTTCCGCGAGGAAGTGGTCAGCCGGCGGACCAAATTCCTGCTCAACAAGGCGCGCGACGGCGCCCATGTGCAGGTCGGCCTCGCCATCGCCGTCGCCAATATCGACGAGGTGATTTGGCTGATCCGCACCTCCGCCGACGCCGCGAGCGCCCGCGAGGCGCTGATGGAGCGGGTCTGGCCGGCTCGCGACATGGCGCCTCTGGTGGCGCTGATCGCCGATCCGCGCCACGGCATCGACGCGGAAGGCAATTGCCGCCTGTCGGAGACGCAGGCCCGCGCCATCCTCGATTTGCGCCTGCAAAGGCTGACGGCGCTCGGCCGCGACGAAATCGCCGAAGCCCTCAATCGCCTCGCGGCGGAAATCGCCGAATATCTCGATATCCTGCGCTCGCGTGAAAAACTGTTCGGCATCGTCAAGGACGAGATGATCGCGGTGAAGACCGCGCATGCCGTGCCGCGCCGCACGCAGATCCTCGACGTCGACGGCGACATGATGGACGAGGACCTGATCCAGCGCGAGGAGATGGTCGTCACCGTTTCGCACGCCGGTTACATAAAGCGGGTTCCTCTTTCCACCTATCGCGCGCAAAAACGCGGCGGCAAGGGCCGCTCCGGCATGCAGACGCGCGACGAGGATTTCGTCCATCGCCTGTTCGTCGCCTCGACCCATGCGCCAGTGCTGTTTTTCTCCTCGCTCGGCCAAGTCTACAAGGAAAAGGTCTGGCGCCTGCCGCTGGCCGCCCCGCAGGCGCGCGGAAAAGCGCTGGTCAACATGCTGCCGCTGGAGCAGGGCGAACGCATCACCTCCATCATGGCGCTGCCCGAGGACGAGGCGCAATGGGAAGGCCTGGACGTGATGTTCGCCACGACGCGGGGCACGGTGCGGCGCAACAAGCTGTCCGATTTCACCCAGGTCAACCGCGCCGGCAAGATCGCCATGAAACTCGATCCGGGCGAAGGCATCCTTGACGTGCAGATCTGCAGCGAGGGCCATGACGTGCTGCTGACCACCGCGCGTGGCCAGTGCATCCGCTTCGCCGTGCCGGAAGTTCGGGTGTTCAAGGGCCGTGATTCCATGGGCGTGCGCGGAATTTCGCTGGCGGAAGGCGACAGCGTCATCGCCCTGTCGATCCTCGAACATGTCGAGGCGACGCCGATCGAGCGCGTCGCCTTCCTGAAGATGCGCCGGGCGCAAGCTGACGAACCCGCGGAAGCCGTTGAGGCGGACGCGGGCGAGGAAGTGGCGGGGGAGGCCGACGCCCTGTCGCAGGAGCGTTTCGACGCCCTCGCGCAACATGAGCAGCAGATCCTGACCATTTCGGTCAATGGCTACGGCAAGCGTTCGTCCTCGTTCGAATATCGCGTCACCGGGCGCGGCGGCAAAGGCATTGTCGCCATGGCGGTCAACGCCCGCAACGGCGATCTCATCGCCTCCATGCCGGTCTTGCCGAGCGACCAGATCATGCTGGTCACCGACGGCGGCCAGTTGATCCGCTGCCCGGTCGCGGGCATCCGCGTCATCGGCCGCGGCTCGCAGGGCGTGATCGTGTTCAACACGGCCGAGTCGGAAAAGGTCGTTTCGGTCGAGCGGATCAGCGAAGACGAAAACGGCAACGGCGAAAACGGCGACGGCGAGGAGTTGGACGCGGAAGTGTGAGGGCGGGGCGCCCTTGGCCCCTTGCTGCAACTCATGGGCGTCATGGCCGGGCTTGTCCCGGCCACCCACGCGGCGCCGCTGCGGCAAATTTGTTAGACCGTCAGCGACGGGGCGGCGTGGATCCCCGGGACAAGCCCGGGCATGACGGCTGCAGTTTGTGAAGCCAGGAGCCATCCAAAATGGCCGAAACCCCGCAGCATTCCGATCCGTCCGACCCGGCTTTCGCCGAGCGCCGCGCCGCTGCGCGGAAAAGGCTCGACGCCATTGATCCGGCCAAGGCGCCGGGCGGGGCGCTCGCCGATCCGCGCCGGCGCGACTGGTTCGAGGCGGTCTATGCGCTGGCCGAAGGCGATCCGGCGCAAGTGCCCTGGGGGAATCTGCGCGCCCATCCGCTGCTCGCCGAATGGCTGGCGCAGAACCCGCGTCTCGACAGACTGACCGCGCTCGACATCGGCTGCGGTCTCGGCGACAACGCCGCCGCGCTGGCCGCGCGGGGCGCGAAAGTCACCGCCTTCGACCTCGTTTTCCGCGCGGCCGAGTGGGCGCGGACCCGCTTCCCAGGCCGAGGGATTGAATTCCTGGCCGCCGACCTGTTCGACCCGCCGCCAGAATGGCGCGGCGCCTTCGACTTCGTACATGAAACCTATACTTTGCAGGCCCTGCCGAACGAACTCCTCGCGGAGGCGCGAAAAGCCATCGCCAGTTTTGTCAAGCCGGGCGGAAGATTGCTGGTCAATTCAAGGGCGCGCGACGCGGCGCAGGAGATCGCCGGGCCACCATGGCCGCTGGCGCGGTGGGACATAGAGGCTTTTGCCGACCATGGCTTCGAACTGGTGACCCTGGAGGACGTCCCATCGGATGGGGCGCGCAGCCGCCATTGGCGCGCCTTGCTGCGGAGAAATTCGGCTTGAGCGGGCAGGGCGCGGCCGACGAGGCGGTTTTTCGGGCGCATCGCCTCGTCGGACGCGGCGAGGACGAGGCGGCGAAGGGCGTCTATCTCGCAGCCTTGCGCTGTGACCCGACGCATTTTGTCGCCCTGAACGACCTCGCGGCCCTGCTCTGCGCCAGCGGCCATCGTACGGCCGCGCGGCGCGCCTATGCCCAGGCGATCGCCCATCACCCGCAAAACCCGATCGCCCACGCCAATCTCGGCAACCTGCTTTATGAAGACGGCGACGCCACAGGCGCCGAAGCCCTGTTTCGCGCCGCCCTGGCCGCCGACCACGATTTTTCGCAGGCGCATCAAGGGCTCGCGCGCATTCTCGACGAGCGCGGCGAAGAGGCGGAGGCGCACTGGCGCAAGGGTTTTGCCGGCCACGCCGTCGTGACGCGGCGCTTTCGCGGCGTGGGGCAGGGCATTCCCCTGACGCTGCTGATCTCCGCCAGATTGGGCAATATGGCGACCCGCCGCTGGATCGACGAAAGCATTTTCGCCGTTACCGAGATTTTCGCCGAATTCTACGACTTTGCGCAACAGCCGCCCCCGGCCCGGTTGATTGTCAACGCCATCGGCGACGCCGATCTCTGCGCCAGGGAACTTGCGCGGGCGGAAGAATTCTGCGCGACTGCGGAGGGAGGGGTGATCAATCCGCCCGCCCGGGTGATAAAGACGGGCAGGGCGGAAAACGCCCGCCGGCTCAGCGGCATTTCCGGCCTTGTCACGGCGAATACGGAACTATTTTCGCGCGAAAATCTGGCGGCGGCCGAACTGACCTTTCCGCTGCTGTTGCGCGCGCCGGGACACCATACCGGCCGGCATTTTTTGCGTGTCGAAAGCCGCGACGCCCTTCCAGCGACGCTTGCCGCGCTGCCGGGCGAAAAATTGCTGGCGATGGACTGTCTCGACGCGCGCGGCGCCGACGGTTTTCATCGCAAATACCGGGTGCTTTTCATTGACGGAAAAATGTTTCCGCTGCACCTCGCCGTGTCAGCCGACTGGATGGTGCATTATTTCTCCGCCGCCATGGCGGAAAACGAAAATTTCCGCGGCGAGGAGCGGCGTTTCCTGGGAAACATGCGGGAGGTTTTGGGCTCGAGGGCGTGCGAAACCCTGGCAAGGGTCGGCGAGGCGCTGGGCCTCGATTATGCGGGGATCGACTTCGGACTCGCGCGCGACGGCTCGGTCCTGCTGTTCGAGGCCAACGCCACCATGAACGTCTTTCCGCCGCCCGCCGATGCGATCTGGGATTATCGCCGCCCAGCGATCGAGGCGGCGCTCGACGCTGCGCGGAAAATGGTTTTGTTCCGCGCAGGGAATTGAGTTAGCTGGTCTTCTCCAGCAGTTTGGCCTCGTCCCAAAGGGCATCCATTTCCTGCAAGGATGTCGCGCCCAAAACCTTGCCCTGCGCTGCGAGCCGCTCCTCGATATGCAGGAAGCGCCGCTCGAACTTGGCGTTGGTTTTGCGCAAAGCGCTTTCGGCGTCGGCCCGGACGTGGCGGGCGAGATTGGCGACGGCGAACAGCACGTCGCCGATTTCCTCTGCGGCGTGCGACTTGTCGCCACGATCGAGCGCTTCCTCGACCTCGTCGCATTCCTCGCGGATCTTCGCCAGCACGAGCTTGGCGTCGTTCCAGTCGAAGCCGACCTTTGAAGCCTTTTCCTGCAGTTTTATGGCGCGGGTCAAGGCGGGCAGGGCGACCGGAACATCGGCGAGATGCCCCTGCCGCACCGCTTCCGGCAGGCCGGCCACGCGTCGCGCCGCGGCTTTTTCCGCCTTTTCCTGCGCCTTGATTTCCGCCCAGACGCCTTCCACGGCTTCCGGGGTGCGCGCCTCCGGCGATCCGAAGACATGAGGATGGCGCCGGATCATTTTTTGCGTGATCGCCTCAACGACGCCGCCGAAATCGAACAGGTCGCGCTCCTGCGCCATGCGGGCGTGGAACACCACCTGCAACAGCAGGTCGCCCAGTTCGTCGCGCAGATCGGCGAAATCCTGGCGCTCGATGGCGTCGACGACTTCGCAGGCTTCCTCGATGGCGTAGGGGGCGATGCTGGCAAAATCCTGCGCCAGGTCCCAGGCGCAACCGGTTTTCGGCGTGCGCAAGGCCGCCATGATCTCGAGAAGACGGGAGATTTCGCGCGATGGCTGCATCTTGTGGTCCCAAACGAAAAGAGCAGGGCGACGACGCCCTGCTCTTGATTTAGATGGATAAACAGGCTCTTGGCCAGTCCATCACGCTCAGGCGAGCGAAATGGCGACGGCTTCGCGGCCTTTCTGCGTGTCGACGACTTTCATCGACACAGGCTGCCCCTCAGCCAACTGCTGGATGCCAGCCGCGCCGAGGATCGAGATATGGACGAAAACGTCCTTGCCGCCGTCATTGGCCTGCACGAAGCCGAAGCCCTTGGCGCCGTCAAACCACTTGACCGCGCCCTGAACCTCGACAGCGCTGGACATGTCGGGCGCGCGACGCGCCGGAGGACGCGGCGAGTTGCCGAACGAGCGCTGCGGAGCCCGTTCGGCCGCGCCGGCGGTGTCAACTTCGAGTACGCGGGTGACCTGCTGGCCCTTGACGCCATTGGCGACCATGACCTTCAGCTTGGCGCCCGGAGGCACCGATTCGAAGCCGGCCGATTGCAAGGCGCCGATGTGCAGGAAGGCGTCGCCGCTGCCGTTCGACAATTCGACAAAGCCGAAGCCCTTGTCGCCCTTGAACCACTTGACGACGGCGTCAACCGTCGCGCCGCCGGTCGCGCCGCCGCCGGGAGGCGCCGCCGAGAAACCGCCGCCTTCGCCGCCGAAACCTCCGCCCATGGGCGGACGATCAAAACCACCAGCGCGGGGCTGGCGAAACTGGCGCGGGCTATCATAGGGCGACGGCCCATCATCATCAAAACCGCGCTTCCTGGGTCCCCGGAAATCTCTACCTTTGCTCATGTCCGCCTATTAAACTCCGCCTCAATTCAATCGAAACGCCAGGAATGCAAAAGTCCAAGCGCCTCCATGCTCCCGAAACCTCCACCTCTGGATGGTCGGGAACGCTAGCCGATGGTGTTTGGTTTTTTTAGTCCAGAGCCCGCGCCATTACCTTTTAGCAGCAAACGGCCCCATTTGGCTAGATTGTTTGCGGTGGAAAACACGTAGAGCCTGACGAAAAAGCAGGCGATTTCGACCCGGCGATCCATTTTTTTGCGACGCCGCTCAATAGACTGCGCCGGCAATTCAATTTTGCGTGAGGAGGCAGGCGCTGGCGCCTGGCCATCCTCGTCGGACCATCGGGGGCGCGGGCCAGCGGCGTGGATCCTTAAGCCCGCGCATGACAGGGCGGCGTCTACATCCGCGATTCGCATAATCATTATTATGGAACCTTTCGATCACGCCGCGCATGCTGTTCATGGTATGTGCCGGCGGGCTGCGATTTTTGCTCCGCCTTGCCCTCGGCGTCGGGCGATCGCAACGGGATGGCTCTGCTTTGGCCATGAAACAACGCGTATTAACGCGCGTCGCGCGGCGCGAACATAAATGGAACCCAAGAAGGTTCAAGCCGCAGGCGATTTTTTTCACCCTTGCCACGCTGGCCCGGCCTTCGCGGTTGGAAGCATCGCCCATTGCCATTCAACGGCTTGACGCCATATTTCGGGACAGACGACGACGACAAATCTATCCCCTCGGTCCCAGGTCGCCGCGTGGCCTTTACCAGCGAAATCATCGCCGCCTCCTGGCTCATCCTCGTTATTGCCTGGGCCGTCTCGGCAGGCGGGGCCAAGCGGACTGTCGGCCGCCCCGGATTGCGCCGTGGGGCGGCGATGTGGCGCCTGGGCGTCCTGATCCTGATCCTGCTCGCCTTGCGCCTGGGCGGCTTGCGTCATGGCCTGGGTCACGCGCCTTTCCACGCCGTCAACGCCAGCCTGCCGCTCGGCGCGACCGGCGCCGTGATGTGCGCGCTTGGCGTGGGCCTCGCCCTTTTTGCCCGTTATCACCTTGGCCGGAACTGGGGCATGCCCATGTCGCGCAAGGAGGACCCCGAACTGGTGACAAGCGGCCCCTATGCCATCGTCCGCCACCCGATCTACACCGGCCTGATCCTGGCCATGCTCGGCTCGGCGATCGGCCAGGGCTTTTTCTGGCTGCTGCCGCTCGTCCTGTGGGGCGCCTACTTCATTTACAGCGCGCGCCGGGAGGAAAAGCTCATGATCGAGCAGTTCCCGCAAGCCTATCCGGCCTACATGAAGCGGACGAAGATGCTGCTGCCCTTTGTGCTGTAGGATTTACGTCCGCAGGATCGCGACGAGCCTGTCGAGGCGGCGCTTTCGGACTTCGACGCTTTTCGCATCTTCGACGCCGGCCACATGCTTTCGCCTGAGGCCGAACGGCAGGCCTTCGAGTCCCGGCGTCATGCCCTCCTGGACGATTGGAACGCGATATAAAGCGCCTGTCCCGTAGCGCCTACGCAGCGCAAGCCGTTCAATGACCGCGATGCCGATCGGCACGATATGAAGTGGCCTCCGTCGCCGAGACAGAAGCCAACATTGAAAATACGTTGGCCGACCGCCGCCTTGAAGGCCCGCAAGATGATTTGCGTCACGTCTGGAATGTTGTCGTCGCCCGTCAGTTCGCGGATGCGCGCCCCGTTGATCGCCGCCGCGGGCGGCAAAACGTGGAGATCGATCATGCCCCATGGGCTTCTGCGGCGGGCCAAACCGCTCGTTGTCGCGTCTTTCGTCTGGCTTCCCCGATCGCTCGCTCTCTCAATCTAGCTGAACGCCGCGATCACGGTTTCTATGGGTAGAAACAGCGTGCGGCTATCTTCGGGATATTCGATGAATTCGGCGCAACGGAGATAGAAGCGCTTGGCGGAATTGTCCTTCGCATGAACCAGCACGGCTCCTATGCCGACGCTCTGGGAGGCGACAGCGATTCGCCGCAATGCATCCGCTAGGATGTCGGCTCCGAGCCCCTTCCCCGCATAGCCACGATCCACCGCCAGACGACCGATGACGGAGACCGGGATCGTGTCGGGCGCATTGCGCCGAATCCTGCCGGGAGCCGCCGCACGCCCGACCGCCCCGGCCGAGATGCAGGAATAGGCGACGACCCGCTTGCCTTGGCAAATGACGTAAGTCCGTGAAAAACGGCTTTCGTTTTTCAAAGCTCGATGGCGAAGCCAATCGTTCAGCTCCGGTTGGCCGCAGTTGAAGCCCGAGAGGTCATGATCGCCGATTAGAGGAACTGGAGCTGAAAGATCAGCGTCGGGGCGCTCCGAAGCATTTTCTATTTCTGCCATGCCGGAACTCGACGCAGCAGAGACCTCAATTTCGGCCCTGGCGCCGGCGGGTTGTCGAGTGCGTGCATGAAGGCGTCGTACCGGTCAGAATCGAGCATGAACAGACGTTGATCGAGTAGCACCTCGATGGCCTGTCTTCGGGCGCTTTCGATCATGAACTCAGTGCGCGTCTTACCCAGTACCGCCGCCGCATCGTCGATGATCTGGCGGGTGTTCGCTTCGATACGCAGGTTGATACTACCCTTTGTATCGGCAGACGAAGACCGCTCTGCGACCATCGTGGTCGCCGAGCGGTGGCTTTCCGAGGTTGAAGCGCGAGCTTTTGACATGTGGGTCAATATGATCCTGCTGTATCCACAGTGTCAATACGGCCAGCGGCAATGCTTGGCAGGCTCATGATATGACGCGGTTCTGTTTTCTGTTCCTCCGTCCGCAGGATCGCCACCTTGTTGCCCGCTCGGAGAAATACCGTCAGGCTCATTGCCTAGGGCTGACGGTTTATCGACGCCAAGTCGTCCCGCAAAATACATCGTGAGAAAGACCGTCAAATCGAAACCGTGTTCCGAGCGGCACGATCAAGAGAAGGCGATATAATCGATTTGAGATCAACAGGTTGCCGGAAAGCGGCAGCAGATTGACAACGTGACTAGAATTATCAACGGTTGCGCAACGCAAGTCATTGCTATTTATACGATTTACCGCGCAAAGTCCGCCATTTGCCGCCGTTCCCCCTACTCCCACTCGATCGTACCCGGCGGCTTTGATGTAACGTCATAGACCACGCGGTTCACGCCCTTCACTTCGTTGATGATTCGCGTCGCGGCGCGGCCGAGAAAATTCATGTCATAGGGGAAGAAATCCGCCGTCATGCCGTCGACCGAGGTCACGGCGCGCAGGGCGCAGACATGGTCGTAGGTGCGGCCGTCGCCCATGACGCCGACGGTGCGCACCGGCAGCAGCACGGCGAAAGCTTGCCAGATCTTGTCGTAAAGCCCGGCCTTGCGGATTTCATCGAGGTAAACCGCATCCGCCTTGCGCAAAATTTCGAGCTTTTCGCGGCTGATGCCGCCGGGGCAGCGGATGGCGAGGCCCGGGCCAGGGAAAGGATGGCGGCCGACGAAGGCCTGGGGCAGGCCGAGTTCGCGGCCGAGCGCCCGCACCTCATCCTTGAAAAGCTCGCGCAAAGGCTCGACCAGCTTCATGTTCATGCGTTCGGGCAGGCCGCCGACGTTGTGGTGGCTCTTGATCGTCACCGAGGGGCCGCCGGTGAAGGAGACGCTTTCGATCACGTCAGGATAGAGCGTGCCTTGCGCCAAGAATTCCGGCGCGCCGCCGCCATCGCTGGCGATCTTCTTCGCCTCCGCCTCAAAGGTCTCGATGAACAGACGGCCGATGGTCTTGCGCTTCCTTTCCGGGTCCACCTCGCCTTCGAGCGCCGAAATGAACATTTCCTCCGCCTGCACGTGCACCAGCGGAATATTGTAATGGTCGCGGAACAGCGTGACGACTTCCTCCGCCTCGCCCTGTCGCAGCAGGCCGTGATCGACGAAGACGCACGTCAGTTTTTCGCCGATCGCCTCGTGGATCAGCACGGCGGCGACCGCCGAATCCACGCCGCCGGAAAGCCCGCACAGCACCCGCCCCTGCCCGACCTGCTCGCGGATGGCCTTGACCGCCTCGCCGCGAAACGCCGACATGGTCCAGTCGGATTTCAGACCGGCCACCTTGTGGACGAAATTGGCCAGCAATTTCGCGCCATCCGGCGTATGCGCCACTTCTGGATGGAACTGGGTGGTGAAAATTTTTCGCGCCTCGTCGGAGGCCACGGCGAAGGGCGCGTTCTCGCTGCGCGCCTTGACGGTGAAGCCTTCCGGCAGATGGGTGACGCGGTCGCCGTGGCTCATCCACACCTGATGTTTGCCGCCGATCTCCCAGACGCCATCGAACAGGGCGCTGGGCGCGGTGATCTCGACCTCGGCGCGACCGAATTCCGCGTGATGGCCGCCCTCCACCGCGCCGCCGAGCTGCGCCGCTATAGTCTGCTGGCCATAACAGATGGCGAGGATCGGCAGGCCGGAGTCAAAAATCTTTTGCGGCGCGCGCGGCGAGCCGGGGTCGGTGACCGAGGCGGGGCCGCCCGACAGGATGACCGCCTTGGGCCTTATCTGGTCGAAGGCCTTTTCCGCCGACTGGAACGGCGCGATTTCGCAATAGACGCCGGCCTCGCGCACCCGCCTCGCGATGAGCTGGGTCACCTGCGAACCAAAATCGACAATCAATACCTTGTCGTGGTGTTGGCGGATTTCATTGTGCAAACTGGTCATGGCGCCTGTCCTGTCGAAGCGCTTCGATAAGCGAAGAGCCGGACTGAGGCAAGGCGCGAGAGCCGCCGCCACGACTTTGTAAAGCCGGACACAAAAATGTGTTTTCAAAGGAGGGTTTCAGGCGAGCTTTTTTGTCACCTTTCAGCCGAACGGCTGATGACAAGCCCAGTTCGTTCGACTAACGTGCCATTGCGCTCTGAAAAGAGGGCCGCAGCCGAAAAATCGGCGCGTGCTGCTGTCCAAGTCGTGGGAGGACGCTATCCGCGTCGGAAATGCGTCGAGAGGCGCTGGGGAGATGACCGAATTCGGCTTCTCCGACGCGTGATGGGACAAGGCGAGGTGAGCGGAAAGACCGATGGTCTTTCCGCTCTTTCTCTTTGTGCAGGTTGCAGGAAAGTCGGCCTTTCCGCTTCTTCCATTTGTAGAGTCTTCGGCGCAGCCTTTTCTGAAGCTCCTGGTTGGAGTCCCCACTCTCGGCCAAGGCCCGATTTGTTCGCCCCCCTCCGGAGGCTGCTGCGGCTTCGTCAGTTTCGCCCTTTGACGCCTTGCGGAGCAACATCGCTCATAAAGCGCCCATCGTCCGACGATTCATTCATCTCGAGGTCAGTGTCGCCGCGGGGGCTTGCGCCAGGCTGTCGCGCCGATGCGGATCAAACGTCAGGCGCTTCGCCGCCCCTGCCCCAGTCTTCCTTGGTCTGGCGGCGGAAATCGTCGAAACGTCCCTCGGCGATCGCCGCGCGCGCGCCCGCCATCAGGTCCTGGTAATAGGCGAGATTGACCCAGGTCAGCAGCATCATCCCCAGAATTTCCTCGCAGCGCATCAGGTGATGCAGATAGGCGCGGGAATAATCGCGCGCCGCCGGGCACGAGGATTTCGCGTCGAGCGGGCGCGGGTCGTCGGCGTGGCGGGCGTTGCGCAGGTTGATCTTGCCCCAGCGCGTATAGGCGAGGCCATGCCGGCCGGCGCGCGTCGGCATGACGCAATCGAACATGTCGATGCCGCGCGCGATCGATTCGATCAGGTCGTCGGGCGAGCCGACCCCCATCAGATAATGCGGCTTTTCCTGAGGGAGATGCGGCATGACGGTTTCAATCATCGCCAGCATGATCGGCTGCGGTTCGCCGACCGCCAGCCCGCCGATCGCCAGTCCGTGAAAGTCCATGTCAGCAAGCGCCTTTGCGCTCTCGATGCGCAGGTCCGGCTCCGCCCCGCCCTGGATGATGCCGAAACAGGCGCGGCCGCTCTCGCCGCCGAACGACTTGCGCGACCGCTCGGCCCAGCGCAGCGACAGCCGCATGGCGCGATCCGCCTCCTCTTTCGAACAGGGCAGTTTCACGCATTCGTCGAATTGCATCTGGATGTCGGCGCCGAGCAGTCCCTGGATCTCCATCGAGCGCTCGGGCGTCAGCACGTGCTTGGCGCCGTCGATGTGGGATTGGAAGGTCACGCCGTTCTCGTCGAGTTTCCGCAGCTTCGACAGCGACATCACCTGGAAGCCGCCGCTGTCGGTCAGGATGGGATAGGGCCAGTTCATGAACTTGTGCAGGCCGCCCAATGAGGCGACGCGCTCCGCGCCGGGGCGCAGCATCAAGTGATAGGTGTTGCCGAGCACGACATCCGCGCCCAGCGCCCGCACTTGCTCGGGATACATGGCCTTGACGGTCGCGGCGGTGCCGACGGGCATGAACGCCGGCGTCCTGATCTTTCCGCGCGGCGTCGAGATTTCGCCGAGGCGGGCGGCGCCGTCGCAGGCCAGAAGTTTGTAATCGAAATTTTCAGTCACGGGGACCTCAGGCCAGGGTCAGGGCGGCGCGCTCCGCCTCCGCCAGTTGCGAAAAGACGGCGAGGACGAAAGCCCTTTTGTCGAGATTGAAGATCTGCAGGTCGCGGGCCTCGCGCTCGAGCGTCTCCCAGGCTACGGCGTAAGGCGCGAGCGCCTTCGGCCCCGCCCCTTGCTTCCGGCGCAGTGCGCCGGTCAGCCAGGCGAAGACCGCGTTCAGGAAAGCCTCGAATTCGGTCTCGCGCTCGCGCCCGGCGACGTTGTCGGCCAATTTGTGGATGATCTTCCAGTTCAGCCGCGGAAGCTGCGCCAGCCCCTGCTCGACCAGGGCGTCGAAAGCGGCGTCGGCGGTGGACATGAGCCGCAAGGCCTCGCGCGCCGAGCCTTCGGCCTTGGCGCAGGCCCGCGTAAGGTCGGCCTGCGCGACCTCCTCTTCCGCGGCGTCGAGCGCGGCGCGCGTTGCGTCAGCGAGTTGCGCCGGGGGCAGAGCGTGCAGCATCAGCCGGCGGCAGCGCGATTGTATCGTCGGCAGGATGCGGCCCGGCTGGTGCGCCACGATCAAGAACAGGCTGCGCGGCGGCGGCTCTTCGATCAGTTTCAGCAGCGCGTTGGCGCTGTTGGCGTTGAGGTCGTCGGCGCTGTCGATCAGCGCCATGCGCCAGCCGCCCTCGCCCGCCGCCTGCTCGAAAATATGCAGCGCCCGCCGCACATCGTCGACCGTGATGCGCGTCGCGTGCTTCTTGGTCTTGTCGTTCCATTCACGCCGCAGCAAGGCCAGGTCGCCAAAGGACATGGCTGAGAGTTTTCGCGCGGCGGGATGCTCGGGATCGACTTGCAGCGTCTTCGCGCGCTGGACGCCCGGCGCGGAAAAATCGGGATGGGCGGCGATAAAGCGCGCCATGCGCCAGGCGAGCGTCGCCTTGCCAATGCCCTGCGGCCCGCCAATGATCCAGGCCTGCGGCAGCCGGCCCGCGCGATAGGCGTCAAGCAGTTCCGCTTCGGCCTTTTCATGGCCGAACAGTCGAAAGGTGTCGCGCGGATGCGGGGCGGGCGCGAAGCGGTCGCTCTCCGGAAGCCCCTCGGCCGTCCGTTTCACGCCCATTTCTTGTCGTCCGGCGCCTCGGTGAAAAATTTTTCGAGGCAAGCCGACCAGATCGCGTCGGCGACCTTTTCCGGCGCTTGCGCGGCGTCGATGATGCGACAACGTCGAGGCTCGGCGCGGGCGATGTCGAGGAATCTCTGGCGCAGGGCCGCGTGGAAGGCGATATCCTCCGCCTCGAACCGGTCCGCCTTGCCGTCGCCGCGCCGCGTGGCCGCCCTGGCCATGCCGAGTTCCGGCGGCAGGTCGAGAATGAAGGTGATGTCCGGCGTCACGCCGCCGAGGGCGACTTTTTCCATCGCCAGCAGCATTGCCGGCTCGACTCCGCCTTTAGCGCCCTGGTAGGCGCGGGTCGAATTGGCGAACCGGTCGCAAAGGACGAAGGCGCCGCGTGACAGGGCCGGCCTGATCTTGCGGTCGATATGGTCGATGCGGGCCGCCGAAAACAGCAGAGCCTCCCCGACCGGTCCGAATTTCCGGGCGCCGCCCGAGAGGATGATCGCGCGCAGCCGTTCGGCGAGCGGCGTGCCGCCTGGCTCGCGGGTTAGCACGACTTCGCGGGCGAATTCACGCAGACGCGCGGCGAGAAGGCGAATTCTGCGTCGATTTGCCCGCGCCCTCTCCGCCCTCGAATGTGATGAACCGACCGTTGCGCAAATCAGGCCCCAAGCTGAAACCCATTCATAACGCCTAATGGGACGGGTTCAAGGCGTCGCCGCAGAAGTCGCCGCGGGATGAGCTTGGAGAGAGGCTGGCGGAGCCACCCCCTGCGGCTTCGGTTCGATCGCACGCATGGCTCTCGAAAGCCCCTTGTGGAAAAGCTGCAATCCAAGCTCCAGCGCGGCGTCCTTGGCCCGCAGCGTCAGGGGCCCTTGCGCGACGGCCGCGCCGGTCTTCAGCGGGACGTCGAGGGCGAGCAGCGTTCCCCGGTAAACCTGCAGCCGCGCCACCGTCTGCCCGGCTTCGACCGGCGCGATCAGCGGTCCCGTATAGACGATCTTGCCGCTCATCCGGTCGCCCGAGCCGCGCGGCGTCAAGAGCCGCACCGGCGAATCCGAGACGAGCGGGACTTCCGCCGCCGCGCCGCCATAGACTTCCGCGGTTCCGACCGTTTCGCCTGCGGCGAACAGAATGTGGGCGTCGAATCCATGAAAACCCCAGTTGAACAGGTGGCGCGCCTCGTCGGCGCGCTCCTTGGCCGATTTGGCGTCGAGGATGACGACGATCAGCCGCTGGCCTTCGCTGACCGCTGCACCGACCAGATTATAATCGGCGTCCTTCAGGTTTCCGACCTTCAACCCGTCGGCGTTCAAATCCATGAACAGGATCGGATTGCGGTTGAGCTGGCGGATCTTGCTCCAGGTAAACTCCTTCTCGCCGAAGAAATGGTAATATTGCGGGTAGGTCTTGATCACATATTCAGCCAGCTTCGCCATGTCGCGCGCGGTCACGACCTGGGCCGGATCTTCGCCGCCCCAGGAATTGGTGAAATGGGAATTCGCCAGGCCAAGCTCCTTCGCCCGCACGTTCATCATCGCGGCGAAATTCTCCTCCGATCCGGCGAGGCCTTCGGCCAGCGCGATGGCCGCGTCATTGCCCGATTCGACGATCAGACCGCGCAGGAGATCCTCGACGCGAATATTAGTGTTGACCCGGGCGAACATCGACGTCCCCCGCGAACCGCCATGCCACGCGCGCTCCGAAACATAGAAAGGCGTATCGAGCGTGATCGCGCCCTTCTTCAGGTCGCGGAACACCAGTTCGGCGGTCATCAGTTTGGAGACCGAAGCTGGCGCGACCGGTTCGTCAGCCGCCTTCTCGAACAGCACGGTGCTTGACGCCGAGTTCATCACCAGCGCATGCGGGACGGCGGTGGTGATGATTTGCGCCAGCGCGGGAGTTGAGGCGGCGGACCCGAAAACCGCGGACACGAGAACGGCAAGGGTGAGGACGATCCGGAGACAAGGCGGCGAATGGGTCGGGCGCAAGGAATATCCTCGGCGTTACGGCGGCCGCGAGCGGCCGTGGGAACCATGGCGGGGCGTCGCGTCAGGCGACCTGGAAACGGCGCAAGCTGCGCGGCCGGCCGACAGATAAGCCGTTTCGCCCGATCGCGCCAGAGCGAGTTGCAAAGGAAATGCCGAATACGGCAGATACTTGCGCGAGGAGGCGCCGGCCTGGGTCAGGCGCCGCCAGTCCGCGAACGTTATTCGCGGCCGACGGACACCGGCACGCCGGCGCCCGGAATGGTGCCAAGGTCGAACGGCCGTTGCGGCGGCAGGGGCGGATTGCGCGGCAGTTGCGCCACCGGATCGACGAAATCCGCCTGCGCGACTCGTTCCGACGCTTGCTCGACAGGCCGGGCGTCGGCTTCCGACGGTCGTTGCGGCGCGGTGTCCTGCGAAAGGCTTTCGGGCTGGGCGAGCGCCAGACGTTCGCTTTCGCGGTCAGGACGCGAACGAGGCGGTTCCATCTGGTCGGCGACGCGAACAGGCGACAGCGAGCCGTCGTCGAGTTGCGCGGGCTGGCCGTCATAGCGCAGGCTCGCGAGCAGTTTGCGGTCGTCGGATCCGCCGATTGCCGCGCGTCCGACATATTCGACCTTCACCATGGCGGTGCCTATGCGCTTGTAATCCAGCGCTTCGGCGGCGCGCGCGGAAAGGTCCATGATGCGGCCGCCGTGGTAGGGGCCGCGATCGTTGACGCGCACGATGATGGAGCGGTGATTGCGCAGGTTGGTCACGCGCGCATAGCTTGGCAGCGGCATGGTAGGATTGGCCGCGGAAATGCCGTTTTTGTCGTAGATTTCGCCATTGGCGGTGCGACGACCATGGAAAGCGTCGCCATACCAGGAGGCGAGACCGACCTTGGTGAATTTTCTCTCGCTCGGCGTATAGGTCCGGCCCGCCACGGTATAGGGCTTGCCGACCAGATATTTGCCGCCGCCCTTGGGAACGTCGGCGCCGTCGGCGACCACGCGCGGACTGGCCGCGCCGTAAATGCTGGACGAGAAATATTCCTTCGCGTGATGTTCGCTCCCCCGCGGGGCCTGGGCGCAGCCGCCGATGGCGAGCGCTCCCGCAAGGGCCGCCAGCGGAGCGAGAATGTGAAGGGACTTTTCGAGGATAAGGCGAGGAGCCGGCGTTTTCATGATTGGCGAACAACCCGGTTTTTCGACCCCGCGCCCTCCGCCGCGCCGCAGAGGCGAAGGTCGGCCGTCGGGACGCGCGCAAGTGTGGCGATCGAATTCATCGTGTGGCACCTTGCGCCGCGGAAGTAACCAAAAGGTTGACGCAAAAGGTTAACTCCCTTGCTTTTTGCCGCCGCTGCAAAACGGCGCGCCTTCAGCCGGGCCGTAGATGGCCAGTCAATTTTGGCGGAAATACGACGCCTTCACGGGAGCGTGAACCCCATGCGGCTTCAGGGCCAGGAAAGGTCGTAAATCCGTCGCCTTCAGGCCTGCTGTCGCCAGCCGCCGTCTTCTGTCTCGGCCCAATAGGAAAGCTTTGCATTGCGCTCGCGCAAAAGCTTCCATTGCGCGCGGGCGTCCTCGAGGATTGGCTCGTCCCGGCCGTCAAACAGCAGGATCAGCCTCTCGTAGTTTTGCTCGACGAAAGGCTCGGCGGCCGCGCCTTCGACCAGGAAGCGGACCCGCGCGCCATTGGCGTTGTCGGGTCCGAGCGTCAGCCAGACCGGCTGGAGCGCGGCGTCGCCGTCGCCGGCCAAGCCGTGCGGCAGGAACGAATCTTCCGCATAGGTCCAGAGCAAATCGTCGATGGCGGCCAGCCGTTCCCCGGTTACCGCCTGCACGACAGCGCGCCAGCCGCGCTGCAGCGTGCGCTCGACCAGGCTGGGAAGCGCCTGTTCGAGCGTGCGCCGCTGCAATTGGTAGAACCAGATTTCGGGCATGGGCGGCGACCGGCGCGGCGAAAAATCTAGGCTTCGTAGAAATCCGCCACCAGCCGGTCAAGCAGGCGGACGCCCCAGCCCGAGCCCCAGCTCTGGTTGAGATCGTTGGTCGGAGCGGAAATGCCGGTGCCGGCGATGTCGAGATGCGCCCAGGGCGTGTCGTTGACAAAACGTTGCAGGAACTGCGCGGCGCTGATCGAGCCGGCGTGGCGGCCGCCGGTGTTTTTCATGTCGGCGAATTTCGAATCGATCAGCTTGTCGTAGCTCGGCCCCATCGGCAGGCGCCACAATTTCTCGCCCGTCGCCGTCCCCGCCTGGGTCAGGCGTTCGGCCAGTTCGTCATTGTTGCTGAACAGGCCCGCGTAATCCTGGCCCAGCGCCACCAGGATCGCGCCTGTGAGGGTGGCGAGATCGACCATGAACGCCGGCTTGCAGGCACCCTGCACGTGCCAGAGCACGTCGGCCAGCACCAGCCGGCCCTCCGCGTCGGTATTGATGATCTCGATGGTTTGTCCGGACATGGAGGTCACGATGTCGCCGGGACGCTGCGCCGCGCCGTCGGGCATGTTTTCGACCAGGCCGATCGCGCCGACGACATTGGCTTTCGCCTTGCGCGTCGCGAGAGCGTGCATCAAGCCGACCACGCAGGCCGCGCCGGCCATGTCGCCCTTCATGTCCTCCATTCCCGCGCCGGGCTTGAGCGAAATGCCCCCCGAATCGAATGAAACTCCCTTGCCGATGAAGGCCAGGGGTTTTGCGTCCCGCTCGCCGCCGTTCCAGCGCATGATCACCACGCGGCTCGGCCGCACGGAGCCCTGGCCCACGCCGAGCAGCGCCCGCATGCCCAGCGCTTCGAGCGCTGGGACGTCGAGGATTTCCACAGCGACCCCGAGCTTTTCCAACTCCTTGGCTTTTTCGGCGAAGGTTTCGGGATAGAGCAGGTTCGGCGGCAGATTGACCAGCGTGCGGGCGAGATCGACCCCGTCGGCGACGCCTTCGATCCGCCCGACGGCGGCCGCCAGCGCGCCCTTGTCGGGCCCGGCCAGGCGCAGATCCAGCGGCCCGGACGAATTGGCCTCGTCCTTCTGGCTCTTCTTGGTCTTGAACTGGTCGAACTTGTAGGCGCGAAGGCGCAGGCCGAGGGCGAAATCATCCGCGGCCTGCACGGCGTCGACCGGCGGCGCGGCGAAATCGAACAGGATCGCCGCCCGCTTCGCCTTGCCGAGCTTGCTGACGGCGAGGCCGCCGAGACGCAGGTAATCGACCTTGTCCGCGTCCTTCTCCGGCGCCGAGCCAAGCACGATCAGCCTTTGCGCGGCGAGGCCCGCCGGCGCGAGGATATCAAGGCACGAGCCTGTCTTTCCCTTGAAATTCGAAATTTCCGCAGCGCGGGCGATCAGCCCCGCCGCATCGCCCAGCGCCTGCCGGGCGGCCGAGCCAAGGGCGAGGCTGGCGTCGGCGAAAACCACCAGCGCCTGCCCGCCCTGTTCGGTCGAAGAGGCCATGGCCTCTTCGATTGTGACGACGCCGATTGAGACGGACCCGGACATGGAAACCTCGATGATGGCTGCGCCCCGAAAGCGGGCGTCGATGGCGAGAATCGCCTCCGAAGCTAAAGCATCTTCCTGTTTGCTGGAAACACGAAAATCCTCCCGCCGATTGTCGAAACGCAAATTTCCGCCCGCAAACATGCGCGCTGTCGCGAGGCGCTGCAAAACCGATCAATGTCCAGCGCCTCGCGCAAGCTTGGCCGACGATGATCCTCCCGTGCGCCGGCCATATGCCGACGCGACATGGAATTGCCGCCATTGACCGCGAAAGACGATTGCGAAAGACGAGACAGAAACGACACATAGGACGAAAAAGTTCAGGGGGCGCTTTTTGCGCGGCGCTTATGCGGTAAAAGGAGTGGCCGGTGATTTGACCGGCCGCGGCGAGCAAGGATGCAAGGCGGGAAATGACGCTGATCGAACGCTACATATTCAAGATCGCCGCCGCCGCCTTCCTGGCCGCGCTCGGCGTCTTGACGGCGGTCATCTGGCTCACCCAGGCGATGCGCGATTTCGATCTCATGACCACCAAGGGCCAGTCATTGATCGTCTTCTTCCATATTACGGGGCTCCTCATTCCCTCGCTGGTCATGGTCATCGCGCCCATCGCCCTGTTCATCGCCACGCTTTTCGCGCTCAACAAGCTCAATGGCGACAGCGAGCTTGTCGTGACGGCGGCGGCCGGGCTTTCGCCATTCCAGCTTTTCCGGCCCTTTGCCGCGCTGATTGTCGCCGTGGCGGCTTTTTCGGCCTTCATGTCGCTCTGGGCCATGCCCGCGAGTTTTCGCGCCATGCGCGACGCGATGAGCGAAGTGCAGTCGGACTTCCTGACGCGCATCGTGCGGGCCGGCTCCTTCACATCGCTCGAATCGGGCCTCACCTTCCATTATCGCGACCGCGCTCCGGGCGGCCAGCTCTTGGGAATCTTCATGCGCGATCGCCGCGATCCCGGCCAGGACAACGTTTATCTCGCCGAGACCGGCCGCACCGCCAAGGTCGATGGCCAGAATTATCTGGTGCTGCAAACCGGCACGATCCAGAAGCAGGACAAGGGCGCCAGGTCTCCGGCGATGATTGAGTTCGATTCCTATGCGCTCGATCTCAGCCATTTTGGCCCGCAAGGCGATGGAACGCCGCTGCGGGCGCGCGAACGCACCACTCCGGAAATGTTCCGCTACAGCAAGGTCGATCCCTATGTAAGGGAGAACGAGGGGCGGTTTCGCGCCGAATTGCACGAACGCTTCGTCGCGCCGCTCTATGCGCTGGCCATGGGCATGATCGCTTTCGCCGCGCTCGGAACGCCCCGCACCACCCGGCAGAATCGCGGCGCCGCCATGGGGGCCGCCATCTTCTTCACACTGCTGCTCCGCGTCGCCGGCTTTGGCGCTTCGGCCCTGGTCGCGCGTGAGGCCTCCGCCGTTCCCCTCGCTTACGCCCTGCCGCTGCTCGGCTGCGCGCTCGGCGGCCTCTATTCGTTCCGCTTCGCTTTCCAGCGGCCGTTCCGGCGCGTCCGCGCCTCTCTGGCGGCGGCGGCCTGAATGATCGGACGCACTCTAGGCCTCTATTTCGGCGCCCTCTTCGTCAAAAGCGTCACCGTGGTTTTTTTGACGATTTTCGGCCTGATCTACATGGTCGACTTCGTCGAACTGCTGCGGCGCGCCGGCGACAACGCCAACGCCAGCGCCCTGCTTGTCGCCGGCCTGTCGCTGTTGCGCACGCCGGCCATCGCCGAACAGGTGCTGCCCTTCGCCGTCCTGTTCGGGGCCATGGCCGCCTTCTTCGGCCTCACCCGCAAGCTCGAGCTTGTCGTGGCGCGCGCCGCCGGAGTCTCGGTCTGGCAGTTCCTCGCGCCGCCGCTTGTCGGCGCGATCGGGATCGGCCTGTTCGCCATCGGCGTCTACAATCCCGTATCAGCGCTGATGCACCAGCGCGCCGACGCCATCGAGACCGACATTTTCAAGGGCCGCATATCGGCCAACGACACGAGCATGTGGATCCGACAGAAGAGCAGCAAAGACCAGTCGATCCTGCGAGCGGAGTTCTCGACCGATTTCGGCCTGCGCCTCGGCAACGTCTCGGCCTATGTCTTCGATCCAAAAGGCCGGTTCATCGAGCGCGTGGACGCCGACCGGGCGCAGCTTGCCGAGGGCGAATGGCGTCTTGAGCACGGCGTCATAACGGCGCCGGGGGTCGATCCGCGATTGACGGAAATTTACCACCTTGCGACTAACCTCGCGCCTGGTCAGGTTGTGCAGAGTTTTGTCGATCCCGAATCGGTGCCCTTCTGGTCGCTGCCGCGCGTGGTGGCGAACACAGAGGGCGCAGGACTCGACTCAGTGGGGTATCGTTTGCGTTTTCAGTCTCTTCTGGCGTTGCCCCTGCTTCTCGTGGCCATGGTGCTCATCGCCGCTTCCTTCTCGCTGAAGCTCTCCCGCATGGGGGGCGTCGGCGTTCTGGTTTTGGGTGGCGTCGGCGCGGGCTTCGTGCTTTATGTCGCGTCAAAACTGGTCTCCGACCTCGGCGGAGCGGGAGTGTTGAGCACGCCCGTCGCCGCCTGGTCGCCGGCGGTTGTCGCGAATATGTTGGGCGCGTTGACACTATTGAACCGAGAGGACGGCTGATGGCTCTTCGCCCGCGCCGCCCATTCATCGCCGCTCGCGCCGACGCCGCCCGTCCGGCGCGGATCGCCGGCTTGCATCTCGCGTTTCCGCATCTGGCGTTTCCGCGCCTGCCATTCCCGCGGTTGGACTGGCTGCGCCCCGCCGTTTCGACCGTTGCCCGATTGACATTTGCCATTTCGACCCTGGCCTTGCTGACCGCCCTCCCCGCGACTTCGGCGGCGCGCGCCCAGGATGCGCCGCATCACACGCTCAACGATCGCTTCGCGGGTTCGGCGGGCGGCGACAAGAAGGCGCCGATGGTGGTCGAAGCCAATCGCGTCCTCTACGACGACAAGGCGCATACCGTCACCGCCGAGGGCGATGCGCAGATTTATTACAAGGGCAAGGTGCTCGAGGCGGATCGCGTCATCTATCACCGCGACACCGGCCGCGTGATGGCCGAGGGGGCCGTCAAGCTCACCGACACAGACGGCTCCATCACCCATGCAGACAAGATGGAGTTGACCGGCGACTTCAAGCAGGGGTTTGTCGACGTCCTGCGCTCCGACTCCAAGGAACGGACGCACATGAGCGCGACGCGCTCGGAGAAGATCAACGCCGACACCACGGTGTTCGAGAGAGGAACCTATACCGCCTGCCCGAGTTGCGCCGCGCACCCGGACCGCCCGACCATCTGGCGGCTACGCGCCGAAAAGATCACGCACAAGAACGACGAGCAGATGCTCTATTACGAGAATGCGTGGTTCGAACTCTATGGCGTGCCGATCGCCTATTTTCCTTATCTTTCGACCGCCGACCCCAGCGTGACGCGCCAGTCGGGCTTTCTCGCGCCGCGTCTCACCTTCAACGGCGCGACGACGGGTTTTGGCGTAGGCGTCCCCTATTTCTGGGACATCGCGCCGAACATGGACGTGACGCTCACGCCCATGTACCTGTCTAAACAGGGGGCCTTCGGCGAAGTGGATTTCCGCCACCGGCTCGACAACGGCTTCTACGAGATCCAGGCGAGCGGCATCCACCAGGAGGACCCCGGCGCCTTCATCCCGGCGCCCTGGGGCGCTGGCGACCGGGAAAATCGCGGCGAGGTGCAGTCGCAGGGCGCGATCTGGCTGAGCCCGGAGTGGAAATTCGGCTGGGACGTCGCCCGCCTGTCGGACAAATATTACCTGAACGACTACGGCATGCCCAACATGCTGGCCAACGGCAATTTCTCGCAGGACCTGTTCTCGACCGTCTATCTCACCGGCCAGGGCGATCGCGGCTATTTCGACCTGCGCGGCTTCGCCTTCCAGGGCATGGCGACGACCGACTACCAGCCGCAACTCGCCTCCGCCACGCCGATGCTGGACTATAACAAGACCATCGATCTCGCGCCCGACAAGACCCACGGGATTGGCGGCCAGATCGAGATCGACGCCAACATCTCCCACTCCTCGGCGGGACTCGCCTCCTATCAGCAGATAGGCTCGGTGCAGCTCGACGACGCCTACGGTCTGCATCCGGTTTGCCGCAATCCCCTGACGGGCCAGCCGGATTACACGGAAAATTCCTGCATCCTGCGCGGCATCGGCGGCGATTACTCCACCGCGACGGTGCAATTGTCGTGGCAGCGCAAGTTCATCGATCCGATCGGCGAAGTGTGGACGCCCTTCGCCTTCGCGCGGGGCAATATCGATTATCTCGACTACAACACGTCCGGATCGGCCACTTTCGGCACGGATACGATCGCCAACGCCTACCAGAGCAATTTCCTCACCGAAAATCGTGACATGAACGGCTATGTCACGCCGGGCGTCGGCCTCGAATGGCGCTATCCCCTGCTGTCGAAGACTCCGCTCGGCAATCTGGTGTTCGAGCCGATCGCCCAGATCATCGCGCGGCCGAACGGCCAGAACCCCAACACTCTGGTCAACCTCGATTCCCAGAGCCTGGTGTTCGACGATTCCAACCTGTTCGAATGGGACAAGTTTTCGGGCTATGACCGGTTCGAAACCGGCGTTCGCGCCAATTACGGCGCGCAGTTCACGCTCGACATGAACAAGAACGGCTATATCAACGCCATGTTCGGCGAGTTGTACCAGGTCGCCGGTCAAAATCCGTTCGCTCAGCCCGACATGGCCAATATCGGCCTGGAGTTGGGTCTCCAGACCACGGCGTCCAACTATGTGTCGCGGATCAGCTATTCGCCGAACTCGAACTACACATTCGTCACCAAGGCGCAGTTCGATCAGGCGACCTGGGCTCTGTCGCGGTTCGACGCATCCGCGAACGCCAAATTTGGCCCGCTGCACATGGGCGCAACATTCGCCGATTACCAGGCGCAACCCGAGATCGGCTATATTTATCGCCGCGAAGGCCTGCAATTCAATACCGGCTGGGAATTCATCGAACACTATACGGCGTCTGCGAGCATCGGCTTCGATCTTGGCCGCCATTACTACAACAATGTGGAATATGTCGTAAACGGCCAGACCGTGATGGCGCCGCCTGCGCCGGTGTTCGCCATCGCGACATGGGGTCTCGGCATCGGCTATGCCGATGACTGCACCAAGTTGATGTTGAACTACAGCAATACGATTTCCGACAATTATGGCTATCCGCCGACCTACACGCGCAACCAAACCTTGTTGCTGACGCTCGACCTGCGCACGCTTGGCGACCTCAAGGCGCCGATCGCGCTGTCGCCCTCGCAAGTCCAGGACGGCGTGCGGTACACCGGCAATTAATTGATGACTTTTCCGGAGCGGGACGCCCCGCAGGCGCGGACAGGACTTGCGCGGAGATGGTTTATCGGGTGAAACGGCCCGGCAAGTCCCTGGGCTTGCAGGGATTGGCTGCAGACGGGCGGATGATGGGCATGATGGTCATTTCGAACAAAACTTCACGCGGCAAAAAACTTGCCGCGGGGGACAATTCACGCCCGGCGCGCGTGCTGGCGCTGGCGCTGCTGGCTTCGGCGGCTTGCATGACGTCGCCTCCGGCCTTTGCGCAATCGATTGTCGCCACCATCAACGGCGATCCCGTCACGACCATCGATATCGCCGAACGCGAAAAGGTGCTGCGCGCGCTTGGACAGCCCGCTTCGGCTTCCGCGGCGCTCGACAGCATGATCAAGTCCCGCGTCGAGGCGGGCGAAATCAATAAATTCGGCATCAAGGTCACGTCGAGCGAACTCGGGCCGGCGGTGCAATATTATGCCGACCGCGCCCATGTTTCGTCGGAGGCGATGAACGCCCGCCTGCAGAATTCGCATGTCGACAAGAAGCACCTGGAAAACTTCCTGTCGATCCACACGGCGTTCAATATCTACGCCCGCGCGCGCAATCGCGCCGTGGAAGTCAGCCAGGAGGACATCCAGAAGGAGCTCGACAAGGACCCCAAGCTGGCGCACCAGGCCAGCTATGTGATCCGGCAGGTGCTGCTGACCGTGCAGCCCTCGGCGGGCATGGGCGGGCTGCAACAGGCGGCCAAGCAGATGCAGACCCTGCAAGCGCGCTTCACTTCGTGCGATACCGGGATAAAACTCGTGTCCGACTATCCCAACCTGGTCGTGCGCGCCCCGGTGACGCGCACGTCGTCGCAACTCGGCGACCAGCTGACGGCATTGCTCGACAAGACGCCGATCGGTCATCTGACGGCGGCAAGCCGCGATTCTTCGGGCATAGCCGCGCTGGCGATCTGCTCGCGCACGGCGGCCGACCGCGACACTGTCAGGGATGCGGCGGCGACCCGCGTCCTGGCGCGCCTCATCCAGCGCGACGCCGACAAGCTGTATGACGGTTTGCGCGCCCATGCCGTCATCGTCAGACCCAGATCTTGAACGAAACGCCATGAACGAAACGCCATGAGCGAGCGCCTGAAGCCGCTTTGCCTGACTCAGGGCGATCCGTCAGGCGTCGGCCCCGACATTGCGCTGGCTTGCTACCAGGGCGTGCGCGCCGGCGCGCTCGCCGCCGACCCGTTCTTCGTCTTAGCCGACCCCAGTCTTATGCGCCGCCGGGCGAAAAAACTCGGCGTGGCCGTGGACGTGATCGAAACCACGCCCGAGGAGGCGGCCGCGCGTTTTCACGTCGGACTTCCCGTCGTTCCGCTGCTGGCGAAAGTTTCAGGCGAGCCGGGCGCCCGATCCGGCAGACGCGCCCGCGACGATCGAGGCGATCACGCGAGCGGTCGAATTCCTCGCCGCCGGCCGCGCCAGCGCCATGATCACCAATCCGATCGCCAAATCCGTGCTTTACAAGGCGGGTTTCGCCCACCCCGGCCACACGGAATACCTCGGCGAATTGTCCCGTCGCCACTTCGCGGGCGCCGGCCGTCCCGTCATGCTGTTATGGTCGCGGGCGCTGGCGGTCGTGCCCGCAACCATCCATGTCCCCCTTGCGCGCGCTTCCGAATTGCTGGCGACGGACGACCTGGTCGAGATCGGCGCCATCGTCGATGAGGCATTCAAGCGCGACTTCGGCGTCGCCGAACCGCGCCTGGCCTTCGCCGGCCTCAATCCGCACGCGGGCGAAGACGGCGCGCTCGGCCGCGAGGAGATCGACATCATCGCGCCCGCCGTCGCACGTCTCGTTGCGCGTGGGATATCGGCGAGAGGCCCGTTTTCGGCCGACACGCTGTTTCACGAGCAGGCGCGGAAAACCTACGACGTCGCCATCTGCATGTATCACGATCAGGCGCTGATCCCGATCAAGACGCTGGCTTTCGATTCGGGCGTCAATGTCACGCTCGGCCTGCCCTTCATCCGCACGTCGCCCGATCACGGCACGGCTTTCGACATTGCCGGAACCGGCCGCGCCAGCGCGACAAGCCTGGCCGAGGCCTTGGCTTTGGCGGGTCGCATGGCGCGGGCGCGCGCGTGATCGACGCCCTGCCCCCCTTGCGCGAGGTGGTCGCGACGCATGGACTGGCGGCGAAAAAATCGCTCGGCCAGAACTTTCTCTTCGATCTCAACCTGACCGCGAAAATCGCCCGCGCCGCGGGGCCGCTCGAGCAAGCGACCATCCTCGAGATCGGTCCCGGCCCCGGCGGCCTCACCCGCGCCCTGCTGGCGGAGGGAGCAAAACGAGTGATCGCGGTCGAGCGCGATGAACGCTGCCTGCCGGCGCTCGCGGAAATAGCGGCGCATTATCCGGGCCGGCTCGATGTCGTTCACGCCGACGCGCTGGCGCTCGATTATCGACGATTTCTCGCGCAGGCGAACGTGAGCGGACCGGTTCGCATCTGCGCCAACCTTCCCTATAACGTTGGCACGCAATTGCTGGTCGGCTGGCTTGGCCAAAGCGAATGGCCGCCGTTCTACGAGCGCATGGTGCTGATGTTCCAGCGCGAGGTGGCGGAGCGGATCGTCGCGACGCCGCGCGAGCGCGCTGATTATGGGCGCCTCGCGGTGCTCGCGGGCTGGCGTTGCGAGGCGCGCATCCTGTTCGACGTGCCGCCCTCCGCCTTCACGCCGCCGCCGAAAATCACCTCGAGCGTCGTGGAGTTGCGGCCTCGGGCGCGTCCGTTCGATTGCCAGGGACGGTGGCTCGAAGCCTTGACGATGGCGGCTTTCGGGCAGCGGCGCAAAATGCTGCGCCAGTCATTGAAAAGCCTTGGCCACGGAATCGATCCGCACGAATTGTTGCTCGAAGCGGGCATAGAACCGACCCGCCGCGCAGAAGAAGTGGACGTCGCGGGCTTTTGCGCGCTGGCGCGGATTTGCCAGGAACGGACGAAATAAAAGCTCAAGCCCTGTTTTTCGACCCTTTGCCCACGACGCGCCACAGGCCGATCGCAGCCACCGCCAGCCCCGCCACCTTGCCGACCAGGCTGGCGTTGCGCAACGCGAGTTGCGCCGCGGTCGGCGCAATGAGCGCCACGGCGCTTGATTTCACCGCGACATTGACCTGATCGACCGTTCGCCCCAGCACCCGGAAGGCGATGACCAGCGCCACGACCGCGATGACAAGGGCGCCGCCGGCGACGGCCAGCGCCGCCTGCCACGGGGCAAGAAATCCGAGCAGCGCCAGATAGGCGGCCAGGGCGAGGAAGACGACAGTCACGCCTGTCAACAGTCCGCCCACCACCAGGCCGGCGACAACCAGTTTCACCCTCCGGGACATGGCGCCGCCTTCCAGTCCCGCCGGCGGCCAGAAACCACTCACGACTTATGATCCCGATTGCCCCACAAGCCGAGGACCAGTCCAAGGCCGAGCGCCGCCGCCAGCCAGGCCAGCGGATTTTTCCGCACGACGGCCGATAGATCATCAAGCCCCGCGCCGCCGATGTCGCGCGCCCCTGCCGTGAGATCGCCGATCTTGCCGGCGGCGCCCTCGGGGCCGAGCAGGATCGACAAGTCGCCGACGGCCTTGTGCATGGCCTTCACCGCCTCCGCCACCAGGGCGTTGATCTCGGCGCGAGCCGCCTGCTCCTTTTTCTTTTCGCTGTCGCTCATGACTGTCTCCGCAATGCTTGCTGTTCCCGGTAATTGCCGATCGTCATACGGAAACGGACGGAGCGCCGGCCTGTTCCGCCCGCGCAGGATCAAGCCGGGGTGAGAAAGATGGAGCAGGACGCCAAGCGCCGCGAGCTGCTGCCAAGCGACGCCATGCGCCGAGACAACCTCGGGGAAGGACCAGCACAACCTCGGGAGGGACAGGGAGGCGCCGCCAAAGGGCGGATCAGGCCTTTTCGGCCATTAGTCTCGCGACGAAATCCGACATGCCCCCAGCCACGCGCGGGCGACGAAGGCGCTCGGCGCGCACGATCGCCAGGAGATCGTCGAGACTGGTCTGGATGTCGTCATTGACCAGCACATAATCGTAATCGGACCAGCGGCTGATCTCGTGACGGGCGTTCTCCAGCCGCTTTTCAATGGTTTCCGCGCTGTCCTCGGCGCGTCGCTCGAGCCGGGCGCGCAACTCGCGCATCGACGGAGGCAGGATGAACACAGTCACCACATCGCGCGGCGCCTTTTCGCGCACCTGTCGCGCGCCCTGGTAATCGATATCGAACAGCACGTCGCGGCCCTGGGCCAGCAGCTCCTCGACCTTTTCGCGCGGCGTGCCGTAATAATTGCCGTGCACCTCGGCGTATTCGAGCATTTCGCCCGCATCGCGCCGACGCTCGAATTCGGCCTTCTCGATGAAATGATAATGGATGCCGTCGTATTCGCTCGACCGCTTCTTGCGCGTCGTCAGCGAGATCGAAAGCGTCAGGTCGAGTTCCTTCATTTGCAGCAAGGTGCGCGTGAGCGTGGTCTTGCCGGCGCCCGAGGGCGAGGACAGGATCAGCATCAGCCCGCGTCGGCCGTGTTTGCGCATAGGGTCCTCGAACATGCAATTACTCGATATTCTGCGCCTGTTCGCGCAATTGTTCCACTTCGACCTTCAATTCAAGGCCGAGCGCCGTCAAAGCGGGATCGTTCGACTTGGCGCAAAGCGTGTTGGTTTCGCGTCCGAATTCCTGGGCCAGGAAATCCAGCCGCCGCCCGACCGCGCCGCCCTCGGACAGGAGCTTGCGCGCCGCGACGACATGCGCGGCGAGCCGGTCGAGCTCCTCGCGAATATCGGCCTTGGCGGCGAGCAACACCGCCTCCTGGTAGAGCCGCGCTTCGTCGAAGCGGCCGATTTCGCAAAGCTGCGCCACCGCGTTGCGCAGCTTTTCCTTCACCGCTTGCGGCTGGCGCGCCGGACAGCCATCGGCCGCTTTGGTCAAGGCCTCGATCCGGTCGAGCCGTTGCGCCAGGAAAGCCAAAAGAGCCGAGCCCTCGCTTTGGCGCATCGCGATCAGTTGCGCCAGCGACTTTTCCAGGCCCTTGAGCATTTCATCCTGCGCCGCGGCGAAAATTTTGTCGTCGTCTTCCGCTTCCGCCGTCTCGATCACGCCGCGCAAGCCGAGCAATCCGTCGAGCGTCGCCGGCGCGATCGACTCGGGGCGCGGCAGGGCCGAGATCGTCTGCATCAGATGTTCGAGAAGTTCGCGGTTGACCCGCGCGGTCACGGTCGGGCTGTCTCGGGTCACCGTGAGGTTGGCGTAGCAGGCGCCGCGCACCAAAACTTTGGTGATGGCGCCTCTCGCGGAAATGTCGAGACTGTCGAAGCCGGCGGGCAGGCGCAGGCGCAGATCGAGTCCCTTGGAATTGACCGTCTTGATCTCCCAGCGCCACTGGAAGGGAGCACAAAAACCGGCGTCGCCGGCAAACCCTGTCATGCTGGAAATGGCGTTGCAGGAATTGGACAGGCTGGAATTGGACATGCTGGAATTGGTCCTGACGACTCGGTCAACGCGGCGAATCGGGTACGGCGATTCGATCAACGGAGTGTCCGCCGCGCCGCTGCATTAAGCCAGCGAAAGGCCAAAATCCAGTCCGCCCGCAAGAAACGAGTCCCAGGATCGGCGCGAAGCCGGTTAATTTCGACTGGCGCTGGACGAAACAGGCTTGGGAACGCTGAGATCGACGGTTTTCGAGCTGTTGAGATCCCAGCTCTTGTCGAGCAGCGGATCGAGAGCCGTGCCTTGCGAAGCGTCGATGATGCGCGGCTTGCCGTTGGGCGCAAGGTTTGTCATTTCCGCCGGACCGGCGGAATAGGCGAGCGGCGTGGCGTCTACCGGCGGCGCGGGGCCGTCGAGGTCGGCGCCGCCGTGCGCGGACGCCGCTCGCGCCGAAGCCTTGCCGGAGCCGAAACCGTCGTCCGCCGGACCGTCGAGATTGTCTTCCGCCTCGGTGGCGCCGCCGAGCCGCTCGTCCGCCAGGCCGTCATTGGCCAGCAGCGGCGCCCGCCGCCTGAAAATGGCGAGATCGGTGACGCCAACCGGCGCTTCCGTCGCGCCCGGCAGAACCGGCGCGACCCGCGCGATCATCTCCGGGTCGGGGCGGAGGCTGGCCCTTTCGAGCGCGCCGGAGCTGCGGCCGGCCAGAAATTCGGTGGCGAACGGCGCGGCGCCGAACGGCGACGGCGCCAGTTCGCCGTGGTCGTCATGGTTGGGCAACGCGGCCGGCGGCGCCTTGCTCTTGTTGTTCAGCTCCAGCTGCCGAAGCTTCTGGACATTGCGGTTATGGCTGTCGAGCGAATCGCTGAAGACATGGCCGCCGGTTCCGTCGGCGACGAAATAGAGTTCGCGCGTGCGCGATGGATTGGCTGCCGCCTCGAGCGCGGCGCGGCCGGGGTTGGCGATCGGTCCGGGCGGCAGACCGTCAACCAGGTAAGTATTGTAGGGGCTGGGCGTCTCGACGTCGGCGTGGGTCAGCGGCCGCCCGAGCGGACCCTGGCCGCCGACAAGGCCATAGACGATGGTCGGGTCCGATTGCAGGCGCATGTGCTTGCGCAGGCGATTGATGAAAACGCCGGCCACGCGCGGGCGCTCATCGGCCTTGCCGGTCTCCTTCTCGACCAGCGAGGCGAGCGTCACCAGCTGAAAGGGCGAGGCCAGCGGCAGGTCAGGCGAACGCCGGCGCCAGATCTCGTCAAGCAATTGCATCTGGGCGCGCGCCATTTTTTGCACGAGCTTTTGACGGCTGTCGCCGCGCTGGAACTTGTAAGTCTCCGGCAGCAGCGAGCCCTCACGCGGAATCTCGGCGATCTCGCCCGACAGGACGTCGTCGGCGCGCAGGCGGTCGACGATCTGCTGGCTGGTCAGGCCTTCAGGGATGGTCAGGGAATGCAGGATGGCGCGGCCCTGGACGATCGTATCGATCACGTCCTGCAGCGAAGCGCTCTGCTTGAATAAATATTCGCCGGCCTTGAGCTTGCCGCGGTCGCCCTCCACAAACAGCGCCAGCGTGAACAGCAACGGGCTGTCGATGACGCCCTGGTCCTGCAATTGCTGGATGATCTGGTCGGAATCCGAACCCGGTGCGATCACCACCGCCCTGTCATTCTTCAACGGCCCGGGCAAGCGGACGCTGTGGCTGGCGTAAACCACGCCCAGCCCTGCGAGCACAGCGAGGACGAGCAGGAAGGTGAGGAAACCGGAAATGGCCTCGAGCGCGGGGCGCTTGCGCCGATCGGGCGGCGGCGGCGGCGCGGCTTCGGGATGCAGCGCCTCCGCCGGGCTCAGCGCCGCGCGGCGGCGGCCGAACAAGCGCGGTTTTTCGCGCCGCGCCGTGGACGCAGCCGCAACGCGCTCCGAAGAGCGCTCCAGACGCTCGTGCTCCTGGAACTGGACGCCGACGCCCTGCACGATGTCCTGCGGATCCTCGCTCATGTACTTGACGCGCCTTGGTTTGCGCCGCTGTCGGCGTCGAAATGCACTTTAACCCGAAGATCGCAATTCGTCGCCATGCTTCATATCAATCCTGGCGAGGCTTCGCCCTTCCCGAGAGCTTTTCCTGCACGGAAGGCTTTTCCTGCACCGCAAACTTCACCTACACGAAAAGTCTTGAACTTTTCACAAACAGGCAAAACCAGGCGCCGCCCGAAAACGGCGCCTCGCGCAGTTTGCCCGAGATTGTGGCGAAAACAGGATCGATCAGGCGAATCGCCGCATGACCAACGACGCATTGGTGCCGCCGAAGCCGAAGGAATTGGACAGGACGGTGTCAATCCTGCGGTTGCGCGGCTTGTGCGGCACCAGGTCGATCGCCGTCTCGACCGAGGGGTTGTCGAGATTGAGGGTCGGCGGGGCGACCTGGTCGCGGATCGCCAGGATCGAGAAGATCGCCTCGACCGCGCCGGCCGCGCCGAGCAGGTGGCCGATCGAGCTTTTCGTCGAGGACATGGAGATGGTGGCGGCGGCGTCGCCGACCACCCGCTCGACCGCCGCCAGTTCTATGCCGTCGGCCATGGTCGAAGTGCCGTGCGCGTTGACATAGTCGATATCGGCCGCCGTGATCCCGGCCCGCTTGATCGCTGCGTTCATGCAACGGAAGGCGCCGTCGCCGTCCTCGGCGGGAGCGGTGATGTGGTAGGCGTCGCCCGACATGCCGTAGCCGATCACTTCGGCATAAATGCGGGCGCCGCGCGCCTGGGCGTGTTCGAGCGATTCCAGGACCACAGCGCCGGCGCCCTCGCCCATGACGAAGCCGCAGCGGTCGCGGTCATAGGGGCGCGAAGCCGCTTTGGGATTGTCGTTATAGTCGGTGGCCAGCGCCTTGCAGGCGGCAAAGCCAGCGATGCCGATGCGGTTGCACGCCGATTCGGCGCCGCCCGCCACCATGACTTCGGCGTCGCCAAGCATGATCAGCCGCGCCGCGTCGCCAATGGCGTGCGCGCCGGTCGAACAGGCGGTGACCACGGCATGGTTGGGACCCTTCAGCCCGTGCATGATGGAAACGTGGCCGGAGATCAGGTTGATCAGTCGTCCGGGCACGAAAAACGGCGAGACGCGGCGCGGGCCTTTTTCATGCAGGACCAGGGTGGTCTCGGAAATGCCGCCGAGGCCGCCGATGCCGGAACCCATCAGCACGCCGGTCTCGATCTGCTCCTGGTAAGTGCTGGGCGCCCAGTCGGCGTCTTTCAGCGCCTGCGTCGCCGCGGCGACCCCGAAAATGATGAAATCGTCGACCTTGCGCTGTTCCTTGGGCTCCATCCATTCGTCGGGATAGAAGGCGTCCGGCGCGTCGCGGCGGGGAACCTGCATGGCGATCTGGCAGGCGAGGTCGGAAGCCTCGAACCCTTCGATCCGCCCCGCCCCGCTTTCACAGGCCAGCAGGCGCTTCCAGGTCGTCTCCACGCCGCAGGCCAGCGGCGACACCATGCCCAATCCCGTAACGACTACCCTGCGCATCGGCTCCCTCGGGCTCTTGATCTTTTTCATGTCCGCGCGTGCCCGGACTGCATGTCCGCGCCCGATTCGGGCCGGAAATCCGGTTCACGCGCCGGGATCATGCGCGCTCCGCTCAAGCGGCGCCATACCCGTCTTGGTCTTTGACGTATTTTCACGCGGAGACTTCTCTCCGGCACGGACGATTTCGCCTCGGGACGCCTTGTCCCGCAAAAAACGGTCCCGAAAAAACGTGCAACGCTTTTCGCGCGCGTCCGGCGCCTCGGCCAGTCGCGCGCGAAAAAATTTCCGCCCGGCGGGATCAGCCCTGCGCCGTGGCCTTTTCCAGGAATTTCACCGCATCGCCGACCGTGACGATGGTCTCGGCGGCGTCATCGGGAATTTCCACGCCGAATTCTTCCTCGAACGCCATCACCAACTCGACCGTGTCGAGGGAATCGGCGCCCAGGTCGTCAATGAAATTCGCGCTATCGACAACCTTGTCGGCGTCAACGCCGAGATGCTCGATAACAATCTTCTTCACGCGCTCGGCGACATCGCTCATTTGTGTTTTCCTCGTTATTCGTACTGACGGCGCCGCCCTGTCGGTGACAGTCGACGCGTTCGGGTTTCAGGGTCCGCTAACGCGAAAATTTCTTGCTGTCGAGGAATTTTCACTCGCTGGGAACGCATAAACCGAGGCTTGCTAACACACTTCCGTCACGATTGCGAGGCCCCCTCGGCCCTTTCCCCACAGACCTGGCAAGTTATTCAAATCATTGCCATTCCACCATTGACATGCAGAGTCTGGCCGGTGACGTAAGCGGCCTCCGCGCTGGCGAGGTAGACGCAGGCCGCGCCGATGTCATCGCCCTTGCCGAGATGGCCGGACGGAATGGTCGCCAGGATGGCCTCTTTCTGCTTGTCGGTGAGGGCGTCGGTCATCGGGCTGGCGATGAAGCCGGGGGCGATGCAGTTGACCGTGACGTTGCGCGAGGCGACCTCGGCGGCGAGCGACTTGCTCATGCCGATCAGTCCGGCCTTGGAGGCGGCGTAATTGGCCTGCCCGGCATTGCCGGTGACGCCGACGATCGAGGTGATGTTGACGATGCGGCCATGCCGGCGCTTCATCATGCCCTTCAGCGCCGCGCGTGACAGGCGGAAGGCGGACGCGAGATTGACGGTCATCACCGTGTCCCAGTCCTCGTCCTTCATGCGCAGGAACAGGCCGTCACGCGTCACGCCGGCGTTGTTGACGAGGATGTCCAGCGGCCCGGCCGCGGATTCCGTGGCCGCGACGAGCTTCTCCACCTCGTCCTTGTCGGCGAGGTTGCAGGGGACGACGAAGACCCGCTCGACGAGTTGCTCAGCCAGAACTTCCAGCACATCGCGCCGCGTGCCGGACAGCGCGACGGTCGCGCCCTGGGCGTGCAGCGCGCGGGCGATGGCCGAGCCGAGGCCGCCGCTGGCGCCGGTGACGAGAGCGACGCGATTGGTCAGGTCGAACATGAGAAACTCCGGCTATCCGCTCAGGCGGTCAGGGAAAAGGCTTCGACTTCGGCGGGAAGGCCGACGTTCAGCGCGCGCGCGCCTTCCGCCGTCCGCTTGACGAGGCCGGCCAGCACCTTGCCGGAGCCGATCTCGACGAACAGATCCGCGCCATGTTTGTGCATGTAACCCATGCATTCGCGCCAGCGCACGGTTCCGCAGACCTGGGCGACCAGCAATTTCCGAATCTCATCGGGATCGCGCGTCGGCGCGGCGGTGACGTTGGCGACGAGATTGACGCAAGGCGCGGCGATTTCAGCCTCGGCGAGCGCCGCCCCCATCGCCTCGGCGGCCGGCTTCATGAGGGCGCAATGGAAGGGCGCGGAGACCGGCAGCAGCATGGCGCGCTTGACGCCGTTCCGCCTGGCGATGTCGATCGCCAGCTCCACCGCCGCCCTGGCGCCGGACACGACGATCTGGCCGCCGCCATTATCATTGGCGACTTCGCACAGGGCGCCGGAAGCGGCCATCGCCTCGCCGGCGATTTTCGCAGCGAGTTCGGGATCGGCGCCGAGCAGCGCCGCCATGGCGCCCTCGCCGACCGGAACCGCCTTCTGCATGGCGGCGCCGCGCAGGCGCAACAGGCGCGCGGCGTCGGCGATCTTCAAGGCGCCCGCGGCGGCCAGAGCCGAATATTCGCCGAGCGAATGACCGGCGACGAATGTTGCGTCATGCGCGAGGATGACGCCCTTTTCACTCTCGAGCGCGCGAAGCGCGGCGAGGCTCACCGCCATCAGCGCCGGCTGGGCGTTGGCGGTCAGCTGCAATTGCGCCGCATCGCCATCGAACATCAAGGAGGACAGCTTTTCGCCGAGCGCTTCGTCGACTTCCTCGAACACCGCCCTTGAAGCGGCGAAGGCGTCAAAAAGCGCCTTGCCCATGCCGATCGCCTGCGACCCCTGGCCCGGAAAAACGAATGCGACCGTCACGGCCTCTCCTTATGTCTTGATCTCTGTAGCTTGAAGCGCGCTAGCCATTGGCGCCGGGCGGCGGGACTGTCAAGGCGCGGCCCTGCGGCAAAATCCCGCCGCTACGAAAGCGCGAGCTTGGCAAATGCGGAAACGCAACGCTCGCCGGCAAACCGCCTCGCAAGCCACGAATCCCCAAGACCCTCCCGGACTGTTGGGTTAAAACCCACTCAGCCGACCGGGAGGACGCCGGGCGGGGCGATTTCTTCCGGTCCGCATTGAAGTCGAATTCGACTGTCTTCAAGGGTATGAAACAATGCAGGCGACTTCGGACCAAATCAGTCAGTACGCTTCCGGCGAAGGCGTTTCGGTCGTCGCCGCCGGCGCCGACATTGCCGCCGGCCTGAGCGAACTCGCAACCGAGATCGACCTTTTCCGACGCCAGGAATGGTCGCAATCCGACGATCTCGCGGACGAAGATCTTGCCGCCGAAAGGCCGGGCGCTCCGCTCATCGGCGGCGCCTTCCTGCTTGGCCTGCTCGCGCCGCTCCTGTCGCACGCGCCGGTTTTGGGTCTGGTTTCGGTCTGCAAGATCCTGCTTCTTTCCGCCGGTCTGGCGCAGATGATGGCGCCTTGAGCGGACGACCGCCCTCGCGCCTTCAAAACCGCCCTTTTCTCTTGATCTCCGGCAAATTTCCGTTATAAGGCGCGCTTCGCTGTTCGGCCGGGGGCTGAACGGAAGGCCGGTTTTTTCTTCCGGCAGGATTTCACTATCCGCCTTCCCGTGTTCCCGCCTTCGAATTTGCTTATCGAGCGGTCGGCGTATGCCAGCGCGAGATGAGGAAATACTCCGTCGAGCCTTTCTCCGGGCTCGAAGGGCTCCGCGCCGGATCAAGCGATCTGTTAGAGAAAGGCGAAATCATGGCTCTTTACGAGCACATTTATCTTGCCCGCCAGGACCTCACCGCCCAGCAGGCGGAAGCCCTGACCGAGCAATTCAAGGCCACGGTCACGTCGCTCGGCGGCGTGATCGGCAAGGTGGAATACTGGGGCGTCAAGTCCCTCGCATACCGGATCAAGAAGAACCGCAAGGCGCATTTCACCCTCATCAACATCGACGCTCCCCCGGCCGCCCTGGCCGAAGCCGAGCGCCAGTGGTCGATCAACGAAGACATCCTGCGCTTCATGACCCTGCGCGTCGAAGTTTTGGAAGACGGCCCGTCCGCCATGCTGCGCAAGCGCGATGACGACGATCGTGGCGACCGTGGCGACCGTGGCGACCGCCCGGATCGTGGCGACCGCCGCCCGCCGCGCGGTCCGCGCGGACCGCGCCGTGACGAAAACGCCGAAGGGGGACAATTCTGATGACCACGACCGCTTCCGCTTCCGCCGGCGCCGCCCGCCGTCCGTTCTTCCGTCGCCGCAAGACCTGCCCGTTCACCGGGCCGAACGCGCCGAAGATCGACTACAAGGACACCCGCCTCCTGTCGCGCTACATTTCCGAGCGCGGCAAGATCGTGCCCTCGCGCATCACCGCCGTCTCGGCGAAGAAGCAGCGCGAGTTGGCGCAGGCGATCAAGCGCGCCCGCTTCCTGGGCCTGCTGCCCTACCTGATCGCGTAAAAAACTTCGCCCGCCGCGACTCTCTCTTCGCGGCGGGCTTCATATGGCTGGGGCGGGCATTGATCCGTCCCTAACCGCTCAGCGGGACAGCAAAAGAATGAACGACAACAATCCGCCGGCCAATTGGCCCGATCGCGCCATAGGCGTCGGCGCGGCCCTGGCCAGCGCCCTGCTCTTCGCCGCTTCGACGCGCGGATCGAGCCTCGCCCTGGCGCTCGCCTATTTCACACCCCTCCCCTTGCTGATCGGCGCCTTCGGCTTTTCCCTGCTGGGCGCCGTCGTCGGCGCCATGCTCGGCGCCATGCTGCTCTCCCATCTCGGCCAACCGTTGCTCGGCGTCGCCTTTTTCCTGGCCTTCGCCGCGCCCTCGCTGATCGTCGCCGCCGTGGCGCAGCGCGAAATTCCGGCGCGAGACAATCTTCCTGACCAGCAAAATCCCGGTCAGGGGAATCCAGCGAAAGCGCTGGCGCCGCAGCCGCGCCATTTTGGCCCGGGGGTCCTGCTGGCCGTGGCGCTGGCTCTGTCGACGCTCGCGGCCTGGGCCGGCGTCGCCGCGCTGACCGCTCACTTTCACGGTTTCGACGCCGCCCTGAAGGCGATGCTGGCGCAATTCGGCCCCTCGCTCGACGAAGTGGTCAAGGAACTGAGGAAAATGTCGCCCGACGTCGAGGCTGACGCGGTCAAGCGCCTGATCCTCCTGGCCACGCCGGCCGGCGTCGCCGCCTCGCAGACGCTTCTGCTCGCGGTCAACCTCTGGCTGGCCGGGCGTACGGTCGAGGTTTCCGGCCGGCTGGGTCGGCCCTGGCCAGATCTGCCGGAAAATCTGGTCCTGCCGCGCCTGATCGCGCCGATTTTCGTCATCGCCGCCGGCGTGAGCTTTGACGGCGGACTGGTCGGCGCCCTCGCCGGCGCGCTCGCCGCCGCTTGCGGCCTGTGCCTGGCCATCCAGGGGCTCGCCGCCATCCACGCCTTTTCGCGCGAATTGAGATTGCGCGGCTTCATGCTCGCGGCGCTCTACGCCTTCGTATTCGCGCTGGAGCCCTGGTCGCTCATGGCGCTCGCCCTGTTCGGACTGGTCGAGTCCGTTCTTTCCCTGCGCGTCCGCAAAGAGCGGCGCCGTCTTTCCATCAAAACCGAAAATACATAGGAGCCCAAAATGCAAGTGATCCTGCTCGAACGCGTCGCCAAGCTCGGCCAGATGGGTGAAGTCGTCCGCGTCAAGGACGGCTACGCCCGCAACTTCCTCCTGCCGCGTGGAAAAGCGCTGCGCGCCACCGAAGCCAACAAGAAGCATTTCGACGGCCAGCGCGCCCAGCTCGAAGCCCGCAATCTTGAGCGCAAGGGGGAAGCCCAGGGCGTCGCAGAGAAGCTCAACGGCCAGGTCTTCGTCATGCTGCGCCAGGCCGGCGAATTGGGCCAGCTCTATGGTTCGGTGTCCTCGCGCGACGTGGCCGACATCGCCACCGCCGGCGGCTTCACCGTCGAGCGCAACCAGATCGTGCTGAACACGCCGATCAAGACGCTCGGCCTGCACAAGGTTCCGGTGCACCTGCATCCGGAAGTCGATTGCGAGATCGAGGTCAACATCGCCCGCTCGGCCGAGGAAGCCGAACGCCAGGCCAAGGGCGAATTGGCTGTCGTGCGCGAAGAAACCTCCATGGCCGATCTCGGCCTGGAAGTCGGCGCGGCCCTGGCGGAAGCTGGTGGAAGCCTCGGCGACCACTGATCGATCAGACCGCTGATTTGTCGGTGGACTTCAGGAAGGCCGGGCTCGTCCCGGCCTTTTTTTCATGGCATTTTCTGGCCTGTGTCACGCCTGTGTCATAACAGCCCGGGTCAAGGCATTTCGGCGCCATGTCGCCACAATTCGCCGCATTTTGTGGATAACGAGGACGAAGCCGCGCGCTTGACGATTTGTTCATTCCCTCGCCGGCCGAAAATGCCAAAACAACCCGGCGTTTGCGTTGTTCGTCGCGCTTCTCCTGTGTTCAGGCGTTTTCAAGCGATCCGGCTGCCGGTTCGCCGCGCGAAAACGCGCACCTCGATGAGCCCTCTGATTGAAATCAAGCGTCCCCTCGACGGGTCGCGTAAAAATATGGCGCACCCCATGGCCGCACTGGAAAAAAGATTCGACCGACAACTCGTGGCGCTCGCGCCGGAGCCGGCTTTTCGCGCCCCGCCGGCCAACATCGAGGCGGAGCAGGCGCTGCTCGGCGCCATACTGGTCAACAACGACGCCTTCGACCGCGTCTCGGACTTCCTCAAGCCCGACCATTTCGCCGAAGAGCTGCACCGCCGCATCTTCGAGACCGCCGGCCAGCTCATACGCGCGGGAAAACTCGCCACGCCTATCACGCTAAAAACTTTTCTTGGCGAGCAGGACCTCGGCGGGATGACCATTCCGCAATATCTGGCGCGTCTGGCGGCCGAGGCCACCACCATCATCAACGCCGTCGATTACGGGCGCGCCATCCATGACCTCGCCGTGCGGCGCGAGCTGATCCATATCGGCGAGGATGTGGTCAACACCGCCTACGACGCGGGCGTCGAGGCGAGCCCACGCACCCAGATCGAGGAGGCCGAGCGCAAGCTCTACGCCATCGCTGAAACCGGACGCTACGAGGGCGGCTTCCACCGCTTCGCCGAGGCGCTCGCCAACGCCGTCGACATGGCCGCCAAGGCCTGGGAGCGCGAGGGCGGCCTGTCCGGCGTTTCCACCGGCATGCACGATCTCGACCGCATGATGGGCGGCTTGCAGGCTTCCGATCTGATCATCGTCGCCGGCCGCCCCGGCATGGGCAAGACCGCGCTCGCCACCAATATCGCCTTCAACATCGCCAAGTCCTATCGCTTCGAGCAGCGACCCGACGGCAGCCACGAGACGGTCAACGGCGGCATCGTCGGGTTCTTCTCGCTGGAAATGTCGTCCGAACAGCTGGCGACGCGTATCATCGCCGAACAGGCGCAGGTGCCGGGCTACAAGATCCGCCGCGGCGACATCACCGAGGGCGAATTCCACCGCATCACCGGCGCGGCGCGCGAAATGCAGCAGATCCCCTTCTTCATCGACCATACTGGCGGCATTTCCATCGCCCAGCTCACGGCGCGGGCGCGGCGGCTCAAGCGCCAGCGCGGCCTCGATTTGCTCGTGGTGGACTACCTGCAACTTCTGTCCGGCTCGAAATCCAAGGGCGACAACCGCGTGCAGGAGCTGACCGAAATCACCACCGGCCTGAAGGCGCTGGCGAAAGAACTGAATGTGCCGATCATGGCCCTGTCGCAATTATCGCGTCAGGTGGAGTTGCGCGACGACAAGCGGCCGCAATTGTCCGACCTGCGTGAATCCGGTTCGATCGAACAGGACGCCGACGTGGTGATCTTCGTCTATCGCGAGGAATATTACCTGAAGAACAAGCAGCCGCGCGAGGGCACGGCGGAATTCGCCGCGTGGCAGAGCGAAATGGAGCGCGCGCACGGCCGGGCCGAAGTCATCCTCGGCAAGCAGCGCCACGGGCCGACCGGCACAGTGGAACTCGCCTTCGAAGGCGAATATACAAGGTTCAGCGATCTGGCGCAGGAAGACCACCTGCCCGCGCATATGTGAGGAACATTTCATGCCGGATTTGCCCGCACCCGACGACATGAGGGCGACGGGCCAGGCGATCCTCGAAATCGATCTCGCCGCCCTGGCCGGCAACTGGCGGGCGCTGGCCGCCCGCGCGCAAGGCGCGGAATGCGCCGCCGTGGTCAAGGCCGACGCCTATGGGCTGGGGATAGCGCCGGTCGCCAAGGCGCTCATGGCCGAGGGCTGCGAGACGTTTTTCGTCGCCCACCTGGCGGAAGGCGAAATTTTGCGCAAGCTGGCGCCGGCGGCGCGGATCTTCGTCCTCAACGGCCTCTCGCCCGGCGCCTCGCGCCTCTTTGCCCGTTCCGAACTCATCCCCGTGCTCGGCTCGCTGCCCGAAGCCGCCGAGTGGGCGGATTTCTGCCGCCACGACGGCCTCCCCCACCCCGCCGCGCTGCATATCGACACCGGCATGAACCGCCTCGGCGTGGGCTTGCGCGACCTGCCCCGGCTGCAAGCGCTGCTGCCCGCCTTCACGCCCGTCCTGGCGATGAGCCATTTCGTCTCGGCGGAAGACAGTTCGGCGCCGCGCAACAGCGCGCAGATCGCGCGTTTCGAGGAAGCCTGCGGCCAATTGCCGCCGATGCCCGCCTCCTTGTGCAATTCCTCGGGCATGTTCCTGCCCGAGGCGCCCTTTCTCGACCTCACCCGGCCCGGATATGCGCTCTACGGCGGCAATCCGACGCCGGGCAGCGACAATCCGATGCGCCGCGTCGTCGGGTTGAGCGCCGTCATCCTGCAAGTGCGCGAAATCGCCGGCGGCGAGACGGCGGGCTACAACGCCATCTGGACGGCGCCGTCGCGGCGAAAGCTGGCGACGATCGCCCTCGGCTACGCCGACGGTTTTCTGCGCAGCGGCTCTGGTGGTGAACTCGGCGTCGAGGTTTTCGCTGGTGGCTGCCATTGCCCGGTGGTCGGGCGCATCTCAATGGACCTTTCGATCGTCGACATCAGCGAGGCCGCGCCTCTTTCGCGCGGCGACCGAGTGGAAATCCTCGGGCCAAACGTCGGCGTCGACGAACTGGCGGCGCAGGCCGGCACCATCGGCTATGAAGTCCTCACCGACCTCGGCCGTCGCTTCAAAAGGGTTTACGTCGCAGGCGAAGCGGCGCGGCAAGAGGCGCCCGACAAAGCCCATGTGGAAGCGCCGCCTTCATCGTGACCCCGACCAAGGAGAACTGCAGCATGGCCCGGACGTTCTTGCTTCCCTTGACGGTTGTTTTTGCCCTTTTGGCCACTGTCCCGATCGCGGACGCCGAAGGCGTGGGATGCGCGAGTTTCAAATGGCCGATTCTCCGGCAGCAGTCGGCGCTGGCGGCGCCGAACAAGCCCGCGATCGCCTCGGACGGCGCCCTGGCGGTGGGAGCCGCCGGCATCGTCCATTTGGCGCCAGTGGACAAAATGTCCTTCCCCAAGCCGCCGCAACGCGCGCCCGCGCCGGGAACTTTTGCCGCTGTGCTGAACCTCCAGGTCGCGGCGGCGGGCGTCTATACGATCAACCTGTCCGACGGCGCCTGGATTGACGTCGTGCAGGACGGCGTGGAGCTGAAGCCTTTGGCGTTCAGCGGCGCGAAGGATTGTCCGAACATCCATAAAAGTCTGAAATTCCAGTTTGCTGCGCGGAACACCTTGATCCAATTCTCAAATGCCAGGGCCAATGAAATTTCGGTGGTTGTCCTGCCGTAATAGGCGGGCCGCTGCCTCCGTCATGCCAGGCCTTGTGCTGGGCAACCACGCCTTTCCGCCATGAGCCCTCAAAAATTTGCTGCTGTGGCGCCGCGTGGATGGCCGGGACAAGCGCGGCCATGACGTGGCTATTAGGCCTTCATAACCTGGCGGCAGTCGAAAACGCTTCCGTCCACTGGACAAGCCGCGGCGAGCATGTTCTATACTTGTTCTCACGCTCCACACGGAATCGCCCGCCTTGGCCAAAGCCCGCACCTCCTTCATCTGCCAGAACTGCGGCGCCGTCGCTCCGCGCTGGCAGGGCAAATGCGAAGCCTGCAACGAATGGAACTCTCTCGTTGAAGAGGCGCCAACTGCGGGCATTGGCGCCGCCGGCGCGCGTGGCGCGAAAAAGGGCCGGGTGTTCGCGCTCGAAGGGCTTTCAGGCGAATCGAAGCCTGCGCCGCGCCTGCTGTCCGGCATTGCGGAGCTTGACCGCGTCACCGGCGGCGGTTTTGTGCCGGGCTCGGTGCTGCTGATCGGCGGCGAACCCGGCATCGGCAAGTCCACGCTGCTCATCCAGGCTTGCGCCTCCATGGCGCGGCGCGGCGAACGGGTGGTCTATATTTCCGGCGAAGAGGCGGCGGCCCAGGTCAGGTTGCGCGCTGAAAGGCTCGGGCTTGGCGATGCGCCGGTCGAGCTGGCGGCGGAAACCGCCGTCGAGGACATTATCGCCACGCTGTCCGCCGGCCGGCGCCCGTCTCTCGTCGTGATTGATTCGATCCAGACCATGTGGACGGAAACAGCGGATTCGACGCCGGGAACCGTAACCCAGGTGCGCGGCGCGGCGCAGGCGCTGATCCGTTTCGCCAAGCTTTCGGGGGCCTGCGTGATCCTGGTCGGCCATGTCACCAAGGACGGCCAGATCGCCGGGCCCCGCGTGGTCGAGCACATGGTCGACGCGGTCGCTTCCTTCGAGGGCGACGGCAGCCACCATTTCCGCATCCTGCGCAATGTGAAAAACCGTTTCGGGCCGACCGACGAAATCGGGGTGTTCGAGATGACCGGCGCGGGCCTGTCGGAGGTGGCCAATCCTTCGGCGCTGTTCCTCGCCGGGCGCGACGGCTCGACGCCGGGCGCGGCGGTGTTCGCCGGCATGGAGGGTACGCGGCCGGTGCTGGTCGAGATCCAGGCGCTGGTCGCGCCGAGCGCGCTCGGCACGCCGCGCCGCGCCGTCGTCGGCTGGGACCCATCGCGCCTGTCGATGCTGGTGGCGGTGCTCGAAGCGCATGGGCGGGTCAAACTTGGCCAGCACGACATTTATCTCAATGTCGCCGGCGGCATGAAGATTTCCGAGCCGGCCGCCGACCTGGCCGCGGCGGCGGCGCTGGTGTCTTCGCTTACCGGCGCCATCCTGCCGCATGACATGGTTTTCTTCGGCGAGGTCGGCCTGTCCGGCGCGGTCCGCCCGGTTCCGCACGCCAACCTGCGCCTCAAGGAGGCCAAAAAGCTCGGCTTCGCCCGCGCCGTCGCGCCGCAAGGCCCACAAGACCAAAGCCCCGACAAGCCCGAGGCGGCTTCGGGCAGGGAGAATCTCGCGACCCGGCCGATCCGCCATATCGGCGAGGCCATCGCCGATATCGCCGCGCTTGGACGGGGCGCGGCCGCCCTCGGCAGCAATAATGGCTCGCCAAAGCCTGTGCGCGCGCCGGGCGCGCGAGTCGACGCCTGACGCCGCATTGGTTATAAGCGGCGCGGAAATTTATGGAATCGTCGCTCGCGCCGCGCCGTCGCGGAAAATCCCGTCCTTTTCGAGGCTCTGAATGCCGTCCTATCTAGATTTGGGTTTTCTCGGCGTGGTGGCGATTTCCGCCCTCCTCGCTATGCTGCGCGGTTTTACGCGCGAGGTCATGGCCATCGTGTCCTGGGGCGTCGCCGCGGCGGCGGCGGTCTATCTCTACCCGATGCTGCTGCCGAAACTGGCGGATCCCTCTTCGCCGATCTACCTCGCCAAGGATACGCTGCGCCCCTATGTCGCGGGCGCCGCCATTTTCTTTGTCGTGTTGATCCTGGTGTCGATCGTCACCATCCGCATGTCCAACGCCATCCTCGATTCGAAAATCGGCGCGCTCGACCGCACGCTGGGCTTTCTTTTCGGCGCCGTTCGCGGCCTGTTGCTATGCGCCATAGCCTTCATCTTCTTCAACTGGCTCGTTCCGGACGCCAACACCGCCAACACCGCCAACAAGCCAGTTCCCGATAGCCCGACCGCCATGCGCGACAAGTGGTTCGCCAATTCCAAGAGCCTGCCGCTGTTGAAAGCGACGTCCGACGAATTGCTCGCCCTCCTGCCTGACGACCCCGAAGGCCTGATCGCCAAACTGAAGAAGCCCAAGCCGGCTCCAGGCGAGGATGCGCCGCCGCCGGAAACCGACCAGGAGCCGAAGGCCGCGCCCGCCACGCCGTCGCCGCCGGTCCGGCCAAAAACCGAGGCGGCGCCTTCCGCGCCCGACGACAAGGGCAAGCTCGACTCGCTGCTCAACGGCGCGCGTTGATCCCGCAATCCGTCCTGGCTCGACAAGCGAAGGACAAGCAAGCTGCAGGGCTCGTTTTTCGCCGGCGCTCTTCCCATTTGTCCAGTTGCGGTCTATTGAACTTTTTTCTCGCAATCGGGGTCTTTTCGAACCCAACGCGCGCGCCCTTCGAGGCGCGCAACGGGAGCCTGGGCAATGGATGATTCCGGCGCAGCTGCGAATATGACCGGCGAATTGGAATTCACCGGGGATTTCGACCTCAACGCCGACCGGCTGCGCGAGGAGTGCGGCGTTTTCGGAATTTTTGGCCATCCAGACGCCGCCGCCATCACCGCGTTGGGCCTGCACGCCTTGCAGCATCGCGGACAGGAAGCGGCGGGCATCGTCGCCTATGACGGCAAGCGCTTCAGTTCCGAACGCCGCATGGGCATGGTCGGCGACACCTTCTCCAAGGCCTCGACGATCGAGCGGCTGCCCGGCGACCGCGCCATCGGCCACGTCCGCTATTCGACCACCGGCGAAACCATCCTGCGGAATGTGCAGCCGCTGTTCGCGGAGCTCGATTCCGGCGGCTTCGCCGTGGCGCACAACGGCAATCTCACCAACGCACTGAGCTTGCGCCGCGACCTGATCCGCGACGGGGCCATCTACCAGTCGACCTCCGACACCGAAGTGGTCCTGCATCTGGTGGCGCGCAGTCGCAGGCATTCGATCATCGAGCGCTTCATCGAGGCCCTTCGCCAACTCGAAGGCGCCTATGCCTTCGTGGGGCTGAGCAACAAGAAGCTGATCGGCGCGCGCGATCCCCTCGGCATCAGGCCGCTGGTGCTGGGCCAACTCGACGGCCATTACATTTTCGCATCCGAGACCTGCGCCCTCGACATTATCGGCGCGCATTTCGTGCGCGACGTCGAGAACGGCGAGATCGTCGTCATTTCCGAGGACGGCCCTCCGGTCTCCTTGCGCCCGTTTCCGCAGCAGCCGGCGCGTCCCTGCATCTTCGAGTACATCTACTTCGCCCGCCCGGATTCGATCGTGCACGGCCGCTCGGTCTATGACGTGCGCAAGGCGATGGGCGCCGAACTGGCGCGGGAAAACCCGATCGAGGCCGATGTAGTGGTGCCGGTGCCCGATTCCGGCGTGCCGGCGGCGATCGGCTACGCCCGCGAATCCGGGATTCCCTTCGAGCTCGGCATCATCCGCAACCATTATGTCGGCCGCACCTTCATCCAGCCGACCCAGACGGTGCGCGAACTCGGCGTGCGGATGAAGCATTCGGCCAATCGCGCCGTGGTCGAGGGCAAGAGGATCGTGCTGCTCGACGATTCCATCGTGCGCGGGACGACGTCGGTGAAGATCGTGCAGATGATGCGCGACGCCGGCGCGAGCGAAGTTCATTTCCGCATTTCCTCGCCGCCGATCACCCATCCCGATTATTACGGCATCGACACGCCGCAACGCGACAAGCTGCTCGCCGCGACCCACAGCCTTGAGGAAATGCGCCAGCTGATTGGCGCGGATTCCCTCGCCTTCCTTTCGGTCGATGGCATCTATCGCGCCATGGGCTACGCCTCGCGCAACGCGCAGCGGCCGCAATTCACCGATCATTGCTTCACCGGCGATTACCCGACCACCCTGACCGACCTCACCGGCACGGATGTGCGGGCGCAATTGTCGCTGCTGGCCGAAACCGGCTGAAAATCCCCTCATCCGTCGCGCTTCGCGCGGCAGCGGCGCCGGGCGCCCCCTTCTCCCCTTGCGGGCGCAGGGGGCCGAAGGCCGGATGAGGGGGGAATACCGATGTCACTTCCTTATCGACGGATACTTTCAAATGCCGGGAACGGACAAAACTCTCGCCGGGCGCGTCGCCCTCGTCACCGGCGCCTCGCGCGGCATCGGCCGCGCCGTGTCGCTGGAACTGGCGCGACGCGGCGCCCATGTCATCGCGCTGGCGCGCACGCAAGGCGCGCTCGAGGAGCTCGACGACGCCATCCGGGCGCTCGGCTCCGAGGCGACGCTCGTTCCCTGCGACATCAAGGATTTCGCGGCGCTCGACCGTCTCGGCGCGGCCATCCACGAGCGCTGGGGCAAGCTTGACATTTTCGTCGGCAACGCCGGCATCCTCGGACCGCTGACGCCGATCGCCCATTGCGACCCGGAAAAGTGGGATCAGCTATTCTCGGTCAATGTCACCGCCAATTACCGGCTGCTGCGTTCGCTCGATCCGCTGTTGAAAGCTTCGGACGCCGGCCGCGTGGCGCTTCTCTCCTCGGGCGTGGCGCAAAGGGCCAATATTTCGGCCTTCTGGGGTCCCTATGCGGCGTCGAAAGCGGCGCTCGACGCCATTCTCCGCGCTTACGCCGCCGAGACCATGAACGTCTCGAACGTCAGGGCGATGAGCGTCAATCCCGGCCCGTTGCGCACGAAAATGCGCGCCGCCGCCATGCCGGGCGAAGATCCCGCTACCTTGCGCACGCCGGAGGAGTTCGCGCCGAAAGTCGCCGATCTCTGCGCGCCGGCCTGGCAAGAGACCGGCAAGATCTACGATTTTCCCAAGGACAAGGTGCTGGAGTTCCAGGGCGCGACCTGAACGGCGCGATCTGAACGCGCGGTCTGACGCCGGTCAGCAGGCTTTCGCGACGAAGGCCGGGACAATCAGGCGGTGGAAGGGCAGCACCGCCGCAAGATAGGCGCGGCCGGCAAGGTTGTGGCGGCGAACGATCGTCGTCACCGTCATTGTGCCGGAGATGACCGTCACGACGATGCGGAAATCGAGATGGCGGTCGTCAAACCCCATGACGACGCGGTCGGCCGCTTCGCTGATGACGGGAAAACCAGTTGAGGGCGCTGGTTTCAAGCCGAACGGCGCCACCAGCCGATCGCGCAAATCCATCAGCATGGCGGCCCAGCGCGGCGGCCTGGCGAAAGCGCGGCGCGTCGCCTCGATCGCGTCAATCCCTGGCGGCGCGGGCGAGGCATAGGCGTCGGCGAAATCGAAACCGGGCAGTATGGCGGCGCAATCGACCGGCGGCGGGCATGGGGTGACTTTCATGCCGCGAATATACTCTGAAAAAAAACTTACCGCCGCCGCTTTTTCCCGGCGTAGGGGTTTTCGCCTTGTTTCAGGGTGATGCGGATCGGCGTGCCGGGCAGCGAAAAGGTCTGGCGCAGGCCGTTGATGAGAAAACGCTGGTAGCTTTCCGCCAGTTCGTCGAGCTGGTTGCCAAACAGCACAAAATGCGGCGGCCGCGCCTTGGGCTGCGTCATGTAGCGGATTTTGATGCGCCGCCCGGCGACGGCGGGCGGCGGCGTCTGGTCGAGCACGCCTTCGAGCCAGCGATTGAGCTTGGCCGTCGAAATGCGGCGGTTCCACACTTCATGCACGCGCAAGATCGCCGCCATCAGGTCGTCGAGCCCCTGCCCGGTCGCGCCGGACACAGGAACCACCGGCGCGCCGCGCACCTGCGGCAGGAGGCGCTCCGCCTCCTCGCGCAATTCGATCAGTTTCGGCCCCTTGTCGGTGATCAAATCCCATTTGTTGACGCCGATCACCAGGGCGCGGCCCTCGCGCGCGGCGAGGTCGGTGATGGTCAGGTCCTGCTTTTCGAACGGAATGGTCGCGTCGAGCAGGATCACCACCACCTCGGCGAAGCGCACGGCGCGCAGCGCGTCGGCGGCGGCGAGCTTCTCCAGCTTGTCGTCGACCCGGGCGCGCCGTCGCAGCCCCGCCGTGTCGAAGATCTTCATGTTCCGTTCGACGTCATTCTTGCGCCAGACGAAATCGACGCCGATGGAATCGCGGGTGATGCCGGCCTCGGGTCCGGTGAGCAGCCGCTCTTCGCCAAGCAGGCGGTTGATCAGCGTCGACTTGCCCGCGTTCGGCCGCCCGACAATGGCGATCCGCAAAGGCTTGGTCGGATCAAGTTCGCTGCCGTCCTCGTCGTCGGCCAGCACGAGTTTGACCGCCGCCTCGCCGTCCTCGTCGGACAGGGCGGTGGCCTCGGGCAAAGCGGCGAGCAGCGAGGCGTAAAGCTCGGCCAGGCCGTCGCCGTGCTCCGCCGACAAAGCGATGGGGTCGCCGAGCCCAAGCGAGAAGGCGTCATAGGCCCCCGCCTCGCCGGCGCGTCCCTCGGCTTTGTTGGCGATGACCATCAGCGGCTTGCCGGCGCGACGCGCGAGAGCGGCGAAATGCCGGTCCTCCGGCGTGACGCCCACCCGCGCGTCCATGACGAAGAAAATGGCGTCGGCTTCCTCGATGGCGCTTTCGGTTTGCGCGCGCATGCGCCCGGTGAGCGATTCCGCGCCGCCCTCTTCCAGCCCGGCGGTGTCGATCACGGTGAAGGCGAGGTCGCCGAGCTTCGCTTCGCCGGCGCGGCGGTCGCGCGTCACCCCCGGCTGGTCGTCGACCAGCGCCAGCTTCTTGCCGACAAGCCGGTTGAACAGGGTGGATTTGCCGACATTGGGGCGCCCGATAATGGCGACGGTGAAGTTCATGGCGTCTTTTTCTGCGCGGGCGCGGCGGCGGGAGGTGTAGGCGCGACAGGCGCAGCTTGCGGGGGCGTAAACTTGCCGCCGCCTCGCACCAGCGACAGGAAGGCCTGGACGCGCTGGTTCAGGTCGACGGGCGCGCTGGGATCGACGATGATCTCGTCGAACCATTTGCCGGCGGCCTCGTAATCGCCGCGCTTGAGCGCAGCGAGGCCGAGATATTCGCGCGCGGTATGGCGATAGGGCCCGTTCATCAGCGGCCCGAAACGCTGCAGCATTTCGGCCTGGCCGGCTTCGTCGACGCGCAAGAGCCCGGCGCGCAGGCGGGCGAGGTCGCGCAGCAGCGGCTCGACGCCCGTGTCCGCCGCCAGCGCGTCGAACTGCTTTACGGCTCCGGCGCGGTCGGTGAGGCCGGTTTCCTCGGCTGCGCGCAGGCGCGCCAGGATCTGGTAGCCGTGCGGCGCGGTCCTGGCGATTTCGTCAAAGGCCTTGGCCGCGTCTTCCGGCTTGTTTTGCGCGGCGAGCGCCTCCGCCGCCTGGTAGCGCGCGCCGGCCGCCTCGTCGCGAACCTGCTTCTGGCCGCGTTGATAGACGAAGATCGCGGTGCCCGCGACGATGGCCAAGGCGAGCGCGACCACGACGATCGAATATCGCGACCAAAGGGTCGTCAACTGGTCGCTGCGGACGTCTTCGTCGACTTCGCGGAAAATGTCGGACATTCTTTTTCTTCCTTCGCGCCCGCATGGAGCGGCATTTTTCCCCTGCGGGTTAGCACGATGCGGCGTCAAAGGCGAGCTTTGTGCTGGCGTTTTCCCGGCGAGGGTCGCCAAAGCGTTCTCAATAGAAAACGCGTCAATCAGAAAGACTGGAGCCTCGTTCCAATTCCATCGGATCGAAAAAGGCTCTAGTGAATGCCAATGACAAAAATCTCATCCTCCCCGCGCCCCGTGCATGTGATCGGCGGCGGCCTCGCCGGTTCGGAAGCCGCCTGGCAGATCGCCCGCGCCGGCGTTTCCGTCGTGCTGCATGAAATGCGGCCCGGGCGCGCCACCGAGGCGCACAAGACGAACTTCTGCGCCGAACTCGTCTGCTCGAACAGCTTCCGCTCGGACGACGCCTCCGGCAACGCCGTCGGCGTGCTGCATCGGGAAATGCGGGCAATGGGCTCGCTCATCATGGCCTGCGCCGACGCGCACAAGGTGCCGGCCGGCGGCGCGCTGGCGGTGGATCGCGACGGCTTCGCGCAAAAGGTGACGCAATCGCTCGAAACCGAGCCGCTGATTACAATTGTCCGTGAAGAAATCGCCGGCCTGCCGCCAGGAGACTGGGACAACGTCATCATCGCCAGCGGACCTTTGACCTCTCCCGCCCTGGCCCAGGCGATCGGCGCGCTGACCGGCGAGGCGGAACTGGCGTTTTTCGACGCCATCGCGCCGATCGTCCATCGCAACTCGATCGACATGGACAAGGCCTGGCTCCAGTCGCGCTACGACAAGGCGGGACCCGGGGGCACCGGCGCCGACTACATCAACTGCCCGCTCGACCGCGAGCAATACGGCGCTTTCATCGACGCCCTGATCGAAGGCCCGAAGACCGAATTCAAGGATTTCGAGAAAACGCCTTATTTCGACGGTTGCCTGCCGATCGAGGTGATGGCGGAGCGCGGACGCGAGACGCTCAGGCACGGGCCGATGAAACCGGTCGGCTTGACCAATCCGCACAATCCGACGGTGAAGGCCTACGCGATTGTCCAACTGCGGCAGGATAACGCGCTCGGCACGCTCTACAACATGGTCGGCTTCCAGACCAAGCTGCTCTATTCCGCGCAAGCCGAGACGTTCCGCATGGTTCCGGGGCTGGGGCGGGCCGAGTTCGCGCGGCTCGGCGGCGCTGCACCGCAATACATTCCTGAATTCCCCGAAAGTGCTGGACGCGCGGCTGCGGCTGAAGGCGGAAAGCCGGCTGCGCTTCGCCGGCCAGATCACCGGCTGCGAAGGCTATGTCGAAAGCGCCGCCGTCGGCCTGATCGCTGGACGCATGGCGGCCTGCGAGCGATTGGGGCGCGAACTGCCGCCGCCGCCGCAGAGCACCGCCATCGGCGCCCTGCTCAACCACATCACCGGCGGCCATATCGAGACCATCGACGCCGGGCCGCGCTCGTTCCAGCCGATGAACGTCAATTTCGGCCTGTTCCCGCCGATGGAGTTTTCGCCAAAATCGCCCGACGGCAAGCGCCTGCGCGGGCCGGAAAAGGCGGTGGCGAAGAAAAAGGCGCTGTCGGAGCGCGCGGAAGCCGACATGGCGGCGTGGCTCTCGCAGACGGGCTGACTATTTTTTGGCGCTTGTCTTTCGCTTGCGCGTCGCCGCCGGTTTCAGCGCTTCGCTCCAGAAATCCGTCACTGCCTTGCTCGCCTCACGCTGCATCGCCGCCTGCTGGCGCTTGGCCGCGGCCATGAAATGCGCGCGTCCGGTCGAGGCGACCTTGTTGGCGCCGCTGAGCCAGAGGCTCAGATAAGGGTTCTTTTTCATGAAGGGATTGGACACGCGCGCCTCCGGATCAATGACCGGGAACAATGTCGCCATGCGCCTTTGGTTCCCGGCGAAAACCACTTCAATTTTTGCGGGCGCGCAACGAAAGCGCGCCTGAAAAGTTTTCCGGCTTGGACGGGTCGGGGTGACAGCGATGGTCGAAGACGGCTTGATCACGACAGCGAGCGCCCATTCGTTCGCGCAGACCCTGGCGCGGCTCGAAGCGGCGGTGGCTGAGAAAAAGCTCACGATTTTTGCGCGCGTCGATCACGCCGCCGGCGCCGCCTCCATCGGCGAAAAGCTTCGTCCAACCACCCTGCTCATCTTCGGCAATCCGAAAGGCGGTACGCCGCTGATGCAGGTCAGGCAGGAAATCGGCCTCGAATTGCCGCTGCGGATGCTGGTGTGGGAGTCCGTTTCCGGCACGATTCTCGTGAGCTATGACGATCCCACATGGCAAGCGCAACGCTTGTCCATCGATCCGGTTTCGCCCGCGGTCGCGGCCCTGTCCTCGGCGCTGGCGACCCTCGCCGAGGCTGCGGGCCGCCCCTGAGAAAAAAGGCGTCTTCACCCCAGCGCGCGCATGAGATCGCGATAGGCGGCCTCCGGAAAAGCCTTGATGGTCCTGAACCGCACCGCGCCGCCCTTGGTCAGGTGCAGCATGTATTGCGCCGCCGAAGCGTCGTCGGGAAATTCGCTGACGATGACCATGTCGCAATCGCCCATGGTCAGGTAGAAATGCAGGATCTCGCCGCCAAACTGCTTGGCCAGCGCCTTCGCCGAATCAAGCCGCTGCGGCGAATTCTTGATTTCGTGCACGCCCGTTTCCGTCCAGCTCGCAAAAGAGATGAAGGTCTGCATGTCATCCTCCCGGCGACCGCTTCTTCTGTCCGGACCAGCAATCCGCGCGCGGTCATCGCTACAAAACGCCCCGGTCTCGCCGCCAGTTCCGGAATTTTCGCGCCGCTGAAGACCGCTAGAGGCCTTTGGCCCGCCACAGCGCCCATTGGCGGCGCCATTGCGGCGCTTCCACCAGCGTTTTGTAGGGATCGTAGTCCGGCTGCTCCATTTCGCGCAGATAAAGCTGCGGCAAAGCCAGCGGCCGGAAAGCGACGCGCTCGGGCTTGGGCAAGGACCGGACGGCCTCCCGCGCGTTGCCCAGATGATCGCGCGCCAGCCCGCGCATCTCCGCCAGCGCCGCCCGCAGCGCAGGGCTGTCTTCGCGCGAAAACAGGTTTTTGGGGGCGAGCCCGTGGCGAGCCAGCAAATCGACGGGCAGGAAACATTGGTTGTTGGCGACATGCCACGGCAACGCGCGCAACAGCCCGGCCATGGCGTAGGCGCAGCCAGCATGTCCCGCCGCATCGGCGCTGGTTTCCACCCCCTCGCCGCCGATGATCAGCCCGGCCAGCCGAAACAGCGAGGAACAGGTTTCGCCGCAATAGCTTTCGAGGAAATCCACATCGGGCGCGGGATCGTCAAAAAGGTCGAAACGCCGCGCCTCCAGAAGATCGGTGAAGGCTTTTCGTGGCAGCGCGCAGCTCTTGATCGTGGCGACAAGCGCGTCCGCGACCGGATGGGCGCGAATATCCCCCCTGGTTTCGCCTTCCGACCCGTCGAGCGCGTCGATCCACCATTGCAGGCGCATTTCGCCGAGGATCGGCTGCGACACATGCTCGCGGATGCGCGCGACTTCGGCGTTGAAGGCGTAGAGCGCGAACAGATGCGGTCGCGCCGCGTCCGACGCGAACAGGCAGGCCAGCCAGCGGTCGAGGTCGGCGTCACGCAGGGCGACGCCGCAAAGATCATAATGCTCGGCCAGCCGGTCCAAACTCGCCCCTTCCTTCAGGCTTTCAGCCGCATGCCGTCATAGGCCGCCTCGACATTGTCCGGCAAAATCTTGCGCAGCGCCTCGTAATCAAGATCGGTGTGGAGATTGGTCAGCACGGCGCGCCTGGGGCGGAACCGGGCGATCAGCTCCAGCGTCTCGCCGAGCGACAAATGACTCGGATGCAGGCGATGCCGCAGCGCATCGACGATCCACAGGTCGAGATTTTCCAGGAAAGGCGCGCTTTCGTCCGGCACAAGTTTCACGTCGGGCGTATAGGCGCAGCCGCCAAAGCGGAAGCCGAGCGCGTCGATGTCGCCGTGGTTGAGCCGGAACGGCAGGCATTTCAGCTCCCCGCCCGGCCCCGCGGGCGCGAAAGCCTCCCCCGGAACGACATGTTTCGCGACCAGCAGCGGCGGATAATTCGAGCCCGGCGGCGTCTCGAACAGATAGTCAAAGCGCGAGCCGATGGTCTTCCATGTCGGCGCGTCGAGATAGCAGTCGATCATGCGATGCATGGCCATCGTCAGGGGCCGCAAATCGTCGAGGCCGTGGATATGGTCGGCATGGGCATGGGTGAGCAGGATGGCGTCGAGCCTGTTCACTCCGGCGTCGATCAATTGCTCGCGCAGGTCCGCCCCGGCGTCGACCAGCAGGCGCGTCGGCTCATCCTGCGGACCTTGCTGCTCCACCAGGATCGCGCAACGGCGGCGACGGTTTTTTGGGTTGGCCGGGTCGCAATGGCCCCAGCCCTGCGCGACGCGCGGCACGCCGCCCGACGAGCCGCAACCGAGGATGACGATATCTACGCTCATGCGGCGATCTGAGGCATTTTATCAAACAATCGCAATGCATTATTTGTAGTTATCTCAGCCAGCTCTTCAGGTTCGATCTGCTTGAGGCCGGCCAGAAATTTCGCCGTCTCGGCGACATACGAGGGCTCGTTGGTCTTGCCGCGATAAGGCGTCGGCGCGAGGAAGGGCGCGTCGGTCTCGACCAGCATTTTTTCAAGCGGCACGGTTTTGGCGATGTCGCGCAGCGACTGCGAATTCTTGAAGGTCACGACGCCCGAAAAGGAAATCGATAGGCCCAGCGCCAAAGCCGCCTCGGCCAGCTCCGGCCCCGAGGTGAAACAGTGCAACAGCGCCTTGAACGGTCCCGCCGCCATTTCCTCCCTGAGGATCGCCGCCATGTCGGCGTCGGCGTCGCGGCTGTGGATCACCAGCGGCAGCCCGGTTTTCCGCGCGGCGCCGATATGGGCGCGAAAGACGCGATGGGCGAGGTCGCGCGGCGCGCGGTCGTAATGGTAGTCCAGCCCGGTCTCGCCGATGGCGACGCATTTCGGATGCGCGGCGAGGGCGGCCAGCTCAAGGGTTGAAAACTCGCGCTCCTCATGCGCATGGCTCGGGTGGGTGCCGACCGAGCAATAGATTTCCTCCGCGCTTTCGGCGATGGCGACGATATTTGCAAACTTCTCCACCTCGGTCGAAATGGTGATCATGCGCCTGACCCCGGCCGAGGCGGCGCGGCGCAAGACGCCCGCGCGGTCCCTGGCCAGTTCATCAAAATCGAGGTGACAGTGCGTGTCGATCAGCTTCACGGCGCCACATCCTTTGCCGCAGTCTCGGGCTCGACATAGCGCGGAAAGATCGGCGCGGGAGCGGGCAGGTCAACGCCGGAAAACAGCCGATGTTCCGGCGCGGCGAAGCCGAGGCCGCGCTCGTCCGGGCGCACCGCGAGAAGATCGAGCAGTTTCGACGCCGCCGCCGGAATGAACGGCTGGCACAGGATCGCAATGACCCGAAGGGTTTCCGCCGTGACGAACAGCACGCTGTCGCGGCGCGCGGGATCGGTCTTGGAAAGTTTCCACGGCTCCTGCCCGGCGAAATAGCGGTTGGCCTCCGCCACCACCGCCCAGATCTCGGCCAGCGCAGAATGCGGCGCATAGGCGCGCATGGCGGCGCGCATGGCGGCCGGCGCGGCATAGGCCTTGGCCAGCATGGCGGCGTCGGCGTCGATAACTTCGCCTTGTCCGGGAACGCGGGCGGCGCAGTTCTTGGCGATCATCGACAGCGACCTTTGCGCCAGATTGCCGAGATCGTTGGCGAGGTCGGCGTTGATCCGCCGCACGATGGCCTCATGCGAGAAATCTCCGTCCTGTCCGAATGGCGCCTCGCGCAAAAAGAAATAGCGCAGGGCGTCGACGCCGTAATGATCGGCGAGCGTAAAGGGGTCGATGACGTTGCCGACCGATTTCGACATCTTCTCGCCGCGGTTGAACAGGAAACCGTGTACGACGATCTGTTTCGGCAAGGCTATGTCAGCCGACATCAAGAAAGCCGGCCAGTAGATCGCGTGGAAGCGGGTGATGTCCTTGCCGATGACATGCGCGTCGGCCGGCCAGAAGCGCGAACGCTCGCCCTGCCCCGGAAAGCCGGTCCCCGTCAGGTAATTCGTCAGCGCGTCGACCCAGACGTACATGACGTGGCGCTCGTCGCCGGGCACCTGCACGCCCCAGTCGAAGGTGGTGCGGCTGATCGACAGGTCCTTCAACCCGCGCTTGACGAAGGCCGTGATCTCGTTGCGATATTTTTCGGGCGTGATGAAGTCCGGATTGGCCTCGTAATGGGCGAGCAGTTTTTCGGCATAGGCGGAGAGGCGAAAGAAATAACTCTCCTCCTCGACCCATTCAACGGGCGCTCCGGTCGGCGCGAGTTTTTTCCCGTCGCTGGCCAGGGTCAGTTCGCCCTCGTCGTAATAGGCCTCGTCGCGCACCGAATACCAACCGGAATATTTCGACAGGTAGATGTCGCCGCGCTCGGCCATGCGCCGCCAGATTTCCTGCGACGCCGCCTTGTGGCGAGGATCGGTGGTGCGCACGACATCGTCGGCGACGGCGTTGAGCTTTTCCCCCATGGCGAGGAATTGCGCCGCCGTGCGGTCGGCCAGCGCCTGCGGCGTCAGCTTTTCGCGCGCCGCCGTCTGCTGCATCTTCAGGCCGTGCTCGTCCATGCCGGTGACAAACAGCGTGTCGCGCCCGTCGAGCCGGTTGAACCGGGCGAAGGCGTCGGTGGCGATGCGCTCATAGGCGTGGCCGATATGCGGCGCGCCATTGGCGTAGGGAATGGCGGTGGTGACGTAATAGGTCGGTGTGTCGGACATGAACTGGGCGTTCTCTTTTTTGCGGCGGCAGCGCAAACTAGAGAAAGCGAAGCCGGAGGGAAAGACATTTTGCCGCAGGGATCGCCGGGCTTTTCGCCGCCCGCGATCCCGTTTATGTGAACAATGGTTTGATCGTTACAGTTGTATTTGCGCCGCGATGCAATCATGGCGCGAGCATCATTGGAGGGCGCCGTGAGCCAAGCAGGAACGTTTCTTCCCAGCCGAAGCGAGTCGATGTATGGCGCGAAACGCTGGCTCTGGCTGATGGGTTTTTTGCCGCCCGCCCTGCCCTTGCTTGGCTTCCTGCTCGTCAAGGCGACTGGCTTGCGCCTGTTCTGGCATTTCGGACTGATTTTCGTTTACGGCTTTGTCGCCGTCATCGACCTCATCGTCGGCGTGGACAAGGCGAGCTTTGAGCTCACCGAAATGCAGGCGGTCGAAGGCGACCCCTATTACCGCTGGGTCGCCGATCTCGTCATGCCGATCCAGTACGCCACCCTCGCCTGGGCGACCTGGATGCTGGTCGACGGCGGCCTCGACTGGATCGATTCGCTCGGCCTGGCGACGACGCTCGGCATCGCCAACGGCATCGCCATCACCAACGCGCACGAACTCGGCCACAAGTCCGAAACGCTGGAGCGCTGGCTGGCCAAATTGGTGCTGGCGCCCTCGATGTTCGGCCATTTCACCATTGAGCACAACGGCTCGCACCACGTCTGGGCCGCGACGCCGGAGGATTTCTCCTCCGCGCGCATGGGCGAGTCGTTCTATGCCTATTTTCCGCGCACCCTGGCCGGGGGCGTCAAGGACGCCTGGAACCTGGAAAAGGCGCGTTTTTCCAGGCGCGGCCAGTCGTTCTGGAGCTGGCGCAACGATGTGCTCAGCGCCTGGGCGCTCACGCCGCTCCTGTTCGGCGCGCTGACGCTCTGGCTTGGCTGGGCCGCCCTGCCCTGGCTGATCCTGCAGGGCTTCCTCGGCCTGACCATGCTGGAGATGGTCAATTACCTCCAGCACTACGGGCTTTTGCGCGAGAGGCGCGCCGATGGCCGCTACAGGGCGATGGAGCCCCGGCACAGCTGGAACTCCAGCCATATCGCGACAAACATCATGCTTTACCATCTGCCACGCCACTCGGACCATCACGCGCATCCGATGCGGCGCTACCACGCCCTGCGCCATTTCGAGGAGGCGCCACAATTGCCCACCGGCTATGCCGGAATGAGCCTTCTCACCCTCTTTCCGCCGCTGTGGAATCGCATCGTCGATCCGGTGCTGGTGGCGCATGCCGGCGGCGACCTGACAAAACTCAACATCCACCCGCCGGCGCGAGCGAAGATTTTCAGGCAATGGGGCGCTCAATCCCTCAGCAGCAAGCAAGCGTCGCCGTAAGAGTAAAAGCGGTATGCCGCTTCGATGGCGTGCTTGTACGCCGCCTGCATCGTCTCCAGCCCGGCGAAGGCGCAGACCAGCATGAACAGGGTCGAGCGCGGCAGGTGGAAATTGGTCATCAGCGCGTCCACCGCCCGGAACTGGTAGCCTGGCGTGATGAAGATCGCCGTATCGCCGGCGAACGGCCTGATCCGCCCCGCCTGATCGGTGGCGCTCTCGAGAATGCGCAAGCTGGTGGTGCCGACGGCGAAAATCCGGCCGCCCGCCGCCCGCGCCGCGTTGAGGCGCTCGGCCGTCGCGGCGTCGATTTCGCCCCATTCCGAATGCATGAGGTGATCCGCGGTATCGTCCGCCTTGACCGGCAAAAAAGTCCCCGCGCCGACGAGCAGCGTCACCTTCTCCACCGTCGCGCCGGCCGCCCTCGCCTGCGCCAGCAGCTTTTCGGTGAAATGCAGCCCCGCCGTCGGCGCCGCCACCGCGCCGGATTTTTCGGCGAAAACCGTCTGGTAGTCGCGCGCGTCGCGTTCATCCTCGGGCCGCCGCGCTGCGATATAAGGCGGCAGGGGCATGTGGCCGTGCTCCAGGATCGCGTCGTCGAGGACAGGCCCGCTCAGGTTGAAGGCGAGCAGGATTTCACCGTCGTTCTTCTCGACCGCCGTGGCCGAGAGCGCGCCCATCTGGCAGGCCGCGCCTTCCGCCGGGCCGCCGAACACCACGGTTTCGCCGAGTTTCAGCTTTTTCGCCGGCCGCACGAAGGCGCGCCAATGCGAAGCGTCCTCGCGCTTGTGCAGCGTCGCCTCGATCCGCGCCACAGCATCGCCGCGCGCGCGCCAGCCGTTGAGCTGGGCCGGAATGACCTTGGCGTCATTGACCACCAGCACGTCGCCGGCGCGCAGGTAGTGTGGCAGGTCGCCGACATGTGCGTCCGAGAAGCCTTGCGGCGCGACGACCAGCAGCCGCGCGGCTTCGCGCGGTTCGGCCGGCCGCAGGGCGATCCTTTCCTCGGGAAGGTCGAAATCGAACAGGTCCACACGCACGTCTAAGTCACCCGCCCCCGCTGGCCGTCAGCCATGACGGCGCAAAGTCCAAAGCTGCGTTACCAAGCCGGAGCGACGAAAACAAACAAAAAACCCCGCCTTGCGGCGGGGCTTTCGTCGGGGGAGTTATTTGTCTTCGTCTCAGCGCGCGGCGTAGACCGGGGACGCGACCGGGCCGAGCGCCACCCACACATTCGGGTCTTCCTGGCTCTGGCGCTTCACCAGATGATAGGGAACGCGGCTCACCGGCTTCACTTCGTCGGTCAGGTTGTCGAGGATGAATTCGCCGGCGTTGGTCTTCACGGTCAGGATGGCGTGGCCTTCGTTCTGCTCGTCGCGCACCACGGTGATGAGCAGGGCCTGGCGCGGAAAGCCGCGTTCGATCAGGATCTTGCGCTTCATCAGGGCGTAATCCTCGCAATCGCCCTTGCCATCCATCGGATAATCCCAGCGATCGACGACGTTCCAGTGATCCGCATCGGAAATCGGCTGGATGGCCCGGTTGACCCAGGAATTGACCTGCTGGATTTCGCGCATGGCGCTTTCGGTCAGGTTGACGTCCGCCGCCTTGCCGCTGGCGATGCATTCGCCCTTGTAGCGCTGGCAAAACTCGACCCAGCCGAAGGGAATGCTGGTTTCTTCGCCGACCGAAGCATAGGCGACGTCCTGGCCGGCCTTGGCGCTGGCGCTGATGAAGGGCGCGAGCAGGATGGCGAGGGCGAAACCGAAAGCCGTGATTTTTGAAGAGCGCATGTCATTCCCCTTGTGTGAGGCAATAATGACTGGCTACTTTTGGCGTCACGCTAAGTAAAAGCGCCGCATTTTAGACAAAGGCGTTCATTTTCTGCTTTGAATAAGTTAAGTATAAAATTCACTTCCGCAAAAGCATCAAATTGTTCGCATTCCGCTGTGTCGCTTGGTTTTCATGGCCCAAGCGCGTGGATCCGATCGTATTGACGACGTTGCGTCAATTTGTTGGAAAGCACGGTATTTAACGTCCCCGCGCCCGGCACGGTTAATTCGGCACTTGATTCGTCAAAAAAAGCCGCCATTTTTGAGCGGGCGCAGGGGAACCTCCAGGCCGGAAACGCAGCGAAGCCGGAAACACAGCGATGAATGTCAACTTCGATACGACCCGCATGTCCCCAGCCGATCACGCAGCGCTCGCCGACGCGGTGCGGCGGCTCGAGCGCGTCGGCCCGGCCCTGCGCCTGTCGCGGCTGATCGGCCAGCAGATGAGCCTGGCCAAGCGGCTGGCGCCGGAAAGGGCTTCCCAGATCATCAACAAGGCGGCGGTGGCGGCGATGCAGGTCGCGTTGCGCGCGGCCCTGGCGAGCCTTGCGGGAAAACCGGTGCGCGACCGCAGCCGCGCGCACAAGTTCATGGCGGCGGCGTCAGGCGCGGCGGGCGGCGCGCTGGGCTTCGCGAGCCTGCCGTTCGAATTGCCGGTGACGACGACGGTGATGCTGCGCGCCATCGCCGACATAGCCCGCGCGGAAGGCGAAAATCTCGGCGACCCCGAATCGGCGATGGCCTGTCTTGAAGTCTTCGCCCTGGATGGGCGCGCCGCCGGCGCCGGCGTGTCCGAATCCGGCTATTTCGCCATGCGCGGCCTGCTGGCCCGCTCGGTGTCGGAGGCGGCGCGCTATATCGCCAGCCGCGGCATCATCGACGAGACGGCCCCGGCCATGGTGCGGCTGATTTCGCAACTCGGCTCGCGCTTTGGCGTGGTGGTCAGCCAGAAGTTTTTGGCCCAGGCGACGCCGGCGCTCGGCGCGGTCGGCGGCGCGGCGATCAATCTCGCCTTCATCGACCACTTCCAGTCGCTGGCCAAGGGCCATTTCACCGTGCGGCGGCTCGAGCGCATCTATGGCGGCGCGCATGTGCGCGAAGAATACCAGCGCATCGCCGCGGCGCGCACGCCGGACGAAATCAGCCCGCCCGCCGCCTGAACGGGCCAGGACCCGCGCTCGCCATCAAGACCCGCGCTCGCCATCAATCCATGGCGAGCATGATGTCGTTCGGCTTGACCACGGCATAGACCTTGTCGCCAAGCTTGAGATCAAGTTCTTCCAGGGTTTCGTTGGTGACTTCGGCGGTCAGCACGGTGCCGACGATGGCGATCTGCACGTGCGAGCTGTTCTGGCCCTTCTTGATTTCAACGACTTTGCCGGCAATGGAATTACGAGCGGAAATCCTCATTTTTTGCTGCCTTTCTTGCGGGAAACCCGACCGCCGATCGACGACTCACAGGGCGCCCGGCTCATTGTCGAGTTTGACCAAGGCAAATATTTTGGCAAGCGCCTGGACAGAATAGTCATGAAGAAAACGAGGTTACGACGAGTTTTTTATTAATGAACATGGGGTCGGATGATGCGTTTGCATGACGCGCGTAATGTATTGCCGGCGGATGTTTGAGCGGAACCACTGGCGAAGCTGGTTCGCGGCGTTTCAGGCGCGCGCCGCGAATGGCCCCTTGGCTCTGCGCCAGATCGAATAGATGTCGTCTATTTCCGGCTTCTCTATTGCGTTTTCGGCGGTCTGAAATCCGATTCCATGTACGAAGCAGCCTTCATCCATCAATCGGCATGCTTTTTCGATGGCCAGATCGAGGCTTGGAAGCCGCTCCGTGTGGCTCTGACCGTCCGTTCGATAGCGAATAAACCAGTCCATGCCGAAAATCATCTGCCAATTCGAGCTCGAATACGAGATTCGCGCCGTTCACAATGCCGTTATCCCCTGAGCATTTTTCGCTTGTTTTCGCTTGACCTTCGGCAGACCGCGCCATTCGGCGCGAGCGCGCCGGCCCAGATGCGCGCGACCGGGCTGTGGAAAACGTTTCGACCGCCCGGCCAACGGACGCGCGCTCAAGCGCCGCCGCAAGGCCGCGTCTTTTTGAATGTCTGGACTTTGAAAAGCCTGACTCACTTCGGCCTGAAATAGCGCCAAAATCGCAAAAGAAAATGACTCACTTCGCAGAGAAGCGTGGCTCAGTCGGTAAATAATCGCAGAGAAGTCTGACTCATCGCAAAATTCACTCGGATTAAGTTGTCGGCGGCGCTGACCGCCGCCTGAGGCTTGGTCAGCGAGTAAAAGTTGCACATTTCGGCACTATGGGAGCGTCGTAGAATGCCTGCAACGCCCCCACATGATCGATCCGCCACGGGCTGCCTTTGCTGTCATACCAGACGGGTCAGCGCCCCGTCATCGCCTCCATCGCAGGCGGCAAGCGCGCGCCCTGAAGATTGAGATTGAGCGCCGCTTCGTCGATCTGGCGCAGATCCTCTGCCGTGAGATCGACGTCGACGGCGCCGAGGTTTTCCTCAAGCCGATTCATCTTCGTCGTGCCGGGGATCGGGACGATCCACGGTTTTTGGGCAAGCAGCCATGCGAGCGCGACCTGCGCTGGCGTGGCTGCCTTGCCGGCGGCGACCTTCTTGATCAAATCGACCAGGGCAAAGTTCGCCCTGCGCGCTTCCGGGTCGAAGCGGGGGACGATGTTGCGGAAGTCCGTCGGGTCGAACTTGGTGTTCTCGTCGATCTTGCCGGTCAGGAACCCGGCGCCGAGCGGGCTGAAGGGCACGAAGCCAATTCCGAGTTCTTCGAGCACCGGCAACATCTCGGCTTCGGGGCCGCGCCAGAAGAGCGAATATTCGCTCTGCACCGCCGCGACCGGCTGGACGGCATGGGCGCGCCGAACGGTTTGCGCGGCAGGTTCGGACAGCCCGAAATGCTTGACCTTGCCTTCGGTAATCAACTCTTTCACGGCTCCGGCGACGTCCTCGATCGGCACGGCGGGATCGACGCGGTGCTGGTAGAAGAGGTCGATCCGGTCCGTCTTCAAGCGGCGCAGAGAGGCCTCGGCGACCTCTCTGATGTGCTCGGGACGGCTGTCGAGGCCCGCGCCACGCACGCCGTTTGGCGCGACGTCGAAGCCGAACTTGGTGGCGATCACCACCTTGTCCCTGAGGGGCGCCAACGCTTCGCCGACCACTTCCTCGTTGACGAACGGCCCGTAGACCTCGGCAGTGTCGAAGAAGGTGACGCCACGCTCGAAGGCGGCGCGGATCAGCTTGATCGCTTCCTGCCTGTCGGTCGCCGGCCCGTAGCCCGTGCTCAACCCCATGCAGCCGAGGCCGAGCGCGGAGACTTCGAGGTCATGTCCTAATTTGCGTTTTTTCATGACGAATTCCTTTGAGCGATTGGTGGACGGACGCGCAGTTTATCCGGCGACGGGAAAGTCGGTGCGGGCGCTCACATCGGCCCATTCGGAGATTTCCTTGATTTGGGCGTCGACTTCCGCGCCGACGATCCTGACGGCGTCGCTGCCCAGCAGCAACCGCGCTGGAAGGCTGTTGGCTTCGAGCGCTTCGATCAGGACACGGGCCGCCCGATCGGGATCGCCGGGTTGCGTTCCGTTGGTTTTGTCGACGTCCTTGCGGCGCGGCCCGGCGGTTCCGTCATAGTCGCCGATCGCTTTTGCGGCGCCTTGCAGGGAACGCCCCGCAAAGTCGGTCCGAAAGGCGCCGGGTTCGACGATAAGAACCTTGATTCCGAGCGGCGCCACTTCGCGGCGGAGAGCGTCGGAAAGACCTTCGAGCGCGAATTTGGTCGCCGAATAATATCCCGATCCCGGCATGGCGAGGCGCGCGGCGATCGAACTGATGTTCACGATGGTTCCGCTGCGGCGCGCGCGCATGCCCGGCAGCACCGCCTTGATCATCGCAACGGCGCCGAAGAAGTTCGTGTCGAAAAGGGCGGTCACATCGCTTTCCTCGCCCTCCTCGACGGCGGCGCGATAGCCATAGCCGGCGTTGTTGACCAGCACATCGATGCCGCCGAAGCGCTCCTCGGCCAGCTTTACCGACGCGTGGACCGTTTCCTTGTCGGTGACGTCGAGTCCTGCGGCGACGGCGGTTTGCGGATAGGACGCTGCGATGTCCTGCACGGACGCCGGATTACGCGCCGTGATTACGGCGTTGAAGCCGGCTTGGAGAACGGCTTGGGCGAGGCTGCGCCCAAGCCCCGTCGAGCACCCGGTAATGAGCCATGTTTTCATGCGTTTGTTTCCTCGACAACGTGTTCCATCCAGTCCACGGCCTTGCCGTCGAGGCTTTCCTGAATGGCGATGTGGGTCATGGCGGTCGTGGCCGTTGCGCCATGCCAATGCTTTTCGTGCGGCGGAATCCAAACGACGTCGCCTGGACGGATTTCCTCGACCGGGCCGCCGTCGCGCTGCACCCTGCCGCAGCCGGCGGTGACAACCAGCGTCTGGCCCAGCGGATGGGTGTGCCACACCGTCCGGGCGCCGGACTCGAAAGTGACGCTGGCGCCGCTCACGCGGGCCGGCGCCGGGGCGACGAACAGCGGATCGATCCGGACAGCCCCGGTGAACCAGTTGGACGGTCCCTTGCCGGGAGGCTGAGAACCGCATCGCTTGATGTCCATGCTTCGTCTCCATGGCCGACGGCTCTCGGCCTGTCTGGCGTCGAGGAGAAAACTAGCAGATGACCAATACCGCGATTAGCTGCTAAGATCGGCATGTAGCTATGAGATAGAATTCATGAATACGCCCATCAACGTCAACGACCTGATCGCCTTCCTCGCCGTGGCGCGGGAGGCCAGCTTCACGCGGGCTGCCGCGAAACTCGGCGTCTCGCAATCGGCTCTCAGTCACACCGTTCGCGGTCTCGAAGAGCGGCTCGGCCTGCGGCTTTTGACCCGCACGACCCGGCGCGTCGCGCCGACGGAAGCCGGCGCACGCCTGCTGGAGAATGTCGGTCCTCACATTGACGAGATCAACGCCGAACTCGCCGCGTTGACCGAACTGCGGGACAGGCCCGCCGGCAACATCCGCATCACCGCCGGCGAGCATGCCGCCGAGACGATCCTCTGGCCGACGCTGCTAGAATTCCTGCCGAGCTATCCAGATATCAACGTCGAGGTCGTGGCCGATTACGGCCTGACCGACATCGTCGCCGAACGCTACGACGCGGGCGTCCGGCTGGGCGAGCAGGTGGCCAAGGATATGGTCGCCGTCCGCATCGGACCAGACATGCGGATGGCGGTGGTGGGGGCGCCCTCTTATTTCGCCGAAAGGAAAAGACCCAAGTCGCCGCAGGATCTCACCGACCACGCCTGCATCAATCTGCGCCTGCCGACCTACGGCGGCATTTACGCTTGGGAATTCGAGAAGGGGGATCGCGAACTGAAAGTGCGGGTCGATGGCCAACTCGTCTTCAACACCGGATCTTTGATCCTTCGCGCCGCGCTCTCCGGTCTTGGCCTCGCCTACCTGCCGGAAGATCGCGTGAGGAGTCATCTTGATGACGGCCATCTCGTCCGCGTTCTCACGGACTGGTGCGCGCCTTTTCCGGGCTATCACCTTTACTACCCAAGCCGGCGACAGCCGACGCCTGCCTTCGCTTTGCTGGTTGAGGCGTTGCGCTACCGGTTTCATTGAAGAATTGGTGGAACGCGCAGTTCAAGCCGTGTTCAGCAATGGCCGAGCGGGAACCCGTGGCGGACGCCACGGACGAAGAGATCGACGCCATCGTCGCGGAATTCGGCGGCGATCCGAGGCGAGCCATCCGAGCGCTCCTACACGACCTGACGCGGATCGCCATGGACTCCGAGACCGCCGTCTCCCTCGGCTACGTCCGCGGCAACCTCTTCCCTTTCAAGCTGCGCGGTTCCGAGTAAAATCAGCGGAGCGTGGGAGCGCCGTCAGCATGGATCGCAAGGCCGCAAGCGCAGCCATGACGCTGGCCATATTGCGCGGCCTAGGCGTGACCTCGGTCGACGCGACCTGCACCTGCGGACGGGAGGCGATCATAGACGTCTCGGCATTGCCGGGAACAGTTGAGGCGCCTTCGATCAGGGCGAGGCTCCGCTGCTCGGTATGTGACAGCGGCCCGCGTTCGTGAGGCCGAACTGGCTGGAGACGCGGACGACGGGTGCGGGTAAGCGCGACGATTAAGCCCGTCGCCTCTGGGCGCTAGACGCGAAACTGTGATTTTTTGCGGAAAATCGGCAATGAGTCAGACTTCTCTGCGAAGTGAGTCAGACATACCCCCTGTTTTGAGTCAGGGTTTCATGCTTCCAGACATGAAATCAACAGGATGAAGAAATGGAGGCCTCGAAGGGAATCGAACCCCTGTACGAGGATTTGCAGTCCTCTGCGTAGCCACTCCGCCACGAGGCCTCTGTGCGGCGGCGCGAAAGCGCCATCGACGCTTCGCCTATAGCAGCAACTTCGGGCGAACCGCAAGAGTCCAACCGGACATCCTCTCATTGTCGTGAAAAAGTCGTTTTCGGGCTTTTCAATCCAAATCGGCGCTGCTATACGCCGCTCATCGCAAACGCGATCCCTGATAGCTCAGTTGGTAGAGCAAGCGACTGTTAATCGCTTTGTCGCAGGTTCGAGCCCTGCTCAGGGAGCCATTTTTCTTCATCCGTATTCCCCATCCGGCTTCTGCCATACGCCTTCCGATCGCCAAAAGTTGTCCAACTTTTTCGATCGGACTATGCGTTCCGTGCAGAATGCGGGAAATTCGGGGATCAGATGACCTTCACCAACATCTTCGGCGCGCCGCCGCAGGAACTCGCCGACATCGCGCCCGGCGCGCGCCAGTTTTCGCCGCTGTTGCCGGGCGCCTGGAGCCTCGAGGAAGCGCCGCCGCATACCCTGGAAAACCTCGCCATGCTGGCGCCGCCCGGCTCGCTCGAACGCCGCCACGCCCTCGGCCTGGCCCTGCGCGCGCTTGTCCCCGGCGCGCCCTTGCTGGTCCTCGCCCGCAAGGACAAGGGCGGCGGCCGCCTGGCCAAGGAATTGGCCGAACTCGGCTGCGCCGCGCAGGAAACCGCCAAGCGGCATCACCGCATCTGCTCAGGCAAGGCCGCCGCCAATTCGGCCGCGATCGAAGCCGCCATCGCTGCCGGGGCGCCGAGATTCTCCGATTCGCTCGGCCTTTGGACCCAGCCCGGCGTGTTCGCCTGGGACCGAATCGACCCCGGCAGCGCCCTGCTTATGCGCCAGTTGCCGGAATTCTCCGGGCGCGGCGCCGATTTCGGCTGCGGCCTCGGCCTGCTCGCCCACGCGATCCTGCGTTCGCCGCGCGTCACGAAGCTGGCGATGCTCGACATCGACCGCCGCGCCGTCGATCTCTGCCGGCGCAATGTCGCTGACGACCGCGCCAACGCGCAATGGGCCGACGCGCGCTTGGCGAAAGGGCTTGAACCGCTCGATTTCGTGGCGATGAACCCGCCCTTCCACGAGGCCGGAGCCGAGGCCCGCGCGCTCGGCCTCGCCTTCATCGACAAGGCCGCCGCCGTCCTGCGCAAGGGCGGCCAATGCTGGCTGGTCGCCAATCGCCACCTGCCCTATGAGGCGGCGCTGGGCCGCGGTTTCCGGGAGGTCCGCGTCGCCGCCGAGGAAAACGGCTACAAGGTTTTCGAGGCGCGCAAGTGAGCGGCGGGGCCAAAAGCGCCGCCAAGTCGATGCGGCTCGACCGGTTGCTCGCCAATCTCGGCTATGGCTCGCGCCGCGAAATGCAGATCCTGGCTCGCAACGGGCGGATCAGGCTCGACGGCGAAATCTTGCGGGACATCGAGGCGCGCGCCGCGCTCTCGCCGGATTTTCCTGCGCGCCTGACCCTTGACGGCGAGGCCCTCGATCCCCTGCCCGGCCTGGTTTTGATGATGAACAAGCCGCTCGGCGTCACCTGCTCGCACAAGGAGGCGGGACCGCTGGTCTATCGCCTGCTGCCCGACCGCTGGCGGCGGCGCGAGCCGGCCATTTCCACCGTCGGCCGTCTCGACAAGGAGACGTCCGGCCTGCTGCTGCTGACCGACGACGGCGCGCTGCTGCATAAAATCATCTCGCCGCGAAAAAGAATTGGCAAGAGCTATCGCGCCTTGCTCGACCGCCCGCTGAACGGCGACGAGGAAAAAACCTTCGCCTCGGGCGCGCTGATGCTGGAGGGCGAGGACAAGCCGCTGCTGCCCGCCCAAATGGAGGCCTTGGGGGAAAAGGAGGCGCGGCTGACGATTTTCGAGGGCCGCTATCATCAGGCGCGGCGCATGTTCGCCGCCGTCGGCAACCACGTCCTCAGCCTGCATCGCGAGGCGATGGGCGGCCTGGCGCTCGATGAAACCCTGGCGCCGGGCGACTGGCGAGAGCTTGATTCGCACGAGATCGAGGCGATCTTTGGGGATGGCGACGCATGACGAACAGGGGTCGCGCACAAGCTACGTAATTACGCGGGATGATTACGGCGCCATCCGGAGGACCTGCATGAGCGATCCAACCGCGATTGTCTGGTTTCGCGACGATCTGCGCCTTGGCGACAATCCGGCGCTCGCGGCGGCCCACGACAGCGGCCTGCCGCTTCTCTGCCTCCATATCCGGGACGAGAAAGTCGAAGGCGTTCGCCCACGCGGCGCAGCCAGCCGCTGGCGGCTCGAACATGCCTTGCGCGCGCTCGCGGACGATCTCGCCAAACTCGGCGGCGCCTTGCACCTTTTCCGCGGCGCGGCCGACGAGTTGCTGCCGCAACTCGCCGAAAAAACCTCAGCCTCGCACATTTTCTGGAACCGGCGCTATGGCGGCGGCGAAACCCGACAGGACGCGCGGCTGAAAAGCCTGTTGCGGTCGGCGGGACTGCAGGTGCAAAGCTTCAACGGCGCCCTGCTGGCCGAGCCTTGGGACATTGCGCCGAAAAGCGGCGGCTCCTTCAAGGTGTTCACGCCCTTCTGGCGCAGCCTGCGCGAGCGCGTGACGCCCGCCCCGCCGCTGCCGGCGCCAAAATCGATCCGCTTCGCCGACTGGCCAAGGGGCGCTCCGTCGCGCGCAAAACTGGCGGAGCTCGATCTCTCGCCGCGTCAGCCGGACTGGGCGGCGAAATTCCCCGATCCCTCGGCAGGCGCGCAGTGCGCGCGGCGACGGTTACGTCACTTTCTGGCGGAAGAGCTGGATGGTTACGGCGCCAACCGCGACCGGCTGGCCTGCGAGGCGACCTCGCGCCTGTCAGCGCCGTTGCATTTCGGCGAATTGTCGCCGCGAGAAGTTTTTTTCGCGGCTCAAAAACACCGTGGCGCAGAAAAATTCCTGTCCGAACTGGGATGGCGGGAGTTCTGCCGGCATCTGCTTTACGCAAATCCTGATCTCGCGCGGAAAAATTTCAATTCCCGATTCGACCGCTTTCCCTGGCTGCAAGACGAAGCGGGATTTCTAGCCTGGCGGCGCGGAAAAACGGGCTATCCGGTTGTTGACGCGGGCATGCGCGAATTGTGGGCGACCGGCCTGATGCACAATCGCGCCCGCATGGTCTGCGCCTCCTTTCTGACCAAGCACCTGCTTCTCGACTGGCGCGAGGGCGAGGCCTGGTTCTGGGACACGCTGATCGACGCGGATGAAGCCAGCAACACCGCAAACTGGCAGTGGGTGGCTGGATGCGGCGCCGACGCCGCGCCCTATTTCCGCATTTTCAATCCGGTGCTGCAGGGCGAAAAATTCGATCCCGACGGCGCCTATGTCCGCCGCCATTGCCCGGAACTGGGACAATTGCCGAACAAATACATCCACCGCCCGTGGATGGCGCCGGCGTCCGTGCTTGAAGAGGCCGGCGTGCGGCTCGGCGAAACCTGGCCGGCGCCGCTGATCGACCATGATTTCGCCCGCCGCCGCGCGCTGGCGGCTTTCGCCTCGATCAAGGCCTGAGCGGCGCCGCGCTTGCAGGCGGCTGTCACCCCGACTAGCATCGGTGACAAAATTCCATAGGATTTGTCATGAAAGTCACGGACACCGTTCTCGACGCCATCGGCAACACGCCGCTGATCAAGCTGCGCAAGGCCTCCGAGGCGACCGGCTGCGCCATCTACGGCAAGGCAGAATTCATGAATCCCGGCGGTTCGGTCAAGGACCGCGCGGCGCTCGCCATCGTCGAGGACGCCGTCCGGTCGGGCGCGCTGAAGCCCGGCGGGACCATTGTCGAGGGTACGGCCGGCAATACCGGCATCGGCCTGACGCTCGTCGGCGCCGCCATGGGCTTTCGCTCTGTCATCGTCATCCCCGACACGCAATCCGAAGAAAAGAAGAGTTTTTTGCGCATGCAGGGCGCACAGCTGATCGAGGTCGCCGCCGTACCCTATTCAAACCCCGACAATTACGTGAAATTTTCCGGCAGGCTGGCGGAAAAGCTCGCCAAGGAAAACCCCAACGGGGCGATCTGGGCCAACCAGTTCGACAATGTCGCCAATCGGCATGGCCATGAGATGACCACGGGGCCGGAAATCTACCAGCAGCTCGGCGGCGCGATCGACGGCTTCGTCTGCGCCGTCGGCACGGGCGGCACGCTGGCCGGCGTCGGCCGGGCGCTGAAAGCGCGCAAGAGTTCGGTCAAGATCGCGCTGGCCGATCCGATGGGCGCGGCGCTCTATTCGTACTATACGACCGGCGAGCTCAAATCCTCGGGGTCGTCGATCACCGAGGGCATCGGCCAGGGCCGCGTCACCGCCAATCTGGTCGACGCGCCTATCGACCTGGCGTTCCAGATCCCCGACGCGGAGGCGCTGCCGCTCCTGTTCGACCTCGCCGAGAGTGAAGGCCTGCTGCTTGGCGGCTCCTCGGCCATCAATGTCGCCGGAGCGATCCGGCTGGCGCGCGAGCTTGGGCCGGGCCACACGATCGTCACCGTGCTGTGCGATTCCGGCTCGCGTTACGCGTCAAAGCTGTTCAATCCGGCGTTTCTGGCGGAAAAAAACCTGCCCATCCCGCGCTGGATGCAAAAATAATCCAAACTTTCAACAAAAATCCGACCCCGCCGCAAAGCAGTGGTTTCGCCCGCTTCGCGCAGCGGCTAATTTGCGCTCAACCTGGAAAGCCGGAGAAGCACATGAAGGGCGAGTTGGACATGGTTGGCGGCGAGATGGAACGAAGCGATTCCAGCTGCCTTGTTTCGACCGAATGGCTGGCCGAGCGGCTCGGCGCGCCGGGGCTGGCGATCATCGACGCCTCCTGGCATCTGCCGGTGGCCAATCGCGACGCCCGCGCCGAATATCAGGCGCAGCATATTCCCGGCGCCGTGTATTTCGACATCGACGCCATCGCCGACAAAAGCGTCAGCCTGCCCCACATGCTGCCCGATCCCGTGGCCTTTTCCGCTGCGGTGAGAAAACTCGGCGTCGGCGATGGCATGAAGATCGTCGTCTATGACAGCCTCGGCCTGTTTTCGGCGCCGCGCGTGTGGTGGACCTTCCGCGCCTTCGGCGCCCGCGATGTCGTCATTCTCGACGGCGGCCTGCCCAAATGGCTCGCCGAAGGGCGGCCGGTGGCGGAAGGCGAAGCGCAGCCGCAGCCGCGCCATTTCACCGCCCGCCTCGACCATGCCGCCGTCGCCAGCATCGACGACGTTTTTCGCGCGGCGAGCGCCAGGGTTGGCGACGCGACCACCGCGCAAATCGTCGACGCCCGCTCGGCGGCGCGCTTTTCCGGCGACGAACTCGAGCCGCGTCCCGGCGTGCGCTCCGGCCATATTCCCGGCAGCCGCAATCTTCCCTGGTCCGAGCTCGTGGCCGATGGCCGGCTGCGACCGCAGGACGAGCTGAAGGCGGCTTTCGCCAGGGCGGGCTTCGATCCGGCGAAAGCCACGATCACCACCTGCGGCTCGGGCGTTTCCGCCGCCATCCTCGCGCTGGCCATGGCGACGACGGGACGCCCCGGCGCCTCGGTCTATGACGGCTCCTGGGCGGAATGGGGCATGCGCTCCGACCTGCCGCTGGCCAAGGGCCCGGCGTGACCAAGGGGATCGACGAAGGTCTGATGCGGCGAATGGCCGCGTCAGCCACGCCTTTCGGCCAGTTTTCGCCCCTCGCGCGACCATTTCCGGCAATTTTCTGCGAAAAATGCCTCCGGATCGGGCAAAATGGCGTCAAATACGCCTCCACACGGCTGGCTTGTCGGGCGGGGCAATGTTATGACGCTGCAGTTGCGCGTGGCGGAGCCGGCTCTAAGCCGCCGCGCATGACTGGGAGAAGCGCCCGAGGGAGATGCGCCCAAGCATGAAAAAAGTCGAAGCCATCATCAAGCCCTTCAAGCTCGACGAAGTGAAGGAAGCCCTCCAGGAAGCCGGTCTGCACGGCATCACCGTCACCGAAGCCAAGGGTTTTGGACGGCAGAAGGGCCATACCGAGCTTTACCGTGGCGCGGAATATGTCGTCGACTTTCTGCCCAAGGTCAAAATCGAACTGGTTCTCGCCGACGGCGCCGTCGAGCGCGCGGTCGAGGCGATCCGCAAGGCGGCGCAGACCGGCCGCATCGGCGACGGCAAGATTTTCATTTCCAATATCGAAGGCGCCATCCGCATCCGCACTGGCGAAACCGGCGTGGACGCCGTCTGACGTCCCTGCCCGAGCTTTTCCCTCGCCTTCCAAACCCTCACCCTCCAATTTCCCAACTCAACGACAAGAGGCTCTGAAATGACGACTGCCAAGGAAGTCCTGCAAAAAATCAAGGACGAAGACATCAAGTATGTCGACCTGCGTTTCACCGACCCGCGCGGCAAGTGGCAGCACGTGACCTTCGACATCGCGCTCGTCGATGATGAATTCTTTGGCGAAGGCATGATGTTTGACGGCTCGTCGATCGCCGGCTGGAAAGCCATCAACGAATCCGACATGAAGCTGATGCCGGACCCCTCGACCGCCACCATCGACCCCTTCTTCTCCGCCGCGACGCTGTCGATCGTCTGCGACGTGCTCGAGCCGATGACCGGCGAGCCCTACCATCGCGATCCCCGCGGCATCGCCAAGAAGGCCGAGGCCTATCTGAAGAACACCGGCATCGGCGACACCGCCTTCTTCGGCCCGGAAGCCGAATTCTTCGTGTTCGACGACGTGCGCTTCAAGGCCGATCCCTACAACACCGGCTTCGTGCTCGATTCGGTCGAACTGCCGACCAACGCCGACACGCCCTATGAAGGCGGCAACCTCGGCCATCGCGTCCGCACCAAGGGCGGCTATTTCCCGGTTCCGCCGGTCGATTCCGCCCAGGACATGCGCGGCGAAATGCTCGCCGCCATGGCGGCCATGGGCTGCAATGTCGAGAAGCACCACCACGAAGTGGCGTCCGCGCAGCACGAACTCGGCCTGAAGTTCGGCACCCTGACGACGATGGCCGACCATCTGCAGATCTACAAATACGCCATCCATCAGGTCGCCAATTCCTATGGCAAGACCGCGACCTTCATGCCCAAGCCGATCTTCGGCGACAATGGTTCGGGCATGCACGTCCACCAGTCGATCTGGAAGGCTGGCAAGCCGGTGATGGCGGGCGACAAATACGCCGACCTGAGCCAGGAATGCCTGTACTATATCGGCGGCATCATCCGTCACGCCAAGGCGCTCAACGCCTTCACCAATCCCTCGACCAATTCCTACAAGCGCCTGGTGCCCGGCTATGAAGCCCCGGTGCTGCTCGCCTATTCGGCGCGCAACCGCTCGGCTTCCTGCCGCATTCCGTGGACCAACAATCCGAAGGCCAAGCGCGTCGAAGTCCGCTTCCCCGATCCGACCGCCAATCCCTACCTGGCTTTCGCCGCCATGCTGATGGCCGGCCTCGACGGCATCCAGAACAAGATCGATCCGGGCGCCGCGATGGACAAGGATCTCTACGACCTGCCGCCGCGCGAGCTGAAGAAGATCCCGACGGTTTGCGGCTCCTTGCGCGAAGCGCTCGGCAACCTCGACAAGGACCGCACCTTCCTCAAGGCCGGCGACGTGTTCAGCGACGACTTCATCGACAGCTATATCGAGCTGAAGATGCAGGACGTGATGCGCGTGGAAATGACGCCGCACCCGGTCGAATTCGACATGTACTATTCCTACTGATTTTTTCGCCGGGCTTTGGCCTGTCAAACGCGAAGGGCGGCCTCCGGGCCGCCCTTTTGCTTTGTGACGCCCGGCAGAAATGAAAAAAGCCTCGCGGGTTCCCCCCGCGAGGCTTTTTCGCTTCAGCAAGCGCGCTTCAGTGCGCGGGCGCGGGCTCGGCCGCGCCGGGCTGGGCGCCGCCCTGCGGCGCGTTGAGCTGCTGCTGCTGCTGTTGCTGCTGCAACTGCTGCTGCTTGGCTTTCTGCTTGGCGAGGTGGCGTCCGGCGATGCAGCCGCCGATCGCGCCGATGACGGCGTGGTGCCCAGCGTAATGGCCGGCGACGCCGCCGACCATCGCTCCCTTGATGCAGCCCTTGGCCTGCGCCTGGCCCGCCAGGCCAAGGCCGGAAGCCAGGGAAATCGCCATGACGGCGGCGGCAAACTTGGTTTTCATGAAAACTCCGCTCAAATCTCATCGCCTCAAGGCAAGGCGACTACAGCGAGCCGAATATAGGGCGCGAAGCGGCAAGCGCCAGCGGCAAAAGACGCCTTTGCGGCTCAAGGAGGCGCAAAGGCGCTTCAATTATCTGAAAATACGGCGATTCCGGGCCCAAAAAACTTAGGCGTTCCCGGCGCTCGCCTCGCTTGCGACGGCGTGGCTGTTGCGCGACGCGGGCCGGCGCATGGTGGCGGCGACCGCCAGCCAGATGAGGGTCAGCGCGATGGCGAACATGAAAACGCCATGGGCGCCTTCCGCCTGCAACAGCCAGCCGCCGCCGGCGCCGCCAAAGAAAATACCGACGAATTGCGAACTCGAATAGACGCCGGTCGCGGCGCCCTTGGCGTTGGCCGGCGCGAATTTGGTCACCAGCGACGGCAGCATCGCCTCCATGGCGTTGAAGGCGGTGAAGAACACGGTCAGCGCGAGGGTGGCCGCGACGGCGCTCGGCGGCGCGGCGACGAGCGCTACGAGGCTGGCGACGATTGCCGCGATCGAGCCGACGAAGATCTCCTTCATCCGGCCGCGCGTCTCCGCGACGATGATCAATGGGACCATCAGCGTCATCGCGGCGGCCATGACCGGCAGGTAAAACTTCCACTGGCTCGCCACATCGAGATGCAGCGCGCGCACGAGAATCGGCGGAATGACCATGAAGCTCGCGGTCAGGACGGCGTGCAGCGTGAAGATCGCGAAATCGAGCCGCAGCAATTCGCCGTCGCGCAGCACGCGGCTGAAGGTCGGCCAGCCCAAGTCGCGCGGAACGGAATGGTCGGGCGTGGGCACCAGCGCGAAAGTGACGGCCACCCCCGCGAGGGCGAGGCCTGCGGTGATCCAGAACACGCCGGAGAGACCGACGGCGGCGGTGATCGGCGGCCCGATGAGCACGGCGAGCGCGAACGAAAAGCCGATGGTGATGCCGATGACGGCCATGGCGCGGGTGCGCACCTCGTCGCGCGTGAGATCGGCGGCGAGCGCCAGGATCGAGGAGCCGACCGCGCCGGCGCCTTGCAGGACGCGTCCGAACAGCACGCCTTCGATCGACGTCGAGAGCGCCGCCACGACACTGCCCAGCCCGAACATCAGCAGTCCCCCGGCAATCACCTTCTTGCGGCCGATGCGATCGGAGAGCAGTCCGAGCGGGATCTGAAAAACGCCCTGGGTAAGTCCGTAGGCGCCGAGCGCCAGGCCGATCATCCGGGCGTTCGCGCCGGAGAGGTCGCGGGCATAATGCGCGAACACGGGATAGATCATGAACAGCCCGAGCAGCCGCGCCGCAAATATGGCGGCCAATGAGACGACGGCGCGGAGTTCGGTCTTGTTCATCAAGCGCAACCTTTTATCTTGCCAAGCTTGGCGTTCCGCAGACGCCGCGTGTCGTCAAAAAATCCGCGCTTTCGATTGAAGCGCGCGCGTTCGCCCTCTCGCGGCGAGGACCAGCTTTGCTTTTTCGCGCCCAGCCCTATCGCGTCAACCCACGACGAGGCAAATGAAAATCTAATCATTCTTCCGTCAGGACCAAGCGGATCCTGGCCAGAATGCGCGCTTGAAGCGGAACAAAGTGGCGGATTGATGGTTTTTTCCTCGCGCTGCGCCGGCTTCAATGGTCGGGGCGATGGCCGCGAGCCCGGGAGCGGGCCTCGACGCCGACGCGGCGGATTTTTCATGCGACGCCGCGCGGATCGCGGCAAGCCGGGCAAAGCAAAATTCCACGACAGGCATCGCCGGCCGTCACGGGTCGAGGAGAGCGATATGAGGAACTTGCATTTTTGCGCTCTGGTCCTGGTCCTCGCGACAGGCTCCGCGCTGGCCGACCCCAAGGCCGGGGATACGAAGCCCGCGGATACGAAAGCCGCGGCGGGGGCGATGCTGGGCGCCGCGCAGGAAAAGGCGACGATCGACAAGATTTGCGGCCAGGCGCCAGCGCCGACCGCTCGCGACGCGCAATATATGGCGGTCATCGGCCAGACCTTGTCCTTGACCGACGACCAGAAAAAGACGCTGAAGGATTACCAGGACACTCTGACCAAGGCGATGGCCGACGCCCGCTCGCGGCTGTGCGACAGCAAGCCCGATGTCTCCTCCTTCGAAGCGAGCCTCAACCTGCGCGAAAAAATGCTCGAGGATCAGCTCGCGACGGTGAAGGCGGTCAATCCCAAGCTCATCGCCTTCTACAACGGCCTCAACGCCGAGCAGAAGGCCAAGTTCGACCACATGCGCGAGACGATGGTCTCGCCGAAGCATCGCTGAACCGCCAAGGACTCGAGGAGGGTCGGATGAATTTCTGGCGTCTTTCCGCTCTGGCGGCCGCAGCGGCGTTGCTTGGGCAGGTTTCAGCTCCGGCCGCTCTCCTCAGGCCGCCCGAACCGCTGTTGGCGCCGCAGCAACCGCAAATCGTGGAAGTCCGCTATCTCCGCCACCATCATCATTTGCGCCATCATCATCTGCGCCATCACCATCTGCGCCGCCATCATGCGCGGAGACATCCCGGATCGAACGATGATCCGGCCTTCGCCACCCTGTTCTGGCCGCTCGTCAGCGGTGATTGCATCTTCAACGATTGCGGCTGGAATTATCAGACTTCGCCCGATTGCTTCTACTACGGCTGCGGCTACGGCTGGGACATGGGCCCCTTCGCCTGGGGATTGTTCGGGCTGGGATTCTATGACCCTTACGGCGTCTACGGCGGTTACGACGATTACGGCGCCTGGGACTTCTGGGGCTACGGCGGCTATGGCGGCGGCCTTGCGCCGGCCTATGGCGGCGGCCGTTCGCTCGGAGGCCATCATGTCGGCGGCCATCAATTTGGCGGAGCTCATATCGGCAGGGGCCATATGGGCGGAGGACACATTCGCAGGGGGCGTCTGGCAGGTCATCGCTTCCACGGACGCCAATTCGGCGGACGGCGTTTCGGGCGATCTCACCACTTCGGCGGCCATCACTTCGGCGGTTTCCACCATTTCGGCGGCTTCCATGGCGGCGGTTTCCACGGCGGCGGTTTCCACCATTTCGGCGGCTTCCACGGCGGTGGCTTCCACGGCGGCGGTTTCCACGGAGGCGGCTTCCACGGCGGCGGTTTCCATGGCGGCGGCCACGGCGGCCACAGGTAATCGCGCGCTTGAAGAGACCGGCGCTTCAAAACTTGAATTTGGCGAACAGCACCGCATAGGTCGTGCTCTTCTCGGCGGCCTCGAGCATCGCCGGACCGGCGTAGAGCTGGGCCAGGATCGCCCCGAGCTGCAGGTACGGGTCAACCTGCCAGCGAACGTCGATCGAGGCTTCGTCGCCGAGGCGCCGACTCGTGGCCTTGTTGCTGTTGACGTATTCCGTCATGCCGCTGCCGTAAGTGCCGTCGGTGAGCGAGGACCGCCACAACATGTCCCAGCCCATCACCACGCCCACATGTTCGACTGGCGCAAAGCTGAAAAGTGGGCGAACGTCCCGGATGTTGGCTGGAACCATCAATGGCGTTTCGGCGAAATAAGGCAAACGCGGGAACATCGGATTGAAGACGCCGATGGTCTTGGAATTCGCATTGTCGCCGGAGATGTCATTGGCGGAAAAACCGAAGCGCGGCTTCCAGTCGAGATCTTCCAGCGTATAGCCGGCCACGGCGGCCAGCATATAGGCGTCGACCTTCTGTGTCCGGAACGCGCCGGTCTGCACGGACGCCTCGAAATTCCAGTCAAAGCCATCCGCCTTGCCGAATAGCCGCGTGCCCGTGGTGTCGATCTTCTCCGCTCCGGTCAGTCCGCGGAATTTCGCCTGCGCATTGGAAAACGCCAGATTGTAGAAATCGGCTTTCAAGGCGGCGACAACCGGCGTCGTGACATAGAGGCCCGCGAGGTGCTGGGCGGCGTTGGACGTGTCGTCCATCGCATACGGACTGTTGACCACCGGCTGCGCGACGACGAAATCGACGCTCGCTTCGCCAATCTTGTCGTTGATGCGAAAGCCGTCGAAGGCGCGCCGCACGTTTGGCCCTTCGCGCACGGCGACCAGCCGCTGGTAGCCGAACAGCAATTCCTCGCGGCCGTAGCGCAGGGTGGGATCGTCGCCGAACGGCGATGGCAGGCGCAGATCGACGAAACGCTGCATCAGGTCCCAGCGATCGACGTCGGTCGTCGAAGTATAGCCGCGTCGGCCGAAAATGCGGTCGTCGCCCAATTGCACGAAGGCGCGGAAAAAATCCGTGACATGCAGATCGCCGTTGAGCTGGAAGCGCTCAAGCATGTAGCCGTCGCGCGCCGGCGCCTTCACCCCGAAATTGGGATAGACGTAACTTTCATGGCGCTCGCGCAATTCGCCGCCGAGGCTCAGAAAAATCGGCCCGTAGCCGCTGGCGCCGAGCGGAATGTATTTGAGCCTCTCCCAAGGCGTCGGATCGCTTTTCCGCGCGAGATTGGAAAAATCGTCCTGGTAGCGCAAAAAATGGAATGGCGGATCGACCTGCGAGGGACTTTCCGCACGGACGGCCGAGGCCGTCAGCGCCAAGACCAAGCAAAGGCCGGCCAAGAGGCCGCCCAGACGGGCGAACCGGACAACACGCGACATGAATTCCCCCGAACCGCCTCTCCGAAAGGCGGCGCATTCCGCAATTTCCGGACGGTTTTTCCACCCGGCCGCCTTGGCTTGAATTGCCTCGGCCTGGATTGCCTTGGCCTGGATTGCCTTGGCCGGCACAATACCGGCGCAGGTCGACAGTGAATTGCGCCAAATCAAAAGACGCGTAAGGCTTTTGTAATAAATTCCGCAGCCGGGTCAGCCAGGCTGATATCCTGGGCGCCGCCGCCGGCGCCAAAGACCGCGGCTTTGGCTTCTTCGTCGCATGGTGTAGATTTGGCGGCGGCCCGCTCCGTTCGTGGCTGGCATAACCAAAACGACACGAGCATGGCGCACAGCACAAGCCCTTCGCTTCTGACTTTCGAGCCGATCGAGCATGGGCCTCGCGCCAGCGGGGCCGGCGCCGCGCGCGCGAAAAACTGGTCGCCGGCCACCAAGGCCGTTTTCGGCCTCCCTCCCGAGGCGGAAGTCACGCGCGAGACTTTTACCCGGCTTCTGCATCCCGACGACGCCGCGCGGTTCGAGGAGGCCTATACGGCGGCCATGCGGCCGGACGGCCCGCGCTCGTTCGAACTGAGCTATCGCATCCGCCGCGCCAGCGACGGCGCCGAGCGCTGGATCAGGTACAATGCCGCCGTCATCCGCGAGGACGACCGGCCCGGCCGCCTGGTCGGCGCGGTGCGCGACATCACCGATGACCTGGCGGAGCTGGATCGCCTGCGCCAGGCGGAGAGCCAGCTCGCCCTGTTCATCGAACACGCCCCCGCCGCCATCGCCATGTTCGACCGCGACATGATCTGCCTGGCCGCCAGCGCGCGCTGGCTCACCGACTTCAAGATCGAGTCGCAGGTCGGCCGCAGCCATTACGCGGTCTTTCCTGAAATTCCCGAGGCCTGGAAGGCGGTGCATCGGCGCTGCCTGGATGGTGCGGTCGAATCCTCCGACGGCGAGCCTTTCGCTCGCGCCGACGGCTCCGTGCAATGGCAGAAATGGGAGGTGCGGCCTTGGCGCGACGACCGGGGCAAGGTCGGCGGCATCATGATCTTTTCCGAGGACATCACCAAGCGGAAGGAAAGCGAATTCGCCTCCGCCCAGCTCGCCTCGATCGTCGAAAACGCCAACGACCCGATCATCGGCAAGGACCTCGACCTTAACATCACCAGCTGGAACGCCGCGGCGGAGCGGCTGTTCGGCTATAGCGCGGCGGAAATGCTCCGCCAGCAGGTCACGCGCATCATTCCGGTGGACAAGCTTCGGGAAGAGGCCGATTTCATCCGCCGGCTGAAGGCGGGCGAGCGGATCGAACATTGCGACACCCTGCGGCTGGCCAAGAATGGCCGCGTCATCGACGTGTCCCTGACGATTTCGCCGATCAAGGACGCCAAGGGCGCGGTTGTCGGCGCCTCGACCATTGTCCGCGACGTCACCGAGCAGAAGCGCGGCGAAGAGGCCTTGCGCGAGAGCGAGGAAAACCTGCGCGTGCTCGGCGACAGCCTGCCCGACAGCGCGGTCTACCGCTATACCCACGGTTCCGACGGGACGCCGCGCTTCCTCTATCTCAGCGCCGGCATCGAGAAGCTCACCGGCATCCGGATCGACGACATATTGGCCGACGCGAAAGCGCTGGAACGGCTGATCGCGCCGGAATATCTTGCCGAGTTCGCCGAGGCCGAGCGGGTCAGCGCCCGCGACCTCTCCGATTTCGACATGGAAATCCCCATGCGTCGGACCGATGGCGAAACGCGCTGGATGCGGATGCGCTCGCGTCCGCGCCGGCTGGCCGACGGGCGCATCGTCTGCCATGGCGTGCAGACCGACGTGACCGATCGGAAACAATCCGTTCAGGCGCTGCGCGAGAGCGACGCCTTGTTCCGCACCACGTCCGAAGCGCTTCCCGGCCTGCTGTTCGTGACTTCAACCGTCGGCGAAAACGTCTTCGTCAATTCGGATTATTGCCGCTACACCGGCCGGACCTTCGCCCAATTGCTCGGCAGGGGCTGGGCGGAAATCGTCCACGCCGACGACGTCGCTCCTGTGCTGGCCGCGTTTACCCAGGCTGTCGAGAAGGGTCAGCCCTTCGAGGCGGAGTGCCGCTTCCGCAGGGCGGACGGCGCCTGGCGCTGGCATTTGCTGCGGGCGCTGCCGTCGCAGGAGGAGCCCGGGCGGCGCTGGGTCGGCATCGGCATCGATATCCACGACCGCAAGCAGGCGGAGGCGGCGCTGCGCGAGAGCGAGGAGCGCAAGACCTTCCTGCTGGTTCTCGCCGACGCGCTGAAGCCGCTGACCGATCCCGACGATATCAAGCATGTCGCCGGCGAGGCTCTGGGCCGAAGGATCGGCGGCAACCAGGTGCTTTACGCCGAAATAAACTCGAGCGGCGAGACTGCGACCATCGCGCGCGACTGGAACGACGGCGCGATGAGCAACGCCGGCGCGCACAGGATCGCCGATTTCGGCCCCGCGTTCATCGCCGACCTCAGGGCCGGCAGGAGCGTCGTCATCGACGACATCGCCGCCGATCCACGCACGAATGCGCCGGAGGCGCTCGCGACCTTCCGCGCCCGTTCGATCGCCGCCTTCATGAGCGTGCCGCTCATCAAGGACGGGCGACTGGCCTGCGTCCTGTCGGTCCACGGCAGAGCGGTCCGCCATTGGAGCGAGCTGGACGCGATGCTGGCGGAGGATGTCGCCGAGCGCACCTGGGCGTCCGTGGCGCGCGCGCGCGTGGAAAACGAACTGCGCCGAAGCGAAGCCGAATTGCGCCACAGCCGCGCCATGCTCGAAGCCGCCTTCGCGCAGATGCCGCTCGCCATTGGCGTGACCGATATCGCAGGCCGGTTCGTGACCAAGAACGAACTGCTCGCGCGCTACGCCGGCGATGTCGTCCCGGCGCTCGACGACAGTTTCGACCGCTGGCTCGCCTTCGACGAGCATGGCCAAAGGATCGACCGCACGATGTATCCCGCCATGCGGGCGCTGCGCGGCGAAACCGCTGCCTCGATGGAGGCGCAGTTTCGAGGGCCGGACGGACGCAAAACCTGGGCGCATGTCACGGCGACGCCGCTGCGCGACGCCGCCGGCGCCGTCACCGGCGCGATCTACATGGTCGCCGACGTCGACGCGGTCAAACGGTCGGGCGAAGCCCTGCGCGCTTCGCTGCGGGAAATCAACGATCTCAAGACGGCGCTCGACGAGCACGCCATCGTCGCCGTCACCGATCCCCGGGGCGCGATCACCTCCGTCAACGACAAATTCTGCGCGATCTCCGGTTACTCGCGCGTGGAATTGCTCGGCCGGAACCATCGCCTCGTCAATTCCGGCGCGCATCCGAAAGAATTCTTCCAGGACCTGTGGCGGACCATCGCCGCCGGAAGGGTCTGGCGCGGCGAGATGCGCAACCTGACGAGGGACGGCGCTTTCTACTGGGTCGACACGACCATCGTGCCTTTCCTCGACGAGGGCGGCCGGCCTCGCCAATATGTGGCCATCCGCACCGACGTCACCGCCCGCAAGCTGGCGGAACAGGCGTTGCGGCGAAGCCAGACGCTGCTGACGACCACCATCGAGCAGATGCCCGTGGCCATCGCCGTGACCGACGCCGAGGGCAGGATCGTGCTGAAAAATGCGCGCGCGGCGCGTTTCGCGACCGACTGGGTCGGCTCGGCCGACGACGAGAATTACCGTCGCTGGCGCGCCCTGGACGCCGGGGGCCGCCGCCTGGACAGATCGCAGTATCCTTCTGCGCGCGCGTTGCGCGGCGAAGCCGACGCGACGGCGGAGGCGCTCTATTGCGCGCCGGACGGCAGCGAAACCTGGACGCGCGTCGCCGCCACCGCCCTGCGCGACGACAAGGGCGAGATCAATGGCAGCATCATCATCGTCAACGACATCGACGCGGCCAAGCGCGCCGAACAGGCCCTGCTCACGAGCCAGCAGCGTTTCCAGCTCGCCGCCGAAACGACGGGCGTCGGCGTCTGGGAATGGAACACGCTGACCGACGTGATCATCTGGGACGCCGAGATGTTCCGCATCTACGGCATTGCGCCGACCGAGGGCGGCGTGGTCGATTATGGCGACTGGGCCGGCGCCGTCCTGCCCGAGGACTTGCCGGAACAGGCGGCGCAATTGCGCCGGCACGCGCGCGAAGGCGGCGTCAATCGCCGCGAATTCCGCCTGCGCCGTCGCGATGATGGCGAAATCCGCGTCATCCAGGCGGTCGAAACCACGCGCGTCAACGCCGAGGGCCAGAATGAATGGGTCGTCGGCACCAATCTCGACATCACCGAACGCAAGCGCGCCGACGACGCCGTGCGAATCAGCCAGATCCGCCTGACCCACGCCGCCGACGCCTCCGGCCTGACCTATGCCGAATTCGATCAGGCCGAGGGCAAGATCTTCGTGGCGGAAAATTTCGCCAAGGTGATGGGCTACCGCGCCCAGACGCCCGTGACCGGCGGCGACATCGAAACCGGCGTCGCGTCCTACCTCGCCCATGTCGCGCCGGAGGACCGTCCGCGCATCGCGGAGGCTCTGGCGCGCTTCAGAAAGACCGGCGGTCCGGAACGGCAGGAATACCGCGTGATCGGCGACGACGGCGTCGAACGATGGATCGACAGCGTCGCCAAGGCGGAAAAGGACGCCACCGGCCGGCCGATCCGCGCCTTCATCGCCAATCTCGACATCAGCGGCCTCAAGGCGGCCGAGGCGGCGCTGCGCGAAAGCGAGGAGAAATTCCGCCAGTTGGCCGACGCCATGCCGCAACTCGCCTGGGCCGCGCACGCCGATGGAACCATCTACTGGTACAACCGACGCTGGTATGAATATACCGGGACGACGCCGGACGAGATGCTCGGCTGGGGCTGGAAAAGCGTTCATGACCCGGAGGCGCTGCCGGCCGTCTTGGAGCGCTGGAAAGCTTCGCTCGTGTCCGGCCAGCCTTTCGAGATGACCTTCCCGCTGCGCGGCGCGGACGGCGTGTTCCGGCCGTTTTTGACACGTGGCGTGCCCAGCCGGGACGCCGAGGGCAAAATTGTCCGCTGGTTTGGCGCCAATACCGAGATCACCGCGCAAAAGGAGCTGGAAACAGCGCTGCGGCAGGCCAAGCAGGACGCCGAACGCGCCAACCGCTCGAAATCGAAATTCTTGGCGGCGGCCAGCCATGACCTGCGCCAGCCAGTGCAGTCGCTGGTGCTGCTTTTGTCGCTGATCGAGCGACAGGTCGCCAGCCTGCCCAAGGCGATCGAAACCACGCGAATGATGAAACAGGCGCTCGGCGGGTTGAACGGCCTGCTCACCGCCATCCTCGACATTTCCCGCCTCGACGCCGGCGTGGTCGAGGCCTCGATCGAAAAAGTCGATCTCGGCGCGCTTTTGATTCGGCTCTACTCGGAATACGTCGCCAAAGCGGAAAGCCAGGGGCTGGAGCTGCGCTTCGTCCCGGCTGATCTGCACGCCCTCGCCGACCCGACCCTGATCGAGCGCGCCCTGCGCAACCTGATCGAAAACGCCTTGCGCTACACCTCGAAAGGCGGCGTGGTGATCGGCATGCGGATGCGGGGCAAGGACGTCAGAGTAGACGTGATCGACACGGGCATCGGCATTCCCGACGAAAAGCGTCACGAAATCTTCGACGAATTCACCCAGTTGAACAATCCGGGGCGCGACCTCGGCCAGGGCCTCGGCCTCGGACTTGCCATCGTCTCACGCCTCGTCGCGCTGATGGACGGACAGATCGAACTGCGGTCGAGGCCCGGGCGCGGATCGCGCTTCTCGCTCACCCTGCCCGCCGTCGAGCCCGACGCGCCGACCGAAGCCAAGCCGGAACAACTCAACGATCCCGGCGGCGAACTGCTGATCGTCGAGGACAACGCTGTCCTGAGGCACGGGCTGGAAAAGATCGCACAGGCCTGGGGCTGCCGGACGCTGTCGGCCGGCAGCGGCGAGGACGCGCTGGAGCTTGCGTCGCGCAACGACTGGCGCTTCGACGCCGTCATCTCGGATTACCGGCTCGGCGCCGGCCTCAACGGCGTCGAAACCGCCAAGGAAATCGCGCGCCGCTCCGGCCGCGCCGTTCCGACGCTGATCCTGACCGGCGACACCGGCAAGGAGCGCATCGCCGAAATCGCCTCGAGCGGCTTCGAACTGCTGCACAAGCCGGTCAACGCCGACGAATTGCGCCGCAAGCTCGCGCAACTGCTGGCGCCGGCCCTCATCAGCGAGAACCAGTGAGGGCCGTGCTGAATCGTTTATCAAATACAGCCCCCTCATGGTGAGGAGGCCTTGAAAAGGCCGTCTCGAACCATGGGACGACCACAACGACGACTCGTCGAAGTCACCGCGCCCTGAGTTTCGCCAGCCGCCCGACCATGGCCTGCAGATCTTCGGGCATGAAGGGCTTGGTCAGGATCAGCGCGTCGCGATAGGCCGGCGCCAGTCCGCCCGGTCCGTGCCCCGTGACGAAGGCGTAGGGGATGCCGCGCAGGCCGAGCGCTTCGGCCACGGCGTAGCTGTCGCCCTCGCGCAAGGTGACGTCGAGCAGCGCGCCGTCGAGCGCCTCGCCCTCGCTCTCGACAAGGCCAAGCGCGCTCCTGACGCTGTCGGCCGGTCCCACGACATCGCAGCCGATTTCGCTCAGCCAGTCGCCAATCAGCATGCCAAGCAGGGGGTCGTCGTCGACGAGCAATAAACGGGTCATTGAGGCGCTCCGCCCGCGGGCGTCGAGAAATAACAATCAAACCTGCGGCACCATAGCGCGGCGCTCGAGAAACGTCAGCCCGCCAAAAGAGGTCCGGCCGCCGCGATCGGCACGAAATCCACAGGCGACGAAAAATTGTTTTCGTTCTGTTCACTTCGTCGGCCAATCCGTGCTAAGCCAAGCGCCATTCAAACAAGCGAATCCAGATGCGGGCTCATGGCTGACAACAACGATCTTTTTGGCGCCGCCGCCTCGGTCCAGCGCGGCGGCGACAGGCCCGGACGCGACAAGAAGCCAGCCGTTGAGCCGAAGAGGCCGCAAAACGGCACGCCTGGCGAAGCCGATTACAACGCCTCCTCGATCGAGGTGCTCGAGGGGCTCGAGCCGGTGCGCCGGCGTCCCGGCATGTATATTGGCGGCACCGACGAGACCGCCTTGCACCATCTCTTCGCCGAAGTGCTCGACAACGCCATGGATGAGGCGGTGGCCGGCCACGCCACGCGCATCGACGTGGCGCTGGAGGAGGACGGATTTCTCGCCGTGACCGACAACGGGCGCGGCATTCCGGTCGATCCACATCCGAAATTCCCCAAGAAGTCGGCGCTGGAAGTGATCCTGACAACGCTGCACTCCGGCGGCAAGTTCGATTCCGGCGCCTACCAGACCTCCGGCGGCCTGCACGGCGTTGGCGTTTCCGTCGTCAACGCGCTGTCGGAAAGGCTGGAGGTCGAGGTGGCGCGCGGACAGACGCTCTACCGCCAGGTTTTCGAACGTGGCGCGCCGCTCGGGAAGCTCGAAACGGTCGGCCGCGTGACAAACAGGCGCGGCACCAAGGTCCGTTTCCGGGCCGATCCGCAGATATTTAAGGAAAGCGCCCGCTTCAGTCCGGCCCGCCTGTTCAAGATGGCGCGCGCGAAGGCCTATCTGTTTGGCGGCGTCGAAATCCGCTGGAAATGCGCGCCGGGCCTGCTTGACGCCGCCGGGAAAACGCCGGCCGAGGCCGTGTTCCATTTCCCCGGCGGCCTGAAGGATTATCTGGCCGCCGATATCGACGGCAGGGAGCTGGTCGCCGAGCAATTCTTTGTCGGCCGGGTGGAAAAGGCCGAGCGGCACGGCTCGCTCGAATGGGCCGTCACCTGGCTGGCGCAGGACGACGGGTTCGTCCATTCCTATTGCAACACCATTCCGACGCCCGACGGCGGCACGCATGAGTCGGGCCTTCGCCTTGCGCTGTTGCGGGCGTTGAAAGACCATGCCGAGCGCATCGGCCAGGGCAAGCGCGCGTCCGCCGTCACCACCGACGACATCATGAACGGCTGCGCCGCGCTGATCTCCGTGTTCATCCGCGAGCCGGAATTTCAGGGCCAGAACAAGAGCCGGCTGATGAGCCTCGAAGCCTCGCGCATCGTCGAAAGCACGATGCGCGACGCCTTCGACCATTGGCTCGCCGCCTCGCCCGCCCAGGCCAGCCGCCTGCTCGACTGGGCGATCGAACGCGCCGAGGACAGGCTGCGGCGCCGCGCGGAAAAGGACGTGGCCCGCAAGAGCGCGGTGCGCAAGCTGCGCCTGCCGGGAAAGCTCGCGGACTGCACCAATAATTCCGCGCAAGGCTCTGAATTGTTTATCGTCGAAGGCGATTCGGCCGGCGGCTCGGCCAAACAGGCGCGCGACCGCGCCAACCAGGCCATCCTGCCGTTGCGCGGCAAAATTCTCAATGTCGCGAGTTCGACGCGCGAAAAACTCGCCGCCAACCAGCAGCTCGGCGATTTGATCCAGGCGCTGGGCGCGGGCACGGGGACGCACTATCGCGCGGAAGACCTGCGCTACGACAAGGTCATCATCATGACCGACGCCGACGTGGACGGCGCCCATATCGCTTCGCTGCTCATCACCTTCTTCTACCGGCAGATGCCCAAGCTGATCGACCAGGGCCACCTCTATCTCGCCGTACCGCCGCTCTACAAGCTCTCGCAGGGCGCCAAGACCGCCTATGCCCGCGACGACGTCCACCGCGACGAGTTGATGCGGACGCTGTTTTCGGGGCGCGGCAAGGTCGAGATCAGCCGCTTCAAGGGCCTTGGCGAGATGATGCCGGCGCAATTGAAGGAAACCACAATGCAGCCGGGCAAGCGCACCCTGCTCAAGGTCGGCATTGTCGAGGAGGACCGCGAGGAAACGGCCGATTCGGTCGAAAGGCTGATGGGCGCCAAGCCCGAGGCGCGTTTCGCCTTCCTGCAGGAGCGCGCGGCCTTCGCCGCCGCCGCCGACCTGGTCGATCTCTGATCCCCCGAAAGGAGCGCTCATGCCGACGCAAGCCTTGCCGCAGAAATATGACAAGACGCAGATCAGGCTGCACTGGCTGATCGCGCTGATGATCTTCGGCCTCTACGCCGTGGGGCTCGGCGTCGACCTGTTCGCCAAGCCGGTTCGGCCGTTCATCGTCAACCTGCATGCGATTTTCGGCCTGACGCTGCTGCTGCTGCTCGTCTTGCGCATCGTCTGGCGGCTGACCCATCCGAAGCCTGACTATCCCGCCGGCATGGGGCCGTGGTTCCGCAAAATCGCCAACGCCGGCCATGGCCTGCTCTACTTGCTGATGGCCCTGGTTCCGATCATCGGCCTGCGCGCCTTGCTGTTTCGCGGTCGCCCGCTCAATCTCGGCTTGGCGCAAATTCCCATGCCGTTCGCGGCCGACCATGACATCGCCCACAGCACGACGGAATTGCATGGGCTGATGGCGCATGTGCTGATCGCCGTGGCGGTCGGCCATATTTTGGTCGCGCTCTATCATCAGTTCGCCCTGCGCGACGGACTGCTGCTGCGGATGCGGCCGCGCTGACGGCTGCTTGCCGGTTTTTTGCGAAAAACTAACGCTCCGTTTACCCTGTTGCGCCATAAGGGATGAAACAGATCCGGAGCGTCCCATGTCTGAATTTTCCCGCCTGCCCGAGAAAAACTCGGGGTCGGCCTTCGAGAAATGGGCCTTGTTCTGCGCCGCCATCGCCATTGCCTCGGTGCTGGGCGCGCATGGCATGGACAAGCTGGCGCAAAGCGGCGACCTCCCGGTGATTTCTTTCAACCACGGCGGCGCGCAGCCCGGCGTGGATTATTCGGCCACCGCCTCGATTCCCGATCGCGCGCGATCGACAAGGCTCGATCCCTGCAATCGGAATTAGCCATTTCCGGCAGAATTTCATTGACATCAACGCCGCACGGTCTAAAGGTCCGGGCGGCGTCTTGGGATTCGCGCGCGCCCGCCGTTAGAAGAACGGCGCTTCGACTTGAAGGGGCGGAGATTTTAAGGGGCGGAGACTGAAGGGGCGAATGCGCTCCCGCTTTCCTCGCGGCCCCTTCCATCCGAATCTTCTGCCATCCAAATCTTCTGCCAGACGCGATCCCGTAGTCAAACCCGTTCATTGGGACTTTTAATGCAATTTTCCGAACTCGGCCTCAGCGACAAAGTGCTGCGCGCCGTCGAAGCCTCCGGCTACACAGACTCCGACGCCCATCCAGGCGCAGGCCATTCCTTTCGCCCTCACCGGCCGCGACGTGCTGGGCATCGCCCAGACCGGCACCGGCAAGACCGCAGCCTTCGTCCTGCCGATGTTGTGCCGGCTGGAACAGGGCCGCGCCCGGGCGCGCGTTCCGCGCACGCTGATCCTCGAACCGACGCGCGAACTCGCGGCGCAGGTCGAGGAAGCGTTCATCAAATACGGTTCGCAGCACAAGCTCAATGTCGCGCTGCTGATCGGCGGCGTCTCCTTCGGCGACCAGGAGCAGAAGATCATGCGCGGCGCCGACGTGCTGATCGCCACGCCCGGCCGCCTGCTCGACTTTTTCGAACGCGGCAAGCTGCTGCTCGGCGGCATCGAGATCCTCGTCATCGACGAGGCCGACCGCATGCTCGACATGGGCTTCATCCCGGATATCGAGAAGATCTGCAAGCTGGTGCCGTTCACGCGCCAGACCCTGTTTTTCTCGGCGACCATGCCGCCGGAAATCACTCGGCTCACCGAACAATTTCTGCATAACCCGGCCCGTGTCGAAGTGGCGCGCGCCGCCACCACCGCCTCGACCATCGCGCAGGCGCTGGTCGCCTCGCACGGCGGCGGCGACAAGCGCGAAACCCTGCGCCGCCTGTTGCGCGAAGCGGTAGGCCTGAAGAACGCCATCGTCTTCTGCAACCGCAAGCGCGACGTCGCCATCGTCCACAAGAGCCTTGAAAAGCACGGCTTTCCGGTCGGCTGCCTGCATGGCGACATGGACCAGAGCGCCCGCATGGCTTCGCTCGACGCCTTCAAGAACGGCGCGGTGGACATTCTCGTCTGCTCCGACGTCGCGGCGCGCGGCCTCGACATTCCCGATGTCAGCCATGTCTTCAATTTCGATGTGCCGACCCATTCGGAAGATTACGTCCATCGCATCGGCCGCACCGGCCGCGCCGGACGCTCGGGCGCGGCCTTCACCATCGTCACCAGTGACGACGGCAAATATATCGCCCAGATCGAAGACCTGATCAAACAGCAGATCGAATGGCGCGGCCCGAAGCTCGATGAACTCTCCGCGCCCGAATACACCGAGCGCGATCGCGAGCGCTCGGCGCGGCACGGCGACCGCTCAGGCTCGCGGCGCGGCGGACGCGCGCCCTCCAGCCGGGGCCCCCGGCCCGAGCGGCAAGAGCGGAGCGCTAATTCCGATAGACAAGAGCGGAGCGGAAGCTCGGAACGACAAGAGCGGAGCGGCTCGGAACGACAGGAGCGGAGCGGCTCCGAGCGGCATGAGCGGAGCGGCTCCGAGCGGCATGAGCGGAGCGCCAGCCCGGAGCGGCATGAGCGCAGCGAACGCGCTGAACGTCCCGCCCGCAGCCGACCGGTAGAGGCCGAGGCGCGGGCGCCGCGCAAAGAACCCCGCGAGGCTGGGGAGGCCCGGGATTATTCGCGCGACACGCCGCGGCCGCGGCGCGGCCAGTCGGTCGATAACGATCCGCCGGTGATCGGACTGGGCGACCATGTGCCGTCCTTCCTGCTCCGTCCGGTGCGCGTCAAGGGCGCCAAGCCGGCCGAATAAGCGGAAGCGGTTCAAGCCAGCGACGCCACCAGTTCCAGCGAGAGGCCGGTGCAATCGGGTAGTTGCACCGTCGCGGCGGAAAGATCGTCGTCGCCGCAGAATGCGCTGCGCACGCCGATCACCCGCAGACCCGCCGCAAGGGCCGATTGCACGCCGTTGCGCAAATCCTCGATGGCGACGCATTCCGCGGCTACGCGCATAAATTTGTCCATCGCCAGGCGATAGATGTCGGGCGCGGGCTTCTTGCGCGCCACCATGTCGCCCGCCGCCACCACCGGAAAGATTTTCCGCCAGTCCGCGCCGAGCGCCACGCCGAGCAAAGCCTCGACGTTCGGCGCGCTGGTCGTCGTGGCGATGCCCAGGCCCACGCCGTTCGAGACCGCCTTGTCGAGAAAATCGGCGACGCCGGGCCGCAGCGTCACATCGCCGGCCAGCACCATGCCGGTGTAGATTTCCGTTTTGCGCCGATGCAGGTCGGCGACGATGGTCGTGGCGTAATCGGCCGCGAGCCCGGGATGGCGGCCCGCATAATGCAGGATGCGCTCCTTGCCGCCGGTGATCCGCAACAGATCGCGGTAAAGCGGGACGTCCCAGACCCAGGCCAGGCCATAATCGCCAAAAGCCTTGTTGAAGGCGCGGCGGTGATACTCCTCCGTCTCCGCCAAAGTCCCGTCGACGTCGAAAATCACGGTTGCGACCAAGTCGTCTCTCCCTTGCGTTTTTTGCCCTTACGTTTTTTTTGAGCTTGCGCGCGGGTCGGCTGAAAATAAATTTAAAACTTCAGAATTGAAATTTAGATCGTCTAAAGAGCGATCATTGCGGCAGCACGCCGAAGATCTTCCGCAAGAATCCCGGCGCGATGGCCGAAAGCGGATTGACGGCGAGGACCGGCGCCGTGGTCTTGCCGCTGACGCGATAATTGAGGCCGATCAGTCCTTCCTTGTTGCCGCCGCCGAGGACGAGGCCCAGCACCGGCACTTGCCCGAACAGGTTGTTGACGCCATAGGCGGGAACGAAAACGCCGTTCAGTTCGAGCGCGTCGCGGTCGAAATCGACCCAGCCTTCCAGGGTCGAGCCGATATTGGGGCTGTTGATCGTGCCATCGCGGATTGTCAGCCTGCCGTTTTTCTTGGCCAGCACCGCGTGGAGGCGGGAAAAGGCGATGACGTTCTGGTCAAGCTTGATCTTGGAGGCAAATTGCTCGTAGTTGGGCGCTGTGGCGAAGCTGCGCATGGCCGGTTCGCCGCGCAAGGTGAAATCCTTGATGTCGAGCGGTCCCGACATGTCGCCGCCGTCGGCAAGCCTGAGGGCGCAGGTGAGCTTGCCGCCTTCCATGTGGCTGTAGAGATCGAGGAAGGCCAGCAGCGCGCCGCCGTCGGAGGTGGTCACGCGCAAAAGTGGCGCGCCCGCGTCGGGATGGCTCAGCGAGGCCTTCACGGCATCCGCCCCCTCCTTGCCGGAAAAATCGAGCGTTTGCAGGCGGCCGCCCTTTTTGGCGAGCCGCAATTGGGCGTCGGAGATGATCTGCTGGTCGGCGCCGGACATCAGGGTGGCCACGAGATCGAGGTCGAAATCCTGCGTCGAGTCGCGGCTCGCGGCGCCTGAAGTCGCCAGCGTCTTCAGGAAGGGACGCGCGTCGATCGCGGCCCCGCGCGCGATGATCTTCAGCCGGTCGGCGCTTTTGCTCGCCTCGACCGACAGACTGTCGCCGGGCGAAAACTTGATGAGCGGGAATTTGGCGGAAACGAGGGCGCCGTCCGGCGCGAATTGCATGGCCCCCTTGGCGGTCGAGCCGGAGCCGTCGAAGACGATCTGGTCGAGGCTCGCCGCGCCGCGCTCGTCCTCGCGATAGAGGAAACTCGCCTTGGCCGGGCGGCCCGCCGACTTGTAGAGACCCGGCAAGGGATAATCCAGGCTGGCCTTGGACAGGTCCATCTCGACCTGCGCCTTCGGCCTGGCCGACCCGACCTCGCCGGTGATCTTCACCGCGATCGGCCCTGCGACCTTGGCCCCGAACGGCAAGCCAGCCCTGGCGCGCGCCGCCTCGTCCATGGTGAGGCCGATGACGCCTTGCCCCGGCTCGGAACCGTTGCGCGTCAGCTCGATCGTCGCCGGCGCGCCGAAGACCCTGCCCGTCCCGGTCACGCGGGTGGCGCCCTGGGCGACGCTGACATTGAGCGTCGCCTGTTCGAGATTGCCCTTGCCGACCAGATGCTCGGCGGAAAAATTCTCGACTTTTGCAGCCACGTCGAGGCTGGCGAGTTTCGGATCGTAAACCGCCGCGAGCTTGGTGTGGAAGGTAAAGCTTCCGTCGAATTGCCCCTTGGTGGTCTTGGGGTCGAGCGGCAGGCTTGCCACTTTGGCGAAGCCGGGCCTGGCCAGGATGTCGCCAAGCGCCTCGAGCGAGCCCTTGCCCTTGGCCGTGACGCTGAAATCGAGCGGCTTGGTCTCGAGGTCGGGCATCGACAGGACGCCGTCGCTCAGTTGGACCCGCTTGCCTGGCTCAGCCTCGATCGAGCCGACGCTGGCGGTGATCCGCGTCGTGCGCCCGCTCGAATGGCCGACGGCGTCGAGTCCGGTGATCGGCGGCGCGCCGTCAAGGAAGGTGAAGGAGACGTCCTTGATGGTGTAATCCGCGGCGATCCGGTCCTCCATCGGCGCGTGCTGCGCGCGCATCATGCGCAGGTCGAGCGCGTCGAGGTCGACCGCCAGGCGGAAGCTCTCCAGCGTGCCGCCGATGAGATGGTCGCCGAGCCAGCCGCGCGCCGGGGCCGCGGCGGCGTTGGGCCAGAGCGCCAGCACGGCGGCCGCCGTCGTCTTGCCGGCCGCGACGCCGAGCCGCAGGTGCGGGCCGTTGATCCAATCGACCGTGCCCTGCGCGGCGGCGGCGACGTCGGGCCCGACCATCTCGACCCGGGTGATGGTCAGGAGCTTGTTGGCCGGTTCGAGCGCGAGGTCTCCATGGAACGATGAGATCGAAACCGCCTTTTCGCCGGCGCGGTCCGGGCCGATCACGCCCGCTTCCGTCTGCTTGAACGAGATGGCCCAGGGCGCGTCGTCGCTCGGCGGCGGCGTGACCACGCCGCTGAGGAAAAAGCGGGTGGCGCCGGAAAACACCTGCGCCTCGTCCACCAGGGCGCGATGGTTGGCGGCGTCCCAGTGCGCGGCGGCGAAAACCTCGTCGATGAAGACCGGCGGGAAGTCAGGATCGTCGAAGCGCCAGAAGCCCGCCCCGAGATCGAGCCGGGTGTTGGCGTCGACGACATGGCCATCACCCTCGAAGGAGGCCGAGGCCTTGAACGAGATGGGAATGTCGGAATCGACCGGCAGCGTCGTCTTGCCCGCCAGGAGCGCGACTTCGTCGATGGAGAAGCCGGTCGCCTCGACCGACATGTCATGCGCCTCGCCGCGCGCGCCATGCGCCGCCCCCTGCACGCTCCAGCGGCTGCTCGGCCCGCGCGCCGATATCTTGACATTGACGGCGCCCCTGCCGGCGACACGGGCGCGATCGAGCGAAAATTCGAAATCGTCGAAGCCGCGTTTCTGGCCCGCCGCCAGGTCGTCGATGATCAGGCGGCCGCGCCCGACGCCAAAATGGTCGAGCGCGGCGATCGGGCTGTCGCCGCCGGCGGCGATGTCGAACATCGCATTGATCGCCACGGCCGCCTCGCGCACGATTTTTGCTCGCGGCGTGGCGGCGCCGCTTGTCGGCGGAGCGACCGAGATTTGCGACTGTTCCGGGCTCTCCGTGGCGCTTTCCGGGGCATTTGCCGAGGCGCTTGCGGGTTTGGCGGCCGGAGCGGCGCTTTCCGGAGCGGGCCGCTCGGCGCGCAGGTCGAGCGAACCGTCGGGCAGGACGCGCAGGTCGACGTCAAGATCCTCGAGTTCGACACGCGACGGTTTCAGCCGGCCCGCCAGCAGCGACAGCGGATCGAAGATCAAGTCGGCTTTCGGCGCGGTGAGCAACCTGCGTCCATCGGCCTGGCTGACGTTGAGATCGGTCAACGCCAGCGCGAGACCGTGGTCCTGGCGCTCGATCGCCAACTGGCCGATGTCGAGCTTGTAGGCGGGGCCGAGCCTTTGCTGCAGCGCCGCCACCAGCGCCGGCTTGAAGGCTGCGAGATTGAGCCGTCCCACGGCGAGGACGATCACCAGCGCGCCAAAACCGCAGATCAGCGCCAGCATCGCCAGCGACAGGCCGGCGCCCGCCGCGTGATGCGCCCGCCAGCGCCGGCGCTTGAGCGGCGGCGGCGCGACCTGGGGCTCTGTATCTGGCGTTTCGACCAAGGGCTTCGGCTTCCTTCGCCTGGCGCTTTGCGTGAAGATGCTTTGCGCCGCCCGGCGAATCGGGATTTGATCAGTGTAATCTGACGCAGGGTTCTGGCCCAAGCGAGCCACGGACGCAATCGAGGCGCGCCAGCCTCGCCCGATTGCCCGGGATTTGAGACGAAAGGAAGGCCGATGCCGGAAATTTTGCAGGCGGGCGACAGCGCCCCCGAATTCAAGCTGCCGCGCGACGGCGAAGGTTTTTTGTCGCTCGCCGATTTCAAGGGAAAAAAACTCGTCCTTTATTTCTATCCCAAGGACGACACCTCCGGCTGCACCGCCGAGGCGATCGACTTCAACCGGTTGGCGGGAGATTTCGCGAAAGCCAACGCTTCCATCGTCGGCGCCTCGCCCGATCCCGTCAAAAAGCACGACAAGTTCCGCCAGAAATACGAGCTGACCTTCCCGCTCCTCGCCGACGAGGCCAAGGCGATGCTCGGAAATTACGGCGTCTGGGTCGAAAAGAGCATGTATGGCCGCAAATATATGGGCGTCGAACGCTCGACCTTTCTCATCGACGGCCAGGGCAAGATCGCCAAAATCTGGCGCAAGGTGAAGGTGCCCGGCCACGCCGATGACGTGCTGGCGGCGGCGAAGGCCTTGTGACGGCGCGGCTGGCAGGAATTTGCGACTGGACCAACCAGCACGGGCGGATGCCTGATGATGCGCCTCAACTCCCTTGCTCGGAGGTCCGTGCCTGAAGCATCCCAAACATGAGCGTCCAGGCGGTCAACACGGAACGAACAATTTTGGAGAGGCAAGAGGCGGCCACAAGATACAGACCCCAGTCCAGGCGCCTGAAGAGGGCGACGCCTCCGGCGAGGCCAAGCAGGTAGGCGGCGATAATCGCCAGAATCAGCCCCATCGGGAAGCCGCCTCGATTGCTGATCGTGATGTGCTTGCTGAAATATTTGTAGATGAAGGCCAGTGGGAGCCGCAACCCCAAGACGTTGATGCCAATCAACTCGGCGCCGACAAAGGACAGCGGCTGTGGCGTCAGAACCACCGCCGCTTCAACCAATACCGTCAGAAGGTGAACGGTGTTGCTGCGCGCCCCATGTATGGTTGCGCGCATGTTGTAGTCGGTGCGTTCGCTGATCTTGTCGAGATGCAGCGACATGACGATGAACAAGAGTCCAACGAGGGCGCCCGCTGAACTGCCGATCATGATAAAAAGGTCGTGCCACAACTCAGGCTTGTACGCGGATTCCATGGGAGCGTTCTCTCGTCAAGAGATCGTGGAATTACCTGGAATTAAGGCGACATGATACTGGAGAAATACGTGCGCGCAATTCGATCCAGTCCCCAAATTCCTCGCATTCGTGCGGCGGATAGCTTTCCCGCCGCCGTTGGCGAAACGTTAACCACGCCGGCTTAAATTCCATCCTGGATCAATGCTCCCCGCGAGGGGATGCGATCGGGGACGGTGACGCGATGCGCCAGAACAATCCGACGAGGGCCGACCGGTCGAAGATCGTCATAAAACTCGCCCATGGCGATGCGCGGCGCGAATTCGCGCTGGCGCCGGGGCTGGCCTATGCGCTGTTCGGCTTCGCGCCGCTGCTTGTCCTGTGCGGCCTGGCGGTCGGCTTCTATGCGATGTTTCGCGACGACATGCTGGCCTCGCTGATGCGGCGGCAGGCGCGGATGCAATACGCCTACGAGGACCGCATCGCCTCCCTGCGCTCGCAGATCGACACGCTCGCCTCGCGCCAGATGCTCAACCAGGATTCCTTCGAAGGCAAGGTGGCGGAACTGGCGGTGCGGCAGGCGCGGCTCGAAATCGCGCTCGGCGCTGGTCTCGGCCCTCGCCGCGAAGGTCCTTCCCTCGGATGTGACGAGCGCCATCCACGGCGGCGCACAGTTCGGCAAAGCGCCCTTCACGGGTGCGACGCTGCCGACGGACGCAGGCGCGGTCGCCGCCGCGCCGGCCGCGAAGGCGAGAGATTGGCAAAGCAACAAGCCGACGCCGGAGGGCTTCGACCTGCGCGGCCCCCGGCCACTCGATGGCCAGGGCGACGACGTTTCCGAAAACACCGGGTCTTCCGATCCCGCCTCGCCGGACGAGCGCCTGAAAAACCTGGCCACGACCGACAATCGCCTGGAGCAGCGCCAGATCGCGGCGCTCGATCGTCTGCGCGCGCCCCTCGCCGCGAAAGCCGAGCGTCTGCGCGAAGCTTTCGCCGCGGCCGGCCTGCCTGTCGATCGCATGATCCGCCATGCCGAAGCTGTACGCCCTGCGAAAGGCGGCGAAACAATCGTCCCGATGGGCGGGCCCTTCGTGCCGGTCCCGGCCTCGGAAGGCGGCGGCGATTTCGATCGCGCCTTCGCCGGCATCAACAAGAGCGTCACGCTGATGGCCGGATTGCGCGACGCCCTGCCCTTCGCGCCGCTGCGCCAACCGCTGCCTGGCCCGGTCGAGATGACGTCGCCGTTCGGTTATCGCGACGATCCGTTCTTCGGCCGCCCCGCCCTGCACACGGGCATGGACATGCGCGGCGCCTATGGCGAGCCGATCCACGCCACCGCCGCCGGCCGCGTGACCATCGCCGCCCCGACCGGAGGCTATGGCAATATGGTGGAGATCGACCACGGCGCCGGCCTCTCCACGCGCTACGGCCACATGTCGGAAATCGATGTTGCGCCGGGCCAATGGGTCACGGCGGGCGAAGTCGTCGGCCGCCTCGGCTCGACCGGCCGCTCAACCGGCCCGCACCTGCATTACGAAGTGCGGGTGGACGGGGTTCCCGTCGATCCCGCCCGCTATCTCAAGGCGGGGCGCCTGTTGAACGCGTCGCTATGAAACGCCTCTACTTCTTTAACTCTTTTAACTCTATTTTTTTCCCTGGCGCATGAGATCCTGCAGCCAGTCGGCGTTCATCGAGCCCGGCGTCAGCCACATTTTCAACAAAGCTTCCGGCGAATAGCGATCGAGCGATTCCATCATCCGCTTTTCCAGTTCCTCCATCGCGCGCTTCTGCATCGGCTCGAAATCCGGCAGTCCCATGAAGGCGCGCGCTTCGGCCGGCGTGCAGTCTATATTGATCGTGACCTTCATCGTTTGATCCCCGCTCAGCTCGTCCATGCCGAAGTTCCTTGTGAATCATAATGCTGCGACGCAAATAAGTCATGCTTTTCGATAGTGATGCTCAATAATTCCTTCCTCAGCCGCCCAACAGGGCCGGATCGAACCCCTCGATGTCGCCAGAGCCCTGGGTGATGCCGACATGCAGCGCCCCGGATTGCGGCAGGATCTGCGACGCGTAGAAATCGCCAAACGCCAGCTTTCCCCGCAAAAAGGACGCGTCTCCCTCGCCCGCGCCGAGCTGCCGCGCCGCGGCGGACGACTGTTTCAGCAACAGCCAGCCGCCGGCGACAAGAGCCGCCAGATGCAGCAGGGAGACGGAGGATGCCGCCGTCCGCGCCGGCGCGTCGCGGTGGGTCCGCACGGTCCAGTCCACGCATTCGCCGAATTGCGCGAGGGGCGCGACCAGCGCCTTGGCCAGCTTCGCCGTTTCCAGCCTGGCGGCGGACTCAGCCAGCGTCGCCGCGATTTCACTGATCAGGTCATGCGCCGCCGCGCCGCCATCGCGGAAAATCTTGCGGCCTACGAGATCATTGGCCTGGATCGCCGTAGTGCCCTCGTAGATCGGCGTGATGCGGGCGTCGCGGAAATGCTGCGCCGCGCCGGTCTCCTCGATGAAGCCCATGCCGCCATGCACCTGCACGCCGGTCGAGGCGACGAGCACGGCGTTCTCGGTGCAAAAGCCCTTGACCACGGGAATGAGCAGATCGACCCGCGCCTGCGCGCGCTTCGCCTCGCCCGCGTCCGGCGAACGTTGTGCGACATCCATCTGGGCGGCGGCGTAATAGGCGAGCGCCCGCATCGCCTCGATGCGCGCCTTCATGTCGAGCAGCATGCGCTTGACGTCAGGGTGGTAGGCGATCGGGGCGCCTTCCGGCGCGGCGATTGGCCGGCCCTGGATGCGCTCGGCGGCATAGTCGCGCGCCTGCTGGTAGGCGCGTTCGGCGATGGCGACGCCTTCGAGCCCGACATTGAGCCGGGCGTGGTTCATCATGGTGAACATGTATTCGAGGCCGCGATGCGGCTCGCCGACCAGAAAACCGCGCGCGCCGCCCTTGTCGCCGAACGACATGACCGCCGTCGGGCTGCCGTGGATGCCCAGCTTGTGCTCGATCGAGGCGCAGACGAGGTCGTTGCGCTCGCCGAGCGACCCGTCGGCGTTGACTAAGAATTTCGGCACGATGAACAGCGAGATGCCCTTCACGCCGGCAGGGGCGTCGGGCAGGCGCGCCAGCACCAGATGGACGATGTTTTCGGCGACGTCGTTTTCGCCCCAGGTGATGAAGATCTTCGTGCCGGTGAGGCGCCACGCGTCGCCGTCAGGCGTGGCGCGCGTGCGCACGGCGGCAAGGTCCGAGCCCGCCTGTGGCTCGGTCAGGTTCATCGTGCCGGTCCACGTCCCGGCGACCATTTTCGGGATATAGAGCGCCTTCTGCTGGGCTGAGCCGTGATGGTCGATGGCGGCGATGGCGCCGATCGACAGCATCTGGCACAACGAAAAGGCGAGGTTGGCCGCCGTCCACATTTCCAGCACCGGAGTTGAGACGAGGCTCGGCAGGCCCTGCCCGCCATACTCGAGCGCGGCCGGCATGGCGTGCCAGCCCTGTTCGCAAAAGGCGTGGAAAGCCTGTTTCACCCCATCGGGCGTCGTCACCACGCCGTCCTTGCAGACGCAGCCCTGCCTGTCGCCGGGCTGGTTGAGCGGCGCCAGCACGTCGGCGGCGAATTTGCCCGCCTCCTCGAAAATGGCCTCGACCAGATCGTCGGAAACCTCCTCGCCGCCAGGAAGCGCGGCGATGCGAGGGAGATCGCCCACATTGTGCATGGTGAAGAGCATGTCGCGGATCGGCGCGTGATAGGCGGTCATGACGGACTCCGGTTTCTTCATTTAAAGCTTGAAAAACTCAGCCGATCGCTTCTGCGGATTTGGCTTTTTCGCGCAGGATGAACTTCTGGATCTTGCCGGTGGACGTCTTCGGCAGCGCGCCGAAGATGAATTTCTTCGGCACCTTGAAACGCGCCATATGCGCGCGGCAATGGTCGAGCATTTCCTCCTGGCTCGGGTCCGCGCCATCGCGCAACTCGACGAAGGCGCAGGGGACCTCGCCCCATTTCTCGTCCGGCGCCGCCACCACCGCCGCCGCCAGCACGTCCTTGTGGCGGTAGAGCACGTCCTCCACCTCGAGCGAGGAAATGTTCTCGCCGCCGGAAATGATGATGTCCTTCGAGCGGTCCTTGATCTTGATATAGCCGTCAGGCTCGATCACCGCGAGGTCGCCGGTGCGGAACCAGCCGCCGGCGAAGCTTTCCTGCGTCGCCCGCTCGTTCTTGAGATAGCCCTTCATCACGATATTGCCGCGAAACACGATCTCGCCCATGGTCGCGCCGTCGTGCGGCACGGATTTGAAATTGACCAGGTCGACGACGTCGACCGCCTCCTGCATCATGGCGCGCACGCCCTGGCGGCCGTTGAGTTCGGCGCGCTTTTCCAGCGGCAGGCCGTTCCACTCGACCTGCTTGGCGCAGACCGAGGCCGGGCCATAAGTCTCGGTCAGGCCATAGACATGGGTGATGGCGATGCCGATTTTTTCCGCCCCCTCGATGATCGCCGCCGGCGGCGCCGCCCCGGCGATCAGTCCGTCCACGCCATGGTCGATTCCTGCCTGGTCCCTGGGATCGGCATTGATCAACATGCCGAAGACGATCGGCGCGCCGCACAGGTGGCTGACCTTCTCCTTGCGGATCAGTTCGAAGATGGTCTTGGGATCGACGCGGCGCAGGCAGACATTGACGCCGGCGTTGGCCGCCATGGTCCAGGGGAAGCACCAGCCATTGCAATGGAACATCGGCAGGGTCCACAGATAGACCGAATGCGGCGCCATGCCCCAGGTGACGATGTTGGAGACGGCGTTCAGATAGGCGCCGCGATGGTGATAGACCACGCCCTTGGGATTGCCGGTGGTCCCCGACGTGTAATTGAGGGCGATGGCGTCCCACTCGTCGCCGGGCGGAATGGGCGAGAACGCCGGATCGCCCTCGGCGAGGAAACTTTCGTAGTCGATTTCCCCCAGTTTCGCGCCGCCTTCATACTGGTTATCGTCGACATCGACGACCAGCGGCTTCGGCCCCTGCATCAGTTTCAGCGCCTTTTCGACGACACGCGAATATTCGCGATCGGTCAGGAGGACTTTCGCCTCGCCGTGGTCGAGCATGAAGGCGATGGCTTCGGCGTCGAGCCTGGTGTTGAGGGTGTTGAGCACGGTCCCCGCCATGGGAACGCCGAAATGCGCCTCGTACATTTCAGGGATGTTCGGCAGCATGGCGGCCACCGTGTCGCCCTTGCCCAGCCCGCGCTTGTGCAACGCCGAGGCGAGGCGGCGGCAGCGTTCAAAAGTCTGCGCCCAGGTAAAGCGCGTCTCGCCGTAGATGATCGAGGTTTTCTGCGGAAACACCTCGGCCGCGCGGGCGATGAAGCTCAGGGGCGTCAGGGCCGCGAAATTGGCGCGGTTCCGGTCAAGGCCGGTCTCGTAGGCGTTGCCCATGGCTTTTCTTCCTCCTGCCCGGCGCTTTTTCTTTCCGCGCGCCGGTTCGATCGACCGAGCTTAGCGCATCTTGCGCGTGCGCTCATCCTAGCCGGAAGGCAAAGACGCCGCCGTGCGGGAAAGTTAACTCTATCGAGAAAATGCGCGGCCAAATGACGATTGCGGAAATTGCAACGACACAACTCAAGCGTGTGTTAACGCTCATGTCTCAACGTCAGGTTCAGAAAAATTCAGCGCAGCAAAGCGAGAAAGCCGTGCAGCCGCAACCACAAGCCAAAGGCGAAGGCGAAGCCAAAAGCGAGCCGCAGAGCGGCCGGATCGACCGAAAACGGCGCGGCGCCGTGCTGCTTGCCGTCGTCGCGGCGGGCTTGGTCCTGTCCGCCGTGGCCTTCCGCGTCGGCCGGGAGGCGGAAACGACGCGCATCCAGGCGTCGTTCGAGCGCACGGCGGGAGAGCGCGTCGCGACCGTCGAAGCCCGGCTTCTGGCCACCGTTGGTTCGCTGCGCTCCCTGGCTTCGTTCTTCGAGACGACCGGCGATGTCGCGCCGGAGAAATTCACCAGTTTCGTCACGCCGCTGCTGTCGGCGACCGCCGGCGTGCAGGCCTATGAATGGGTGCCGCTGGTGAGCGCGGACGAGCGCGCCCATGTCGAGGCGCTCGGCGCGCGCAACCAGATGGACTTCGCGATCACCGAACGCGGGCCTGAGGGCAAGATGCGGCCCGCGGGGACGCGCGAGCGTTATTTTCCGGTTTTCTATGTCGATCCGCTGCGCGGCAATGAAAAGGCCGTCGGCTTCGACCTCTATTCCAACGCAGCGCGCCGCGCCGCCATCGATTCCGCGATCGACACGCTCACGCCGCAGGCGACCGCCCGCATCACCCTGGTGCAGGAAACCGGCGACCAGTACGGATTTCTCGTGTTCTACCCGGTGTTCAGCCACGCGCAATCTGGCGTCGCCAACCTGCGCGGCGTGGTGCTGGGCGTGTTCCGCATCGGCGACGTGATCAGCCAGAACGCGCGCAACGCGCTTGAAGACAGCAACATGACCCTGTCGATCTGGGATCTCGCCGCCGATCCGGATGAGTCCCTGCTTTATCCCAAAGGCGACACCAGGGGCGGCGCCGTCTCCAGGTCGAGGCGCGGCGCGACCTCGACCATTTCCACCTCGCGCGAGCTGAACGTCGGCGGACGCCCCTGGAAAGTGGTCGCCACCGCCACCCCGACCTATGTCGCCAACGAGCGCGGTTTCCTGCCCTGGGCCATGCTCGCCGCCGCCCTGTGCGTGACCGCCAACATCGCCTGGCTGATCGACCGCCGCTTCGTGGTGGAGGAGCAGGTGGTCGCCCGGACCGCGGAAATGCGCCAGGCGCGCGACGAGGCGCGCGAGGCCAACCGCGCCAAATCGGATTTTTTGGCGACGATGAGCCATGAGATCCGCACGCCGCTCAATGGCGTCATCGCCATGGCCGATCACCTGCTCGAAAAGGAGCTCGACCAGGAACAGCGCGAGCCGCTCGAGATCATAGCCAAATCGAGCGAGCACCTGCTGCGGGTGATCAACGACATCCTCGACTTCTCCAAGCTCGAGGCGCGCAAGCTCGAATTCGAAAGCCGCCCGTTCGAGATCGCGTCGCTGGTCGGCAATGTCGCGGAGACGTTCGCCGTCCAGGCCGAAGACAAGGGGCTGAGGCTCGAAGTCCGCATCGATCCGGAACTGCCGGCCTTCGTCGCCGGCGACGCCGCGCGGCTGCGCCAGATCCTGCTCAATCTCGTTTCCAACGCGATCAAGTTCACCGCGCATGGCCATGTCCTCATCGAGGCCTCCTGCCGCGACGAAAGTCCGGACCTCGGCAAGCAAGGCTCCAGATGTCGGCTCGCGCTCGCCGTCCGGGATTCCGGCGTCGGCATGAGCGAGGAGGCGCAATCGCAGCTGTTCACCCAGTTCTGGCAGGCCGACAGCTCCATTTCGCGACGCTATGGCGGGACCGGCCTGGGCCTGGCGATTTCACGCCGCATGGCGGAACAGATGGGCGGCGACATCCAGGTCGCCAGCGCGCCCGGGGTCGGCAGCGCCTTCACCCTCTCGGTTCCCGTCGCCAGCGCGCCGGCGCCCGCGCCCGAACGGCAGGAGCGCGACCCCTCGGCCGTCAGCCAAAACTTCGCCGGGCGCAAAATCCTGCTGGTCGAGGACAATCCGACCAACCGCCGCATCGCCTGCACGATCCTGGGGCGCACGGGCGCGTGGATCGACAAGGCGTGCGACGGACTCGAGGCCGTCGCCGCCGCCAGGACCACCAGCTATGACCTGATCCTGATGGACATCCACATGCCCAACATGAACGGCGTCGATGCGACGCTGGCCATTCGCGCCCTGCCCGCGCCTTTCGGCCGGGCGCCGATCGTCGCCCTGAGCGCCAGCGCCTTCGATGACGACAAGGCCATGTGCCGCGCGGCGGGCATGAATGATTTTTTGGCGAAACCCTATCGCGCCGGACCCTTGCGCGAAATCGCCGCCCGGGCGATGGGATCTTCGCGGGAAATGAGCGCGCCGGCGCACGCCGACGAGAAGCACAGCGCCTTCTACAACGACCAGCCCGCCTTCGAATTCGAATGTTTCGCCGTCCTCGGCAACGAGATCGGCGAGGATGACGCCCGCCAGCTCCTCAACGAGTTCATCGCCGACGCCCGCCACCGGCTCGACGACATGCGCGGCTGCTTCGCCCGCCAGGAAATGCTGGCGCTGAAGGATGCCGCACATGCGCTGAAAAGCTCGTCCGCCATGCTCGGCCTGGCGCGGCTCGCGGCGATTTCGAAGGAGCTGGAGCATGTCATCGCCCATCAGGATTTCGATCGTGTCGAGACGCTGAACCACGCAGCCAACACCGCCTTCCACGACGCCACGCCATTCATCGACGAAGCGCTGAAGGCCGCCTGAAATTTTCGGAGTTCAAGACAATGATCAGGAAAAAACCCGTCGACCATTCCGACGTGCTGCTCGAAATCGAGCCGGTCGTGACCAACCTGCTGGTCGTCGACGACGATCCGATCCAGCGGCGCGTCATCGGCAAGATCGGGCAGCAGGCCGGGCACACTATCCTGGCGGCGGCGACGATCGAGGAGGCTGAGACGATCCTGCGCCGCGAACGGGTCGATTGCGCCACGCTCGACCTTGGCCTTGGCGCGCGCAACGGCGTCGATGTGCTGAAGACCATCGCCCAGATGCGCAAGGACATGCCGGTGCTGATCATCAGCGGCTCGTCCGACCATGTTCTGGAGGCGACGCGGATCTACGCCGCAATCAGCGGGCTGGAGCTTTACGGCGTGTTCGCCAAGCCGCTCGATTTCGCCGCCCTGCGCCAGGCGCTGGCCCAGGTGCGCGAAACCATCTGGATCGACAGGCAGGACGCGCGGATGGCGGGCTGATTAAATTCCGCGCGCCATTTTCGCGGCGCGCAAAGTGTTGGACATCAGGAGCGCAATGGTCATCGGCCCGACGCCGCCGGGAACCGGAGTGATTGCGCCGGCGAAATCCAGCGCCTCGTCAAACGCCACGTCGCCGACAAGCCTTGTCCTGGGTTGGCCTGAGGCGTTCAGCCCCTCGGCCGGGACGCGGTTGATGCCGACATCGATCACCAGCGCGCCCGGCTTGATCCAGTCGCCGCGGATCATCTCGGGACGGCCCACCGCCGCCACCAGGATGTCGGCGCGGCGCGCCACTTCGGGCAGGTTCCGCGTGCGCGAATGGGCGATGGTGACTGTGGCGTTTTTCGCCAGCAGCAATTGCGCCATCGGCTTGCCGACAATGTTGGAGCGGCCGACAATAACCGCCTCCGCGCCGGAAAGATCGCGCCCCAAGGCCTTGGCCGCCTCCTCGATCAGCAGCACGGCGCCGGCGGGCGTGCAGGGAACCAGCGCCCGGTCGACGGCGCCCGTCGCCAGCAGGCCGACATTGACCGGATGGAAGCCGTCGACATCCTTTTCCGGCGCGACCGTCAGCAGCACCTTGGCCGAATCGACGCCCGCAGGCAGCGGCAATTGCACCAATATGCCGTGGATGGCGGGATCGGCGTTGAGGCGGCGCACCAGTTCGATCACCTCGGCCTCCGAGGTCGTGGCCGGCAGGTCGTGCTGCACCGAATGGAAGCCGCAGGCCTGCGCCGCCTTGCCCTTCGACTTGACATAGACCTGGCTGGCCGGGTCTTCGCCCACCAGCACCACCGCGAGGCCCGGTTTGACGCCAAACGATGCGGCCTCTTTTGCGATGCGTTCGAGCACAATGGCGGAAGCGGCCTTGCCGTCGATCAGCAGCGCCTTTTTGCCGGACGGCTTGATTATCGTCGAATTCATGGACTTTTCCCGTAAAATCTTCGCCCGCTTGTGGCAGAGGTTGGCGAAAAAGTTAAGCCGGAAAGCAAATTACCCCCCGAGCGAATTGGCCTTGCGCAGATGCGGGAACAGGACCGCCCAGATCGCCACGATGGCCAATGTGCCGCAGCCGCCGAGCACGGCCGCGCCGACCGCGCCTAAAAAGGCGGCGGCGAAGCCGGATTCGAATTCGCCGAGCTGGTTCGAAGCGCCGATGAACAGGAAATTGACCGCCGCGACGCGGCCGCGCATCTCGTTGGGCGTGGCGATCTGCACCAGGGTCTGGCGCACCACCATGCTCACCACGTCAAAGGCGCCGAGCGCCGCCAGCGCCGCCATCGACACCAGGTAGGAGGTGGACAGGGCGAATACCAGCGTCGCCGCGCCATAGCCGGCGACGCAGGCGAACATTTTCACGCCGACCCGGCGTTTTAACGGAAACACCGCCAGCAGCATGCCGACGAGGATCGCGCCTACCGCTGGACCTGCGCGGAGAAGCCCGAGCCCCATCGGGCCAACATGCAAGATGTCGCGCGCAAATATCGGCAGCAACGCCGTGACGCCGCCGAGCAGCACCGCGAAAAGATCGAGCGAAATGGCGCCGAGCACCACCTTGTTCGACCAGATATAGCGCAGGCCGGCGGACGCGCTTCTTTCCGCCGGGTTGGGCTCGGACGCGCCGAGCCTGCCCTCCGGCCAGCGGATCGCCAGCACGAAAGGCGTCGCAGCGCCGCCGAGCAACGCGCAGACGGCGAAGACCTTGATGCCGATGAAGGCGTAAAGAAGCCCGCCGAGCGCCGGGCCGGCGATGGTCGCCGCCTGGAAAACCGTGGTGGACATAGCCACCGCGCGTGAAAGCGCGGATTTTTCGACGATCTGCGGCAAAAGCGACGAATTGGCCGGCCCGCCGAAGGCGCGCGCCGAGCCGAGGCAAAACAGCGCCGGATAGACCAGCCAGATCGGCGCGGACAAGGCGGCGATTGCGAAAATCGCCAGCGACGCCGCCGCCTGCCCCAGCCCCGCCAGCGCAGAAACCTTCCGGCGGTCGAAAATGTCCGAGGCGCGCCCGCTCCAGCGCAGCAGGATGAGCAGCGGCAAAAATTGCGCCAGGCCGATCAGGCCGAGGCTCATGGCGCTGCCGGTCGCCGAATAGACGTGCCAACCGATGGCCACGTCGAGCATTTGCGCGGCGAAGGCCGCGAACCCGCGCGTCGCAAGAAACAGCACGAGATTTTTCCACGTGAGATCGGCGCTGGCGTCGGCTTTGAAATTGAGCATGACGGCTTTTAGCAGCGCCGCGTCAGCCGCCAAAGGCAAATGTCGCCGCGCTGCGGGCGGTTTCGCCCGGTTTCAGCAGTCGCAAGGACGGCTTTGCAAAAATGTCGCCGTCGAAACCTTCGGGGTCGCCGTGGCCGGTCCAGGCTTCAAGACACAGAAACGGCGCGCCGGGGCGCGACCACAAGGCGATATGCGGGAAGTTTTCCAGCTCCATGCGCAAACAGGGCTTTTCCCCGCCCTGCGCGTCGCGCGCGAAAAATTCGAGCCCCGCGCTGCGCGCGTCGAGAAAGCACAGGGCCTCCTCGAACAGCCCTGATGTCAGCGCCAGTTCGCGTCCTTCCAGCGGAATCTTGCGCGTTCTCGTCGAAAACAGCCCGCCCGGCGCGATGACCGGGACTTCCGCGCGCTCATCCCGGTCGAAGCGCACGAAATGCGGCCAGACGCCGCCCGGCAGAGAAGAGGCGCCGCCCGGCATTAAATCGGCGCCGCCAGGCAGAGAAGGTGTCGCGCCCGGCAGGGGCCAGACGAAGCCGGGATGCAGGCCGCAGGCGTAGGGCAGAATTTTATCATCTTCATTCGTCACATTAATTATGATAGATAACACGTTATTTTGTATAATATATTCAACATAGAAAGCGAACTCGAACGGATAGAGCGCCCGTGTCGTGGGATTGGCTTTCAGGCGGAGGACCGCACGGTCGGCCTCTTGCCGCGTGACGACAAAATTCTGTTCGCGGGCGAATCCATGCAGGCCGAGCGGATAGCGGCGGCCATCGACGAGGACGCCGTCGCGCGTCCAGCCGACGACAGGAAACAGGATCGGCGCCGAATCCGCCCAGTACTTTTCATCGCCTTGCCAGATCAACTCGCGGCCGCCAACGCTCCAGCTTTTCATCTCGGCGCCGCGCAAGGCGACTTTTGCGCGCGCGTCGCCGTGGCGGATGATGATCTGTTCGCTCATTTTTCCCGTCCCTCGCCCGCCCTACAGCCCCCCCGGCGATCGGCATGATATGCGAATCCCGAGCGCGCGACATGGAACACGACGCGCCGCGAGCGGATGCCGGCAGCGACGAATTTCGCCCGGCGGACCGGATTGTCGAGCCGATTGGCGGCGATGAAATCGGCCTCCCTGCTGAGGCGGATCTCATCGCCGTTATCGAGGGGGCCCCGCCCCATTTCGAGCGACGTCCGGCGATGATGGCGAGGGCCTTTCGCCAGATGGTCTGCAAGGCGTAATGAAATCGCCAGAAGTTTGTCAACCGCCGCTTGGCGGCTCAATCGGACGTCACGCCGACGATCCGCCCGACATGCCGGGCGTTGGCGGCCTCGTCGAGGAGGAAGGCGGCCAGGTCCGCGCGTTGCATCGAATGACGGCCCGGCGGCATGGCCTCGGCCATCATGCGATAACCGCGCGCGGCGCCGCCGTCGAGCAGGCGCGGCGGACGCACGATGGTCCAGTCCGCGCCGCTGGCGCGCACGACCGCCTCCATCGCCCTGGAATTGGCGGTGACCCGCCGCAGGATCAGCCGCAGCAAACGGATAAAGACGTTGCTGCTAGGAAACAACAGGCCCTGCGAGACGACAATGTAGCGTGCGCCGCCGACGCGCCCGAAGGCGGCGAGCATGGCCATGGCGGCGTCGCGCAGCAGAAAGCGATTATCGGCGGAGGCCTGGCCGAGGCAGGAAATCACCGCCTCATGGCCCGGAATGACCGCTTCGAGCGCCGGCTCCGAGCAGGGATCGCAAATGGCGCGCTGAAGGATCGCGCCTTGCCAGTCCCGCAGGTCAGCCGGGCGCCTGACGATGGCGGTGACGGCGTGGCCGCGCGCGAGCGCCAGCTTGACGACGTGCCTTCCGGTGCGCCCGGTCGCGCCGACCACGAGAATCCTCATCCCCGACAAACGCCGATCGACGAATTCCGATCCGGATGTTCACAACTTGTGCTGCGCCAAAATCTCGGCCCGCATCTCGCGCCTTTTTCCCCGGCCGCGCCAGACCCTCGGGGTCTTTTGCGCGTAGCACGACCTCGTTGCGGAAGCTTCTGTCGATCAGCCTTGACGAGAATAAAACCCACATCGCGTCACGTATTTACGATATCCAAACGTGAGCCTCGCGCAAGTTCCAGGGCCATAAGCTGCACATATAGGAATTCAGCCGTGATGTTCGGCGTTCTCGTCGCTGATGACCCTAGCAACAGCGGAAACATGACATGCGGCGAATAATCACCCCTATATTGCTTCAGCTTAACCGCAATTACGCACGCGCCGCAGGATCCCTGTTCGGAGCGATCGCAATCAACGCGGTCGTTTTGGGCGCCCTTCCCCGCATTGGCCGCCGACGGCGTCAACGCGAACGCCGCGCTGCCTGTTTTGGCGGGCGCGGGCGACGCCTATGAGCTTAACTTGCTCTACACGGGCGAATTTTGGGAAAATACTTCCGGTGGCCTCCGTCTCGGCCCCTCCTATATGTACAATGCCGACGCGCGGTTGCAGATCGATACCGGAAAAGCCTACGGCTGGACCGGCGGCGTCTTCGTGTTCGAAGGATTCTACGCCAACAATATTTCCACCGGCAACTCTTATGTCGGCGCCGTCGACCAGCAAAGCCCCATCGACACGGCAGCCGGCGTTTCAATGCTCCGGCTTTACCAGCTCTATTACGACCAGACGCTTGGGAATACCGATGTGCGCTTTGGTATCTACGACCTCGAGACGGAATTCGCCCAGACAAAGCCAATGGCGCTATTTCTGAGCAAGGACCTAACCTGGAACACGGCGTTGGACCAGGCCGGCACGATGCCGGAAAACGGCCAGCTCGGCCCCGGAAACTATCCCTATACGCCACTGGCGCTCCGCGTCAGGCAGGAGTTTTCCAACAATATCAGCGTTCAGGGCGTCATCGCCGATGGCGCGGCCGACGTTCCCAATCATCCCGCCCAGAATGGGGTCGAATTTTCATCCGTTTACGGCGCGTTGATCATGGGCGAGGTGGATTACACGCCGAGCAAATATGAAAAGCTGATGGCCGGCGCTTGGACCCTGACCTCGAAGCTCCCCGCGTTCGACGAATATAACGCCGGCGGCTCCCAGCGCATGATTTACGGCGAGTCCGGCGCCTATGTCGGCGGCGCGACGCGGCTTTACAGTCCCGAACCCCGGCGCGGACTCGACGCCTTCTTCGAGCTTGGCGTCTCGACCCCGAGGTCCACCAATGTCGCCGAATCGCTCAATGCCGGATTGACCTATACCGGCCTGTTCGACGCGAGACCCACCGACAAGATCGGCGTTTCGTTCAACGTCAATGCAAACGACGCTCCATACAGGCAGATGGAAATTGTTCAAGGGACTCCCGTCTATCAATACGAGACGAGCTTCGAAGCAACGTATCGCGCGAAAATCAATCAATATCTAACAGTTCAGCCAGATATCCAATATATCATCCATCCAGATTACTCACAGACAATCAAGAATGATCTTATCGTCGGGATCCATTTCGAAATCGGCCATATGTTTGAGTGGTAAGAGACACGCACCAAGCACAATTGGCCACAATCGATGACGCTACAGGAACGGTAAGATGAAAAAACTGGCGGCCATGGTATTATTTCTATTGACGCTCCTTGCGATGACGCAAGCTTATGCGCGCGGAGGCCAGTCGGCGGACGATTGCCCCCCTGGCAGCAAGGACCCCGATTGCGCGGATGCCTCAGGAAAGTGAATTCACACGGTATGACTCCCGAAAGGATGGGTGATGGCTTTCAGGTTCGCGAACATAGGGATACTATGGAAAGTATTGTCTCTGTTGGCAATGATGTCATTGGTGACGATCAGCGGGACGATATATGCCACCGGCAAGATGCGTTATATCGATGATACCTATGGCGCCTTGCTGGATGGTTACGGCAGGGGCAACCTGGCCGTGGCGAGGGCCAATCGCGACCTCGTCTACGTCGACCGCTCCATATTCCGTCTCCTGACCGAAAGCGCCGATAGCGGAAAGAAACAGGCCCTTCAGGAAATCAACGACACGCTCGGATATTTCAAGAAGCAGATAAAGGTCGCGAGAAGCGCTCTTCCTTCAAAAGGCGCCGAGATAGCAGGCATTGGCGATGACCTTGCAAAGGCCATGGCTGGGAGCTGCGCGAATGTGATGCGCCTTGGCGGCTCGGCCAACCCGGATGACAACAAGTTCGCGCTCAAGCAGATGAAGGATCAATGCGATTCAGAGCTCAATGCCGTAATGATCAAAATCAGCCGTTTGACAAATCAGATTCTCAGGTTGAGCGACCGCGCGTCGGACGATACGCTGCAAGTCACCAACAGCACCGTCCACGATTCCTACATTTTCATTTTAAGCAGCCTGGCGGTAATTTTTGCGCTTTCTTCATTTGTGACGAAAAACAGCATATCGAATCCGATCGTGACAACCGCGAAGACCATGAGCGGAATGGCGGAGGGCCACCTTCCCGAAACCGTGCCTTATCGGGACCGTGGCGATGAAATCGGCGATATGTGCAGGGCCGTCGCAATATTTCTGGAGAACGAACACGACCGCCGCCGTCTCGGGAACTCCGAACAAGGGGTCAGGGCGCGGGAATGGGAGCGGCAAAATTACCTCCAGCAGCAGATGCAGCAGTTCAGCGGCGAGATTGGCGCGTCGGTGACCGCGCTCGGCGACCAGACCGAAACCATGCGCAAGGCCTCGGCGATGCTGAGCAGCGGCGCCGAGAGCGTGCAAAGGGACGCTCGCGTCGCGGCGGAAGCCTCGTCGGGAGCGGCAAGGAACTCGCAGGCGGTCGCCGCCGCTACGGTGGAACTGGAGGCGTCGATCAAGGAAATAGCGGCACAGGCCCAACGGGCCAGCGACATCGTCGAACTGACCGCTGAGGCGGCGGCCGAAACGGACAAGGACATGAATGGCTTGGCAGAAGCGTCAAAACAGATTGATTCCATTCTCGACCTGATCCGCACGATTGCCGCGCGCACCAATCTTCTGGCCCTGAACGCAACGATCGAAGCGGCGCGCGCCGGCGAGGCGGGACGAGGTTTTGCCGTTGTCGCGGCGGAAGTGAAAGGCCTGTCCGACCAAACCGGCAAGGCCGTGGACGAAATCGCCATTCAGGTCGCCAGCGTGCAGCATTCCTCGGGCGCCGCCGTCGCGGCGATCCGCGATATCGCAGGCAAGATGGCGGCTATTCGCGAAATGACACAGACCATCGCCTTGTCGGTGGAACAGCAGGAAGAAGCGACGCGCGAAATTGCGCGCAATGTCACGCTCTCGGCCGAGCGTAGCGAACTGGCGGCCGGCAACGTCCAGGCTGTGAGCATTGTCGCCGGGAAGACGGAGACTGAAGCCAATCAAGTCCGGGGGGCGTCGCAAAGCGTCGCCGCGACGACGAACGAAATCACGGAATCGCTCAATCGCTTTCTCCAGACCGTGCAAAAGGATCTTTCGGAACGGCGCGGAGCATGGCGGCAAGCGGTCGACGTCCAAGTAAAGATCGAGCACAAGGGGCGCGCCTATTCCGCGCCCGTCAAGGACGTCAGTGTCACCGGGTTCAAGATGAACGACCCCATCGGCCTCAAGCGAGAAGACCGCATTCAGGTCCACCTTGGCGGCGGCGCTGTCAGCGCACGCGTGGTCTGGGCGTCGGGAAGCACGGCCGGTTTGCGATTCGAGGTCGCGCTCCCGTCGCTCCCTCCCGAGTTTACTCCGGTTGACCGCGTCGAAGCCGCCTGAGATCGCGGCCTTTCACAACCTGTGGCGAACAGACGCCTCGGCCAGCATCTCGCGCGTCTTTTTCGCCGCCCGCGCCAGGACGTCGGCGTCTCTCGCGCGCAAAACCACCTGGTTGTGGAAGCGTCCGTCGACCAGTTTCGGATAGGAGCCGATTGAAACGAGCGGAAAATCCTTGGCGACTGCCGCGAGTCCGGCGGCGTAGGAGCCTTCCGGCAGGCCGTGCGCGTCGAGGACTTCCGACAGGATGCGCACGCCCTGGACCAGCCTGGGCGCGACATCGTCGAGCATGGCCTGCATGATCGCCGGCACGCCGGCCATGACGATGACATTGCCGATCTGGAAGCCGGGCGCCTTGGAAATCGGGTTGGCGACGAGTTCCGCGCCATGCGGAATGCGCGCCATGCGGCGACGGGCCTCGTTCAGGTCTTCCGGCTTTATCCGTTCGAGCAAAAGCGCGATGGCGCGCGGGTCTTCCGCGATGCCGACGCCGAAAACGCAGGCGACGCTCTCGGCGGTGATGTCGTCGTGCGTCGGGCCGATGCCGCCGGTGGTGAAGAGATAATCGCAGCTTTTGCGCAGGGCGTTGACCGCCGCCACAATATCCGCCTCTACGTCGGCAACGACGCGGATTTCGCGCGTCTCTATGCCGATCTGGGCAAGAAAGCGCACGATATAGCCGCTGTTGCTGTCCGTGGTGCGGCCGGACAGGATCTCATCGCCGATGACCAGCACGGCGGCGGTTACGCGCCTGTCGTTCATTGTTCGTCGCCCCTTTCACGCTCGTAGATCACATAAACGCGGGTGCGCAGGAGGCGGCGGTAGCCGCGCTCCTCGAGCAAGGCGCAGAGATCGACGTCCCATTTGCCCGGCGAATAGGCCAGGATCAACAAACGCGGCCACATCTCCTGCGGTTCGGCCAACAAATAGGGCTCAAGCACCAGATCTTCCGCGCCCTCGACATCGAGCTTCATCGCGTCGATGCGGTCGAACCCCTCCTCATGCGCGAGCGTCGCCAGAGAATGCGCGAAAACCCTGACCTTGCCGCCGCCGCCCTCGACATTGACGATGCGCATCGAGGTCTCGGCTAGATCGTAGGGATTGGTGAACAGGGTGACCGCGCTGTCGACATCGGCGACCGCGCAATCGAGCGCCTTGACCGTGGCGGCGGGATTCTGGCGCAAATTATAGACCAAACGCTCGAACAACGCCGGTTGCGGCTCGACGGCCAGGATTTTCGCGCGCGGGCCGGCGCGCAAGGCGACGAACAGGCTTGACGCGCCCACCCCCGCGCCGATGTCGAGAAAAGTCATTTCGGGCGTGATGCGCGAGGCGAGGATGCGCCTCTCCTCGCGGTCGGTGAATTGCGGCGTGAACAGCAGCCGCTTTTCACAGGCGTTGTCATACGGATAAAGCCGCATGCGGGCGTGCAGCGTCTCGACCGTCACATCGACTGGCCGGCCGCGCAGGCGGCGCAGGCCGACTCCGCGCACCAGCAGGGCCGCGCGCTGGCCGAGCCAGTGCGCGCCGGCGTTCTGGGTGAAATGCAGCAGCCGCCGCAGCGCGCCATGCGGCCGATGTTCGCCGAAAGGGGTAAGGTCGTTGGCCTGTGTCGCGCGCATGACCAAGGTTTAACAGCCGCCCCGGAAATGGCCAAGTTCCCAGGGCGGCTTTTTCGACGCAAGAGGACAGGCGATCGGCAAGGCGCCTCTTGCGCGGCGCCCGGTTTGGGATAAATCTCATCCTTGAATGCATTTCGAAAGATTCCGGCCGGGACCATTGCCGACGATCGCCCCCTGCCCGGCCCTCACGCCCCACCCGTCGCAATGGCGCGGAAAATTCAAAGCTGGAGACAATGACCTTCATCGAAGCGGAAGCCACGCCGGGTCGCAAGACCGGCCACATCAGACTGCACGGACCGGAGGCTTTCGAGGGAATGCGCAAGGCCGGACGCCTCGCCGCCGAGGCGCTCGACCTGATGGTCGAGGCCGCCCAGCCCGGCGTGACCACCGACGCCCTCGACAAGCTCGCCTACGACTTCGGCATGGACCACGGCGCCTATCCCGCGCCGCTCGACTATCGCGGCTACCGCAAGTCAATCTGCACCTCGATCAACCACGTCGTCTGCCACGGCATTCCGGACAACAAGGCGCTGCGCGACGGCGACATCGTCAATATCGACGTGACCTATATCCTTGACGGCTGGCACGGCGATTCCAGCCGCATGTACCTCATCGGCGATGTCCCGCGCCGGGCGCAGAGGCTGGTCGAGGTCACCTACGAGGCGCTGCTGCGCGGCATAGCCGTGGTCAAGCCCGGCGCGACCACCGGCGACATCGGTCACGCTATCCAGGCCTTCGCCGAAGCCGAGCGCTGCTCGGTGGTGCGCGAATTCTGCGGCCACGGCCTCGGCAAGCTGTTCCACGACGAGCCGAACATCCTGCATTACGGCCACAAGGGCCAGGGCGTGACGCTCAAGGAAGGCATGTTCTTCACCATCGAGCCGATGATCAATCTCGGCAAGCCGCAGGTGAAGATCCTTGCTGACGGCTGGACCGCCGTCACGCGCGACCGCTCGCTGTCGGCGCAGTTCGAGCACGCGCTCGGCGTCACCGCGACCGGCGCCGAAGTCTTCACCCTGTCGCCGCGCGGTTTGAATTGCCCGCCCTACGCTGGCGCGGTCGCCGGATGAGCGAAGCGGCGCCGCATCCAGAATCCCTCAACGCCGGGCATCGCGAACGGCTGCGTGAGAGATTCCTGCACGGCGGCGCGGAGGCGCTTTCCGACTACGAGATGCTGGAGCTGATCCTGTTCCGCGCGATACCGCGTCGCGACGTCAAACCGCTCGCCAAGACGCTGATCAAGCGTTTCGGCTCCTTCGCCGAGGTGATCGCCGCGCCCCTCGCGCGGCTCAAGGAGGTCGAATATATCGGCGACGCCGTCGTCACCGAGTTGAAGATCGTCCAGGCGGCGGCCTTGCTGCTGGCGAGGGAGACGATGCGCAAGCGCCCGGCGCTCGGCACGTTTCCCAAAGTGCTCGATTATTGCCGCAGCGCCATGGCTTTCAACGAGACCGAGGAATTTCGCGTGATCTTCCTCGATAAGAAGAACGGCCTGCTCGCCGACGAGGTGCAGGGGCGCGGCACCGTGGACCATACCCCGGTCTATCCGCGCGAAATCATCCGCCGCGCGCTGGAGCTCAACGCCAGCGCGATCATCCTCGTCCATAACCATCCTTCGGGCGACCCCACGCCGTCAGCCGCCGACATCACCATGACGCAGACCATCGCCGCGCTGGCCAGGCCGCTCGGCGTGGCGGTGCACGACCATCTCATCATCGGCCGCAACGGCCACGCCTCGCTGCGCGCCATGAAACTGTTCTGAGCCATGACCAGCGAAAAGACCGGCAAGATCGCGCTCAATGTCACCGTCACCGGCGACCGGCGCGCGCCGCCGCTGGTCCTCGCCCATCCGCTCGGCGCCAATCTGCGCGTCTGGGACGCGATCGCCCCGGCCCTGGCCGAAAAGTTTTACCTCGTCCGCTTTGACGCGCGCGGCCACGGCTCGTCGGCCACACCCGCCGGCCCCTATGTCCTGGCGGATCTCGGCGACGACGTGCTGGCGCTGATGGACGACCTTGGCCTCGCGCGGGCGCGTTTTCTCGGCCTGTCGATGGGCGGGGCCATCGGGCAATGGCTGATGATCCATGCGCCGGGGCGGCTGGAAAAACTCGTGCTGGCCAACACCGCCTCGCATTTTCCTGACGCCGGCGGCTGGAACGCGCGAATCAGGACGGCGCGCGAAAGCGGCATGAAGGCGCTGGCGCCCGGCGTGCTGCAACGCTGGCTGACGCCGGAATTCACTGCCCAAAAGCCGGATGTCGCGCAAGAAATCGACAAGATGCTGCGCGCCGGCGACCCTCGGGGCTATGCCGCGAGTTGCTCGGCGCTGCGCGACGCGGACCTGCGCGACGCGATTCGCGCCGCCCCGTCCCTGCCCGTCCTGGTCATCGTCGGCGAGTCCGACGGCTCGACGCCGCCCGAACGCGGCGCAGCCCTGGCGGCCAGCCTGAAGGATGCGAGGCTGGTCCGCCTGCCCTCCGCGCACCTGTCCTGCGTCGAGGCCGAAAGCGCCTTCCTCGACGCTGTGATGTCGTTTCTGGTCTAGATCCGCACCCTAGCCGGCGAGATCGCGCAGCGCCGCGCGGGCTTCGGCCACCGCCTGCACGAGGCCGTCGGCGTCGGCCCGGCGCAACACGCCGGCGCGGGCGCAATGTTCGTAATTATCGGCCGCCGTGGCGACCGCGTGGGCGCCGACCGCGCGCGCCGAACCCTTGAGCTTGTGCGCCAAATCGGCGCGCCAGGCTTCGACTCCCCCGGCGTCGAGGGCGCCGAGCCTTTGCGCGATCTGTCCGGCCTGGCGGTCGAACAAGGCGAGCAGCTCCACTTCGAGCGCCCGGTCGCCCATGGTCTGGCGGGCCAGATGCACCAGGTCGATCGGACACGGCGACGCGGCGCGCGCCACGGCGGCGAAACCGGTTTCGAAACCTTCAACGCGAAGCGCGGCGGCGCCCATGGAACTCTCCTGTCGACACGTCCTTGATTTCATTGCAGGCGCTTTTGTCGCTTCGCGGCCTGCGCTGTCAGGTCGCCGATGACGGCATCCACAACCTTTTCATGCTGACAGCCTAGTTCGGCAGAAATGCACGAATCCCTTATTTTGCGGCGTTTTCGACATGTTTTGACGAATATGGCGAAAAGGGCGTTAACGACGTTGGCAAAAGGCGGGCGGGCGCAGGTTTTCATCGTGACGGCGGGAGCGTAGAGTAAGACTTGGTTAACTGCCGCTTAATGCGCGCGGCGGAACGGCCCTTGCGCGGATGGTCTGCCGCGCCGGACCGTGTGTCGGTACTCCAGGGTTTAGTTACAAGGGCGATAGGACATGTCCACATCGAGCAAGGCTCAGGATCCCGCGGCCGCCGCTTTGTCGGCCATCGAGGATGCGCTCAAGCTGCATGTCGAGCCCGACACGCCGGCCCAGCAGGCGGCGGAAGAAAGCAGGAAGCTCGATTTCCATCTGCCGACCGCCCGCCCGGAAACGTCCGAACTCGCGCCGAAGCTGCCCGAAATAGGCTCGGACGAACTGGCTGCGCCGCGCGACGGCGAGCCCTCGCGCGGGCGCTTCTCGCCGGGAGGACGCGCGGCCAATGACGACCGTCCTTCGGTCGGCCAGATCCTCCAGAGCCTGCAAACCCGTCCCGATTCCGGCGCGATGACGGCGTCGATCGTCGTTTCGGCCGCATGGGCCGGCCTGTGGATCGGCTATTTCATCTTCAGCCACGGGGCGGCCTTTTCCGGCTCGCTGTTCAGCCCCATGGCCGCGATTTCGGTCTTTGCCCTGGCCGGCCCGATCATTTTCCTGATTTCCATGGGCTCGGTGGCGCGACGCGCGCAGGAAATGCGCCTGACCGCCCGCTCCATGGCCGAAGTGGCGATCCGCCTCGCCGAGCCGGAAACCATCGCCACCGAGCAGGTTGTCACCTTGAGCCAGGCCATTCGCCGCGAGGTCGCCTCGATGGGCGACGGCATCGAGCGCGCCCTGGCCCGCGCCAGCGAACTCGAAACCATGGTGCGGGGCGAAGTGTCGTCGCTCGAGCGCACCTATGGCGACAATGAACGCCGCATCCGCGTCCTGCTCAACGAACTGGCGAGCGAGCGCGAATCCATCGTCGTCAATTCCGACCGTGTTTCGGCGGCGTTGAACGATGCGCAGAATTCGGTCGCCGTCGAACTCGAAGCGGCGACACGACAATTGACCGACCTGCTCGACCAGAGCAGCGGGCGCATCTCCGTCGCGCTCGAGGACAAGGCCGCCGGCGTCCACGCGGCCTTCGCCAAATCCGGCGAAGACCTCATGCGGCAACTCGAGGGTCGCGCGGAAAGCCTGCTCGAGCGCTTCCATCGCTCGGGCGTCGAGGTTTCTGGCTCGATCGACCAGCGCTCGGCGCAAGTCGACGGCGAATTGCGCGCGTTCGCCAGCGCCTTCGTCGAGCAGGTCAACGCGCATTCGGCGTCGCTGGCGCAGCATTTGCGCGAAGTCGGCGAGGAGGTCGGCGACACGCTGGGTCGCCGCGGCGACGAATTGAGCGCGCGGCTCGAAGGCCAGACCAGCCGCCTGCATGAGATCGTCACCGTGCACGGCCCCGCGCTGCATCAATCCCTCGCCGCGCTCGGCGAGGACCTGACGCTTCGGCTGCATGAGGAAACCCACCAGGCGCAGAACGTGCTGAGCGCCACCGGCGACGCCTTCGCGGAAGCCCTGACGGCGCATCGCGCCCGCACCACGGAAGACTTCACCTTGGCCACCCAGGCCGCCATGCAGGACATGAGCGCGCAGGCGCAAGCGCTGCAGACGCATGTCGCCGAAACGACGAATTGCGCGGTCGCCGATTTCGGCGCCAACGCCGAGGCCATCGGCCAGACCTACGCCAGCCTCAGCATGCAGACGGTCGAAAGCGTCGCCGGCCACGCCGAAAGCCTGCGTGAAAGCTTCCATCTCGCGGCCGACGAGACGCTCGCCGCCTTCGCCGGCCACACCCAGGCGTTCAACGAGCAATTCGCCCGCACCGCCGCCGACGCCATGGAAGGCGTCGCGGGCCAAACCGAGCTTCTGCGCGATACGGTCGGCCACGCCACCGAGACGACGCTCGCGGCGATCGGCGAAAAGACCCACGCCCTGCAGGAGCAACTCGACGCGATTTCCGGCGCGCACGCTGGAGACACTCGACGCCCAGGCCAGGTCGATCGAGCAGGCGTTCCGGCAGAATGTCGAACATCTGGAGCAGACGGTCGGCTCCTCGACGCACGAGACCCTGGCGGCCCTCGTCGGCCACACCAGCGCCTTCCAGGAGCAATTCACCCAGACGGCGCAACAGACCATCGACGCTGTGACCATGCAGGGCGAGCGGCTCGAACACATGGTCGCCGCCGCGACCCAGGACCAGCTCACGGCGCTCGCCGGCCACACCGACGCCTTCAACGAACATTTCACCCGGCTGTCCGCCGAGACGACCGACCATGCCGATGCGCGGGCGCAGAGCCTGCGCGAATTGCTGGAAGCGACCAGCCTCATCGTCGCCTCCTCGCTCGACCAGCACGTCACGGCGGCTCAGGCGCTGTTCGCGTCGACCGCCGAGGCGACGCACGCCCAGTTCGCGGGCACGACCGACGCCACCTTGCTCGCATTCGACGCGAAGTTGCAGGAGCAGGTCGTGGCGCTGCACGGCCACGCCGAAAGTTTCCACAACCAGTTCGCCAAGCTGACCGAGGAAACGATCGGCGACGCCGAAAACCGCGCCAATCATCTGCGCGAGTTGCTGGAGCAAACCAGCCGCACGGTCGGCGAGGCCCTGCACCAGAATGTCGAGACAACGCTCGAAGCCTTCGAGGCGAAGTCGCACGAGCAGGTCGCAGCCCTCAACGGCCATGCCGAAAGTTTCCACAACCAGTTCGCCAAGCTGACCGAGGAAACGATCGGCGACGCCGAAAACCGCGCCAATCATCTGCGCGAGTTGCTGGAGCAAACCAGCCGCACGGTCGGCGAGGCCCTGCACCAGAATGTCGAGACAACGCTCGAAGCCTTCGAGGCGAAATCGCACGAGCAGGTCGCAGCCCTCAACGGCCATGCCGAATCCTTCCACGACCAGTTCGCCAGGCTGACCGATGAAACGATCGGCGGGGCGGAAAACCGCACGCGGCGCCTGCGCGAAACGCTGGAGCAGTCCAGCCGCTCGGTCAACGAGACCCTCGACCGGCAGGTCGGAACGGCTCTCACCGCCTTCGACGCCAAGTCGAGCGAGCAGATCGCCGCGCTCAACGCCCATGCGGAAGGTTTCCAGGGCGAGTTCGCCAGGCTCACCGACCAGACGATCGGCCTGGCGGAAAGCCGGACGCAGAGCCTGCGCCAGTCGATGGACGCGATCAGCCACGCCGTCAGCGACGTCCTGACGCGCAATATCGCCACGACCCAGGCGCAGTTCGAAGCGGCGGCCGAGGCCATCCTCAACGGCCTGCTCGCCCAGACCGCGACGATCGACCGCAATTTCGCCGCCACCACCGGCCAGACCACGGAAGCCATCACCCAGCGCGTCGGCGAGACGCAGAGGCGCTTCGCCCAGGTCGCGAGCGAAGCCATCGCCGCCATCGGCATGCATGGCGACCGCATCAACGAGACCCTGGCCGAACGGCTCAACGCCTTCGAGGACACTCTTCTGCGCGGCGGGGACGACACCTCCAGCAGCATCGGCCAGCACGCCGACCGGCTGGCGCAGCAGATCGCCTCGAGCCTCCAATCCTTCGAGGGCCAGATGGACAGCGGCGTCGGCCTGGCGCGGGACAGCCTGGCGCAGCACAGCCAACGCTTCAACGCCGATTTCGTCGCCCAGCTGGCCGCGCTCGAACAGCTTATGCGCGGCGGCAGCGAAGGCTCGGCCGAGCATATCAGGTCGCAGACCGAAGCGCTGCGCCAGACGCTGACCGACAACCTGCGCGGCTTCGAAAAGGTCGTCGAGGAACTGGGCGGCGGCGTCGCCGACCGGATCGGCGCGCGCGCCGACGCGCTCGCCGAAGCCATCTCCGAGCGGCTCGCGGCGATCGAAACGACGATCGACGTGCATGGCTCGGCGCTCGATTCGACGCTTGGCGAACGCGCCCAGACGACGGCCGGCCTGCTCGGCGCGCATCTCGACCGCTTCCATGCGCAGAGCTTCGACAAGACGCAGGAAATCGTGCGGAGCTTCGAGGGCCTGGTCGCCCAGGCCGAATCCGGCCTCACCACGCGCTCGCGCCAGCTCAACGACGCCTTGGCCGGACGCGCCATCGACATCGCCAAGGTGCTCGGCGAAGGCGGTCGCGAGGTCGGCCGCTCGCTCGACGCCAAGGCGCGCGAGCTCAACGAGATCATCGCGACGAGCTCCAGCGCCCTCACCGAAGGACTTTCCGCCAAGGTCGAGGAAATGGGAGCGACGATTGGCGGTCGCGCCGATCAAATCGCCGCCAGCCTCCACGGTCGCGCCAATGAGATCACCAACACCCTCGACGGGCGCGCCAGCACGATCGCGGCCACGCTCGACGGCCGCGCCAACACGATCGCCAGCACCCTCGATGGCCGCGCCGACAGGATCGCCGCCACGCTTGACAGCCGCGCGCAGGAAATCGCCACGACGCTCGGCGGCCACATCGAACGGTTCGAAGAAATTGGCGCCACGATCGGCGGGCGCGCCAATGAAATTGCGGCCTCCCTCGGCGACCGCGCCAACGAAATCGCCAACACGATCGGCGGGCGCGCCAATGAAATCGCCGCCTCGCTCGGCGACCGCGCCAACGAAATCGCAAACACGCTCGACGGCCGCGCCGGTGAAATTGCCAGCACGCTCGACATTCGCGCGAGCAAGATCGCCAGCACGCTCGACGTTCGCGCCGACAAGATCGCCACGACGCTCGAAGGTCGCGCTGGTGAGATTGGCGTGACGCTCGATGGCCGCGCGCGGGAGATCGCCGCGACGCTGGGCGGCCATATCGACCTGTTCGAGGAAAAGGTCGTCAGCCGCCTGAGCCACGTCGGCGAGGAAATGAACCGGGCCATCGACCAGGTCGAGGAGACGGTGGGCGTGCGCGGCCGCGCCCTCACCGACGAACTGGCGGCCCGCACGTCCGAACTGCATGAATGGTTCGACGCGCGCGGCATGAAGCTGGTCGACCTGCTGAACACGCGCGGCGGCGAAGTTTTGGCTCAGATCCTGGCCTTCAGCGAGAACGCGGTCGGCGCCCTGTCGGGCGGCTCGTCCGAAGTGCTCGATCATCTCGGCCAGCGCCAGGCGGAGATCAGCGCCCGGCTCGACCAGTCGCATCGCGACATGCGCGACAACCTCGAGCGCGTCAGCCAGTCGCTCGACGTCGCAATCGCCAATTCCAGCGCGGCGCTGAGCCACGCGCTCGATGAAAGCGCCCAGAATTCGGTCACGGCGCTGGCTGACGTCAATCACCGGCTGAAACAGGATGTTGGCGGACTGCTCGACGGCCTGTCGCAAAGCCATCGTTCGCTGCACGGGCTGATGGAGGCCGCCGAACAGGATTTCGGCCGTCTCGACGACTCGCTCGGCCCGAAGATCGGCGCTTTCGCGGGGGCCATTGAAGCCTTGCGCGGCGAACTGGACCGGCTCGACACGTCGGGCCAGGAAAGCGTGCGCCACGCCGAGGCGACGGCGCTCGCCATCGGCGGCCAGAACCAGGTGCTCGAGGCCAGCCTGAAGGAAATGGCCGAGGCGCAGGCCGCTATCGACCACGCGCTCGAAACGCGTCTCCAAACCATGCAGACGCTTTACGACGAAGCGCAGGACCGCCAGGGCGAATTCGAACGGCGGCTCGACAGCTTCGCCGGCACGATCGGCCGCACCCTCGACCAGGCCGGAGTCAAGGCTCACGAGGTCGGAGCCTTCCTCGCGGAGACGACGCAGAAGCAGAAGGGCGAATTCGAGAGCAGCATCGACGGTTTCTCCGCCGCCATCGGCCAGACCCTGGCGCAGGCGGAAGGCAAGGCCCGCGACGTCGGCTCCTTCCTCGCCGAAGCGACGGCCGCCACGGCGGGCGCGCTCACCGGCCAGTATGACGAACTGCGCCAGAACGCGACGCGCGAGCGGGAACGCTCGACGGCGGCGCTGACCGCGGCTTACGAGCAGAACCTCGGCGAGATGAACCTGTTGTTCCAGCAGGCGACCGAACGCTACAAGGCCGTTTCGCAGGAACTTCGCGGCATGACCGGCGAAATCCAGCGCGAACTCGAAACCACGCGGCAGGAATTGCGGCGCGGCGCCCTCGAGCTTCCGCGCGAGACCAGCGAACAGGCCGCCGCCATGCGTCGCGTCGTCGCCGAGCAGATCAAGGCGCTCAACGAACTGACCGACATTGTCGCCCGTTCGGGCCGCATGTACGACGTGTCCGAACCGCCCGCGTCCGCGCGGCCCGAACCGGCGCCGCGCCGGGCCGAGCCGCCGCGTGAAAATCGCTTCGAGGCGCGCAGCGCTGCGCCGCGGGTCGCGGCGAACGCCACGGCCTATGCCACGCCGGCCGTTTCCTATGCGGCGCCCCCCGCCGCCGCGACGACCGAGCGCGGTGGAGGCTGGATGAGCGATCTCCTCGCCCGCGCGTCGGTCGAAGAGCAGCCGGCGCGCCGCGCCGCCGCCGATCCGCTCGACAATTTGTCGGCCGACATCGCCCGCATGGTCGACGAGAACGCCATGCTCGACGCTTGGGACCGTTATCGGCGCGGCGACCGCGACGCCTTCGGCCGCAGGCTCTATACCGCCCAAGGCGCGAAGACCTTCGAGGAAGTGCGCCGGCGCTATGGGGCGGAAGCGGATTTCCGCGACACCGTCGATCGCTATCTGCAGGAATTCGAGCGGCTGCTGACCGATATCGGCCGCGAGGACCGCGACGGCCAGATGACCCGCTCCTATCTCATCTCTGAAACGGGCAAGGTCTACACCCTTCTCGCCCACGCTTCTGGTCGATTGGGCTGAGCCTGAGCAAATGATAAAATCAAAACGCCCGGGTTTTTCCGGGCGTTTTCTTTGCAACCGGCCAAGAAAATGGATTATATCGACAGGGCGACCGGCAACCACAGTCTAATTGCTACGCTTTATTAGCAACGCACGGCTCAAGATTACAATTGTCATCACACCTTGACTAAATTGATTTTAATATTGCCGCTTCTATCGGAACTTTTGCGTTTCCTCTAGGTTTCCGCGACTTGCAAAGGCGCTTCCGCCTTTGACATCTTGGCACGGAGGGCCGCCTCATGAGGAGCAAACTCGGCTTGTTGAAAGTCACTGCATTGACATCGGCGCTCATCGCCGCTTCAGCCTTTACCGCCGTTACCCCGGCGCTGGCCTTCCACGGCGGCGGCGGAGGCGGTCACTTCGGCGGCGGCGGCCACTTTGGCGGCGGCGGTCATTTCGGCGGCGGCGGCCACTTTGGCGGCGCACGTTTTGCTGGCGGCGGCTTTGGCCATCGCGGCGGCTTTGGCGGCGGTCGCTACGGGCGCGGCGGCTATTACGGCGGCTATGGCGGCGGCTGGGGCTGGGGCCTCGCGGGTCTCGGGGTGGGCCTCGGCCTGGCGTCCGCCTATCCCTACGATTACGTCGGCTACGGCGGATATCCCTATGACGACTACGGTGGCGGCTATGGCTACGGCTATTCGCCCGCTTATTACGGTGGCGACTATGGCTATCGCCACTGTGGCCGGCGCTATTACGACGACCAGTGGTGACAGCGCAAAAAAACTTGGTGAAGCGCAAGAACTTGGTGAAGTCCAAGAACTTGGTGAAACCCAAGTCAGGATCTGAAAGGGTGTGTCGGCTGTGGGACGCCGGAGAGCGGCTCGAAACAGTTCAGCTCGAAACGGCGGCCCAGCCGACCAGTTGCGGCAGGATGCGTCCAAGCGCCCGGTCGAGCGCCTGAGGCGGCTCGGCGCCAGCGATTTCGGCGATCGGTTCGGACGCCGAGAAAATCCGCGCGGCGATTATGCGGCCGCCGGGGCCAACGAGTTGCGCAGCAATCTCCACCCGCGCCTGCCGCGTCGGCGCATCAATGTCGAAGCGCCTGATCGCCAGCGCCAACCTGACCTGCGCCGCCTCGCCCGACACGTGTAATTTGCCCAGAAGACCGGCGTTCTCGAACGTCTGCATGGCGCGGTTTTGCACCAGCAGGGTCAGCCGGTCGGCCCATTGCGCGCCGTGCAGGCGAGTCAGCCGGTCCCCGCCTTCCCGCACGACCAGCATTTCACTGTCGAGCGGCGGCGCGGCGGTCGGAAGGTCGATGTAAATGCTGGCGGCGCGTAGCGCGCGCACATGGGCGGAGGCTGCGTGCAGGTCGAAATCCTGCGGCGGCGCGCCGGCGCAACCGGCCATGCCCAGAAGCGCCGAAATCGCGGCCAGGGCGAAGCAAGTCCTCAGAATATCAACCGGCGCCTTGCGGCGCGAACTCATCCGCATTCCAAATTTCCCGCGCCCGTCGTCCGAATCCGCCGCGTTCGATGTCAATGCTTAGCAAAATCAAGACCGCGCTCAAAAGCCAAAGCGCGAGCAAGCGATAAATTTGGCGTCCCTTGCGGCCTAATGGCCACTATATTCCGGCAAGCCCGGCTTGGCGCCGAAAATCACGCTTTGCGGGTCCTTCTGCAATTGCCGCACCGCTCGATCGGTTTCCTGCAGCGTCCGCCGTCCGTCGACCGCCAGCCCTTCATACTGGCGCAGGCCGGTATTGGAGAAGCGCGTCAGATTGTCGGCGAGTTTCTTGATCGAGCGCGCGGCGTCCGAAATATCCGTGATCATCGCCTTGCCCTCGCCCTTGCCGAGCAGGGCGTTGACCTTGGCCATGGACTGGTCGGCGTTGTCGACGATGGAGCGGATCTTCGCCGGATCGAGGCTGGCGAGAGCCGCGCGCAAGGAGCCGGAGCTGTCGGCCAGCGCGCCGGTCAAGGTCTGCAGATTGGTCATCGAGGCGGTCAGGGCGGGCGAATTGTCCTCGATCAGCTTGTTGACGCGATCGAGAAAGATATCGGCCTTGCCGCTCAGCTTCTGCGCGGTCAGCAGCAGATCCTGCAATTGCGAGGGAATGGCGTCGATCACGCCGTTTTCCGGCAGCGCCGGCGCAGTCGCGCCGCCACCGAGCAGGGACACCCAGGCGACGCCCGTGAGAGCGCCGGATTCGAGCCGCACCACAGTGTCGGTCTTGACCGGCGTGCGCGCGTCCACGGCGATTTTGGCATAGACGCGGTTCGGATCCTCGCGCATCAGGCCGAGTTCCGTCACCTCGCCGACCTTGAGGCCGTTGAACAGCACCGAGCCGCCCGTCGTCAGGCCGGAGACGGAGCCGGTGAAGTGGACGACATAATGCTTGCGCGCTTCCTGGTGGCTGGCGCCGGAGAACCAGTAGGCGAAAAGGAACGCGCCGAAGATCACGGCGAGGCTGAACAGGCCGATCAACGCATAGTTCGCGCGTGTCTCCATGTGCGGTTCAGCCTCCTAAATTCGCGCCGCGCCGGGCGTATTTCCGGAGTCCAGGCGCCCGGAAGGATTCGCTATCTCCGGCTCGACGATCGCCCTTGCGCGCTTGCCGTGGAAATAGGCGCGCAGCCAGGGATGATCGGAGGCCAGCATGGTCGAAAGCGGCCCGACGGCGATCACCTTGCCGTCCGCCAGGGCCGCGATTGTGTCGCATATCGAGTAGAGGGAGTCGAGGTCGTGCGTGACCATGAACACGCTCAGGCCCAGCGTCTTGCTCAATGTGGCGATCAGATCGTCGAAATCGGCTGCGCCGATCGGATCGAGGCCCGAGGTCGGCTCGTCAAGGAAAAGCAGTTCGGGATCGAGCGCCAGGGCGCGGGCGAGCGCCGCCCGCTTCACCATGCCGCCGGAGAGTTCCGAGGGAAATTTTTCCGACGCGTCCGGCGGCAGGCCGACCAACCGCAGCTTCAGCATGGCCAGCTCATCCATCGTCGCCTGCGACAGCGACAGATATTCGCGCATCGGCGCCTGGATGTTCTGCCTTACGTTCAGGCTGGAGAACAGCGCCCCGCCCTGGAACATCACGCCCCAGCGCCGCTCCACCGCGCGATGCTCGCGCTGCGACATGGCGTCGATGTCCTCGCCGAACACTTCGACGCGGCCGGACTTCTTGCGCACCAGGCCGAGGATAGTCCGCGTCAGCACGGATTTGCCCTGGCCGGAGCCGCCGACAAAACCGGTGACCTCGCCGGGCATGACGTCGAGATCGAGGCCCTTCAGCACGATTTTCGCGCCGAATCCGACATGGAGACCGCGCACGCTGATGATCGGTTGTTTTCCGTCTTCCCGCATCGTTTCCCTCAATAATGGATGCCGGCGAAGAATATCGCGAAGAGCCCGTCGACGAAGATCACCATGAAGATCGAATTCACCACCGACGCCGTCACGTGCCGCCCGAGCAATTCGGCCGAGCCTTCGACCTTGAGGCCCTCGATGGCGGCGATCATGCCAATCACCAGCGCCATGAAAGGCGATTTGATCAGGCCGACCAGATAGGTGTTCATGCCGATCGCGTCCTGCAGCCGGGTGGCGAAGGCCTCGGGGCTGATGCCTTCATAGACCCAGGCGGTGATCATGCCGCCCGCCAGCGCCGCCATGTCGGCGATGAAGGTCATCAGCGGCATGGCGACGACCAGCGCCAGCAGGCGCGGCAGGATCAGCACCTCCGTCGGCGACATGCCCATCACGCGCAGGGCGTCGATCTCCTCGCGCATCTTCATCGAGCCAAGCTCGGCGGTGATCGCCGAGCCGGAGCGGCCGGCGATCATGATCGAGGTCAGGAGCACGCCGAGTTCGCGCAGCACCAGCACACAGATGAGATCGACGGCATAGGTCGCGGCGCCAAAGCGGCGCAGCTGGAAAATGCCCTGCTGCTCGACGATGCAGCCGACCAGAAAATTGATCGTGATGATGATCGGCACGGCGCGCAGGGCGAAATTCTGCAGATGGAAAACCATTGAGGTCGGCCGCGTCAGCGCCGGATTGAACAGCACGCGCAGCGCCGCAAGCGTCAATTCGCCGAGGAAGGACACGCCGGCGACAATGTCGCCGCCCAGCTCGGCGGTCCACAGGCCGAGATCGCCGAGCAGGCCGATCACAAGGCCCGGCCCGGGCGCGGCGCGCGATTCGGTCGGCCGGTAGCCCGCCTCGCGGAACAGCGTCTGCTGGTCGGGATCGAGGCTGGAATATTCGGTCGCCGCGCCCGCCTCGGTCATTTGCGCGCGCGCCTTGTCGATCAGCCAGACGCCCGCCGTATCAACTCGCTCGACGCCGGCAAAGTCGATGGTCACCCGCGAAGCGCCCCTGGCCGCCGCAACCAGCGCCCGAGCCGCTTTTTCGAGCGCGCGCGAGGCCGAGATCGTCCACGCGCCGCGCAAGGCGATGCGGAGGCTCGCCGCGTCCCCTTCAACCAAAAACTCCGGCTCGGCGGAGACGGACTTGGACATTTCTTGCGATTTCCGCTTTTGCTGACTGGAATGATTGAATAGCCTCGCCGGGCTTTTTAGGCAAAAGCCAAATTCGGCTTTCTCCTTGTCAGGACCACCATGACCGCATTGCAAGGCCACGAAATCCGCAAGCTCGAAATCCGTATCGAGCGATTCGCGCTGAAAAATCCCTTCGTGATATCGCGCGGCGCCAAAACGGAAGCCGTCACGGTCTTAGCCGTCCTGCGCCAGGGCGAGGCGGCCGGGCGCGGCGAATGCACGCCCTATGCGCGTTACGGCGAAAGCGTCGAAAGCGTCGTCGCGGCGATCGAGGCGGCGCGGGAGGCGGTCGAGGCCGGGGCCGACCGCGCCGCGCTGCAAGGCCTCATGCCCGCCGGCGCGGCGCGCAACGCGCTCGACTGCGCGCTGTGGGACCTCGATGCGAAATTTTCCGGCGTTCCCGCCTGGCAGCTGGCCGGATTGCATCGGGTGGCGCCCTGCGTCACGGCCTACACCCTGTCCGTCGGGACGCCGGAGGAAATGGCGCGCGCGGCGGCCGAAGCGTCGGACCGGCCGGTGCTGAAGATCAAGCTCGCGGGCGACGGCGACGCCGCAAGATTGGCGGCGGTGCGGAAAAACGCGCCGGACTCCGAGCTGATCGTCGACGCCAACGAGGCCTGGCGGCCGGAAAACCTCGACGAAAATTTCGCCGCCTGCGTCGAGGCTGGCGTCGCCCTGGTCGAACAGCCCTTGCCTGCGAGGGACGATTCGGCGCTGGCGGGACGTAAATGGCCGGTCCAGGTCTGCGCCGACGAAAGCGCGCATGACCGCCACGGCCTCAGCGCCTTGCGCGAAAAATACGACCTGATCAACGTGAAGCTCGACAAGACCGGCGGACTGACCGAGGCGCTGGCCCTCGCCGACGAGGCGGAAAAGCTCGGCTTCGGCCTGTTCGTCGGCTGCATGGTGGCGTCGTCGCTGGCCATGGCCCCGGCGCTGCTGCTGACGGGCCGCGCGCGTTTCGTCGATCTCGACGGCCCGCTCCTGCTGGCGCAGGACCGCCCCGAAGGCCTGCGCTACGACGGCTCCACGGTCTATCCGCCGGAGCGGGCGCTGTGGGGGTGAGGCGCCGATCCGCCCCCTCGCCCTGCTTTAACGGGGAGAGTTGGGGTGAGGGGCCGAGTCGTGAGTTGTCAGCCCCTCACTCCATCGCCGCCGCCTTCAGGATGCAGATCATCTCTGCCCGCGCCGTCGCCTCGCCGGCGTTGCGGATCAGATGCGGGCGGTCGGCGCGATAGCGCAGCGTTTCGCCGGCGCGGAGAACCTCGGTCTCGCCGCCGACCTCGACCTGCAATTCACCCTCGATCACCGATAGGCATTCCACCGCGCCGCGCTGATGGGCGTCCGATTCCAGCACGCCGCCGGGTTCGGCGACGAAATCGTACCATTGCAGCCATTCCACCGTCTTGATCCAGCCGATGATGGCGAGGCGGCACTTGCCGTCGTCGGAGACGAGGATCGGCGTGTCGCCCCTGGAAATTTTCTCGATGAAAGGCGATTCGTCGCGGTCGCGCAAAACCCGCTCGATCGACACGTCGAGCGCCTGCGACAGCCGCCAGATGGTGGCGAGCGTCGGATTGGTCTCGTTGCGCTCGATCTGGCTGATGATCGACTTGGCGACGCCCGATTGCTCCGACAGTTCCGACAGCGACAGATTGTACGCCTTGCGCAATCGCTGCACCGTCTTGCCCAATTGGCCCGATACGGCGACGGCGCCGGCCTCCAGCACCTTCTGCTTGTCCCGCCCCTCGATTCCCATGCTTTTTAACTCTGACTGATGCGCCGCGACCGTTTGCAATAATATCCGATTTTGTTTGGAATATCGAACGATAGTTTACAAGCCGCGGGTTTCTTTCGCTCCGATTCGCGGCGCCATGCGCGTCAAAATTTCATCGCGCCTGTACCAATGGTGCCAGAGGGCCGCCAGGATGTGCACGGTGAGCACGGCGATGAGAATCCAGGCGCCCCAGACATGGCCGAGATCGGCGGCGTGCGACAACGGCTTGTCCACCGCCAGCAGGCGCGGAAAGGTGAACAGGCCGAAGAACGGCACGGGATGGTCTCCCGCCGTGGACAGGACATAGCCGAGGATCGGCATGGCGAACATCAGCACGTAAAGCGCGGCATGCGCCGCCGAGGCCGAGAGCCGCATCCAGGGCTCGAGCGCGACGCGATAGGGCGGCGCCCCCTTGACGAGCCGCCAGCCGATACGCAGCGCCGCCAGGATCAGGATGGTCATGCCGAGCGATTTGTGCAGGGCGAACAGACCGCCCCGGGCGTGGTCCGCTTTCGGCAAGTGAGCCGCATAGAGACCGATGCAGATGGCCAGCAGGATGAGCGCCGCCATCAGCCAGTGGAAACCACGCTGCACCGGGTCGTAGACATAAGTTTGCGGGCTGTCGTCGCGCATCGCCGCCTCCAGGGTCGCCGCGTGGGCAGGCGGGAAATCTGCCTCAATCCGGCGCCTTCGACAATCCCGCAAAGGCCGTCCTCGTTCCCCGGCGCGTCCACCTCTCCCCAACAATCGCCAGCACCCCTGCAACGGCAATGGTCAAGGCCCCGACCGACACGGCGGTCGAGGGCCATTGATCGTAGAAGGCCACGCTCGCCAGGAGCGCCCACAACATGGCGAGATAGTCGAAGGAGGCGAGCAGCGAGGCGTCGGCGAAGCGATAGGACTGGGTGGAGAGGATCTGCGCGCCGCCGCCGCAGCCGCCGATGACCAGCAGGGCGATCCATTGGCGCGCGTCCGGCGCGACATAGGCTTGACTGGCGAAAAAACGCCCTCCCACCGCCCCTCGAGGCCAGACGGCGGCGAGACCCAGCGCCAAGGCGCCAAAAAACGTGGTGAGGCTGGTGAAATAGAACACGATGGCCCCGGTGTGCTCCGATCGCGTCAGCCGCCGCACCTGGATGATCGACAAAGCGGCGCAAGCAGCGCCCGCGAGCGCGACCAGCGCCCCGAACCCCTGTGACGAAACGTTAGAGCCGAAATGGTCGGACAGCATGGCTAGGACGCCGGCAAAGCCGATTCCCACGGCGATCCAGCGCGTCACATGCACTTTTTCGCCCAGTCCAAAGGCGGCGATCAGGGTGACAAAAATCGGCGAGGCGTAGAAATAGGCGGTGGCGTCGGCGAGCGGCAGCAGCGAAAGGCTGAGGAAATTGGCGAACATGCCGGCGGAGCCCGACAGGCCGCGTCCAAGATGGCCAAAAGGCCGCCGTGTGACCAGCAGGCCGGGAAAGCGGCCGCTGATTCGCAGCCAGGCCAGCACCACGACCAGCGCGAAAGCGGATCGGAAGAACACGATTTCGGCGATTGGACAGGATGGCGCGGCGGCGCGGACGCCGATCGACATGGCGGTAAAACCGAGCGTGGAAAGGGTTTTGAGCAGGATGCCGACAAGCATGGCGCCCGTCATGCCTCAGCCGTCATCGTCCCGCAACAATAAGGTGTCAGCAAATTCCCAAGGACTTCCTTGTCCAACGACTTCTTTTGCGCCCGCGACTATCTCGTGGACGCAGAGATCCACTGGTTTTTCGGCGATACGGCGAAAGGGCCTCGCTTTTTCGCGTTGCCGTTGCAGCAGGACCGACCATGACCGAAACGCAAGACGCGATTCCCGATCCGCACGAAACCCGGCATTACCGCACGCTTTTCCTGTCGGACATCCATCTGGGGACGCGCGGCAGCCAGGCTGAACTCCTGCTCGATTTCCTCAAGCACAACGAATCCGACGAGCTTTTCCTGGTCGGCGACATTGTCGATGGCTGGCGGCTGAAATCGGGCTGGTACTGGCCGCAAGCGCACAATGACGTGGTGCAGAAGCTCTTGCGCAAGGTGCGCAAGGGCGCCCGCGTCGTGTTCGTCCCTGGCAACCACGACGAATTCGCACGCGAATTCGTCGGCATGGAGTTCGGCGGGATCGAAGTGATCGACCATGTCATCCATCAAACCGCCGACGGCAGGAAATTCCTCGTGGTGCATGGCGACCAGTTCGACATTGTCGTGCGCCACGCCCGCTGGCTGGCCCACCTCGGCGACTGGGCCTATGACGCCGCGATCTGGACCAACGCCTGGTTCAACGTCTTCCGCCGCAGACTCGGCCTGCCCTACTGGTCGTTCTCTAAATGGGCCAAGCTGAAGGTCAAGAACGCCGTGAGCTTCATCGGCGACTTCGAGATCATGCTGGCGGGCGAGGCGCGCAAGCGCGGCGTCGACGGCGTCATCTGCGGCCATATCCATCACGCGACGATTCGCGACATCGACGGCATCACCTATGTGAACACCGGCGATTTCGTCGAGTCCTGCACCGCCATCGCCGAGCACCAGGACGGCACGCTGGAGCTGCTGCACTGGAGCCTGCTGGAGAGCGAACGCGCCCCCACCGCCGAAGTGCTGCAACTTCCTGTCGCCGCCGCCCCGCCGGACGCGGCGGCGGCGCAAAAGGCGGCGCTGCAAGCGTGATTCCCTGATCCCTTGAGGAGCGCCGCCCTATCGCGTCGCGTCTCGAACCATGCGGGGATCACCCCACGCAATTTGCAACAGCCGGGCAGCCTACCTTTCGACCGGCTCCTCATTGGCGATCCAGTCGGCCATGGAGCCGGCGTAATGGGCGCAGGCGTCGCCGCGCCCGCCAAGCTGGGCCATTTCGATCGCCCGCAGCGTCCGCTGGCCGGAGCGGCAGGAGAACACCAGGCGCTTGCCCTCCTCGCGCGGCAGTTGCGCCGGATCGAAGCGCGACAGGGGCAAGAGGACCGAACCCGGAATGTGGCCCGCCGCGAATTCGTGCGGCTCGCGCACGTCGATCAGCGTGATCGAGCCGTCGGCCAGGCCCTTTTTCAATTCTTCGCGCGAGACGATTTCCACCATTTGAGCAATTCCCTGACGACCATGTTGTTCTTCCCGCAAAATAGACGGATCGACCGACAATTCCAGCCCTTTGCCAGAATTTTGACGCAAGGCCGGGTCCATTGTCTCGCATCGATCCACGCCTCTCCTTGCGGGCGCTTGTTTAGCCGCGGGCGCTTGGCAAGTTCGCCGCGGGCGCTTGGCAAGTTCGCCGCGGGCGCTTGGCAAGTCAGCCGAATCCGCGCACCCTGCCGCGCTCCGGAGTTTTTCCATGCCCTTGCCTTTTCGCGCCCTCGCCTTGCCGGCCCTGCTGATCGTTGCGGCTATTCCTGCGCGTGCGGCCGACGTCACGCTCGATTCGGCCGTGCTCGCCACCGGTCCCACGGGCAAAATCACTTTCAAGCATCTCGTCCTCACCGATTTAAACTTGAGCCAGTCCGAGGCGGCGAGCCTGTTTTCCGGCGCCCTGCCGCGCGAAGAGGCTGGCGCGCTGCTGGAGCGGATGACGGCGAAAAAGCTTGAAATTCCCGAGACCGACGTCGTCGCCGAGAACGGCGCCCGCTACACAATGCACGACATCGAGGCGGACAATATCGCCAGGGGCGGCGCCGACAGGCTGTCACTGGCCTCGGTCGACGGCGTGCTGCCCGACGACAGCGGCGACACCAAAATCCATTCCGGCAAGCTGAGCCTGCAAGCGGTGTCCCTGCCCGGCCTGGCGGCGGCCCTGCGTGGCGGCGACATCGGCCTCGCCGCCTTCCGCTTCACCCGTCTCGACTGGGACGGCGGCGATATTTCAGCCGTGGACAAGGGCACGGCGGCGGGCGAGGAAGGCGGCAACCGCATCGTCCTGCGCGCCGGCGCCGCCCATGTCGACCAGACGCTTGACAAAGACGGCGCGCCGCTCGCCGGCGCGGCCGAGTTTTCCGGCCTGTCGCTGAAAATGCCGCCGCAATCGAAAGCCGGGACGACGCTTGCCGCCTTCGGCTACGACGAGATCGACGGAATCGCGCAGTTCAAGGGCGGCTATGACGCCGCGGCCAAAACCTACAAGCTCGCCGACTATTCCATCGACTTGCAGAAAATCGGCAAGGTCGCGTTCAGCGGCCAGTTTTCCGGCGTCGAGAAAAGCGCCTTTATCGGCGACCGCAAGACGCGCGAGGCGGCCTTGCGCGCGGCGACGGTCGACTGGGCGCAGATCGCCGTCACCAATTCCGGCCTGTTCGACAAGGTGGTCGCCTTCGTCTCGCTCAGCCAGGGCCGGACGCCCGAGGCGGTCAAGGCCGAATGGCGCGGCATCGTCTCGCAGGCGCCGCTGCTGTTTTCCGGGGCGCCGGCGATCGACGTGGCGGCGAAGGCGGTCGATCGCTTCATCGCCAATCCCAAGACGCTGGCGTTGCGCGCAAAAGGCAAGGATGCGCCACTGAAGGTCGGCGACATGGCGCATGTCGAGGATCCCATCGCTTTCCTCGACCGCCTTGACGTCGAAAGCGTGCCGCAGGCCGCCATTCCAGCGCAGCCCGCCGTTCCGGCGCAGCCTATCAAACCCGCTCAACCCGCCGTTCCCGCGCCTCCCGCCATTCCGGCGTCGCCTGCAAAACCCTGATCCTTGCCGGACCGACGCCCATTCGCGCGGAAAAATTTTCCGCCCCCAAAGGATAAGCCATGACCGATCGCCTCTCTTCCGACCTGCAATCGGGCGCGCTGATCTATCATACCCATCCGCGTCCCGGAAAACTGGAGATCCGCGCGACAAAACCGCTCGGCAACCAGCGTGACCTGGCGCTGGCCTACTCGCCCGGCGTCGCGGCGCCCTGCCTCGCCATCGCCGAAAACCCGGCCCGCGCCGCCGATTACACCATCCGGCAGAACCTCGTCGCGGTCATCACCAACGGCACTGCCGTGCTGGGGCTGGGCGACATAGGCCCGCTGGCCGCCAAACCTGTCATGGAGGGCAAGGCGGTCCTGTTCAAGAAATTCGCCGGCATCGACGTGTTCGATCTCGAAATCGCCGGCCATGACGTCGAGAAGCTGGTCGACGCCATCGCCGCGCTGGAGCCGACCTTCGGCGGGATCAATCTCGAGGACATCAAGGCGCCGGAATGCTTCGAGGTCGAGCGTCTGCTGCGGCAACGCATGTCGATTCCGGTCTTCCACGACGACCAGCACGGCACGGCGATCATCGTCGCCGCCGCGGTGCGCAACGGCCTGGCGCTGGCGGGCAAGAAGATCGAGAATGCCCGGATCGTCTCGTCCGGCGCGGGCGCGGCGGCGCTGGCCTGCCTCGGTCTTCTGGTCGCGCTCGGCGCGAAGCGGGAAAACGTCTTCGTCACCGATCTCGAAGGCGTGGTCTACAAGGGCCGCAACAAGCTGATGGACCCGCTGAAGGAGACTTTTGCGCAGGACACGACCGCCCGCACGCTGGCGGAAGTGATCGACGGCGCCGACGTGTTTCTGGGCCTGTCGGCCGGCGGCGTGCTCAAACGCGAGATGGTCAAGACCATGGCGGCGACGCCGCTGATCCTGGCCCTCGCCAATCCCGACCCGGAAATCACCCCGGAAGAGGCGCTCGCCGCGCGTCCCGACGCCATGCTGTGCACCGGCCGCTCGGATTATCCCAACCAGGTCAACAATGTCCTGTGTTTCCCGTATATTTTTCGGGGCGCGCTCGACGTGCAGGCGACGACGATCAACGAGGAGATGAAGCTCGCCGCGGTGGACGCCATCGCCGCGCTGGCGCGCGAGACGCCGTCGGACGTGGTGGCGCGCGCCTATGGCGGCGTCGCGCCGCTCTATGGCAAGAATTCGCTGATCCCATCGCCGTTCGATCCGCGCCTGATCCTGCGCATCGCGCCCGCCGTGGCGCGGGCGGCGATGGACAGCGGCGTCGCCAAGAAGCCGATCGAGGATTTCGACGTCTATCAGGAAATGCTCGAGCGCACGGTGTTTCGCTCCGGCTTCATCATGAAGCCGCTGATGACGGCGGCCAAGGCCAACCCGAAACGCGTGGTCTTTTCCGACGGCGAGGACGAGCGCGTGCTGCGCGCGGTGCAGTCGGTGGTCGAGGAAGGCATCGCCCTGCCCACCTTGATCGGGCGTCGCGCCGTGGTCGAGAAAAGGCTGAAAACCTTCGGCCTGTCGATCGCCATCGACCGGGAATTCGTGCTGATCGACCCGGAAAACGACCCGCGCTACGCCGATTATGTCGCCACTTTGCTGTCGGTCGCCGGACGCTGCGGCGTCAATCCCAGCACGGCGCGGACGCTTGTGCGCACCAACGCCACGGTGATCGGCGCGCTGGCGCTGCGGCGCGGCGAGGCCGACGCGCTGCTTTGCGGCCTCGGCGGCCGCTTTTCGTCGCGGCTAGCCTATGTGAGGGACATTGTCGGCGTCGCCCCCGGCGTCAGCGACTATTCGTCGATGAGCCTGATGATCACCAACCACGGCGCCTTCTGCATCGCCGACACCCATGTGCGGCGCGATCCGACGGCGGCCGAGATTGCCGAAAACGCCCTGCTTTGCGCGGTGCACATGCGGCGGTTCGGCCTGACGCCGAAGGTCGCGCTGGTCTCGCACTCGGATTTCGGCAGCGACGACGCGCCCTCGGCCGTGAAGATGCGGGCGGCGCTGGAGCTGATCCGCGAAAACGCGCCCGATCTCGAAGTGGACGGCGAAATGCAGGCCGACACCGCCCTGTCGCAGGAAGTGCGCGATCGCGTGCTGCCCAATTCGCGGCTGAAAGGCGCGGCCAACGTGCTGATCATGCCGGACTTGCCCGCCGCCAACATCGCCTACCAGATGACCAAGATGCTGGCCGACGCCCTGCCCGTCGGCCCGATCTTGCTCGGCGCGGCGCGCCCGGTCCACATTCTTACCCCGTCGATCACCGCGCGCGGCATCGCCAATATGACCGCCGTGGCTGTTGCGGAAGCGCAACAGCATGACCAAGAACAGGATATGGCCTGAGCCGGCGCCGTAAATTACGCCACAAAGTGCTATAATGTCGGCATTGACGCCCGCTCTCGCCGGTTTCTTGCCGCGCTTCTTGCCAGGCGTCGGTCATTTGCTCGTTGCGCTTGTGGAGCGGGCCTGAAGGGATATTGATGAAGTTCAGCCTGGGCCGGATATTCGGCGTCGCGCTGCTGGTTTCGCCGCTTGTCGCCGCCTCCGCAAGGAGCGCGGAACGGGTAAGCGCGTCCTCATCCTCTCCGACCAGTTCATCTCCGTTCAGCTCTGCCCCGATCACTTACGCCCGCGCTTGCGACGCCTATGGCGCCGGCTATTTCACCGTGCCGGGCTCCGACATTTGCCTGCGCGTCGGCGGCATGGTCCTTGGCGAACTGGACTTGCGCCATGCGCCGCTCGCCGCCTTCACGCCCAATCCCGGCTCCGCCGCCGGCTCGAAGCTCAACGGGCCGACGCCATCGGCCGTTGGCGGCGGCTTCGGCGCCGGCGTCACGCTCGACGCCCGGCTTGCGACCGAGGCCGGCCCGCTCAGCGGCTTTTTCAGCGCCACCTCGGTATTCGGGGCCGGGTTCATGTCGCCCAATGCGGCGGGCGTTTACAGCCAGCAGGCCAATCTCGCCGGCTACGCTCCCAACGCCTGGCGCAATTTCACCCGCCTCGACCAGGCTTACCTGCAATTCGCCGGCTGGACGGCGGGCCGCGCGCAATCGATCTTCGACTTCTACGCCGACGCGTGGAACCTCATGCCGCTGCGCGGCTCCAACGCCCGCACGGAAATGCTGGCCTTCCGCTTCCAGCCGACGCCGGGCGTGATGGCGGCGCTGGCGCTGGAGAACGATCGCGAACGGCGCAACCTCATCGGCCAGGCGATCAATCCGCTGGCTTCGGCGGATTACGCCGGCGCCGCCGCGCCCGACCCGGTCGCCTCGCTGCGCGTCGACACGCCGTTCGGCCTGGCGCAATTCAGCGGCGCGGCGCATCAATTGACCACCCGCTACGCCGCGCCGGCCTCCGTCGCGCCCGGCCAGCCCGACGCCGCGACCTCGTCGCAATGGGGCTTCGCCGCGCAGGGCGGCCTCAAGGTCAACTTGCCCAATCTGTCGGACGCCGACGCCATGATCCTGCAGGCGACCTACGCGCGCGGCGCGTCCGCCTATCTGACCGGCGACGACCAGCCGCTGTTTGGCGGCGTCAACGATCCCGGCCATCCCGGCATCGCCAATCCCCGCCTTGCAGCGGCGCCGGGCCTGACGACCTACGACTACGATTGCGTGACCGTCGCCCAGCCTTTCGGCCATTGCGAACAATCCTCCGGCTATGCGCTGGTGGCGGCCTTCAAGCATTTCTGGACGCCGAACGTCTCCTCGACGCTGTTCGCCAGCTTTTTCGGCCTGAATTATTCCGACGCCGCCAGGGCCGGCGCGCCGGGGGTCAATGGCGCGACCAATTACCGTGAGAGCACGGTCGGCGGCAATCTGACATGGACGCCGCTAAAGGACCTGATGGTCGGCGGCGAAGTCGCTTTCACCCAAGGCAAGGTTTCCGGCCTCGCGCCGATCGGGCCGCCACAGCCCGCCGCGCCTTCGGCATGGCCCGCCGCCAACGAATGGTCGGGCCGCATCAGGGTGCAACATAATTTTTAGCCGTGACGCTTCAGCTTGTTGTTCTTGCAGTCTTTCTTGGTCGCAAACGGCGGCTCCGCCTTGCGCCGACGCCGCTGGAGCCAACTAAGCGCTTGCAAGCAAAAGAGCTTTTGTCATTATCCAACGCGATGGATTTATGGCGGATTCGCCAGACAGGAGGCAGGGGTGGGCAAGAGCGGGCCAAACAAGGCCGAGACCCTGTAGCGGACCGTCGAAAGTGGATTCCGATCTCGCCCTCGCCCTTGCGCAAAAAATTTTCGGCTACGCCCGGCTCGACGCCGGCCTGTTCGTGCTGGCGCGCAACGGCCCATTGATGGATTGGCTGCCGCCGCTGGGCGAAAACATCGCGGCGTCGCCGGTATTTTTCGGCATGGAGGCCGAATTCGCCGATCTGCGCGTGCAGAAGATCGCGCGCATCGACATGCCCGGCCTGCGGCTCGCGCCCTTCGACACGACGCCATTTTCCGTTTCGGTGCTGCATGATCCCGCCCGCGACGAATTCCTCATCCTCGCCGGCGCCGATTGCGGCGCGCAGGACGTCGAGCGCCAGCTGGCGCGCGAGCGCCGCGAAACCCGGGTGCTGGAGGACCAGGCGCAAGCCGCGGGACGGGTCATCCGCGAGCAGGCCGCGCTTTACCGCGACATCGTCGAAACCTCGAGCGATCTGGTGTTTCGCCTCGGCGCCGACCAGCGCGTCACCTTCGTCAATTGGCACGCCTGCCGCCTGCTTGAGCGCGACGAGAGCCAGATTCTCGGCCGCGCCGTCGATGTCGTGCTGCGCGCCGCCGCGCCGGACGACGAATGGCGCTTCCGCCTCGTGGCCAATGGCGACAGTTCGTTCGAGCAGGCGCTGATCCTTCCGGGCGGCGCCAGCGTCTGGATCTGGTGGAGCGTCCACTGGATCGGCGACACGCCGGGCGCCGGCGAATACCAGGCTTTCGGGCGCGACATCAGCGATCTGCTGCGGCTGCGCGCGGAAGCCGAGCGCGGCGCAGAGGAGGCGCGCCGCAACGCGGTCATGCGCGAACGCCTGCGCATCGCCCATGACCTGCACGACACACTGGTGCATTCGCTGGTGGCGCTGGCGCCGCAACTTCGGTTGATCCGCAAGGTGGCGGGGCAAGGCGCCGGCCCAGCCCTCGTGGCCGAGTTCGACCACGCCGACGCCGCGGTGCGCGACGGCCTCGCCCGCGCGCGCGCCGCTTTGTCGGATCTGCGCAGCCAGAATGTCGAGCCGCAAGGCCTCGGCGCGGCGCTGGAGACTCTCGGCCGCCGCTTCAATGAACGCACCGGCGTCCACGCCCATGTGGACATCGACCAGCGCGCCCGCGACGCCGACGGCGAAATGGCCGAGGTTTTCTACCGCATCGCCGAGGAAGCGCTGCGCAACGCCGAATTGCACTCGAGCGCCGAACATGTCGGGCTCTACCTGACGGCGGACGAGGCTGGCACGCATAGGCTGGTCATCGCCGACGACGGCCGCGGATTTGATCCGGACGAGGCGGTTTCAGGCCATTTCGGGCTGATCGGCATGCGCGAGCAAGCTGAATTGATCGGCGCCAGCTTCAGGCTCGATTCCGCGCGCGGCGGCGGCGTCCGCATCGAGATCGTCGCGCCCCGGTCCGGCGCAGTCTCTCCGCCTCCAGGCGCGGCGCGTTGACCGGAGTGTATTCCAGCAGACAAATGATTGAAATTTAATAAAATTGCAATTGACGTGAAAAACGGCTAGATTTCCTTCGGAAAAGCTTCATCCTCGTCGAAAGACGCAGTCGCGCCAGCAAGTTAGCTGAACGGCCCCACCGCAGAAATGGTTACCGGGGCGCGAGCTATATTTGCAAGCTTGTTGTATTGGTAGTTTTTCCGCGCGGACGACAGGAACCGTCCGTTTTTCTGCGGAGCGCCCCTTTTTGGCGGCGGGAGTCATTTCATTGCAGTCTGAAGATCGCATCCGCATCCTGATCGCCGAGGACCAGCCTTTGATCAGGCGCGCATTCGCCGCCATGCTGGCGCTTGAGCCGGACTTCGAGATCGTCGCCCAGGCGGCGGACGGTGCGGAAGCCGTGCAGGCCGCGCGCCGCTGGAAACCGCATGTGGCGCTGCTCGACATTCAGATGCCCAGGCTGAACGGCATCGCCGCGACGCGCCAGATCGCCAAGGATTGCCCCGACACCCAGGTCGTGATCCTGACCACCTACGACACCGACGACCTGATTTTCGACGCCATTTGCGCCGGCGCGCAGGCCTATCTGCTCAAGGACGCCGAGGAGAACGAGATCTTCGACACGATCCGCGCGGTGTCGCGCGGCCATTCGCGCCTCGCGCCCAATGTCGCGCGAAAATTGCTCAACGAATTCCGGCGCGTCCGCCGGCCGCCCCGCACACTGTCCGACGAGGCCGAACTGCCGGGCGAGACGCTGACCGAGCGCGAAAACGACATCCTGCAACTGATCGTCGCCGGCAAGGGCAACAAGGAAATCGCCGCGCACCTGAAGCTCGCCGAAGGCACGGTGAAGAATTATGTCAGCCGCATCCTGGAAAAGCTCAACGCGCGCAGCCGCACCGAACTGGCGGTCAAGGCGCTCAACCGCCGCAACGACTGACACGGTGCGCGTTCGCGCCCGTTGGTGCGACCCGGCCGTGCGGGGATGGCCGCATCATGAACTCATTGAGCTTCCCGAAAAGCCGCTTTGAAAGCCGGCCACTTTTGTTCGGCCCAGTCCCGGACCGTGTCCGCAAATTCAAGTTTCTCAGGAAATTTTTGTATTCTTGAAGCATGCCAATCCGATGCGCGGAAGCTATCGGCTGCATTGGTCGATATGCTTCCCGGCGTGGCGAACAGATAATCGGTTTGCAGGAAGTTCGACGGCTCGACGCGATTGAATTGCGCGCCGACAAAGTCTTGCGGGTAGTTCAAGTGATTATTCGTTGCGTAAACGCCCGCCATCCGTCGAGCGCCGACATCCGCCCTTTGAACTCGGAAGCTTAAATCCAATTTCGGGTGAAATAATTATAAACGCGCCAAAACGACTGACTGCCATGATCCTTACAGCCTTCATTGACGGTGAATATGTTGTCGACGAAGCCGAGCTGGCATCTTTGCGGCGCCGCAAGCCGGTCGCCGGTCGCCGCATGCTGTCGGCGGCAAGAATTCTGACCACGCCTTCGACATTCTGGTTTACCACGCGCATGAGCACATAACCCATGCCGACGAGACCCTCCTGATCGATTTTGGTCGAACCAATGAAACTCCACTGGCCATCCGGCAACGGAACGTTCATGTCGGCGACGGGGAACCTCGCGGTATAAGACCTCTCCATCGCCTTGCCTTGATGATAGCGGCCGGCATCGCCGCTCGTGGAAGACTGCGCATTCGCGCCTCGATTTTCGGCCGGCGGCGCATTCCGCGGTGCGGCGGGCGCCGCCTGCTGCGAGGACATGACCGGCTGCGCCCAGGGAATCGGGGCGCTGGTCGCAACGTGCTGACCTGCCCAAATCCATGCCGTAAGCGTCAGACGCCTGCGGCAAATCAGCCAAACCGTAACATTTCGTAATATCTTGCGGTGCGCACGAAGAATGTCCGACATCAGCGCGCCAAGGCCGTTTCCAGGTCGCCAATCTCAAGCGCGGCAAGATCCGCCGCAGGATCGCGTGAAATACGCAGCGCCTGCGCTTCACGCGCTCTCTCGAGCAAACTCCTCATTTCGCGTGCGTTGCCCCAATCTTCCCGCGATCGATTGGCCTCGATCCAGGGCGCGAGCTTCGCACCATACCCCTCCGGCAACGTGAACTGCTGCGCCGCCGACATGGCGCCCAGAATGTCGTTAAGTTCGCCGGCCGAATAGGACGGGAAGGCGATCGTTTTGGTGAAACGGCTGGCCAATCCCGGATTCGAAGCCAGAAAACGACGCATTTCATTGGGATAACCGGCGACGATGACGATGATACGGTCACGATGGTCCTCCATGAATTTCAACAGAGTCTCGATCGCTTCGCGCCCGAAATCCCCGCCGGACGCCGGCCCACCGGACAGGGTATAGGCCTCATCGATGAACAGGATTCCATCGAGCGCCGACTTGCACACATCCAAGGTCTTGATGGCGGTCTGCCCGACATAACCGGCAACGAGATCAGCGCGCGCCGCCTCAACCAGGTGTCCTTTGCGCAGCACATCGAGCGAGCTGTGATATTTCCAAAGTGCGAGCGACCTGCTTTTCTCGACGCCGGCCCGACCAAAACCATGTGCAAACTCATCGACGTGACTGAGAGGCCTTGCTGCTTGCGGCGATGTTCGACCTGCAGGCGCGCAATCAGTCCGTTCACCTCTCGTTTCACCGGCCCCAGCCCGATCATCGATTCGAGATCCTGCAGCGCCTGTTCCGCGCTGCGCTCGGCGATTTCATCGGTAACGTTGAGCAGTCTGAGCCCCAACGCCCCCACGCCGACAGCCGCTCGCGGAGCGGCAAGCTGGGAGGCGACATACGTCACGCTCGCGCCTGCAAGAAGGACTGCCGCCGTGGCCAGAGACCTGAACGACAGCGGATTTCCGGAAATCCAGTTGTACAGGGTGACGAAGGGCGACGTTTTCGGATTGATGATCCAGGCGCTGACGACCGAAGCCCCCACCGCGACGAAAAAGAAAATCAACATCGGATGCCGGGAAAAGAACCCCTGGGATGTTTTCAAGGCAGCAATCCCCTCAACACCGGCTACTGGGCCGCCACACAACGGTTCGGATTGCCGCGCCTGTGCCTGCCGCACCCATTCCGAAATCGATCTTCCAGACCGGCTCCAGAGCAGCGGAAACGCCTTTGGTGCTTCCGCTGATCACGATCTCTCCCCGGCCAGCTGGATATGCGGCGGGAAAGGCACTGCGACGCGCTGTGGTGTCGCAGTAACCTTGAACTGCGGCGACAAATACGAGCCCGAGCGGATGCGAATGAGCCCCGGCGTCGAGCCCGGCTGCACAAACAAGACAATTTGGGCGAGAGGCGCTGCAAGTCCTAGCCTGCGCGACCAATTCCGCGGATTGTCGAGGGTCGAGCGTCTTCGCGGCGGCGGTTAATGCAGAGGAACCGACTGGCGTGATCTCGGAAAAATCGCCTGTAGAATCTTGTGGCGGGCGCCCGCATTCATGAAGCCGATAACGATCGCAGCAACTAGGCCGGAAAGCGCGGCGAACAAGGCCTGCGCAGGCCAATTCGCTTCGGCGCTTGTTTTCGGCGGCAGGCCGGGCGTTTCAGAAGCAAAGGACATCAGGAATCAACAATCGGCAAAAGGCGTCGCGGTGAGAATTAACATCGCCGCTGGGAACTTGTCGATGCATATCGTTGACCGCCGTCGGCGCCGTCACACCGTGATATTATCGATCAGCCGCGTCTTGCCGAGCCTTGCCGCGACAAGGAGGCGAATCGGCCCGTCCGCCAGAGACCCGACGGATGCGAGCGTTTCCGCGTTGCGCGCCTCGAAATAATCCAGCGCGAAGCCGGACTCGGTAATCTTCGCCGCCGCCGCCGCGACCGCGACCTCGACTGGGTCGCCCTCGGCAATTTTCGCCACCGTCTCGCGCAACACCTGCGACAAGACGACCGCCCTGCTCCGCTCCTCCGCGCCCAGATAAATATTGCGCGACGACATGGCCAGGCCGTCCGCCTCGCGCAAAGTCGGGACGCCAAAAATTCGCGTGGGAATGTCGAGATCGGCCGCCATGCGGCGGATCACCGCGAGTTGCTGGAAATCCTTCTCGCCGAAAAAGGCGCTGTCGACCTGCGCCTGATTGAGCAGTTTCGCCACCACCAGCGCCACGCCGGCGAAATGTTCGGGGCGGAAGCGGTCTTCAAGGCCCGCCAGCGCCGGGCCGCCGGGGATCACCTGGGTCGAAAAGCCTAGCGGGTACATCTCCCGCGCCGTGGGCGCGAAACAGCCGTCGGCGCCGGCCTCCGCCAGTCGCGCCAGATCCGCAATGAGCGTGCGCGGATAGGCGTCGAAATCCTCGCCCGGCGCGAATTGCGTCGGGTTGACGAAGATCGAGACGATCACGCGCTGCGCTTGCCTCCGCGCCGCCCCGACCAGCGAGGCATGGCCGGCGTGCAGCGCGCCCATGGTCGGGACCAGGGCGACGCTCTCGCCCGCCGCGCGCCATTGCGCCACGGCGGCCCGCATGGAAGCGATATCGCGAAAGACTTGCGGCGCGTCGGTCATCGGACTTCTCACAAAAAATTGGGATTCTTGATCGCGCGAAAGCGCGAGGCGGGTTCGGGGTTTTCGCCGGCCATCCGCCGCAGGAAATCGACGTAATCCGTCGGCAGGCCAAGATCGCGCCCCGCCGCGACGATCTTTTGCATATAGTCGTCCGGCGCGCGGCCGAGTTTTCCCGCCCCACCGATATAGACCAGCGCGCGCACGGGCGAGCCGTTTTCACGCAACACCGGCTGGCTGATCTTCACATAAGCGCCGATGGCCACGCCCTCGTAGCGGTCGAGCGCCGTCAAATCGCCAAAACTCACATCCCACAGCGCCCCCTGCGCCGTGGCGCTGGCGTCGCGGACGAGCGTGGCGAAGCCGTCCGCCATCAGCTCAAAACGATGGCGCGGCAGCCGCGCGCGGCCGAGCAGTTTTGCGCGCGGGCAGCGCGCGGCCATGGCGGTCGCGTCCATGTTCGATCCGTAGGCGAAGGTGAGCGGCATCCCGAAAATCCTGAACTTTTGCGATCTGAACTTTTGGCTGTTGATATTTTATCATGCGAATGTGAGAATTTGTTCACTCGGCCAATCGAGGGCTTCGACCCGTTCCATACAAGAGGCCGATGTGGGAGGACAATCATGAAAATCGCCAAAATAGCCGTGATAGCGCTCGCCTGCGGCGCGGGCCTCGCCTTCGCCGCGCAAGGCGCCAGCGCCGCCGAGGCGGCGGGCAATTACAAGCGCGCCAACGGCGACAAGGTCCGCGTCTCCGTCGTCGGCGGCAAGCTCTACTGCAAGATCGTCGCCGGCAGCCAGCCGGGATTTGAAATGTGCCACGGCATGTCGCATGCCGGCGGCGACACCTGGAAGGGCGCCAACATGAAGCATCCCTCCATGCCCGGCATGATGACCTTCAACGGCACGGTGGTCGTCGCCGGCGGCGGCCTGTCGATCAAGGGCTGCGCCGTCGGCCAGTCGATGTGCGATTCCGAGAGCTGGACGCGCGAATAAATTTTTGGAAGGCGAGCCTCGAATTCGCACGCGAAAATGCGAGGCTCGCGGTTCAGGCGGCGTCTTCAGCGCTGGTGGCGCACGGCGTGGCGACGATCTGCGAAACATACCAGTTGGCGAACCAGCGCAGCGCCAGGCCAAGCAGGTAGATAAAAGCCACGATGCCCAGGAGCGTGAGGACCGCCGCCGCGGGGTTGTGTTCGCGCCCGCCCGAGAGCCAGATCGCCAGCGCCACGACGGCGATGGAAAGCCAAAGTCCGGCGATGACGGCGAATGTGCGCCAGAGAATGTCCCAGCCGGAGGCGACGAACTGGAAATGATGCGACCCCTCAATCCGACGGCACATCCAGTCCATCTTGCCCTTGACCGCCCAGGCCCAGCCGATGATGGTCAGCAAAGACAGGCCGATCAGCAGATCCCAGCCGATGAAGGCCCAGAAGCCCCCGGTGAAAACTATATGCAGCGATCCGTCCTCGCTGCGCAGGCTGCGCACGAACCAGCGGACGAGGAAATAGCTGACGACCAGGATGGCTACCTGGATCGCCACGCGGAACGGCAGCAATTGGCTGTTGAGCGCCTTGAAAGCCACGGGATCATGCAGGGAGCCCAGATGGCCGGCATAGGCGAGAAGCAGCGCCACCGGCCCCCATATCAGCGCGGCCAAGGCGAGGAACAGCCACCAGCAGGAGGAAAGCGGCGAATTGAGAAACATCCTCCGCCCATTGGGCAGGGCTGCGCAACCGGTTAAAAAGCGGTAGAACCAGCGGCCGGCCAAAGGCGCGAAAACAATCGACATGACGCCAAAGATCAGGACATAGCTCCGCCAGATCAGGCCCCAACCGGGGACATCGCCGATCAGCGGCCCCTGCCCGGTCGGCGCGGCGAAACTCCCCCCGCCGCCGACTATTTCCGCCAGGCCGGGGATCTTGCCGGCCGGCTTCGGCTCGCCGCCCTCGCCCCAGACAAGGCAATTCGGCGCAATCCGCCCGGCTTTCGCCAGCGCCGTCAGTTCGTCGAACGAAACCGGGCCGTTCTGGCCGCCCGAGCGATCCTTGTAAAAGTAATTCCCCACCATGCGATGAATTCCTGAAAAATAAATGCAGTCACCAATCTGGCGCAAAACAATAAACAGGCGGTGACGCGCGACACGTTAATCCGCTACCCAACTCATGCAAAACGCCAGCCCCGTCGGGGCTGGCGTCCAAAAATCAACGGTAAGCCGCAAACTCAGGCGAATTCCATGATCACCGCATCGACGGCGAGCGAATCGCCTTCCTTGCACTTCAGCGCCTTCACCGTCACGTCACGTTCGGCGCGAAGAACGTTCTCCATCTTCATCGCCTCGACCATGGCCAGGGGGTCGCCGGCCTTCACTTCCTGGCCGTCGGCGACGTAGAGCGCCTTGACCAGGCCGGGCATCGGGCACAGCAGCGATTTCGACGTGTCGGCGATTTTCTTCTCGGGCATCAGCGCGAAAAGCTCGGCCTCGCGGCGGGTGAAGACGCGCGCCTCGACGGTGACGCCGGCATGGGCGATCTCGAAGCCGTTGAGGATGGAGCGCACTTGCACGGCCGTGGCCTCGCCGTCGATCAGGCCATTCCACACGGGCTGGCCGGGAACCCAGTCGGATTCGAGGCGATGCGCGTGGCCGCCGGACTGGAAACGCACCAGCAGCGCGCCGTCGCCCGAATCGATCTCGATGTCGAAGCGAACCTTGTCGAGCAGCACGGCGCGCGAGTTTTCGAATTTCACCGGCTTTTGCACCTGCATCTGGCCGGAAATCTGGCGCTTGCGCTCATTGCCGAGATTATCGACGAAAGCCGCGACAGCCGCCATGCGATGGGCGATCTCGCCTTCCGCCGTCAGCGGCGAAAAGCCGTCGGGATATTCCTCGGCGATGAAGGCGGTCGAAATATTGCCCGAGCGCCAGCGCGCATGCTGCATCAGCGACGACAGGAAGGGGATGTTGTGGCGGATGCCGTCGATGACGAAACCGTCGAGCGCCCGCGCCTGCGCCTCGATCGCCGTGAGGCGGTCGCCGGCATGGGTGACGAGCTTGGCGATCATCGGATCGTAATAGATCGAGATTTCGCCGCCCTCGAACACGCCGGTGTCGTTGCGTACGGTGACGCCGTCCCAGCGGCCTTCCGCCGGCGGGCGATATTTCACCAGCCGCCCGGTCGAGGGCAGAAAATTGCGGGTCGGGTCCTCGGCGTAGATGCGGCTTTCCACCGCCCAGCCCTTGAGCTGCACTTCGCCCTGCTTGATCGCCAGCGGTTCGCCCGCGGCGACGCGGATCATCTGCTCGACGAGGTCAATGCCGGTGATGAGTTCCGTCACCGGATGTTCGACCTGCAAACGGGTGTTCATTTCCAGAAAATAGAAGCTCTTGTCCTGTCCGGCGACGAATTCCACCGTGCCGGCGGAATTGTAATTGACCGCCTTGGCGAGGGCCACGGCCTGCTCGCCCATCTTTTTGCGCGTCGCCTCGTCGAGCAGCGGCGACGGCGCCTCCTCGATGACTTTCTGGTTGCGGCGCTGGATCGAGCATTCGCGCTCGCCGAGATAGATGACATTGCCATGCTTGTCGCCCAGCACCTGGATTTCGATATGGCGCGGGTTGACGATGAACTTTTCCACGAACACGCGGTCGTCGCCGAACGAACTCTTGGCTTCCGACTTGGCGCGCGCAAAACCTTCGGCGACCTCCTCGCGGGTCTGGGCGATGCGCATGCCCTTGCCGCCGCCGCCGGCCGACGCCTTCAGGATGACGGGATAGCCGATGCCGTCGGCGATCCGCACAGCCTCTTCCGGCGACTCGATCACGCCGAGGTAGCCCGGAACGGTCGAGACCTTGGCGGCGTTGGCGAATTTCTTCGATTCGATCTTGTCGCCCATCGCTTCGATGGCGCCGACATTGGGACCGATAAAGGTGATGTTGTTGGCCTTCAACGCCTCGGCGAAAGCGGCGCGCTCGGACAGGAAGCCGTAGCCGGGATGCACCGCTTCGGCGCCGGTCTTCTTGCAGGCGTCGATGATCTTTTCGATGATCAGGTAGGATTCGGCCGCGGCGGGCGCGCCGATATGCACGGCTTCGTCAGCCATTTCGACATGCAGCGCGTCCTTGTCGGCGTCGGAATAGACGGCGACGGTCTTTATGCCCATCCGGCGAGCCGTCTTGATGACGCGACAGGCGATTTCGCCACGATTGGCGATGAGAATTTTCTTGAACATTGCGGCCCCGGAGCGGAATTTCCGGCCTTGAAGACAAGGCCCCCAGCGGTTGGATCGGTCCGCCTTGTATGGGAAACCGCCTCTGCCGTCCAGCCGCCAAAGGGTTTACGCGGCGCGAATACCAGGCGTCCGTGTTCAGCGCGCTTCGGCCCGAACATCGTTCCGAACCTCGGCGCTCGCCAGCGCCGCCTGCACCATCGGAGCCTCAGCCCGCATGCGCACGGCGTCGAGAAACCATTGCGGCGCGCGATGGCACTCGGCCAGCACATTGGCGAGCAGCGCGAAACTGGTCAGCGTCGGCGTGCTGTCGGTTTCCGCGAGCAGCCATTCCGCCTGCTCGACGTTGAGGATTCCGGTTGGGCGCGCCTGCCAGACGACATGGTCGGTCAGGCATTCGACGAAGAATTCCGTCCATTCCGGGCAGGCCTTGTCCTGCGTCCGGTCGAGAGCGAACAGGGCGCAAGCCTCGTCGAGCGAGACGCCTTCGTCCTCGAACAAGGCGCGGCGCAACTGGCGAATTTCCGAGGCTGTCAGGCTTTTTCCGGCGCGCGTCAACTGATCGATCACTTCGCGCCGCCCGTGATGGGCGTTGAGGCCGAACATGGAAAACTTGGCCGGGCTGGCAGGGGACATGTTTCGCAACTCCGTCGTTGCGCCAAAGCTAGACCTCCCTGCCTTGCCCGAAGATAAACAGTTAAAGTGAACGGTTGGAAAGGTTAAGGCTTTGTCATTTCCACGGCTTGCCTCATTGCGCGCCGCCGAGGCCGAGAATCGACACTTTGGCGGTGGTGATTTCCGACGGCCACAGGACTTCGGTCAGGCCGGTCGCGACCGCCACGCGCTGCTGGCCGCCGGCCTTGTAGGTGATGACGCCGCCGCCGACCGCGCCGCCGATTTTCTCGCCCCATAATTTATGGCCGTCATTGGCGTCGAGCGCATAGAAATTGCCGCCCATGTCGCCGAAGAACACCAGTCCGCCGCCGGTCGGCGTCATGCCGCTCTGGATGGGGAAATTGGTCTTGGCCCGCCAGCGCCACTGGCCGCTGTCCGCGTCGACGGCATAGACCCAGCCGGCCCAATCGAACACGGGGTCCTGCTTGCCCCAGAGGTTGAACGGATTGAGCGAGGATTTGCCGGACCAGGGTCGGTAGTCAGGAGTGGATTCCATCTTGGCCTTGGTTTCGAGGGTGGCGGTCGAGCACCACTGGATCTCGCCGATCATGACGAGATTGTTCCGCGGATCGTACCCCGGCCCGTTCCATTCGGCCCCGCCGATCGAGCCCGGGCAATAATGCACCGCCTTGCCCGGGGCGAATGGCGCGTCGGCGTTGTCCACCTTGGTCATCGGCTTGCGATAGACCAGCTTCTGGCTCGCGAGATCATAGCCGTAGAGATGGCCGTCCTTCGGCGCGACGAGCATCATGTCCTTGCCGCCGGCCGTCTGGATCAGCACCGGCGCGGTGGACACGTCCCAGTCATGCCAGTCCTTGGGAAGGATCTTGTAGTCCGTCTTGTAGGCGCCGGTCCTGGCGTCGAGCACGACGACCGAGCCGGTGAAGAGGTTTTCGCCGCCGCGCATGTCCGCCCCGAAATCCGGCGCGGGATTGCCGCCGGGCACATAGAGCAGCCCCTTGTCGGGGTCGAGCGTATACGAGGTCCAGGTGGCGCCGCCGGTGATCGGCGAGCCGGAAGCGTTTTGCCATGTCGAAGTATTGAGCGGCGACGCCGCTTCCGGGCCGCGCTCAGGGTCGCCCGACTGTTTTGGCACGAGGTAAAATTCCCAGACGACCTTTCCCGTTTTCGCGTCGAGCGCGTACATGCGGCCTTTGACGCCCTTGATGTCGCCGCCGGCGTTGCCGATGAACACCAGCCCGTTCCAGGCGATCGGCGCGGCCGGCGCGCTTTCGCCCTTTTTGGGATCGGCGATGGCGGTCTGCCACAGGCGCTTGCCGGTCTTGAAGTCATAGGCGAGGACGCGGCCGTCCTGGGTGCCGCGAAACAGCATGCCGTCGAGGTAGGCGGGACCACGGCTGACGCCTTGCGGCGTGGCGGGCGCATAATCCTCGTGCACGCGCCAGTTCTGCTTGCAATCATTGGGATTGATCGAGAAAATATCATATTCGGTGGTGAAGACGAGGGCGCCGTCGATTTCCAGCAATCCCGTGTTGAAGCCGGTATATTGGCCGGTGTCGAACGTGCAAAGCACTTTCATGTTCGCCACATTGGCCGGGGTGATCTGGTCGAGCGCCGAAAAGCGGTTCGAGGTCAGCGTCTTGTTGTAGCTCGGCCAATCGGCGTCGTCGCCCTTGTGCAGGGTGAGCGGCGTATTGTGCGCGATCGACGCGGTCTGGTCCCCGGCGCCCGGCGCGGTTTCGATCGAGATCGTCCCCTTGGGCGCATCCATGTAGCGGACGTAATTCACGCCCATGGCGACCACAGGCACGACGAAGTCGAAATTGTAATAAACGTATGCGCCGCCTGCGACAGCGGCGATGGCTACGGCGCCAAGCGCGATCTTGCCAAAAGTCTTCATATCGATCGATCCGGATGGAAATGCCTCCGTCTTAACCGCCCGCCACCCGTCCGGTTCCGAATTTATTCAGCTTCAACCTGGCGCTTGAGCCGCCAGCAATGGCTAAGACACTGACAATATACAGCGTTTCCTGCAGCGTGACGTCCCGCGTTACTTTGTGATAAGCTTGGGCATGAATATTTGAGGAGGACGTTATGTTTCGTAAGCTTGCCGCTGAATTTTTTGGAACTTTCTGGCTGGTGTTCGGAGGATGCGGCAGCGCCGTCCTCGACGCCGCCTTTCCGCACCTCGGCATCGGCTTCGCCGGCGTCGCCCTCGCCTTCGGCCTGACCGTGCTGACGATGGTCTACGCCGTCGGCGGCATTTCCGGCGGCCACTTCAATCCCGCGGTTTCGCTCGGCCTCGCCGTCGCCGATCGCTTTTCATGGAGCGAGCTGATTCCCTATTGGGTTTCGCAGGTCCTCGGCGGCCTCGTGGCGGCGACAATCCTCTATGTCATCGCCTCCGGCGCTCCGAATTTTTCCGCCGGAGGCTTCGCCTCCAACGGCTACGGCGATCTGTCGCCCGGACATTATTCGCTGCTGTCCGGCCTGATCATGGAAATCGTCATGACCGCCGGCTTTCTCGTTGTCATTCTCGGATCGACGTCCAAGGCCGCGCCAGCAGGCTTCGCGCCACTCACCATCGGCCTGGCGCTGACGCTTATCCACTTGGTTTCGATCCCGGTGACCAACACGTCGGTCAATCCGGCGCGCTCGACCGCCGTCGCCTTTTTCGCGCAAACCGGCGCGGTCGGTCAGCTCTGGCTGTTCTGGGTCGCCCCTCTGATCGGCGGCGCCCTCGGCGCAGTGATCTGGAAGTTTTTGCTGGCTCCGGGCGAGTTGCCGGCGATGGTCGCACGGGAAAGCTGACGATAGAGGTCTGCGGCCTTCCCCGAGGCGAAAGGCGCGGGGAAGGTCCGGACAATTTCAATCTTTAGCGATCAGTCATCGCTGCGCGTATAGGCGCGGCGGTGGTAGAGCAGGCCCGCGCCATCGTCGCGCCGCGTCACCGCTTCGACTATGCCAAAAAAGACATGGTGCGTCGCCACGTCCTTCACCTCGATCAGGCGGCAATCGAAACTCGCCAGCGCGCTTTCGAGCAAGGGCGATCCGGTCTTGCCCCGCCGCCAGACGCCGTGGCTGAATTTCCGCTCGAAATGCTCGTCGGTGCGGCCGGCGAAAATATCGGCCAGCGCCTGGTCCTCGCCCCCCAGCGAATTGACGCTGAACACGCCGTTTTCAATGAACCGCCGCGACGAGGGAGAGAGGATGTTGACGCAGACGAGCAGCGTCGCCGGATGGTCGGAGACCGACGCGAGCGCCGTCACCGTCATGCCCGCAAGCCCGGCCGGCCCATCGCTGGCGATCAGATGCACCGGCGAGGCGATTTCGCTCATCGCGTCGCGATAGGCCTTGGCTTCGAGGTCCGGAGCCTCATCCTGGCGCAGAATTTTCACCGTCATGTCCCGTATCGCTACCTTTAATGCATTCCCTGGGCGCGCGCGATGCTTACACCTGCCGCCGGCGCCGTCAAAGCTCAGCGGGGGGAAAATAGTCATTACGGGCGGGAAAGCCAGGAGCCAGACGCGCTCGCTCAATCGACGGGCGCGCCCATGCGCATGGCGCCCCAGTGCTTGCCATCGACGGTGATCGGCATTGACAGGTCCTTCATCATGACCGTGCGTCCCCCGCCGATGTCGCGCGGATAGGTCTGCAGCAGGAATTCCTGCAGGTTGCGGGCGCCGGCGAGGCCGGCGCGATCGTCGAAGATTCGCCGGTTGCGGCAATATTGGTTGTTCCAGACGGGATCGGCGCCCTGCGGCTGCGATTGCCGCAGATTATGCACGGGTATGTAGCCGTTGCGATCGATCGCGACGCAGAAGATGATGCGCGCATCGGCGGCCAGCGCCGGCTCCTGCAAGGGGGGCAGGATGTTATCGAGGAACGCCAGGGACCTCGTCGAAAACTGCGGCGGATTGCTGCCGGCGATCGGCTGGTAATCCACGTCGAACAGGTCCTGCACCGAAATTTCGTTCGCGTTCACAGCGCGGTTCAGCGCCTGTTCCACCAGATCGCGGCGCTCCCGTAGCAGGTCTTTCAGCCCAAGATCCTTCTTCAGCGCCTCCTTGACCATCGCGGCGACGGCCGCCGCCTGCTGCTCGCTCATGTTCTTGAACTCGACCCGCATGCCGAGCGGCTGATAGCCCTTGACGGTTCCCCTGACCGCGCCGGCTTGCGGAAAATCGATACGGATGTCCGCGCCCGGCTCCGGCCGCTGCGAGGACGTTTTCAGCACGCAGCCGCCTTCGGAAATCTCCACCGTCTCGCTTTCGTCGCCCGCCTGCCCGGCCTGGTAATGCACCCGCACGCGGATCGGCACGCGGACGTGGCGGCGGCCGTCCACGCCGGCGAAACCGCGCACGGTGATGACCAGGCGCTCGATCATGCTGGCCATCATGGCCGAAGCCTGTTCGCCGTGGCGGCGGACGTTCTCGCCGACGGCGTTCACGTCGGCGACGCCGGCGGTGAACAGGCGCGCGCTGTTGCCGAGATCGTCCGCGCCGCCCGCCGCCGCCTGGGCGCTGGCGCTGATCTCCTGCAAGGCGGCGATCTGGCTCTCGGAATTCTGGGCCACGCCGCCGGCCATGGTCTTCATGCCGTCGATGATCTCGCTGACCTCGTTCAAGGCCGAGGCGACCGCGCTCGTCGCCGAGCCGATTTCCAGGATCTGCTCGCTGATCTCCTTGGTCGCCTCGGCGGTGCGCTGCGACAATTGCTTGACCTCGTTGGCCACCACCGCGAAACCGCGCCCGGCTTCGCCCGCGCGCGCCGCCTCGATCGTCGCGTTGAGGGCCAGAAGATTGGTCTGGCTGGAAATATTGGTGATCAGCTTGACGATCTCGCCGACGCGCGTCGCCAATTGCGTCAGCCGCCCCATGCGGCGGCCGGCTTCCTCGGCCTTCTGCACGGCGGAGGCGGCCATGCGCGAGGTGTTTTCGGCCTGGTCGCCGACCTCGCGGCTGTTGGCGTGCATCTCTTCGATCGCCGCCGCCACCGAGCCAATGCCGTGGCTGCTCGTCGCCGAGCCGCGCTCGACCAGATCGACGCCCTGTTGCAGGCCCGAGATCGATTGCGTCAGTTCGCCGATGATGGCCTTGAGATCCTCGGCCTGCGCCTTGGCCTTCTCATTGGCTTTCGCGACTTCCGCCTCGACCGAACTGACCATCGCCTGCGCGTCGCGCTGGCGCGAATCGCTTTCGGCGATCTCCGAATAGGCGGAAATCGCCATTTCCATATCGGTGAAGATGGCGCGTCCCAGCGCGACCATGTCCCCGGCTTCGCCGCCTTTTTTGCCGAGGATGATGCGGGTAAAAGTCTCGAAGAAATAGCGATAGCTCTGGATGTAATAGCTCGGCGTCAGGCCGACGCGGACATGGGCCGCGCCGATGCGCCGGCCGCGCTCCTTCAGTTCGTCGGTGACCTCGCCCTTGAGCAAAAGTTTCCAGTGGCCGGCCTGCGCCTGCTTGAGCGCCTCGATCCCCGGCCCCTTGGCGAGGATGATCGCCATGTCCGGGTCGCCCTGCAGCTTGTCGTAAAAGGCGTCGAGCGCCGGCCGGATATGCGGCGCCAGCAGCTCCGGCAGCCGCGACGGGCCTGCGCCCTTGTCGCCGAAGGAAAGCCATTTTTTCGCGACTGATTTCTGGGCTTGATTTGTCGTCATGCTTTTCGATCCCGCCGGCGCCATCGCCAGAGCAACACGGCTGGCTGGAGCGGAGCTGGCGTCGAAATTACTTAACGTAATCAAATGCGCGGGCGGCGCGATCTCTTCGGCGCCGCCGCCTGACCGGTCCCTGCGTCGTCCGGGAGACTCAAACCGCGGGTGGCAAGTCTCGAAACGCCGCCCGATCTCCATGAAGGCCGAAACGCCTGGGCGGGGCGTTTCGGCTCAAATAATCCGGCCCCGCCGGCGCTCGGCTCAACCCGGCATGAGCACGCGATCAATCACCTGGATGACGCCATTGCTTTGCATGACGTTGCCGATGGTGATGAAGGCTTTGTCGCCCTTCGAATCGATCAGTTCCAGGCGGCGGCCCATCGGTTTGACTTCAAGCTTGTCGCCTTCGACCGTGGTCAGGGTGGCGACGCCGCCATTTCTTTCCGCATCGCGGCGCAGATCGGCCGTCGTCAGGCGGCCGGCGACGACATGATAGGTGAGGATTTTGGTCAACTCCGCCTTGTTCTGCGGCTCCAGCAGCGTTTTCAACGTCCCGGCCGGCAGGCGCGCAAAGGCCGAATTGACCGGCGCGAACACGGTGAACGGGCCGGGTCCTTCCAGCGTCTTGACGAGGCCCGCAGCCTTGACCGCCGTGACCAGCGTCGTGTTGACCTTGGAATGGACGGCGTTTTCGACAATATTCCTGTTAGCGTACATGGCCGCGCCGCCGACCATGGGATCGGCCGAGGCTGCGCCGCCGCACAGCAGCGCGCCGGCGACGACGAAAGCCGGCGCGGCGAAAGCGGCGGTCCTTGAGCGTAGGCTTGAAACTAAGCTTGACATGGCGTTCTCCTTGACGGACCGCGCCATACACCGCGCAACAGGCGGGGTTTTCGGCGTCCGCATGCAAGGGTACGGGGGCCGCGCGGCGGAAGTTTCAGCGTGCGGCGGCAAACCGGCACACGACCGCGTGAGGCGAATTGTTGCGGCCACGCGCGCCGCTTGCTAGCGTCCTTGCCCAGCGTGCGCGCGGGCGCCGGCTGATTCTGGACCCCTGATGGAAGTGTTCCTGCAACAATTGATCAATGGCGTCACGCTGGGCTCGATCTACGGCCTGATCGCCATTGGCTACACCATGGTCTATGGCATCATCGGCATGGTCAATTTCGCGCATGGCGACCTGTTCATGCTGTCAGCCTTCATCGCCCTGCTTTTGCTGCTGCTTTTGACGCAGACGCTCGGTCTGCCGGCGAGCCTCGCCTTTTTTGTCGTCCTCTTCGCGACGATGGCGCTGACCGCGCTGTGGAACTTCGTCATCGAGCGCGTCGCCTATCGCCGCTTGCGCAGCTCGTTCCGGCTCGCGCCGCTGATCTCCGCCATCGGCATGTCCACTTTCCTGTCGAATTTCGTCACGGTGACGCAGGGGCCGAACAACAAATCGATCCCGCCCGTGCTCAACAAGGTCATCGCCCTCACCCAGGGCGGCTCTTATGACGTCACCTTGTCCTACAAGCAGATCCTGATCGTCGCCGTGACCGCCATCCTCCTCGCCGCCTTCTGGTTCGTGGTGCAGAAGACGCCGCTCGGCCGGGCGCAGCGCGCCTGCGAACAGGATGCGAAAATGGCCTCGCTGCTCGGCGTCGACGTCGACCGCACCATCGCCCTGACCTTCGTGATCGGCGCGGCGCTGGCCGCCGTCGCTGGCTGCCTGTTCCTGCTGCAATATGGCGTGGTCAAATCGTCGGACGGCTTCGTGCCGGGGGTCAAAGCCTTCACCGCAGCGGTGCTCGGCGGCATAGGCTCGCTGCCGGGCGCGGTGCTCGGCGGACTGGCGATCGGCCTGATCGAGACCCTGTGGGGGCAATATTTCTCCTCCGACTACAAGGATGTCGCCGCCTTCGCCATTCTCGCCATCACCTTGATCTTCATGCCTTCCGGCCTGCTCGGACGACCCGATGTCGAAAAGGTCTGAGTTTTGAGCGAACTCTCTCCCCTTTCACGCGCCCTCAGGGATGGCGTCGTCGGCGCGCTCGTCGTCGGCGGCCTCGGCTTTCCGGTCATCGCCTTCCGCGCCTCGCCCGATTTCAACAACATGCTGGCGCTGCATTTCCGCTGGCCGCTGTATTTCACCTTTTGCGGCCTCGGCTTCGCGCTGCGCTTCGTGCTGTCGCTGTGGCATTCGCGGGGCGGCAAGGCCAAAATCGCCGAAGCCGCGCATGGGCCGAGCCGAAGGCCGTGGCTCGCGCCGCTCGGCCTTGCGGCGCTGGTCGGCTATCCCCTGATCGTGCTGGCCATGCTCGGGCCGCTCGGGGCGCTGAAATGGGTCGACACGTTCGGCGTGCAGATCCTGCTTTATGTCCTGCTCGGCTGGGGCCTCAACATCACGGTCGGGCTCGCCGGCCTGCTCGACCTCGGCTATGTCGCCTTTTATGCCGTCGGCGCCTACGCCTACGCCCTGCTTGCGCCGCTCACCGGCCTGTCTTTCTGGCTGCTGCTGCCGGTCTCAGGCCTGCTCGCGGCGTTCTGGGGCTTCTGCATCGGCTTTCCGGTGTTGCGGCTGCGCGGCGACTATCTCGCCATCGTCACATTGGCGTTTGGAGAGATGGTGCGCATCGTCGCTGTCAACTGGGACGTCGTCACGCATGGCGAGGCGGGACTGTTCGGCTTTCCGAGCCTGACTTTCTTCGGCCTGCCCTTCATTCCCGGCCCGCGCGGCTTCGCGGCGCATTTCGGCCTGCATTTCGCCGGCGTGCACAAGCTGATCTTCCTCTACTACGTCGTGCTGGCGCTGGCGCTGGTCGCCAATATCGTGTCGATCCGCCTGCGCCGCCTGCCGCTCGGCCGCGCCTGGGAGGCGCTGCGCGAGGATGAAATCGCCTGCCGCGCGCTCGGCCTCGACACGGCCAACATCAAGCTCACTGCCTTTGCGCTGGGCGCCTTCTTCGCCGGCGTCGCCGGCTGCCTGTTCGCGCTGCGGCAGGGCTTCGTCTCGCCGTCGAGCTTCACCTTCACCGAGAGCGCGACCATCCTGGCCATTGTCGTGCTCGGCGGCGGCGGCTCGCAGGCCGGCGTCGCCATGGCTGCGGCGCTGATCATCGGCTCGTCCGAGCTTTTGCGCGAACTGACCTTCCTCAAGGCGATCTTCGGCGAAGGATTCGATCCAACCCAGTACCGCATGCTGCTGGTCGGCCTCGCCATGGTGGCGATGATGAATTTTCGCCCGCGCGGCCTGGTTTCCACGCGCCAGCCGACCATTTTTTTACGCGGGACGGCGGAGGTCAAACCATGACGCCGCGCTGGATCGGCGATCCGCTGCTGCGGGTCGATCGGCTGACCATGCGTTTCGGCGGCCTCACCGCCGTCAACGACGTGTCCTTTTCGGTCGGGCGCGGCGACATCACGGCGCTGATCGGCCCCAATGGCGCGGGCAAGACCACTTTGTTCAATTGCCTGACCGGTTTCTACAAGCCGACCGTCGGCCGCATCGCGCTCTCGCCGAAAGGCGGCCTCGACGAGGCGCGGATCGAGGCCTTGACCGCGTCCGCGCGCAAGAAGACGCGCGACGGCGGCGAAGCGCTGTTCCTGCTCGAGCGCATGGCGGATTTCGAGATCGCCAAGCGGGCTCGGGTCGCCCGCACCTTCCAGAACATCAGGCTGTTCGCCGGCATGAGCGTGCTGGAGAACCTGATCGTCGCCCAGCATCTGGCGCTGACTCCCGCCTCGGGCTACGGATTTTTCGGCCTGGTCGGCCTGCCCTCCTGGCGCCGCGCCGAGCAGAAGGCGATTGTTCGCGCGAAAGAATGGCTGGAGCGGATCGGCCTCACCCATCGCGCCGACGATCGCTCGGGCGCCCTGCCCTATGGCGACCAGCGGCGGCTGGAGATCGCCCGCGCCATGTGCGCCGACCCGGCCCTGCTCTGCCTCGACGAGCCGGCGGCTGGGCTTAACGCCAATGAATCACACGGCCTCGCCAGCCTCATCCGCGACATTCGCGACGAGGGGGAGACCTCGATCCTGTTGATCGAACATGACATGGCGGTGGTCATGGCCATCTCCGACCATGTCGTCGTGCTCGATTACGGCCAGAAGATCGCCGACGGCTCGCCCGCGGAAGTGCGCGAAAATCCGGCGGTCATCGCCGCCTATCTCGGCGTCGAGGAAGAGGACGCCGAGCACGTCGAGGCCCAGTTGAGCGGAGGCGCGGCATGAGCCCGCTGCTGTCGATCCAGGGCGCGACCGCCTTCTATGGCGCCGTGCAGGCGCTCAAAGGCGTCGATCTCGAAGTCGGCGCGGGCGAGATTGTCGCGCTGATCGGCGCCAACGGCGCCGGCAAATCGACGCTGATGATGAGCATTTTCGGAGCGCCGCGCCTGCGCTCGGGGCGCGTCGTCTTCGACGGGCGCGACATCACCGAAATGCCGACGCATGAAATCGCCCGTCTCTCCATCGCCCAGTCGCCGGAGGGGCGGCGGATTTTCGCCCGCATGACGGTGTTCGAGAACCTGCAGATGGGCGCCTCCGTCGCCGGATTCGACGGTTTTGCGCGCGATCTCGAGCGTGTCTACGCCATTTTCCCCCGTCTGAAGGAGCGTGCGGCCCAACGCGGCGGCACGCTGTCGGGCGGCGAGCAGCAGATGTTGGCCATAGCCCGCGCGCTGATGAGCCGGCCAAAGCTGCTTTTGCTCGACGAGCCCTCGCTCGGCCTCGCGCCGCTGATCTGCCGCCAGATTTTCGATGTCGTGCGCCGCCTCAACAAGGAGGAAGGCCTGTCCGTCTTCCTGGTCGAGCAGGACGCGCATCATGCGTTAAAACTCGCGGATCGCGGCTATGTCATGGTCAACGGCGCCATCGCCATGCAGGGACCGGGCGCCGAATTGCTGCGCGATCCAAAAATCCGCTCCGCCTATCTCGAGGGGGGCGCGCATTGACCGGAGCTTTCGTCATCGGCGATCCCAGCGTCTTCATCGGCGTCACGCTGGTGCTTGGCGGCCTCGCCTCGCTGGCCGCCGGGCGCGCCGTCGCGCTGAGCTGGCGTCCGCTGTGGCTGCTGCCGCTTTACGGCCTGCCGCTCGCCTTCGCCATGCGTTTTTTGCAGTGGTCGCTGTTCGGAGAGCCGCTCTCGGCGCCGTTCGCGGCGCTTCTCGCCTACGCCTGGACGCTTTTCGCGCAGGGCGCCGCATGGCATTTTGTCCATCGCGCGCTGGTGGCGCGGCAATATCCCTGGCTGAAGGCTGAATCTGAATAGCGGGCGGCGAAGTAACGCTGGCTCGCGCGCAACCCTTGTTGCTCGCTCGCGCGCAACCCCTTGTTGCGTGCGGCAAAACATTGGCCTAAACCTCGCGCGGGCAATTCCAGGGCCATGAATGAACGCGGAAACCGATAGCGCATCACTCAGAATTCCGCCGGTTTTCCGGTGGCTGGCGGTCGGCGGCCCCGGCATCCTGGTGATGCTGGCCGACACCGACGCCGGCAATGTCGTGACCGCGGCGCAGGCCGGCGCGCAATGGAACTACCGCCTGCTGCCGCTGATCCTGGCGCTCATCCCGGCGCTCTACATGGTGCAGGAGCTGGCGGCCCGGCTCGGCGTCTTCACCGGGCGCGGCTTCGGTGAACTGATCCGCGAGCGCTTCGGCCGGGGCTGGGCGATGATCGCCCTTGCGGCGCTGGCGCTGGCGACCTTCGGCACGCTCGTCACCGAATTCACCGGCGTCGCCGGCATCGGCGAGCTTTATGGCCTTTCGCGCGAGGTGACGCTGCCGCTCGCCAGCGTGGCCCTGCTGGTGGTCGCCGCCACAGGCGCCTACCGGCGGGTCGAGAGCATCGCCCTCGTCGTCGGCCTGTTCGAATGCGCGTTCCTGTACGTCGCCTGGAAGGCGCATCCCGATCCGCTCGCCATCGCCCGCGACGCCCTGCGCCCGCCGCTTTCCGACCGCAATTTCCTGTTTTTGGCCGCCGCCATCATCGGCTCGGTGTTCAACCCCTGGATGGTGTTTTACCAGCAATCGGCGACCGCCCGCAAAAACATGCAGCCCGGCGATTACATGGCGGCGCGCTGGGACACGGCGCTCGGCGCCATCGTCACCCAGGTGCTGACCGGGGCGGTGCTGGTCGCCGCGGCCAGCGCGCATTACGCAGGCGACCGGCACGCGAGCCTCGACAGCATCGGCCAGGTCGGCCAGGCCCTGACCTCCGCCATGGGGCCGGAAACCGGCCGCCTCATATACAGTCTCGGCGTCCTCGGCGCCTCCTTCGCCGCGGCGATCGTCGCCTCGCTGGCGCTTTCATGGGGCGTCGCCGAGAGTCTTGGCTCGCGCCGCGCGGAAAACACGGGCCTGTTCAATTCGCCGGTGTTTTTCGGCGTCTTTGTCGCCAGCATCGCCGCCTCGGCGGCGCTGGCGGGCCTTTCCCGCGATCTCGTCTGGCTCAACATCGCCGCGCAGGTCGGCAATTCGCTGCTGTTTCCCATCGTCATCGGCCTGCTCATCACCCTGGCGGCCAAGACGCTGAAGCCGCCGCACAGGCTGCATGGCGCGCATCTGCTCGTGACAGTGGTGATCGCGGCGAGCGTGGCGGCTTTTGGCGTTCTCGGCCTTTTCGCCGGCCTCCTTTAGTCTCGCCGGGCGATAACCGTCCCTTTACCTTCGCGCCAGCCAGCGGCCCGCGTTCCGGCAATTGAATAAAATGCCATCATTTCATTTATGTCGCGGGCAATGCGCCGCGACGAAGCTCGATCCCGAAGAAAAACATTCGGGACAAGGTCATGTCGAAAATTGTTGTTCGGGCCGCGCTTGTCGCCGCTGCGCTCCTTGCCGGAGGGCTGGCGCCGCAAGGCCCTTCGCGAGCCGGCGCCGCGCAAGCCAGCTGGGCGACCCTTGGCGGCGAGACGTCGATCCCCTACGGCTGGGTCGATTTCTGCGGCCGGCAGCCGCAGGAATGCTCGCAGCCGGCGCTGCCGGCGCGCGACATCGCCCTGAACAAGGCGTCGTGGCAGACCCTCAACCGCATCAACCGCCGGGTGAACGCCGAGATCGCGCCCGTCTCCAATCTCGACCATTGGGGAACCATCCTCGACCATTGGGACTATCCGACCGACGGCAAGGGCGATTGCAAGATTTACGCGCTGTACAAGCGCAAACTGCTGATCGAGCGCGGCTTCCCGCGTCAGGCCCTGCTGATGACCATCGTGCGCGACCTCGAAGGCGAAGGCCACGCCATCCTGACGGTCAGGACCGATCGCGGCGACTTCATCCTCGACAACCTGACCGACAGCATCCGCCCGTGGACGGCGACCGGCTATCGCTATGTAAAGCGCCAGTCGCAGCAGGACCCGAATGTCTGGCTGTCGTTCGCGCCCGGCGCCCAGAGCGCGGCGCGCTAGACCACCCCGAATTTCCGCCGCCAGTCCGGCAGCGCTCCCGCGAACGGCAAAGCCTTGGCCTCATAGACCGCGCGCGCTGTGGCGCGCGCGAGGCAGTCCGCAGCCGCCGCGCCGAGCCGCGTCAGCGCGAGAAGATCGACCTCCCTTTCGCTGCGCCCTGTCGCGGCGGCGAACACCACATCGCCGTCATGCGCCGCATGCACCGGCCGCAGCGCCCGGGCCATGCCGTCCTGCGCCATGATCGCCATGCGCTTGGCCTGCGCCTTGGTCAGAATCGCATCGGTGGCGACAATGGCGATGGTGGTGTTTTCCGGCGCCGAGCCCTTTATGCGCAAAGCGAGTCGCCCGGTCGAAAAGGCCTCCGGCCAGCCTCGGCCGCCAAACTCACCGTCGCGCTCATAGGGCGCGGCCCAGAAATGCCCCGTTTCGCCGATTGTCGCCTGCCCCACGGAATTGACCGCGACCAGCGCGCCGACAACAAACCCGTCGTCCATGACAGTGCTGGCGGAGCCGAGTCCGCCCTTGAGATCGGCAAGCGTCGCGCCATAGCCCGCCCCCTGCGTTCCAAGCGCGAAATCCTGCGCCGCCGCCCGCGCCGCCTCGCGGCCGAGCGTCCAATAGGCCGGCCGGTCCCAGAAAGTCTTGTCGCCCCCATTGGCGAGATCAAACAGGATCGCGCCGGGGGCCAGCGGCACGAGCTGGCCGGCGACATCGAGGCCGCGCCCCATTTGGCGCAGAAAAGACTGGACGCCGCCCATGGCGTCGAGGCCGAAGGCCGAGCCGCCTGACAGGACCAGGGCGTCGATCTTGTCGACCGTCATGTCGGGCTCGAGCAGCGCCGTGTCGCGCAGGCCCGGCGCGCCCCCTGCGACGGCGACCGAGGCTGTGGCGGGCGCGTCGAACACCAGGGCGGTGACGCCGGAGGCCAGGATTTCGTCGTGCGCCGAGCCGACCTTTATCCCGGAAACGTCGGTGATGAGATTGCGCATGGACAAAATCCGTCGTTTGAAACGCTTGATAAATTCCAACGTATAAGCTTTCAGTGCAAGGGGATCAGACCTGCCCGCAGCTTCAAGGGCAAGTCAGGAGCGAATGGCCCGTCGAGAAACGGGCGTCGTTCGACGCCCTATGGAGCACGCGCGAGGGTTTCGCTGACCTGCGGTCGGCAAAAAAGGTGGCAAGATGACCAGCAATGTGACGATGTCTGCGGCGGTGCTGGCGGGACTCCTGTCCTTCCTCAGCCCCTGCGTGCTGCCGCTGGTTCCGCCCTACCTGACCTTCATCGCCGGCTCCGGCCTCGAGGAACTGGCGGAGGGCGGCGAGCGCCGGGCGCAGCGCGACACGCTCATCGCCGCCGTGCTGTTCGTGCTCGGCTTCTCCACGGTCTTCGTCGTGCTCGGCGCGACGGCTTCCGCCCTGGGCCAGACGGTGCGCCAGCATCTGCCGCTGTTGTCGGCGCTCGCCGGGGTGGCGATCGTCGCCATGGGCCTGCACTTTCTCGGCATTTTCCGCTTTGGCCTGCTGTACCGGGAAAAGCGCGTCAACGTCGAAAAGCCGATCGGCCTGTGGGGCGCCTATGTCATGGGCCTCGCCTTCGCGTTCGGGTGGACGCCGTGCATCGGCCCAATCCTCGCGGCCATTCTAGCCGTCGCCTCGTCGGAGGCGACCGTTTCGCACGGCGCGATTCTGCTCGCCGCCTATTCCTTCGGCCTCGGCCTGCCCTTCCTGCTGGCGGCGCTGGCGATGGAGCCGTTCATCCGCTTCCTGAAGCGCTTCCGCTCGCATTTCGGCAAGGTCGAGAAGATCGTCGGCGGATTGTTGGTCGTTACCGGCGTGATGTTCCTGACCGGCGGCATACAGAGCGTCAGTTTCTGGCTGTTGCAGACTTTTCCGGGCCTCGCCAACCTCGGCTGAGGCGGCCGTAAGCTGGAATTATTCCAATATTATTATCGCTGCGGCAATTGGCCGCAAATCCCCGATTCCCTGCGTCAGATCATGGCCGCGCGCCAGCGCGCGGCGCATTTTTCGCGCGCGCCGTTGGGCTACGGGAACTTTTCGCGTCCCGGCTGCGAGAGCGAAGGGGAATGCAAATGCGCAACGTAGTGATTGGTTCGCTGGCGGCGGTTCTCGCCATGGCCGCGGCGTCCGCTTCGGCGGATGAGCTCCAGGCCAAGGCGCAGCAGAATTTCAAGCCAATTCCATCCATGGTTCCCGCGGTCAAGGGAAACGCCATCACCCATGACAAGATCGAACTCGGCAAGATGCTGTTCTTCGATCCGCGCCTGTCGAAGAGCGAGATCATCAGCTGCAACACCTGCCACAATGTCGGCACCGGCGGCGTCGACGCCGGCCCGACCTCGGTCGGCCACGACTGGCAGCGCGGCCCGCGCCGCGCGCCGACGGTCTATAACGCCGTGTTCAACATCGCCCAGTTCTGGGACGGCCGCGCCGCCGATCTCAAGGCTCAGGCCAAGGGGCCGGTGCAGGCGAGCGTCGAAATGGACGCGACGCCCGACCACGTCACCAAGGTGCTTTCGTCGATGCCCGCCTATGTCGACAGTTTCAAGAAGGCCTTTCCCGGCGACGCCCAGCCGATCAGCTTCGACAATTTCGCCAAGGCGGTCGAGGCCTTCGAGGCGACGCTGATCACCCCGGCGTCGAAATTCGACCAATATCTCGATGGCGACGCCAATGCGCTCGACGCCCAGGAGCAAAGCGGCCTGAAGCTGTTCATGGATAAGGGCTGCGTCGCCTGCCACAACGGCATCAATATCGGCGGCGGCGGCTATTTCCCGTTCGGCGTGGTCGAACGGCCCGGCGCCGAAGTGCTGCCTCTCAAGGACAAAGGCCGCTTCAATGTCACCAAGACGGCGAGCGACGAATATGTGTTCCGCGCCGCGCCCCTGCGCAACGTGGCCCTGCGCGCGCCCTATTTCCATTCCGGCCAGGTGTGGAGCCTGAAACAGGCGGTCGGCGTCATGGGCTCGGCGCAGCTTGGGGCGAAACTTAGCGACCAGGAGGAGAACGACATTGTCGCCTTCCTCGACACTTTGACCGGCCAGTTGCCAGCGATCCAGTATCCGACCCTGCCGATCCGCACCGATACGACGCCGGAGCCGTCGCTGACCAAGTGATGCTGCGTTTTCACGCTCCGTGCCCGCCGGAGCAATCCGGCGGGTATTTGTTTTGCCACGGAAGTCAGTATGTTAGCGTAACTACCCAATCTCACTTATCAACTTGTTGATAGGTGATCTTTCCGTCCGCGCCCTTGCGCCACTGATAGACGACATAATCCGCGCGGGTCACGTCGCCCTTGTTGTCGAAGGACAAATCGCCAACCACCGTCTTGAACGGGCCGCCGCCATGCAGGGCCTTGGCCACCGCGGCGGGATCGACCGACTTGGCCTTTTCGATGCCCTGCCTGATGACCTGCACGGCGGCGTAGGAATAGAGCGTGTACGTCTCGGGATTGTAGTTCTTCGCCTCGAATTCCTTGACCACGGCGGCGGCTTCCGGGCGCAGGCGCGGGTCGGGCGGGAAGGTCATCAGCGTGCCTTCGACGCCGGGTCCGGCGATGGCGGCGAATTCCTGGCTGGCGATGCCGTCGCCGCCCATCAGCACGGCCTTCACGCCCTGGTCGCGCATCTGCCGCACCAGCAGGCCGCCTTCGGTGTGGACGCCGCCGAAGAACACGATGTCGGCGTCGACCGACTTGATCTTCGAAACGATGGAGGAAAAATCCTTCTCGCCGACATTCAGGCCCTCATAGAGCACGTCATGCACGCCCGCCGCCGCCAGCGCCTTGCGCGTCTCGTCGGCTAGGCCTTTGCCATAGGTCGACTTGTCGTGGATGATGGCGATCCTCTTGCCCTTTTCATGCGCGACGAGGTAGGCGGCGGCGACGCCGCCCTGCTGGTCGTCGCGGCCGCAGGTGCGAAATAGCAGCGGCAGGCCGCGCTCGGTGATCTGCGGATTGGTCGAGCCGGGGGTGATTTCCAGCACGCCCGCCTCGTTATAGGCGTCGGACGCCGGCATGGTGACCGATGAATTGAAATGGCCGACGACGAAGGTCACGCCCTGGCCGATGAAATCATTGGCGACCGAGCGGCCCTGCTTGGCGTCGCCGGCGTCATCGCCGGCGCTCAGCTCGATCTTCTGGCCGAGCGCGCCGCCAGAAGCGTTGATGTCGGCGACCGCCTGTTCGGCGCCGTTCTTCAATTGCGCGCCAAACGCCGCGTCCGGGCCGGTGATCGGCGCGCCGACGCCCATCCTGACCTGCGCCAGGGCGCTATCGGTCAGGAGAACGGCGCTGGACGTCAACAAGGCGGCCAGACAACCAGCCCAGATTTTGTATCGCATGATTCGGCCCTCGTTCGCGCTTGCGAGCGGGGCCGATCTTGCCGCCGGTCAATCCGATTGTCGATGACTTTCGCGCTGCGTCGCGATGGCTTCAGCGATGGCCGTGGCCGCCGCCATGACCTCCGCCATGACCTCCGCCATGACCTCCGCCATGAAAGCCGCCGTGACCGCCGCCATGAAAGCCGCCGTGGCCGCCGCCGTGGAAGCCGCCACGATGGAAGTGGCCGCCGCGTCCAAAGCCGCCGCCATAGCCGCCGCCGTAGTAACCGCCGTCATAATAGCCGTCACCGTAGCCGCAGTCGCCGAACGTGCAGGGATTGCTCAGGATGCCGCCGACGATCGAACCGAAAAAGGCCCCGGCGGCCGCCTCGCCGCCATTGCGCCGGCGGACGCGGCGATGCACGACGCGGCGCTTGGCGTGATAGACGATTTTTTCCACCTGCGCCGGCGCTGCGACAAATGCGGGCCTGGCCAAGCCGGTCGGCGCGGCGAGCGCGACGCCCGCAAAATTGCCGAACGCCATGTAAACCGCCAGCAGGCTCGTGAGAATTCTCGACATTTTCGACGCCCTCCCCCACGCGTTGCCGCGGCCTCGCGCGGAAAGCCGTTCGCATCCCGTGATATGAATATTAACTGGATGGCGCGGCTTCAGTTCCCGCTGGCCGGCGCGCAAGGCCGGTTCGCGCTTTCGGGGGAGCGCATTGGTCGGCTCGCCTTCAGTGGAGCGCGAAGAAGCGGCGCAACGCCGCGTCCGTGAGGTCGGGCTCGCCGGCTGATTTTTCACGCGCCGCCTTGAGCGCGGAAAGTTTCATGCTTTCAAAACGGAAGACGCCTTGATGCGGGCCGGTGTAGCGCACAGGGCAGCCGGCGCCGAACTTGGTCACCGCAAGGTCGAAATTACCGGTTTCGAATGGCGCTTCTTTCATGGCTTGTCTCGTGACGGCCCTGCCGAGGTGGAGCCGAAGGCGATCCTACGCCGGCACACGCGAAAATTGCACGGCCAAAACCGTTCAAATTTTAGCGAGGTCAAGAAAAACATCGGCTCCGCCGCAAGCCACAAGCAAGCAATCGGTTGAACAATAAGGAGGATCAGTCGCGACGCGCGGCGCCCAACGCAAAACGTTACAGACCATGACGATCGCTTCGACACCACACGGGGAAAGACGCAGGGCCGACCGCCATCGCGTCTTCAAAGGCGCCCGGATCAGCTTCCGCGGCCTGCACGCCTCCATCAACTGCGTCATCCGCGACTATTCGGACAGCGGCGCGCGCCTCCTGGTCGATAGTCCGATCGGCGTTCCCGACAGGTTCGACCTGGTGCGCGACAACGCCCCGACTGTCGAATGCCGCGTGGTATGGCGCAAGGCGACGCAGATCGGTGTGGCGTTCATCAGCGAAACGGGACGGGAAATTGGCGGTTAGGGCAGCATGCGTTTTCACAAATCGCATCACGCTCTTAATGTCCTGTTTGATAATGAAATTCACTGAACCGAAGGTCCGAGCTGGCGAATACGTGATTCCACTTTTCGAGATGATGCCCTCACCGCCACGCATCCGTTCTCGCCGATCCTGCTTCCGGCCTCGTTGTTCGCCTCTCAGATGACGGACACGAGCCACCAGGCTAGTTCACCGCCAGGATGACCTGGCTGGCGTCGAAGCTCGCGGCGGCCTTGCCGCCGCGCTCAAGCGCAAGCCTTTCGGCGACCTCGCGCGGAACCACCGCATGCAGGGTCTTGCCGTGGCCGATATCCAGCAGCACTTCGCTGTTGCGTTCGGCGTCGGTGCGCTCGGTCACTTCGCCGATAAAACAATTGGCGCCTTCCGTCGGCGCCTGCTCGGCCGGGAATAGCCGGATGAACGAGGATTTGACCAGAGCCAGCACTTTGCGGCCCGGCTCGAGGCCAAGGTCGTCGGCGGCCTCATTGGTGACGATCGCCAGGATGTGGCGCTCCTCGGCGATTTTCAGCGTGACTTCGACATCGACCGGCCATCTCCTGACCTGCGCTGCCTCGGCCTGGAACACGTTGCGCGCCGAAATCCGCGCCCCGACGGTCCACAGCAGCGCCTCCTCCTGGCCCGCGACGCCTTCTTCCGCGATCAGATTGGAAATGCGCGACAGCTTTTCCTCGAGGCGGTGGAAGGTCTCGATCAGCCGCCGCCCCTCCTCCGTCACTTCAGCGCCGCCGCCGGAGCGCCCGCCGGGGCGGGTCAAAAAGGCCGGAGTTGGCAGGAGATTGTTGACGGCGTTGACCGAATCCCAGGCCGTCTTGTAGCTGAAGCCGGTCGCCTTGGCCGCCTTGGCGATGCTGCCGAACTCGGCCACCTTCTCCAGCAGTTTTATGCGCTCGCGCCCAACCAGGAAGCGGCCCTCGCTGTGCAGGGCCAGCAAAGCGTTGATCTTGTGTCCCGTCATCGCCGTCCCGTTCGCGCGTTCCAGGGCGATGTCATAGCATGGTTTTCGCGCCGACGCGCTGCCTTGAGTGGCCCCTCAAGGCGCGCAGCGGTCGGCGAACAGCGCGGCCATGCTCGTCGCCGTCGCGGCCTTGCGCAGGCGAGGCAGGGAAAATCCGTCCTCGATCGTCGCCAGCAGGCTGAAATGATCCAACCGCGTCGCGTCGGTCGCCGGCGCGCCGCACAGCGTCGCGACAATCGTCGCGATATGGTTGTTGGCTCCGTCTGAAATGCGCGAATATTGCGATACCGGCGCGTCGGGGAAGAGCGAGGGCTCGCCCTCGTCGAAAGTGACGACGATGGCCGAATGGCGGGTGAAATTTTTCGACGCGCGGATAGATGTCACCGCATCGCGCGCGAAGGAATCGTAATCGGCGATCAGGCGGTCGCGGCCGTGGCAGAGCGTCAGTCCGTGTCCGTCATGGCACTGGTTGGGAATGATGAAGACGACATTCGCCATGCTCCCGGCGAGATCGCCGGCGAAATCGCGGTAAGGCTTGACCTGCGCCAGGCTAGACGGCACGGCGACGAGCCAGTCGAAATAGGGCGCGGGATTGTGTTTCTGCGCATAGAGCGCGCCGCCGACCCCGCCGGGGGCCTTCGACACCAGCGATCCCGGCGCGGGCAGTGATTCGGCGTAGAGCGCGAAGCTCAAGCCGACGCGTTGCAACTGGTCGGGCAGCGAATTGCCGGAAATCTTGTGGCACGGCGTCGAAGGCGCGATATCCGGCGCAAAACAGCTCGGCGCGTCGTCGCGAACGCCGAAATCGTCGCCGCCGATCAGCGCGAGATAATTGGGCAGGCTGGGATGGGCGACGCCAAAGTAACGGGTCGCGAGCGCCTGGCTCTCCGCCATCTGGCGCAGGAAGGGCGACGGTCCATTGAACAGGGCGTCGTCGAAGCCGTGATTTTCCAGCACGATGACATAGACGTGGTCGTATCGTTGCAGCGCCGCCTGCGCACGCCCTTGCGCCTGTCCAGGCCCTTGCGCTTGTCCAGAACCTTCGCTTGTCCAGAACCTTGCGCTTGTCCTGGCCCCTGCGCCTGCGCTGCGCTGGCGCAAAGCAGAGCGGCACAGGTGGCGAGGATCAGGCGGCAGGTGAGTTGCGAAAGCGCGCGCATGGCGTATATCTCCTTGAGCTTGTCTTTGGCGCACGCTCTGGCTGTGCAAAAAGCAAGCGACCTTATGTCGCGATTATCCGTCGCTTTCGTGACGCATTCTTCTGCACGCGACGTGGAACCCCTCGCAAAACCGCGCCAGACCGCCTTTTGCATCCCGTTTACCCTTTGTTAGCCCTGTCGCGAAGGGGACCGCGCAAGGGGGCGCGAAAAAAAATCCGCTATTGACGGGAACAAAAAAGGTGTCACACTTCATGTTGTTGCAGCCTTGATTGAAAGACGTGCGAAGCCGCTTTTAAGTCAAGGATATCGCCGAAGGGCTACGAACCCTGATGGCGGCAATAACCCGATCGATTAACTCAATATTGGCGACGAGACTTGAAACGCCCTCGTCCCAGTTGCGGATCGACCTGCCAATTCGCTTTTCGTCTCTGAGCCGGCAGTCCCAAAGGGATTTCTGGCGCCTCGAGAGTGAGAGAATTGACCAGTGAGGATCGGAAAGCGGGACGCATGACTCCACCTCAGCTAGCAGTTTTCGGACGCCCCCGCCTGGGCGCGGCGTCTTGACGTCATACAGGGCGGAAACGCACGAAATCTGCCATTTTGATGGGAGACGCCAATCACCGAAAAACATCATGACACATAGCGGATCATCCCGCACTTTCTTCTGATTTATATCGGAATTCGCGATAGAGCGAATTTAAGGCCCCGCGCGCACAGTCGGCGGGGCCTGTCCGTTTTGATGGCCTGTCCGCTTTGAGGGCCTGTCCGTTTCGCGGCGCCTGCCTGTCTTGATGGCGACTCACTAAAAGCTTATACACGGGCGCAAGCCGCCAATACATTTCACACGCCCCCCTTGCTTGATCCAGGCCGCGCAATATTGGCGCAAGGCCTCGGGGCCTGCGTTGCGAGCAAACCACTCGCGCTTCATCAAACGGCCAAAACGCAATCGGGCCGCAAAAGCGGCCCGAAGCGTGTTTGTCTCGTGAACGACCGGTCAGTGTCCGGTCAGATTGGCCTTGGCGCGCGCCCACCAGCCCGAGCGTTTCGGCTTGTCCGGGTCGGCCTCGGTGATGGCCGGCAGGTCGGGCTGCCGTGCCGCAGGCGCGGGCCTCGCGGCTTCCGGCGCTTCCGGCGGCGCCGCCGGCTTATGCTCGACAGCAGCCGGGGCCTGCGCGGCCGCCTCGGCGTCATGCGCGGGCGCGGGCGTCGTTTCGGCCTTCACGCCGGGCGCGATTTCCGCGTCAGCGGGTTGCGAAGCGGCTGGCGCATCGACATGCGAATCGAAGCGCGAAGCTTGCGGCTGAGCTGATTCCCCGCTCGACTGCGGCGCGGGCGCGGACTGTTCGGCCGCGTCGGAAGCTCCGGAACTCGGCGCCTTGTTGCGCCTCTGCGCCTTCCGTCTCGCCGCTGACGTCGCCCGAAGGACGCCAGTCGCCGGCGAATTCGCTCGTCTCGCCGCCGCGACCCCCGCGACCGCGGCGCCGCCAGCGTCCGCGCCCGCGACGGCCGCCTTCGCCGCCATCCTCGCGCGGCGCGTCGCCGCCGCCGAACTCATCAGCCCCCGTCTCTACCGGCGTGTTCAGGTCGCCGCCGATTTCAGCCAGGGTTTCAAGGCCGTCGTCGGACGGCTGCGGCGCATTGGCGTCAACCGTCGCCGCGTCACGATCGAAACTGCGCCCGCGGCCGCGCCGGCGCCGGCGACGGCGACGGTTTTCGGCCTCGGCCGCGGTCTCGTTCGAATCTTCGAGCGTTTCCGTCTCGGTCGCCTCGACTTCGGCCTCTTCCTCGAAATCGGCCTCCAATTCCGCCTCGCCGATCGGCTCGTCCTCGATCGGCCGGCGCGGATCGAAACGGCGCAGCGGATCGGCGACCGGACCCGTCGCGGGTTCGCCGCGCTCGAGCGCGTGATAGGCGCCGCCCGTCAGGGAATCGTCGGCCTCGACCGTCACGGCGACGCCGAAGCGCTCTTCGATCAGCCGCAACAGCGAGCGTTTCTGGTTGAGGATATAGAGCGCGATGTCGGTGCGGGTGCGCAGGATCACATTATGCGAGGCGCTCTTGATCAGCGCGTCTTCGAGCACGCGCATCACATGCACCGAGACCGAAGCCGTCGAGCGCACAGTGCCGGCGCCGGCGCAATGCGGGCAGACCACGCTTGATCCTTCCAGCACGCCGGTGCGGATGCGCTGGCGCGACATTTCCAGAAGGCCGAAATGCGAGATGCGGCCGACCTGGATGCGGGCGCGGTCGTCTTTCAGCGCCTCCTTGATCCGGCGCTCCACCGCGCGATTGTTGCGGCTTTCCTCCATGTCGATGAAATCGACGACGATCAGGCCGGCGAGGTCGCGCAGGCGCAATTGCCGCGCGACTTCATCCGCTGCTTCAAGATTCGTCCGCAACGCCGTGTCTTCGATATTATGTTCGCGCGTCGAGCGGCCGGAGTTGACGTCGATGGCGACCAGCGCCTCGGTCTGGTTGATGACCAGGTAGCCGCCCGATTTCAGCGTCACCTGAGTGTGGAACAGCGCGTCGAGCTGCGATTCCGCGCCCCATTTGGCGAAAATGGGCTGCGGCTCGCGATAGAAATGCACGTTGCGCACGTGGCTGGGCATCAGGAGCCGCATGAAATCGCGCGCCTCCTGGAATCCCAGCTCGCCGGCGACGATCACGTCGTCGATGTCCTTGTTGTAGAGGTCGCGGATGGCGCGCTTGATCAGCGAGCCTTCCTCGTAGACCAGGGCCGGCGCGCTGGACGACAGGGTCAGCTCGCGCACGGTCTCCCACATCCGCATCAGATATTCGAAGTCGCGCTTGACTTCCGGCTTGGTGCGGGCCGCGCCGGCCGTGCGCAGGATGACGCCCATGCCTTCGGGAACCTCGAGCTCCTGGGCGATTTCCTTGAGGCGCTTGCGGTCGACGGCGTCGGTGATTTTTCGGGAAATGCCGCCGCCGCGCGCCGTGTTGGGCATCAGCACGGAATAGCGGCCGGCGAGCGACAGATAGGTGGTCAGCGCCGCGCCCTTGTTGCCGCGCTCTTCCTTGACGACCTGGATCAGCAGCACCTGCCGGCGCTTGATGACTTCCTGGATCTTGTACTGGCGGCGCAGGCGCGGCGCGCGGTAGGGCGTCTCGTCCATGGCGTCGCCGCCAAGCTGCTCGACGATTTCCTCTTCCTCGTCCTTGTCGCCGTTTTCGCCTTCCTGCTCCTGGTCAAGGAAGCGGCGGGCTTGCGCCTCCTCGTCTCCGGCCCGTTCGTCAGCCCCGCCTTCGAGGTCGGCTTCGCCGGCCGGCGCATGGTCGGACACGAGGGCACGGGCTTCGTGGCCATGCGTCTCGTGGTCTTGTATCTCGTGGTCTTGTATCTCGTGGTCTTGCGTCTCGTGGGGAGCCGCCGGGGCGTCGGCCTCGTCGGTCTCCTCGACAATGGCGAAGCCTTCGGGATCGCAGGCGATCTCATGGCTGTCCGCGTGCGCGGCGGGTTTTTCGGCCACCGGCGACGTTGCGACGGGCGCGGCTTCGACGGCCGGCGCCGCGGATTCGGGAGCCGCGCTTTCCGGCGCGGAGGCGTCATGGCCAGCCGCAGCGGAAATTTCGGCGGCTTCAACCGGGGTCGCGTCGTCGGGAGCCGGGTCTTTCAGCGACTCGTCTTCGTGCGACTCGAATTCCCGCGTTTCCTGCGAACTCGCTTCCAAGCCGTTGTCCTGGAAGCCGTTGTCCTGGAAACCGTTGTCCTGGAAGCCATTCTCTTGAAAACCATGCTCCTGGGCGCCAGTGTCGTCGGTCGCCGCGGTGCGCTCCGCGTCGGACGGGAGCTCTTCGGACTGGAGCTCGGCCGTCACGCGCTCGTCTTCATTCGGGCGGCGGCGTTCCGAGCCGCGCCGGTGGCGGCGGCTGCGGCGGCGGGAATTGTCCTCGTCCTCCTCCTCGCGATGGGCGCGGGATTCTTCCTCCAGCAGCGCGGCGCGGTCGGCGTGCGGAATCTGGTAATAATCCGGATGGATTTCCGAAAAGGCGAGGAAGCCGTGGCGGTTGCCGCCATATTCGACAAAGGCGGCCTGCAGCGACGGTTCGACCCGCGTCACTTTCGCCAGGTAGATATTGCCCCGGAGCTGCTTCTTGGAGGCGGATTCGAAATCGAACTCTTCGACTTTATTGCCGCGCAGCACCACCACCCGCGTTTCTTCGGGATGGGAGGCGTCGATGATCATCTTGTTGGCCATTGGGAACTCTTGCGGGCATGGCGCGGCCATAAGCCTGGATCGCCCTCGCGCTCGCGCCGGCGGGGGCGATGCCGCCCGACCGGATTGCGCGCGCGGGCCCACGCCTCAGGAGGCGCGCCATGCGATAATGGGTTGAGGGATTTTGCTGAGAGAAGACGTGCTGCGCCGAGCGGATTCGGGACGCGGCGCCACTGGGGCGACGCGCCCGCGCCGAGGCGCGGCAGGAAAGGACGGGCGAACAGCCCGGTTGGCGGATCGGCGCGGCGAAGGAAGGCGAATGCGCGCCCGCTGCAAATCGAGCGAAGACGCTCCGCCTTGCGGCGTCGAATCCTTTTCCGATTGCGTCCCCGGCGCGGCATGGAACGCCGCGATGGGGCTTTAGTGCGAGCACGAGCAAACTTTTCACCTGTCCTCCGGGGCGCAAGGCCGCCGGACAATGTCCAAAACGTGCGGCAAGCGAGAAAAGGCGCAATTCCCGGCCGACGCGATGAAAACTCCCGCTTTGCAGGCGGCGCGTCGAGGCTGGAGAGGCCGTTCATCGCTCGTTTGGCGCGAATCCGATCGCGCCCGAACTGGAACGCTTCTATCTAGACTAGGGAATGGCCGTTTGGCAAGTTTCCTCACATTCGTTGCGATTTTACAACAGTCGCCAGAGGCCGCCTCGCCGTTTAAGGTCGCCGCAGCGTCTCCCGGCCCATCGCCCTGGCGTCGAGCAGGGTAAACGCCTGTTAAGCTTTCCATGGTCTGAATTCCATCAATTTCCCATCGGACACCGGTCCAAGCGCTTCGGCGCGCCAGACGGAACACCCGGAACATCATGCCTTTTGCACGCCTGCGACGAAGCAAATCCTGTCCGGGACTGGGCCTTGCGGTCCTTGCCGTCTGCGCCGTCGGTTTCTCCGCCCTGCCCGGCGCCGCGCCGGCGCAAGCCTCAGCCCAAAGCCCCATCCCGGTCGCCGTCGCGGCCCGGATCGAGAAAGGGCCGCGCGAGCAAACGCGGCTCATATTTCTGGTCAACGCCTGTGTCGCCGCGGACACCTATGTGCTCGACAATCCCGACCGGGCCATTGTCGACCTGCCGGAAATCAATTTCCAGATCGACCCGAGCGACGGGCAAAAGGCGCCGCGGGCAGGAAAGCCTCGCGGCAAGGGCCAGAAAGCCGAGCGCCCGGCGGAAGGCGCCGATCTGATCGCCTCCTACCGTTTCGGCCGCCTCGCAGCCGGCAAGTCACGCATTGTCATCGATCTCGCCGGTCCGGCGGAACTCCTGTCGACGAGTTGCGCGCCGACGCGCGCGGGAACGTTTGAACTGTCGCTCGCGCTTGCGCCGCAGGCCGAGGCGGCGTTCAAGGCCGCCGCCCGCGCCGGCGCCGAAAAGCAGGCGCAAGCCGCCGCGCCGCCGCCCAGAGTCTCCCGACGTGGCGGCGGATCCGGCAGCGGGGCGCGAACCGATCGTCGTGCTCGATCCCGGCCATGGCGGCATCGATTCCGGGGCGCTGGGCCGCCATCACGTCGAGGAAAAGGTCGTCGTGCTCGAATTCGCCAAGGCGCTGGCTGCGAAATTGCGCGGCGGCGGCCGCTACCAGGTGGTCATGACCCGCAACGACGACACTTTCGTGCCTCTGGGCGAGCGCGTGCGCATCGCGCGAAAACTCGGCGCCGGGCTGTTCGTCTCGCTGCACGCCGACACGCTGGTCGGCGGCGGCGCCGAGGGAGCGACCGTCTACACAGTGTCCGAGCGGGCGTCCGACCGCGAGGCCGCCCGCATCGCCGAGCATGAAAACAAGGCCGACGCCAACGCCGGCGTCGAGTTCGAACAAGGACTCCGGCGACGTCAATGACATCCTGTTCGACCTCACGCGGCGGGAGACGCGCGCCTATTCCAGCGTCTTCGCCCATTCCCTCGCCAACTACTGGAAGGTCGCTGCGCGGCTGAACAAGAATCCGCGCCGCTCGGCCGGCTTCGTCGTGCTCGAGGCGCCCGACGTGCCCTCGGTGCTGCTGGAGCTTGGCTATCTATCGAACGCCGCTGACTCCGCCGACCTCACCTCGCAGCAATGGCGCGACAAGGCCACGGGCCAGGTCGCGCACGCCATCGACGATTTCTTCGCTGCGCAGCAACCGGCGAGCGCCGCCGCCCCGGCGCAGGATGGCGCCCTTAAAGCGACACAAAGCAGCGGCAACTAGGCTTCTCGCCTGCGGACAGGCCCGGCATGAAGTGGTTTCTTGCGGCGGTTTCGCTTGTCCGGGCGGTTTCGGTTGGCCCACGCCCGAGCGCAATGGTATAGGCGCAAACCGGCTTGGCGAATCCTCGCGCCGGAGCGCCCTATCGGCATCGCGGAAATTGTTGCGACAAGAGCATTGTTTCGACAGGAAACTTGGCGAAAGGTGAGTTCATGCGGATGATCGCCCGATTTTTCGGCTTCGTTTTCGCCACGGGCGCGATCCTTTTCATATTGGCGGGCCTGGGCGCGGGCTGGCTGGTCTATACCTATTCCAAGGACCTGCCCGATTACAGCCAGCTGAAGAATTACGACCCGCCGATCATGACCCGCGTCCACGCGGGCGATGGAACGATCCTCGCCGAATATGCGGACCAGCGCCGCCTCTACCTCCCGTCCAACGCCATTCCACCGCTGGTCAAGGAAGCCTTCATCTCGGCCGAGGACAAGAATTTCTACACCCACAACGGCATCGACCCCGAAGGCATCGCCCGCGCCGCGCTGGTGCTCGTCAAGGGCGAGCGGCACATGCAGGGCGCCTCGACCATCACCCAGCAGGTGGCGAAGAACTTCCTCCTCACCAACGAACGCAGCTTCGACCGCAAGTTCAAGGAGGTCCTGCTCTCCTTGCGCATCGAGCAGGCCTATTCGAAACAGCACATCCTCGAGCTCTACCTCAACGAAATCTATCTCGGCATGGGCAATTACGGCATCGCCGCGGCGGCGCTGAACTATTTCGACAAGTCCGTGCATGAACTGACGCTCGCCGAGACCGCCTATCTCGCCGGCCTGCCCAAGGGTCCGAACAATTACAACCCCTACCGCAATCACGACGCCGCCGTCGCGCGCCGCAACTACGTGGTCGAGCGCATGGTGGAAAACGGCTACGTGTCGCGAAAAGACGGGGACGCCGCCAAGGCCGCGCCACTGACCATCAACCCGCGCATCCTGTCGCCCGACACCCTGATGGCCGGCTATTTCTCCGAGGAAGTGCGGCGCGAGCTGGACGACCGTTACGGCCACAAGAAGCTTTACGAGGGCGGCCTGTCGGTGCGCACCACCCTCGACCCGAAGATGCAGCTGATGGCGCGCAAGGCGCTGCTCGACGAACTCATCCGCTTCGACGAGGCGCACGGCTGGCGCGGCGCGCTGCGCAAGATCAGCGTCTCCGGCGACTGGGGCCAGGCGCTCGGCGAGGTTCCCGCGCTGGGCGACGTCGCGCCCTGGCGTCTCGCCGTCGTGCTCGACGGCAATGACAGCGCCGCCCACATCGGCCTGCAGCCGCCGCGCACAAAATCGGGCGAAATCTCGACGGCGCGCGAAACCGGAACCGTGACGACCGAGGGCGCGCGCTGGACGCGCAAGCGCCTGCGCCAGGCGCTTGCGCCCGGCGACGTGGTCTATGTCGAGGCGATGGAAGGCCTCAAAGGCCAGTACCGGCTGCGCCAGATCCCGGAAATCTCCGGCGCCGCCATCGCCATGGACCCCTATACCGGCCGCGTCTTCGCCATGGTCGGCGGCTTTTCCTTCGACGAATCGGCCTTCAACCGCGCGACCCAGGCGCTGCGCCAGCCGGGCTCCTCGTTCAAGCCCTTCGTCTATTCCGCCGCGCTCGACAACGGCTACACGCCGGCCTCGACCATCCTCGACGAGCCGATCGAAATCACCCAGCCCAATGGCGACGTCTGGCGGCCGGAAAACTTCGAGGAAGGCCATTACGGCCCGCATACGTTGCGCTATGGCGTCGAACATTCGAAAAACCTGATGACCGTTCGCCTCGCCCGCGACATCGGCATGCCCTTGATCGCCGAATATGCGCGCCGCTTCGGCATTTACGACGACATGCTGCCGGTCCTGTCGATGTCGCTCGGCGCCGGCGAAACCACCCTGATGCGCATGGTCACCGCCTATTCCATGCTGGACAACGGCGGCACGCGCATCAAGCCGACGCTGATCGACCGCATCCAGGACCGCTGGGGACACACGATCTATCGCCACGACGAACGCCAGTGCCTCGGCTGCGACGCGCCCAAGTTCGAGGCCGACAACCTGCCCAAGCTGGTGGACAAGCGCGAGCAGGTGCTCGACACGCTCACCTCCTACCAGATCACCTCGATCATGGAGGGCGTGATCGAGCGCGGCACCGGCGTCTCCATCAAGGATGTCGGCAAGCATCTCGCCGGCAAGACCGGCACCACCAATGACGCCAAGGACCTGTGGTTCGTCGGCTATTCGCCCGACCTCACCTTCGGCGTCTATCTGGGCTATGACCGGCCGCGCTCGATGGGCGATTCGGCGCAGGCCGCGCTTTACGCCGCGCCGATCTTCCGCGATTTCATGAAAATGGCGCTGGCCGGCAAGCCCGACACCCCCTTCCGCGTCCCCCCGGGCATAAAACTGATCTCGGTCGACCTGAAAACCGGCATGCGCGCCAGCGGCGCCGGGACGATCCTCGAAGCCTTCAAGCCCGGCACCGCGCCGCCCGATTCCTATAATGGCGGCGGCGGCGGCGGCGGCGGCGGCGGCGGCGCCCCGGCCACGGCGTCGCACACGCCCGCTTCCGATCAGGCGGTGGGCTCGGGCACCGGCGGGCTGTATTGAATTTCCGCGCGCTTTCGAAGCGCGGCCGCCGGAACCACGGGTTTGGCGTCGCGTTGTGATCCGGTCGTAATTCGTCCGGAGATTTCCCATGAAAGTTTTGGAAGCCGTCGCCGCGGCCCTGGCCGCCGAGGGAATGGATCGTATTTTCGCCGTCATGGGCGACGCCAATCAGGACATGATCGTGGAGCTTTGCGAAAAGCACGGCCTCGCTTATGTCCATGCCCATCACGAAGGATCGGCTGTCGGCATGGCCGACGGCTACGCGAGGATGAGCGGCAAAATGGGCCTGGCCGCCGTCACGCAAGGGCCAGGATACAGCAACGCCACGACGTCGTTGATCGCGGCGAGACTCCATCGCACGCCGCTCCTGTTGCTGGCGGGCCACGCCTCCCTTCGCGATCCCTATAATCCGCAAGGCTCGCTGGACCAGCACGCCATGGCCAAGCTGACGACGGAGGCGACGGTCAGGCTCGACCACGCCAATAATGTCGATTACTGCCTGGGCGAGGCCTTCCGCCAACTCAAGGCGAAAAAAGGGCCCTTCGTCCTCAATATGCCGCAGGACGTCCAGCATGCGGAAATGAGGGCGGACTGGGCCTACCAGCCCATGTACAAGCCCAACATCCTGCAACCGCCGCGCCGGGAAGACCTGGAACAGGCGGCGAAGCTGTTGCAAGGCGCGCAACGGCCGACCATCCTGTGCGGATTGGGGGCGGTTGAAGCCAAGGCGGAGCGGGAAGTCGGCGGTCTCGCGCAACACCTGGGCGCGCCAATCGCCACCAGCCTCTATGCGGCGGGCTTCTGCGCGCAATATCCGCTCTACCTTGGGATCAGCGGCGGACTCGGCTCGGATCTCGCGGTGGACACGCTGGCGCAAAGCGACGTCATGCTGGTGATCGGCGCCAGTCTGAACGAATGGACCACGCATTTTGGCAAGATCCTGGAAAACGGAAAAACCATTATCCAGATCGACCTCCGGCCGGAGGCCTTCGGCTGGTTCGCGCCCATAAGGCTCGGCCTGGAAGGCGACGCCCGGGTGGCGACCGCGGCGCTGACCAGCCGGCTGCGCGAGATGAACGCGCAAGCGCGCCAGCCGGACGCTGAAACCGCGCGGAAAATACGGGACCGCCGGCCGCCGATCGAAAGCTATGACGACGGCGCCACGGTCGATCCACGCCGCGCCGCGCGCTACATCGAGGACAGGCTGGACAAGCAGGATCGCATCCTGGTTTTCGATGGCGGTCACGCCGCCATGGTCGCGGTCAAGGCGATGAGTAGCCCGCGCGCCGAGGACTGGGCGTCCGGCCTCGATTTCGGCGCGGTCGGACAGGGCTTGGGCATCGCGCTGGGCGCCTGCTTCGCCCGTCCCGGCAAACGCGTCACCCATGTCACGGCCGATGCCGCCTTCATGATGAATGTCGCCGACTTCCACACAGCCGTGAGCCACAATCTGCCGCTGACCGTCTTCGTGTTCAACGACAATGCCGTCGGGCAGGAACGGCACGATCTGATCCACAAGAAGCTGCCCTCTCGCTATGCCGAAATCCAGCAGCCGGATTTCGAAAAACTGGCGGTCGGCTTCGGCGCTAAGGGTTTTCGCGTCGATCGTCCCGACGACTTTGCCGAAATCGACAAGGCGCTGGCCGTCGAAGCGGGGCCGGTCATCGTCAATGTGCGCATCAATGGCGACGTCGAACTGCCGGTCAGCTGGGAAATCGCCCAGCAGCTGGAAATGACGGGCGAATAGCCTTCGGCTTCAGGAGGCGGTCCTCGCCGACCGCCTTCGTTCTCCCCGCGCGCCCTGACGGGTTTACAGCCGCGCGCAAGCCCCCTATGTCTGCCATCGACATTTTCATTCGCGGCGACTCGACGCCGCGAGCAGCCAGTGAGTCCAGCCATGCGCGCCGAAGCGGTTTCGCTCGTCGAACAGATCAAGCAGTCGGTGGGACTGCTGAGGAGGCATCTTTGACGTCGAGAACTCGACGCGCCGCCTCGCCGAACTGAACGCCAAGTCCGAAGATCCCAAGCTCTGGGACGATGCCGAACTCGCGCAGAAGCTGATGCGCGAGCGCACCGAGCTCGAGGATCGCCTCGGCTCGCTGGCGAAATTCGAACGCGATCTCGAAGACGCCGTCACCCTGGTCGAGCTCGGCGAGATGGAAGACGATTCCGCCGCCGAACAGGAGGGAATCGACCAGCTCAAGGCCGTCAAGGCCGAGGCCGACCGCCGCCAGGTCGAGGCGCTGCTGTCGGGCGAAGCCGACGGCAACGACACGTTCATCGAAGTGCATTCCGGCGCCGGCGGCACCGAGAGCTGCGACTGGGCGCGCATGCTGCTGCGCATGTACGCGCGCTGGGCGGAACGCCACAAGTTCAAGGTCGAGCTGATCGAGGAGACCTCGGGCGACGAGGCCGGCATCAAGTCCGCGACTTTGCTCATCAAGGGCCATAACGCGCACGGCTGGGCCAAGACCGAATTGGGCGTGCACCGGCTGGTGCGCATTTCGCCCTTCGATTCCAACGCGCGCCGCCATACCAGCTTCGCCTCCGCCTGGGTCTATCCGGTGATCGACGACAAGATCGACATCCAGGTCAACGAAAGCGACTGCCGCATCGACACCTATCGCGCGCAAGGCGCGGGCGGCCAGCACATCAACACCACCGATTCGGCGGTGCGCATCACGCATATTCCCTCGGGGATCGTCGTGGCCTGCCAGATGGAGCGCTCGCAGCACAAGAACCGCGCCACCGCGTGGAACATGCTGCGCGCAAGACTTTATGAGCAGGAGCTGGAGCGGCGCGAGGCCGAAGCCAACAAGGTCAACGCCACCAAGTCGGAGATCGGCTGGGGCCACCAGATCCGCTCCTATGTGCTGCAGCCCTACCAGATGGTGAAGGACTTGCGCACCGGCTACGTCTCAGGCACGCCGGACGCCGTGCTCGACGGCGATCTCGACGCCTTCATGCAAGCCTCGCTGGCGCAGCGCATCAACGGCGGCGGCCCGGACAAGGTCGAGGACGTGGAGTAAGGCGGTTTCCTTCTCACGCCACCTCTACCTGCGCCTTGAGCCGCGCCTCCTCGATGAAGCGGGGCACGTCGGCCTCGGCGATCGGGCGGCTGAACAAAAAGCCTTGCACCATATTGGCGCCGTAGGAGCGCAGCAGTTCGAACTGTTCCGAGGTTTCGACCCCTTCGGTGACGCATTCGAGCTTGAGGTCGCCACACAGCGCGATCATCGACCGCACGATGTCGCGCGCCGGCCCGTTTTCGTGCATTTCCTGGACGAAGCTGCGGTCGATCTTGATCTTGTCGAGCGGCAAACGATGGATATAGGCCAGGCTGGAATAGCCGGTGCCGAAATCGTCGAGCGAAATCTTGACGCCCAGGCGCTTCAAGACGACCAGCGCCTCCTCCGCCCGGTTGAAATCGGAGATCAGCGCCGTTTCGGTCACTTCGATATCGATGCGGCCGGGATCGACGCCGCTGCTTTCGATGATGGCGATGATCTGGGTCAGCGCGCCGGGCGAAAGCAGGTCGCGGATCGACAGGTTGAAGCCGAGGCTGACATGATCCGGCCAGTCGCGCGCCGCCCGCAACGCCTTGCGCACCACGGTCCGCGTCAAGGCGTGGATGACGTCGCCGCGTTCCGCGACGGCAATGAAGACATCCGGTGAAACCGCCCCGAGTTCAGGGCTGTCCCAACGCGCCAGCGCCTCGAAGGCGACGATCGTCTGGTCGCCGACATGAAACAGCGGCTGGAACAGAACCGAGATCTCCTTGTTCAGATCAGCCTTGCGCAAGCTCTGCTCGATCCGGGCGGTCATCCGCATCTTGCTTTCGTGCTCGGGCGCGAACAGCACGGCGTCGCCGCGATGCTGCTGCTTGGCGAAATAAAGCGCGTAATCGGCGCGCTCGTAGAGTTGCAGCCCATCGCTGGCGTCGTGGGGATAGCGCGCGAAGCCGATCGAGGCGGAGACGCCGGCGCGAATGTCGGCGATCCGCAGCGGCGCCCGCAAGGCCGCGCAGATTTGCGCGCCGAGCGCCCGGATGTCGTCCTCGCCATGGTCGCCGCGCAGGATGATGCCGAACTCGTCGCCGCCCAGCCGCGCGACACTCGTGCTTTCATTGGCGAATCGGCCGACGCGGGCGGCGCATTCGCCCAACACCCGGTCGCCGATGACATGGCCGTAGAGATCGTTGATCGGCTTGAATCCGTCGAGGTCGATCACGCCCATCGCCAGCGCTTCGCCTTTCCCGCCGGTCGTTGTCGCCTCGCGCAGGGCGTCGAAGAAAGCGCGCCGGTTGGCCAGCCCGGTCAGGCTGTCGGTATTGGCGAGGCGGATGTTTTCCGCGACCATCTCCACCGCCAGCCTTTGCGCGCCGACGAGCTGCTCGAAGTCGCGCGCCGCCGTGATGACCATCGAGGCCAGGATCACCCCCACCAGCAGCAGATCGGCCGAGACGATGATGGCGGAAGGCTGCCGCGTCACCGCCAGGAGCATCAGGAATCCGGGCAAGGTGAGGCCGCCGAGCATCAGCGCCGTCTTTGGCGATTGCGCCAGGGCGAAGACGCAGATGATGTCGCCGGTGGCCAGGGCATAGACCAGCTCATTGCGCAGCAGCGCATCGCCAAAAGGATAGAGCTCCACCCCCCACGCGGCGATCAGCAGGCTGATGCAACAGGCGATGATATTGACCCTACGCAGGGCGGCGCGGGCTGCATGCGCTTCGATTGCGGCGCCGCGCCGCGACACCCAATAAACGCCACGCGAGATCATGATCAGCAGCAACGCCGACGGCGCATAAAGCGTCAGCGCCGGCGGCGCGACCTTGATGAAGGCGAAGGAAATGGCGAGGACGTTGACGCAAAGGACCATATAGAGCAGCGGCGCCTGGGCGATGAGCGCCGCCAGCCGCGCCTTGTCGAGATCCTCTTCCCGCTCCGGGGTGTCGTCGTCGCGGCGAAATTGGAGGAAGCCGGGCAAGGTTCGAATGCGGTTTCCAAGGTTTTCAAGGTTTTCAAGGTGGTCAAACATGCGCGCCGCCATCGGGTGGCCAAATAAATAGGCTGGATTGACCGATGTTAACCGGAACTGCTTAATCCAGGCTTACGCACGTAAAAATTGCAACATGCGGCAAGCCCTCCGGCCGCGCGGCGCGAAACAAAACAAAAAACCTCCCGCCTTTGCGGCAGGAGGTTTTGTTTGTTTGTTCGGGTCGCTCGATAAAGCCCGCCTGACCGCTCAGAGCGGAATATTGTCGTGCTTCTTCCAGGGGTTCTCCAGCTCCTTGTGGCGCAGCATGGCCAGCGCGCGCGCCACCCTCTTGCGCGTGCCGAAGGGCTGGATCACCTCGTCGATATAGCCGCGTTCGGCGGCGACGAAGGGCGACAGGAAGCGGCTTTCATATTCCTTGGTGCGCTCGGCGATCTTTTCCGGATCGCCCAGGTCCTGGCGGAAGATGATCTCGACCGCGCCCTTGGCGCCCATGACGGCGATCTGCGCCGTCGGCCAGGCGTAATTGATGTCGCCGCGCAGATGCTTGGACGCCATGACGTCATAGGCGCCGCCGAAGGCTTTTCGCGTGATGACCGTGATCTTCGGCACGGTGGCTTCGGCATAGGCGAACAAAAGTTTCGCGCCGTGCTTGATGAGGCCGCCGTATTCCTGCGCCGTGCCCGGCAAAAAGCCGGGAACATCGACAAAAGTGACGATCGGAATGTTGAAGGCGTCGCAGAACCGAACGAAACGCGCGGCTTTGCGCGAGGCGTCGGAATCGAGCACGCCGGCCAGCACCAGCGGCTGGTTGCCGACGATGCCGACGGTGCGGCCGTCGAAGCGCCCGAAGCCGACGACGATGTTTTTCGCGTGCGCTTCCTGGATCTCGAAGAAATCGCCCTCGTCGACGACCTTCGTGATCAGCTCCTTCATGTCATAGGGCTTGTTCGGGTTGTCGGGAATGATGGTGTTGAGCGACATGTCGTAGCGGTCGCCATCGTCGAAGCTCGGCCATTCCGGAACTTCGTCGGTGTTGGAGGCTGGCAGGAAGTCGATCAGCCGGCGCATCTGCAGCAGGGCCTCGACGTCATTGTCGAAGCCCTTGTCGGCGATCGAGCTTTTCGTCGTGTGCACCGAGGCGCCGCCAAGTTCTTCCGCCGTGACGGTCTCGTTGGTGACGGTTTTCACCACGTCAGGGCCGGTGACGAACATGTAGCTCGTCTCCTTGACCATGAAGATGAAGTCGGTCATGGCCGGCGAATAGACGTCGCCGCCGGCGCAGGGGCCCATGATCAGCGAAATCTGCGGGATGACGCCGGAGGCCAGCACATTGCGCTGGAACACTTCGCCATAGCCGCCGAGCGCCGCCACGCCTTCCTGGATGCGGGCGCCGCCGGCGTCGAACAGGCCGATGATCGGCGCGCGGTTGCGCAGCGCCATGTCCTGGATCTTCATGATCTTTTGCGCATGAGTCTCGGACAGGGAGCCGCCAAGCACCGTGAAATCCTTGGCGAAGACATAGACGACGCGGCCATTGACCGTGCCCCAGCCGGTGACGACGCCGTCGCCGGGGATCGGGGCTTCCTTGTCCATGCCGAAATCGACGCAGCGATGCTGCACGAACATGTCGAATTCCTCGAAGGAATCATGGTCGAGCAGGAGTGCGATGCGCTCACGCGCCGTCAGCTTGCCGCGCTTGTGCTGGGCGTCGATGCGCCGCTGGCCGCCGCCCATCCGGGCGCCTTCGCGACGTTCGTCGAGGATTTCGAGAATGTGTTTCATGGGGCTTTGTCCGAACGAAATTTTCCGCGCGGGTTTAGCATGGCTTTTCCGCGGCAGGAACCCGCCTGATGACGGAACGATGAATTCGTTCGTCTAATGCGGCGCCGCCAGCGCCGCGTAAACCTCCCAGGCCGCGCGCATTTCCGCCAACCGGGCCACACGGCGGGCCAGCGCCTCGTCATCCGCGCCCCAGAGGCGCCTCTGATGGTCCTCGTCGACATGCGCCGCCGCCCAGGCCGCGTCGAAATCCTGGCCGCCGTGGATCAGCGCCAGCGGCAGCAGCGCCGAACCTGTGAGCGTCGTCATGACGTTCAGCGCCGCGAGGCGCAGGGCGCCGTCCGGCTGCGCCCCCTGCTCCTCGACAAGGCGCGCGATCGCCGCGACGGAGTTTTGGGGCTGATCGACGAACATCACGCCCTCGGCGCAAAAGAACGGCGCGGAAAATTTCTCGCGGAAAAAATCGAGAACCGGAGTCCACGCCGCGTCCTGCGCCGCGACCAGGCTTTCCGGCTGGCCGGCGCGATAGCAGACAAGGTCCGAGCCGGCGAATTTGGCGATTTCCGCAGCGACGGCCCCCATCTCGCGCGCAACCCCGTCGAGCGCGGTGTTGACCAGACGTGTTTTCGGCATCTTTGCCGGATCGATATATTCGCCCTGCCCGCGCCATTCGTCCGCCAGCGCCTCGGCCAGCGCCCGGGTGGGAACCGCCAGCGGCGCGCGCGCCGGCGTGCGCACCGGCTTGCCGTCGAGGGCGATCCCGAACCCCGCGCCAACCGGCTCGACCGAGACTTGCTGGTAGAAACGCTTCGGCAGCGGACGCTTCATGTCGCGCTGCGCCGATTTCAAGGGATTGCGTTCGCCGGGTTCGACGAAGATCTCGCTCAGGTCGTCGCGCATTGCATGAACTCGTCTATGTGCTCGCGCAGGGCGGCGAAATCTTCCACGATCCTCACGGCCCCGGCCTTGGTCAGGCGGTCGTGGCGGTGATAGCCCCAGCCGACGCCGATCGCATGGGCGCCGGCGTTATGCGCCATCGCCATGTCGAACGACGTGTCGCCGACCATGCAGGCGTTTTCCGCGCTGACGCCGGTTTCGGACAGAGCGCGCAAAAACATGTCGGGCGCGGGTTTGGACGGCGCGTCGTCTGCTGTCTGGACGGTGGCGAAAAACCTGTGCCAGCCATGGCGGTCGAACAGCCGCGTTACGCCGGCGCGCGACTTGCCCGTCGCCACTCCCAGAACGCAAGTGGGCCGCGCGGCCAATTCCTGCAGCAGTGCCTGCGCGCCGGGATAGAGCGGATCATGAAAGCCCGGCTCCGAGCGCAATTGCGTCCAGGCGTCCTTGTAGGCCAGGGCGAGTTTTTCGCACGGCCCCTCGCCTGCCGTCAGGGCGTGGAACGCCTCGGTCAGCGACAGGCCGACGACCGAGAGGGCGCGCTGGCGCGACGGCGCCGGCATGCCGAGCGAGGCGAAGGCCCGCGCCTGCGCCTCGACAATGAGATTCTGGCTGTCCACCAGGGTTCCGTCGATGTCGAAAACAATAAGCTTCATGTCTCCCCCGCTGGAGCCCCTTGCGCGCGTTTGGCCACGTCTGTGCGCCGCCGCCATTTATAGCCCCAACAAAAACTTCCGCCAATCGGGATCATGGCGGACCCGTCCCGCGTTGGACATTGCGAGCGCGGGCGTCGCCCTGCGCCGCCCCGAAAAAAGGCGGTTCCATCTGGCGGTTCAATTCACGCGAGGCGAAAAATGACCCAGACCCTTCTCCCGGAGCCGGAGCAAAGCGCGCCCAACCGGCGCGATTTCCTGTTCATCGCCACCGGCGCGATGGCGCTGGTCGGGACCGCAGCGACGGTCTGGCCGCTGATCGACGAAATGCAGCCCGACGCCGAGACCATCGCCGCGGGCGGCCCGCTCGACGTCGATCTCTCCAGCGTCAAGCCCGGCCAGCAGATCGTCGTCGTCTGGCGCGGCCATCCGATCTTCATCGTCAACCGCACCCCCGCCGCCCTGGCGACGCTGAAGGAGCCTTCTCTCCTGAAAATACTGCGCGATCCCGATTCGGACGTGCGGCAGCAACCGGCCTATGCAAAAAACTGGCATCGCTCGATCGAGCCGGAATGGGCGGTGCTGATCGGCATTTGCACCCATCTCGGCTGCATTCCGACCTTCGAGCCCAACAAGAACCAGCTCGCGCCGGGCTGGCCGGGCGGCTGGTTCTGCCCCTGCCACGGCTCGAAATATGATCTGGCGGGCCGCGTGTACCAGAACGTGCCCGCGCCCTATAACCTGCCCGCCCCGCCCTATCGTTTTGTCAACGCCAAGACATTGAGAATCGGCGAAAATCCGCCCGGCAAGACCTTCGACGTCGATGAGATCACCCAGCTCTGAGGCAGGCGCCGAATTTTGAACAAATTCGACGATGTCCGCGTTTCAAAAACAAGATTTCCGGCTAACATGCAAAGAACGCGCGCCGCGAAGACGCCGCCGGGAGGAATGAAAAATGTTCAATGCGCCAGTTGCGAACAACGCGGCTCCTAAAAGTTCGCCTCTATCGTGGATCGCCTGGGCGGTTGTCGCCATTGTCGGCGCTTTCTCCCTCGCGGTCGTCGCGCTGCATCACGGCGAGACGATCAACGCGCTGTGGGTCGTCACCGCCGCGATCTGCGTCTATCTCATCGCCTATCGTTTCTATAGCCGCTTCATCGCCGAAAAGGCGCTCGGCCTTGACGATCGCCGCGTCACGCCGGCGGAGCGCCACAACGACGGGCTCGATTACGTTCCCACCGACAAATACGTGCTGTTCGGCCATCATTTCGCGGCCATCGCCGGCGCCGGCCCGCTGGTCGGACCGGTGCTCGCGGCGCAGATGGGCTATCTGCCCGGCGTGCTGTGGCTGCTCGTCGGCGTGGTCTTCGCCGGGGCGGTGCAGGATTTCACCGTGCTGTTCATCTCGACGCGGCGCGACGGCCGCTCGCTCGGCGACCTGATCAAGACGGAAATGGGCGATCTCGCCGGGCTGATCGCGCAATTCGGCGTGCTGGCGATCATGGTCATCCTGCTCGCGGTGCTGGCGCTGGTGGTGGTCAAGGCTTTGGCTGGCAGCCCCTGGGGAACCTTCACCGTCTTCTCGACGCTGCCGACCGCACTGCTGATGGGCGTCTACAACCGCTATATCCGCCCCGGCCGCATCCTTGAAATGTCGATCATCGGCCTGGTCCTGCTGCTGGCCGGCGTCTATTATGGCCAGGCGGTCAGCCAGAGCCCTGAAATCGCGCCGCTGTTCACCTTCAAGGGCGAAACCCTGTCGCTGATGCTGATCGGCTACGGCTTCGTCGCCTCGGTGCTGCCGGTCTGGCTTTTGCTGGCGCCGCGCGACTATCTCTCGACCTTCCTCAAGATCGGCACGATCCTGGCGCTGGCGGTGGGCATAGCCATCGTCATGCCCGACCTGAAAATGCCGGCCATGACCAAGTACATCGACGGGACCGGCCCGGTGTTCAAGGGCGCGCTGTTCCCCTTCCTGTTCATCACCATCGCCTGCGGCGCGGTTTCCGGCTTCCATGCGCTGATCGCTTCCGGCACCACGCCGAAAATGGTCATGCGCGAATCGGAAATGCGCTTCATCGGCTATGGCGCGATGCTGATGGAGAGCCTCGTCGGCATCATGGCCCTGATCGCCGCCAGCGTGCTGGAGCCGGGCGTCTATTTCGCCATGAACACCGCCTCGGGCGTGATCGGAACCACCGCGGCGGATGCGGCGCACACCATATCCGGCTGGGGCTTTGCCGTGACGCCGGATATGCTGACCCAGGCCGCGCACAGCGTCGGCGAGCAGACCATCCTGTCACGCGCCGGCGGCGCGCCGACGCTCGCCGTCGGCATGGCTCAGATACTGTCGGGCTTTCTCGGCGGCGCCGGGACGGCTCCGTTCTGGTATCACTTCGCCATCCTGTTCGAAGCCCTGTTCATCCTGACCACGGTGGACGCAGGCACCCGCGTGGCGCGCTTCATGATCCAGGACCTGCTCGGCGATTTCATCCCCGGCATGCGCAAGACGCAAAGCCTGCCAGCCAACCTCCTCGCCACGGCGCTGGCCGTCGCCGGCTGGGGCTATTTTCTCTACCAGGGCGTCGTCGATCCGTTCGGCGGCATCCGCTCGCTGTGGCCGCTGTTCGGCATTTCCAACCAGATGCTGGCGGCCATCGCCCTGATCATGTGCACGGCCGTGCTGTTCAAGATGAAGCATGAACGCTATGCGGCGGTGACCTTGGCGCCGACCGTCTGGCTCATTATCTGTACTTTGACGGCGGGGTTCGAAAAACTGTTCGATCCCAATCCGGCGATCGGCTTCTTCGCCAATGCGCATAAATTCTCGGGCGCGCTGGCCGAAGGCAAGATCCTGGCCCCGGCCAAAACGCTGGTCGACATGCATCGCATCATCACCAACGACTACGTCGACGCCAGCCTGTGCGTCATCTTCATCGCGGTGGTGCTGGCGATGATCGTCGCGGGAATAGCCACCGCGCGCAAGGCGCTGGCCAATCCGCAGGCTTCAACACGGGAGACCGGTAATGACATGCCAGGACTGCAGCCCGTCAAGGCTTAGGCTTGAGTACATAAAGGTTGGTTACAACAAGGTCGGCGACATCGGCCGCCGGCTGCGCCAGACGGCGCGGCTGATGGTCGGCCAGCCCGACTATGACAATTACCTCGCGCACACGACAAAATTCCATCCCGACGCGACGCCGATGAGCCCAACCGAGTTCTTTCGCAACCGCGAGGACCGCCGCTTCGGCGGCGGCGCGGCAACCGGCGGGTTCAAGTGCTGCTGAGGGGCGCGACCGACTTTGCTCGGCGCTGCTCGTAGGCGTCCCCTCGCCCCGCTTGCGGGGAGAGGGACAGTGTGAGGGGCAGGGTCGCCGAGACGTACGGTTTCGCTGGATTTGCAGCCATGTCGCGGATTCGTTCAAAAAACGGCGGTGATCGACACCCTCATAGAACCAATAATTATCTTCACAAACAGCATTGAGGCTGATGCCTCGACCCCTCACCCCTGCCCTCTCCCCGCTGAAGCGGGGCGAGGGGGCGCCAATGATCAGCGCTGCAGCAAATCTCGTCCAATTTACCGCCCTACCGCCTCCCGCCGTCCCGCTTCCAAAACACCGCCAGCTTCGCTAAACATAGCCATGCGCGTTTCCGACCTCGACATTCTCATCATTCCCGGGCTTGGCGGCTCGGGTCCCGGCCATTGGCAAAACCGCTGGGCGCAAAAGCTTTCGACCGCGCGCATGATCGAGCAGGTCGACTGGCAAAACCCCGACCGCGACGCCTGGCTCGCCGAAATCTTTCGCGAAATTGCGGCTTCGACGCGGCCCGTGGCGCTTGTCGGGCATAGTCTCGGGGCGTTGGCCGCCGCCAGCGCCATCGACGACACGACCCGGCCGAAAATCGCCGCCGCCTTCCTCGTCGCCCCGCCCGATCCCGACAACCGCGCCTTGCCGACGGGCCTGATCGACCCAGCCTTCAAAGAAAAAGCGCCGCAAGCGGCGCTTCAGGTTCCCGGCGTGATTGTCGCCAGTCGCAACGATGTTCATGCGGATTATGCCTACGCTGAAAAACTCGCTGTTCTTTGGGGACTGGAACTGGCCGACGCAGGCGACGCCGGCCACATCAACGCCGAAAGCGGTCATGGTCCCTGGCCGGAGGGCTTGATGCGCCTCGCGGGGCTTCTGGCGAAGCTTTGACCGTGACCGCCCGGCCGCTCCGCTTGCGCGGTCGCGGCGGGTTCAATATGCGTTCAAGCGCCGCCCGCATCAGCGCCTTGCGCTTGTCGGCGCCGCGCTCCGACGGCAGGCGGATCATGTCACGCCGTGCCGTGGGTGATGGTTTTCGCCGCGATCAGCGCCAGCGGAACGCCCACGATGAATCCCGCGATCCCGGCGATCGGAATGTCGCGCATCGCCTCGCCCTGCAAGGATGGAATCATCAGGACGATCATGACGGCTACGCCCGCAAGCACCGTGCCGCCCATAAGCCACAACAGAACCGCCAATCTGCTCATCTTCGCCTCCCGGGCCGCACCGATCGCATGCGGGTTTGTTGATTAGAGACTGACGAGAGGGTCGCGCCGGGCGGACCAGCGGTCGTTGACGTAAATCAATGTTTTGCGCCGCCCGCTTCAACTCGTCGCGATCCGGACGGGACTGCCCACCTTTGTGGCGGGAGCCTTGCGCCATGGATTGCTTCGTCGCTGACGCTCCTCGCAATGACGGCAGTGGAGCCGCCAATGCAAAAAGGCCGCCCGGAGGCGGCCTTTGAGAAGATGGCAAGGCGCGGAAAAATCAGCGCGAATAGAATTCGATGACCAGGTTCGGCTCCATCACCACGGGATAGGGCACTTCCGACGGCAAGGGGATGCGGGTCAGCTTGGCGGTCATCTTGGAATGATCGACTTCGTAAAAGTCCGGCACGTCGCGCTCGCTGAGGCCAACGGACTCAAGCACGATGACCAGTTGGCGCGAGGCTTCCTTGACCTCGACCACGTCGCCCGCCTTGACCTGGTAGGAGGCGATGTTGACGCGCTTGCCATTGACCTTGACGTGGCCGTGGTTGACGAACTGGCGCGCGGCGAACACCGTCGGCACGAATTTCGCGCGGTAAACCACCGCGTCGAGGCGGCGCTCCAGGAGGCCGATCATGTTGTCGCCCGAGTCGCCCTTCATGCGGATCGCCTCGGCGTAATATTTGCGGAACTGCTTTTCCGAAATATTGCCGTAATAGCCCTTGAGCTTCTGCTTGGCCTTCAGCTGGGTGCCGAAATCCGACATCTTGCCCTTGCGGCGCTGGCCGTGCTGGCCCGGGCCGTATTCGCGGCGGTTGACCGGGCTCTTCGGGCGGCCCCAGATGTTCTGGCCCATGCGGCGGTCGATTTTATACTTGGCTTGTGAACGCTTTGTCATGTCAGTCCTCAAAAACTCATAACGGCATGAGGACGAATTCTTTCGCACGCGAAAAAGCGCGGCGAAAAAGCGTCCTCCCGCCGCGCGGGAAGAACGCGCCCTCCTCTGCCTGCTCGTTGGAGCTGGCCGACAGACTGCTCACCTTCATGAGGGAGCGGTCACGGGTGCGAACCATCGCGCCGGCTTTGCAACCGGGCGACGAAGCGGCGTTGATACGGACCGCAAGCGCCCAAGTCAATCGGAAACCGCTCTTTCAGCTCAGCTTCACCAGTTGCTTGCCGAAATTCTTCCCTTCCAGCAGGCCGAGGAATGCGGCAGGCGCGGCCTCGACGCCCTCGGCCACGCTTTCGCGCCAGCGCAGCTTGCCGGCGGATATCAACCCGCCGAGCTCCGTCATGGCCCGCGGCCAGAGCGAGAGATCGTCGGAAACGATAAAACCCTGGATTTTTAAACGCTTTACCAGCACGAGGCGCAGGTCGCTCAGCCTCGAAGGCTCCTTGCCCTCGTAGGAAGCGATCAGCCCGCACACGGCGACGCGCGCGAAATCGTTGAACCGGCGCGAGCACGCGTCGAAACATTTGCCGCCGACATTCTCGAACAATCCATCGATGCCGTTCGGCGCGGCTTCCTTGAGCTTTTCCGCGAAATTTTCCGCGCGATGATCGACGCAGGCGTCAAAACCCAGCGCCTCCACGGCATAGGCGCATTTTTCCGGCCCACCGGCGACGCCGACCGCACGCGCGCCGAAAACCTTGGCCAGTTGGCCGACCACCGAACCCACCGCGCCGGTCGCCGCCGAGACGACCAGCGTCTCGCCGGCCTTTGGCGCGATGATGCTGGTGACGCCGATCCAGGCGGTGACGCCGGGCATGCCGAGCGGCCCGAGCCAGGCCTGGATGGGAACGCCGTTCGGCTCGATCTTGCGCAACATCGCGCCGCTATCGACTGAGTAGAGCTGCCAGCCGCCCATGCCGACGACCTTGTCGCCGGGCTTGAAGTTCGCGTTCCCGGAGGCGACCACTTCGCCCACCGTGCCGCCGATCATCACCTCGCCGATCGCCTGGCTGGCGGCGTAGGACTTCGATTCCTCCATCCGGCCGCGCATATAGGGATCGAGCGAAAGATATTCGTGCCGCACCAGCACCTGGCCCGGACCCGGTTGCGGCGTCGGACCCTCGACCAGCGCGAAGTTTTCCAGCGTGGCCTTGCCGGACGGTTGCGGCCGCGAGGCGAGGACGATTTTTTGGTTGATCGGCATCTGGCGTGCTCCGGGTCGCGGGTTGGCGTTAATGCATTCTTCAGGATAAAAGCGTTTCCCTGTCCCGCGCAAAAAAATCTTCGGCGAACAAGGCATGGATCGCAGTCCCAAAATCCTCGTGTTCGATTCCGGCCTCGGCGGCCTGACGGTTTTGCGCGCCTTGCTGCGGCAAAGACCGGACGCCGATTTTTTCTATGCCGCCGACGACCTCGGCTTTCCCTATGGGCCAAAGAGCGAGGCGGAGGTGATTTCGCTGGTCCTGCGCGCGATGGAGCGGCTGATTCTTGAGCTTTCGCCCGATTGCGTCGTCATCGCCTGCAACACCGCCTCCACCCTGGTGCTGCCGCATCTGCGCGCCCGCTGGCCCGAGATTCCCTTCGTCGGCACGGTGCCGGCCATAAAACCGGCGGCGGAGCAGTCGCGTTCGCGCATGATCTCCATTCTCGCCACGCCCGGCACCGTCGCGCGCGACTACACCCGCGACCTCGTCGCCAAATTCGCCAACCATTGCGACGTGACGCTGGTCGGCTCGCAAAATCTAGCGACACTCGCCGAAAGTTTCATGCACGGCGCCGCGCCCTCGGACGAAGCCGTCCTTACCGAGATCGCGCCCTGTTTCGTCGAGTTCCGACGGCCGGCGCACCGATGCAATCGTGTTGGCCTGCACGCATTATCCGCTGCTGCTCGATTACTTCACCCGCCTCGCGCCCTGGCCGGTGCGCTGGATCGACCCCGCCCCGGCGATCGCCCGCCGGGCCGACCAGGTGATTGCCGAGCATTTTCCCTTGGGCCAGCCGAGCGGCGAAAGCTTTGCCTTTCTCTATACCAGCGGCGTGGCGCCGGCGCCGAAACTGGCGGCGGCGCTGGCGCGTTACCGCGCCGAGGCGCCGGCGCCGGAGGCTGCGGGGCGTCTTCCGCAAACAACCCCCTCATGGTGAGCAGCCGCCCAACAGGGCGGCGTCTCGAACCGTGGGCGACAACAACGCTCCCCTTCAGCCAAACCTGTTCGCCTTGGGAAAACCCTTCGGCGGCAGGCGGCCGGCCTCGGCGCGATGGCCGAGCCACTCGGTCAGGGTTGCCTTGGCCACATTGAACACCCTGCCGCCCGGATCGGTCCAGCCGAGACCGTCGTCGAGCGCAAAAGTCTTGATGTCGGACATGCCGCCGTCCTTGTAGCGGTGCAGCCGCACGCCCTTGCCCCTGGTCATTTCGGGGATTTCCGCGACCGGGAAGCAGAGAAGCTTCCTGTTTTCGCCGATCGCCGCGACATGGTCGCCCTCGACCGCGACGATGAAGCGCGCCTTGGCCGGGGCCTCGACATTGAGCAACATCCTGCCCTTTTTGGTATTGCCGAGCATGTCGTCCTGCGAGGCGAGAAAACCGCGTCCGTCGGTCGAGGCGACGATCATTTTCCTGCCCGCCCGGTAGACGAAGACCGCGACGACATCCTCGCCGTCGTCCATGTCCGCCAGCAGGCGGATCGGCTCGCCGGCGCCGCGTCCGCCTGGAAGTTTGGCCGCCTCGAGGGTGAAAATCTTGCCGTCGGTCGCCAGCACCAGGATTTTCGACGTGGTCTCGGCAAAGAACGACACGCGTAAAAAATCATCGCCCTTGAACTGCACGTTGCCAAGATCGGAAACCTGGCCTTTCAGCGCGCGAATCCAGCCTTTTTGCGACACCACGACGGTGATCGGCTCGCGCTCGACCAGCACGTCGCTGAGATCGAAATCTTCCGACACGGCGGGCGGCGCCTCGAAGGTGGTGCGCCGCTTGCCGAGCGCCGTATGCGGCCCCCATTTCTTCTTGATCTCGCGGATCTGCCCGGTGACCGTCTTCCATTGCTGGCGCTCATCGCCGATCAGCGATTCGATCTCGCCTTTTTCGCGCGTCAGTTCGGCGTGTTCGCCGCGCAACTGCATTTCTTCGAGCCGGCGCAGCGAGCGCAGCCGCGTGTCGAGGATGTAGTTGGCCTGGTTGTCCGATAGCTCGAAGCGCGCCTTCAAGACGTCCTTCGGCTCATCTTCCTCGCGGATGATGCGGATCACCTCGTCGAGATTGAGGAAGGCGATGATCATGCCGGCCAAAACTTCCAACCGGCGCTCGATCTCGGCGAGGCGGAAGTTCGAGCGGCGCAGCAGCACGTCGCGGCGGTGGTCGAGCCATTGGCGCAGCGCTTCGGGCAACGACACGACGCGCGGCGTCACGCCGTCGACCAGCACGTTCATGTTCATCGCGAAGCGCGCTTCCAGCTCGCTCATGCGGAACAGGCTTTCCATCATCACGCCGGGGTCGACGTTTCTCGCTCGCGGTTCGAGCACGATCCGCACGTCTTCCGCCGATTCGTCGCGCACGTCGGCGAGCAGCGGCAATTTGCGCTCGTTGACCAGCTCCGCCAGCTTTTCGATCAGCCGCGATTTCTGCACGCCATAGGGAATTTCGGTGACGACGGCGTTCCAGACGCCCCGCGCCCCCTCCTCCTTGCTCCAGCGCGCGCGGATGCGGAACGAGCCGCGTCCGGTGCGGTAGGTCTCGGCGATCGATTCGCGCGTATCGACGATGATGCCGCCGGTGGGAAAATCCGGTCCCGGGACGAAAGTCATCAATTGCTCGGCGCCGGCGCTCGGATTGGCGATGAGGTAGAGCGCCGCGTCGCAGAGCTCGGCGACATTGTGCGGCGGGATCGAGGTCGCCATGCCGACGGCGATGCCCTGGCTGCCATTGGCAAGGAGATTCGGAAAGGCCGACGGCAGGACCACCGGCTCCTTGGCGTCGCCGGAATAATTGTCGCGAAAATCGATGGCGTCTTCGTCGATGCCTTCAAGCAGCGCGCGGGCGACATCGGTCATGCGCGCTTCGGTGTAGCGATAGGCCGCGGCGCCGTCGCCGTCGATATTGCCGAAATTGCCCTGCCCGTCGACCAGCGGAAAGCGCGAGGAAAAGTCCTGCGCCAGCCGCACCAGCGCGTCATAGATCGCCTGGTCGCCATGCGGATGGAACGAGCCCATCACGTCGCCGACGATCTTGGCGCATTTCTTGAACGGCGCGCCCGGATCGAGCCGCAGGATGTGCATGCCGTAGAGAATGCGGCGATGCACCGGCTTCAGCCCGTCGCGCGCGTCCGGCAGGGCGCGGCCGGTGATGGTCGAGAGCGCATAGGCGAGATAGCGCTCTTCCAGTGCGTCGCGAAGATTGATCGGCTGATTGTTTTCGCCCGGAGGCGGCAGATGCGGTTTGGCCATGCAAAAGCCTTAAGCCAGCCGGAGCGCCGGTTCAAGTTCCCTGTTTGTACCCTTTTCAACTTTGATTCAAAATGTTGCCTTTTGGCACTAGATCGCCACCTCGAGCGGGGCTAGAAACGGGCCAATGTTTCGCAACCGCGAAACCCTTTCTCAACCTTAATCGTGCATCTCTCGGCTATTCAATGCTTTGTCGTCGCAAGTCCTCGGGGCCTGCGCGACAGCTGGTTGGTCCGGGTTAGCGTTCGGGGTCGTCATGAAAACGGCAAAGAAAATTACACCAGCGTTGTTTTTGCTGGCTCTTCTTACGGTATTTGGTTTCGGTTTCCTTTGGCAAGGCAGCAAGGTGCTTGCCGAAGGCGCTGGCGACACGGTCGAATCGGTGTCCTTCCAAGCCAGTGGCTCGACCAATGACCAGACTCGCAAATGCGAGCAGCGCGAAGTCGAAGCCGACGAAGGCTATGGCGTCTCGCGCAAGGAAATGCGTATCGTCTGCCATTGAGGCGGAAATCACGTGAAAGTGATCACGGCGGCGGCCCTCCCGGGGGCCGTTTTTTTTGCGGCTTTACAGCGTTTCCGCTTCGCCCGCCAACGCCCGGGCGATGAAGGCCGTGCGCGAATCGGGCGGCTTCAGCCCGCGCGGCAGATAGACGTCGCGATAGAGAAAAAATTCGGTCAGGCGAAAGCCGTCGCCGATCTCCTTGCGCGCGACCGCGACGCCGGGCGGCTCGCGCAGGAAGGCCGGCAGCGGCAGCAGCCTTGAAGCCCAGGGCGCGCCGGCGTCGCGACTCACGGCGCGGCCGGATTTCGGCGACACATAAATCAGGTCTTTCCGCGCGCCCATCGCGGCGCACTGGTCGAGATCGAGGCCGAAGCCAAGCTCCGCCAGCAGCGCCAGTTCGAAATGCACGAACAGGGCCGGCGCGAGCGGATCGGCCACATGGGCGAGCAGCACCTGCGCCCGGTCGAACAGGCCGGGATGCGGGTCACGTTCGGGCAGGAGCCGCAGCAGGCCGCCGAGGTAAGTGACGCCATGCAGCGCCTGCGCGCTGCCGATCACCGCGTCGGTGCGCAGGACGGAAGCTTCGATGCTGTAAAGGCCGAGATGCTCCTCCAGCCGCGCGCGCCACACCGCCTCGACCTCGTTGCCCGGTTGCAGCACCGGCTGCATCGACTTCGAGCGCCCGCCGCGCGCCACGCCGAGATGGCGGCCATGCGCGCGCGTCATCAATTCCAGGATCACGCTGGTTTCGCCGTGTTTTTTCAGGCCGATGACCAGGCCGCGCTCCGACCATTCCATTGGCCTTTGTCCTCCTCGGCCGCCGATACACCGCCAATTAATCCATGCGGACTAAACTCAGCCCATGATTATTGCGATTCTCATTTTAGCTCTTGTCGTCCTCGGCAACGTCTGGCTAGGGCGCGACGCCGACCCCGAAACCGGCGAGCGTTTGGCCGACCTTCGCGGAGATCGCGAAAACTACCTGGCGCAAAGAGACAAAGCGCAGGTGGGAAAACTCCTTTTGATCCCCTTGGTCATCGTCATTATTGTCATTTCGAGTTCCAACAAAAATTCGACACAGCCGCACTCGAGCGGGTCCATTGCCGCGCCGCATTCCGTCGTGAACGCACACTCCCAACCTCATTGAGGGCGCGGTCCCGAGCCGAGATGCGCGGGCCAATGAAACGCGTTTAGTCGCAACTTAACCTCTGGGCGCGAGCATGGCGACATGACCACACCGCTTGTCATCATAATCCTGTTTCTCAACGCTTTGGTCTGGTACTTCTACCGTTGCGCGTCCGACGAATACGAAAGCGAGAACGCAGACGCCTTGGATGATACCAGTCGGCTGTTGAGTGAAGACCCGATCAAGGGCCGCTCATGCGCCAAGTATGAAACCGATGATCGCGTGACCTATTTCGACGTCAAGCGATACAACAAGGGCTATCGGCGAATGCTTGTTTTCGACCGTAATGGCCGTTTCCTTGGCGCCAAGCCATCGCTCGCGCGCTATCTCGCCGTCGCCAACCTGTTATCGCTCGCGGCGATCCTGATAGTGCGCCACAACGCCTGAGCGCGCCGACCTTATTTTTTCGGAAACTCCAGCCCCATCTCGCGGTAGCGTTCGGGGTCGTCGCCCCAATTCTCGCGCACCTTGACGAACAGGAACAGGTGGACCTTCTGTTCGGCCGCCTCCATGATTTCCTTGCGCGCCGCCGAGCCTATGCTCTTGATGGTCTTGCCGCCCTCGCCGATGACGATCTTCTTCTGCCCTTCGCGGGTCACGTAGATGGTCTGCTCGACCCGCGCCGAGCCGTCGGGCTGGTCCTTCCACAATTCCGTCTCGACGGTGGACTGGTAAGGCAATTCGTCATGCAGCCGCTCGAACAGCTTTTCGCGCGTGATTTCGGCCGCCAGCGCGCGCAGGGGCGCGTCGGAGATCTGGTCCTCGGGATAGAGCCACGGCCCCGGGGGCATCAGGCTCGCCAGCTTTTCCTTGAATTTCGGCACGCCATGCCCCTTCAACGCCGAAATCATGAAGGTATCGGCGAAGTTCGAGCGCGCGTTCAGATCGGCGGCGAGGCCGAGCAGCCTCTGGTGGTCGATCGTGTCGATCTTGTTGAGCACCAGGATTTTTGGCGCGCGCAATTGCGGCAGCCTGGCGAGGATCGCCTCGACCTCGTCGTCCACGCCCTTGCGCGCGTCGATCAGCAGGCAGATCGCGTCGGCGTCGCCCGCCCCGCCCCAGGCGGACGTCACCATGGCGCGGTCGAGCCGGCGCTTGGGCGCGAAAATGCCGGGCGTATCGACGAAAATGACCTGCGTCGCCCCTTCCAGCGCGATGCCTCTTATGACGGTCCGCGTCGTCTGCACTTTCCGCGAGACAATCGACACCTTGGCGCCGACCAGCTGGTTCAAAAGCGTCGACTTGCCGGCGTTGGGCGCGCCGATCAGCGCGACGAAGCCGCAATGGGTAGCCGGATGTTCGTCAGTCATTCGTCGTTCTCCAAAACCCCTTCGCGCGTCAGGAATTTCTGCGCGCAGGCCTGCTCTGCGAGGCGTTTCGAGTTTCCCTCCGCCAGCACCGGCTCGAACCCGTTGACGACGACCTCCATCACGAACAACGGCGCGTGGTCGGGACCCGAGCGGCCGGACTGGCGATAGCCGGGCGGCTGCAGGCCGCGCGCCTGCGCCCATTCCTGCAAGGCGGTCTTGGGATCGCGCAGCGGCCGGCCGGGATTGAGCATCTTGGCGCCGAAGAACTGGCGCACCACCTTTTCCGCCGCCTCAAAGCCGCCATCGAGAAACACCGCGCCGAGGATCGATTCGCAGATGTCGCCGAGAATGGCCGATTTCTTGGCGCCGCCAGTCTGCGCCTCGCCCTCGCCCAGACGCAAGGCGGCGCCGACGCCCCAGTCGCGCGCGACATCGGCGCAGGTGTCCTTGCGCACGAGATCGGCGAGGCGGCGCGATAGCTCCCCCTCCTCGGCGGCGGGAAACGTCTCGAACAGCATGGCGGAAACCGCCAGGCCAAGCACGCGGTCGCCCAGAAATTCCAGCCGCTGGTAGGAATCGACGCGCCTTTGCGCCTGCGCGGCGGGCAAGGCGCTGACATGCGTCAGGGCGCGCACCAGCAGCGACGCATCGGCGAAAACATGGCCGATGCGCGACTGGAGGGCCGTGATGTCGCCCGAACTATCGGTCGCCGGCACGCCGTTCATCTGACCATGTGGAACATGCGACTGAAGCGAACGGTCCAGGGCCAGCGCCAGAACTCCCAGCCCGGCGCGCCTTGGCCGACCGAGAAGAAGATGACCTCGGCCTTGCCCTCGAGGTTGACGAAGGGCACATAGCCGACGCCGCCCTGGTCCTCCGGCACGCGCGAATCCGTCGAATTGTCGCGGTTGTCGCCCATCATGAAATAATCGTTCGCCGGCACGACGAAAGGCCCGGCGTTGTCGAGGAAACCGTCGTCGCCCTGGATTTCGATGATCCTGTGCTTTACGCCGTTGGGCAGGGTTTCCATATAGGTCGGCACGGGGCCGTAATGGCCGTAGAGGTCGTCCGTCTCCACCTTCTCGATCGGCTCGCGCGGCACGATGACGTCGTTGATGTAGAGGCGGCCCTTCTTCATCTCGATCTTGTCGCCGGGCATGCCGATGATGCGCTTGATGTAATCGGTCTCGTTGTCGCGCGGCAGCTTGAACACCACCACGTCGCCGCGATGGGGATCCGACGCGAAGATGCGGCCCTTGAACAGCGGCGGCCCGAAGGGAAACGAATAGCGCGAAAAGCCGTAGGAATATTTCGACACGAACAGGTAGTCGCCGATGTCGAGGGTCGGGATCATCGATCCCGAGGGAATGTTGAACGGCTGGAACAGGAATGTCCGCACGACCAGCGCGATCACCAGTGCCTGGAGGATGACGACGATGGTTTCGCCGAGGCCTTCCGGCTCGGATTTTTTCTTGGCGCGCGGCGCGGGTTCGCTCATGGAGTCGCTCATACTGAAGTCCACTGGGGTCGGGCCGCCGGTTGTCGGCGTTTTCTTGGCCAAGCGCAAGTGTTGACGAAACTTTTGCCGGTCAGGCTTGGCCGGTCCTGATCGCCTCGATGATCACCTGCGCCTGGGCGAGCGGATATTCGTCGGTCAGCGTCAGGTGGACATGGGCCTCGCAGCCCGGCGGAATCAACGACGCGAGCCGCGCCGCGGCGGCGCCGGTCAGATGCAAAGTCGGCCGTCCCAGCGCGTCGTTGACCACGCCCATGTCGAGCCAGGACACGCCGCGCCCGAGCCCGGTGCCGAGCGCCTTGGCGCAAGCCTCCTTGGCCGCGAAACGCTTGGCGTAGGTGGCGGCGCGATTGGTCCCCCCCTTGGCTCTTCCGTCGGCCTTGGCCCGCTCGATTTCCGTGAAGCAGCGCTGCGGGAAGCGATCGCCGTATTTTTCCAGCGTCTTTTCGATGCGCCTGATGTCGCAGAGGTCGAGGCCTGTCCCGACGATCACGCGCCCGCCTCCGCAAGCTTGCGCCCTTCGTCGATCGCCGCGCGCATCTTGTGAATACTCGCCTCCAGGCCGATGAAAATGGCCTCGCCGATCAGGAAGTGGCCGATGTTCAGTTCCACCACCTGCGGCAGCGCCGCGATCTTTTTGGCCGTGTCGAAGTCGAGGCCGTGTCCGGCGTGGCATTCGATACCGAGCCGCGCCGCCTCGATCGCGGCCAGCCGCAGCCGCTCGAACTCGGCCCGCGCCTTGTCCGTCTCGCCCAGTTCGATGGCGTGACACCACGCGCCGGTGTGCAATTCCACCACCGGCGCGCGGATCGCGCTCGCCGCCGCCAGCGCCTCGATGGAAGGCTCGATGAAAAGAGAGACGCGGATTTTTTCGCGCAAAAGCTCGTCGACGAAGGGCGCCAGGCGGTCCTTGCCGCCGATCACGTCGAGGCCGCCCTCGGTGGTGCGCTCGGTGCGCTTTTCCGGCACGAGGCAGCAGGCGTGCGGCTTGATCTTCAGGGCGATGTCGAGCATCTGCTCGGTCGCCGCCATTTCGAAATTGAGCGGCGCGTCGATGCAAGCCTTCAGCCGCGCCATGTCCTCGTCGTTGATGTGGCGGCGATCCTCGCGCAGATGCGCGGTAATGCCGTCGGCGCCGGCCTTGATCGCCATTTGCGAGGCGCGCAAGGGATCGGGCGAGGCGCCGCCGCGCGCGTTGCGCAGGGTGGCGACATGATCGACGTTCACGCCAAGGCGGATTTTTTGCGCGATGCTCATGGGCGGGCCCCTCGTTTTGTCGCGTCGCTCATCCGATCACCCGTTCGACCCGGTTGACGATCGGCAGCGCGCGCAGCCGCGACACGATTTCGGTGAGATGCTTCAGGTCGAAAACCTGGATTTCCAGGATCATTTCGCGAAAATCCGGCGACTTTTTGTTGAATTTTACATCGTCGATATTCGCCCCCTGCTCGCCGATCAGGTTGGCCACGGCGCCGAGGCTGCCCGGTTCGTTGATCGCGGCGACGATGATCTTCGCCGGGAACAGCTCGTGCGCGCCCTCGACGTCCCAGCGCACGTCGAGCCAGCGCTCCGGCTGGTCGTCGAAGGCGGCGAGCGCCGTCGACTGGATCGGATAGACGGTCACGCCGACGCCCGGCGTCAGGATGCCGACGATGCGGTCGCCCGGCACCGCGCCGCCGTTCGGCGCGAAGGTGACCGGCAGATCGCCGCGCAGCCCGCGAATCGGCAAGGCGCGGGCGTCGCTCGGCGCGCCGGGCACCTTGAACTGCACGCTGGTCCTGTTGGCCATGCCGAACCAGCCGGGATCGGCGGGATGGGCCGGCGCCGGCTTGCGCTCCTCCTTGAATTCCGGATAGACCGCCTTGACCACGTCGCCGGAAAACATTTCGCCGCGACCGACCGCCGCCAGCACGTCCTCAATACTGGCGCGGGCGAGGCGCGGCAAAGCCGTGCGCAGCTTGTCCTCCGAATATTTCTTGGCCCCGCGCTCGAACGCCCGCTGCACGATCTGGCGGCCGAGCCCGGCATATTGCGCGCGGATCGCGTCGCGGCTGGCGCGGCGGATGGCGGCGCGCGCCTTGCCGGTGACGGCGATCGATTCCCAGGCTGCGGGCGGCGTCTGGCCCTCGGCGCGGATGATCTCGACCTCGTCGCCGTTGACCAGCGGCGACAAGAGCGGCGCCAGGCGGCCGTTGATCTTCACGCCCACCGCCGAATTGCCGACGCTGGTATGCACGGCATAGGCGAAATCGATCGGCGTCGCGCCGCGCGGCAAGGCGATCAGCCGGCCCTTTGGCGTGAAGCAGAACACCTGGTCATGGAACAGTTCGAGCCGCGTATGCTCCAAAAATTCTTCCGGGCTGTCGCCGTCCGCCAGGAGGTCGATGGTGCGCTTCAGCCATTGATAGGCGTTGCTTTCGTGCGACAGCACCGGCGCCGGGGCGTCGCGCCCGTCCTTGTAGAGCGCGTGAGCGGCGATGCCGTGCCGCGCGATGTCGTGCATCTCGTGGGTGCGCACCTGCAATTCGACGCGCTGGCGGCCCGGGCCGACGACCGTGGTGTGCACCGAGCGGTAATCGTTCTGTTTCGGCGTCGAGATATAGTCCTTGAAGCGGCCGGGAACCATCGGCCATTTCGTGTGCACCACGCCGATGACGCGATAGCATTCGTCGACATTGTCGACGACGACGCGAAAGCCAAAAATATCCGACAATTGCTCGAAGGCGACGGACTTGCGCTCCATCTTGCTCCACACCGAATAGGGCTGCTTCTGGCGTCCGCGCACATGCGCCTTGATGCCGCGCCTGGACAGCTCCTCGGTCAGCTCCTCCTCGATGGTCTTGATCAGCGCCTGGTTCTTGTCGCGCAGGTCCTCGAGCCGGGTCGAGATCATGGCGAAGGCTTCGGGCATCAGATATTTGAACGACAGGTTCTCCAGCTCGTCGCGCAGGTTCTGCATGCCCATGCGGCCGGCGAGCGGCGCATAGATGTCAAGCGTCTCCTCGGCGATGCGGGCGCGCTTTTCCGGCGACACGTAATGCAGCGTGCGCATGTTGTGCAGGCGGTCGGCGAGCTTGACCAGCAGCACGCGCACGTCTTCAGCGATGGCGAGCAGGAGTTTTCGGAAATTCTCCGCCTGCGCCGCGCGCTTGGAGACGAGATCGAGCTTCTTGAGCTTGGTCAGGCCATCGACCAGGCTGCCGATTTCCGGCCCGAACAGGTCGTCGATCTCCGCGCGGGTCGCGCCGGTGTCCTCGATCGTGTCATGCAGCACGGCGGCGACGATGGTCGCGTCGTCGAGCTTCATTTCGGTGAGGATCGCCGCGACTTCCAGCGGATGGGTGAAATAGGGATCGCCGGAGGCGCGCTTCTGCGCGCCATGCGCGCGCATGGCGTAGACATAGGCGCGGTTGAGCAGGTCTTCGTCGGTTTGCGGATTGTATTTTCGAACGCGATCGACGAGTTCGTATTGCCGCATCATCTTTGCAAAAAACCCCGCCGCCCGATTTCCGTCCGAGCTTCGAAAGCCCCGTCGCCCCTACTATCGGCGCGACAGCGCCGGTCGGCAAGCGCGATTGAAAGGCAAATGAAAAAGCGAGGACGCTTGCGGCGGTCCTCGCTTGGCTTCAGTCAGGGCGCCGCGTCTGCGACGCGCCAGATCATTCCGAATCGTCTTCGGTCTCGGCCGGCGGCACCAGGCCTTCCAGACCGCGCAGGAGATCTTCCTCGGTCATGCGATCGAACTGCACGTCGCCGCCCGCGTCGCTGGTCGTGGTGACCATGGCCGGAACGACTTCCGCCTCGGGCTCGTCCACTTCGACGTGCTTTTGCAGCGAATGGATGAAATCTTCCTTCAAATCCTCCGGGGCGACGGTCGAATTCGGCGATTTCGCGCAACGCGACGACGGGATTCTTGTCGTTGTCGCGGGGAATGCTGATCTGCGCGCCGGCCGAAATCATCCGCGCGCGGTGGCTGGCCAGGAGAACCAGATCGAAGCGATTATCGACCTTGTCAATGCAATCTTCAACGGTGACGCGCGCCATCCGGCCCCACTCCTCAAAACAGGTCGCCAATTCGGGATTGAAATTCCTGTTACCGAAATTCCACGCTCCATGCAAGTTTTACCGTTCGAATCGGCGAAAATGCGATCGGGTTCGCGCGACCTGCGAATTACTGCATGCCGCTGGACAGCCTGGAAACCGTAAAAACGACGAGATTCGAGCAAAAAAACACTGAAAATTTCCTGTAATGCAACCTTGGCGTTGCGAATGCGTGTAAAAGGTTTGACGCCGCGTCGCGGCGGCGCCAGAATGTTCACATGTCGACCTTCTCTCAAAAACGCTGTGGCCGTTGTGAATCAATGCGCATTCATCCCGGGTTCAGCAAGGGACTGTCACAAAGTAGCATTATTGCAATTGGCGAAATTTGAGTTAAATCAGGCTCCAAATTCTTTTCGCCGTTGCGGCTGACAGCCTCGCGAAATCAATAGGAAACGGAAAAACATAATGGCAGACCCGGAACGCATCGCTCTTTTCATCGACGGCGCCAACCTCTACGCGACAGCGAAATCGCTCGGCTTTGATATCGATTACAAGAGGCTCTTGAAGGAATTCCAGGGCAAGGGCCGCCTGCTGCGCGCCTTCTATTACACCGCGCTGGTTGAAGAGCAGGAATATTCCTCGATCCGCCCGCTGATCGATTGGCTCGACTACAATGGCTATGCCGTGGTGACGAAGCCGGCGAAGGAATTTGTCGACGCGCTCGGCCGCCGCAAGGTTAAGGGCAACATGGACATCGAGCTGGCGGTCGACGCCATGGAAATGGCCGACCACATCGACCACATGGTGCTGTTCTCCGGCGACGGCGATTTCCGCTCGCTGGTCGAGGCGGTGCAGCGCAAGGGCGTGCGCGTGTCCGTCATGTCGACCATCACCACCCAGCCGCCGATGGTGGCGGATGAGCTGCGCCGCCAGGCCGACGAATTTGTCGATCTTGTGCATCTCATCAACAAGATCGGCCGCGATCCCAGCGACCGCACCGACCGCTTGCAGCGTTTCCAGGAACGCCGCCCGGCCGCGCCGGTCACCAACATGCCGCACGACGCCGTCATCGACGACGAGTGACGCCGCAAGCGCCTGCCCCGCCCCATCTTTTCTCGCGCGCGAAAATTTTTTCGCGCGCGTTTTTCGTTGCTTGAGGTGAGTGTGACCGAGCCCCGCCAGCCCGACAAGGATTGCGGCCTGTGTCCGCGCCTCGCCGAATTCCGCTCAGCCAATCGCCTGGCGCTGCCCGGCGGCCATAACGCCCCCGTGCCGAGTTTCGGCTCGACGGATGCGTCCTTGCTGATCCTCGGCCTGGCGCCGGGCCTGCACGGCGCCAATTTCACCGGCCGCCCCTTCACCGGCGACTGGGCCGGCGACATGCTCTATCCCACCCTCAGCCATTTCGGCTTCGCCTCGGGCGCCTACGGCGAGCGCGCGGACGACGGCCTGCAATTGCGCGACTGCCGCATTTCCAACGCCGTGCGCTGCGTCCCGCCGCAGAACAAGCCGACAACGCAGGAGATCGCCGCCTGCCGCGCCTGGCTGGTCGCGGAGCTCGCGGCCATGCCGCACCTGCGCGCGATCCTGTGCCTCGGCCGCGTCGCGCATGACAGCGCGATCAAACTGCTCGGAGAAAAGGCGCGCGCGCGGCCCTTTTCGCACGGCGCCGCGCATGTCATTCAAGGCCGCGGGCTGACGCTCTACGACAGCTATCATTGCTCGCGCTACAACACCAATACCGGCGTGTTGACCAAGGGCATGTTCGAGGCGGTTTTCGCGAAGATCAGGAGCGATCTCGCGCTGGCGTAGGAGCGCCGTCTCCGCCGCTCCTCAATCGCGCGACGCCACTTCCTGGCGGAAATCGGCGGCGTAGAGGCTCGGCGCGGAAACGCCGAGGCGGGCGCGGTAGATGTGCAGGTTCTCGGCGATGCGCTGCACGTAATTGCGCGTCTCGGTGAAGGGAATGCGCTCGATCCAGTCGACCGGATCGATTTTTGGATCGCGCGGGTCGCCATAGGCGTGGATCCAGTCGCGCACATTGCCGCCCCCCGCGTTGTAGGCGGCGAAGGCGAGGATATGCGACCCGCCGTATTCGCCGAGCAATTCGCCGAGGTGATAGGCGCCAAGCTGGGCGTTGAAGGCCGGATCGTTCTTCAGCCGCGCCTCGTCGTAAGTCACTCCGGCGTGATGGGCGGCGTTGCGCGCCGTCGAGGCGATCATCTGCATCAGGCCTAAGGCGCCCGCGCCGGAATGGGCCTTGGTCTCGAAGGCGCTTTCCTGCCGGGCGATGGCCAGCACCAGCGGCCGGCTGGCGGAATTCGCCAGCGCCACGAACTGCGGCACGCCATCGACCGGATAGGCCAGGCTGTCGATGGCGATGCCAGCATGGAGCGCCGCCTTGCCGGCGACGAGCTCGGTATGGGGGTCGCCGTTTTTCTCGATCACCTTCGATAACGCCGCCATCTGCTCGGGTTCGCGCAGGACATGCACGCTTTCGAGCGCCAGTTGCCGGCCCGCATCCTTTTCGCCCAGCGCGAACAGCAGTTCGGCCGCGCGGATCGGCGCCCGCCGCGCTGCGCCTTCGGTCTCCACGGGCGGGGCGCGCAGGGCGACCGCCTCGTCGCCGAGTTTTGCCCGCGCGAGTTGGCCATAGAAAGTTTCGCTCTCGGCGGCGGCGCGGGCGTAATAGCTCTTGCCGTCCAGGCCCTCGGCTTCGGCGACGCGGCCGCGCCAATAGGCGGCGCGGGCGATCGAATGCGGCTTGCGCGCGAGAAGCGCCATGGCGTCGAAATGCGGCGCGGCCAGCGCCGGGTCCTTCAGGAAGCGCAGGGCGATCCAGCCGGCGTGGAATTCGGCTTCGAGCCGCGCCTCTTCCGAGGACGCGGAATGATCGGCGCAGATGCGATAGGCGCCGGCGAAATCCCCGGCGTCGAGCAGCTTGCGCGCCAGCATGCGGCGCTCGGTCCACCAGTCGTCCGGGCTCGCGAGCTTTGCCGGGTCGCGCGGCGCGGCGAGCATGAGCTTCGCCGCTTCAACGATATGGTCGGCGTGGCGCTCGGCGTGGATGCGCTCGAGCAGCAGCGTCGTATCGCCGCGCAGGCCGGCCGGGACTTTTCCCTCGGCCTTCGACCAGTTCGCGCCCCTGGCCAGATCGGCCTCGGCGCGGAACAGCTCCTCGCCGCCCTTGCCGGCCAGGACCGCGGCGCGGCCGGCGCCGCCCGTCTCTTCGCGCAGCATCAGGCGATCGACGCGAGCGATGTGGTCGGCGGTGGTCAGCGCCGGGCCGAAAGTCTTCAACAGGCGCTTTTCCAGCGCGGGCGTGAGGTCGGCGTTGCGCCAGATTTCGCGCGCCAGCTCATTCGCCTCGTCGCCGCGCCCTTCCTGGTTGCGCAGGAGATCGGCGAAAGTGATCTCGCCGGAGACCGTGATCGGCGGAAATTCGGCGAAATAGGCGGCGACGCGCTCGGGCCTGGCGCTCTCGACGCCGGCGAGGTCTTCGGCGTGCCGGCGCATGGACTCGATGGGCCAGTCGGGATGGGCGCGCATGAAGGCGGCGATGCGCTCCACGCCCGCCTTGACCGCGTGGTCGCGCAAAAACTGCCATTCCAAGGCGGCGCGGACCAGCGGGTCGCGAGTGGTCAAGGCGGCGTCGCCGGCTTCAGACTGGCCGTCGCGATAGAATTTCAGGGCTTTGGCGGCGCCGGACAGGTCATAGCCAAGCCTTTCCGCGCTGCTGGCTGGCTGCGGGGCGGCCGGATCGCCGGGCGCGGACGCAACCGGCGCGGGGCTGTGCCTGCGGGCCAAAAGCTTCGCCTGCCGCGCAAGCCACGACACCGGCTTCTGCTGCGTCGGCAGCAGCAGCAGGCAAAAGACGGTCGCAAAAGCTGCGCCGGTTATGCGTCGATCAACGCGCGATATCCGCATCAAGGCGTCCTGTTGCTCCAGAGCTTCAGGACAAGCCTGCGCCCGGAAAATTAACGACGGGTTAACCAATTGCGTCGATCGCAAGATCGGGCTTGCGTCCGGCGCCCCTTTCCGTGACGCCCATCAAGGTCTATGAGTGACGCTCAGGCTAAGTGACCGCCAAAAGCGGCGCCTATGCGGCGCCAAGCGGGATAATCAAGGCCAAGCTGGACGGAAACAAGGCAATGACCACGGGAAAGACTATTTTGCGGGGCTGGATGACCGCGCTGGTGACGCCGTTCAAGGACGGCGCGATCGACGAGGCCGCCTATCGCGCGCTGATCGACTGGCAGATCGGGAGCGGCATCGCCGGCCTCGTGCCCGTCGGCACGACCGGCGAAAGCCCGACCGTTTCGCATGAAGAACACAAGAAAATTGTGGAAATCGCCATTTCCGAGTCGAAGGGCCGCGTGCCCGTCATCGCCGGCGCGGGCTCCAACAATACGCGCGAGGCGATTGAACTGGCGGTCCATGCGGAAAAGGCCGGCGCCGACGCGGTGCTCGTCGTCACGCCCTATTACAACAAGCCCAACCAGGAAGGCCTGTTCCAGCATTTCAAGGCGATCAACTCAGCCATCGGCATCCCGATCGTCATCTACAACATTCCGCCGCGCTCGGTGATCGACATGTCGGTCGAAACCATGAAGCGCTGTTATGGCGAATTGCGCAATATCGTCGGCGTCAAGGACGCGACCGGCAACCTGTCGCGCATTTCCCTGCAACGGCAGGCGATGGGTCCGGATTTCCTGCAATTTTCCGGCGACGACATGACGGCGCTCGCCTGTTTCGCCGCCGGCGCCGTCGGTTGCATTTCCGTCGTCTCGAACATTGCGCCGCGCCCCTGCGCCGACCTGTGGGAGGCCGTCGCCGTCGGCGATTACAAGAAGGCGCTGACCATCCAGGACAGGCTCACGCCGCTGCACGGCGCGACCTTCCTCGAGGCTGGCGTCACCGGCGCCAAGACCGGGCTCAACCTGCTCGGCCGCATGAGCGACGAAGTGCGCCTGCCGCTGGTCGGCTCGACGGACAAGACCCGCGCCGCGATCAGGGATGCGATGGTCCTCGCCGGCGTTTTGCAGGCCTGACGGGTTGGTGGCGTGAAACTTGGCTGAGAAACCGAAAACCAACTTCAAGGTCGTCGCCGACAATCGCAAGGCGCGTTATCACTATGCCATTGGCGAGGTGTTCGAAGCCGGCATGATGCTGACGGGGACGGAGGTCAAAAGCCTGCGCACCGGGCGCAGCACGATCGCCGAATCCTACGCCAGCGTCGACGGCCATGGCGAGGTGTGGCTGATCAACGCCAATATTCCGGAATACCACGCCGGCAACCGCTTCAACCACGAGCCGAAGCGGCTGCGCAAACTGCTGCTGAAGCACAAGGAAATCGTAAAACTGTCGCAGGGCGTGCAGCGCGAGGGCATGACCATCGTGCCGCTAAAACTGTTCTTCAACGACCAGGGCCGCGCCAAGATCGAAATCGCCCTGGCCAAGGGCAAGCAGGTGCATGACAAGCGCGAGACCGAAAAGCAGCGCGACTGGAACAGGGAAAAGAGCCGGCTGCTGAAACAGCGGGATTGATGGCGCCGGCCGCATAAAACCATAAGGCGCGAAGCGCCGTATTGCTGGGGGGGGGGACTGTCGCGTGAGCGAAAAGCTGCAGAGCCGGTTTTTCACGGCCCCGGACGGGCTGAACCTGCACGCGCTGGTCCACGGCGAGGAAAGCGCCGCCGCGCCCATCGTCTGCCTGCCCGGCCTGACCCGGCCGGCGCGCGACTTCGTCGTCCTCGCGCTTTTCCTGCACGCCAGGACGCCGCGCCGCATCATCAGCGTCGATTATCGCGGCCGTGGCGGCTCGGACTGGGACCCCGACTGGACGCATTACGCCATGCCTGTCGAACACGCCGACATCCTCGCCATCCTCGACCAGCTCGGCGTGACCAGGGCGATCTTCATCGGCCTGTCGCGCGGCGGCCTGCATGCGCTGATGCTCGGCGCCCAGCGGCCGGAACTGGTCAAGGCGCTGGTGCTCAACGATGTCGGCCCGGCGCTCGATCCGCGCGGCCTGTCCAACATCAAGGATTACATCGGCCGCCTGCCGCTGCTGCGCGACCTCGACGAGGCCATCGCCCATTACAAGCGCGTCATGGGCGCGCGGTTTCCCAGCGTGCCCGACGATCAATGGCGTTTTTACGCGGAAAATTCGCTGAACACGACGCCGGAGCGGCTGCGCCTGTCCTATGATCCGCAACTGGCGCGGACGATGGACCATTTCGATCCGCAAGCGCCCCTGCCCGACCTGTGGCCGCAATTCTGCGCCCTGACCGCGCCGATCCTCGCCCTGCGCGGCGAAAACTCCGACCTTTTGACTCCGGAAGTCGCATGCGGAAATGGCGGCGCGCAATCCGCTGTGCCAGACCCATGTGGTGCAAGGCCAGGGCCACGCGCCGCTGCTGCTCGACAAGCCAACGCTCGAACGCCTCGCCCTTTTCATCGGCGAGGTCGATCGCGCGACGGATGCCCGCGCCGGAAACGACGAGGCGCGTTCCTGACGGAAATACTTCGCGCCCCAAAGGCGACTGCCCCAGCGCGCTTGGCCGCTCCCGGCGGGGAGCGGGAATAGAGCGAAGGGCAGGTCGCAGCGGCAAACCGGTCGATGACGGCCCGTGAGCAATGCATCTTCCTTGCTCTATCGCCCTGAGATGTCGTTAACTTATTGGTTTTAAACGGACTTACCTAAGAGGTCGGTCACGCGCGAATTATGTGTTCGATCGCCTCAATGAATTGTGCGCGCGTGCCGAAATTCGAGACGTTATGCAATGCGATCAGGAGCACCCCTTGGGCGTAACGAACAAATCCCTGCAATACCTCTCTGTCGTGACCGGACCATTGTAGTGAACCATGTCGAGACCGAAGCCGATATGCCGCGCGGACGTTGTGGGCAATCTCATCTGGCTTCACAACGTCATTTGCTAGAAGTTGCGCCATTCGTTCTTCCACGGAATAGGGAGCAGCTTCCAGTTCGTGCTTGAGAAGGACGCCCTCCATGGCCGATAGCGTGTAAACCAAACGATCACTCGGTTCCCCAAAGGTAGCCGCTGCGCCGAACAGAATCATGCCTGATCTGACGGCTTGCTCAAATTCATCCAATTGCTCCTTTCGGATCAACGCGCCTGTCGTGTCGAAGGCTTGTCGTAGTTCGGCAAGTCGCGCGTTCGACATACGCCAGTATGTGACGCCGTTAGCTGAGACCCCCTCAGAATACGAGAAGCTGCCGTCCCCTAGGACCAAGACATTACTGCTCGGCACCATTTCGCTGCCCAGGAGCGAGGTCGGGCAGAGTAATGATGCGTCTGGTGCGGCGGGGGAAAAGAAGCGCAGCAAGTTCAAAGCCTCGCGGGCTATCGCAAGGCCCTCCAAACCTGCACGTTCGCTAACGGCTTCTAACCTGACCACGACCGCCGCATAGCCCTGCATCTTGTTTCGCAGACTATCGAACAATCCGCGAATTTGAGCATCTTGGTTGGGCGCCGACTTAAGCGCATCCGCTTCAAGCCTGTTGATCATTTCGGCGGTAATCGGCGAAATGTCTACGGGGCCAAATGGGAAACGGCTCTCGATTTCTAAATGTGCGATCGGAACCCAAACATCCACGGGTTTCACTTCCATGCGGCTGACAAACGCGATCGTTTCGGCGAGTTTGATCGTCGTGGCGGAGCCGTAAGACGAACGGCACCAATGGATGATCGTATTTTCAATGAATTTTTCGCTCAGGCTTCGTTCGGCCCACGAGACGCCTAGGACTTCGCCGATGATTTTGTCGTAATACCGGCAGAGAGTTGTTACCTAACCCGTAGATTTCGGATTGTCGTAGAATGAAGGCGAGGACAAGATTTCCCTCCGTATCCTCGCGCCACACGATCGGTTGATCAATAAGATCGTCCGGCGTGATCGTTAGACCAATTGGTCGGTCACTTTTGAATTGATGTTGTTCTCCAGATGCAAAATTGAGTTTGCGAATACTGGCCAGCAACTCGTCGCCCAGGCGGTCGATCTCACTGGCCGTCGATGTTGGAATTGAAAAGGGGTCCAGCGCTACGTTTGCAAGTTCAGGCGCAAAGGTCTCTTCAAGCATTTTCGGCTCACGCGAACTTTCAGGCTTGCTGATGCTCTGCGCATATTCGTCGCGAAGCGCGTCAAGCTCGGTCAAGTCGGCTGCGTGGAACTCAACAAGCTGTTCGGATAGCCAAGCTTGAAATGCCTCGACCTGCAACACGTATTCCTTGACGAGCGCTTCTATCGGGACTTCATCTCCCACCGTTTCCAAGTATTTACGTGCTGGCGCGGTCCAACCGCCCCAACTCTTCAATTCACTCGTGCCGAGCCGCACGCCTGTCGTGATCTGACCGGCTCGATCCGGCTGTTCCGGATCTTGGGTAAAATGAATGAACATCGACGAATGCGGCAGACCGCAGTGCAACATATAGTTACGGAGGTCGTGCACAAATTTTGTGAGCGGGTTTTCAGAAAACCGTTTGTTGACTTCTTCGTTGCAGATGCGCTGGACGGATGATTGATCGTAATGGTCGTTCATGAAGACGCGAGTGTGATCGACCAGAGATTTCGCGGCGGCGACGAAGTTGTGTATTCGACGACTCACCTCCCTATGAGCTTGTGTGCCGGCCTCTCTGTTATTAACGGCCATGAGACGCAGCCCGTGCTCGGGATCGCCTACGTGCCGTAATGCCTCAATCAACTCTCTCGCGTTCGTGCGAAAAATATTGAACGAGAAACTTCGGCTATGTTCACGATCTATGAAGCGCATTCCGACTGAGGCTTGAATTGCCTGATCGATTTCGAAAGGGCTTCGCGCTTGATCGATCATAATTATTCCTCATGAAAATCAATTGCCGCCGCCGTCGTCTCTGAAGTTAGCCGATTGGCTTGCGAAGGATTATTCGCACCGCCCCGTAGCGGCGAGCTGCGAAATGGTGGCGGCTACTCCCCAACAGTGGTGAGATTGCCGCCGCACGGATTGTACTGAAAGCGGATATCGTCAAGGTTGGAAATTGGTCAATGGGCCGCAGTTCATCTTGCGATGCAAACGTCCGCTAAGCGCACGGCAACAGCCCGCGGGAACCGACATGCGGTGGTCTCCTTCGAGCCGATTCCCGACGAGTCCAGCTCGCCCCCGCGTTCGACAGGCGGAGGATACGATCTCGCAAGAGCTGATGCGCCTCCGTCGAACCGCATCAACCTTCCTGGTCAACAATCCGAGAAAATCTTCTCAGGCCTCGCGGACGCCGGCGAAATCGGTGGCGCCGAGCGGCGAGTTGAACGTGCCGGCCAATGCGTCGCCGTCCGCCTTGACGCTGAAGCCGATGGCGAAATTGCCCATCGGCGTCGGCACGTTGGCGGTGAATTCGGCGGTGTCGTCGGTCACTTTCAGGTCGGTCAGCGGCGCCTCGCCGATCGGCGTGATCAGCGCGCCCGTCCCGTCGGCGTCAATGCGCAGCGAGGGGGTCTGCACGCCGAAAGGCGTTTCGAGCGTCAGTTTCCACTTGCCGGCGATCGACATGATTTCGTCCTTTGTCAAATTGCGTTTTTCGCGCGAAAATTGTTTTTGGCGCGAACCGGCGGATCATAGCCGCGGCCAGCCTCGCCCGCCAGCATTTCCGGCAAAGCTGACGAAAACTTCACCAGCCGGCGATGCGCGCGCAGGAGCGCCCGGAGGCGCCGAAGGCGTAGCGGTCGCCGCAGGCATAGGCCACCGGCGGCACATGCGTCTGTTCGAACAGGTCGTAGCCCTGCTTGAGATTATGCCAGAACGGGCTCCAGTCGCGGCTCACGCCGCCGTCGCCGAGAAACGCCAGAATATTGCCGCCTGTCGATTCCCGGGCGATCGCCTGCTCGCTCATGCGGAAGGGGAAGATGTTTACGGACACCTCCTTCTGGCCGCCCGCCAGCGCCGCCGCGACATATTTGTAGATCTCGTCGATGCCACGATTGGTCATGGCGAAACAGCCGACCGACTTGCAATCGCCATGCACCATCACGGCGTCGCCAGTCCAGCCATGGCGCCGGTCATAGGCGTTGGGATAGCCGAGGTCGAAGGCGAGGTGATAGGCCGAATGCGGATTGAGCTGGCGCGCCGAGATCGAATAGAACCCTTCCGGCGATTGATAATCCGCCTCCCGCGTTTTCGGCCCGAGCCGGCCCGACCATTTGCACACCGGGAAGGACTTGAACAAGGCGTAGCTCTTGCCGCGCTTCATCCACAGCTCCAGCGTCCCTTCGCGCTTGAAGATGCGGACATAGACCGCCGCGCCCTTGCGGAAGGAACCGCGCGGCGCAGGGGTGGGCAGCGCAACGCCCGCGTCGGGCGCGAGCCCCGCATTGCCGCCGATCGAGGCGCTCATCGCCGCCAGGGCGTCGGTGAGCGCCGGAAAGGCCTTGGGAGACGCCGCAAAGGTCTTGGGAGACGCCGGCGCGGCGGCGGGGGATGCGGGCGGCGCCATGCTGGAGGCGCCGAGCGCGGCCGGGCGGCGCGGCGGGACGGGAACCTGCGCGAGTTCTGGCGAGTTTGACGGCTGCGAAAGTTCGACCGAAGCTTGCGGCGAACTGTCGGCCGTGGCGGCTTGCGGCGCAGGCGCGACCTCGAGCGAGGCTTGCTGCAACGCGGCTTGTGGGCCGCCTGTGGCGCGCCACGGCGTCGTCCGCGCGCAGATCCGTTGGCGCCACGGCGTCGGGGAGCGCGGCCGGCTTGAGAGGATCGGAAGGCTCGCGGGGATCGGAAGGCTTGCTGGGCTGGGGTTCGCCAATCCGCAACTCGGCGGCGGCGACAGTCGTGTCGACGCCGCTCGTGGCTTGCGCGAAGCGCTGTTCCTGCTGCTTGGCCGCCTGATAGGACAAATAGGCGCCCAGGCACAGGGAAACGACGCATGCGCCGGCCAAGGCCAGGAACCGCGTCCATTTCCGATGTCTCACGGCAAACGCCCCCCGCGCTCCTCCCGGCCGAAATACGCCGCCCTCCGGGAGCCCAACGTCACGCACTCAAGCATCATCGCGCTGACGCAATGTTAAGCATTGCATCTTGCGTGGGACTTGCCTTGCCCGAAATCAAATTTTGCGATTTCTCGCCCGATACAGCGTTGTTTTTGGACAAGCATGGCTTTTCCGCCACAGTCATCTCTCTTTTTTTGCGCATGTTCCAATCCGAAAACCGGGACCACTTTTCGGGAATATGCGCTAGGGAATGCCGATCATCTTGTGGGTTTGCAGGCTCAGCCGCCAGCGCGGGTGCTCCAGGCAATAGGCGACAGCCTCCTCGGTGTTTTTCATCCGCTCCGGCCCGTCCATCGGTTGCAGCCAGAATTGCTGGAAGTCGAGCTTTTCGAATTGCTCCGGCGCGAAATTTTCCTGCGGATAGACCAGTTTCAACTCGGCGCCGCTTTTCGCCGCCAGCGGCGCGCCGGCCTTGGGGCTGACGCACAGCCAGTCGATGCCCGGCGGCGGCGGTTCCGTCCCGTTGCTTTCGACCGCGATGTAAAACCCCTCCGCGTGGGCCGCGTCGATCAGCGCCGCGTCGAGCTGCAGCAAGGGCTCGCCGCCGGTGAAGACGACGAACCGCCTCGTCCCTGCCCTCGCCCCACACTTCGGCGAGACGCCGGGCCAGGACGACGGCGCCGGCGAACTTGCCGCCGCCCTCGCCATCGACGCCGACAAAATCCGTGTCGCAGAAATTGCACGCCGCCTCGGCGCGGTCCTGTTCGCGGCCGCTCCACAGATTGCAGCCACTGAAGCGACAGAACACCGCGGCGCGGCCGGCCTGGCCGCCCTCGCCTTGCAGGGTCTTGAACATTTCCTTGACGCTATACGCCATCGACTTTCGGCCCTCAGCAATCCGCGGGAAAGGCGCCGGCGAAGACGATTTCCCCTATATGCTTGCGCGCGTTGGGTTTTTCCATCGCCTGCTTGTCCGCTGGCAGCAGCGCCGCGTCGCCTTTCTTGCCAATGGCGATCATCGCCTCGAGCTTGAGCCCTTCCGGCGCCTTCGTGCCGATGCGCGCCTTGTCCTTGTCGAAACCGGCCATGGCGCGCGTGCTCCAGCCGAGCAGCGCCGCCTGAAGGGCGAGGCTCGCCCAGGCCGCGCCGGCGTCAAACGAGGCCGACGCGGAAATGAGTTCATCCTCCATGCCCGGCGGGATGAAGGCGGCCCTGGAGGCGATCAGCACCAAAGCCGAGGCCTCCTTGGCCCAGCTATGGTTGAATTCGCTGAGGAAGCCGGCGAAGCGGGCAAAATCCTCGGTCCCCCGCTTGGCGTAAGCAAAGCGCCAGGGCTGCGAATTATAGCTCGAGGGCGCATAGCGCGCCGCCTCGAACAGCGCGAACAGGATCTCGTCGGGGATCGGCTCGCCGGTCATGGCGCGCGACGACCAGCGTTGCAGGAACAGAGCCGAGACCGGCGTTTCCACGGCGCGCTCGCCGGCGTTCGAAATCAGCGAAATGAGGTTGGGATCGGGAGCGTTCATCGGGTCTTCCTGTATTGGGCGGTTCAGTTTGCGCGACGCGCGCCATAATGCGAATGTTTGTTCGCCAATGAAAGACGTCCAAGGCTTTTCGGTAAAATTCGCAAAATTGCAACCTCAGGATTCCCTCCCGTGACAGCTCTTTTTGTCGGACATTCCTATATCGACATGACCATATTGACGGAGGTCATGCCCACCGGCGACGAAAAGGCGGTCGCCAAGGATTACGCCGTGTCGTTCGGCGGCAACGCCGTCACCGCCGCCTTCGCCTGCGCCCGGCTCGGCTGTCCGCCCGACCTCCTCACCACCATGTCCGACGATTGGCTCGGCCAGATGTTCTGGGACATGGCGCGCAAATACGACGTGACGCTCTATCCGCGCAAGGTGGCGCGCTCGTCGCTCTCCTTCGTGCTGCCGCAGGGCCACAAGCGCGCCATCCTGCGCGCCCGCGATTCGCATTACCTGCGTCCCTTCATGAAGCTCGACGTGGCGAGTTACGAGGCGCTGCATCTCGACGGCCACCAGGCCGACGCCTCGCTCTATTACGCCAAGGCCTGCCGCGAGAAGGGCGTGCTCACCTCGCTCGACGGCGGCGCCCTGCGCGTCAACACCGATGAAGTGCTGCACTTTATCGACGTGGCGGTGGTGGCCGAGGCCTTTTGCGCTCAGCTCAAGCTGACGCCGGTCGAATGCCTGGCCTATCTGAAATCGCGCGGCGTCAAGATCGCCGCCGTCACCGAAGGCGAACGCGGCCTGCTGTTCATCGACGAGGACGGCCATATCACCCGCATGCCAGCTCTTAAAGTGCCGTCTGAGAAAGTGATCGATACCTCCGGCGCAGGCGACGTTTTTCACGGCGCCTATCTCGCTTCCTATCTCAAGCGGCCGGGCGCGCGCTGGGTTGAGCATTTCGATTTCGCCCGCTCGGCCTCGGCCTTCAAGGTGCAGCATCTCGGCAACGAGGCGGGACTGCCGACGCTGGAGGAGATCGCGGAAACGCGCCGGCTTTACGGCGAGGAAACAAAGGAGCCGGTCTGAGCGGCCGCCGCCCCAAAAACACCCTCGCAGCCAGTCGGGCGCGCGAGGGTGTTCGATGCCATCATTTCAACAATCAGGGCCTAAAGTCTCACGCCGCCGCGCAAAACGCTCCGTCCCGCTTGCGCGCGCGCCGGCCCAGGAAGCCAAGTCCCAGGAAGCCGGTCAGCATCATGGCCCAGGTGGAGATTTCCGGCACGGCCGAAGTCGCCGTCGAGAGCTGGAAGCCGTTGATATCGGCTTCGTTGATAGAGCCAGTTTCAGTTACGACAATCTGTCCGAGTGAATTGGTCACGCCCTGCAGCAACATGTAGTTGTCGCCGAGAATGTAGCTGCTGGCGTTGGTTTGCAGCGTGGTAGCCGAACCCGCGCCGGTCGCTTCGAGTGTAATGCTGCGTCCGTTGCTGTTGTCGTCGCCCTGCGTATAGACATAGAGGCTATAGGCGGAATCCGCGGCGAGGCCGCTGATCGTCGCCGAAAAGTCGTTGACGAGGTAGCCTTGCATCAGGTTCGCGGTCGCGGTTCCGCCGAAGGCGTCATAACCATACCACGAGGTATAGGCGCCAATCGCGCTGAAGGAGAGGCTGGCGCCACTGGCCGCGCCGCTTGTGGTCACGAGGGCCTGATTGGCGGCCGAGGAAGTATTGAAATAATTCCACTGGTCGCCGCTCGCGCCGATCAGCGCCGCGCCGCTCTGCTGCGGCGCGGTAAAGCCATTGAACACATAGCCATAGGCCTCGGAAAAGTTCCCCGAAAACTGGACGTCGAGCACGGAGGCGCTGGCGCCGCCGGCGGCCAGAAGCGACCCGAGCGCGGCGGCAAGCATGACTTTGATTTTGGACATGGCGGTGACCCTGTTCTTTGTCGGGTGGTCACGTAGCGCGCCCCCTTCGCGGCATGACGTTAGGTTAGGTATCGTTACGGAATATTTAATAATTTCAATGCGACGGCGCGTCCCTGATAATTATTTCTCCGCCGGATCAAGGATCAAGGATCAAGGATAAGGCCGCGCCACCGATGCAACGAAATTCGCAATTGACCGTTTCCTTGGCAACGCTTGCACGGGAGCGCCGAAAGGCGGAAAACGCCATGTCACAAATCCGCGTTCTCAAAGTATTGCCACTCGTTTGCGCCATCGCCTTGCTGGCTCCGCTCACGGCGCGGGCCGAGGAATGCGGCGACCAGATCGCGCGGCTGCAGGCGCGGCTCGACACCTCGCGCGCGCACGATTCGCTCGTGCCGGACCTGCCGGAATCCAATTTCGCCACCATGCACCGCCAGCCGACGCAGGCCAGCGTCGCCGGCGCCCGCAAGGAAGCCGAGGACAAGGCGGGTTCGACCCTCGGAGAGGCGCGGAAACTCCAGGCCAAAGGCGACGAGAAGGAGTGCCTGCGGCTGCTGCAGACCTTCAGCCTGCCGTGAAAACTCAGCCCGCCCAGGCCAGCGCGCCGCCGGGCATGGGTTCGGCGACGCCTGTCGTGGTGGGGAAGGTCAGCGGCAGGCCCTTGACCGAACGCACGCCGAGAAATGCAAAGGCCTGCGCCTCGATCGCTTGCGAATCCCAGCCAAAATCCTCGGCGCGACGCACCGGACAGGGCGCCCTTTGCGCCAACGCCCGCATCAGCGCCGGATTGCGCGCGCCGCCGCCGCAGACGACGATCAGCAGCGGCTGTTTGGGCAGGAAGGCGAGATGGGCGAGAATGCCGTGCGCCGTGAAGGCGACCAGCGTCGCCGCCGCGTCGGGCAAGGACAGGGACGCCACCGGTGAGGATGAAAAAGCGTTGCGGTCTAGTGACTTCGGCGGCCTTTGTGAGAAAAAGGTGTGGCCTGTCAGAGCCGCCAGCGCCTGATCATTGACCGCGCCCTGGAGCGCGCAGGCGCCGTCCTCGTCCATCGCGCGCCCCGTGCGCGACAACATCAAATCGTCGATCAGGGCGTTGCCCGGACCGCAGTCGCAGGCGATGGGATCGTTCTCGGCCTCGACATAGGTCATGTTGGCGACGCCGCCGATATTGACGAACATGACAGGCGTGGCGACGCCGGACGCCTCCGCCAGCGCGCGGTGATAGGCGGGCACCAGCGGCGCGCCCTGCCCGCCCGCCGCCATGTCGGCGGCGCGCAGGTCATAGGCCACGTCGATGCCGACCTCGCGGGCGAGCCGCGCGCCGTCGCCGATCTGCACCGTCAGCCCGTGTTCGGGCCGGTGCAGCACGGTCTGGCCGTGGAAGCCGATCAAATCCACCGCAGACGAACCGATGCCGTGCCGTTTGATGAAGTCGCGGATGACCTCGACATGGCGGCGGGTGATCATGGCCTCGGCCTCGGCCAACGGGCCGGGCCGCTCGTCGCGCCGCCCCAGAAACCTCGCCGCCTCCATCGCCTTGCGCAACAGCGCGCGCTCCTCCCCGGCGAAGGGATAAGAGGCGCTCGGGCCAAACTTCAGGGTCTTGCGGCCGTCGGTCTCCAGGTAGGCGAGATCGACGCCATCCATCGACGTGCCCGTCATTGCGCCGATGGCGCGGAAGATTTTCGGCATTGCAATCCCCGGCGGCCGGTTTCGGCTCTATGCTCTTTCCCAAGCTAATCCGGATTTTCCGAAAGGGCGACCATGATCGAATTATTCTATTGGCCCACGCCGAACGGCCACAAGGCCACGATCTTTCTCGAAGAATTGGGCCTGCCCTACCGGATCACGCCTGTAAATATCGGCAAGGGCGATCAATTCAAGCCGGATTTTCTGAAGATTTCGCCCAACAACCGCATGCCCGCGATGACGGACCACGCGCCCGACGGCGGCGGCGCGCCCTTTTCCGTGTTCGAATCCGGCGCAATCCTGATCTATCTGGCGGAAAAGACCGGAAAATTCATGCCCACGGGGCGGGACAAGTTTCCGGTGCTGGAATGGCTGTTCTGGCAGGTTGGCGGGCTCGGGCCGATGGCCGGGCAAAACCACCATTTCTCGCAATACGCCAAGGACAAGATTCCCTACGCCATCGACCGCTATGTCAACGAGACCAATCGCCTTTATGGCGTGCTCGATCGGCAGCTGGCGAAGACCCGCGACGTCGGCGGCTTCATCGCCGGCGCCTATTCCATCGCCGACATGGCCTGCTATCCCTGGATCGTTCCCTGGAAACTCCAGGGCCAGACCCTCGACGATTTCCCCGACCTGCGCCGCTGGTTCGACACGATCCGCGCGCGTCCGGCCGTGCAGCGCGCCTACGAGATCGGCGACCGGATCAGGCCGCCAACCCCGCTGAGCGAGGACGACAAGAAGGTGCTGTTCGGCCAGACGGCGCAGAGCCACAGGTCGGGCTGACCGGGAGTCAGCGCGTTCGGACGCCGCCGCTATCCGCCGATCACGCTCGAGATGACCTGTCCGCCGCGATTGATGGTCAGCTTCCACAAATAGGGATGCTGGCCGCAAAGCCGCTGCAAGTCACGCGTCGAGCCGACTTTCTCGCCGCTCAGCGACAGGACGACGTCGCCCTTCTGGAAACCGACGACGCCAGCCGCCATCTGATCGTCGACATCGACCACCGCAACCCCTTCGTGGACGCCGGCGATGGCGTATTGCTCGATCGTCGCCGGAGAAATATTGACCACGCTGGCGCCGGCGAAGGGACAGGCGCCGGAGATCTTGATCAGGTCGCGCGGCGGGTTTTCCGGCGCGGCGACGAGGTTGAGCGGCACGATGACCCGCTTGCCCTCGCGGATCACGGCGATCGAGGCGACGCCGCCGAGCGGCAGCGCGCCGAGACGGTAGCCGACGCCGCCATCGTCCGCGACTTCCTGGCCGTCAACGCCGACAATCACGTCGCCCCGCCTCAGGCCAGCTTGCCCCGCCGGGCCATGCGGATCGACTTCCGCCACCAGCGCGCCGGCCGGGCGGTCGAGGCCCATCGATTCCGCGATGTCGCGCGAAACGTTCTGCAGATTGGCCCCGAGCCAGGGGCGGCGCACTTCCTTGCCGCCGGATTTCGCCGCCGCGACGACGCTTTTCACCATATTGACGGGAATGGCGAAGCCGATGCCAACCGAGCCGCCAGATTGCGAGAAGATCGCCGAATTGATGCCGATCAGCCGCCCCTGCATGTCGATCAACGCGCCGCCGGAATTGCCGGGATTGATCGCCGCGTCGGTCTGGATAAAGAAGCCATAATCGGAAATGCCGATCTGCGTCCGCGCCAGCGCCGAGATGATGCCTTGCGTGACCGTCTGGCCGACGCCGAAGGGATCGCCGATGGCCAGCGCCAGGTCGCCGACCTCGATCGCGTCGGAATCGCCCATTTCCAGCACCGGGAAATCATGCTCCGCACTTTTGATGCGCAAAATGGCGAGGTCGCTGCGCGGATCGCGCAAAATGATTTCGGCCGGGAATTCGCGCCGGTCGGACAGGACCACCTTGACGTCGGTCATGCCCTTGATGACGTGGTGATTGGTGACGATCAGGCCGGAGCGATCGACAATCACCCCTGAGCCGAGCGATTGCGCGGTCGCGCCGCCCGGTTGCCGGCCGCCGCCGAAGAAGCGCTGGAACACCGGATCGTCGTAGATCGGATTGCGTTGCTGCTTCTCGACCCGTTGCGCATAGACATTGACCACCGCCGGCGCGGCTTTTTTCACCACCGGCGCGAAACTCAAGGTCACTTCCGCACGCGACTGGGGAACGTTTCGCTGCGGCTCGGCGACCGCCGGCGCCGCCAGCCCCAGGACAAAAGCGAGACAGGCCAGCGCGAGTTTCCCGGTCAGACGAATTTGCGGCATGCGACTCCCCGAAGGCTCCACGCAATATAGGCTCGGCCGCTAAAATGAAAAAGGGCGGCCCGAAGGCCGCCCTTTGTAACCGGAAAATTCCGGCGCTTATTCGGCGGCTTCAGCCATTGGGCCGGAATCCAGACCCTTGGCGTTCACGTCGCGATCGACGAATTCGATCACCGCCATGGCGGCGTTGTCGCCGTAGCGGAAGCCGGCCTTGAGCACGCGGCAATAGCCGCCGTTGCGCTCCTTGTAGCGAGGCGCCAGCACATCGAACAGCTTCTTGACCAGGACGACGTCCTTGATCTGGGCGATGGCCTGGCGGCGGGCGTGCAGGTCGCCGCGCTTGCCGAGCGTGATCAGCTTCTCGACCACCGGTCGCAGATCCTTGGCCTTGGGAAGCGTGGTGACGATCTGCTCATGCTTGATGAGCGCCTGCGACATATTAGCGAACATCGCCTTGCGATGCTCGGCGGTGCGGTTGAAACGACGCTTGGAACGACCGTGATACATGTGGCTCTCCTGATTGGTTATGGCCGCCGTGCCAAGGTACGGCCATTCTGTGCTTTGCCCCTTCGGGGCTTGGGAACCAGTCGATTCAGCTCGGCTGGGAAACCTGGAGATCAGGCCCACGGGGCCTGATCAGGAGCGAACGCGACGCCGAGCTTATGCGAGGAACCTTCCCGCCATCCCCGAAGGGGGCAGAAAGACTCTCAATAATGCTCTTCGAACCGCTTCGCCAGTTCGTCGATGTTTTCCGGCGGCCAGCCGGTGACTTCCATGCCGAGATGCAGGCCCATCTGCGCCAGCACTTCCTTGATTTCGTTCAGCGACTTGCGGCCGAAGTTCGGGGTGCGGAGCATTTCCGCCTCGGTCTTCTGGATCAGGTCGCCGATATAGACGATGTTGTCGTTCTTCAGGCAGTTGGCTGAACGCACCGACAGCTCGAGTTCGTCGACCTTCTTGAGCAGCGCCGGGTTGAAGGCCAGCTCGGGGATCGCCGGCGAGGCTTCCTCGCGCTTGGGCTCCTCGAAGTTGACGAACACGTTCAGCTGGTCCTGCAGGATGCGCGCGGCGAAAGCCACGGCGTCCTCGGGCGACAGCGAGCCGTTGGTCTCGAGCTGCAAGGTGAGCTTGTCATAGTCGAGCACCTGGCCCTCGCGTGTCGGCTCGATCTTGTACGACACCTTCTTGACCGGCGAATAGATCGAATTCGACGGGGATCAGGCCGATCGGCGCGTCCTCGGCGCGGTTGCGGTCGGCGGGGACATAGCCCTTGCCGGTGTTGACGGTGAATTCCATGCGGATTTCCGCGCCGTCGTCGAGCGTGCAGAGCGGCAGCGTCGGGTTCAGCACGGCGATGTCGCCGGTCACGCCGATATCGCCGGCATAGACCACGCCCGGACCCTGCTTCTTCAGCGTCATGCGCTTGGGGCCGTCGCCATGCATCTTGATGGCCACGTCCTTGATGTTGAGGACGATGTCGGTCACATCCTCGCGCACGCCGGGGATGGACGAGAATTCGTGCAGCACGCCGTCGATGTGGACGGAGGTGATGGCCGCGCCTTGCAGCGAGGAAAGCAGGATTCTGCGCAGGGCGTTGCCGAGCGTCAGGCCGAAGCCGCGCTCGAGCGGCTCGGCGACGACGGTGGCGACGCGCTTGGGATCTTCGCCCGGCTGCACATGCAGCTTGTTCGGCTTGATCAGTTCCTGCCAGTTTTTCTGAATCATTTTTTTCTACCTCTTCCTTCGACGCCGGGCATATCGGTCCGTCGACCCTGGCTGCGGCGCCGCTTAACAGGAAAACGCGCGGCCTTCCCGTCGGAAGCCCGCGCGGCATTTCAAACGTGCCTCAGACGCGGCGACGCTTGCGCGGGCGGCAGCCATTGTGCGGGATCGGCGTCACGTCGCGGATCGAGGTGACGGTGAAGCCCGCCGCCTGCAGCGCGCGCAAAGCCGATTCGCGGCCCGACCCGGGACCGGAGACTTCGACTTCCACCGTGCGCATGCCGTGTTCGGACGCCTTGCGGGCCGCGTCCTCAGCCGCCATTTGCGCGGCGTAAGGGGTCGATTTGCGCGAGCCCTTGAAGCCCATCGTGCCGGCCGACGACCAGGAGATGGTGTTGCCCTGCGCGTCGGCAATGGTGATCATCGTGTTGTTGAACGAGGAATAGACGTGGGCCACGCCCGAAGCGATGTTCTTGCGCTCCCTGCGGCGAACGCGGGTGTTTTCCTTGGCCATTTTTCAATCCTTCTAACGCGCCCGTAGCTCCAGGCGCTGGGGTGGTGGGCGCTTGCCCAATGAACTCGCGCCTTCAAGACGCAACGAAAAGTCTGAGTTCAAATGGGCCAGGCTGCGACGAAAATGGTGTTTTTCGAGCACCGAAGCGGAGCGTACTTTAGTACGTGAGCATCGGAGCGCAGGAAAACGCCATTTGCAGCCCGGCCCAGCCCATTTGGGCCAGGCTTTTACTTTTTCTTGCCGGCGATCGGCTTGGCCTTGCCCTTGCGTGTGCGGGCGTTGGTATGGGTGCGCTGGCCGCGAACCGGCAGACCACGACGATGGCGCAGGCCGCGATAGCAGCCGAGGTCCATCAGGCGCTTGATGTTCATCGCCACTTCACGGCGCAGGTCGCCTTCGACCATGTAGTCGCGGTCGATGGTTTCGCGGATCTGCAGCACTTCCGCGTCGGTGAGCTGGCTCACGCGGCGCTCGGCCGGGATCGACACCTTTTCGCAGATTTCTTCGGCCTTTTTCGCGCCGATACCGTGGATGTACTGCAAGGCAATGACCACGCGCTTGTTGGTCGGAATATTGACGCCGGCTATACGAGCCATCTTCATCTCCATATGCGGGCCTTCAGGCAGTTTCTCTGCCTGCGGCGGCCCTGGGTTGACCCGCGTCCGGTGGAGACCGGCCCCTGCGGGCTTGCGAAGCCGATGCAGATCCTGGGGATCCGCAACGACCGCAAAGAAAAACAACGCCCCTGCTTTTGCAAGCAAGAGCGCATCGCGAATGGGTTCCCTTATAGGGAGCAACGCCCGGCGTCAACCGCCGGGCGCCGAAATCACGATAAATTCAATCCGCCAGCACCTTGTCCAGCGCCAGCGTGACTTCATCGACCGGCAGCATGCCGTCGACCGTGCGCAACTCGCCGACCTCGCGATAATAATCGGAGACCGGCGCGGTCAGTTCGCGATAGGCGATCAGGCGCTTGTGAAACGCGGCCGGATTGTCGTCGGCGCGCACAGCGCCCCCCGCCGCGATGGTCTCGCAGGCGCGGTTCTCGATTCGGGCGAGCAAGGCGGTCTCGTCGACGACCAGTTCGATCACCGCGTCGAGCTCCTTGTGATGGCGCCCGAGCATGTCGTCCAGCGCCTTGGCCTGGGCCACGGTGCGCGGAAAACCGTCGAGGATGAACCCCTTGGCGCAATCCGCCTCATCGATGCGGGCTTCGATGATGCCGACGACGATCTCGTCGGAGACGAGGCCGCCGGCGTCCATCACCGCCTTGGCCTGCAGGCCGACGGGCGTGCCCGCCTTGACCGCCGCGCGCAGCATGTCGCCGGTGGACAATTGCGGAATGCCATATTTCTGTTCAAGGCGCGCCGATTGGGTGCCTTTGCCGGCGCCGGGCGGTCCGAGCAGAATCAGCCTCATTTTTTCTTCCCCCTGAGTTTGGCCTTTTTGACCAGACCTTCATATTGCTGCGCCTGCAAATGACCATGGATCTGCGCGACGGTGTCCATTGTCACGCTCACCACGATCAAAAGCGACGTACCGCCGAAATAGAACGGAAGATGGAAATTCGAAATGAGCATTTCGGGTAGGAGGCAGATCACGGCGAGATAGGCCGCGCCCAAAACCGTGATGCGGGTCAGCACGTAATCGATGAATTGCGCGGTGCGCTCGCCCGGCCTGATGCCGGGAATGAAGCCGCCGTGCTTCTTCAGATTGTCCGCCGTCTCGACCGGATCGAACACGATCGCCGTGTAGAAGAAGGCGAAGAACACGATCAGCGCGATATAGAGAATCATGTACGCCGGGCGGCCGTGGCCGAGATAGGTGGCGAGGAAGCCGAGCACGCCGCCCGTGCCGCCATTGGCCGAGAAATTGGCGATGGTCGTCGGCAGCAGCAGCAGCGACGAGGCGAAGATCGGCGGAATGACGCCTGACGTGTTGAGTTTCAGCGGCAGGAACGATGTCTGCCCCTCATAGACCTTGTTGCCCTGCTGTCGTTTTGGATAGGTAATCAGAAGCCGGCGCTGCGCCCGCTCCATGAAGACGATGAAGGCGATGACGCCGAAGGACATGACGATCAGCGCGAGCAGCACGAGCGGCGAAATCGCGCCCTGGCGCGACAGTTCCAGCGTGTTGGCGATGGCCGACGGAAAGGCGGCGACAATGCCGGCGAAAATGATCAGCGACGAGCCGTTGCCAATGCCGCGTGACGTAATCTGCTCGCCGAGCCACATCAGGAACAAGGTGCCCCCCATCAGGGTCAGCACGGTCGAGAGTTCGAAGAACCAGCCCGGATTCTGCACGACATTGGCCTGGCCCTCGAGCCCCTTCGAGATGCCATAGGCCTGGAAGGCGGAGATCACCACCGTCAGGTAGCGGGTGTACTGGTTGATGACCTTGCGGCCCTGCTCGCCTTCCTTCTTCAGCGATTCCAGCGAGGGAATCACCGACTGCATCAGCTGCACGATGATCGAGGCGGAGATGTAGGGCATGATGTTGAGCGCGAAGATCGCCATGCGCTGAACCGCGCCGCCGGCGAACATGTTGAACAGCTCCAGCACGCCCTGCTGCTTGCCCTGGAAATTGGCCGCGAAGGCGGCGGGATCGATGCCCGGCAGCGGAATGTAAGTGCCGAGCCGATAGACGACCAGCGCCCCGAGGGTGAACCAGATCCGCTTCTTCAGCTCTTCGGCCTTGCCGAAGGCCGAGAAATTGAGGTTAGCCGCAAGCTGTTCAGCTGCCGATGCCATGGAATTCGCTCCGGGCGGCGCGCAGTTTCCGCGCGCTGTGCATGAGGTCAAGAAAACGGGGCGGAGACTGTCTGTCCGCCGCCCCGTGTTAATCTTTCGTCACGGCAAAATCACGCCCCTTTGGCGCGTTCGCCGCAAAAAGTTTCAGGCGCAGGACATCAAGCTTCCGCCGCTTCCGCCACGGCCGCGAGCAGCGTGACCGCGCCGCCGGCCTTTTCGATCGCCGCGACCGCCGACTTGGAGGCGGCGGCGACCTCGAAGGTCAGCTTGGCCGAAAGCTCGCCCTGCCCCAGGATCTTCACGCCGTCGCGCGGCTTGGAGACCACGCCGGCTGCGATCAGGCTTTCGAGCGTGACAGGCGCCGAGGCGTCGAGCTTGCCCGCCTCGACCGCCTGCTGGATGCGGCCGAGATTGACTTCGTTGTAGTCGGTGGAGAAGGGGTTCCAGAAGCCGCGCTTGGGCAGACGGCGATGCAGAGGCATCTGGCCGCCTTCGAAACCCTTGATCGCGACGCCGGTGCGCGCCTTCTGACCCTTGACGCCGCGCCCGCCGGTCTTGCCCTTGCCGGAACCGATGCCGCGGCCGACGCGCATGCGCTCCTTGGAGGAGCCGGGATTGTCGGAAATGCCGTTGAGTTTCATGGTCTTTTGATCCTCAATTGGCTTCGACGACGCACACGAGGTGCGCGACTTTGGCGATCATGCCGCGCACGGCGGGGGTGTCTTCCAGCACCGCCGTACGGCCGATCTTGTTGAGCTTGAGCCCGACGAGGGTCTGGCGCTGGTCGGCCGGACGGCCGATGGCGCTGCCGGTCTGGCGCACGGTGACTTGCTTTGCTTTGGTCATGTCGCCCTCCCTCAGCTTTCGGTCAATTCGGAGTCGCCGCCGGGACGACGCGCCTGCAACACCGAAACCTTCAGCGAGCGGCGAGCCGCGACGGAGCGCGGGGAATCTTCGGCCCTGAGCGCGTCGAACGTCGCGCGGACCATGTTGTAGGGGTTGGACGAGCCCTGCGACTTGGCGACAACGTCGTGCACGCCGAGCGTTTCGAACACGGCGCGCATCGGGCCGCCGGCGATGATGCCGGTGCCCGCGGGCGCCGCGCGGAGAATGACGCGGCCGGCGCCGTGGCGGCCGTTCACGTCATGATGCAGGGTGCGGCCGTCGCGCAGCGGCACGCGGATCAGCGAGCGCTTGGCGGAATTCAGTCGCCTTGCGGATGGCTTCCGGCACTTCGCGCGCCTTGCCATGACCGAAACCAACGCGACCCTTCTGGTCGCCGACGACGACGAGGGCGGCGAAACCGAAACGACGGCCGCCCTTCACCACTTTTGCGACGCGATTGATGTGGACCAGACGATCCACGAATTCGCTGTCGCGCTCTTCTTCCTTGCGATCGCGGCCGCGGCCGCCTTCTTCACGAGCCATCTGTTTTTCCGTCACTTGCGCGGGACGCCCCGTTCGGCGCCCGCTCGCTCCAAAAACCTCAAAGCCATCGCCCGGAACACGCGTCCGCATGTTCCGGGATCAAGCCTTCAAGCGCTCTCGCCGGACTTTTGCCCGACGATTAGAATTGCAGGCCGCCCTCGCGGGCGCCGTCGGCCAGGGCCTTGACCCGGCCGTGATACATGTAGGCGCCGCGATCGAACACGACTTCCTTGACGCCGGCGGCGACCGCGCGTTCGGCGATCAGCTTGCCGATTTCCTTGGCCGCCTCGATGTTCGCGCCGGTCTTGAGACCTTCGCGCTTGTCCTTTTCCAGCGACGAGGCGGAAGCGAGCGTGCGGCCGTTCTCGTCGTCGATGATCTGCGCGTAAATCTGCTTCGACGAGCGAAACACGGACAGACGCGGCTTGCCATAGGCGCGGGCGCGGATGCTGCGGCGAACGCGCGCCTTGCGGCGGTCGGTGGATTGATCCTTGGCCATGACGCCGTTCCCTTACTTCTTCTTGCCTTCCTTGCGGAAGATGAATTCGCCGGCATATTTGACGCCCTTGCCCTTGTAGGGCTCGGGACCGCGATAGTCGCGGATCTCGGCGGCCACCTGGCCGACCTGGCGCTTGTCGATGCCGGAAATGGTGATTTCCGTCGGCTTGGGCGTCACGATGGCGATGCCGGCCGGGATCGGATAGTTGACGTCGTGCGAGTAGCCGAGCGACAATTGCAGGTTCTTGCCCGCAACCGCAGCCTTGTAGCCCACGCCGGTGATCTCGAGCTTCTTTTCGAAGCCCGCGGTCACGCCGATCACCAGATTGTTGATCTGCGCCCGCGACGTGCCCCAGAGCGCGCGGGCGCGCTTGGTTTCGTGACGCGGATCGACCTTGATCCCATTGTCGTTCATGACGACGGAAACGTCGTCGGGGACGACGAAGAACAGTTCGCCCTTGGCGCCCTTGACGGACACCTTCTGGCCATCGACCTTGGCGGTGACGCCGGCCGGCACGACCACGGGCCTCTTACCGATACGAGACATGGATAACTCCTCTATTGTCTCAGGTCAGAAGACCTTGGCGAGCACTTCGCCGCCGACATTGGCTTCGCGAGCGGCATGATCAGCCAGCACACCCTTCGGCGTCGAGATGATCGCGATGCCCAGGCCGTTGGCGACGCGCGGAATTGCGTCCACCGCGGCATAGACGCGACGGCCGGGTTTCGACACGCGGGCGATCTCGCGGATCACCGGCTGGCCGTCGAAATATTTCAATTCGATTTCGAAGTCCGTGCGGCCGTTGCCATATTCCGTGACGCTGTAGCCGCGGATGTAGCCTTCGTCCTTGAGCACGTCGAGGACGTGGGCGCGCAGGCGCGAGCCGGGAGTCGAAACCGAATTCTTGCGACGCATCTGCGCGTTGCGGATACGGGTGAGCAGATCGCCCAAAGGATCGTTGATCGCCATGAGGCCTCTCCTTACCAGCTCGACTTGACGAGGCCGGGGATCAATCCCCTGGAGCCCAGTTCACGCAGAGCGATACGCGACATTTTCAGCTTGCGGTTGTAGGCGCGCGGACGGCCCGTCACTTCGCAGCGGTTCCGCACGCGATTGATGCAGGAGTTGCGCGGCACTTCAGCAAGCTTGAGGGTCGCCTCGAAGCGTTCCTCGACGGTCAGCGTGCGATCCTTGGCGATCGCGCGCAGGCGGGCGCGCTTGGCGCCCTTCTGCACGGCGAGCTTGGCGCGCCGCTTGTTGTTCTCGATAGCACTTTTCTTTGCCATGGTTACCTCTGGTCTCCGCGTTTGAAGCCTTGCGGCCTCACTGCCGGAACGGGAAGTTGAACGCGCGCAGCAAAGCGCGAGCCTCGTCGTCGGTCTTGGCCGTGGTGCAGACGATGACGTCCATGCCAAGAACCGTGTCAACCTTGTCGTAATCGATTTCCGGGAACACCAGGTGCTCCTTGATGCCCATGGCGAAGTTGCCACGGCCGTCAAACGATTTCGGATTCAGGCCGCGAAAATCTCTGACGCGCGGGAGCGCGACAGTGACCAGGCGGTCCAGGAATTCGTACATGCGCGTCTTGCGCAGCGTCACCTTGGCGCCGATCGGCATGTTCTCGCGCACCTTGAAGGTCGAGATCGCCTGGCGGGCGCGGGTGATGACCGGCCGCTGGCCGGCGATCAGCGCGAGATCGGCGGCGGCGACCGTCACCTTCTTGGTGTCGTTCACGGCGTCGCCCACGCCCATGTTCAGCACGATCTTCTCGATCGCCGGAACCTCGAGCGGGTTCTTGTAGCCGAACTCTTCGATCAGCTGCGGACGCACCACTTCCTCGTAGTGCTTCTTCAGCCGCGCCGCATAGCCTTCCGGCGCGCGGTTCACGGCGCCGGCGTGAGCGACGCTTTCGCCGCCCTTGACCTTCTTGGCGATCTTTTCAGGCGCCTTGTCGGTCTTGCCGGCTTTGGGGGCCCCGCCCTTGGGGGTTTCGGCCTTAGCCATCGATCAGATCTCCGGAACGCTTGGCGACGCGGACCTTGCGCCCGTCATCGAGAATCTTGAAGCCGACTCGCGTGGGCTTGCCGTCCTTGGGATCGGCAATGGCGATGTTCGACAGCTGGATCGCGGCTTCCTTGGAAATGATGCCGCCTTCCTGGGTCTGCGTCTGCTTCTGGTGACGCTTCACCAGGTTGACGCCCGCGACCAGGGCCTTGCCTTCCTTCGGCATGACCAGGGTCACTTCGCCCTTGCGGCCCTTGTCGCGGCCGGTGAGCACGACGACCTTGTCGCCCTTCTTGATCTTGGCGGCCATTACAGCACCTCCGGCGCGAGCGAGATGATCTTCATGTGGTTCTTGGCGCGAAGCTCGCGCGGAACCGGGCCGAAGATACGCGTGCCGACCGGCTCCTTCTGATTGTTGATCAGAACGGCCGCATTGGTGTCGAAACGAATCACCGAACCGTCGGCGCGCTTGATGTCCTTGGCGGTGCGAACCACCACGGCCTTCATCACGTCGCCTTTTTTGACACGGCCGCGCGGAATTGCTTCCTTGACCGAAACTACAATAATATCGCCAACGCCTGCATATTTGCGCTTGGAGCCGCCAAGCACCTTGATGCACATCACGCGGCGCGCGCCGGAATTGTCGGCCACGTCGAGGTTGGTCTGCATCTGAATCATGGCTTTAAGCCTTTCGTCTCAGATCGGTTTCCGCCCGGGAACCACCCCGTTCGGACTACGCCTGAAGGAAGCGTGCTTCCTCGTTCATTTTGATTTGAAAATCAAGCCGAAAATCAAGCTTTGGATTCGTTTTTCAGGACGATCCAGCGCTTCAATTTCGAAATCGGCTTGGTTTCCTCGATGGAAACGACGTCGCCAACCTTGAAATCACCCGCTTCATCATGCGCGTGATAGTTCTTGGTGCGGCGAACGGTCTTCTTGAGCAGCGGATGGGTGAAGCGGCGCTCCACCTTCACCACCACGGTCTTTTCCTGCTTGTCGCTGACGACGACGCCCTGGAGAATGCGCTTTGGCATGGTTTGAACCTTTTTGATATTTTCCCGCGCGTCAGCGCGGCGTCGCCTTCGCTCCTAGTTTTTCTCTAGGAGAAAAGCCTTATTTCTTGCCGGCGGCGCGCTTCTGCGCGACGACCGTCTTCACACGGGCGACTTCGCGGCGCACGACCCGAACGCGCGAAGTGTTTTCGAGCTGCCCGGTGGCGCGCTGGAAGCGCAGGTTGAACTGCTCCTTCTTCAGCTTGAGCAATTCGTCATGGAGTTGATCGTCCGTCATGGCCTTGAAGTCGGACAGGCGCTGTTGGTTCTTCATCCAGTCCTCCTCTTATTCAGCGATACGTTCGATGAAACGGGTCTTGATCGGCAGCTTGGCCGCCGCGAGCTCGAAAGCCTCGCGGGCGATGTCCAGGGGAACGCCGTCGATCTCGAACATGATGCGGCCGGGGGCGACGCGCGCCGCCCAGAATTCCGGCGCGCCCTTGCCTTTACCCATGCGCACTTCGGTCGGCTTCTTGGAGACCGGCACATCGGGGAAGATGCGGATCCACACGCGGCCGGCGCGCTTCATGTGACGGGTCAGGGCGCGGCGGGCGGCCTCGATCTGGCGGGCGGTGACGCGTTCCGGCTCAAGGGCCTTCAGGCCGTACTGGCCGAAGGACAGCTCAAAGCCGCCTTTTGCGACGCCCTTGATGCGGCCCTTGAAGGCCTTGCGGAATTGTGTGCGCTTGGGTTGCAACATTTTTCAAACTCTCAAGCAGGGTTCAGTTTGCGCCGCGCGGTTCGCGCGGCTCACGCCGTTCGCGCCGCTCGCGCCGCTCATGATGGTGATCGCCGGCGCCGCCGGCTTCGTTCTGGCGACGTTCATGGGCCATCGGATCATGCTCGAGGATTTCGCCCTTGAAGATCCAGACCTTGATGCCGCAGGCGCCGTACGCGGTATGCGCGGTGGCGACGCCGTAATCGACATCGGCGCGCAGGGTGTGCAGCGGCACGCGTCCCTCGCGGTACCATTCCAGGCGGGCGATTTCCGCGCCGCCGAGACGGCCCGAGCAATTGATGCGGATGCCTTCGGCGCCGAGACGCATCGCCGACTGCACGGCGCGCTTCATGGCGCGGCGGAACGCCACGCGGCGCTCCAGCTGCTGGGCGATCGAATCGGCGACGAGCGTCGCGTCGATTTCCGGCTTGCGCACTTCGACGATGTTGATCGCCACTTCCGAAGCGGTCAGCTTGGCGACGAGCTTGCGGATCTTGTCGATGTCCGCGCCCTTCTTGCCGATGACCACGCCGGGGCGCGCCGAATGAACGGTCACGCGGCACTTCTTGTGCGGGCGTTCGATGACGATCTGCGACACCGCCGCCTGCTTCAGCGCCTTCATCAGGGCCTCGCGGATGGCGAAGTCCTCATGCAGCAGCTTGCCGTATTCGCCCTTGTTGGCGAACCAGCGCGAGTCCCACGTCCGGTTCACGCCCAGACGAAGACCGATCGGATTTACTTTCTGTCCCATCGTTCTCTCCTCAGGCTTTCGCCGCTGCGGCTTCGACTTCACGAACGACAATCGTCAGGTTCGAGAAGGGCTTCTCCACACGGCTGGCGCGACCACGCGCACGGGCGTGAAAACGCTTCATGACGAGAGCCTTGCCGACGAAGGCTTCGGCGACGACGAGATCGTCGACGTCGAGGCTGTGGTTGTTCTCGGCGTTCGCGATGGCGCTTTCGAGCGTCTTCTTGACGTCGACTGCGATGCGCTTGTGCGAGAAGGTGAGATCGGCCAGGGCGCGATCGACCTTCTTGCCGCGAATGAGCTGGGCGACAAGGTTGAGCTTCTGCGGGCTGACGCGGATCATGCGGCAGACGGCCTTGGCTTCGTTATCCTTGAGCGCGCGGGGATTCTTTTCCTGCGACATGTCAGCCCCTCTTCGCCTTCTTGTCAGCCGCGTGGCCATGGAAGGTCCGCGTCGGCGAGAATTCCCCGAACTTGTGACCGATCATGTCTTCGGACACCGTCACCGGCACATGCTTGTGGCCGTTGTAGACGCCGAAGGTGAGGCCGACGAATTGCGGCAGGATGGTGGAGCGGCGGCTCCAGATCTTGATGACCTCGGAACGCGTCGCGGCGCGAGCCGCTTCCGCCTTCTTGAGCAGGTAACCGTCGATGAACGGACCCTTCCAGATCGAACGGGACATGGAGATCAGCCCTTCTTCTTGGCTTTGTGACGCGATGTCACAATGAACTTGGTGGTGGACTTGTTCGACCGGGTTTTGGCGCCCTTGGTCGGCTTGCCCCACGGCGTGACGGGATGGCGGCCACCCGAGGTGCGGCCTTCGCCGCCGCCGTGCGGATGGTCGACCGGGTTCATGACGACGCCGCGATTGTGGGGCATGCGGCCGAGCCAACGCTGGCGGCCGGCCTTGCCGATCGAGGTGTTCATATGGTCGGGGTTCGACACCGCCCCGACCGTGCCGTAGCACTGGCCGTGAACGAGCCGTTGTTCACCCGAATTCAGGCGAACGATGACATAGCCCTGGTCGCGGCCGACGATCTGCGCGTAGGAGCCGGCGGAGCGGGCGATTGCGCCGCCCTTGCCGATCTTCAACTCGACATTGTGGACGATCGTGCCGACCGGAATGGCGGCGAGCGGCATGGCGTTGCCCGGTTTCACGTCGACCTGCGGGCCGGCGACCACCGAATCGCCAGCGCCAAGGCGCTGCGGCGCGATGATGTAGGCCTGCTCGCCGTCCTCATACTGGATGAGGGCGATGAACGAGGTGCGGTTGGGATCGTATTCGATCCGCTCGACCTTGGCGACGCCTTCCTTGCGGCGCTTGAAGTCGATGATGCGATAGGTCTGCTTGTGGCCGCCGCCGCGAAAACGCACGGTGATGCGGCCATTGTTGTTGCGTCCGCCTGAGGAGGATTGCCCCTCCGTCAGTTTCTTGACCGGCTTGCCCTTGTAGAGCTCGCTGCGGTCGACGATCACGAGCTGACGAAGGCTCGGCGTGATCGGCTTGAATGTCTTGAGCGCCATCGGCCTGTTTCCCTAAATCTCGGCTCAGAGCCCGGTGGTCACGTCGATCTTCTGGCCTTCGGCCAGGGTCACAACCGCGCTCTTGATGTCGGAACGCACGCCGCGCGTTCCCTTGAACACTTTCTTCTTGCCCTTGCGGACAAGCGTGTTGACCGCCTCGACCTTGACGTCGAACAGGCGCTCGACGGCCGACTTGATCTGGTGCTTGGTCGCGTCGATGCGGACCTTGAACACGAACTTGTTCTGCTCGGACGCGATCGTCGCCTTTTCGGTGATGACCGGCGCGACGATGACGTCGTAGTGGCGCGGGTCAGTGTTCCCTTGGCTCATTTGAAGCGCGCCTCCAGCGCATCGATCGCCGCCTTGGTCAGCACGAGCTTTTCGCGGCGGAGAATGTCATAGACGTTGATGCCCTGAACCGGCAGCACGTCGATCTGCGGAATGTTGCGGGCCGCGAGGGCGAAGTTCGCCTTCACTTCGGCGCCGTCGATGATCAGCGCGCTCTTCAGGCCGAGCTTGGCGAAGTTGGCCTTCAGCGCCGCCGTCTTGGGCTCGGCCGCATCGGCCGAATCCCACACGATGACGCCGCCGTCCTTCATCTTGGCCGACAGGGCGTGCCTGAGCGCCAGCGCGCGGACCTTCTTGGGCATGTCATGCGCATGCGAGCGCACGACCGGACCGAAGGCGCGACCGCCGCCGCGGAACTGCGGCACGCGGGCCGAGCCGTGACGGGCGGAGCCGGTGCCCTTCTGCTTGTACATCTTCTTGCCGGTGCGGGCGATGTCGGCGCGGTTCTTGACCGCATGAGTGCCGGCGCGGCGCTTGGCGAGCTGGTAGCGCACCATGCGATGGATCAGGTCCTCGCGCGGCTCCAGGCCAAAGATGTCGTCGTTGAGGTCGAGCGAGCCGCTGGTCTGGCCGTCGAGGGAGGTGATGTCGATCTTCACGGCTCAGGCCTCCGGAGCTTGAGTTTCGGCGGGAGCCGCGGCGGGAACTTCAGCAGGAGCCGCTTCAGCCTGGTCGGCCATGCGGAACTTGCCGGGCTTGGGCGCGTCGGCGGGCAAAGCCTTCTTGACGGCGTCGCGGATGAAGATCCAGTTGCCGGCGTAACCCGGAACCGAACCCTCGACCAGCACCAGGCCGCGCGCGACATCGGTCTGCACGACGCGCAGGTTCTGCGTGGTCACGCGGGCGGTGCCCATGTGGCCGGCCATTTTCTTGTTCTTGAAGGTCTTGCCAGGGTCCTGGCGTCCGCCGGTCGAACCGTGCGAACGATGCGAAACCGAGACGCCGTGCGAGGCGCGGAGACCGCCGAAGTTCCAGCGCTTCATCGGACCGGCGAAGCCCTTGCCGAGCGTGTCGCCGGAGACATCGACATACTGGCCGACGACGAAATGGTCGGCGGTGATCTCGGCGCCGATCGGCAGCAGATCGTCAGCTTCGACGCGGAATTCCGCGAGCTTCAGCTTGGGCTCGACCTTGGCGACGGCGAAGCGTCCGCGTTCGGCCTTGGAGACGTTCTTGACCTTCGCGCGGCCGATGCCGAGCTGAACGGCGGTATAGCCATTCTGCTCCATCGTGCGATGCGCGACGACCTGGACGCCGTCGAGTTTCAGTACCGTGACCGGGACATGTTCGCCGCTGTCCAAAAAGACGCGGGTCATGCCGACCTTCTGTGCGATGACGCCTGAGCGCATGGTTTCTTTCCCTTGAGGCGCATTCACTCGTGAAAGAACACGGGAAGAGGCGCCGCGAGACGTAATGGATACGTCTCAATAGACAGTGTTTGTTTAGAGCTTGATTTCGACGTCAACGCCCGCCGCGAGGTCGAGCTTCATCAAAGCATCGACGGTCTGGGGGGTCGGGTCGACAATATCGAGAACCCGCTTGTGGGTGCGGATTTCGAACTGTTCGCGGGACTTCTTGTCCACGTGGGGCGAGCGGTTCACCGTGAACTTCTCGATGCGCGTCGGCAACGGAATCGGACCACGCACCTGGGCGCCCGTGCGCTTGGCGGTGGAGACGATTTCCTTCGTCGAGGTGTCGAGAATCCGGTGATCGAACGCTTTCAAGCGGATTCGGATGTTCTGGCCGTTCATTGATTTCATCCTCTGGAGAACCGATGCGGAAGGTCATTCCGCATCGGCGCAACCCGCCTTATTACTCGATGATCGAAGCGACGACGCCCGCGCCGACGGTCCGGCCGCCTTCGCGGATGGCGAAGCGCAGCTTTTCTTCCATGGCGATCGGCACGATCAGCGCCACATCCATCGAGATGTTGTCGCCCGGCATCACCATTTCAGTGCCTTCCGGCAGGGTGCAGATGCCCGTCACGTCGGTGGTGCGGAAGTAGAACTGCGGACGATAGTTGGTGAAGAACGGCGTGTGGCGGCCGCCCTCTTCCTTCGTCAGAATATAGGCCTCGGCCTTGAACTTGGTGTGCGGCTTGACCGAACCCGGCTTCGACAGCACCTGGCCGCGCTCGACGTCTTCGCGCTTGGTGCCGCGCAGCAGCGCGCCGATGTTGTCGCCCGCCTGGCCCTGGTCGAGCAGTTTGCGGAACATTTCCACGCCGGTCACGGTCGTCTTGATGGTCGGGCGCAGGCCCACCACTTCGACTTCCTCGCCGACCTTGACAATGCCGCGCTCGACGCGGCCGGTGACGACCGTGCCGCGGCCCGAGATCGAGAACACGTCTTCGACCGGCATCAGGAACGGCAGGTCGATCGGACGCTCCGGCTGCGGAATGTAGTCGTCGACCGTCTGCATCAGCGCGAGAACCGCGTCATGGCCGATGGCCTTGTCGCCGTTGTCCAGCGCCACCTTGGCCGAACCCTTGGTGATCGGAATGTCGTCGCCGGGGAAGTCGTACTTGGAGAGAAGCTCGCGCACTTCCATTTCGACCAGTTCCAGCAGTTCCGGATCGTCGACGAGGTCGACCTTGTTCAGGAACACCACCAGAGCGGGAACGCCGACCTGGCGGGCGAGCAGGATGTGCTCGCGGGTCTGCGGCATCGGGCCGTCGGCGGCCGAAACCACCAGGATCGCGCCGTCCATCTGCGCCGCGCCGGTGATCATGTTCTTCACATAATCGGCGTGGCCGGGGCAGTCGACGTGGGCGTAGTGGCGCTTGGCGGTCTCATATTCGACGTGCGCCGTCGAAATGGTGATGCCGCGCGCCTTCTCTTCCGGCGCCTTGTCGATCTGGTCGTAGGCGGTGAAGGTGGCTCCGCCCGACTCCGCCAGGATCTTGGTGATCGCGGCGGTCAGCGAGGTCTTGCCGTGGTCGACGTGACCGATCGTGCCGATGTTGCAGTGCGGCTTGTTGCGCGAGAATTTTTCC